>CBDCXJ010000039.1:0-60425 GCA_965223695.1 Gaiellaceae bacterium | reverse complement strand
CTCGAGGAGCACAACGAGATCGTCACCATCGACGTCCCGTTCGATGTCAGCAGGGAAAACACCGAGCTCGACGCCCTCACGCGACACCTGCAGAACACCGACGGACCGGCCGTGATCCTGACCAACCTCGAGAGCTACAACACACCGGATGTTCCAGTCATCATCAACCTGTTCGGCTCGAGGAAACGCGTGGCGCTCGCGCTCGGAGAGACGACGCCTCGGGCCGCGGGCTGGAAGAACATCACGAGCCGCGGCGACGAGCCCTGGCCCTGGCCGGTCGTGCTCGACCACAAGGACGTGCCCTGCAAGGAAGTCATCATCCACGCGACGACATCGACCTGCGCCGCGACTTCCCCAAGGTCTGGTTCCAGGGCGAGCGGCAGGTCTACATCACGACCGGGCTCTCCTTCACGCGTGACCCGGAGAATCGCGGCGACAACATGGGCTGGTACCGCTACGGGCTCCTCGACCTCGACCCCGATGGCAACCCCTACCCCGAGGAGATTCAGGCGCGCCACATGACCGCCTACGTGTGGTGGAACCCGCCGATCACCGACATCGGGCTCCACTTCTACAAGGCCGTACAGCGCGACGAGCCTCTCGAGGTCGCGATCGCCTTCCAGAACGACCCGGCCCTCTCGATCGCGGCCGGAACGACGATTCCGACCGGCCGCTACGAGGCTGCCTTCGCCGGCGCGCTGCGCGGGGCGGCCGTCGAGATGGTCAAGTGCGAGACCGTCGACCTCGAGGTGCCCGCCTCCTGCGAGTGGGTGCTCGAGGGAGAGATCCTGCCCGGCCGCGAGCAGCTCGACGGCCCGCACGGCAACTACCTGGGTTACTACGACCCCGAGTTCGCGCTGCCGCTGATGCGCGTCAACTGCATCACGCGACGCAAGGACCCGATGCTCTGGTGCACCTACGAGATGATGCCGCCCTTCGATCACGCCTACATCGCCGAGGCGCAGATCACGTCGGAGATCATGGGCGAGATCGCCACCCGCTTCCCGCACGTGCAGGACCTCGCGATTCACCCGGTCGGCTGGGGGAACATCTACGTCGTCCAGCTCTCGGTCGACGGTGCCGACAAACCGGCCTACGAGTACGGGCGCTTCGTCATCCACGCCATCTGGGGCTCGACCAGCCGCTGGGCGCGCCAGGCCAAGTAGGTGATCGTCGTCGGCCCGGACGTCGACCCGTTCGACATGGATCAGGTCATGTGGGCGCTGTCGACACGCGTGCAGCCCATCACCGACACGATCCCGAACCCCAAGGGGGCCGCGCTGCTCGATCCCTCGGCGCCACGCGGGCCGCAGGGGAACACACCGGTGTCGGAGCAGCTCGGGATCGACGCGACGATCAAGGTGCCCGAGCGCTTCGACGACTACCCGCTGGTGGCCGACGCGAAGCCCGACCTGGTGGACATAGTGAAGGAGAAGCTCGCGAAGATCGGGCTTTAGACGACATGACGCTCAAAGCGATCGACATCCACGTCCACCCGGCCGATGCGCAATCGCAGGAGGAACTGTTCGGGCGCGAGCTCGCCGAGCACTTCTACCGCCACTTCGGCACTGACGTCCCGAAGCTCGCGCTCGAGGAGCTGGCCGAGCGCTATCGCGAGCTCGACATGGTCGCCGTCCTGCTCGCGCTCGATGTGGAGACCGCCACGGGTCGGCGCGGCAACACCAACGACTCGGTCGCCGACATGGTGCGCCAGTTCCCCGACACGTTCGCGGGGTTCGCAAGCGTCGACCCGGCCAAGGGCGTCGCGGCCGTCAACGAGCTCGAGCGGGCAATCGGCGAGCTCGGGCTATGCGGCCTGAAGCTGCATCCGATCGCGCAGGGCTTCGCCGCGAACGAGCATCGCTACTACCCACTCTGGGAGAAGTGCGTCGAGCTCGGGATCCCGGCGCTCTTCCACACGGGCCAGACTGGCTGGGGCGCCGGAACGCCCGGCGGCGCGGGCGCGAAGCTCAAGTACGGGCACCCGATTCCCTACCTCGACGACGTCGCCGCCGACTTCCCCGAGCTCACAGTCGTGCTCGCGCATCCCTCGTTCCCCTGGCAGGACGTGGCGCTCTCGATGGCCGTCCACAAGACGAACGTGTTCATCGACCTCTCCGGCTGGTCGCCGAAGTACTTCCCGCCCAACCTCGTCCACTACGCCCGCAGCCTGCTGCAGGACAAACGCCTGTTCGGAAGCGACTTCCCCGCAATCAGCCCCGAGCGCTGGGTCAACGACTTCGCCAAACTCGATTTCCCGGCCGACACGCAGGAGAAGATCTACTGGCGAAACGCCCTCGAGGTACTCACGCACCCGAACGCGCGCCCGATCCTCGAGCGCATCCCGAGCGGTTAGGCGCGGTCTGATGAGCCGCGACAAGCTCGCTGCAGCGATCGAGGCCCGCAAAGAGGAACACCTCCTGTACGCGCGGGGCGACGTCGAGGCGCGGACGCCTGCGGGCTGGAGCGACATCGAGCTCGTCCACCAGGCGCTCCCGGAGGTCGACCTCGACGCCATCAACCTGTCGACCCAGTTCCTCGGACGCACGCTGAGTGCGCCGATCGTGCTCTCGGCAATGACCGGCGGACACGCTGAAGCAGTCGAGATCAACGTCACGCTCGCTCGCGCCGCCGAGCGCTACGGGCTCGCGATGGGCGTCGGCAGCCAACGAGCCGCGCTGCGCGCGCCCGAGCTCGCCGACACCTATGCGGTCGCCCGGCGTGAGGCGCCTGGCGCTTTCCTGATCGCCAACATCGGCGCGCCACAGCTCGTTCAGCAGGGCGACGAACCACCGGTCAGCGCGGAGGACGTCGACGAGCTGATCGCGATGATCGAGGCCGACGCGCTGGCCGTCCATCTCAACTGGCTCGAGGAGACCGTGCAACCGGAGGGAAACCGAACCGCCAAGGGCTGCCTGCCCGCGCTGACCGAGCTGACGGCGAACCTGGCTGGACGTACACCCGTGATCGGCAAGGAGACCGGGGCCGGCCTCTCTCGCGAGGCGGCCGAGCAGCTTGTGGGCGCTGGGGTCGCGGCACTCGACGTGGGCGGCAAGGGCGGCACGAGCTTCGCGGCGGTCGAGGGTCAGCGTGCCGCCGCCCAGGGAGATGAGCTTCGGGCGCACCTTGGCGAGCTCTACCGAGACTGGGGTCTGCCGACGCCCGTGTCGGTGGTCGCCGCCGCCACCGAAGCCGAGCTCCCGATCATCGCCACCGGCGGCGTTCGAAGCGGGCTCGACGCCGCCAAGGCTCTCGCGCTTGGTGCGACGCTGGTCGGCGTCGCCCGCCCTATGCTCCAGGCTGCGATCAAGGGCGAGAAGGCACTGGCCGCAGTGATCGAGACCTATCTGACAGAACTTGCGACGGGCATGTTCCTGACCGGCTCGGCGAGCGCCGAGGAGCTCCGCGCGGCACCGCGCGTCGTGCTCGGCACGACCCGCGGGTGGCTCGACGGGCTTGGCCTCTCCCCCGACCCGCGCCCGTCGCGCTAGCCGATGGCCGAGCGACTGATCATCGGGATCTCGGGATCGACAGGCCCCATCTACGGCGTCCGCCTGCTCGAGCTGCTCGCGCAGCATTTTCCCGAGATCGAGAGGCACTTGATCTTGACGAAAGCCGCACGACTGACGATCGACTACGAGCTCGGCCGCCCGCCCGAGGAGATCGAGGCGCTCGGCTCGGTCCTGCACGATGAGGGCAACATCGGAGCGACGATCGCGAGCGGCACCTACGTCACGGGCGGCATGGTCGTCGCCCCCTGCTCGATCAAGACCCTGAGCGCTATTGCCAACAGCTACAACGACTCGCTGATCAGCAGGGCGGCCGACGTTTGCCTGAAGGAGCGCCGGCGGCTCGTCCTGGTCGTCCGCGAGACGCCGCTGCATCTCGGCCATCTGCGCCTGATGACGCAGGCGACCGAGGCGGGCGCCATCGTTGTTCCCCCCTCCCCCGCCTTCTACCACCGCCCGCAGACGATCGACGACATCGTCGACCACACGATCGTCAAAGTGCTCGACCTGCTCGGCCTGCACGCCGAGGGCGTGATCGAGCGCTGGGCCGGCCTGTGAGTCGCGCCGGCCGGAGCACTCCGTGAGCGAGCGCGGCGAGCGCCTCGCGATCGACATCGGCGGAACGTTCACCGATGTCGTGTTCGGCGACGTCGAGGGAGCCGTGTCGACGCTCAAGGTGCCGACGACACCCGAGGACATCACGGTCGGCATCCTCGACGGGCTCGCGAAGGTCGGGGCGACGCCGTCGGCGCTCGACGCCTTCGTCCACGGAACGACCATCGCGCTGAACGCGCTGCTCGAGCGGAAGACCCCCGAGGTCGGTCTGATCACGACGGCCGGCTTTCGCGACGTGCTCGAGATCATGCGCACGAATCGCGCGAACATGTACGACCTCCAGCAAGAGAAGCCGGTTCCCCTGGTTTCTCGCCAGTGGCGGCGGGAGATCAGCGCGCGCATGGACTACCGCGGCGCGACGGTCAACGCGCTCGACGAGGGTGAGGTGCGTGCAATCGCAGGCGAGTTCGCCGAAGCGGGCATCGCGACCGTCGCGGTGTGCCTGCTACACGCGTACGCGTCGGCTGAGCACGAAGAGAAGGTTGCCACCGTCCTTCGCGAGGAGATGCCCGGCGTCAATGTCTCACTCTCCTCCGATGTCAGCCGCGTCTGGCGCGAGTTCGAGCGCACGTCGACGACCGTGTCGAACGCTGCTACCAAACCGATCGTGTCGACGTACCTCGAGCGGCTCGAGGCCTCGCTGGCCGAGCAGGACTTCGCGGGCCGGGTCCTGATCATGCAGTCGAACGGCGGCGTCATGTCGGCCGAGGACGCCCGCCACCGACCCGTCGCGACGCTGATGTCTGGGCCCGTCGGCGGCGTCGTCGGCGCGACCGAGCTCGCGCGCTCGGTGAAGGAGCGCCGCAGCTACGTCACGCTCGACATCGGCGGGACGAGCGCTGACGTCGCGATCATCGACCGGGGCGAGCCGGTCACTCGCTCGGTCGGTCACATCGGCTCGTGGCCGGTCATGGTGCCGATGATCGACATCGAGTCGATCGGAGCCGGCGGCGGGTCGATCGCCCGCGTCGACGAGTTCGGCGGCCTGACCGTCGGCCCCGAGAGCGCCGGCGCGCGCCCAGGCCCCGCCTGCTACGGGCACGGCGGCACCGACGCAACAGTGACCGACGCGAATCTCGTGCTCGGTCGGATCAACCCGACGTACTTCCTCGGCGGCGAGCTCGAGCTCGACGTCGAGGCCGCCCGCGCGGCCGTGCAGCGCAGCGTGGCCGAGCCCTACGGCATGAGCTGCGAAGAGGCGGCACACGGCATCGTCACGGTGATCAACTCGAACATGAGCCGGCTGCTCTGGGAAGTGATGATCGGCCGTGGCTACGACCCACGCGATTTCGCGCTGCTCGCGTTCGGCGGTGCTGGTCCGCTCCACGCCTGCGAGCTCGCCGCCTCGCTCGGCGTCGGTGAGGTGGCTGTTCCCGGTGAGCCCGGCGTGTTCTCGGCCTACGGGATCCTGACCGCAGACGCACGTCACGACTACGAGCGGATGCTTGTCGACGTTGGCCTGACGCTCGCGCCGTCGGAGCTCGAGGAGGCGTTCGTCGAGCTCGAGGAGGCTGGCCGCGCCCAGATCGAGGCCGAGCACGCCGCCTACGCGCAGATCGAGGCGATCCGCGGCGCGGAACTCCGCTACGCGGGCCAGGACCATCCGCTGTCGGTCGAGCTGCCCGCGCGTGGCACGACAGACGACGCGCTCGCCGTGGCCCGGGCCGGCTTCCACGAGAAGCACGACCGCCTCTACGGTTTCCGCCGCGACGACACGCCCGTCGAGCTCGTACGCATCCAGGTCTCGGTGATCGGGCGGATCGGCCGGCCCGTGCCGGCCGCACACGACGCGGGCGCAGCGCACGACGCGACGCCTAAGGAGGAGCGGCAGCTCTACCTGGATGGCGAGTTCCGCTCCTGCCCAATCTACAACCGAGACGCGCTGGCCGCAGGCGCATCGTTGGAAGGCCCGGCGGTCGTCGAGGAGCGGGGCTCGACGACGTACCTGCCGCCCGGCTTCGCGCTGACGGCGCCCGGTGAAGGAGCACTGCAGATCAGCTGCCCGCCACAGAGCGAGGAGGCAACGCGCGATGGCTGACAACGGCGCCAGACCACGGGTCGCCCAGACCGGGGCGCAGGTCGACCCGGTGACGCGTGAGGTGATCCAGAACCGGCTGATCTCGATCGTCCGCGAGATGTCCGTCACGATCGAGCGCGCCGCCTACTCGCCGATCATCTTCGAGGTCAAGGACTTCTCGAGCGTGCTGCTCAGACCCAACGGCGACGTGGTTGCCCAGGCCGAAGGGATTCCCGTCTTCCTGGGCGCCATGCAGCAGCTCCTACCACCCGTGCTCGAGCGCTACCCGCTCGAGACGATGCGCCCCGGCGACGTCTACATCTCGAACGATCCGCACACGGCCAACGGCACGCACAAGAACGACATCAACGTGCTCCGACCGTTCTTCGTCGGCGACGAGCCGGTTCTGTTCAGCGCCAACAAGGCGCATTGGACGGACATCGGCGCGAAGGATCCCGGTAGCTGGTCGCCCGATGCGGCGAACACGTACCAGGAGGGTGTGACGGTTCCCGCGCTGCGTCTCTATCGCGAGGGGGTGGTCAACGAGGAGCTGCTCGAGATGATCCTCGCCAACACGCGCCTGCGCGAGAACAACTACGGCGACTTCATGGCGCAGATCTCGGCCGCTCACACGGCCCAGCTCAGGCTCGAGGAACTCTACGCCCGCTACACGCCCGGGGAAATCGACCCGTGCGTCGACAGCATGTTCGACTACGTCGAGGCGAAGGTACGCGCCGAGGTCGAGCAGGTCCCCGACGGCACCTACACCGGCATCGACTGGGTCGACTCGGACGGCGTCAGCGACGATCCGGTCAAGATCGTCGTGCACGTGACGGTCGCGGGAAGCGACATTAGCTTCGACTTCTCCGAGGCCGAGCCGCAGCGCTGGGGTGCCAACGGCAACGCCTACCGCGTCGTCACCGAGTCGTCCTGCCGCGTCGCGTTCAAATGCCTCTTCGGCCCAAACCTCTTCACCAATCAGGGCTTCTACCGCCCGATGTCGATCACAACCGAGCCGGGGACGGTCACGCACGCCGTATACCCGGCGCCCGGCACGACGTTCGACAACATCAGCCGTTCGATCATGGAAGCGATCTTCTTCGCCCTGGCGCCCGTGATTCCCGACCGCGTGGCAGGCGGCATCTTTGGCGGCGTCCAGGCAATGGCGATCGCCGGCGACGATCCCGAGAGCGGGGAGCCCTACATCCACTTCATGCCCTACGCCGGTGGCTGGGGCGCACGCCAGAGCAAGGACGGCATGAACGGCCTCTGTCCGCTGATCAACGGTGATAACTACAACATCCCGGTCGAGGTGACCGAGACGAAGTTCCCCCTCGTCGTCGAGCGCTACGAGTTGATCGACGACTCCGGCGGCGCAGGCAAACAGCGCGGCGGGCTCGGCGTCCGCATCGACTACCGCGTGCTGAGCGAGAACGCGACCGTCTCGGGCTCACTCGGCCGCTCGAAGTTCCAGCCGCCAGGCCTGTTCGAGGCCGGCGACGGAGCCCTCAACTCGCTGCTGCTCAACCTCGGCACGCCGGACGAGGCGAACAGGCCTCAGGTCGGCGGAGCCGTCGTGCCCGAGGGAAGCGTCATTTCGCACCGCACGGGTGGCGGCGGAGGCTTCGGCGACCCGAAGGAGCGCGACCGCGAGCAGGTCGCCGTCGATGTCGCGGCCGGGTACGTGTCGCGCGACGTTGCGCTAGACGCGTACGGGCTCGACGCGTCCGAGCTCGACTAGTCGATCAGGTGCGTCGCGCCGACCTGCCCGAGAAGCTCGGTCTGGATTCGCTCGCCCAGTTCGTTGAGCTCGGGCACGCCGGCGCCGTCGGTGATCGGGTCGATCACGACCCGAAGCGGGGTCGAGCCACGCGGCGCCTCGATCAGCTCGACGATTGCGCCAGTCACAAGCGAGGTGGGCGCCTCGGCATCGCCGATCTGCTCGCCGTAGCTCGTCCAGAACTCCTGCGGGCGCTCGGATAGCGCGCCGTAGCTCTTAATACAGGTGGAGTCGGCAGGCTGCTGCATGTTGCTGTGAAACGCGGTCTCGAAAGCACCGAGCTGGAGCAAGCTCACGTCAATGCCCGTCTCCCTGAGCTCGTAGTACAGGCTCTCGACGAGCCCTTCGAGGGCGTATTTCGTCGCCGTGTAGGGCGCGGCGTAGGGAAGAACGGTGCGGCCCATCGTGCTCCCGAGCGTGATGATGATTCCTGTGCCGCGGGCGCGCATGCCTGGAAGAACCGCCCGGTTCAGGCGGTGCACGCCGATCACGTTGACGTCGAACATCTGGGCGAGCTGCTCGGTCGTGAACGCTTCGAGGTAGCCAGCCCCGCCATAGCCGGCGTTGTTGACGAGAGCGTCGTAGGGGCCGGCGAGCTCGAGCCCAGCGGCGACCGCGGCTTCGACCGAGTCATCCCTGGTCACATCGAGCTCGAGGAGGTGGAGCGTACCGGGCGCCTGCGAGACCGACGTCTGCAGGCTCTCGGCATGGCCAGCGTTCCTGCCGTTCAGGTCGCGCATCGTCGCGACCGCAGTGTGGCCACGCTCGACCAGCGCGCGGGCGGTGAGCAGCCCGAGCCCCGTGCTGCATCCGGTATCAGTCCGCCTTCAGGTGCCATGGCAGCAAGCCTGTCATAGACAGCGCGGGCTGGAGGGCCGAATCTCCCGTGCAATTTGGGTCTCGACCTGTAATGATCCGCGTCTTGTCAACTAACTGGTCGCGGGATCAGGCGTCTGACCTTGTGTCGGAACGTTTCGAAGGAGGACGTATGAGAAACCGGTTGCTTTTGCTGTTTGCGCTACTGGCGGTGGTCGGTCTAATCGTGGCCGCCTGCGGTGGCGATGATGACGCTGCCGCGCCGGAACCGGCGCCTGCGGCGCCAGCCGACCCAGAGCCGGCACCCGCCGACCCAGAGCCGGCACCCGCCGACCCAGAGCCGGCACCCGCCGACCCAGAGCCGGCACCCGCTGACCCGCCAGCCGAGGCATCAGGTGAGCCGATCGTGATCGGCGCCGCCATCGCGGCGAGCGGCTTTGCGGTGCCGTGGGGTATCAAGCCGAGCGAGATGGCGCAGCTCGCCATCGAGGACATCAACGCGGCCGGCGGCGTCCTCGGGCGACCGCTCGAGCTGGTGACCTCCGACGACGAGTCGGACTTCGCCGCCAACGGCGCCGCCGCAGCGATCGACGTGATCGATCAGGGCGCGGCAGTCGTGATCACGAACTGCGACTTCGACTGGTCGGCTCCGGCGGCGACAGAAGCCACCGGCCGGGGCGTCCCGACGATCTCGTGGTGTGCCGGCGCGCCGAACTTCGGAGCCAACGGGCTCTCGGAGCTGTCGTTCTCGAACGGTATCGCTACGCCCAACGAGGCTTCGGTCGCGGCCGAGTTCGGGGTCGAGGACCGGGGCTGGCAGAGCGTCTTCCTGCTCAACGACACGAGCCTCGACTACGACACGAGCTACTGCGCTGCCTATGAGGCGCGCTTCCAGGAGCTCGGCGGCACGATCGCCGGCGAGGAGACGTTCGAGCAGACCGACGTCCAGCTCCAGGGGGCGATCAGCCGCTACCAGAACCTCGACGCAGAGCCTGACGTCATCGTCATGTGCAGCTACGGAGCGGGTGGCGCCACGGCGATCCGGCAGCTCCGCGCAGCCGGGGTCGAGACCGAGCTGTTCCTGAACCTCGGCTTCGCCGGCGACTTCTGGGTCGATCAGATCGGCGAGCCGCTCGATAACACGTGGATGTCGACGTATGTGTCGTGGACCGGCGACGATCCGCGTGACGACATCAACGCTCTCACCGCCCGCTACGAAGAGGTGTACGGCGAGCGGAATGACCAGGGCTACCAGTTCATGGGCTACGAGACCATCCAGGTCATCGCGCAGGCCATCGAGAACGCTGGTGACCCGACCGACGGCGCCGCGATCGCCCAGGCGATACGCGACTTCCCGACGGAGGGCATCGTGTCAACGCACGAGTTCCACCCGGACTACAACCACACGTTCACGTACCCGCTGACGATCATGCAGGTCAATGACGGCGTGGCGTCGTGGTACAAGATCCAGCAGCCCAAACCCGAGGAGGACTACTCACGCCTCGTGGAGATCTCACTGGCGGGCTAGTCGGCCGGACGGAGATCGCAACCTAGAACCACCACGCCGTGGACGTGCTGAAGCGACTGCTGAAGCGGACGGAAACGAACGGAGCGGAGCTCGCGGCAAGCGAGCTCCGCTCCGTCGGCGTGGCCGTCCACTTCGAGGGCGTGAAGGCGGTCGACGGCGTCGACCTCACCCTGCGACGGGGCGAGCTTCTCGGCCTGATCGGACCGAACGGCGCCGGGAAGACGACACTCGTCAACGCGCTGACGGGCTACGAGTGTCCCACGGCCGGACAGGTGTTTCTCGATGAGCTCGACGTCACCGGCTTTGCACCGAACACGCTCGGCCCGATGGGGATGGCGAGGACATTCCAGGCTGTCAGGCTCTTTAGCGAGCTGACGGCGCTGGAGAACGTGGAGATGGGTGCGCTCGGCGTGGGCATGCCGCGCAAAGAGGCCAGGCGGCAAGGCTGGGAGCTGCTCGACCGCATGGGGATTGCCGACAAGGCACACCAGAACGCAGCGGCGCTCCCGTACGGTGACGAGCGAAAGCTCGGCTTCCTCCGAGCGCTCTCGACGCGCCCAACCTTTCTGCTCCTCGACGAGCCCGCGGCCGGGATGAACGAGGTCGAGAGCGACGAGCTGATCCTCGCGATCGGCGAGATACGAGACGATTTTGGCTGCGGCATCCTGGTGATCGAGCACGACATGCGGCTGATCTTCCGGCTCTGCGAGCGGATCCAGGTGATCGACTACGGCAAGACGATTAGCCACGGTACGCCGGCAGAGATCCAGGCCGACGAGGCCGTGATAGAGGCCTACCTCGGCAAGAAGGCCAAGCGTTCGAGCAACGGACAGGTTGACGCTCCGGAGACGGGCTAATGCTCCAGATCGACAACCTGGAGGTCCGTTACGGCAGCATCCTCGCTCTGCGCGGCATCTCGCTCGAGGTCAACGAGGGCGAAATCGTCGGTGTCATCGGCCCCAACGGCGCCGGGAAGTCGACGATGCTCATGTCGGCCGCGGCGGCCATCCCCGTCGCCAACGGCGACATCCGCTTCGAGGGCGCAACCGTGGTCGGCGCGCGCCCCGAGAAAGTGGTCGAGCGCGGCATCTCGCTCGTGCCTGAAGGGCGGCACATCTTCCACCGCCTGACGGTCGGAGAGAACCTCGAGCTCGGCACGACCACGCGCAAGGACGACCAAGTCGAACAGGACAAGGACCGCGTGTTCGAGCTGTTCCCCATTTTGAAGGAGTACCTCAGAACACCGGCGGGAAAGCTCTCGGGCGGCGAGCAGCAGATGCTCGCCATCGGCCGCGCGCTACTGGCGAAGCCGCGCTTGCTCATGCTCGACGAGCCTTCGCTCGGGCTGGCCCCGATCGTCATCGATCGGGTGTTCGAGACCTTCGAGCAACTCCGCGCGTCAGGGGTCACGATCCTCCTGGTCGAGCAGCACGCCGAGCGGACGCTCGAGCTTGCCGACCGGGTGTACGTCCTGCGGACCGGAAACATCGAGCTCGCCGGGACCCCGGCTGAGCTGGCCGCCAACCCAGACTTCGAGCGAGCGTTCCTCGGGTTCGTGTAGACGAGCTCGTTTGTTCTAGGATCGCCGCCTACCCCCGACGCCATGGATCCTTCTGAAGTAGCACAGACCGCCATCAACGCCGCCGCGCAGGGCAGCTTCTTCGCCCTCGTCGGGCTTGGCGTCGCACTCCTGTTCGGGATCATGGGGCTGGTCAACTTCGCCTACGGCGAGCTGATCATGGCTGGCGGCTACGCAATGCTGGTCTTCACGAGGTGGTTCCTGCCCGCCTCGTCATGGTGGGCGCTTTTGATCCTCTGGACGCTCGGCGTGGCGGTGATCTTCGCGCTCGCCCAGGAACGCCTCGCGTTCCGCCCGGTGCGCAAAGCAGAACCTACGACCATGCTCGTGACCTCATTCGCGGTTAGCGTCTTACTGGTGAACATCACGCTCGTGGTCTGGGGAGCCATGGCAGAGGCCGTGCAGGTCTCGGGCGTCACGCTTGAACAATGGACCGCGGCCGACATACGGATCCGCAAGATCGACGTGATCACGCTGGGCACCGCGGCGTTCTTGCTTCTCATGGTGACCCTCTTTCTCAAGAAGACATCGATCGGCATTCAGATGCGAGCGGCCTCGGAGGACTTCAGCATGTCGCAGCTGCTGGGCGTGGCCGCGAACAGGGTGATCGCGACGGCGTTCTTCATCGCCGGCATCCTCGCGGGCGCCGTCGCGCTGATCACGGTCGCCAACACGGGCGGCGCCGTACCCGGGATGGGCCTGTTCCCGCTGATCTTCGGCCTCGTGGCGGTCGTGATCGGAGGAATGACGAGCCTCGTCGGGGCGGTCGTTGGCGGCTTCGTGCTGGGCGGCTTGGTCGTTGGGCTCGAGCAGGGACTCTCGACGTACGACATGGAGCGGTTCCGTGACGCGTTCGTCTTCCTCGCCGTCATCCTCGTACTCGTCTTCAGACCGGGCGGGATCGTGGCAGGTCGCACCGTGAGAGAGCGCGTGTAATGGCGGCGTCGCCGTCGGTCGACAGGACGCTCGGGGTCCGCTCCGGCACCCTCATGGCTCGGTTGTGGCCCCTGCTTGCGCCGGCCGCAATCACCGCCGCCATCTCGCTCGCCGCGCTGGCGGGCGACGACGTGCTCGAGCGCAGAGCGACGTTCATGCTCGTGAACATGGTGTTCGTCCTCGGCCTGTTCGTATTCGTGGGCAACTCGGGCGTCCTGTCGTTCGGACACGCGACGTTCATGGCTCTCGGCGCCTACACGTTCGCCTTCATGACCGCGCGGCTTCAGTTCAAGAACACCGCGCTTCCCGAGGCCCCGGGCTTCCTGCGCAACGCGAACATCGACACCTGGCAGGCGGTCGCCCTGGCTGCGCTCGTGCCCGCGGTCTTCGCGGCGATCGTCGCGTTACCCCTGATGCGCCTGAACGGGCTCGCCGCGGGCATCGCCACCCTCGCCATGCTCTTCGCGGTAGGCGTGATTATCTCGCAGTGGCAGTCGCTCACCGGCGGCAACACCGCGTTCGCGGGGATCCGCGGCGAGACCGATCTGATCTTCGCGCTCGTCATCGCGCTGATCATGATGTTAATCGTCTTCGTCTACAAGCAATCGAGATTCGGTTTGCGACTGCAGGGCACGCGCGAGGACCAGCTGGCCGCGCGCTCGCTCGGCATCAACGTCGTGAGGGAGCGCACGATCGCCTGGGTGATCTCGGCCGCGATCGTCGGCATCTCGGGCGCGATGCTGGCCGGTTTCATCGGGACCATCGACCCCAGCCAGTTCTTCCTCGGGCCGAGAAGCGCCGGCGGCACGACCTTCGTCACGATCGCCATGCTCGTGATCGGCGGCATCACGAGCATGTCCGGGGCAGTCGTCGGAGCAATTTTCATCTCGGGCGTCGACGAAGCGCTTCGCGAGGTCGAGAAAGCCACCGGCGAAAAGAACATCAGCGAGATTGCGCTCGCATTGATTCTGCTCCTCACGCTGATTCTTCGACCGAAGGGAATCACCGGAGGGCGCGAGATCTACTGGCCCTTCAAGAAGGCGCAGACGATGCGACGGCCGGCTGATCCGCCTGCACCAGCAACGGCCTCACCGCCAGACGGAGACTGACGCCCGCGGGCTCTGGTCTTGACCTGCCGGACGCCGGACTTGAGCGCGCATGTCTGAGATCTTCGCCGTTGACGTCGGCGGGACGTTCACGGACATCGTCGTCCTCGACCAGGCGAGCGGCGACGTCGCATACGCGAAGTCGCCCACCACGCCGGCCGAGCCAAGCGACGGCGTCTTCAACGCGATCGACAAGGCCGGCGTCGACGTCGCCTCCGTCGGCGGCTTCTTCCACGGAACGACCCTCGGCATCAACACCGTGCTCGAGCGAAAGGGCGCGCGCACCGGCCTGATCACGACGCAGGGCTTTCGTGACGAGCTCGAGATCGCGCGGCTGGCCTGGCCGATGTACCGGCTCCACTGGGAACGCCCTGCCCCGCTGGTGCCGCGACAGCTGCGGATGGAGGTCGCCGAGCGAATCTACGCCGACGGCCGCGTGCTGACGCCGCTCGACGAGGATGGCGTACGCGCGGCCGTCGAGAGGCTGATCGCCAAGGACGTCGAGTCGATCGCAGTCTGCTTCCTGCACGCCTACCAGTTCCCGCAACACGAGGCACGCGTCGGCGAGATCATCGCCGCCGAGTACCCCCAGGTCGACTACACCCTCTCGCACCTCGTCACCCAGGAGTACCGCGAGTTCGAGCGCACCGCCACAACGGTCGTCGACGCGATGCTCAAGCCTCGTCTGGCGCGCTACGTCAACACGCTCGAGTCGCGCCTGGCCGAGCGCGACTTCGGCGCGGGCCTGCTGATCACACGCTGTGACGGTGGGGTCATGAGCGCGTCGGAGGTGCCGCAGCGCTCTGTGCGCACGCTGATCTCGGGGCCCGCCAGCGGAATCATGGGTGCGGCGACGCTCTGCGAGTGGCTCGACGAGGACTACCTGCTCGCGACGGACATGGGTGGCACCAGCTTCGACGCGGCGCTCGTGATCGACCGCGAGCCGATCCTGCAGTCGCTTTCGCACATCGAGAACACACCGCTCCTCATGCCCGTTATCGGCCTCGCCACGATCGGGGCCGGCGGTGGCTCGATCGCCTGGCTCGACGCCGGCGGCGGCCTCGAAGTGGGGCCACAGAGCGCGGGCGCCGATCCCGGCCCGATCTGTTACGGGAAGGGCGGCACGCAGCCGACCTTTACCGATGCGGCGCTCGCCAGCGGCGTGATCGACCAGGACTACTTCCTCGGCGGCGAGATGCAGCTCGACACCGACGCCGCGGCACGCGGAATCGACGAGGTGATCGCGAAGCCGCTCGGCCTCGGCGTCGAAGAGGCTGCGGCAGGGATTGTCACGCTGATCGAGGCGAAGATGGCCGCGACGCTCGAGGACATCACGATCGGCAAGGGCCACGATCCGCGCGACTTCGCCCTACTCGCCTACGGCGGGGGCGGGCCCCTCGTCGCGAGTGCGCTCTCGTCACGGCTCGAGATCCCACGTGTGATCGTGCCGCGCTCACCGGCGACCTTCTCGGCCTGGGGGATGCTCACACTCGACATCGTCCACGACTTCTCGCGGACCTCGGTCACATCGCTCGCCGATGTCGACCCACGCCAGCTGATGAGCGTCTTCGCCGAGCTCGAGGCCGAGGCCGCTACCACGCTCGGGCGCGAAGGGGTCGCACCCGATCGGCGCCAGGCCGTGCGCAGCATCGACCTTCGCTACGAAGGGCAGGAGCACACGCTTCGGATCCCGATCGCCTCGGGCGAGCTCGACGCGACGAGCGTCGAGCAAGCGCGCGTGAGCTTCGACCAGCAACACGACGCCGCCTACGGCTACGACGTCGACGGGCCGGTCGAGGTCGTCACCTACCGAGTGCGCGCCGTCGGCACGCTCGACAAGCCCAGCAAGCCCTCGCTCGCGCGCGGCTCCGAGGACAGCAGCGCGGCCGTGCGCGGCACTCGCCGAGCACGGCACACCGAGAGCGGCGGCGAATTCGAGTGGACGATCTACGAACGCGATCTGCTTAGAGCCGGCTACCGCCTCGAGGGACCCGCGATCGTGGAGGAGCCGAGCACGACAACGCTCGTCGCGCCCGGACAGTGCCTCGACGTCGACGAGCTCGGAAACATGGTGGTGACACGTCCGTGAGCGACCGCATCGATCCCATCACCTTCGCCGTCATCCGCAACGGCTTCGTCGCGGCCGCCCACGACATGTACACGGTGTTCCGCCGCACGGCAATGCTGCCGCTCCTCTACGAGTTCAACGACTTCGGCATGTCGTTGTTCGACCACCGTCTGAACATGCTCTCCGACGCGCCGGGGTTACCCGTGTTCATCGGCTCGCTTGACATCTGCGTGCGCGATTCGGTCGACTTCCTGGGTGGTCCAGAGGTGCTCCGCCCGGGCGACGTGATCTTCAACAACCACCCGTACCAGACCGCCGGCCAGACAGCCGACGCGGCGCTGATCGAGCCGATCTTCTACGAGGACCAGCTGATCGGCTACAGCGCGCTGCGCGGCCACATGGGCGACTTCGGCGCGATCAACCTGTACCCGTGCAACTCGACCGACCTCTTCCAGGAGGGGACGCTATTCCCTGGGCTCAAGCTCTACGACCAGGGCGAGCTGAACGAGTCGATCATCATGATCGTCGAGACCAACTCGCGCCTGCCCACCGAGACGGCGGGCTCGATCCTCGCCGGGGCCGGCGCCGTACGCGCGTGTAGCCGCAAGGTCGTCTCGATCGTCGAGAAGTACGGCGTCGGCACCTACTACGCCGCGATCGACGAGCTGCTCGATCAGGGCGAGAAGGCGACGCGTGACGCCATTGCCGCCATCCCCGACGGTGTGTACACGCACAGCGACCAGATGGACGACAACGGCGTCGACGACCAGCCCGTGAACATCGAATGCAAGCTCACCATCAAGGGAAGCGACGTCGAGATCGACGTGAGCGGCTCGAGCGAGGAGCTGCACGGCCCCTTCAACGTCCCCTGGGGCTACACGCTGACGGCGTGTCGCTTCGCGCTCAAGCGCCTGACGACGCCCGACCTGCCGCCGAACAGCGGCAACTACCGCCCCGTCAGCGTGATCGCGCCCGAGGGCGAGATGTTCAACCCCACGCCGCCCGCGCCCGTCTTCTGCTCGATCTGGGCGGCGCTGCGGCTCGGCGACATGATCGTCCAGGCGCTCGCGCCCGTGCTGCCCGACCGAGCGCCCGCCGAGAGCGGCGGCGACCTGACGATGTGCGTCGCCTACGTCGCTGACCCGGATACCGGTCACGTCTCGTTCTTCATCGACCTGGCCGGGCTCGGATACGGCGCGACGTCGTATGCCGATGGGCTGAGCGGCGCGATCCACCCCGTGCAAGCTGGAAGCGAGTCGATGCCGGCCGAGCTGCTCGAGGCGCGGATGCCGACGCTGAAGAAGCGCTTCGAGCTGGCCCAGGACTCGGGCGGGCCCGGGCGCAACCGGGGCGGCCTTGCGACGGTGTCGGAGTTCGAGTTCCTCGGCGACGGGACGACGACGGTCATATGCGAGAAGACCGCAAGACGCGCTCCCCAGGGACTCCATGGCGGCAGGGCGGCGCCCTATTCGAACGGCGTCTGGCTCTTCAAGGACACCGACCGCGAGCTCCGCCTCGGCAAGACGGCGGGCCACGACGTCTTCCGTGGCGACACCGTGATCATGCACCCGGCCGGCGGGGGCGGCTATGGCGACCCTCTCGAGCGCGAGCCCGCGCGCGTGGTCGCCGACGTCGATGCCGAGTACGTATCGCTCGCCTCGGCGCGCGACGACTACGGAGTCGTGATCGATCCCGCGACGCTCGAGCTTGACGAGGACGCCACCCAAACACTCAGAGACGAGCTTCGCACCGCTCGGTAGCGGCCCGCGCCTTACCGCCTGGAGCGATCAGAGCTCAGGCGTGCTCGCCGGCGCTCGCCTGTGCTGCGTCGCTTGCTCGAACGCGTAGCCCAGCCTGAACAGCGTCGCCTCGTCGTAGGGGAGCGCGAGGAGCTCGAGACCGACGGGAAGACCGTCGTCGGTGAAGCCGGCCGGAACCGTCATTGCCGGCATCCACGTCTGCGCGCCCACGAGGGTGCTCGTGGGAAACTCGAGGGTCGGCCAACGGCCGCTGTTCAGCTCCTCGCGCGTGGGTGGTGGAACCTGCACGCTGGGGAAGCAGAGCGCGTCGAGCCCGCTTGCGGCCATCACGTTCACCACCTGGCGCTGGAACGCCTCGCGCGCCACGTACTTCTCGAGGTACTCGGGATCCTCACGCGGGTCGGCCGGCCCCTCGCCGATCATCTCGAGCAGATCGAGCATCGGGTGGTACTGCTTCTTCGCCATCACGTCCTCGATCGTCGAGAGGCCGAGCTCCGGGCGCGAGGCGAAGAACGCGTTCAGGTCGTGGCGCGAGTGGGTGATGTAGAGCGAGGTGAAGATGATCTGATCCCAGAGGTCGGGAATCGAAACCTCGACGATCTCCGCGCCGGCCGAGCGCATCGACTCGAGCGCGCTGTCGATCACAGAGTTCACGGCTGAAGCGCCGGGCACATCGTCACCGCCGAAGGCCTCGCGCAGCGTTCCGACCCGGGCGCCCTTCAGCGCGTCGGCATCGAGGTAGTCGGTGTAGCTGCCATCGATGCGCCCGATCGCGGCCGTCGCCGTGTACTCGTCGGCCGGATCGAACCCGGCGAGCGCATCGAGGAGGAGCGCCGTGTCCGTGACGGTTCGAGCCATCGGCCCGGCCGAGTCCTGGAAGACGACGAGCGGCGACATGCCCGTGCGGCTGATCAGGCCGGGCGTGACCTTCAGCCCGACGAGGCAGTTGAAGCTCGCAGGCAACCGGATCGATCCGCCGGTGTCCTCGCCGACCCCGACGAGGCCGAGGTTCGCGCTCACCGAGGCGCCGGTACCGCTGCTCGACCCACCCGGGTCGCGCTCGAGGGCAAACGAGTTTCTCGTCTCGCCGCTCCTCGAGGAGTACCCGAACCAGGAGCTCGCCCAGTCGGGCATCGCGGTCTTGGCCAGGATCAGGGCGCCCGCCTGCTTGAGCTGGCCGATCGCGGTCGCGTCCTTCTCAGGTACGTATCCGACCGCGGCTTCCGACCCGAAGGCGGTCGCGATTCCGGCTGTCTCGGCCTGGTCCTTCACGAGCACGGGCACGCCGTGCAGCGGACCCGACAGGTCGCCAGTCTCCGCGAGCCGGGCATCGAGAGCGTCGGCCTGCTCGAGCGCCTTCTCGTTGATGGTCACGATCGAGTTCAGAGCTGGCCCAGAGCGGTCGTAGGCCTCGATCCGCGCGAGATAGCCCTCGACCAACCCCCGGCACGTGAGCGAGCCGTCGCGGTAGGCGGTGTGAACGCCGGCGACCGTTGCCTCCTCGAGCTTGAAGCCTGCGCCCATCTGCGCTCTCCTCCGTTATTGCCGGCGGTCGGCTAGCCGCGTCCGCCGAACTCCTTTTCCACGGTCGCCGCCGCGGCCTCGACGGCACCCAGCAGCTGATCGAGCTCCGACTCGGCGATCGTCAGCGGGGGAATCCAGAGCAGCACCGACGGTGGGCCCCCGAAGAAGTGCACACCGTGGTCGCGACCGACCTCGATCGCGCGCTGCTTGGCCGCGTGTACCTCCGCGAACGGCTCGCGGGTCTCGAGATCGCCGACCCACTCGATCGCCTGCATGGCGCCCTTGACCCTGACCTCGCCGACGATCGACGAGCTCGCCGCGAGCGCTTCGAGCCGCTCCTGAGCCACGGCGCCAAGCTCCGGCCCTCGAGTGAGCAGACCCTCGTCGGCGATCGTCTCGATCGTCGCAAGTGCCGCCGCGCAAGCGGGCGGAATGCCCGCGAGCGTGTAGCCGGCGAGGAAGCGCTTGGCCGGCTCGCCCTGGAACACGGCTGCGATCTCCTCCTTCGCCATGACGGCGCCGAGCGGGAGGTGACCGTTGGTCAGGATCTTTGCGAGCACGACGACGTCGGGGACGACGCCCTCCCCCTGGTATTCGAACCAGTAGCCCGTGCGTCCGAAGCCGGTCACGACCTCGTCGACGATCATCAGGACCTCGTGCCGGTCACAGATCTCGCGTACGCGCGCGAGGTAGCCGGGCGGCGGCGGGATCAGGCCGCCGGCCGCGATCGTCGGCTCGCCGAGCCAGCAGGCGACGGTCTCCGGGTCCTCGTACTCGAGCACTCGCTCGAACTCGTCCGCGCACTCGAGCGTGCACGAGCCGGCGGCGCGGCAGAAGACGCAGCGGTACGGGTAGGGCGAGCGCATGTGCACGAACCCGGTTGGCAGCGGCTCGAAGGCGCTGTGTGGGTAGCGGATGTTGCCGCTCGCCGCGTTCGTCGCCAGCGTTCCCCCGTGGTAGCCGTGCTGGCGGACGATCGTCTTGAACTTGCCTCCGCGGCCGACGTTCTTCCAGTACTGGCGGGCAAGCCGGATCGCCGTGTCGTTGGCGTCGGGGCCGCCGGTGCAGTAGAAGACGCGCGACAGCTCGCCCTCGCTCAGCTCGGCGAGCTTCGCCGCGAGTGCAATCGAAGCCTCGGAGGGCAGCGTTCCGGCGACGTTCGAGACCATCTTTCCCAGCTGCTCCTGGATCGCGGCTGTGACCCGCGGGTGGTTGTGGCCGATCACGGCAGCCGACTGACCTGTCAGCGCGTCCAGGTAGCGATCGCCCTTCGAGTCGACGAAGTAGGCACCGTCGCCGCCTGCGACGATCAGCGGATCCGAGTCGAAGTACGACTCGTCAAAGCCGAGGCCGAGCCAGTGGTGGCGCCGGCCGAGATCGACCAGGTCGGTGGTCGCCTGGCTCATTGCGCCGTGGTCCCGGCTGCGCCGTTTGTCGAGCCGGTCGCGGCCATCTTGACCCGCAGAGCCTCGGTCGCAGCCTCGTCGACGACCATTCGATCGGCGTCGATCACGACCCCGTACTGCTCACGTGCCCTCTCGACACTCAGGAGCTCCTCGACGATGTCGCCGAGGACCGCTTCGGGCTCCCGTTCAATCGCCGGGCCCCAGCCTCCCCCTCCCCCGCTCTGGAACATCGTGATCTCGCCGGGTTGGCTCAGGTGGAGGAACGCCAGATCAGTCACCTTGCGCTCGTTTTCGCCGCCGAGGTCGAGCACGCAGTAGTTGCCGTCACCGTGCTCACCGCCGGCGAAGCCCTGCAGCGGGTGCTCGTAGCCCTGGATGAAGATGCAGTGCATGACGGCGGTCCCGTCAGGATTCTGGCGCTGCATGTGGAAGGCGGGCGTGCCGCGCCAGCGCCCCGGCGCGATCGTGTCGGCGGCGTACTCGCCCTGCAGGTATAGGACGGGGTACTGGATCTCCTGCATCTCGAACGTCGTCAGCTTGAGCGAGCAGTGCGGGGTCGACCACGCGCCCCAACCGTCCACCCCGTAGGCCGCGCCCGAGGAGATCGGCGTGGCGAAGTACTCGACGCTGACGTAGAAGGGGTTCTCGGGGAAGCGGTTGTCGTTGCCGAAGTAGGTGTCGACGCACAGGTCGAGCGTGGCCGCGCCAACCCGCTCGGGCACGATCTCCTCGAGCGCCTTGATCGTCGCCTCGCCGATGTCGTTGCCGATGCAGATCGTCGAGTTACCGACCGGGGCCGGCGAGGACGGGTTGACGACCGACCCCTCGGGCAGGTTGAGCTTGATCGGCCGGAAGAAGCCGGAGTTGATCGGAATGTCGTCGAACACCGCGCTGAAGGCGCTGTAGACCCACGAGCCCGAGTTGCCGGGCCGGCTGTTGACGTAGCCGAGCGTTTGCGGGTGCGTTCCGGTGAAGTCGGCCTCGACCTCGTCGCCGCGGACGTGGATCGTGCAGTCGACGTTGATGTTGCGTGTGCCGGCGAAGTCGAAGTCGAGGATGCTCTGACCCTTGTAGCTCCCGTCGGGCCACTTGGCGAGCTCTGAGCGAAGGCGCCGCTCGGAGTAGTCGAGGATGTAGTTGGTCGCCTCGAACGTCTCGTCGAAGCCGTACTTGTCGATCAGCTCCTTGACGCGGCGCTCGGCGATCCTGCAAGCGCCGAGCATGGCGTTCAGGTCGCCCTCCATGACATCTGGCTGGCGGTTGGTCGCCTTGAGCAGATCGAGCATGTCGCGGCGTAGCTCGCCGCGCTCGTACAGCTTGATCGGCGCGAGCCGGAAGCCCTCCTGCCAGACGTCGCGCGCATCGGAGTTGTAGCCCCCGGCGACCGGCCCGCCGACCTCGATCATGTGTGCCCGGATACCCGGAAAGAAGACCGGCTTGTTGTTGTGAAAGACCGGCTTGATGACCGTCCAGTCGGGGATGTGGCTCCCGAAGAAGTACGGGTCGTTGACCATGATGATGTCGCCGTCAGCGAGGTCGTTCCGGTAGTAGCGGATCAGGCCCTCGACGGAGTGAACGGAGGCGAAGATATGCACGGGCTCGGCAAGCGAGCGCGCGATCAGGCTGGCCTCCTTGCCGTCGAAGAAGAAGAGTCCGGCCGAGCAGTCGTGGGCCTCGTTGAAGACGGGCGAGAGCGAGGTGTTGTCCATCGTCGTGTTCATCTCGCGCGCGACGGTCTCGAAGTACTCGCGCACGATCTCGCCGAAGATGATGTCGACGCTCATGAGCTAGCCGTCTCTCTCAGCTCGGCGGTCGCTCCGTCGTCGAGCTCGAGGCTCCCGGGATCGAGCGCGACGCCGTACGCGGTGCCGGCCTGCTCGGCGGACACGTACCCGGCGAGCACGTCCTCGCGGACCGACTCGGCCGGGCGCTCGTGCGGGTCGCCGAAGCCGCCGCCACCGGGCGAGCGGAAGCGAAGCTCCGTCCCCGCCGAGAGATCGTGATCCTGGGCGAGCGCCTCGATCGCCTCCTTCGCCTCGTCGCTCGCCAGCTCGAGGCTCGCGAGCCCACCGGCGGCACCGCTGGCGTAGCCCTCGTGCCCGTGGACGGTGCCCGAGAGGCAGGCGAAGAGCTTCTCCTTCGAGCCGGCCGGCAGACGTATCTGGGTCTCGGTCCCCGGGGCGCCCCGCCATCGACCCGCGCCGGCGGAGTCCGGCACGAACTCGAGCCGCCCGACGGTCGCGTCGACCTCGCTCTCGAACTCCTCGATCGAGGGCAAGAGGCCGACCGACGCCGGCCCTGGCCTGCCCCAGCCGTCGCCCTCGCTCTGGGCGGGAGCGCCGGGCGGGCCGAGCTCGGCGTAGTCCGTCACGCCAAGCTGTTCCTCGACACTGCCGACGCGGACGTCCTTCGTGACGCTGAAGAGCAGGCTCTGGTTGGCGAAGCCGAGCCCGGCGAGCTCGGGCACCGCCTCGGAAAGCGCATGGCTGACCGCCTCGGCGATCTCGAAGCCGGGGTGCTGTCGGCACCAGCCGGTCGGGGCGGGAAAGGCCGGGTCGACGAGGCTTCCCGGCCGGGTCGTGATCTCGGCCGCGCGCCTGAGGCCCTCGTTGTAGGGAACGTCGTCGGCGAGCAGCGCGAGCAGCGGTAGCAGCGCGTATGCACGGGTGTTCGAGGCGGGGCTGTTGGCGAACCCTGCCGACTGGTCGTCGCTCTCGGTGAGGTCGATCGTCAGGCCTTCGGCGTCGCACTCGAGGGTCGCCCGGACGACGAGGTTCTCGCGGCCCTGTCCGTCGTGGTCGAGCGCGCCCTCCCCGCGGTATGTGCCGGGCGGGATCCGCGCGAGCTCGGCACGCAGGCGGCGCTCGGCGTAGTCGATCGAGGCCTGCGCGGCGGCCTCGACGGTGCCCAGGCCGTACTCGTCGATGAGCGCGGTCAGTCGGGCCCGGCCGATCTCGGCCGTGGCGAGCATCGCGTCGAGGTCACCCTGGAAGCCCTCTGGGTCGCGGCTGTTGAGCACGACGGTGTCGAACGCGTCACGGCGGCGCTTGCCGTCGACGATGATCTTCAGCGGCGTGAAGCGCGCGCCCTCGGCCCAGAGCTCGATCGCCGTCGGGTGGTAGTTCCCCATCACGACGCCGCCGATGTCGGACATGTGGGCCTGGACGGCCAGGTAGGCGACGATCTCGTCGCCGTAGCCGAGCGGCGCAACGATCGTGAAGAACTGCACGGTAGAGCCGCCGCCGTACGGGTCGTTGGTCAGGATGACGTCGTCCGGGCTCGTCGCGAAGCGGTAGTAATCGAGGCAGGCGGCCGCCGAGCCGGCGATCGTGTCGAGCTGGAGAGGGTTGTCGAGAGCGACCACGTTCCCGTCGGCGTCGAGCACCGAGCAGGCGAACGCACGCGAGGTGCTGATCCGGCTCGAGTGTGCCGTGTTTGCGAGCGTCGTCGCCATATCGTCGACGATCGAGCCGAGTTTCGAGCGGACGATCGAGGCGACGACGATGTCGAGCTGTGGGAGCTCCGTCATAGGGCCCCGGTGGCGACCATGGCGCGGCGTCCGGCCATCACTGCACCTCGATCACGTAGGTGCGGTAGTGATCGGACATCGCCTCCTGGCCCGGCCTGACGACGATCGTCGTGTCGGGCTCATCGATGATCGCGGGGCCGGCGATCAGCTGCCCCGGCTCGACGAGGGCGCCATCGTAGACGGGCGTCTCGACGAACTCTGAGCGCTCCTCGAAGTACACCTCGCGCGCTCCCTTGAGGGCCGGCGCGGGATCCTCAGCGCCAAAGGGCTCGGAGCGCAGCTGCGCCGTGTCGCGCTTGCCGATCAGGTCGAGCCTCAGCGTCAGGACCTCGCTCGGGTGCTCCGGGCGCTTGAACGCGTAGAGCTGCTCGTGCAGGTCGTGGAACTCGCTGAACGCCGTGCTCAGGTTGAGCTCGGTCACGCGGCGGGTGCGGCTCCGGATCGGCACCGTCACCTCGTGCGTCTGGCCCACGTAGCGGATGTCGATGTAGCGCGCCGTCGAGGTCTCGCGCACCTTCTCCTGGGCGCCGAGATCGTCCTCGGCGCGCGCGAGCATCTCCGCGAAGACCTCGTTCAGCTCGTCGAGCTCGACGTCGGAGGTGCGCCGGATGAAGCTCTGCACCTTGGTGATCTTGAAGTTCGAGAGCTGGTTGCCCAGCGCCGAGAGCACCGAGGCCGCCTTGGGCACGAGGATCGTCTTGATTCCGAGGTCAGGCGCCTGCGCCCCCGCATGGATGGCGCCGGCTCCGCCGAAGACGCACATCGCGAAGTCGCGAGGATCGCGGCCCTGGGCTACCGTGACGTGGCGTACGGCGTTCGACATGCTGTTGTTGGCGATCCGGAAGATGCCGCTCGCCGCCTCGACCACGTCGGTGCCGAGCGGCCCGGCGACCTTCTCCTCGATCGCGGCGCGCGCCGCGTCGGAATCGAGTGCCATCCTGCCGCCAAGGAAGTAATCCGGGCTGATGTAGCCGAGCACGAGGTCGGCGTCGGTCACAGTCGGCTCTGTGCCGCCTCGCCCGTAGCAGACGGGACCTGGGAAGGCACCGGCGCTCTGCGGTCCGACGCGGAGCGCTCCACCGTCGTCGATCCAGGCGATCGAGCCTCCGCCGGCGCCGATCGTGTGGATGTCGACCATCGGCGTCGCGACGCGGTAGCGGCTCACCCACGCCTCCGTGCCGCTCGCCGGCTCCGAGTCCTTGACCAGGCACGCGTCGTAGCTGGTGCCGCCCATGTCGACGGTGATGACGTCTCGGTAGCCCGAGAGATTCGAGATCTCGGCGCCCGCGACCACGCCGCCCGCAGGTCCCGATACGAGCAGCTCGACCGAATGGGCGCCCGCGTAGTCGACGTGGATCATCCCGCCGTGCGAGTGCATGACGAAGAGCTCGCCCCCGAAGCCGGCCTCCTTCAGGCCGTTGTCGAGCTCTGTCAGGTAGCGCTCCACCTTGGGCCTCGTGTAGGCGTTGACCATCGTCGTTGAGAGCCGCTCGAACTCGCGGACCTGGGGAAGGATCTCGCAGGAAAGCGTGACCGGAATGCCGGGCATGCCCTCCTCGACGATCTCGCGGATCCGCTGCTCGTGGGCCGGGTTCATGAACGAGAAGAGGAAGCAGACGGCGACCGACTCGACGTCGAGCTCGGCGAGCCTGGCGACGGCCGCCCGCGGTTCCCCCTCGTCAAGGGGAATCTGCACGTCACCACGGAAATCGATGCGCTCCCGTACGCCGAGGCGCTTGTGCCGCGGGATGATCGGGTGGGGCGCCGGCAGGCGTAGATCGAACAGGTGCTCGCGGTAGCTGCGGCGAAGCTCGATCACGTCCCGGAAGCCACCTGTGGTGATCAGCCCGGTGTTGGCGCCCGAGTACTCGAGCATGGTGTTCGTAACGACGGTGGTTCCGAGGACTATCACCTCGGTGTCGGCGAGCAGCTGGTCGAGACCGACATCGTAGTGGGTCGCCGCGTCTGCGAGGCTCGCCATGATCCCCTCGCTCTCCGCCCCGGGCGTCGACGGGCTCTTGGTCTTGAAGATCACGCCGTCGGAGCCTCCTGCGACAAGGTCGGTGAAGGTGCCCGCCAACGTCAATTCCGATCTGGTAGCTCACGTGCCTCCTCGTGGCTGGTCGGCGCCGTTCTTGCGCCGAGCGCGAACGTTACACTCGTCGCCGATTCCGATGACGACGTCCCGCGCCCCGTCGACGAGCCCTCTCAGGCGTGCCTGAAGCCCAGGGCGACGGCGCGCGGCTCCACTACGGAGACGGCGGCTCGGGCGAGCCGGTTGTGCTGATCCCCGGCCTTGGCATGGCGGACGCCGTATGGACCGATGCACGCCGGCGACTAGAGCCGACGCACCGTGTCATCACCGTCGATCCGCGCGGGTCCGGCCAGAGTGAGAAGCCGCCGGGCCCCTACACCGGCGATCTCGTCGCGGCCGACCTCGAGGCGGTCCTCGATGCGACCGGCGTTGGCAGAGCACACATCGTCGGCATGTCGATGGGCGGCATGATCGGTCAAGACTTCGCGCTACGCAGACCCGAGCGCGTCGCCTCGCTCATGCTGGTCTCGACCTACGCCGCGCCCGACGCATGGGCCACGCGTGTCCTCGAGGCGCGACGCGAGCTGATCGAGAAGCTCGGCTTTGCCGAGCAGTTCAAACTCGCCGTCCACTTCGTCTTCTCGCCGAAGGCCTTCCGCACGATCCCCGATTTCATTGCCGGGCTCGAGCAACGCATCGCTGACAACCCGCCCGATCAGCCGGCCTATATGAGCCAGCTCGAGTACTGCCTGGCGCACGACGCAACCGAACGCCTCGCGTCACTCGAGGTCGCCACGCTTGTGGTGACCGGAAGCGACGATGCCCTCACCTCGCGCATACAGGGCCAGGAGCTGGCCGCGCTGATCAGCGGCGCCCGCTACCACGAGGTCCCCGAGACCTCGCACGGGATGGTCTGGGAGGAGCCAGAGCTCTTCGCTCAGCTGATCGGTGACTTCGTCGCGGACGCGAGCGGGTAGCTACATCAACAGATCGCAGGACAGCTTCGCGAGCACCTGTGACGCGTCCCGCACCTGCGCGAGCTCGACTCGCTCGTCGGCGCAGTGGCACTCGGCAACGTTGCCGGGCCCAAACGTGATTCCCTCGATGCCACCGTGGTTGACGATGTCGCCGATGTCGCTCGAGAACGGCGTGCCGTAGAGCTCGGTCTTCGTGCCGGTGATGGCCTCTGCCGCGTCCAGCGCCTTGGCGGCGAAGGCCGAGTCGGAGCTGATCTCGGCCGGCTCGAAGGCGACGGGATGAAGTGACATCTCGAAGTCGAAATCGGGGTCGTCGTCCTTGAGCGGCTCGAGCAGTTTGCGGATCGCCTCCATCTCGCCCTCAACCGTCTCGCCCGGGAGCAGCCGGCGGTCGACCATCAGGTCGACGTAGTCAGGGACGGCGTTCGGCTTGACGCCGCCCTGCACGACGCCCGGCGTGCACGATCCGCCCGGCAGCAGCGGGTGCGGCACCGACGCGGCGGCCTCGTCGTAGGATCTGATCACTTCCAGCACTCTCCCGAGGCGAAAGAGCGGGTTGACGCCGAGGTGCGCCTGGCTCGCGTGGATCGAGCGGCCTTTGATGCGGATCGTGTACCAGGCAAGCCCACGCTGCGCTGCGGCGACGCGGAGCTCGGTCGGCTCGGTCACGACGCCGTAGTCGCCGCCGAAGCCACCGTCGACGAGCGAGAGCGTCCCCGGCTCACCGCGTTCCTCGCCAATCGCGAACTGCAAGACCAGCGAGCCCTTGAGGGCGTCCCCGTGCTTGGTGAGGTAGTGGGCGACGGCGATCTGCGCGGTCAGCCCGGCTTTCATGTCGCACGAGCCGCGCCCGTACATGAAGCCGTCACGGATCTCGGCGCCGAGCGGATCGGTTGTCCAGAGCTCGGGGTCGTCGATCGGGTGGGTGTCCATGTGGCCATTGAGGACGAGGCGCGGGCCCTCGCCCGACCCCTGGATCACGGCGCCGACCGAGTTTCGGCCCGGGAGCGACTCGATCATCGTCACCTCGGCCGCCGTCGGCTCGAGCCACTCGGCGACCTTTGCGGCCATGCCGGCCTCGTAGATCCCGGGCTCGTTGCGGCTGTCTTCCTTGACGAGGCTCGCGAGCACCTCGGTCACGAAGGTCTCGCCGAGGGCCTCCTCAGCCGTGAGAACGTCGATGTCACCTGGATTCGCCATGCTCGGGATCGTTACATGTCGCGCCTGCGCGTGCGCGGCAGCCGCGTGCGAGGCCGCCCTGCACCGGGGTAGACTCGTCGCCCGCGCTGCGCGCGACGCGGGGCGCGGTAAACGACACACGAGGGGAGCACGACTGTGAGCGGAAACCTCGCCACGATGCAGGGTGAGCCGTGGGAGTTCCCATTCGATCCGGCGACGACGGCACTTCTCGTCATCGACATGCAGAACGACTTCACGCTTCCGGGCGGCTACTGCCACCAGTACATGGAGGCACGCGGCATGGGCGACGACGCAATCGCGACTCTGCGAGCGCCGATCGAGCCGATCCAGCGCTGCCTCGAGGCGGCGCGGACCGCCGGAATGACGGTCATTTATACGATCGAGAGCCATTGGGCTGACCTCTCGGACGCGGGGCCGTCGAAGATGGACGGAACGATTCGCGTCGGCGCACCGATCGGCGCCCAGGGGCCGCACGGCCGCAATCTTGTCCGCGGCGACTGGGGCACCGAGGTCATCGATGAGCTCGCACCTTTGCCCGGCGAGCACGTATTGCACAAGGCCGGCAAGGGGGGGTTCGTCGCGACCGACCTCGATCTGATCCTGCGAAGCGCCGGAATCACCCACCTCGTGTTCACCGGCATCACCAGCGACTGCTGCGTCCTGTTCACTCGCCAGGGCGCGAGGGATCGCGGCTACCACACCGTTCAGCTCTACGATGCCTGCGCGGCGAGCGTCAAGGAGAATCACGACGCGATCTACAACATGATCCGCACCCATCCGGAGGCCTTCGGCCTGATGGGAGCGTCCGAAGCGTTCGTCAACGCGCTCTCGCCTGTTGCCGCTCACGCATGAGCGGAATCAAGATCGTCAAATTCGAGGACGGCGCGCTCTACAAGCGCCGCGGCGGCACGATGAACTTCGTCCACTGGCCCGGCTCGGGATCGAAGGACGTGGCCGTTCACTACCTCCAGCTCGAGCCCGGCGAGGAGTTCGCCGAGCACATCCACGAGGAATCGATCGACGTGATCACGCTGATCCAGGGCAAGGGCGAGATCATCTCCGACGGCACGGTCTACGAGGTCGAGGCCGGACAGTCGATCTACGTTCCGCCGCGAGTGCCGCACGGTGCGCGCAACACGGGCGAGGAGACCTTCATCTCGATCGACGTCCTGACCCCACCCGACCCGGTCATGTACGCAGAGCTCGCTGCTGACCAGGCACAGGAGGCCTAGACATGGGAGAGACCAAGGAAGGCGTCGTCCTCTGGGAGGAGTTCACCTGGCCCGACCTGGCCGAGCGTCTCGAGGAGATGAAGATGGTCATCTGGTGCTTCGGCACCACCGAGCAGCACGGCCCACACCTGCCGCTCTCGGTCGACACGATCGACGTGATGGAGGTCGCGAGCCGAGTCTCGCAGAAGACGGGCGTCTTCCTGATCCCACCGATGACCTACGGCTGCTCGCAAATGCACGGGCGGGCATTCCCGGGAACTCTGTCCCTACGTCCGCACACGCTGATCAAGGTGATCGAGGACATCTGCGAGTGGCTCTACAACTCGGGTATCCGCAAGATCTTCCTGTTGAACGGCCACTACGGGAACTACGGGCCCATGCTCTGCGGCGCATACAACGTCCAGTACGACTTGCCGCACGACCTGCAGATCAAGTTCTACAGCTGGTGGGATGACCCGGAGATCTGGGATCTCTTGACCCGGGACGTTCCCGACGGGAAGAAGTACATCCACGCCAACTGGGCCGAGACCGCGGGCGTGCTCGCGACACGTCCCGACCTCGTCAAGATGGATCAGGCCGTCAACGAGGACGACATGTTCACGCAGTTCGACTACACGCTCGAGCAGGTCACGAACTCGGGCGTCTGCGGCCGAAACGCCACCGGAGCGACGCCCGAGGACGGCGAGATGATCCTCTCCCGCGCCGCCGAGGTCGTCACCGAGATGGTCGAGCAAATGCTCGTCGAGGAGATCCCCATCATGATCCCCCGCGGCACCCCAACCAAGACCGGCTATGAGCCGCCCGGCGACAGCAGCGGCGGCGGCAAGAAGAAGAAGAAGAAAAAGAAAAAGAAGTCGTAGCTAGGCGCCGAGCTCCTCGACAAGCTGGGGCCACTTGTCGGCCCACGGCTGCGCTTCCTCGAAGCGCGCGGCGGCGCGCAGCACGATCGCGTCGCCCAGATGCGGCCCGACGATCTGGAGGCCGACCGGTAGACCGTCGTCTGTGAACCCGGCCGGGACGCTGGCTGCGGGCTGGCCGGTCAGGTTCATTGGGTAGGTGAAGTGGAGCCACTCGAACTGGTCGACCTCGCGCCCGTCGATCTGGGTCGGGCCCTGGATCCCGATCTCGAAGGCGGGGACGGCGAGCGTCGGCGTGAGCAGGAGGTCGTACTTGCGCATGAAGCGCCACATCTTGTTGCTGACGTGCTTGCGCATCATCACAGCGTCGGTGAGCTGCTCGGCCGTCCACTCGGACTCGATGACCTCCTTGAGGTGGGGCGTCATCTGGTCGCCGAGCTCTCCGGCCATCTTGCGGAGGCCGACGAGGTCTGACTGGCCGATCACCATTCCCCAGAAGCCGTCGTAGGGGTTGTCCCAGCCCGGGTGTGCCTCTTCGACCGAGCAGCCGAGGTCGCTCTCGAACACCTTGGCGGCGTCGGTCACTGCTGAGCGCACCTGCGGGTCGGTCGCCGCGTATCCGCCCCAGTCGAGCGTGTATGCGACCTTCAGGCCCCTCAGGTCGCCCTCGAGCGACTCGAGCCAGTCGAACCCGGCTTCGACCGGGACGGTCCGGGTGTCTCGATCGTCGGGCCCGGCGATCGCGGACAGCATGAGCGCGGCGTCAGCCACGGTGCGCGTGATCGGACCGATGTGCTCGAGGGCCTCCCAGCTTGACACGCCCGGGTAGCGCTCGTCCTTCACGCCCGGGTAGAGAGGCACGCGCCCCATCGAGGCCTTGACGCCGACTAGCCCCGAGAACGCGGCCGGGATCCGCACAGAGCCGCCGCCGTCGGAGCCAAGTGCCATCGGGCCCATACCCGCGGCAACCGCCGCGCCGGAGCCGACGCTCGAGCCGCCCGCCGTGCGGTCGGTGTTCCACGGGTTGCGGGTCGTCTCGAAGACCGAGTTGTGCCCTGCGCCGCTGTATCCGAACTCGGGGACGTTGGTCTTGCCGAGCATCACCGCGCCTGCGTCGCGCATGCGCTCGACAACCACGTCGTCCTCGTCGGGAATGAAGTCCGCGTACGCGGCCGAGCCGGAGACTGTCTTGACGCCGGCCGTGCAGATCAGGTCCTTGCAGCCATACGGGACCCCGGCGAGCGGCCCCGCGTTCTCGCCTGCGGCGATCTTCTTCTCGACCGCATGTGCTTGCTCGCGGGCGAGCTCAGGTGTGGGGGTGCAGAAAGCGTGGAGCGTCGGCTCCAGCTTGTCCATGCGCTCGAGCGTGGCATCGAGCACCTCGACCGGCGAGAGCTCCTTGCCGCGGATCGCCGCCGTGAGGCTCGTTGCATCCATGGCGCAGATGTCGGTGGTGGTCGGCACGATGCACCCTCCTTCGACGCGGAGGGGGATCCTAGAGGCTTGGTGCGGAAGACGGGCGCGTCTGGGTCACTACGAGTTCTTCCTGTGGTTGCTACCTCAGCATTCGCTGCGCTAGTTCGCGCGCAGACGGCGTTAGAGTCGCGCGGCATGAAGCGGTTGCTGCTGGCATGCGCTGCGCTCGCACTCGTCGTCGCTGGCTGCGGAGGCGACGCGTCCGATACCGCCGGGCAAGAGAGGGGCGGCATCACAGTGGTGGTCAATGCCGACGTCTACACGATGGATCCGGCGATGCCGTCGGCGGAGGCCTTCGCGTACGACGAAGCCGGCGTGATCACCGCCGTCGGAACCGAAGAAAGCGTCGTCGCGAGCGCCGGCGACGCCGCGGTGGTGCTCGATGCGGAAGGCGCGTTCGTCCTCCCCGGGTTCCAGGACCCACATCTGCACGTGCCCGAGGCGGGGCTCAACGGCCAGGTCTGTTTCCTCAGGCCTGGCGCCTCTCTCGCCGCGTACGCGCGGATGGTGTCCAGATGCGCGGCGGAACAGCCGGGCACCGGCTGGGTTCGAGCCGCCGGCGCGTCGCTCTTCGGTCTGCGAGGCGCCTCACCGCTGCCGATCGAGGCGCTCGACCGCGTTGTCCCTGACAGGCCGGTCCTGGTTCTCGACGATCTCGGTCATGCGGCGTGGACGAACAGCGCCGGACTCGACGCCGCTGGCATATCGGCGGATGCGGCCGACCCGCCGGGCGGCATCTACGAGCGCGATCCCGCCAGCGGCCGCCTGACGGGGCTCCTGCTCGAGAACGCCCAGCACCGTGTGCGTAATGCTGCCGCGGTCGACCCGGACGAGGTTGTATGAGGGGCTGCTCAGCTCGCTCGAGGAGCTGGCCCGCAATGGCATCACCGCCGTCAGCGACGCCGGTGGCTACTGGACGCGTGGACATGTCGACGCATGGAAACGGGCGCTCAGAGAGGACCGGCTCACAGTCCGGGCTCGGAACGCTCTCTACGTGTTCCCGGACCGGCCGCTCGACGAGCAGCTCGCCGAGCTTGGTGCGCTGTTCAACGACGGTCCGAGCGACCTGTTGCGCTTCAACACGGCGAAGATCTACGTCGACGGCATTCTCGATCTCGGGACAGCGGCGCTGCTCGAGCCATACGAGCAGCCGATAGACCCGCGCTTTCCGTCGGGGTTCCTGTATTTCGAGGCCGCTGCGCTACAGACATACGCACGTGAGCTCCATGAGATCGGGTTCCAGCTGCACTTCCACGTCATCGGCGATGCGGCGACCCGGGCGGCGCTCGACGCGGTGGAGTCGATCAGCCCGGGAGCGGCGGACGTCGCCGATCGACGCCATCGCACGACACATACCTACCTCGTCCACGACGACGACGTCGATCGGTTCGCCGAGCTCGGCGTGGTTGCCGATTTCCAGATGGCCCCCATCGTGATCGACCCCGACTACGCGCGCTCGCTCTCGCCGGTCATCGGCGATCGAGCGTTCGGCCTTGTGCCGACAACACGCCTGCTCGAAGCGGGCGCGGCTGTCTCGCTGAGCAGCGACTGGGATGCCGATCCGCTCTCGCCCCTGGGCGCGATCGAGCGAGCGGTGCGGCGGGCCGGTGGCGGGATCGATCTGGACACGGCGATCCGGCTCGTCACCGTGGGCGCCGCTCAGGCTCTGCGAACCGATGCCGAGACCGGATCGATCACCGTGGGCAAGCAGGCCGACTTCGTCCTGCTCGATCAGAACCTGTTCGATGTCAGGCCTCGGCGCATAGACGACACGCAGGTTCTGATGACCGTCGTCGGCGGAAGGATCGTCTACGACGCCGGAAGAGGCGGGTGAACGCTCGAGGGGACGTACGGTCCGGACGTCTTGGTCGGCACGGCGCTCGGCGACGTCATCTGCGGTGGCGCGGGCGACGACGTGATCAGAGGCGGCGCCGGCGACGACGTCCTGCGCGGTGGTGGCGGGGCAGATCGGATCTCGGGCGGCCCGGGCCATGACACGGTGGACGCGGGCCAGGGCGCCGACTCCGTTCGCGGTGGGCCGGGGCACGACACAATCCGTGCCGGGCGCGGCTCCGACGCTGCTCGAGGCGGCCCGGGTCACGACACGCTTCGCGGCGGGAGGGGCCGCGACACGTTGCGCGGCGGTGTGGGCCGTGACCGCCTATTCGGCGATCGTGGACCGGACCGGTTGGTCGGCGGGCGCGGGCGAGATCGCGGCGATGGCGGGCGAGGCACCGACGCCTGTCTGACCGAGGCGCGGGCGAACTGCGGAGCGCGGTGGGCCGCTAGGGCGCTACGCAGATGACGTCGGCCCGATGGCCGCTCGCGGCCGCGAGCCGCTGGTCGCTCGTCATGAGCGGCGCGGCCAACGCCTCGGCGAGCGCGACGTAGCCAGCGTCGTAGGAACTCAGCACGTCGCGAAGCGCCCATACGCGCCACCGGAGAGGCGCGACCGGGTGGCGAACGACGGGAAGGCCGGCGAGGTCGTCGACGACATCGTGAGCGCGTTCGGCGTCGACCCGCCTGCGACGCACGGCCCTACGCAGGGCCGAAAGAATCTCGGCTTCAGCGAAGTCGAGCGTGTGCAGATCGCCGGCCGCCTCGACCTGTGTTGCGACGATGTCCGAACGGCCGGGAGTCTGGAGGAGCCAATCGGTGAGCGCGCTCGCGTCGAGAACGATCAATCGACGTCGCGCAGATCGCGCTCCTGCCGGATGAGCTCAGCCGCGGACACACCTTCCACGGGCTCACGAGACCCAATTCGTTCGAGCATCTCTTCGAGCGTCGGCCGCCCAGCGAGCGTCTCTAGCTCAGCCCTGAGAAACTCGGACAAACTCTGATCCTTTGCGGCCGCCCGCTCGCGCAGTCGCGCGTAGGTGGCCTCGGGAACGTCGCGTACCTGAACGATCGGCATCACTCGTAGCGTAGCACCATCTGCATGCAACTTGCATACAGCACTGTGACCTAGCTGTAACGAGACTCAAACGCAGCAACCGCAGCCTCAAAACACGCCATAGGCGGCTGCGTGAGCCCGAACCCGACCGCGCCCCGGTCCGGCTCCGGATGCACCATCACGATGTCGATCGTCGGGCGCTTGCCGCTCGTCGCGACGCGCCGCACGTCGACGCCGATTGGCGCGCCCTGGCCGCCGAGTGCAGGCACCCGGTAGTCCGGGTGCTCGCCGAGCGCGAACGTGGCCGCATCCGCCGTTATCGCCCTCGCGCGAGTCTCGTCGGCGCCAAGCGTCGACCAGAGCGCCGGCGCCGCCGGCAGAACGGTCGCCCCGAGGCCGTAGCATTCGACCAGCGTCGAGTCACCGCACGAGGGCCCGGTGTCGGCGTCCGTGAAGCCTTCGAACAGCACCCCGTCGGGCACCTCGGCCGGTGCGCTGAACCAGTCGCCTGGCAACCCGGCCACGCGTATCCCACAGTCGCGCCCGTTCGCGCCGCAACCAACGAGCAGGCTCGAGCCCTCGATGCCGTCCGCCGCGTCAAGCGCGAGCTTGACAGCGGCCATGGGCACGGGGACGAAGAACTGCGCGTTCTCGCGCATCAGGGAAAAGGCCCGCTCCTGCGTCGCCGCGGAAACCGCGGCCCGCACGAAGCCCTCGGCAAGCCGCTCCACGAGCATTGAGGTCGCAGCCGAGTTGCGGTTGTGCAGCTCGTCACCGCGGCACAGCGCCTCGGCCATGATCGCGCGGCAGTCGATCCCGCCGAGCGCGGTGATCGCGGCATCGAGTGCCGGCCCGAGCTCATCGCGAAACCAGACGAGTCGCTCCTCGATCTCGTCGTCCCACATCCCGAGCACCAGACCGCGACCGAGTCCCTCCATGAGGAAGTGGAACGCCTGGTTTCCGCTCGCGCGGTCCTCGACCACGACCACCGGGAGCGAGGCGGGGATGGAGCCGACACCTCCGGCCATGGCCTGGTGGTCCTGCGCCGCCCCGACTGTGATCTCGCCAGCGGCGGCCTTCTGCTCGGCCTCCTCGCGGGTCGACGCTAGGCCCTCGAACAGGGCAGCCCCGACCACGCCGCTGCGAATCAACGGCGAGAGCTCTTCCCAGACAGCCGGCGGAGCAGCGTGCAGCACCTGATTTTGCGCCAGGCCGGGCACGACCTCGCCGGCCGGCCGCACGCCGACGAGCCAGGGCTCGCTCGCGAGCACCCGTTCGATGGCCTCGGCGTTGGCTGCCGCGACGGCGTTCTCGTCGATGGGCACGGCGCCTTCAGCCTAGGGCATACGCGAGGCCACCTCGACGCGGCGCGCTCCCACCGACTGGGCGGGCCCGGCAGCGCTACAGTCCGCGCACCGAACGCAGAGAGGGAGGCCGGGCGATGAAGATTGCCGCGCAGTTCCAGCCAGCTGAGATCAACGAGTTCCAGGCCTCGCTGAAGAAGGCCGACGAGGCCGGGTTGCCGCGCGCATACCTCGTCGACGGCCAGCTGCTCTGGCCCGACATCTACGTGTTCATGGACAGGGCGCTCTGCGCCACGAAGAACATCCAGGTCGGCTCGGGAACGACAAACCCGTTCACTCGCCACTTCACGGTCTCGGCGAGCGGGCACGCAACGCTGGCCACGCTTCACCCGGGACGCGTCGTCCTGGGCATCGGTCGGGGCGACAACGCGGTCCGCACTCTGGGCGAGAAGCCGATCAAGACCGCCGAGATGCGCAAGATCGTCGAGGACATCAAGGAGCTCATGGCCGGTAAGAAGATCGACTACAAGGGCAACGACATCGGGCTCGGCTGGACCGATGGCGTCGACGTTCCGCTGCTGATGCCCGCCACCGGCCCGAAGAACTGCCAGATCGCCGGCGCGGTCGCCGACATCGTGATGATCCAGGTCGGCGTCAACGCCGAGGCCGCCAAGTGGGCAATCGACAACATCCACCGCGGCGCCGAGGAGGCCGGCCGCGACCCGAACGAGATCGAGATCACGATGTACTGCGCGATGTTCATCTCCGACGATCTCGACGAGTCGCGAAGCCAGGTGCGCTGGGCGGCCGCGTGCGCGAACAACCACCTGAGCGCCGTTGCGCGCAACGTGCCCGACCACGGGATGCCCGAGCCGATCATCAACCTGCTCAACGCCGAGCACGCGGCCTACGACTGGGACGCGCACCTCGACCCCTCGGCCGAGCGCGCCGAGTACCCGGTCGAAGTGCTTGACGACTTCGGCTTCGTCGGGCCGCCAGAGCGGATTCTCGAGACGTTGCAGAAGCTCTCGGACGTCGGCGTCGACGAGGTCGCGCCGTGTTATTTCAACGGCCGCTACGACGAGCTCGAAGCCATCGGCAAGGAGATCATTCCCAGGGCGGCCGAGATGGAGAAGGCGCTGGTCTAGCGCTCCTCTTGCGCTGGCCGAGCCCGAGCGCATGACCCAGGTAGTCGCGATCACGGGGGCTGCCGGCGGCATCGGCCGCTCACTCCGCGCCGGTCTTCAGAGGAATTACGAGCTGGGGCTGCTCGATATCGCCGCGCAGGAGCAAGCCCGCCCGGGCGAGATGGTGATCGACGCCGAACGACAAAGGAGTCAGGGATGACGGCAGCGGGACTGACGGGAGAAGCGCTCCTCGAGCAGATGGGCACAGGTGTCATGGCCAAGCTGCCCCAGGAGGTCTACGACGATCGCTACAGGCGCTGTCGCGAGCTGATGGCCGAGGCCGGGCTCGAGGTGATGGTCGTCTACTCGAACGCGATGGAGTTCGCTGCGCGGGAGTGGGCCCGCTACTTCGCGAACTACGTGCACCCGTACTGGAACTCAGAGACCTTCACCGTCATCCCGCTCGACGGCGAGCCCGCGTTCCTCATCAACTACGGCTTCATGACCGACATGGCGCGCGAGGGCAGCCCGATCGACGACGTGCGCTCGCCGCTCGAGCGCTTCGGCGCGGCATCGCGCTACGCCGGACTCGGCGAGTCGCTGGCGGAGATCCTCAAAGACCGAGGCGTTGCGAAGGGCCCTATCGGCGTCTCCTACGCCGGCGGGCAGGGCGATTGGTCTCCGTACCCGCTGCGCGAGGTCATCGACGGCGCGCTCGGCAACGCCGATGTCAGGGACGCGCACGAGCTGCTCGTCCGTCTGACGCTGAAGAAGACGCCCTACGACCTCGAGATGATCCGCAAGACCTCCGAGATCATGAGCACCGGGCTCGACGCAGCATTCGGCGCCGCCGACGTCGGTGTCCCTGAATACGAGCCCTACCTCTCGTTCCAGCGCAGCGTGATCGAGGCCGGCTGCGACTCCCCTCTCTTCCACTACGTCTGCGGCTCGGGCCCCTCGGCGCACGTCGCGCTGCGACCACTGGCTGCCACCGGAAGGCGCTTTCAGAGCGGCGATCTGTTCATGATCGACGCCGGGATCTGCTACCAGGGCTACTACGCCGACGTCACGCGCACCGCAGCGATCGGTGAGCTCTCGGATGAGGGCTACAAGCTCTGGCAGGCGACGCAGGAGGTCGTTGGCGAGATGACGGCCACGCTCGTTCCCGGCGAGCGCGCCGGCCGCTCGGCAGAGGTCATGTGGGAAGGGATCAAGAAGCGCGGCTACTCGAAGAGCCACCCGCTGATCGGGCACGGCATCGGCCACTTCGTCAACGAGCCCCCGTTCGTGATGCCGTGGCAGGACATGCCGCTCGAAGAGGACATGGTGATCAACCTCGAGCCCGCGATCTACGACGACGACGTCGGCGGCGTACGAATCGAGGATCCCTACCTGATCAAGGCCGACGGGGCCGAGCGACTCACGACGCACGATCAGGGCCCCTACATCGCATGAGCACTCGAACATCGAGACGCGCGATTCTCGACGACATCAGCCCCCTCCGCGCCGGCTGAGCCGGTGGCGCCAGTCCTATATGCTCGCCGTCTCTTGCAGCAGCTTCGCGCGTGCGGCGAGGCCCGGGTGTGAAGGGAGACTGTCGATGAAGTTCAGCCCCGCCTTCAAGAGACACGCGGCCGCCGCGGCACGGGAATGAAGTTCCCGCCCTTCGACTACCACGCCCCTGCGACGACCGACGAGGCGATCGCGCTCCTCGCCGACCCCGAGGCCAAACTGCTCGCCGGTGGCCAGAGCCTCTTGCCGCTGATGGCGATGCGGCTTGCCTATCCCTCGGCGCTCGTCGATCTCGGTGGAATCGAAGGCCTGGCCTCGATCGAGGACGGCGGCGACGTTGTCCGGATCGGGGCGATGACCACACTCCGCGCGATCGAGCGCTCCGACGTCATCTCGGCTCGACTCCCACTCGTGCACGAGGCGGTTACTCACGTGGCGCACGAGCCAATTCGCAACCGCGGCACCTTCGGCGGAAACCTGGCCCACGCCGATCCTGCGTCAGAGCTGCCCGCCGTCATGCTCGCGCTCGACGCGACGCTCGTCGCCGAGGGTGCGAGCGGAGAGCGTGCCGTCGCGGCGAGCGAGTTCTGGCAGGGCCCGTTCACGACGGCGCTCGGCGCCGACGAGATCCTCACGCGCGTTGACATTCCGGTCCACCAGGCTTCCTGGGCATTTCAGGAGGTCGCGCGCCGTGCGGGTGACTTCGCGCTCGCGCTCGTGGCTGTCGGCGTCGAGTCGGACGGCGGCACCTGCAGCCGCGCCCGGATCGCGTTGAGCGGCGTGGCCGGCGCGCCGATTCGTGCGGCCGCGGCCGAGGAGGCGCTCGTCGGGCAGGCGATCGACGGCTCGAGTGCGAGCGCCGCAGCCGAGGCGGCGACCAGCTCGCTCGAGCCGACCGGCGACATCCACTGCTCGGCCGAGGGACGCCGAAAGATCGCGCGCACCCTCGTCGAGCGCGCCATTCTCGCGACGGGGAACGGAGGAACATGAGCACCGCAACCAGCACGGCAGTCTCGCTCAGCGTCAACGGCGCCGAGCATGAGGCGCTCGTCGAGCCCCGCGTCACCCTCGCCGACGTGCTGCGCGACGAGCTCGGGCTGACCGGCACCAAGGTCGGCTGCGAGCAGGGCGTCTGCGGAGCCTGCACCGTCCTCGTCGACGGCGAGGCCGTGCGTTCCTGCCTGATGCTGGGTGTTCAGGCGAGCGACTCGTCGATCACGACCGTCGAGAGTCTGAGCGACGGCGCCGGGCTGGGCGCGCTCCAGCAAGCGTTCCAACGACACCACGGCCTGCAGTGCGGCTTCTGCACCGCCGGCTTCCTCATGAGCGCGACGGCGCTGCTGGCCGAGCACCCCTCCCCCAGCCGTGAGCAGATCCGCTCCTCGCTCTCCTCGAGCCTCTGTCGCTGCACGGGGTACCAGACCATCATCGACGCGGTAGAAGACGCCGCGCGGGCACTCTGATGACGGTCGTCGAGCCCCACAACATCGCACCTCCGCTCAACCCGCAGCTGGTCGGGAAGAGCGTCGAGCGCACCGAAGACCCGCGCCTGTTGAGCGGACGGGCCGAGTACGTCGCCGACCTGGTCGTGCCAGGAGCGCTCCACGCCGCCTTCGTACGCAGCCCACACGGGCGCGCTCGCATCAACTCGATCGACACCGAGGCGGCTGCAGCGGCGCCGGGCGTACATCTCGTTTGGACGGCCGCGGACTCGACGCCGCTCACGGCTGGAATCGGTGCCAGCCTTCCAATCGACGGCATGCAAGCCACCGTCCAGCCGGTACTCGCCGATACCACCAGCCGCTACGTCGGCGAGCCCCTCGCCGTGGTCGTCGCGGACAGCCCGCACCTGGCCGAGGACGCACGCGACCTGATCGTCGCTGACTTCGACCCACTCGAGGCGATCGTCGATGCAGAGGCGGCGGTCGAGGCGACAGAGCGCGCTAACGACACCCTCGAGACCAACGTCATCCTCGACAGCGAACGCGTCCTCGGCGATCCCGATGAGGCACTCGCAGGGGCGGCGGTGCGGGTAGCCGACCGTTTCGTCAACCAGCGCTACGCCGCAGTTCCGATCGAGACCCGGGGCTGTATCGGCGACTACGACTGGTCGTCCGAGAAGCTCACGCTCTGGTCGTCGACCCAGATGCCGCACTTCTTCCGCACGATGATCGCGACGCAGCTCGCCGTCCCCGAGCACAAGCTCGAGGTCATCGCACCCAGGGTCGGCGGAGGCTTCGGTGCGAAGGCGTGCCTCTTCCCCGAAGAGCTTCTCGTCTTGCTGCTCGCCCGCGAGCTAGGCCGCCCGGTGCGCTGGATCGAGGACCGGCGCGAGAACCTGCTCAGCGCCACGCATGCCAAGCAGCAGGTCAATGAGATGGAGCTCGGGTTCTCGGCAGACGGGAAGCTGGTGGCTCTGTCGAATCGTGTGACCGGCGACGGCGGCGCCTACAACTCGCTCCCCTGGACCGCAGTCGTCGAGGCTATGGGCGCGTCCGGGAACATCACCAGCGTCTACGACGTCCCGAGCCTGCGCGATCGCCACATCACGGTCGCCACGAACAAGTGCCCGACCGGTGCCTACCGCGGCATCGGCTGGACGGCGCCACAGATCGCGCGTGAGGGCCTGATGGACAGGGCGGCCCGCGAGCTCGGCAATCTCGCCGTTCGAGATACGGCGACGAAACGTCGTGCAGCCAGAGCAGTTCCCCTACACGACCATCACCGATCTCGAGTACACCGAGGGCAGCTACCTCGAGTCTGTTGACGCGCTCGAGCAGGCCGTTGGCTACGAGGCGTTCCTCGAGCGCCAGAGCTCCGAGCGGGCGCAGGGTCGCTTTGTCGGGCTCGGCATCAGCATCTTCAACGAGATCACGGGCATCGGCACCCGCGCCTGTTTCGACACGGGCTTCAATGTCACGACCCACGACACGTCGACCGTTCGGATGGAGCCGTCAGGCACCGTCACGGTGACAACGTCGATCACCTCGCAGGGCCAGGGACAGGAGACGACGCTGGCGCAGGTTGCTGCCGACGCGCTCGGCGTCGCACTCGAGAACGTCGTCGTCAGCACGGCGTCGAGCACTGACCTGACCACATACGGGATGGGAACCTGGGGAAGTCGCGGTGCCGTCCTTGGCGCCGGCTCGATCCTTCGCGCTGCCGACCCGATCCGCGAGAAGCTCCTTCGCACGGCAGCTCTCATGCTCGAGGTCGCGCCCGAGGATCTGACGATGGAGAACGGCACGATCGGGGTGACCGGCGCCCCTGACCGCTCGCTCGCCACGGGAGAGGTGGCGGGCGCGATCTACTTCGCAGCGACCGCTCGGCCCGCGGACATGGATCCGACGCTGGAGGCGACGGCGACCTACGACGGCGCCGACCTCGCCTACTCGAACGGCGGACAGGCCGTGATCGTCGAACTCGACCCCGGCACTGGTCTCGTGTCGGTCGAGAAGGTGATCGTGGTAGAGGACTGCGGCACGGTGATCAATCCGATGATCGTCGAGGGGCAGCTGCGCGGCGGCGTCGCGCAGGCGATCGGCGGGGTCTTCCTCGAGCACATGGCCTATGACGAGCAGGGCCAGCTCCTGACGACGACGTTCCTCGACTACCTCCTCCCAACCGCCACCGACGTACCGGACATGGAGATCGTGCATCTCGAGACGCCGTCCGCGACCTCGCCTGGTGGGATCAAGGGCATGGGCGAATCGAGCATGCTCTCGACGCCGGCGGCGATCGTCAACGCGGTCAACGACGCGCTCGTGCCCTTCGGCGAGGCGATCACGGAGCTGCCGATCACCCCCGACAGGGTGCTGGCCATCACGGCGCCCTGACCCACGACGCTGACGAGGTGCCCTGAATGGCCGCGCCGACCGCCACGTCATACAAGACCGCCGAGCTCGTGCCGCTGTTCACGCGCATGCTCGAGCTGTGCAAGCTCAAGGACTCCGAGTCGCTCGTGATCCTGAGTGACCCGGACACGAACCAGGAGTACACCGCGGCTATGTATGGAGCCGCGCGCACCTTCGGCTCCGACGTGCTCAACGTGATGATGCCCTCGGCGCCCGCCGAGCAGGTGCCGGTCATGCGCACCGGCAACGTCTCCTCGACGATCCTGTCGGCCTCGCAGCTCGGCGTCGACCTCCTGAAGATGGCCGACTTCGTGATCGATCTCTCCTCGGGTGGCCTTCTGCACTCGAACGAACAGCGGAAGATCCTCGAGAGCGGAACGCGGATGCTGATGGTGCACGATCCGCCCGAGGTGCTCGAGCGGCTGTTCCCGACCGAGGAAGACAAGGCGCGGGTCGAGCGGAGCGCCGAGCGCTACCGCCAGGCGAAGCGCATCCGGATCGAGTCGGATGCCGGCACCGAGCTCTGGCTCGACAAGACCGACGCGCCCGTCTTCGTGCAATACGGCTACACCGACGAGGCGGGCCGCTGGGATCACTGGCCGAGCGCTTTTCAGTACACGATGCCGACCGAAGGCCTGGGCGAGGGCACGCTCGTGCTCGAGCCGGGCGACATCTGGTACCCGCCGAAGCAGTTCATCCGGACGCCCGTGACAATGACCTTCGAGAACGGCACGGTCACCTCGATCGAGGGCGAGCTCGACGCGTTCCTGATCCGCGACTACATCGAGGGCTGGCAGGACGCCGAGGGCTACATGATCTCGCACACCGGCTGGGGCTCACATCCAAACGCCCTCTGGAACGCGATCTCCTACCAGGAGCCGCTCGACATCATCGGGCAGGACGGACGCACCGCCTACGGAACCACCTTGATTGCGCTCGGCGAGAATGCGACCTTTGGTGGAACGCAGACGACGGGATGTCACCAGGACTTCGCGCTCCGCCACCAGCGCTTCTACCTGGACGACGAGCTGATCGCGGACTCAGGCAAAATCCTTCCCAAAGAGCTGCAGTAGAAGGGAGATCGGGATGCAATTCAGCCTCATCATCGTGCAGGGCACCCCGAAGGGCACACCCGAGCGCTTCGACGAGGCCGTGCGTCAGTGCGTTCTCGCGGAGGAGCTCGGCTACGACCGCGTCTGGCTGACCGAGCACCACTTCACGCCCTATGGGCGACCCGCCAGCCAGCTGCTCGCCGCACACGTCGCCGCCAAGACCGAGCAGATCCGGATCGGGCTCGCGGTGATCGTGCTTCCCTTCCACCATCCGCTCCTCATCGCCGAGGACATCGCCGTTCTCGATCACCTCTCGAACGGGCGCGTCGACTTCGGCGTCGGACGCGGCAACCAGCCGGCAGAGTTCGAGCGCTTCGGCATCGACATGAACGACGCCTACGGCCGCTTCACCGAGTCGCTCGACATCATCACCGGCGTCTGGGCCGACGAGAGCTACGCGCACGACGGCGAGATCTGGCAGTTTCCGGCGGTCGACATCGCGCCCAAGCCTCTGCAGCAGCCTACGCCGCCGCTCTGGATGGTCGGCGTGAGCGAGCGCTCGATCCGGATGGCGGGAGAGCGCCGGATGAACGGCATGATCGGCGCCTACCTGACCCCGCTCGACGTCACGCGCCCAAGCATCGAGCTCTGGCACGCCACGCTCGAAGAGCTTGGGGTGCCCGCAGGCGAGCTCAAGGTCGCGCACAACGAGTTCGTCTACGTCGCCGAGAGCGACGAGATCGCCAAGAGCGAGGCCGAGCAGGGTGCGATGTGGTACTCAGAGATGGCCGGCGAGCTGTGGTCGAGCGACGACGAGAGCCTTCCCGAGAACTACGCCACGTGGCGTGGGCTGGCCGAGATGGCTGCCGCGATGGAGTGGGACGACCTCTTCGAGAACCATGCGCTCATGGGCTCGCCCGAGACCGTGGCGGGCAAGGTCGAGCAACTCGAGGCGATGGGCGTCGACGAGGTGATCCTGTTCATGGGCTTCGGACCGCTCCCGCACGAGAAGAGCGTGAAGTCGATGAAGCTCTTCGCCGAAGAAGTCATGCCGGCGTTCAAGTCCTCGGCAGAGCCGGTGGGCGCCGCCAGCTGACGCCGGCCCGCTCGGCACGACCAACACCAGCACGAATCCGCGTCTGGCGGTGTGCGGCTAGCCACACCGCAAGTCGGGAGCGTCCCCCATTCCCAGCGCGTGGAGCGCGGGATAGCTTCCGGGTATGCACACACCGCAGCCCACGAACACACTGACGCTCGAGCCGGTCAAGCCCCGCTCGATGGTCCTCTCCTGGATGGCCATCTCCGGTGCCTTCGGCGCCGCGCTCGGCGCGCCGCTCGAGCAGACCGGGAGCGGTCTCGCGATCGGGATCGCCGCCGGCGGAGTCATCTCGCTGGCTCTGCGCGAGCTTCGCGGCTACCGCGCCTAGCGCGCCGACCGGCCGCGTCAGCTGACGCTATCTTCACGTCAGAGGTCACGATGGCTCATTACCTCGTCAGGGCAGAGATCGCGCGTCCGAAGCTGGATGAGCTTGCCAACGAGCTCGAGCGGAGGGCTTTCGTCGGGCTCGCGCCCTTCGGTGCCTCGCTGACACGCGGCCTCGAGGGCGCACGCTGGGAGAGCCCCGGCATCGCCATCTGGGAGGAAGAGGACTACTGCTCGCCGCCACTGGCCATGGAACGTGCTGCCGTTCTCGACGACTACTTCACCAACCTGCGTGTGGAGCGTGTCGACGAGGACGCCGGCTGGGCACGCATCGAGGCGCTCGAGCGAGTCTTTCCCATCCTCTAGGCGATCGTCGACCGGCAATCGCGGCGCCGCGTGCGGCATCATGGCGCGATGCACAAGGCCTCATCTCAGCGCGCCGAGATTCCGCCGTTCTACGTCATGGAGGTCATGCGCGCGGCCGAGGAGCGGGAACAGGCCGGCGGCGAGGTTCTCCATCTCGAAGTCGGGCAGCCATCGACGGGCGCGCCGGACGGCGTCGTACAAGCGGCCGAGACGGCCCTACGGAGCCAGGGCGCGCTCGGGTACACCAACGCGCTCGGGACGCCCGAGCTTCGCGCCGCGATCGTCGCTCACTACGCCGACTGGTACGACGTATCACTCGACCCGTCACAGATCGCTGTCACGACCGGCGCGTCGGCCTCGTGCGTCCTGGCGTTTCTGGCGTGCTTCGACGTCGGTGATCGCGTCGCCGTGTCGTCCCCTGGGTACCCCTGCTACAACAACATCCTCGCCTCGTTCGGCGCCGAGGTCGTCGACGTACAGGTCGACGCATCGACGCGATTCCAGCTAACACCCGAGCTCCTCGAGGCGCACGCGCCGCTGGCAGGCGTCGTCGTCGCAAGCCCATCCAACCCGACCGGCACCATGCTCGACGCGCCGGCGATGGCGGCCCTTGCGAGCTGGTGCAGCGAGCACGACGTTCGCCTGATCTCGGACGAGATCTATCACGGCATCACCTACGGTCAGAGCGCGCCCACGGCCATCGCGCACTCGGAACACGCGGTCGTGATCAACAGCTTCTCCAAGTACTTCTCGATGACGGGATGGCGGCTCGGCTGGCTCGTCGTGCCCGAACAGCTGCACGGCGCAGTCGAGCGACTCGCGCAGAACCTCTACATCGCGGCGCCGACGCTCGCTCAGGTCGCGGGGCTGGCCGCGTTCGAGTGTCACGACGAGCTCCAGGCCAACGTGCGCCGCTACGCCAAGAATCGCGAGATCCTGCTCGAGCGGCTGCCGGCGGCAACCATCGACGACGTCGCACCGGCCGACGGCGCGTTCTACATCTGGGGTCGCGTCGACCACCTCGGCGACAGCCAGGCGCTGTCTACCGAGTGGCTCGACGAGCTCGGGATTGCCGTGACCGGCGGGATCGACTTCGACCCCGCGCGCGGGAGCGCCTACATGCGCTTCTCGTTCGCCGGCGCGACCGACGACATGCGCGAGGCGGCCGACCGGCTCGCCGCGTGGGCAGCGTCACGCTAACCATCTAGCTCCGCGGCAGGGTGATCGTGACCGTCGTGCCGGCTCCGAGCTTCGAGTCGAGCCAGACACGCCCGTCGTGGGCCTCGACGATCGACGCAACGATCGCGAGCCCCAAGCCGGTTCCGCTTCTCGCGCTCGAACCGGCCGCCTGGTAAAAGCGCTCGAACGCGCGCTCGGCGTCGTCGGCGCTCATGCCCGGCCCGAGGTCGGCCACTTCGACCGTCAGCTCGCTCCCCGCGCTCGACACGCGGAAGCTGACGCTTGCGTCGGCGGCCGTGTGTTCCCGGATGTTCGCGAGCAGATTGTCGAACGTCTGCCGAAGCCGCGTCGCATCGCCCTGGACCACGAACGGGCCGGCATCGGCGAAGTCCAGCTCGATCGGCCGCTCGGGCTCGATGGCGCGCGCTCCGGCCACCGCGTCCTCCGCCAGCGGAGCGACATCGACCGGCTCCCTACTCATCGGGCGGTTCTGATTGAGCCGCGCAAGCAGCAGGAGATCCTCGACGAGCGCCGTCATTCGTACCGCCTCATGCTCGATGCGGGTCATGGCGGTCTGGGTTTGCTCCGCCGAGTCCGCACCTTGCCGCCAGAGCTCGGCGTACCCGCGGATCGTGGTCAGCGGCGTGCGCAGCTCGTGCGACGCATCGGCAACGAACCGGCGTAGCTCCTCCTGCGACTCCCGGCGCGCGGCGCTGGCGCTCTCGATCTGGTCGAGCATCGCGTTGAGCGCCGCGCCGAGCCGACCGACCTCGTCGCGCTCGTTCGAGAGCCGGGCGCGCGCGCTCAGGTCGCCGCCGGCAATCGTCGCCGCAGTCGAGACCATCTCGTCGAGCGGGCGAAAGCTCCGACGCACGACCAGCCAGATCAGGAGCGAGAGCACGGCGACTGTCACGATCCCGGCGATCACGAGCGTGATCAGAGCGGTGCGGATCGTGTCGACGATGCTCTCGAGCGGAGCAGCCAGCACGAGCACGGCGTCGGGATCGACGCGTGTTGCCAGGGCCCGATAGTGCGGCTCGCTGCCGCCGAGGGCGTCGACCGTCAGGCGCTCGACACGACCCTCGAGAACGTCACTGGGGTCGAGCTCGCCAAGGTCGGGAAGCGGGTCCGGCTCCGCGGTTGTGCCCGACGGCGCGCTGAGCGAGATCTCGCCGTCGTTGTTCAGCACGACGATCGCGGTGTCGAACTCGATGAAGCGGAAACCGACGATGTCGGGCGGCGGCGCGGCGTCGGTAGGCGGGTTCCGGAAGAACTCCTGCGCAACGCGAGCGCGCTGATCGAGCCGATCGTCGAGATCGCCCACGAGCTGGCTCTTGAGCAGCAGCACCGTCGCGGCGCACGCGGCGGCGATCGCGACGCCCATCAGCCCGACGATCCAGAGAACGAGCTTGCGCCGAACGGTCACGGTTCTGAGCGCAACGTGTAGCCAAACCCGCGCACGGTGTGGATCAACCTCGGCTGCGCGACGTCGAGTTTCTTGCGCAGGTAGCTGATGTAGGTCTCGACCGCGTTCGCGTCTCCACCGAAGTCGTACTGCCAGACGTGCTCGAGAATCTGCGCCTTGGAGAGCACCTGCTCGGCGTTGAGCAGGAGGTAGCGCAGGAGTTTGTACTCGGTCGGCGAGAGCTCGATGCGCTCGCCCGCGCGTGTGACGCGGTGGGCGTCTTCGTCCATCTCGATGTCGGCGTAGGCGAGGACGCGGCGCTCGGCCTCGGTAGCGCCGGCTCGGCGGAGCACCGCGCGGATCCGTGCGACGAGCTCGTCGAGGCTGAACGGCTTGGTCACGTAGTCATCGCCGCCCTGCGTAAACCCGGCGAGCTTGTCCTCCTCGGAGTCGCGCGCCGTGAGAAAGACAACGGGCGTCGTGTCGCCGCCCTCACGCAGCCGCCGGCAGACCTCGAGCCCGTCGAGGCCCGGCATCGAGACGTCGAGCACCAGGAGCTCTGGCTTGAACTCGCCCACCTTCCGCAGCGCCGAAAGGCCGTCTTCAGCGGCTTCGACGTCGAAGCCGCTGAAGCGCAGCGCTGTGCTGACCAGCTCGCGAATGTACTCCTCGTCGTCGACGACGAGCACGCGTCCTTCGCTGAGGTGCTCTGTCACGGTGTTCTCGGCCGTCGCTCAACCGCTGACGTCGTGTCGCCGGAACACGGCGAGCGATACGGCCACGGCTGCTCCTGCATAGAGCAACCCTAGAAGCAGCGCCACGCCGTAGGAAAGCTCGGACGCTCCGCCCGAGATCGCCGCAAACACACTTCCCGGCAGAAGGTCACCGGCGTCGCCGATCGACGCGCCGAGCAACCCTTCGATTGGGAGCATCCAGGCCAGGCCAACGCCGACGGCGAGCGCGCCCGACCGCAGGACGAGACCCAGAAACGCGCCGAGCGCTGCCCAGCCGAGCGTCGAGAGGAGCAGCTGGCCTGTGCCCTCGGCGACGGCTACGAGCCCGTCGAGCGACACCCAGGCGCCCGTATCGACGCCGCGACCTGCAGCTGACACGAACGCGCCGATGACGGCGGCGACCGCCGCGATCGCGACACCGGCGGCGAGGAGCGAGGCGAGCGCGCCGAACTTGCCGGCCGCGAGCCGCATCCGCTCGGGCATGCGGATCAGCAGGTTCCTGATCGTGCCGTCGCCGAACTCACGCGCAACCATCCACGCAGCGGTCACGAGCGCGACGATGCCGATGAACTGGGCGGCGAGGCCGAGACCTGACGCCACGCCCTCGGCCGAGGCCAGGTCAGCAACGCCCGTCGCGCTGAACGGTCCGTCGCCGCCGGCGAACGAACCGGTCACGACCAGGGCTGACGCGAGCACCGCGAACCCCGCCATCGCGCCGAGCACTCCCCAGAGAACGCTCGGGCGCTTGAGCTTGACCCACTCTGATCGGAATGCGTTCAGCATCACGGCACCTCCGTTTCGGTAAGAGCTAGATAAGACTCCTCGAGCGAGACGGCCTCGCGATGCATCTCGACGAGCCGCACGCCGGTGCGTATGGCTTCCTCGTTGAGCGTCGCGGCGAAGCCGTTCGGCGCGTGCACCCGCAGTCGCTCGTCGCCTGCGGGCTCGACGGCGACTCCCCGGGCCCGGCAGATCTCGACGAGCACCGGATGATCGGCCGGGTTCTCGGCACGCACCAGGACGTAGTCACTGCGCGTGGCCTCGAGAAGCTCGCGTGTCTCGCCCGCGTAGACGCCGCGCCCGCCGGTTATGACGATCACGCGGTCGCACACCTGCTCGAGCTCGGCCAGGTTGTGGCTCGAGACGAGCACGGTGCGACCCTCATCGCGCAACGAGGCGAACAGCTCGCGCATCTCGATGACGCCGACGGGATCGAGCCCGTTGATCGGCTCGTCCAGGATCAACAGCTCGGGCTCTGGCAAGAGAGCCGCCGCGATGCCCAGCCGCTGGCGCATGCCCATCGAGTACTCGCGGACGGCGCTGTTAGCCCGCGCGGCGAGACCGACGCGCTCGAGGATCGGGTCGACGCGACTCGTCGGGATCCCGCCGAGCTCCGCAAGCGCCGCGAGGTTGCGACGCCCGCTCAGCTCCTTGTAGAACGCGGGCCCGTCGACGAACGCGCCCACGCGAGGCAGGAACCTCGCGGGCTCGCCGAAGGCCTCGCCGAGCACGGTGCCGGCGCCAGCGTCGGGACGCGTGAGGCCGAGCAACATGCGCATCGTGGTCGACTTACCGGCGCCGTTGGGGCCGATGAAGCCGACGAGCGCGCCGTGGGGGACCGTCAAGGACAGGTCGTCGACAACCGTGTGCTCCCCGTAGGACTTCGTGAGGCCAGCGACGTCGATCGCCATGCCTCTCTCGTCGCGTTCCATGACACTCCTTCCGGTCGTTTTGCCTTCGATCTCATACGACCGGACCAACCTGTGGAGAACCTGGGAGCGACCCTGGAATCAGCTGCGAATGGCGCCCGTGGCCTAGGGCCTGAGAGCCAAATACGCCGGGCGGGTCAAACGACGCTCTGCGGCCAATAGCGCGGTCGTGCCAAGGAACTGCTGGGTACTTCCGTTCGCCTCGGCTCCCTCAATCTCGTCGAGTTCCTTCTGAAATCGAGCGCGCGCCTCTCGCCAGGAGTCCGCGATTCGCCACATCCCGACCGTGGCGTCTTCCACTTCGATGTCGGCAAAACCGACCTCTTTCAGCAATGCCTCGACGAGCCCGGTAGGCGTGAAGACGAACTCGCCCATGGAGCCGCTTCGGGCGATCATCTCGTCACGTCGCAGCATGCCGGTCACCGTTACCGGATCGGTGAGGAGCAGCCTGCCGCCGCGTCGTAGCACGCGGACCCAGTCGGCGAGCACCGGCGCGCGCTCGTAGAGATGGTTGAACGAGTCGATGCAAATGAGGGCATCGAACGATTGCTCATCAAACGGAAGCTGGTCTCGCGCGTCGGCCTGTGTGAATCGTGCGGACTCGGCGAGACCGCGGGCCGCGGCGTCATCGTTGGCATTGGCAACGCCGTCTGCGTGTAGATCGACACCGGTGACCGAACAACCCGTTTCTTCTGCCATGAACAGGGCAGGTCCGCCCGAGCCACAGGCGACCTCCAGCACATGGTCAGCAGATGAGAGTGCGAGCCTCGAGAAGAAGTGGCGGTGCTCGTCAGCGCTGAGCCAGGAGTTCTGGCCGATATCCTCGCCGAAGGCTTCGGCTCGGATCTTCTCGTAGAGCTCGTCTGCGAAGTGGCCGTAGACCGAGTCGTAGAACTCCGGGTCGTCCTTGTCGGCCATCTGTGTCCGCGATGCTTCCCCCGAGCGCCGGAGCGCTGGGCCGCTACCCCGATCGCGCCGGCCGATCCACCTCGATCAGCACCCACGGCTCGTCGCCGAGCGTCCAGGCGTCGTGACCCGGCTCGATCACAACGGCGTCGCCGGCCGCCGCCTCGAACCCGTTTCCTTCCGCGTCTTCCACGTACATCCGGCCGCTCAAGATGACGCCGACGTGATGCCTCGGGCAGCGCGGCTCCCCTACCTCAGAGGAGCTGTGCTCAGTCCATCGCCAGCCAGGCGCGTGTGTGGTGCGCTTCAGCGTCGCACCCTCGAGCTCGACGGTCTCGACGATCACACGTCCGCCCGCCATCTCGGTGCGCTCTCCTTCGTCGAGCGCCTGACGCTCGGTAGCCACGCCTGACCTACGCCTTACGAGGCTTGCCCTCGACGTCCATGAGCGAGAAGAACTTCTCGTCCTGGAGCGTCGCTGGTGCCGGCCACGCGGCCTTCGAGTGGCTGAGCCCGAGCGAGACGATCGCCTCGGCCATCTTGATCGCGACGGGGCCTGGGTTGATCACCTGCGCCTCGAGGTTCTTCTGCATGTACTCACCCGCCTGGTGCATCGTCGTCGAGCCGAGCAAGATGCAGTCGGCGCCGTCCTCATCGATCGCGAGCTGCGCCTCGTCGGTCAGCTTCTGGAACATCTCCTCTTCCTTGCCCTCGAACAGCGTCTCGACCTCGGGCGGGATGTTCACCGCGCGGATCGACGCGCACTTGTTCCTGAGGTTGTAGAGGGCGAGGTTCTTCTCGTAGAAGAAGTTCCACTTGTCCCACATCGTGATGATCGAGAACTTCTTCCCGAGGATGATCGCCGTCGAGTAGGCGACGAGGCCCGGGCCGAGCACCGGGATCGTCATCCGCGAGCGCAGTGCGCCGAGACCCGAATCGGACACCGTGTCCATCACGACCGCGTCGAAGCCCTCGTCCTCGGCCGTGAGCGCCGCCTCGGCGATGTAAGTGTCGAACAAGAGCGCCTCGTACTCGGAGTCGAGCATCGTGATCGAGTTCCGCACGGGGACGCACTCGACCTCGGTGTCCTTCCCGAGAATCTCGGTAGGGATCTGCGCGGCGCGCGCAGCGACGCCGGCCTCGTCGAATGGGAACGGGATGATGTACTTGATCCGCATCGGGCTCCTCCGCGTGGTGGTCGATTTCGGCGGGCCTGAGCCGTAGCGGCGCGGGCCGACCGCGCGATTATCCCTGAGCTGCGCTTTCGGCGCGGTCGATGAGCGCTTTGAGCGAGCACGGGTCGAGCGGCATGTCACGCACCGTCACGCCAAGCGGGGTCAGCGCGTCGTCGATCGCGCTCGCCGTAAGTGCCGGCACCGGGATGCAGCCGGCCTCCCCTGCTCCCTTGATCCCCTTCGGGTTGAGCGGCGATGGCGTCTCGAGATGCTCGAGCTGCATCTTTGGCACCTCGGTCGCGTACGGGATGAGGAAGTCCATGAACGAGGCGTTCCTGAGCTGGCCGCCCTCGTCGTAGGCGAGCTTCTCGTAGAAGGCGCCGCCGACGCCCTGCGCGACGCCGCCCATCACCTGGCCCTCGACGATCATCGGGTTGATCATCGTGCCGCAGTCGTGCACGGCCACATAGCGCAGGTACTCGAGCTCGCCGGTCTCGATGTCGACCTCGACCACGGCCGCGTGCGCGCCGCTCGCCCAGGTCGCGTGGGGTGGGCTGTAGTAGCCCATCGCCTCGAGCCCAGGCTCCTCACCTGGCGGAAGCGGCGGGCCGTCGTAGCGGCGCGCGGGCGCGAACTGCGTGGCCGCCTTCGCGTCCTCGTCGAAGGCGTAGCGAAGCGGGTTCGACGCGATCGCGACCTGCTTGAGCGTGACAGAGCGCTCGGGCGCGCCCTTCACGAAGATCTTGCCGTCCGCAAGCTCGAGATCCTCGGCGGCGGCCTCGAGCATGTTGGCCGCGAAGCCGAGGGCCTTCTCGCGCACCTCCTTCGCCGCGACCGAGACAGCGTTGCCGCTGACGACGGCAGCGCGGCTCGCAAACGTCGCAACACCCCAGGGCATCGCCTGGGTGTCGCCCGTGACCACGAGCACGTCGCTCGCCTCGACCCCGAGCTCCTCGGCGGCCATCTGCGCGAGCGACGTCTCGAGCCCCTGTCCGATCGATGTCAGGCCGGTTGCGACCCAGACCTTGCCCGTCGTCGGCTCGACCTGGACATGGGCGCCCTCGTACGGCCCCAGGCCGGTGCCCTCGACGTAGTTGGCGAGCCCGAGCCCGATGTAGCGGCCCTCGGCACGCGCCTGCTCTTGCTCCGCCCGGAAGCCATCCCACCCGATCGCGTCGAGCAGCTTGTCGAGCTGCTCGTCGTACTCGCCCGAGTCGAGCGTGACCGGTAGACCGTCGGCGAAGACGATCTCGCCACGCTTGTAAGGGAACTCGTCGGGCTGGATGTAATTGCGGCGCCGGATCTCGGCCCGGTCGACGCCGACCTCGGTGGCGAGGCGATCCATGACGCGCTCGATCACCATGCAGGCCTGCGGGCGACCGCAGCCGCGATACGGCGTCACCGGCACGGTGTTCGTGTAGACCGCCGTGAACTCGACCGAGAAGTTGGGCACGCGATACGGCCCGGGCAGCTGCGTCGAGGCGACCTGCGCGACCGCGATGCCGTAGGGGATGTATGCGCCGGTGTCGTGGAGGAAGCGATCGCGCAGACCGAGCACGACGCCCTCCGCGGTCGCTGCGACGTCGATCTCGTGGATCTGCTTGCGCTCGTGTGTCGAGCCGAGGAAGTGCTCGATCCGGTCCTCGACGAACTTGACCGGGCACTCGAGCTGGATCGCAGCCCAGGGGATGAGCACCTCGTCCGGGTAGAACATGACCTTCGTGCCGAAGCCGCCACCGATATCGGGCTGCTTGACGCGCACCTTGTTGTAGGGGATGCCGAACAGCGAGCCGAGCGATCCCTTGATGGTCAGCGGCGCCTGGGTCGTGTCCCAGACGGTGAGATCACGCGTTCTGGGGTCGTAGTCGGCGAGGACGCCGCGGGTCTCCATCGACATCCCGCCCGAGCGCTCGAGCGAGTAGCGCTCGGTGAAGACGATCTCGGCCTCGGCGAACGCTGCGTCCGGGTCGCCCACTGTCTGTTTCAGGTGGGCGCCAACGTTGCCGGGCAACTCGGTATGGGTCTTCGGCGTGCCGTCCGCGAGCGCGGCCTCGATGTTGACGACGGCGGCGAGCGGCTCGTAGTCGAGCGCGATCAGCTCGAGCGCGTCCTCGGCGATGTAGCGGCTCTCGGCAACGACCATCGCGATCGTCTGGCCGACGTAGTGCACCTCGTCGTGGGCCAACAGGCGCTGGGTCTTCGGGTAGGGCATGCAGGGGTGCGGGATCATCAGCGGTAGCTCGATGTCGTGCTCGCCGAGGTCTTCGTGCGTGTAGACGGCGACGACGCCGGGGTGCTCACGCGCCGCCGTGACATCGAGGCCGGTGATGCGTGCGTGCGCCTCGGGGCTCCGCAGGAAGGCGACGTGCAGCGCGTTCGGCGCCGAGACGTCGTCGACGAAGCTGCCGAGACCGGTGACCAGCCGCTCGTCCTCGTTGCGGCGGATCGGCTTGCCGAACACGCGTGTCGCCATTAGATGGTTGATTCCATCTAGGAGCTCACAGTCACGAGCCGCCGTACATCGTCTTCGCTGCGTGCTTGACCGCCTCGACGATGTTCTGGTAGCCGGTGCAGCGGCAGAGGTTGCCCGAGATCGCCTCGCGCACCTCCTCGTCGGTGAGATCGGCGCGCTGCTCTTCCTCGAGGTAGGCGCTGATGGCCATCACGAAGCCCGGCGTGCAGAAACCGCACTGGAGTCCGTGGCACTCCCGAAATGCCTCCTGGATCGGGTGCAGGTCGCCGTTTGCGGGAGCGAGCCCCTCGATCGTGGCGATCTCAGCGCCGTCGACCTGGGCCGCGAACATGAGACACGAGCGGACGGCCTCGCCGTCGACGCGCACCGTGCAGCAACCGCAGACGCCATGCTCGCAGCCGACGTGCGTCCCGGTCAGGCCGAGGTCGTGGCGGAGGAAGTCCGAGAGCAGAAGGCGTGGCTCGACTTCGCGCTCGTGCACGTCGCCGTTGACGGTGACCCTGACGCTCTGCTTGTTCACGCCCTTCCCCCGGCGCGCTCGCGCGCTCGCTCGACGGCGCGCCCGGCCAGCACGCGGACCAGCTGGCGGCGGTAGTCGGCCGTCGCATGGATGTCGTCTGCGGGTGAGACGGCTGCTGCGGCCGCGTCGGGGTCGTCGCTCTCGACGACAACGGGCGTCGGCCCGACCCCGGTGAAGCCGAGTCGCGTGCTTCCGTTGTCGACGACGCAGGCCGCGCCGGCGAGCGCGTAGTCGCCGTGGCGGCGGCTGACCTCGAGGAACGCCGAGCCACCGCCGGCGGGTACCGCGGGGAACCAGATCTCGGTCAGGATCTCGTCCGGCTCGAGTGAGGTCGTGAAGTGGAATGTGAACAGCTCGCTCGCAGAGATCTGGCGCTCGCCGTGCGCGCTGCGCACGGTCACCTTCCCGCTGAGCACGGCGAGGACGGTCGGAAGCTCGGCCGCCGGATCGGCATGTGCGATCGAACCGCCGATCGTGCCGCGGTTGCGCACGATCGCGTGAGCGACGAGCTCGAGCGACTCGCGCAGGAGCGGGCAGACCGCGTGTGCTTCGTCGGAGCGCTCGAGCGTGCGGTGCGTGACCATCGCGCCGACGGCGACCCCGTCCGGCGTGGCGCGCATGTAGCGCAGCTCGTCAAGCTTGCGCAGGTCGATCAGCGCGGTCGGCGACGCGAGCCGCAAGTTCAGCATCGGGACGAGGCTCTGCCCACCGGCGAGCACCGTTGCGTCGGGCCCGAGCTTCTCCCTCAGGCCGAGGGCCTCGTTGAGCGTGTCGGGCGCGTGGTAGTCGAACGGTGCGGGCTTCATCAGCGGCGGCGGCCGACTCGGTGTCGGCTAACCGCGTGATTCTGCCCCAGATTCGCTCTCGGCGGTGAGTGAGCGGAAGTAGCCGCCGCGATCGAACATCTCGAGCGGTGCCCGTTCGGCGCGGAGCTCGGCGCGCCGCGCGCTCGTCGCGCCCTCATCGACCGCGATCTCCTCGCCCTCACCCTCGAAGACGACGCCGTAGTCGCTCTCTGCGCGCGTGCGCGAGACGAGGCCGCGGATGACGTCGAGCCGCACCAGCTCGGGCTCGCGCTCGAGCGGGTCACCCCAGCCGCCGCCGCCGGTGGTCGTGATCTCGATCAGATCGCCCTCGCGGACGGGCACGTCGTCGGCGAGCCCCGGCACGACAGTGACCGTGCCGTCGCCTCGGTGGACGTTGATTCCGTACGTCTCCCCGGCCGAGCCGCCGTTGACGCCGTAGGTGTTGAGCAACGAGCGATCGGCGTTCGAGAGCAGCGAGACCTCTTGCAGCGCGCGAATCTTCTTGTGGTAGCCGAGGCCGCCCCGCTTGAGGCCGGGCCCGCCGGCATCTTGCTTGAGCGCGAGCTGCTCGACGATGATCGGGTAGCGCGTCTCTGAGAACTCGGCCGGCAGGTTGCGCGAGTTGGGAACGATGTGGATCACGTCGGAGCCATCGGCGTACCAGCGCCCGCCCGAGCCGCCTCCGAGCACCTCGCGGAAGAGGAAGAAGCGCTCGTCGTCCTCCCAGCCGTGAATCCCCCAGATGCGAATCGTCTCCTGATCGGCCGGCATCCGCCCGCCTGTTGCCTGCGCGAGGCAGCCCGCGAAGATACCCAGGATGCGCAGGAAGGTGACGAAGCGCATCCCGACTGGCGCCGGGAACTTGGGTGAGACGAGCGTGCCGGGCGGCGGGAAGACGATCTCGACGCACTCGCAGATGCCCTCGTTCATGTCGATCTCGGCTGCGCGCTCGGCCGTGTCGGCGAGGTTGCGCAGGATCGGTGCAATCCACTTCTTCGCGTAGGTGTACTCGCCGTAGTTGGCGGCCCAGTTGATCGGGCCCTTCGCCTGCGGGTCAGTGCCGGTGAAGTCGATCGTGAGCTTCTCCGGCGTCTTCGTCATCGTGATCTTCAGCTTGTGCAGCCGCGGATCGTCGACGCCGTCGTTCTCGACGTAGTCCTCCCACTCGTAGACGCCGTCGGCGATCTTGGGAAAGAGTTCGCCGCGGATCGTGGCCACGCAGTTGTCGATCAGCGCCTGGAAGCTCTGTTCGACCGTGTCGACGCCATAGCGATCGCACAGCTCGAGGATGCGCCTGGCGCCGACCTGGCAGGCGCCGATCTCGGCATCGACGTCGCCGCGCAGGTGGTCGGGCAGCCGGCTGTTGCGGCAGACGATGTCGAAGGCAGCCTCGTTGCGCTGGCCCGCCTCGTAGAGCTTGATCGGCGGCACCATCAAGCCTTCCTGGAAGATGCTCGTCGCGTGCACCGGGAGCGAGCCCGGCACCATGCCACCGACGTCGTCGTGGTGGCCGAAGACCTGCGCGAAGGCGACGAGGCGCTCCTCGTGGAAGACCGGCACGGTCGTGCAGAGGTCGGGCACGTGACCGATGCCGCCGGTCGAGTTGTAGGGGTCGTTCCAGAAGAAGACGTCGCCCGGGACGATCTCGTCGACCGACCATCGCTCGAAGATCGGCTCGCACACGGCCGAGTACGAGCGACCGGTCAGCTTGCGGCCCTTGGCGTCGAAGAGCGCGACCCGGTAGTCGTGCTGGTCGCGGATCATCGGCGAACGCGCCGTTCGCTCGACGGCCGCCTCGATCTCGAGCTCGGCCGAGCGGATCGAGCCCTCGATCACCTCGAGGACGACGGGAGACAGCTCGGTTCGAATCGCCATCAGACCGCCTCCCCGCTCTTTCGCAGGATCAGATTGCCGAACTCGTCGACGCCGAGCCGCCAACCCGGGAAGACGACCGTCGTCGAGCCGAACTCCTCGACTATTCCCGGACCCTCGATCGAGACGCCCACGCCCAGGTCTTCGCGACGATAGATCGGTGTCTCGATGCTCGTGCCGTCGAAGTGAACCTCGCGCGTGCCCACGGGCTCGGCCCCGGCAGAGCCGCCGGCCGCGGGCGCCAGCGTCGGCCGGTGCACCGTGCCGACCGCCTGGACGCGGAGGTTGACGAGCTCGACCGGCTGCTCGCCACGGTAGGCGTAGCCGTAGACGCGCTCGTGCACGTCGTGGAAGCGATCGACGAGGGCCGCGAGCGCCACGTCGTCAAGCGTGCTCTCTGGCACCGGTACCTGCACCTCGTGCGCCTCGCCCAGGTAGCGGGCGTCAACGATGCGCTTGAGCATCATCCGCTCTTCCGAGACACCTTCTCGGCCGAGGATCGCACGCCCTTCGGTCTCGAGAGTGGCCCAGGCGGCTTCGAGCTCGGCCGCGTCGAGCTCACTCTCTCCACGCACGAAGGTGCGGACGAAGTCGCGCTTGATATCGGAGACAAGCAGGCCGAACGCCGACGTGTTCCCGGGGTTCGGCGGGATGATCACGGTCTCCATGTCGAGCAGGTCGGCAACCTGCGCGGCCAGGAGAGGCCCGGAGCCGCCGAAGGCAAAGAGCGCGAAGGCGCGCGGGTCGCGGCCGCGCTCGACCGAGACCTGGCGGATGCCGTGCGTCTGGTTCCAGGAGGCGATCTCGAGCACGCCCGCAGCGGCTTCCTCGGCCGTCAGGCCGACCTCGGCGCCGAGTGTCTCAAAGGCGGCGTGTGCCCCGTCGGCGTCGAGCTCGATCTCGCCGCCGATCAGCCGCGCGGGAACGCGGCCGAGAACGAGGTTGGCGTCGGTCACCGTCGGCTCGGTGCCACCCTTGCCGTAACAGATGGGCCCGGGATCGGCTCCGGCGCTCTGCGGACCGACCTTCACCGAGTGCTGCGGGCCGACCCAGGCGATGGAGCCGCCGCCGGCGGCCACGGTGACGATGTCAACCATCGGCGTCTTGACCGGGTGCCCGTCGACCTTGCTCTCCGTCGTGAAGTGCGGCTCGAGCTGCTCGATCAGGCAGACGTCGGTCGACGTACCGCCCGCATCGAGCGTCAGCAGATCCGGGTGGCCGGCGCGCTCGCCGACGAACGCCGCCGCAAGCACACCCGCCGCCGGCCCCGAGAGGATCGTCGTGATCGGCTTGGTCGCGACCTCGGCCGCCGAGATCACGCCGCCGTTCGACTGCATGATCAGGAACGGCGCGGCATGCTTGATCGTCGCGTGAACCGCCTCTTCGGCACGCAGGACGTAGTCGCGCGTGTAGGGCTTGACGAACACATCGAGGATCGTCGTCATCGCCCGCTCGTACTCGCGGTACTCGGGAAGAACCTCGGACGAGCGTGACACGAACGCCTCCGGCATCAGCTTGCCGAGAAGCTCGACCACGCGCTCCTCGTGCTCGGGACTGGCGTAGCTGTGCATCAGGCAGACGGCGATGCAGTCGACGCCGTGGCGCCGGAAGCCTTCGACCGCAGCGGCGACATCGGCCTCGACGAGCGGTGCCAGCTCCTCACCTCTGAAGTTGAGGCGACCGCCGACCTCACGGACCCGCTCAGGCGGGACGATCCGTTCCGGCTTGACCCAGAAGTAGGAGTTCCCGTACCCGTCGGGCACCGACTGGCGCGCGATCTCGAGAACGTGTCGGAAGCCGCTCGTGACGATCAGGCCGAGACGGTGGAAGTGCTTCTGCAGCACGGCGTTCGTGGCCGTCGTCGTGCCGTGCGCGACAGCACTCACGTCCTCTACCGCGAAGCCGCCACTGGCCGCGACCTTGCGGACGCCTTCGACGAGCGCGAGCGACGGGTCTGCCGGCGTTGAGGGCGTCTTCGTCACCGAGAGCGCGCCGGTCTCTTCGTCGATCGCGACGATGTCGGTGAACGTTCCTCCGGTGTCGATAGCGACCCGGTGGGGCATCAGGCGGTGTCCTTCAAGTCGGGGTCCTCTTTGAGCTGGTGGAGAGTGCGAGTCGCGTTGATGAAGCGCTCGCGGCGGCTGGCCGGCAAGCTCGCCGGATCC
>CBDCXJ010000038.1:0-4590 GCA_965223695.1 Gaiellaceae bacterium | reverse complement strand
CGAGAACCCGCGGGTGTTCTTCTTCTACGAGCAGTACACGGACAAGGCCGCCTACGAGGTGCGCGGCGCCTCGCCGCACTTTCAGAAACACGGCTTCGGCGACGCCATCCCACGGCTCGGGGGCCGCGAGCGGGAGTGGTCGCGTCCCAAAGCGCGGGGAATTTCGGTCGGGCGTAGCTTCGCGTCGTGATCCTACGCGGCCACCTCCCTCTCGTCGCTGGTCGGCTGCTCGAGGGGTTTGCCGGCAGCGATCGCGCGGCGCAGGCGCTCGATCTCGGCGGCCGCCTTCGGGGTCATGACAACTCCTCGCCAGCCGCGGCTGGCCCGCTCGACCGCGTTGAAGACGAGCGCGAGCGCCGAGGTCTCGCCGGGAATGCGCCCGATCACCTTCGTCCGCCTCCTGACCTCAACGAACGTCCGCTCGAGCAGGTTCGTGCCGCGAATCCGCTTGCGGTGCTCGGCGGGGAAGCGCAGATGGACGACGAGCGCGTCCAGGTCCTCGAGGAGCGAGCGGGCGAACGAGGGGTAGGCTGCGGCGGAGTCGGCGGCGAGCCGCTCGAGCGCCCGTCTCGCTTCGCCGGGCGCCTCGACGTCGAAGGCCGCCCAGTAGCGTCCCTTCGCCTCCCGCTGTGCCCGCTCGGGCAGCTTCGCGACGAGGTTTCTCAGCGTAGGGGTAGGCGGGAGGCGCCTGGCGCCGTGACGGCGTCAGCCGAGTGGCGCTGGTCTCCTCCCGCCCCCCATCGAACCGTGCGTGAGGTTTTCCCTCACACGGCTCTCCGACATCGTTCACCGCTCGGCATGCGCGGAGGCGTAGCGGACGGTGCCGGCGAGGCGGACGAGCCCGAGCCGGGTGCGGGACTCGAGCAGCTGCGCCATCCCGCGTCGGTATCCGCGTTTGTCGTATTTCCTGGTGAGGAAACGCGACAGGCGCCGAAGACGAAGCGGTCGAGCGCGTGCAGCTGCTGCGTCGAGTAGCCGTAGCGGAAGTAGGCGGCCCGCCCGCCTAGGAAGCGGTTCACGTCCTGCACGACCATGATCGCCGGCAGGCCCACCCGCCCGAGCGGGGTGAGGTCGCGGATCCGCTGCTTGGCCGCCGCGACCGCCTTCTGGCTGGACCAGCAGGCGATGTACGGCTTGCCGCTTGTCCGGCTCCGCACGCGGCCGAAATGGAAAATCGCGGCTTCGCTCATGCTCGGATCCCTCTTGATCGGCGTCTGGGCCATCTGGCAGGGCGGTGTCCCCGAGTTCAGCGAAGTCGGTCTTCCCTAGCCAGCACGACGAACGCGGCAACCGCCGAGTAGCCCGGACATGGCAGGAGCGCGGGACAGAGCGTCGGGCTGGGCACAATCAGAACGAGAAGAGGCAGGCCGATTTGCAGGGCTTTCGTGATGGGCCCGGCTGGATCGAACCAGCTACCGACGGATTATGAGATGCCCTCGTTGATCTCGGTGGGTCTCGGATGAGCTGGAGAATCCCGGCTTAGACCCCCGATTCAGGCCGTTCGCCGGTCACTTGATCTCGGGTGATCTCGGTGGGTCTGGCCGCCCCACGGTTGCCCCACCGACCGTGAGCTGCGAACGAGGTCGCCCCGACCTTGACGACCAGGGAGGTACCGCGATCAGTCGCCCTCGACGCCTTCCACGTCCGAGTCGAGCACAAGTTCCTCGAGCGGGTTGAGAAGCAACAGCGGGGCTCTAGCGTCCGCGTCCGGGACCCTGCACGATTCGGATAGAAATCGATCACTCGCTGCGTCGAGTGATCGATCAAGGCCCAGAACGCAGGTGTGCGCTGGCTCCCGTCCCCGTAGATTCGCACCCTGACATTAGACCCCGCCCCAAAGGCTCTGTCGAGATGTCGTATCGGGACGAGCCCCTTCTCGACGTCTACCGAACCGAGAGCCATGGCTTGGCCGACGCCGGCTATCGAGATCGTGCACCCAGGCTCGAGCTACAAGAGCGTCGCGATCTGATGAGAGGTGCGCCGGATCGCCTCGCCGAGCGCGACTACGGCGTCGTCATCGACGAGGAGACGATGGCGATCGACGTCGATGCGACGACGCGCGCACGCGAGGAACGCGCTGGCGCCTCGGCCGAGTAGTGGGCGGCGGAGTAGTCCGGCTCATAGCTCGATCAGATCGCGCGTTGTCTTCGAGAGGACCTCGACGCCGTCGTCGGTGACAAGCACGTTGTCGACGATACGAACGCCGAGGCCATCGACGCCGAACAGCGGCGGCTCGACGGCGATCACCATCCCGGCCTCGAGCGTATACGGGCTACCGGTCTCGAGTGTCAGGACCACTCTCAGAGAGAATCGACCGAAGACGCCGACCGAGGCGCATTCACGCGATCCGCGTAATGACCAAGTTACCCAGCTGGTCGACCCTGAGCTCCTGGCCCGGTGCGACCAGGGTTGTAGCGCTTGGCTCCTCGACGATCGCAGGACCGCGAATCGCATTCCCTGACTGGAGACGCTCGCGCTCGTAGATCGCCCACTCAAAGTCACCTCCGCTCTCCCGGTGTGATGCTCGACGGTGCTTCCTCAGGGCATGCTCGCCGCTCGAGGGTCCGCTCGGGAGAGAGGGTCGCCGTGGCTTCTCGAGTGATCCCGCAGCGCGCACCCGGTACGTGACGAGCTCGACAGGATCCGTGATCGCATACCCATAGGCGGCCCTGTGATGCTCATCGAATCGAGAGGCGCAGTTCATCCACTTTCAACGCTCCGAGCGTCTCATCGGCAAGGGGAACACTGAGCGTGTGCTCTTGGTTCTCGTAGCGCATGTCCACAACGCAGAGGGCCTGGCGTCTGGCCGGCGGGATGTTCTCGCGCTCCAGAACGCTCGCGGCTTTCGCCTTGAGCTGGTCGAAGGCCTCAGCCAGTTGGCCTGGTCCGAGCGACTCGAGCTTGCTCACAGACGTTTTCAAGAAGTCGTGGACGACGTCAAGAGTCAGCATTCCCCACGCCGAGAAAGTTGCCGGCGACTGCGGCACGACCACCGTGGGAATCTCCAGACGAGTGGCAAGTGCACTCGCGACCAATGGACCACCCCCGCCGTAGGCGAGCAGCGTGAAGTCCCGAGGATCGTACCCTTTGCCGATCGTGATCTCCTCGAGCGTGGCTGCCATCTTGGCCTCGGTGAGCGTCACGATGCCGCTCGACGCCTCGTCGGTCGAGAGGCCGAGCGGATTGGCGACCGCCTCCCGGATCCCGTCCTCAGCAGCCGCACGGTCCAGTTCGATCTCGCCTCCCAGGAAATAGTCCGGGTCGAGCAAGCCGCTGGCCAGGGCAGCATCGGTGAAGGTCGGCTCGGTCCCACCGTTCCCATAGCAGATCGGGCCCGGCATAGCCCCTGCGCTCTGCGGGCCCACCTCGAGCGCGCCGCCGGTGTCGATCCAGGCGATGCTGCCGCCGCCGGCACCGATCGTTGCCAGTTCGATGACGGGCATGAGCAGCGGGACCCGGTCGACGTGAGCGACCGATTGGAGGATCGGCTCGTGGTCCACGATGAGCGCTGCGTCGAAGCTCGTGCCGCCCATGTCGGCGGCGAGTATGTTCCCAGCCTCGAGCCAATGCCCGAGCGCCACCGCACCCATGACCCCGCTCGCCGGCCCCGAGATCAGAGTTCGCACACTGCGTTGCGGGACCTCGGACGCGCCCATGACCCCGCCGTCACATCGCGTAACGAAAAGCACTCCTCCAAAACCCCTGTCCCGTACGCTCGACTCCAGAGCCTCGATGTAGTGCGCCAGTCGTGGCTTGATCATCGCGTCGACTACGGTGGTCGCAGTGCGCTCGTACTCTCGATACTCGGGAGTGACGAGATGCGAGAGCGTGAAATCCACCTCGGGATACTCGCGTGAGATGATTTCGCCCACGCGCCGCTCATGCTCCGGAAAGGCATAGGAGTGCAGGAAGCACACCGCGATCGACTGCACGCCATGCTCGATTAACCACTCCACTTCGCGCCGCACACCCCCCTCGTCGAGCGGCTCAAGGATGGCTCCATCCGCATGCACCCTCTCCGTTATCCCGCGCCGGAGATAGCGCGGCACCAGGGGAGGTGGTCGCTCCCAGTGAAGTCGATACATAGGCCAGTTCAACCGCGCAATCTCCAACTCGTCTCGAAAGCCCTTCGTCGTGATCAATCCCGTCTTGGCACCCTTTCCTTCCAGCACGGTGTTGATCCCGAGCGTCGTCCCATGGAAGAAAGCGCTCGCGTCAGCAAGCGAGAGCTTCGCCGTCTCGATCGCGCCCAGCACTCCCGCCGACGGATTGTCAGGAGTGGTTGGAGCCTTGGCGAACCTCACATTTCCCGTGCCGGCATCGAGCACCACAAGATCGGTGAAAGTGCCACCCACGTCGACTGCGAAGGTTTCCGTCACGATTCGCGGCCTCCATCGGCATCCGTCGTGACCAGGCAAGCTCCTACGAACCCCAACCTCGACTCCTGTCCACTATGGCCACCGCTGGCTGGCTTGGGCGGCACATCCGGCTTCTAGCGAATACGTCTCCGCCCAGATCACTCTCGCGCGCTCCTTCTCGCTCTTCCCGGATACGCCACCCTATCGGGCAAGGTGTTGGGGATCGTCTTCT
>CBDCXJ010000037.1:0-21432 GCA_965223695.1 Gaiellaceae bacterium | reverse complement strand
CGCTGAGCCCGAAATCGAGGTGCGACAACCCCAGGCTCTTCCCATGCTCGATCCCGGTCCATATCAAGAGGTCGTTCGGCCGCACGTCGAGCGCATCGGCACGAGAGGCGTTGAACTTGTAGTAGAGGGTGTCCTGCCATACCAGGAAGAAGGTTGCGGCGACTGCCACGTCGTCAACCTCGGCTATGAGAACGGCCAGGTCGCCGGTGCCGGCGAACTCAGCCTGGAGCCGCTCGAAAAACGTGAACGGTTGAGCGAGCAGACGGTACTTGCGCGAGCGCACCTGGCAGTGGAGCTCGTGGAAGAGCTCGATGGCAGCGAGATCTTTCGCGACGCGCACGCGTACCTCGCGGGCTCGGGCCTTCCGAATACCCCGTCGCGCAGCGCCCGAGATCGACGTCCAGATCTCGTCGGTTTCGCGACTGATGTCCACGGCATGCCAGGCGGCCTGACCTGCGAGCTCGAGGCGAGGGTCGCCGAACGGCGCGTCGGCGTGCAGACATCGGACCCGCAGGGGTGCTCCAAGCTCGAGCAGGGCGTCGGCGAGCGCTGGCCACGATCTGGCGCTCGCGCCGATTGGGTCGCAGTAGTCGGAGAAGAGGGCGGTCGTGACGCGAGGGCCGAATGCGTCCTCGATCAGGGTGAACGGAAGCCCAGCCACCTCCCCGGCGCTATCGGTGCTGAGCACTGCCTTCATGTCGAAGCCATAGGCGTCGCCGAGCGCGCGAAGCCACGGCGGCGAAGCGAAGAGGCTGCCACGCGTGCTGAGCTCGGCCCAGTCGGAATCGACCCGCGGATCGACGATGCGAGTCGTCCCCATGTCTGGTGCGTAGCGGGTCCGCCTGCATACGTCAACGCTTCGACTTGAATCCACGCACGTTTTCGTGCTTCATGAACGCGAGGGGAGAGGATTCCGGCTCCCGAAACTGCGGTTGCGTCGCGTCGGTGACGCACGGGGAGAGATTCGAATCGAACTGCGGCACTTCAGCTCTGTCGTGTGGAGATACCGCTGGCTGGTCGTCGCAACGACGCTGGCGGCGGTGGCGATTGCCCTGGGACTCGCGCTGATCAGCGCGACGCAGTACGAGGCGCGCACAACGCTTCGGCTGACCACGCTTTCGGCGCTCTCGAGCGGCAACGTACGTCCCGATGACATCGAGTACACCGAGAGGCTCCAGAACACCTACGCGGAGCTGCTCGGTAGCCGCCAGCTTCGTCAGCAGGTACGCGAGCGTCTCGGCCTCGCAGAGAGGCCCGATGTCCGGGCCGAGCCACGCCCGAGCACCGAGCTCTTCGAGGTCGTAGCGACGGCGGCCACGCGGGCTCAGGCCGTTGAGGTCGCCGATGCGGCCGCCGCGTTGCTGCTCGAGCGGGTGACCGAGCTTGGGAACGAGGGCATTCGCATCTCCGATTCGCTGTTCGAGCAGCGGATCGCCGAGCTCGAGAGCCAGCTCGCGCAGAACCGAGGCCGTCGAAGGGCGCTCGTCGGCAAGAAGAACCCCGCTCTTGTTCTCGAGCGGCGGGCTCTGACTGGCAGCATTCGCGCTTCCGAGGCGGCGCTCGTCGACCAACGCGCCCAGTACGAGCGCGAGCGCCTCGCTCGTGGCGAGCGATCTGGAACGCTTGCGATAGTCGCACCGGCCGAGCTGCCGCGCGGCCCGGCCGGGCCCTCACCGGCGTCGATCGCGATCGTCGGCGCGCTGATTGGGCTCGTTGCCGGGATAGCCGCCGCGTTCGTGCTCGAGAATCTCCGGCCAGCGCGACCCACTGCGCGCGAGATCGAGGACATGCTGCAGGTGCCGGTGCTCGGTCGCATTCCGGCCGAGCCTGCGGATGGCGCGCACTCGCCTGTCGATCCGAGCGTGCGCGACGACGCGTTTCGACACCTGCGCACAACGCTCCTCGCAAACCTCGATGTCCACGGCAAGGGCGCGATGCTCTTGACCGGAACCGGCGAGGCGCTCCAGCACACTCGTGTGGCCGAAAGCCTGGCCCGAAGTCTCGCCGAGGGAGGCGGAAGCGTCGTCCTCGTCGACGGCAACCTCAGGCGCACGATGGACACTGCCGGAGCAGCACCTGGGCTGGTCAACGCTCTCGAGCGCCGGCACCTACCCAACGACATCGTCCAGCGCGGCGTCGCTGATGGCGTCTCATTCCTCTCGAGCGGGTATCGTGACGAGCGCGCGGTCGAGCTGCTCGCGTCGGATGCCATGCGCGAGGTTGTCGCCGCCCTCAAGGAGCGCTTCGATGTCGTGCTCGTCGTGGGGCCCTCTCTCGACGGCACAGCGGATGCGCTCGCCCTTGCCGCGGCCACCGGCGCAGTTGTCGTGGTTGTCGACAAGGGAGATGATTCGATGGACGTCGTCCGCGGCGCGCGGGAGCAGCTCGGGCAGGTTCATGCGCGGCTACTCGGCTTCGTCGTACACGGTCGTGATGACGCGCACGATCAGGACCTGATCCCGCCCCCGCATCTTTCCCCCGGCGGTCGTGGTGTCGAGTACGCATAGCGTCGTCAGAGTCGAACAACCCACGCTGAGCGCCCCGGCGCCAATTCGCGGACGTGTGATCGGCGCCTCCTCGCGCGGTCAACGCTTTTACCGCGCGAAACGGTCGTTCGACCTCGTGGCAACGGCGGTCCTGCTCGCGCTGCTCGCGCCGGTGCTGCTCGTGATCGCTCTTGCCATCGTCGTCGAGAGCGGCCGGCCGGTCATCTTCAGCCAGGAGAGAGTCGGCGCGCGACGCCGCCCCGGCGCCGAGCCCGACTCATCGAGCTGGGAGCTGAGTGTGTTTCGCTTCTACAAGTTTCGCTCGATGGTCGTAGGAGCCGATCCGGCCATCCACAAAGCGCACATCGAGAGCTTCGTCAACGGCGATGCTCCGCCCGAGGCGGGTTCGTTCAAGTTGCAGGACGACGCTCGAATCACGGGCGTCGGGCGGGTCATGCGCGCGGTCAGCCTCGACGAGCTCGCGCAGCTGGTCAACGTGCTGAAGGGCGATATGAGCCTCGTCGGCCCGCGTCCGCTCCCGGCGTACGAGGTCGAGCTGTACGAGTGCGAGCACCTCGAGCGCTTCACGGCCCCATCCGGGATCACCGGGTTCTGGCAAGTCGCCGGGCGGGCAGAGCTGCCGTTCGTCCGAATGATCGAGCTCGATCTGGACTACGTGCGCCGACAGTCGCTCATGCGGGATCTAGGGATCCTGCTCCGAACGCTGCCGGCCGTGCTCGCGCAGAGGGGAGCGGGATGAGCGCCGCCTCTGGTTTCGAGCGCTCCTCGAACGGCTCGTCGCCTTCCGAGCCGACCGGGATCGCGATCGTTGGCTGCGGCTACTGGGGGCGCAACTACGTGCGTATCTTCAGCGAGCTTCCCGACGCCAGAGTCCTCGTCCTCTGCGATAGCGACCCTGAGCGCCTCGAGGAGGTGGGCAGCCGATACCCCGGCGTCCATCTGACCATGCACCTCGAAGACGCACTCGCCGTACCCGGTGTCGATGCGGTTGTCGTCGCGACCGCTGCTGAAACGCACTACGAGATCGCCGGCGCCTGCCTCGTCGCCGGCAAGCATCTCCTGGTCGAGAAGCCGCTCACGACGTCGATCGGCGACGCGGACGAGCTCGTTGCTCTCGCCGAGCAGAGCGAACGCATCCTGCTGGTCGGGCACACGTTTCTCTACAACCCCGGCGTACGTGTGCTCAAGGAGTATCTGACGCGGGCCGAGCTCGGCGACATCTACTACCTGTACGCGCGGCGCACGAACCTGGGTCCGATTCGCAACGACGTTACTGCCGTCTGGGACCTGGCCTCACACGATGTCGCCATCTTCTCCTACCTCCTCGACGCGCAGCCCGAATGGGTGAGCGCGGTCGGCGCTCGCGTGCTGCGGGCGGGACGTGAGGATGTCGGGTTCATCACGCTCGGCTACCCGAACGGCGTCGTCGCCCACGTGCACGCGAGCTGGGCCGATCCGCACAAGGTGCGCGAGGTTGTGATCGTCGGCAGCGAGCGGCGGGTCGTGTTCGACGACCTCGATCCCCGTGAGCGGGTGCGCGTGTTCTCGAAGGGCGTCGGACGCAGCGCGGTCTCGGGCTTTGACGGCGACGAACCGGAGTTCGAGATGCGCGACGGGGCGATCGTCAGCCCCGTCGTGGCTGCAATCGAGCCGCTGCGCGCACAGTCGGGCCACTTCCTTCACTGCATTCGGCGTGGCGAGACTCCGCTGAGCGACGGTCGACTCGGGCGCGATGTCGTGCGGGTGATGGAGGCAATCGACCGCTCGATCGCAGCCCACGGGGCACCGGCTGCAACGGGAGGGTCGAACGGGCGTAGGCCTGTCGACGGTCCGGGCTGGGATGAGGCGCGCGCGCTGGCCAACGGTGGTGTTGCGGCCGCGGTACCGAACCCGGCGCCCGACAGCCGCGACGCCTAGCATCGATGCACGTTCGTTTCGTCGACCTGCAAGCTCAGAGTGCCGCAATCGGCCCCGAGCTTCAGCGCGCGGTCTCAGACGTGCTCGCGCGCACCGACTGGATTCTCGGCGCCGAGATCGATCAGTTCGAGCAGGAGTTCGCCGCATACTGCGAGACCGAGTACGCGATCGGCGTCGACTCGGGGACCTCCGCTCTCGAGCTTGCGCTCAGGGCCGTGGGTGTCGGGCCCGGCGACGAGGTGATCACGGCCGCCAACAGCTTCATTGCAACCGCCCTGGCAATCACGCACACGGGCGCCGATGTTCGGCTAGTCGACGTCTGCCCCGGCACGGCGACGATCGACCCGGATGAGATCGCTCGCGCCGTGACACCGCGCACAAAGGCGATCGTGCCCGTGCACCTGTACGGGCGCGTGGCCGAGATGCACACCGTCCTGGCAATCGCGGCCCGGCACGGGCTCGCCGTGATCGAGGACGCCTGCCAGGCACACGGTGCGCGCTACAACGGACGCCGTGCCGGCTCGCTGGGCATCGCCGCTGCGTTCAGCTTCTACCCAGCAAAGAACCTCGGCGCGTGTGGCGATGCCGGGGCTGTCGTCACGAACGATCCAGAGATCGACAGGGCGGTCCGTCTGCTTCGGAACTACGGCCAGAGCGAGAAGTATCACCACGAGATCGCGGGATTCAACCGGCGACTCGACACGATCCAGGCCGCCATCCTGCGCGCGAAGCTGCGGCATCTCGACGGCTGGAACGCCTCTCGTGTCGCGAGCGCAGCCACGTACTCCGAGCTTCTTCGTGGCTCGAACGTCGTCCCACCTTCGCCCGTGGCGCAGGCCGAGCACGTCTGGCACCTGTACGTGATCGAGAGCGGCGAGCGCGATCTCCTCCGCGAGGCCTTGAGCGCCCGTGGAGTCGAGACCGGCGTCCACTATCCGGTGCCGATCCACCTGCAGGCAGCGTATCGAAGCCTGGGCTGTCCGGCCGGCAGCTTTCCGGTTTCCGAGCGCCTCGCAGGGCGGATCCTCTCGCTGCCGATGTTCCCAGAGATCACCCGCGCGCAGGTCGAGCACGTCGCTGCACTGGTTCACGAGCTGGCCGAGCCCGATCTGACGCGCACGCTCGTCGAGCGCGCAGGCCCGGCCGAAGTCCCAGCTCGAGCCGACCGGACCCACACGCACGGGCAGACATGATCCGGTCGGGGCAGCCGGGTCTTCGCGCGCTCGGAGCCCCGGGGCCGTTGAGCGGTGGCGCGCCGCTCGTCATCTCGGCCGGAGCCGTCGCAATAGCGGTGGCCGTGCTTGGAACCTCGCTCGCCGTCTGGGCGGTCGAGGACTTCTCGAGCGTGGCCATCTTCGGGCTGCTTGCGCTCGCCGCGCTCGCGATCGCCGCGGTGGTTGGAAGTTTGCGCTCGGTGCTGCTGGGCATCGTCGTTCTCGACGTCATGCTCCAGTGGGACACGAACCTCGGCTGGCGACCCGAGGCGGCCGAGCTCGGCGCGACGGCAGGCCTCAGCGTGTCGCTGACGACGCTGGCTCTTGCGGGCCTGTACGCACTCTGGCTGGGCGAGCTGCTCTCGCGCGCGCGACCTGCGCTGAGGCCGACCGGCACCCGCCTGGCGCTGCCCCTGTTCGTCTACGTCGGTCTGAGCGCGCTGTCTCTGCTCGCGGCCAGCGACCTCCAGCTCTCTGAGTTCAAGCTGTGGACGCTCGTGCAGAGCCTGCTGCTCTTCATCTATGTGGCCGGCACGGTTCGCACGGCACGTGACGTCCGTCTGATCGTGGGCATGCTCCTGGTGGCGCTGCTCGCTCAGGGCCTGCTCGTGCTCGCCGGGAGATTCGCCGGCATCGATCTGGCATTCGCGGGGCTCACCACGCGTGCCGTAGACCCCGGCACCGCGCGCTTCGGCGGGACCGTGGGCTCGCCCAACACGGCGGGCGCATTCTTCGCGTTCATGCTCGCGCCGGCGATCGCCGTGCTCTTCTCGAGTGCCGGCCGCTGGTCAAAGCGTCTCGCCGTCGCTGCGTCGGTCGCTGGTCTTCTCGGGCTCATCTTCACGCTCTCGCGGGGGGGGGGGGGGGGGGGGGCTGGATCGCCGCGGCGATAGCCGTTGCGCTTCTGGTCGGCATCGCGGTGCGGCGTGGCTGGGTTCGACCGCGATCGCTGGTGCTTGGGGCAGCCGTGCTGACGATCGTGATCGCTCCTTTCGTCGGGACGATCACCGAGCGAGTCACCGGCGGCGATGGTGGCTCGGCCGAGGCGCGACTACCGCTGGTCGAGCTGTCTCTCGACATCATTCGAGATCAGCCGATTCAGGGCGTCGGTCTCAACAATTTTGCGGTCGCGATTCCCGAGTACGCCGGGCCACGGTTCAGCGGTGAATTCCTCTTCGCCGCCCATAACAAGTACCTGCTCGTCTGGGCCGAGGCCGGCCTTCTGGCATTGCTCGCGTTCCTGGCGTTCCTCCTTGTGACGCTCCGTCGCGGCTGGGTCACCGGGCTCTCTGCGCACCCCTATCTCGCACCGGTCGCCATCGGCCTGACGGTTGCCATCGTCGGTCAGATGGTGCATATGACCGTCGAGATCTTCCAGAGCCGCCCGCAGGTGCAGCTGCTGTGGCTCGCGGCCGCTTTGCTAGCCGCGATGAGCACGATGTCGAAGCGCGGCGAGGCGCACCGCCATGCCTAGGGCACGGCTGCGCGTCGCCCTGGTCGCCGTCGACCTGTGGGAGTACTCGGTCGCTCTCGCCAACGCGCTGGCCAGGGAGTGCGACGTGCACCTGTACGTGCCCGACCGCGCGATCCGCCAGCACGGAGATCAGCTCGACGACGGCGTCACCGTCCTGACCTTCAGGAAGCCCCGGCTTCGCGACGTGCGGGGTCAGATTCGGATGTGCCGCGAGCTTCTTCGCCGAATACGGCTGCTCGAGCCCGACCTCGTCCACATGCAGAGCGCACACCTGTGGTTCTCGCTTGCGCTTCGCTTCCTGCGCAGCTGCCCGCGGGTGCTCACCGTTCACGACGTCACCATTCACCCGGGCGATCGGAACTCGGCGCGAACGCCGCAATGGGTCAGGCACCGTGCCGTCGCGCACAGCGACCACCGGATCGTGCATGCGCGCGCGAACGCCGCGTCGCTGATCGACACGGGGCGAGCTGCGCAGGGCACGGTCCACGTCGTGCCGCACATCGCGCTGCTCGAGCCGGTCGTGCGCTCAGCTGGCGCCGAAGACGACGGGCTCCTCCTCTTCTTCGGGCGGATCTGGCCCTACAAGGGGCTCGAGTACCTGCTTCGAGCCGAGCCATTGATTGCGCAAGAGTGCCCAGGCGTGCGCACGGTCATCGCCGGCGAGGGTGAGGAGTTCGGGCGCTACGAGCGGTTGATGGCCGACCCCGCGCGCTTCGAGGTCCACAACAGATTCGTGACCGCCGAGGAGCGGGCCGCTCTCTTTGCGCGCGCGAGCGTCGTGGTTCTGCCGTACACCGAGGCGTCGATGAGCGGCGTCGTGCCGGTCGCCTACGCCCATGGGAAGCCGGTGGTCGCGACTCGGGTCGGCGGTCTTCCCGAGATCGTCGATGACGGTGAGACGGGGCTCCTGGTGGCGCCGTGCGACGAGGCCGCGCTGGCCGACGCCGTCGTGCGTCTGCTACGCGACGGGGCACTGCGACGGCGCCTCGGCGCCGGCGGACGCCGCAAGCTCGAGCACGAGCTGTCGAGCGCGGCCGTCGCGCGCGCGACCCTGAATGTCTACGAGCGGGCACTGCGCCCGTCGTCGAGCGGCACGTCGGAGTCGGTCGAGCAGGTCGGGGCCCGGACGTGAGCGAGCTCCGCGTCCTCGTTGCCACGTCGATCTACCCGACCGACGAGCGCCCAGGGCGCGGGTCGTACGTCAAGACACAGGTCGAGGCGCTCCGAGAGATCGGCCTCGCGGTCGACGTGTTCGTGCTCCCATCGAAGGGGCGCTCTCGTGTCCGCGGTACCCAGTACGTGAACGGTGCGCGCGAGCTCAGTCGTCAGCTGCGCCAGGGCTATGACCTGGTGCACGCGCACTACAGCTTCATGGGCATGATCGCGCGTATGCAGCGTCGGCTCCCGCTCGTCGTGACCTATCACGGCAGCGATCTGCTCGGCGCCGTTAACAACGGGGACGGCCGCCATACCCGCTTCGGTGAGGTCGCCGTCCGGATCGGCCGGCTGCTTGGCCGCGTCGTCGACGCGTCGATCGTTCAGACCGACGAGATGGCGACCAGACTCGGCGCTCGAGACCACGTTCATGTCATCCCGCACGAGGTCGACCTCGACCTCTTCCGGCCCATCCCGCGAGACGAGGCCCGTCGTGAGGTCGGCCTTGACACCGACAGCCGCTACGTCCTCTTCGCCGCCGATCCGCGCGTTCAGGTCAAGCGCTTCGGGCTTGCTCGCGCGGCCGTCGATCGTCTCAACGCAGACGGGCTGGACGCCGAGCTGGTCGTCTGCTCGCGCGAGCCACAGGCTCGTCTTGCGCTGTACATGAACGCCTGCGATGCGCTCGTCCTCAGCTCGTTTCAGGAAGGGTCACCCAACGTCGTCAAGCAGTCGATGGCGTGCAACCTGCCGATCGTCTCGACAGACGTCGGCGACGTTCGCGAGCTCGTCGGCACGACCGACGGCTGCTACGTCTGCGCCGCCGAGCCGGACGCGCTCGCAGCGCCGCTTCGCGAGCTCCTGGTCGAGCCAAGACGCACGTCGGGTCGCGAGGCCGTGAAGCATCTGGCAAAGTCGCGCGTCGCCGCGCAGGTCGAAGCCGTGTACCACGACGTGCTCACTCGCACGCGGCCGGCCCGAGCCACCGAGTCGCGGGAGCGTGTGGCGTGAGCGGGCTGCGGACGCATGGCGTGAGCCCGCCGCCGACACGTGGCGTGAGCCGACTGCCTGAGCGCGATCGATCACGCGTGCTGATGTTGCTCGAGAACAACCCCTACCCTCAGGACGACCGGGTGCATCGTGAGGCGAGGATGCTGGCAGCGGCTGGTCACGGGGTGACCGTTATCGCGCCGCGCGGTGCGGGCCAGCGACGCAAGGAGACCCTCAACGGCGTCACTGTGCGTCGGTACCGCGCCCCGCGCGAGGGCAACGGACTGCTCGGTTACCTGTGGGAGTACGGCTGGTCGCTGGCAGCCTCGAGCGCGCTCGTATTGGGGGTCTTCGTCCGGCCGGGCTTCGACGTCATACACGCACACAATCCGCCCGATCTGTTCGTCTTTGTCGCGCTTCTCTTCAAGCTCGCCCGCAAGCAGTTCGTGTTCGACGTGCACGACCTCGGGCCCGAGATCTACGACGCGCGATTCAACGGGAATGGAAGCGCGCTCGCGCGTCGCGCGCTCGTGGTCTGCGAGCGCCTGTCGGCGCGTGTCGCCGACCGCGTGCTCGTGACGAACGAGTCGTACCGCGAGACACTTCGAGCGCGGGTCGGACTGCCCGACGAGAAGATCACCACCGTCCGAAACGGCCCTGACCTCGGACGTATCCACGCGGTTCCCGCCGACGAGACACTGCGCCGACGCGCTGCGAGCGTGATCGGCTACGTCGGGACGCTCGGTTACCAGGACGGCGTCGACTACCTGCTGCGGGCGCTGGCCGTGCTCGTCGGCGAGCTCGGCGCTCGCGATGTTCGGTGCTTCGTGATGGGAGACGGCGAGGCGCTTCCTTCGCTGCGTCGCCACGCGAGCGAGCTCGGGCTCGACGATGTCGTCGTATTTACGGGGTGGCTAGACGACGACGATCTGCGGCGCCACCTCTCGACCATCGACATCGGCGTCGTTCCCGACCCGTCGAACCCCTACAACGACCGCTCGACGATGATCAAGGTCGCCGAGTACATGGCCGTGGGCAAGCCGATCGTCGCGTTCGACTTGCCCGAGCACCGCGTCACGGCCGCCGATGCGGCCCTTTACGCGACGCCTAACGACGAGCGCGACTTCGCGCTCAAGCTCGAGCAGCTCATCGCGGCGCCCGAGCTTCGCCAGGCGATGGGCATCTACGGACTCGAGCGGGTGCACGAGCGGCTCGAGTGGCGTTACTCGGCGGGGTGGCTCCTCGACGCCTATGCGCGGCTTGATGGCGACGTCTCGGTCGAAGCCGGCGCCGGGCGAGCGCGTTAGCGGCCCGGGCCCGAGTAGCTCAGATCGTGAGGCGGGTTCTTGCCGAGCGCCGGGTCGGTTCCCGCGGGCTGGTAGGGCTCGCCGAGCGTGCCGATCTTGAGCGGCACGTCCTCGGCCAGGAGCGCGCGCGCCATCACGAGCCGCTGAATCGACGGCGTGCCCTCCTCCAGCGCGTTGATCCGCGACTCGCGATACAAGCGCTCGAGCGGGTACGGGTAGTCGGCGAAGTACGCGCGCCCGCCCACGACGTCGAGCGCCTTGTCAGTAACAGCCATGACCGTCTCGAGGCCGAGTAGCTTCGAGATCGAGGCCTCGAGCGCGCAGGGCTCGCCGGCGTCGAGCTTCGCGGCGCAATCGTCGAGCACGAGCCGCAACGCATAGGTGTCGCGCGCCATCTCGGCGAGCTCTGACTGCACCGAAGGGCGCTTGCCGATCTCCTTGCCGAAGGTGACGCGCTGTTTCGAGAAGTCGAGCGCGATCTCGAGCGCGCGCTCGGCGACACCCAGCGAGCTGGCAGCGACGAACACGCGGCTCGGCTCGAGCTCGCCGAGGAAGACGTCGAGTCCGTCGCCCTCGGCGCCGATCAGGCTGTCGGCCGGCACACGGGCGTTGTCGAAACGGAGAATGCCGTGGTAAGGGCCGTTGTTCCCCATCATCTGGGGCATCTCCTCGATCACGAAGCCGGGGCTGTCGGTCGGGATCACGAGCGCCGTCAGGCCGCGCCGGTCACCGGGCTCGCCTGTCCGGACGCAAACCAGGTGCAGGTCGCAGAAGTCTGAGTTGGTGATGTAGTGCTTGGCGCCGTTGACGACCCATTCGTCGCCGTCGCGCGTGGCGGTCATACCGATGTCCATGCCGCTGCCGGAGTTCGGCTCCGTAATTGCGAACGTCATCGACGACTCGCCCGTCGCGAGCACCGGGAGGTACCTGGCGCGCTGCTCGTCGGTGCCGTAGTGGTCGACGGCGCGCAGGCTTGTTCCGTGCACGTGCAGCAGCACGCGCACGACGCCCGAGATCTTTGCGTACTCGGCGAGGAAGGGCAGGTACTGGGTTGTCGTCATCCCGAGGCCGCCGAACTCGCGCGGCACGATCAGCCCGAATAGCCCGAGCTCGGCGAAGCGCGGGAAGAACGTCTCGGCCGAGACCTCGCCCCGCTCCATCGCGGCGGCCTGCGGCTCTACCTCGTTCCAGAGGAAGTCGAAGGCTTCGCGACGGTAGGCCTCGTACTGCTCGGGCGTGTCGATCGGCCGTGTCATGCCTTCTCCCGGTTGCGTGCCGCCTGGAAGGCGCCGAGCGCCTGGCCGTCGTCGATGTGCAGCGTGATTCCCGTGAGGTGGTCGGATGCGGGCGAGGCCAGGAAGAGGAGGGTGTCGTCGAGGTTCCCCGGCTGCAGCAACGCCTCGCCAGGAAAGCGGCCCATGATCTCCTGACCTCGGGGCGTTGCGAAGAAGGCCGCGTTGATGTCGGTGTGGACGAAGCCCGGTGCGAGCGCGTTCACCTGGACGTTGGCGCGCGCGAACTCGAGCGCGAACGCCTTCGTCATGTGCGAGACGGCCATCTTCGACATGCAGTAGACCGAGACGCCGGGCATGACGTGCTCGCTGAGGATCGAGCTGAGGTTGATGATCTTCCCGCCGTCGTTCTCCTGCATGTGCGCGCCGACGGCCCGGGCGACGAAGTAGGCGCCCCGAACGTTGGTGTCCATGACGAGGTCGTAGTCCTCAGGCGTGGTGTCCCGGATCAACGCGTTGACCGCGAGGCCCGCGTTATTGACGAGGATGTCGATCGTGCCCGCTTGCTCGATCGCGCTCGCCAGGGCCCGGTCGATGCTCGCAACATCGGTGACGTCTAGGCGGGCGACATGGGCGGTGCCGCCGGCCTCAGCGATCTCTGCGGCCAGCTCCTCGAGCGCGTCGGTGTTACGCGAGGCGACGACGACCGCGGCGCCGGCATCTGAGAGCGTTCGCGCGAACTGGCGGCCAAGGCCCTGCGACGCGCCAGTGACGAGCGCGGTCTTTCCCTCAAGGGCGGTCATCGCGACTCTCTGCGCTTACTTGTCGATCGCGAGCGACAGCGTGCAGAAGCCCTGCGCCTCGATCTGGAACGCCCGGTTGAACTTCGAGTAGAGGTTCTCGAGGCAGACCCAGGCCGCCAGCTCGACGAGCTCGCCCTCGTCGAACTCCTCGCGCGCGGCCGCAAAGAGCTCGTCGTCGACGTCCTGATCGGACACGGTCATCGCCTCGGCAAAGGCGAGCGCGGCGCGCTCGCGGCCCGAGAAGACCGAGGCCTCCCGCCAGTCGGCGACGTGGATGGCCTTCTCAGACGCCTCCTCGAGATCTTCCGCACGCAGCATCCCGGCCGCGTTGAGATCTACTCAGAACGGGCAGCCGTTGATCTGCGCGACGCGCACGCGGGTCAGGTGCACGAGGCCGGGAGGAAGCGTGCTCTCGGTCGTCAGGGCGTCAGCGAACGTGCCAAGGCCCTCGGTTGCGGCGGGCCGATGGGCCCAGATCCGCGTCGTGTTGTAGACGTCGCCCACTGCCTCCTGCGCGTCGAGGATGGCGCGCTGGGCGTCGCTGGCATTCTCGCTTGTGATCTCGGTGATGCGGGGCATGGCGGCTCCGGTTGCTCGCGCTGCGGGCCCGCGCGCCGGCCGTGGGCGGGCGGCGGTCGCGGCGAGCTTAGCCCAGAAACCGGGTCGAACCTACCCCGAAAGGGGGAGCGAAAACCACCCCTTCGGGTGTTCGCCCCGCACTCGATGACGGGTCATGCTCAGCCGGATGATTTCCGAGACTCCTCAGCAGGTTGCTGCCGTCGGCGGTGCGGCAGTCACCGAGCCACTGGAAGATGCTTCGACCGGGGCCCCGGCGGAGCGCGAGAACGGTGTCAGCTGGCACCTCTCGCCCGGCTACTCGACGCATCTGCATGCGTACGAGCTCGCCATGCTGCCGAGCGATCGGCGCGCGGCTCGCGCGCGGCGCTAGCGCTCCGGTTCGCGGGCGCCGCTACTCATACGGCTCGACCGAGAACTTCTCGGCTCGCTCATCGAAGCAGACGCGATGCGCCTCGAAGAACGGGCGTCGCCCGAACAGGACGAAAGGCACGTCGCTGAACTGGGCGTTCGACACTCGAAGTCCCGTCGTCCCGAAGAGGAAGTCAAGGTGGCCACGAATCATCTTGAGGGTACGTCCCTGCCCGGCGGCTGTTCCGATCCCGTCGGGTTCACAGTCGCCGGGTGCAATGCCAAGCTCACGCATGCTCTCGAACGGCAGCACGGTGCCCTCGGCGCCGCTGTCGATCAGCGCACGAGCAATCCACGGCGAGCGGCTCGGCCCAGCAGCCACAATCGGCAGTAGCGGCGCCCGAGCGGCTCCCTTCGGGGCCGCCTCATCGACGCGGCGGTACCGGAACTCAGTAGGCGTACGACATTCCTGGGCGCTCGGGGACGCGAAACGTTCCGCCGTCGTAGACCGTGCCGCGTAGTCGAATCAGAAGGGCCTCGAGCGAGGGCGAGCTATCGACGACCTCGTAGCGATGCACTGCGACCCATTGTCCGCGATATCGGCCTAGGGTCCTACCGAGTCGATCCTCGCCGGCGCGGACATCGTCCAGTGTCTCGTTCGACATTATTAGCCGGGCCATCTCTTCGGCTTCCATGGCCACAGTGTGCCGACCGACGGTGGTGAAGCGCAAGGACGCGCGCCAAGCCGGCACGGTTTCGGCACGGATGTGCCTGAGGTCTGGCCGTTGGCTCCGCGACCGGAGCCGCCGTCGACGGTGTCGTGGCCGGGAAGTACCCAGTGGGGCTCTCGGCTCCAAGCCCGCTCGAGAGGCCTAATTTCCGCTCCCATTCCGGTCGATGAACTGGGGGCGACCCGCGCATGCGCGGCCCGGCCGCGCTGGTCGCACGACCCGAAACCGCAGACATGGACGATCAGGCGAGCAATGGCTCCACAACCGACCGCGACCTCGTGGAGCGAGCGGCGGCCGGCGATGCCGCCGCCTTCTCAGAGCTCTACGAGCGCCACTTCGAGAATCTCTACGACTTCGCGGCGCGCACCGTGCGCGATCGCGATCTCGCCGCCGACGCTCTCCAGGGCGCATTCATCAAGGCCTGGAAGCGGCTCCCGAGTGGCGACGCAGTCGAGCACCCGCAGCCCTGGCTCTACGCGCTCGTGCGCGCCGAGGCGATGGGCGCCGCCCGGGACGAGACCGGGACTAGCCCGGCCGGATCCGGGCCGGGCGAGGCCGACCCAGGCCTCTTCGCCGCGACCGACACGGCGTCAGACACCGGCGCGGCCGAGCCGCCGCCCGACGCTGCGCTCGCCGCGCTCGCCTGGCAGGCCGCGAGCGCGCTCGACGCCGACGACTATTTGCTGCTTGATCTGAGCCTCCGCCGTGGGCTCGATGGCCGTGCAATCGCCAGGGCGCTCGAGCTCGAGGAGAGCGACGTATATGCACGGCTGACCCGACTTGGCTCGTCCTTCGAGGGAGCAGCGACCTCCCTGGCGCTCGCCGTGCGTGGGCGCGAGGCCTGCCCGGAGCTCGACGGGCTGGTCGTGGCTCGCAAGGATGGCTCCCGTGTCGAGCTCGATCGCCCGGCCAACCGGCGAATTCGTGCGCATCTGAAGACGTGCCTCACCTGCCAGGAGACGCGCCGGCTTCTGCTCGCGCCGACCGAGTCGTTTGCCGCACTCGCGCCGGTCGCCGCGATGCCGGGCGTGAGGGAAGCGGTGTGGTCTGGCCTCGACGTGCAGGCAGAGGCCGCAACGTCCGGTGATTCGGCGAGCGCATCGCGGCGCTCGAAGCGCTCGGCGAAGCGAAGGCGAAGACGCCCGAGGCCGCGAAGGCCGGGGGCATGGATGCGGAGATCGGCGGGGAGCGGAGCGCGGGCCGCACGGCGGAGCCGGAGAAGACGCCGGCGCCGAAGTCCGTCGACCGCGATCTCGGGCTGTAGTCGGCGTGTCGACAGGCCGTCACGCAACGCTGTCGAGGCGACTCGACAGCTCGCTGCTTTCGATTGACCGGGGACTTCCAGAGTGACTATGATGCCCGGCAATTGCTCCCCGCCGGACTCGCCGCAAGGCCCCGGCGGGGTTATTTTTTGCCGCCATGCCCGTTGAGCCCCACGTCAAGCGCGCCGTCTCGTTCATCGACGGGCAGAACCTGTACCGGCACGCGAAGGACGCGTTCGGCCACCATCATCCCAACTACGATCCGCGCAAGCTCGCCGACGCGCTCTGCGCCGAGCACGGCTGGGTCAACGACGGGGTGCGGTTCTACACCGGCGTCCCGAGCGCGGACAGGTCGCCGATGTGGCACGGCTACTGGACGCGGCGCCTGACCGCGATGCGGCGGGCGGGCATCGCCGTTACCTCCCGTCCCCTGCGCTACCGGGTCGAAACCGTCCGGCTGCCGGACGGTTCCGTCCATGAGATTCCCGTCGAGCGCGAGAAGGGAGTCGACCTGCGGCTGGGGCTCGACGTGGTGCGCATGGCGCGCAACGGCGAACTCGATGTGGCGATCCTGTTCAGTCAGGACCAGGACCTGGCGGAGGTTGCGCGAGAAGTCCGCGACATCTCCCGGAGCGCCGGGCGCTGGCTGAAGGTGGTCTCGGCATTCCCGCACGGACCGCGGGCGACCTCAAGTCGCGGGATCGACCGGACCGACTGGTTCCGCATGGACCGGGAGTTCTACGATGCCTGCCTCGATCCCAGGGACTACCGTCCACGCCGATAACGGTGGCGCCGGGATGCGTGTGCAGGGCAGGCTGGAGCGGGGACGGTCGGTCCCTGCAGGCTTTGCCTCTTCGCGAACGCATGACTGTCCGCGGCCAACCCCATGTGGTTGCGATAGCCGGTGTTGGCGCGGTCCCGCGCGACTGTGCCCCGGTGGTCATTGGCGCGGCTCCAAGCGGTCCCCGGGCCGCGAGGCGGCGGGAGTCTAGGGTCGGTCGCCGGGCGCCGGCTCGGAACCGGCCGCGAAGGCCCGGGCCGGGAGCGCCGACCACTCGGCCCTGTCGATGCCCGGTGTCTCGTTGAGGCGGTCCACGAACAGCTCGCCGCTGTCCCGATTGGGCGCCATCATGTCGGTGCCGGCCGCCCAGACCCGGCCGTCGGATTCCTGGAAGACGACGTAGACGCGGTGGAGAAGGCCCTCGACCGGATCGGGATGCAGCGCGAAGGCATGGCGCGCCCAAGATCGCCCCGGATCCTCATGACCGCTTCTTGCAGCGCGCCGGCCTGACGGTCGCCTGGCCGCTTGCAGATGAAGAAATCGCATTCGCGGACGAATGATTACCGTGCGCCGCCTCCACCCACTCCGGACAGGATGAACTGCGGGTATTCACTCGTATTTCTCGAGCGGCAATTCAATGCCCAATCCGAGACTTTCCACGGCTTCGACAACCACTTGGGCAGGAATTCCAGCGTAGTGGGGAGAAAACGCTTCGTTTTCGACGTATTCACCGGTCGCGTCGACCATCGAGAGACCCACTACATATCCGTCATGCGACATGACCGGCCCTCCGCTGTTCCCGGGCCTGGAGATCGCCGAATACAAGAACAGGCTTTCCCCCGCTAAAGAGGTTACCGATTCGTTCGTCACCGCTCCCTGCTGCATCGTCACCGACGCCTCCCGGAGACCGGGAAGCTTCGGATAGCCTAGTGTGTACACGGTCTGTGCGACGACTGGAGCCAGAAAAAATGCACCCTTCAACGGCGTCAGCGGAGCGCCTTCAACACGGATCACCGCCACGTCAACCTCCGGATGTTTGCAGATCGACTTCTCGCCAACAACGCACGTCTGACCTTGAAACGTTTGATCCTCGTCGACCTCCATATCCCCTACGACATGCCTGCAAGTGAGGACATGAGACGGATCGACCACCAGCCCGGTGCCAGCAACTGAAGCTCCACACTCCTTCCTTCCCGTGATATGCACCAAACCCGGTGCACATAGGTAGTAAAGAAACTCTGCTCCGATTGCAGGCACAAATCGGAACCAATTTCGCCGAATGTCCGACTCCAACGGCATGTACACATACCGGTCATCCAGTCCCCCGAGAGCACTATCGCCGCGCCCGGCAATCATCATAACTCCAAGGGACACTAACTTGTTCAGGATCCCCACTACCCGGAACGCGTTCGGTGTCTTTGTAAACGCGCCGATTTCCTCCAGATGCTTTAGAAACTCCCGTACCGTGCGAGGTTTCGGGTTTCCTGCCGCCGCCGGTTGTTTTCCCGTCCCGGCGTTGCTATCTGCTAATTCGCCGATGCTGAAAAACTTACAAGCGCACACCACCAGCTTGTACCTGGACTCCAATCCCCAGGGGGCGTTCATGGTGTCTGCACTTACTAGCGAATTCTGCGGCATCAGATGCTGTACCTCGTGAGCTACCTGGAATTGGCACTCTATTCCACCAGAGTGGATTCAAGCACAACCACGTTCAAGCATTCATAGGTGTCACCCACACTCCGTCACGGCGCGGTGCCCGGCGCGCGACACCCGCCAAGCGGTCCGACAGCCGGGGATGGCGCACGCGCGCGGCCACTCACTCCCGCGTCAGCGATGACCGGATGCGGTGGAATTCCTCGATTACGGTCGATACGTCTATGCCCTCGGAGCGCAGATCGCCATGAGCGATCTGGTTGCGGACCTGGTAGAGCTCCACCGTCCTCGCCCACTCCTCGCTGCTCCGGTCCAGAACCAGCGTCAAGCGGTTCCTGAAACTCAGCCTGGGGTCTTCTGGATCGTACAGGCTCCATGCCCGGCGATGCCGCCAGTCTCCGTGCGCTTGCCCCAGGCGGATGGCTTCCTGGCAGGCTTCGTCTATCTCCGCTTCCAACTGGCCCCAGGCCAGCACGAAACATGCCTGCTCGTTCAGCCTCTGCTGGCGCGCGATGCGGTCGCGCTCCACGGCCTCGCCGGCCTCGTCATGGGTCTCGCGCAGCTCTTCGAGAGAGTTGTCGACCTGCTGGTACAAGGCCGCAATGGCCTCGAGATCGCTCACCGCAGGATGCGCCTCAGCCAGCCTTCGCTGACCGCCTCGCGGTCGCACCGCCGTTCGGCGGGAGCGGCCCGCCAGTCCGGCGCCTCGAAATTCCCGGCCATATCGACGATGAGATAACGACGGCCGTCCCGCTTCAGGTCGATACGTCCGTTGCCGCCGATGATCCACAGCGCGCGCGGCTCCAGCCGAACCGTGTTGCCTCCCGGCCCAGCCAGCAAGAGGGTCGGCAGCTCTTTCCGCCCGACGCCGAACTTGCGCATGAGCTCTTCATGCATGAACACGGGTTTGCCCTCGCGGGCCTGCCATCCCTCCGGCAACCAGCCTCCGATCGTCGCGTAGAGGCCGCTCACGCGCCTCGTCCAGTCATCCACGCGACGCGCGATGTGCTCCGCGTCGATCGTGTCGCTGGTCACGTCTTCGAGAACCGTACCCATCGGACCGTTCCACCTGTCTGCACGTCGACAGATGCGGTCATTATCCGCGCCGCATCGCCGGTTGAACACCTTATTTTGAGCGCGTGGGCGGCCGTTCAACGTCGTCCCGCGGTCGCAGCTCGCCTCAATCCCCAATGCCCGCTCCGCCCTGGCCGGTACAGGCCCGCTACAGCCCAAGCTCGCGGTCCACACTTTTCGGCCCGCGGGACCGATCGATCGCGGGCTCCGACGTGCGTTCGGGCCGCCGCGACTCGGAGGCATCCCGATCGGGAACCCCGCTCCCGTCCGACCTGCTGGGCGATCATCGATTTTGCCGTGCCGGGCGGTCCCCAAACGAGGGTCGGCTGGCGGGCCTCGACCAGGAGCGCGAGGGTGGCGGCGAGTTCGCTCGGGCGCAGCGAGTAGTCCGCGGAAACGGGGTCGGGTCGGTCATCGGCGTGCTCCGGAATGGCTGGACGGCGGCGCGGGCACCCTCCGGGCACCCGGCCTTCGCCCCGCCGGCAGCCGAACACCCGCTCCGTCCGGCGTGCAGGCTTGCTTCCGGAGACGCCGGCGATGCCGGATGCGTCATCAGTGGGATGTCTGCCGGGCTGCGCCTTCGCACCGGCCTGCGGACGCACAATCGAAGGAGACGAAAATAGACCAGTGGGATCGGGAACTCGCGAAAGCCGGGATCCAGATGGCCGGCGCCGCCGCGAAGGGAATGGGCAACGTGATGGTTGTCGTGATCGACGGGCTTGATCGAAAAAGGCGTGTTCTCGATCGAGGAGATCCCGCGACATGCTCGACAGGCTCGAGGCGACGGTCAGACGCGCCGAAGGCGAGATCGAGGGAGACCTGGCGCAGGAAGCGGAGGTGGCGGCGACCATGGCGATCGTCGACCACCACCGCGACATCCTGATTTCGGAGGGAAGGCCCGGCCGGCGGGCGTCGTGACCGGAGCGGAGCGGGCAGGTTGGCCGAGCCCGCCATGGCGGCCGGCTACAGGGGAATGCCCGTGAGTCGGGGCAAGGGAATGCGCGACGGCGACAGCGTGTGGCCGATTCGTCTCTCGAGCGCCGCATACCTGCGATAGAGATCCGGTTGCAGCTGCGCGGCCGTACGCAGATCGGAACGCGAGGACATGATGCAGAACACGCAGGACATTCTCGACATCCCCTGGAGGTATGCGGGATGCGGCGTCTGCCCGGCGTCGCGGATGATGCGGAACACATCCTCCGTCGTCAGGTCGAATATGGGCAGCCAGTCCCGGACCTCGCGGCCGGCGACGCTCATGCGGTCGTTGCGCCGCCACGGCGCCTTCCGGGCGCGGGCGGGGCTTTCCTCGGCACGCATGCCCATGGCGTTGACGAGCTGTCCTCCGAACCGCGGGCGTGTCTTCAAATAACGGCGGAGTTCGCGCTGGATCGGCGAAGTCTTAAAATCCGAGGTGCACCACCGAATCGAACTCGAAGGCCACTTGCCGCGTTCTTCGACGCGTTCGAGGAGGGTTTTTCCGAAGCGACGGGCGCCAGGATCAACGGTACGCCTTCGGGGAGAGTCGTCTGTATGTGTGGGATCGTTCCGGACCAATCTACCTCGGCGAGGGGTGCGTGGACTGCGACGAGCTGGTCGTGCGGGACGATGCGCGCGAGCAGGATGGTCATGGCCTGCGAATCCTTGCCTCCCGAGGTCGAGATCGACACCAGCGCGCCCCGCCGGATCATCTCCTGGCATTCGGGCGGCAGGGGGACTTCGAGGACCGGATTGCGGCGTCCGCGGGGCCGGGCGTTCATGCCTGGCGGCCGTCATGGTAGGTCGCGAAGAGGCAGCCCGGCCCATGCCCACGGATCGGTAGGCGAGCCGTGCGGGCGGCGTTACGGTTGGCAGCCATGCAGGGACCTTGTCGAACGGGGATGCAGCGGATGACGGGCCGGGGCCGGCATGAGGGCTGGATTGCGCGCCACGAGGCGGTGGGTCGGAATTCTCCTGTGTCGTGCCGTACAGGTTTCGGGGCCTTGCCGGGGCGAGCGATCGGGCACGGCCGGTGAAGGAGCTGCTGACCGCTCCGGCGCCCGGCACGTCGTGAAGCCCGGCGCTGCCCGACAGCCAGAGTCCTCGGACCGGGAGGTCCTGGCCGGGCTGGTTGAGCGCGTCACCTTCCACAATCTCGAGAACGGCTTCTGCGTGCTGCGGACCCCGGGCGCGGGGGCACCGCGACCTGGTCACGGTGGTGGGCCATGCCGCCATGGTTTCTCCGGGCGAGTGGATCACCGCATCGGGGAGTGGGTGAACGACCGTACCCACGGTCAGCAGTTCAAGGCGCGCTTCATGCGCACCTCCGAGCCGTCCTCGGTCGAGGGCATCGAGAAGTATCTCGGCTCGGGGATGATCCGGGGGATCGGCCCGGTCTACGCCCGCAAGCTGGTCCGGGCGTTCGGCGA
>CBDCXJ010000036.1:0-207092 GCA_965223695.1 Gaiellaceae bacterium | reverse complement strand
ATGCCCGCACTACGCTCCTACAGTGGGGCCCCATCCCCATTCCCGGCTAGCCATGCTAGACGATGGCCTTGCCTCGATACTCAATCGTTGCTTGATCGCGCCCGCGAGCTCATACCCCTTGCCCCCTCGCGTATTATCAGTCACAACAAAGCTCGCGTTGGTGGCTCTCACGTAATCTATCGTCTCTTCAAAGTCGGCATGATTCGAAATTGCGACACAGTAGGACCTTTCAGAATACTCTACAATTGGACTGTCGGGTCGAGTAAAATAAGCGCTAAGGGCTATCTTAGTTCCTTCCTCGATGTTCACTGGCTTTTGGTCTCCCGTACCGTATACTCTGACGCAGCATCCACCCTTTAGCAAAGCTCTTCCCTCGTCAGAAAGGTAATCAATTAATGTCCTCATTGCGTATCCGAACTCCCTGTACACTTCGATTTCCTTCGACAGCCTCTGGCTACCAATCACGGGACAGTTTACTTCGTCGTTGATGATCTGAAGTGCTCGCTGAATAGTGCCTCTATGCGCTGTGATATGTACAGGCCCCTTGTTGATCAGTTGCCGCACCAACTCAGCAAACTGCTCTTCACATTCTCCCTGTGAGAACTCTCGCACGCTGATCGGCGACCCGTATGTGCTATCCAAGACTAGTGCGTCTACTTGAATTATGTGGTCCAAAGGCCACTGGAAATCTCCTGAATATCCTAGACGCAGCCCATTCTCAAGTTCTGTAATAACCTGCACAGCACCCAGCATGTGCCCACTCGACACTATAGACACCTCTACATTGCCGCTGCTGTAGACTTCAAAGTCTTTCAGCGCCCTTATATTCGATCGATAAGGGATGTCCGCATTATATTCTTCGACCAACAGTCTCAAAGTAGCTTCGCTCGCGATTATCTCCTGGCGTCCTTTGCTCGTCTCAAATCTGTCCATGTGATCGGAGTGCACATGAGTCTGGACTCGCACCACAGCTTCATCGACAAAACCATCACAAACCACATCTCGACCCAGACGAACGGCACCAGATGGCATCACCACATCTATCGGGTAGTTCATGCCTGCTACCTTGAGTCTGTCAAGGCAGAATTAACGGCCTCTTCAACTTGATCGGCCGTCAAGTTCAAAAGCTTTGGAAAATCATGCTGGCTTACAATTGTAAAGTCTCGACTACTTAGCCTTCCTCTAACGTCATAGTCCGATCTGGTGAGCCGCCGGAGCGCCCCTTCGATCAGACGGTCACGTTCTGATTGCGCAATGGATCCCAAGTAGGATTTCAGAGACTCCGCAGTAATCGCACCTACATAAAGATGACGAGTGTCAATCTGAGGCCGTAATTTTAGAATGCTCGTAACGCACTGCTCTATGGCTGTTCCTGAGCGAATCGCAATCTGTATCAGCTGAACGACCTCCTTCCACTTGAGGTTGTGACGCAGCACCGCTTCGGCAGCTTCGAGTGGATTGCCCTCTACGCTTCGACCCCCGACTACAAGAAGCTTCTCGAGATGCATGGCTGGGATGCGATGCTCTCCCCTCTCATCGAGATGTCCCGCGCAGGTCAGTGGCGCGAGATGGGCGAGCTGGTGACCGATGAGATGATGGAGCAGTACGCCGTGATCGGGCGTCCGGACGACGTTGTGAGAAAGCTTCGAGAGCGATTCGGAGGCCTGGTCGATCGGATTCAGCTCGATGACGAATGGTTCGAGGATCTGGCAGACGACGACATCCGGGCGCTCGTTGCCTCGATCAAGGCGATCTAGCAATGCAGAGAGCAATGGGAATTCGCCCGGTTCCCGAGCGGCTCACTGACGCGCGGATCGCGGAGTGCTACGCGGGCGGGTACTGGCGCGACGAGCTCGTCGCGCAGCAGTTGGCCCGTCAGGCGCAAGCGCGCCCGACTGCAACCGCCGTGGTCGATGCCGATCGACGCGCGACATGGGCCGAGCTGCATGGTCTGAGCCAGCGCCTGGCCCTGCACCTGCATGCGCTCGGCATCGGTCGCGGTGACGCGGTCGCGCTCCAGCTGCCCAACTGGCTCGAGTACCTGATCGGCTACTACGGCATCCAGCTCGCGGGCGGCGTGGTGATCCAGCCCGGGGCAGACTGGCGGAGCCTCGATACCGAGTACGCGCTCGCAATCAGCGGAGCCAAGGCCACCATCATCCCGGGGGTGTTCGCCGACCACGATTTCCCCGCGATGATCGACGAGCTACGTCCGCGGTTAGCCGGGCTCGAGCATGTGATCGTCGCACGTGGCTCCCGAGAGGGTGATGTCGCGCTCGAAGAGCTGCTGGCCGACCCGATCGAAGAGCGCCTTCCTTTAGAGCGCCTCGAGCCGTGCCAGCCGAGTCCGGACGACGTCGTTCGCATCGTCTTCACCTCCGGGACGACCGGACGGCCGAAGGCGATCATGCACACCAACAACACCGTCGCCCACTCCAGCCGGACGCTGATCAGCGCCTTCCGCCACTGTGCCGACGACGTGTTTCTTCAGTACGTGCCCCTGTCGACCAACTACGGCACGATCATGGGGCTGCACCTGCACGTCACGACCGGCGCACGGATCGTCCTGATGGATCGGTTCTCTGCGACCAGGGCTCTCGAGCTGATCGAGGACGAGCGGGTGACGTTCCTCGCGGGAACGCCGACCGCGTTCATCGCTCTCGTGAACAGTCCAGCGCGGCGCGGCCGAGCCGTCGATTCGCTTCGCCTGCTGATGTCGGCGGGAGCAAGCTTTCCGGTGCCATCGATCAAGGAGCTGCGTGCGTCGTTTCCGACAACCTTCATCGACTCCTTTGGCATGAACGAATTCGGCATGGGCCTTTGGTGCGCAACCACCGATAATCCGCGCGACGTCGACGGGTCGATCGGGCGACCCATTCCCGGGCTAGAGGCCCGTGTCGTCGATGCCGAAGGCAATGAAGTCGCAGCGGGCGAGATCGGCGAGCTCGTTATCAAGAGCCCCGGGATGTGCTGTGGCTACCACGGCGATCCAGAGGCGACCACCGCGGCGTGGGATAGCGAGGGGTGGTTTTACTCGGGCGATCTGGCGACACAGGACGGCAAGGGCTACTTCCGCGTCGTAGGAAGAGCGAAAGACGTGATCATCCGCGGCGGTGCCAACGTCTCCCCGCGCGAAGTGGAGGAGGCCCTGAGCGGCCACCCCTACGTTCGCGAAGTCTCGGTCATCGGTCTGGCGGACGCGCACTATGGTGAGGTCGTATGCGCGTGCGTCATCGCGCAGCCCGACGTGCCGATGTCGGCCGAAGACGTGCGGTCATATCTCGAGCCGCGGATCGCTGCGATCAAGATCCCCAGCCGAGTCTTCTTCATGCGCGAGTTTCCGCTCAACAGCATGGGCAAGGTGAGGAAGGACGTCCTACGGCAGCGCGTGCTCGAAGGATCAGGTTGACGTTCGATCGACCTCGTGAGGCTGCCAGGAGCGCGAAGGTGGGCGGAGGAGTTCCAAGAGGTCAGCGTGGAGAGCACGTTCTCGGGTATCAAACTCCGGGAGGCTGGCGGCCATGGCCGAGTCGGGCATCGACGCGCTCGTGCTCGCCGGCCGCGGAGTTTTGACGTGCTACGGGCTGATCGTCTATGCAACGGCGTACACACCGCTGATCCGTACGTCGTATGCATTGCTGAGCCCGGAGGGTGAGCCCACGCTGTGGCTGGCGAGCGAGGCGGACGCTGAGGCTGCGGCCGAAAGGTCGGGGCTCAGCGACAGAACGAGTCGTGGGTCTCTAGATCGCCGATGACCCAGCCGCCTCCGTGGAAATAGATCATCACCGGCGAGTCGTCGCTGTCGCTCGGACGGTAGAGACGGGCGGGTATATCTCTCCCCTCAGCCGGGATGCCAACGTCTCGCACTTCCGCCAGGTCCACGGGCGGGGAAGCCCCGGCGCTGGCTATCTCACGAAAGAGGGCCCTGGCCTCTGGAACGGGCAGGGATTCGAACGTGGGCTTGTCGGCGATGTCGTCGAGAAACGCTCGGGCCTCGGAATTGAGCTCCATGTAGCTCCCTCCAGAACTTGGGACAACCCCGGTACCGGCGGTGCTTCGGGCGAGCCCAGCTCTTCCCGCGTGCCATTGATGAGGGAGCTGCCCGGTCGGCCACGGGCGTATGGCGCCCTTGCGAGGGGGTGTCAACACGGGCGCCGACCGGGTTCGATGCCGTCGGCCGACTCAGGCGCCCGCGTCGAACCGGAGGCCCGTGGCTTCGATCGCGGCGAGCGCATCTTCCCCGTGCTCGGCGATACGCTCGCGGTGCTCGGGCACCGAGGCGATGTCGTTCATGTCGCTAACGCCGCCCGTGATCAGTACCTGCAGGATGCCCTCCGTCTCGCCGACGTTCTGGAAGCCGCGGATCACGCCGGGCGACACCGAGATCGTGTCGAGCTCCTCGAGGATGACCTTACGCTCACTTCCGTTGCCGTCGGCGTCGCGCCAGTAGACGCGGAAGCGCCCGCGGATGCATGTGAACGTCTCGGTCGTCTTGTCGTGGCTATGGAGGCCCGGGCCCTGTCCCGGCGGGCAGGTCGCCCACGTGAGCGAGAAGTCGGCCTCCTTGATCGGTGCCGCGTTCGCGAACGGACCTTGCAGGCCTGCAGGGGCGACCGACATGCGCAGCTCCCGCGCGTAGAGCAGGTCGAGCACCTCCTGCGGCACGTCGGGGTGCTGCTGCACGTCCCACCTGACGAGCCCGCCGTAGCGGGCGACGTGTCGCTCCTCCATCTCCGACTGCGAGAGGTGTACGGGTTCCATTCTCGCTCCTTCCTGTTACATCGCCGCGTAGCCGCCGTCGACGACGATGGACGTCGCGGTCACGTGCGAGGATTCGTCCGAGCAGAGCCACAGTACGGTCGCAATGATCTCGTCGATCTCGCCCATCCGACCCTGCGGCGTGCGCTCGATCACGAACTGCCGGTGCTCTGCATGCTGCAGCGCGTCTGCGTTGAGCGGTGTCTCCACCGTGCCCGGCGAGACCCCGCTAACCCGGATCCCAGCTGGCGCCAGCTCAGTGCCGAGCGCAATGATGAGACCGCGCACGGCGGCCTTCGAGATCAGGTACGCCGACGAGCCCGGAAAGCCAACCAGCTGTCCGCCGATCGAGCCGATACAGACAACCGCCGAGCCCTCCGGCATGTGCCGCGCGACGGCCTGGGTCAGGAGAAATGGCGCGCGCAGGTTGATGCCGAGGTGGCGGTCGAAGCTCTCGGCCGTGACCTCGCCAAACGGTGCAGGCTCCCAGATCCCGGCGACGTTGACGAGCAGATCGAGCGTGTCGCCGAGCCCGAGCGCCGTGTCGACGATCGCGGTCGGCGCGCCATCGTCGAGCAGATCGACCGCGATCGAGGCGCAGCTGCCGCCGTTCTCGCTAATTATGGCGACCGTCGCCGCCAGCCCTTCCTCGTCGCGGTCGGTGGCGAGCACCGACGCTCCGCTCGCAGCAAGCCGCCTCGTAGTCGCAGCGCCGAATCCCGAAGCGGCGCCGGTGACGATCGCAGTGCGACCCGAGAAGTCGTAGCTCGCCATCCCCGCTCCTCTCACTCAGGCGCACTCTAGGGTTCTCGCAGTCGTGTGCTGTGCGCCTAGTCGCGCGGCACAGGCGAAGCTCAGGCCGTCGCGAGACTAGCCCTGATTGCCGCCGATCGTCTGCCCGCGATCCACGCTGATCTCCTGGCCCGTGATTTCGGATGCCGCATCGGAGGAGAGGAACATGAACGCGCCCGCCAGATTCTCCGGCCGAATCAATCCGGGCCGGATGACCATCTGGCGCGAGACGAAGTCGATCTGCTCCTCCGAGAGCGTGCGCAACTGCAAGTCGGTGCACATGCGGCCGGTATCCCGCTCGATTTCCTCTTCGGCGTCGAAGACGTCGTCGAGGTGCGAGGTGACGACCAGGTCGACGTCTTGCCGTGCGAAGTGCTTCGCGACCTCGAGGCCAATGCCGGTGCTGCTGCCGATGGATGACAACCTTCTTGCCGCTCAGGCCGAAGTCAAATGGGCTCATGGACATATCCTCCTCGGTGCGTTCTCAGATGGCGCAGTTGGACGCACCCCACCGGGCCGCGCCGAGGGGATGGCAGGGCGAAACGGCGATAAGGAGTGAGAGCGAGACGATGAGCGACGACCTAGTCCGGCGCCTCGATCGGATCGAGTCGCTCCAGGAGATCACGAAGCTCAAGCACACCTACTGGCACTACAACGACACCGGTCTGCGAGGCGCCGAGATCGCGTCGCTGTTTACGGAGGACGGTGTCTGGTCGAACGAGGAGCTCGGCCACTACGTCGGCCGCACCGCGATCCGCGAGTTCTTCGACGGTCTCTCGGAGGGCCTTCCCTTCTGCGCTCACGTCGGCATGAACGAGATCATCGAGCTCGACGGAAATCACGCGACAGCGAAGTGGCGCTGCCTTCTCCCCGGAACCTTCGTGGAGGACGATGCTCGGGTGAGCCGCCTGATCTTGATCGACTACTTCGACGAGTTCGCCCGCATCGACGGCCGCTGGTACATCGAGAAGCTCGACATTCTCTTCAACTTCAACGCCGAGTTCGAACCCGGCTGGGCCGGTACGGAGCGGATCCGCGCCGTCGAGTAGGGAGGCGCTGCTCGTACGCGGCGCAGGGCTTCTCGATGTGGGCGCGGTTGGATTCGAACCAGCGACCGACGGATTATGAGATGCGCGAAACAATCTCGGTCAGTCTCGGCTGAGCTGGAGAATTCCTCGTAGGACAACCGGTTTGCGGTCGTGCGGTGCCAGGTTGATCTCGGCTGGTTTGGGCTGGTCTGGTTGCCCACGCGGTGCCCACAACGCCCCACGCTGGATCGCCTGACGGGCCTGTGAGATTCCAGTCTGGGAGTCCTCTAAGTGCTCTATGTCACTTAGACGCAAGCCCGCCGGCTTCGGTCTCGGCGCCGAGACGCTCGAGGCGATCCTCGTCCTCCCGGATCGCGGAGAGCCCGAGGAGCTCGTCCATCTCCGCGCGGGTCATCATCTCGGGGAGCCAGGGCTTCTGCGTCCCCTCGGCGTGGAGGTCAGCGAGGAAACGGCGAACCGTACCGAGGGCGACGCGGAGCGCGGAGATCGCGTAGATCCCGAGGTCGAAGCCCCACTTCTCGAGCTCTGCGATCGTCATCGTCGGGCTCCGGCCCCACTCCGGGACGTCGATAACCAGCGGAACGTCGACCGCCTCCCGGTAGCGGCGGAACTCGTCCTCCGCGAGGAGGGCCTCGGGGAAGATGGCGTCGGCTCCGGCCGCCACATAGGCGCGACCACGCTCGACGGTCGCCTCGAAGCCCTCGCACTGGCGCGCATCGGTCCGCACGATGAGGACGAAGTCGTCCGTTTGCTGCGCCTCCTTGGCCGCGTGAATCTTCGCCGCCATCTCGGCTGTGTCGATGATGCTGGCGCCGGCCGTCTGCCCGCAGCGCTTGGGGAAGACCTGATCCTCGATGTGGACGCCGGCTACCCCGATCGCTTCGAACTCGCGGATCGTCCGCTTGACGTTCGTGACGCCGCCGAAACCCGTGTCGACGTCGGCGAGGACCGGAAGCGTGGTGGCGTTGGCGATGTGTCGGGCGTTGGCGAGAAGCTCCGAGAAGCTCAGGAGCCCGACGTCGGGGAACCCCCCGACGCAGGTCGCCGACCCCGAGCCGCTCACGTAGGCGACCGGGAAGCCTGCTCGCTCGACGAGCTTCGCCACGACCGGGTCGTACGCTCCGGCGGCGATCGCGCATCCGGGCGCCTCGAGAACACGGCGCAGCTCGGCACCTGGGCCGCCACGCTCGCTCATCGGCTCGCCTCCTCTGCGGTCGGGCGCCGGAGATAGCGGCCGCGCCCCTCCTGGCCGACGAGCTCCCCGTGCTCCATGACGACCTCGCCGCGACAGGCGGTGAGGACGGGCCAGCCACGAAGCGTCCTGCCCTCCCAGACCGAGAAGTCGGCCGAGGAGCCAAGATCGGCGGCATCGACGATGCGCTCGAGGTCGAGGTCGACGACCACGAAGTCGGCATCCTTGCCCGGGCGCAGGTCGCCCTTGCCCGGGAGCCCGAAGATGCGCGCGGCGTTCGTGCTCGTGGCGGCCGCCAGCCTGGACACCGAGAGTCGGCCTCGATTCACGCCCTCCGAGAGGAGGACCGGCAGGATAGTCGCGATTCCCGGGAAACCGAGCTGCGCATCCCAGACGGTGCCGTCCTTGCCTTCGCGGCCCCTTCCTATGTGGTCGGAGCCGATGGTGTCGACCTCGCCCTGCCCTAGGGCCAACCAGAGCGCCTCCGCGTCTTCCGCTTCCCTGACCGGCGGATTGACCTTGGCGAGGTTTCCGGCCGGCGAGTCGCAGGTCTGAGTCAGGTAATGGGGCGCGGTCTCGACGTAGAGTGTCGTGCCCGCCTGCCGAGCGGCGACGAGGGCGGCAACGCTATCGGCGGCGCTCACATGCACGACGTACAACGGGCAGCACGCTGCGTGGGCCAGGAACGAGGCGCGCTGGACGGCCTCGGCCTCGGCGATCGCGGGTCGCGTCTCGGCGAAAGCGCGGAGACCGTCGCGCCCGCTGGCCAGCACTAGCTCGATCGAGCGGTTGACGATGTCCTGGTTTTCGCAGTGGACGAGGGCCACGCCTCCTACCCGGGCGACGGCCTCGAACGCCTCGAAGAGCCTGGCGTCGTCGACGCCCTGGATCCCGAGGCGGTAGCCCTCCTCGCCCCGGTAGGCCATGAAGAGCTTGAATGAGGTGAGCTCAAGGTCCCGTGCGTAGTCGGGGATCGCCACGATCTGCTCGTCGGTCATGACGGCCAGATGGAAGGAGAAGTCGACGTGCGCGCGCCGCTCCGCTCCGGCGACCTCCTCCCAGAAGGGATCCGCCGGGTAGCCCTCGAGGTCGCGATGCATCTTCACGATCGTCGTCACCCCGCCGAGCGCGGCCGAGCGAGTCTCCGTCGCGTACTGCGCGAAATCGGGATCCGGGATGAGCTGGACGTGCGGATCGATCAAGCCGGGCAGGACGTGGCGGCCCGCCGCGTCGACCTCGCGCACGCCCGACGCGGCGGACGGCCCATCGCCCGCAAAGACCTCCGAGATAACGCCGCCCGACGCGACGAGGCCGCCTGCAACGATCTCCCCTTCCGCGTAGACGAGGCGCGCGTTCCTGAGGACGAGATCGCCGCGGGCGCTCACGCTGCGGTCTGTCCACCGTCGACGGGAATGGCCGCCCCGGTGAGGTATCGCGGTGCGTCCAACAGCAGCCACACTGCCGCTTCAGCGACCTCCTCGGGTGTCGCGATCGTCCCGCGCGGGATCCAAGAAGCGATCAGCTCGCCGGCAGTCTCCTGGTCGACACCCAGTCCCTCGGCCCCTTCCCACAGCATGGGCGTGTCCATTGAGCCCGGACAGAGCACGTTGACCGCCACGTCCTGCGGAGCCGCTTCGATAGCGATCGCGCGGGTGAGGCCAACCACCGCGTGCTTCGCAGCCGTGTAGCCGGAGAGGTTCTTCCACCCGATGACTCCCGCGATCGACGATACGTTGACGATCCGCCCCCGGCGACGAGTGAGTTCCGGCAGCGCAGCCTTCATCAGAAGCCATACTCCCGTGACGTCGACGTCCATGACGCGTCTGAATTCGTCCTCGGAATAATCCTCGATCGGCACGGCCGGCCCATGCACAGCCGCGTTGTTGAAGAGTGCGTCGATGCGACCGAAGCGCTCGAGCGCGGCAGCGATGATGCGCTCGGCATCGACGGCGTTCGAGACGTCCGCGGCCAGGTGGGCGACTCGATCGTCTGGCCGCCCGAGGGCAGTCTCGATGGCGTTTACATCGAGGTCAACGGCCAGGACCTCTACGCCACGTTCGCGCAGAATTCGCGTCGTTGCGCTGCCGAGGCCTCCGGCCGCGCCCGTCACGATCAGCGACCTTTGCTCTGTCACGGCGTGAGCTTAGTAACGGCGCAGCGCTCCGGGACGTGGATCGTCTAGAACTCGCGCGGTGCGACCCAGCTGCAGGTAACGGCGAGCGGCGCCGGGCCCCTGTTCTCTCGGGCGCGCGAAGCGTCAGCAGCCGAGCGCTAGTCGATGATCAGTCCGATGCGTCGACCCGGACGTTCCGATTTGCAGGGCTTCTTCAGGTGGGCCCGGCTGGATTCGAAACAGCGACCGACGGATCATGAGATGCCCGAAGTGATCTCGGCCGGTCGTGGCTGATCTGGAGAATCCCTGCTCTCACGGCGATTCGGGCACTTTGGCGGGTAGGCGGTCTCGGGTGATCTCGGCTGGTCTGGTTGCCCCAACGTTGCCCCAGATGCCCGACGGCACGCGATCGTGAGCATGTGACCTCTGAAGATCGGCGACGGGAACTGTCGGCCGTCCCTCAAGTTGTCACCTCCGTTGGCGACAACGGCATAGAGGGTCCATTTATGACGACAGCCCAGGACCAAGCAACGATCGAGACCGTGCGCACCATGCTCGAGCGAGCCGACTAGGGATGCGAGTCATCGGTGATCTCGCTCTCGCCCTCGCAGCCAGGGCCGTTGCGTTCGACGTCGGTGGATATGAGACGGAGGTGAAGCATCTTTGGCGGAGGGCTGCGGCCGCTGGCGCTTTCGCGCGCGAGATCGGGAGAGTGCGGCGTCGGTCGGCGGAGACCGCTCTGCTCTGCGGTCTCCTCCAGAACGTCGGTTTCCCGATACTGCTCCAAACCACTCGCGAGATCTGCGATGGACTCGGACGAGAGCCGGACAAGGCAACGGCGTGGATGCTGGCGGATGAATATCACGCGGCCGTGGGATCCCAGATGGCCAGCTCCTGGGGCCTTCCGGAGTCCGTGGTCGACGCGATCCACTACCACCATGACTATGAAGAGGCTCCCCAACACGGGGAGGACGCACGAGTGACCATCCTCTCCGACTTGATGGCGGGCTATCTCCTCGAAGACGCGCAGCCCGCAACGGAATCACCGCGACCGGATGTATCCGAAGGGGATGCCAACCCTGAGGAGCCACCGGTGGCCGATGACCCCCGACTGACGGCCCTTCGAACTCACACGGCTTTCGGCGAGCTCGACCTCTACCCCGACGATGTCGATGAGCTCCTGTCGCGTTCGGACGAAGTGAAAGAGGCCCTGGAGCTATTCGTATGAGTGTCGAGTCCTACGATTTCGTGGTCATCGGTTCCGGGCCTGCCGGTCAGAAGGCCGCGATTCAGGTCCGCAAGTGCGGGAGGTCCTGTCTCCTGATAGAGAAGAGCCGCATGGCGGGAGGGAGCTGCGTTCATCGCGGGACGATCCCGAGCAAGACTCTTCGGGAGACGACCCTCGTCATGCGCCGCTTCCAGCGCCGGACGGCCTCGGTCTGCGACGTGGAACTCCCCGAGAATCTCCGCATCGACTCTCTTATGCAGAGTCTCGATGAGGTCATCGACGGACACGTGCACTACATGGAAGCTCAGCTCGAGCGAAACGGGGTGGAGATCGCACACGGGCGGGCGTCCCTCGTCACGTCGAACGAGATACAGGTGCAATCGCCGAACGGGAGCACCCGGGTCGTTCGCGCGGACAAAGTGATCATCGCGGTGGGTTCCAAGCCCCGCCGACCTCCCGAGATCCCGGTTGACCACGAGCGGATCTATGACAGCGATTCCATCCTCTCCATGACCTACCTACCCGCCTCTTTGATCGTTCTTGGGGGAGGCGTCATCGCTTCGGAGTACGCCTCGATCTTTGCTGCCCTCGGAGTCAGCGTCACCATGGTGGACAAGGCACCGCGCCCGCTCGCCTTTCTCGATGATCACCTGAGCGAGCGTTTCGTCGTCGACCTCCGGGCTATGGGTGGGGAATACATCGGCGAAGATCGTGCGGCCAGCGTCGCCTGGAACGGGTTCGACGCCGTCGAGATAGAAACCGAGAACGGAGGGCGCCATAGCGCCGAGAAGCTCCTCTGCGCCCTCGGGCGCGTTCCGGTCCTCGACGGACTCGGAGCCGACAACATCGATCTCGAACTCACGGACCGCGGACAGGTCAAAGTGGACGAGTACCTCCGGACAAACGTCCCGGGCGTCTACGCCTGTGGCGATGTCATCGGTCCGCCCTCTCTCGCGTCATCTTCGATGGAGCAAGGGCGACGAGCCGCCCGGCACGCGTTGGACCTCGACCTAGGGATCTCGCACGAAATGATTCCGATCGGCATCTATTCGATTCCGGAGATCTCGAGCGTCGGCCTCACAGAGGCGGAAGCGAGGGAGCGCTGCGACCGCGTCGTCGTCGGCAAGGCGGATTTCGGCGAGCTGGCCCGTGGTCAGATCTCGGGCGAGACCCACGGAATGCTCAAGCTCGTCGCCAATTCGCAAACCGATCAGCTTCTTGGCGTCCACGTCATCGGCGAAGGCGCAACGGAACTGGTGCACGTAGGCCAGATGGCCATGATCGGCGGCAGCCCGGCCAGCATCTTCCGCGAGAGCTTCTTCAACTTCCCCACTCTTGCCGAGGCCTACCGCGTCGCATCACTGGATCTGCAGAACCAGCGCTGGATGGACGAGGAGACCGAGGAGAGACAGGCCGCGTAGGTCGAACCAGGACTGCCCAAACGGCGGATCTAGCACTTCAACACAGCTCTGGCTCGTTCCCGCTCGCCGGCCTCCAGCAGCTCAACGCAGGCGAAGGCGCCCGAAGGCGATTTCCAGGGCTTCTTGATGTGGGCCCGGCTGGATTCGAACCAGCGACCGACGGATTATCGGGATCCGCGGCAACCTGAAGCGCACCCTCGAGAGCACGAACCCGTGCGAGTCGATGATCGAGATCTGCCGGCGCACCAGCCGCAACACCAAGCGCTGGCAATCCGGCGAGATGTGCCTGCGCCCGACAGCGGCCGGGATGCTCGAAGCCGAACACCAATTCCGTCGGATCATCGGCTACCACGACCTCGCCAAACTCGTCATCGCGATCGAGCACGAACTCGATCAGCCCACCGTCCCGACTGCCGAGGAGCCCGCTATCCTCCTCACCGCCTAACCACCAAACCCGGGACCGCCGCCACGAAAATCCACGGCCACCGGGACATCCTCGGCCTCGAACACACCCGCGACACCCCCTCCCCGATACGCTCGGCGTGACAAATGAGCCGAGATAGCGCAGAATACGCACCCGGATGTACCAGGACACCACGGAAGAGCACGCGACCGGCGGCGCGATGAAGGTCTACCAGGCCGAGCGCAGCGTGCGGACCCGCGGCGGGCTCGAGGTCCGCGACATCACCGAAGAGGTGCGCGAGTTCGTAGCCGAGAGCGGTATCGAGAACGGCATTGCCTGTGTGTACTCGCCGCACACCACGTGCTGCGTCCGTGTCAACGAGTTCGAGACGGGCTTCCTCGAGGATTTCGCTCGTTTGATGCGGCGGCTCGTTCCCTCTGACAAGTACTACGCGCACGACGACTGGGATCTGCGCACCGAGAACATCTGCCCCGAAGACCAGGAGTTCGGCAACGGCCACGCTCACTGCATCGGGATGCTGATGGGCCCGGCCAGCGAGTCGATCCCTGTCCGCGAGGGCGAGCTCTGTCTCGGCACATGGCAGCGCGTTCTCTTCATCGAGCTCGACCGTTCGCGCGACCGGCGCTGGCTCTGTCAGGTCGTCGGTAGCTAGCGCGACCAGATCGTTTCCGCGCCAGTGACTGACTGACCAGTCAGTCAGTCGTTGCAGGAACATGCCGCCGGCCGGCGCAACGCGCGGCGCATGCGCTCGCTCGCGCCGCCTCACCGAATCCTTACGCACCCCTCCCCGACGGCTTACCCGCCGCGCACGAGACGCACATGCACGTGGTGCTTGATGTGGATGTGACAACGAACCCTCCCAAAGGAGTAGTGATGAGGCGTCTTCTCGTAGTTGCGGCCGTGACGCTTATTGCGGCCGTCGCAGTTCCAACCGCATCAGCAGCGTTCATCAAAGGCACGCGAGGCAACGACGCACTCGCCGGAACCGACCGGCGTGACCTCATCGTCGCACTGGCCGGCCACGACCGCGCCTGGGGCGCTCCCGGCCGCGACACCGTCTTCGGCGGCCACGGCAACGACGCCGTCGCAGGCGGCGCACAGCGTGACTGGGTCTTCGGCGGCCCTGGCGCCGACATCGTCGCCGGCCAAACCGGCAACGACATGATCTTCGGCGGCCACGGCCCGGACATCATGTTCGTCGGCTACGGTCGCGACCGTGCCCGCGGCCGCCCGGGCGGCGACATCATCTTCGCCCTCGCCAAGGACAACCTGGTCGACCGGATCGACTGTGGTCGCGGATACGACATCGCGCTCGTTCGCGACGAGGACAAGACCCGCCGCTGCGAGCACGTGATCGTCGTCCCCGGCGACAACGATGAGTACGCGGCCGCGACCGACCTCGACGAAAGCGATACCGAATCGATCCTCGACACCGCCGCCGACGTCGCAGCCGACGCGCGCGCCAAGGTCGCGGCCACCGACGCCACCACCGACGAGGCCAGCTAACAGCCAGCTCGTCCACTAACGCCCGGGAGCCGCTCTCGCTCCTCCCCGTTGCGGGAGCGGCTCCCCCTCCCATCACCAACGAAGGCGCCCCATGGGGCGCCTTCCTCTTTCTGCCCCGACATGGCGCCGATGTTGTGTCACCATTGAAGACGGGGGACTCGGTACGTGATCCGGCACGCTGCGGCAATCCTGATTGCACTGGGCGCATGCCTCGCCATGGCGGGCGGTGCCTACGCATCGCACTCGACCGTGCCGTCAGGCTCGAACCCCGTTCTCGGCGCGGCCGGCGACATCTCGTGCGAGGGTCCGTCGGCCCCGGGCAAGTGCAAACAGGTCGAGACGTCGGACCTGCTCGTGGCGCTCGACCCCGACCTCGTCATACCACTCGGCGACCTCCAGTACGAGGAGGGGGAGCTGGCCAACTTCCAGACCTGGTGGGAGCCCTCCTGGGGGCGGCTGAACGACGTCACGTACCCGGCCCTCGGCAACCACGAGTACCTCACGCCCAACGCGCAGGGGTACTTCGACTACTGGAACGGCGTCGGGCAGCAGACCGGTCGCGCCGGTGATCGAGACGAGGGCTACTACAGCTTCGACATCGGCACATGGCACGTCATCGTCCTGAACAGCCAGTGCAGCGCCGTCGGTGGATGCGGCGCTGGCTCCGCCCAGGAGCAGTGGCTGCGCGCTGACCTGGCGGCGCACCGGAACAACTGCACGCTCGCCACGATGCACCGGCCCCGCTGGACGTCGGCGGAGAACAAGACCAACAACCCCGACCTCGGGGCTCTGGTGCAGGCCCTATACGACCACCGAGCCGAACTGCTCCTCGCCGGCGACGCACACGTCTATGAGCGCTTCGCGATGCTGGACCCGACACAGCAACCCGACCCGGCACGCGGGATCCGTCAGATCGTCGTCGGCACGGGCGGCAAGAAGATTCGGGACTTCGGCCCGATCGAGCCGGGCAGCGTCGTGCAGATCGACGACGCGTTCGGCGTGATCAAGGTGGTTCTCAAGAATGGCAGCTACGACTGGGAGTTCCTTCCGATCGCGGGCCAGAGCAGCACCGACAGCGGCAGCGGAAGCTGCTTCGACAGCGGCGGGACATCGAGCGAGCTCGAGTTCACTGCGACCCACGACGCCACGATCAAGGCGTCCTCGCCCAACTCCAACTACGGCTTCAGCAACTCGCTTCAGGCGGACGGCACGACAACCGAGGACTTCCTGCTCAAGTTCACGGTGACGGGCACGTCAGGCCAGGAGGTCACGGGCGCCAAGATCCGCCTGCACAACACCAACTCGTCGAACCTCGGCGGCATTTTCCGCCGCGTGCCCACGACGAGCTGGGGCGAGTCGAGCGTGACCTGGAACAACGCGCCCGCGGCGAGCCCGGCGATCCTGGGCTCCCTCGGCTCCGTGCAGCCGGGCAACTACTACGAGCTGGACGTCTCCTCGGCCGTCTCGGCGAACGGCACCTACAGCTTCCGCGTCTCGTCGACGTCGGCCAACGGCGCGCACTGGTCCTCGGCCGAGGCTGAATCGAGCGTCGCGCCGACGCTGGTGGTCGAGGTCGAAGGCGGTGGCGGCGGGCCCTCGGAGATCACGCTCGGACCGAGCGACGACGCCTACGTGCAGCAGTCTCAGCCCTCGGCGAACTTCGGCTCCTCGTCGGTGCTCAGGCTCGACAAGAGCCCGCGTCAGGACCTGATGCTCCGGTTTGACGTGACCGGTGTCGGGAGCTCGACGGCCACGGGCGTGACCCTGCGGCTCTTCAACACGAACTCGTCGAACTCGGGCGGCAGTTTCTACCGGACGGCGTATACGAGCTGGAGCGAAGACACGATCACGTGGTCATCAGCGCCAGGACGTGACCCGACGCCGCTCGACACGCTCGGGTCGGTTCAGCCGGGGCAGTACTACGAGGTCGACGTGAGCCAGCTCGTCACCGGCGACGGCCCGGTCAGCATCAAGGTGCAGACGTCCTCGAGCAACGGGGCGTGGTGGTCCTCGAAGGAGGGCCCGTCCGGGCAGCGCCCGGAGCTCGTGATCGCGCTGCAGTAGCTCCTAGTCCTCGTACGCATCGTGGCGCGCGAGCCACGCCATCGGCCAGGACAGGTCGTCCTCGTCGCGCCCCTTGGGCGTCAGGTCGAGGTACTGGTAGGCGGCGTTCAGCGAATCGAGGCCGCGCGAGAACGTCTGGTACGTGAGGAAGACGCGGCCGTCATCACCCCGGTAGAACACGCTGACTCCTGGCGCCTCGTCACCGCCGAAAGTCTTCGTGCCGAAGTTGTAGTTCGGCTTGGGCTCGCTGTCGGTCGGCTCGAAGCTGACACCCATGTCGAAGTTGAACTCGGAGCCCGCCGAGGAGTACCAAGGGAAGCTCCAGCCGAGCCGGTTCGCGTAGGCCTCGATCTGCGCGACGCTGGCGCGCGACACCGCGACGAACGACGTATCGCGATGGGCGAGGTGCACCGGCGTTCCCTCGAAGCTGTCGGCCCAGAACGAGCATGAGGGGCAGCCTTCCTCCCAGTCGGGCCCGAACATGAAGTGGTAGACGATGAGCTGGCTCCGGCCCTGGAAGAGATCGGTCAGCGAATAGGTGCCGGACCCGTCGGTGAACGGGGTTGTCCCGTAGTTCGTAGATCTTTGTAGGGGCGGCGGTCCCTCCGTGCCCGTCCGTTCCGGTTGGGAGCGTGGCGAGCGATCCGCTCGAAGATCGAAGGAGGAACCGCCGTGGGGAGCAACGTAGCGGTCGCTGAGGCGACCCTGGATGAGGCCGTTTTGCCGGAGCGCGTTCAGGAGGCGCTGGGGCAGTTGGTCGGGGCAGCGAGGGAGGGACTGCTCGCGCTGTCGGTCGGGGTCGGGCTTGGCGTGATGAGTGAACTGTTGGAGGAGGAGGTCGAACACGTTGTCGGCCCGAGGGGTAAGCACGACTTTGACCGGAGTGCGGTCCGTCACGGTCGCGAGTCTGGGGAGGTGACGCTAGGCGGGCGGCGCGTCCAGGTTGAGCGGCCGCGTGTTCGCACAGCGGACGGATCACGCGAGGTCAGGCTGGCGACGTACGAGCACCTCGCCGATCGTGATCTGCTCTCGCGGGTCGTGTTGGAGCGGATGCTTGCCGGCGTCTCGACGCGCCGCTACGCGCGAACGCAGGAGCCGGTCGGCACTGGCGTCGAGACCAAGGCGCGCTCGACGTCGAAGTCGTCGGTGTCGCGGGCGTTCGTTGAGCGCACCCGCGTGGCGCTTGAGGAGCTGATGAGCCGCCGCCTCGACGACGTCAGGCTGGCGGTGATGATGCTCGACGGGATCGAGCTGAAAGGGCGCACGAACATCGTCGCGCTCGGGATCACCACCGAGGGCGTCAAGATCCCGCTGGGGCTGTGGGAGGGCTCGAGCGAGAACGCGACCGTGGCGAGGGCGCTGCTCTCCGATCTGGTCGAGCGTGGGCTCGACACCGAGCAGGGCATCCTGTTTGTGATCGACGGCTCCAAGGCGCTGCGCAAAGCGATCCGCGATGTCTTCGGCCAGGACGCGCCCGTCCAGCGCTGTGTCCGCCACAAGGAACGAAACGTGCTCGAGCATCTCCCGGAGCGCGACCGGCCTCCGATCAAACGTCGGCTCCGCCAGGCCTGGGCCGAGCACGACCACGAGCGAGCGCGCAGCGAGTTACACGCGCTCGCCACGGAACTCGAGCGCTCGCGTCCCGGCGCCGCAGCCTCGCTGCGCGAAGGCCTCGACGAGACACTCACCCTCACCCGGCTCGGGATCCGCGGCAACCTGAAGCGCACCCTCGAGAGCACGAACCCGTGCGAGTCGATGATCGAGATCTGCCGGCGCACCAGCCGCAACACCAAGCGCTGGCAATCCGGCGAGATGTGCCTGCGCTGGACAGCGGCCGGGATGCTCGAAGCCGAACACCAATTCCGTCGGATCATCGGCTACCACGACCTCGCCAAACTCGTCATCGCGATCGAGCACGAACTCGATCAGCCCACCGTCCCGACCCAGAACGAGGAGCCCGCTATCCTCCTCACCGCCTAACCACCAAACCCGGGACCGCCGCCACGAAAATCCACGGCCACCGGGACATCCTCCGGTGAACGCGTACTCCCCGTCTATCTCGAGCCAGGGCAGGTCGCGGCGCGCCGCACTGACCTCGTCGCGCAGCCGCGTGAGCTCCTTCTCGCGCTTCATGAACTGCTTGCGCGCCTCGATCCAGTCGGCCTGCGAGACGACGGCGTGATCTAGCACTGACGTGTCTTCTGCCATGTGAACCTCCTCAGCACTACGTCGAAGCCAACCTAGCGAACTCGACGATAGGCTCGGCCCGTGGATCTCGGCCTCGACGGAAAACGCGCGCTCGTCACCGGCGGAACGAAGGGCATCGGTCGGGCCATCGCGCAGACGTTTGCCGACGAGCGTGCCGCGGTTGCCACCTGCGCCCGCAACGCGTCGGAGGTGGCCGAGACCGTCGCCGACCTCGAGGCGCGCGGCGTGCAGGCGCTCGGCGAGGCCGTCGACGTCAGCGATGCAGTGCCCTACCGCGCCTGGATCGAGCGAGCGTGCGAGCAGCTCGGCGGGCTGGACGCATTCGTCGCCAACGTCAGCGCTCTCGCAACCGGCTGGGACGACGCCTCCTGGCAGGCGATGCTCGAGACCGACCTGCTGCACGCGGTGCGCGGCTACGAAGCGGCCCTCCCCCACCTCGAGCGCAGCGGACAGGGCTCGATCGTCCTGATCTCGTCGGTCTCGGCGAACTTCGCCGGCCCCGGTGCGGGTATGTCCTACGGCGCCATCAAGGCGGCGATGATCAGCGTCGCCGCGCAGCTCGCCACCGAGCTCGGTCCGGGCATTCGCGTGAACGCCCTCTCGCCAGGCCCTGTGTACTTTCCCGATGGTTACTGGGACAGGATCAAGGCGTCTGACCCGGATCGCTTCCAGCTGGCTCGGGAGCGCGCCGCGCTCGGGCGCCATGGCGAGCCCGAGGAGATCGCGCGTGCGGTCGTCTTCCTCTCGAGCCCGGCAGCCAGCTACATCACCGGTACCACCCTGAAGGTCGACGGCGGCACGATGCAGGCCGTCACGTTCTAGGACGGCCGCGTTTCTGCCCGTCGTAACGTTCTAGGTCGGCGGCGCAGCGACTCTGCGGTGTGCCCCGCCTACGCCAGGTAGGCGCCCAGCCGCTCGAGCGCCTCATCGAGCACGGCGTCCGGCTTGCAGAACGAGAAGCGGATGTACTCCTCGGGCCCGTCAGCTCCGTAGAACGCGCCAAGCGGCACTGCCGCGACGCGGGCCTCGGCGACGAGCCGCTGGCAGACGTCTACATCGGTTCCCTCGAGCCCCACGGAGGCAGCGCTAGCGCTGAGGAAATACGTGCCGTGACATGGCAGGGTCTCGAAGCCAAGCTCATGGAGGCCGCCCGCGAAGCGGTCGCGCTTGGCCTCGAGGTCGCCGGCGAGCGTCGCGAAGTACGCGTCCTCCTTGCCGAGCCCGTAGGCCACTGCGGCCTGCAGGTTTGGCGGCGTCGTGAAGACGAGGAACTGGTGTGACTTCGCGATCGGCGTGAGCAGGTCCGGAGCGGCCGTCAGGTAGCCGACCTTCCAGCCTGTGAGCGAGAACGTCTTCCCGGCGGAGCCGACGCGCACGCAGCGCTCGGCCATTCCCGGGAGCGTCATCATCGGAATGTGCTCGCGCCCATCGAAGACGAGGTGCTCGTAGACCTCGTCGCAGACGACGTAGGCGTCGTGCTCGATCGCGAGCTCGGCAATGAGCTCGAGCTCGGGGCGCGTGAACACCTTCCCAGCGGGGTTCATCGGTGTGTTGAGGAGGATGAACTTCGTGCGATTGGTAACGGCCTCACGAAGTGCGTCCTCGTCGAGCTCCCACGCGGGCGGCTCGACGCGCACGAGCCTGGGGATTCCGCCGCCGCGGCGCACCATCGGCAGGTAGCAGTCGTAGAGCGGCTCGATCAGGACGACCTCGTCGCCGGGCTCGATCAGACCCAGCTGGATCGCCGCGAGCGCCTCTGTGCCGCCGGAGGTGACCATGACCTGCGTCTGCCAGTCGACGTCGAGGTCGTAGAAGCGCTTGTTGTGCGCGGCCACGGCCTGCCTCAGCTCCGGTGTTCCCATCATCGGCGGGTACTGGTTCCAGCCGGTCAGCAGCGCGTCGGCGGCCGCCTGGAGGACGTCTTCGGGAAGATCGCCCTCGGGAAAGCCCTGCCCCAGGTTGACGGCGTCGTGCTCGTTGGCGAGCCTCGACATCACCTCGAAGATCGTCGTGCCGTAGCTCGAGAGAACCGAGTTCGCAGGTCTCATGACGCCGCGGCGACCCTAGATGATCGATCGGAAATTCGCGCCCCGTACCCTTTGACCATGAGCACGCCGCGCCCGACACCCCGCACGCTCTCGAGCGAGTACGAGCGCGTGATCGCGACGGCCACGGCCGGCTTCGGCTGAGGCTGCGCCATCTGGCTCGATGACTCGTTGCGCTCGATCGGGCTCAACGGGCACGGGCCGGGCGGCTCTGGCGGAGCCGCAAACGGGAACACGCGACCGCGCGTCTCGACCCACGCGGGCCCGGCGCTTTCCTACGTGCACGGCGCTCTGGCCGCGCTCGAGGCCTCGGTGTCCGGACCGAGCCGAACCGGCTAGAGCTCGTAGAAATCCGGCGCTCGACGGTAGCCGTGCCAGGCCTCGGCATCGTGGCAGAGATACACGTCTGCGTCGTGCTCGTCGGCGAGCCGCTTCAGCCGCGCGATCGACGCCTGCCCTGCGACTGGGTCCACGTGGAAAGTCGGCTGGATCTCCTTCTCGAGCGCTTTCTGCGTATACGCGACGTCAAAGCCGAGAAGCATGCTCGCACTGCCGGTGCCCGACTCGAGAAGGAGAGAGCAATGCCCGGCCGAGTGCCCTGGCGTCTCGACGAGCCGAACTCCGGGCGCGACCTCGCGGTCGCCGCGGAACGTCTCGAAGCTCAGGCCTGCGACGTCCCAGCTCGAGTCGGAGTAGGCGAAGCGCTCGAAGCTCGCAGGCGCGCGTGCCTGCGCGAGCTCGCGCTCGTGCGCGAGGACACGGGCGTGCGGGAAGTGGCGGTTGCCGCCCGCGTGATCGAAGTGCAGGTGCGAGTTGACGACAACATCGACGTCGGCCGGCGCGAAGCCGCAGAGCTCGAGCTGTGCCACGAGCGTCTGCTCGGGCGGCTGCTGTGGCCGCATGAACGGGAGAACATCGGTCGCGTGCGCGATATCCATTCCCGAGTCGGCGAGGATCAGACCGTCGTCGTGCTCGATGAGAACGCCCGAGGTCGGGATCTCCATCGGCTTCCCGCCCGGTGCGTTCCAGAGCACCTGCGAGCGATCCATCTCGAGCCGACCGGTGTCGAGGAACCAGACCTTCATGCGCGTGGCTTGTCTGTGCGCGCCATCTACGGGGCCAGGGCCCTGGTGATTCGCTCGCCGGTCGTCGTGATCATCTCGACGTATGTTTCCGCGCCAGAGCCCGGCTTGCCGAGCGAGCCCGTGTACAGGTCGACGAGCTCGACGTTCGGTCCCGCTTCCTCGGCGACGATCTTCGCAAGATCCGACGGCACCGTCGTCTCGCCGAAGATCACCGTCACGCCCTCTCGCGCAACCGTTTCGGCGAGCTCGACGACGTCGCGCGCCGAGGGCTCGGCGAGCGTTGCGCCGCCGGGAATGACAACCCCGACGATCTCGAAGCCGTAGCGATCAGCGAAGTAACCGAGCGAGGCGTGGTTCGTGGCGAGCTTGCGATCCTCGGGGGCGATGGCATCGGCCAGCCGCGCCAGGTCGGCGTCGAGCTGCTCGAGCGCCTCGATGTAGGTCGACGAGCACGCGCCTTGCGCTTCGCCCGTCGCGTCCCCGAGCGCCATCGCGATCACGGCAGCAGCCTCCGCCATGCGAGCCGGGTCCATCCAGACGTGCGGGTCGAGGGAACCGCGTTCCGCATCGCTGGCGCTGCCGAGCGGAATCGGCCGAACCTGCTCGCCGACGAACAGCACTGCTACCCCAGCGTCCCACGCCTCCTCGAGGACGTCGATCAGCCCTTCCTCGAGCTCGAGCCCGTTGGCGATGACCAGGTCGGCCCCGCGGAGCTCGGTCGCCTGGCGGGGCGAGAGCTCGAACGAATGGGGATCTTGCCCGGGTGACATCAAGACGTCGACACGAACGCCCTCGCAGACGACGTTGGCGGCGATGTCCCCGAGAATCGTTGTGGTGGCGACGACGGTGGCCCCCGCCACGGGGCCCGTGCCCGTGCCCGGATCGGCTCCGCCGCACGCACCGAGGATCAGGAGCACGGCGAGAGCGAGAAGCGACCTGAGCACGAGGAATCGAGGGAACGATAACAGGAATGAGTCCCACTATCATCTAAGTGAGGCCGAATGGCGGCATGATTCCCGTCCCCGTGACGCCAGTACCAGCAAGCCGAGGAGGCTCGTCGTGAGCGCAACACCGATGCCCGGAATGCCGGACGTTCTCGTCGAGCACGGGCTGCCGTGCAGAATGCGCGACGGGACAACTCTTGCCGCAGACGTGTACCGGCCGGCCGGAGCCGAGACAAGCCCCGTCCTCCTGATACGTCTGCCCTACGACAAGACAGCCGCCGAATCGAACTTTGGCTTCGCGCACCCGTCCTGGTACGCGGCCCACGGCTACATGGTCGTCGTCCAGGATTGCCGCGGCTGCGGCGAGTCGGAGGGCGCGTGGTACCCGTTCGTCGCGGAGGCCGAGGACGGATACGACACCGTCGAGTGGGCCGCCAAGCTGTCGGGCTCGAACGGACGCGTCGGGACCTACGGGTTCTCGTACCCAGGTTTCCTCCAGCTCCTGACCGCGTGCCTGGCACCTCCCAGCCTGGTCACAATGAGCCCAGGCTTCACAGCCGCTCAGGCGTACGAGGGCTGGACATACGACCAGGGCGCGCTCCGCATCGCCTTCGCTGCCTGGTGGGCGATGGCGCTCGAGTTCGCCCAGGAACGGTGGCGGGGTGACGAGGCAGCAATGGGCGCCTCACTCGGTGCGCTCGGCCAGATGCCGGGGCTCAACTGGGTGCTGCCTCTGACGGCGATGCCGAGCCTCGAAGAGGTCGACTACTGGCAGGACTGGGTCGCGCATCCAAGCTACGACGACTACTGGCGCCCGCTCTCGATCAACGAGGACTACTCGCGGATCACCGTGCCGACGCTGCACGTGGCCGGCTGGTATGACGTCTTCCTCAACGGCAACGCCGACAACTTCAACGGGCTCCGCGCCGGTGCCGGCAACAAAGCGGCGGCCGCCGGGCAGAAGCTCGTGATCGGCCCGTGGCTTCACGGGCCCTGGAAGCCGCTCGCCGGTGCCGGTGCCGACGCGGGATCGAACGTCACCGACGACTGGCAGCTCCGCTGGTTCGACCACGTCCTCAAGGGCGAGGAGAACGGCGTGCTCGACTCGCCTGCGACCGTGTACGTCGTCAACGACGGCTGGCGCGATCTCGACGACTGGCCTCCGTCGAGCACTGTCCCGACCAACTGGTTCCTGCACTCGGGCGGGCGCGCCAACACGACCACCGGCGACGGCCAGCTCTCGACCGAGCCGCCCGGCGACGAGCTCCCTGACACGTTCCTCTACGACCCGGCGAACCCATCGCTGTCGTTCGGTGGCCACTCCTGCTGCATCGAAGGTGTCTCGCCCGAGGGGCCCGCCTGTCAGGGGATGTACGAACAGGCCCGAGGAGTGCTCTGTTACACCTCCGAGCCGCTCGGGCGCGACACCGACATCGTCGGCGACGTCGCGCTCACGCTCTTTGCGGCGACCAGCGCGGTCGACACCGACTGGACGTGCCGGCTGTGCGTCGTCGGCGAGGACGGCTGCTCGACGAACATCCAGGAGGGCGTCGTTCGCGCTCGCTACCGCGACTCAACGAGCAACCCGACGCCGGTCAAGCCGGGCGAGCTCGTCGAGTACCAGATCCGCCTCGGCCCGGTCGGCTGGCGGATCAAGGCCGGCCAGCGGCTACGCGTCGACGTCTCGAGCTCGGACTTCCCGCAGTGGGACCGCAACCTGAACACGGGTGGCACGCCGGGCCAGGAGGGCCTAATGGCGGCGCAGGTCGCAACGCAGGTCGTCGTTCACAACCAGGCGCATCCGTCGCGGATAACGCTGCCGATCGTCGGCTCGTGAAGCGCCTCTGCGAGCGGATTAGAAGGCAGTAACTCCTGGTGGTCGGTAGCTGACCGACCTCTTCGCAGCTTCGTCGATTTCCTCCGGCGTGAGCAGCACGGTCGTTCTGACGCCGGCGATGCCGGTGGCCGCCACCGAGAGAGCCGCGGCCGCTACGTCTGCATGACTCGGCGCGTCGACGATGCCAACGACATCGTCCTCCCCGAACGCAAAGTACAGCGACTCGAGCTTTCCGCCGACGCTTTCCATGAGGCTCTCGACGGCGTTGCGCCGACTCGTGCCGCCGTCTGTCAACAGCCCTTTTGCGCCCGCACTCGTGTAGCTGGCCTGAATCAGATACTTCGGCATGATGTACCTCCGCCTTCGCTGTTCCAGCCGCCCCGAGTATCCGCCGCCGGGCCAACGTTTGCAAGCACTCGGTGGGTCAGGCCGCTCGTACTGCCAGATGGCCTGTCTGCAGCACTCCTCGTTGTCGGCTCTCGAGGGGAGTTTGAACGCGTTCCAAACCGGGTACACACGCAGTGAGGAGGTGGCGATGGCTTACTACGGAGGTTTGATGAGCGTCGACGAGGTGATGACGAGTGACGTCGTCACCGTCACGGGCAGAGTCGATCTGGAGTCAGGTGCTGAGAGCTTGGTGTCGGTGCTGCGGCGAGTTCCCGGCGTTGTGTCTGTCGACTCGCAGCTGACGTGGACGCGAGAGCCCGGGGGAGACTAGCGTGCAGTCGATTCTCGTCGGGTATCGAGAGGGCGCCGATGCGAAGCGCGCGCTTGAGCGCGCAATTGAGCTAGCGGCGGCACTCGGCGCTGAGTTGGTCGTCGCCGCGGTCGCGCCCACTCACGAAGACCTCATCGGGGCCGCCCCGATGGCCGTGATCCCTGATGATCGAGCGGGCGATCGCGCGATCGCAGAGGCCGAGCGAGCTCTCGATGAAGCCCGACAGCGCCTGCAGCGTGAGGACGCCACCTACGAGCTGGTCACGGTCGAGGGTCGGCCAGCCGATGCACTTGTCGAGCTCGCAGATGCACGGGACGTCGATCTGATCGTCGTCGGGACGCGCGAGCCAGACTTTCTCGATCGGTTGCTGCACGGCAGCGTCAGTCGTGACGTCTCCCATAAGACGCACAAGGACGTGCTCATCGTCCACCCCTGAGCCCTTCGCGGGCCGCCGCCGAAGGTCTGAACGCCAGCGTTGTACCCGCATTTCCGGCTCGTGAACCGTTGGAAACGGAGATGCCCGTGCGCACGCTGCGCGCCTAAGGTCATGAAATGAAGAAGGACGTCCGCGAGTTCATTCGACAACTCGAGGCCGTCGGCTTGACCGTCGAGGCGACCCCCGGGCACTATCGCGTCCTGCGCGACGGCAAGCCTTTGCGGCGTTCGAACGGCATGCCGTTCATGCTCCCCTTCTCGCCAGGAACGACGCGATGGCGCAGAGCTGCCATCGTTGAGCTGCGCAAGCTCGGCGTCGACGTCTAGCCAGCCGTACGCCGACTTGCTGCGTGACTGCTGAGGGCGACGTCGCTGCATCGAAGGGCTCGGCGTCGACGTCCCGTCGCGCAAAGCGACGGATCTCTCGCCCTCAACGCCGTCGACGCCGAGCCCACCGACTCGAGCGAATGCTGGGAGCTTTGGAGCGGTAGGCCCGGAACGCCGGGCTGCGCGGACGCGAGTGTGAGTTCTGCGTCATCTACGGAGATCCGCTCCCCATGCCAGGCAAGGCGACGACACAAGCAACGGCGCCTTGCCGGGCTCCAAGCATCCCGCCCCAGTCGGGCGGTCAACATCGTCGGGTGGACTCACGTGCGCCTCCGAGGTTGACGATCTTTCGTGACCATGGAGTACCCGCTTCTTGCTCACTTCAAACATATGAGCCGCGGAACCCTCTATCGGGGTACACGCTCGCGAGGTGCAAAATCCCCCTGGCGAGGGATGGCGAAGTCGTGAACCGCACGCCGATAATGGCCGCACATGTAGCGAGGCGTACAAAGGAGCGACCATGGCCGCTACCCTGGGATTCTTACCTGCGGCAGCCGCGGAAGATGTCCTTGACTCGCCTGTGCTCGAACGAGCCGAGCCCGAGCTCGAGTCACTCGCAGCCGCGCGAACGATTAGGCGCGCCTCGACGCCCGTCGCGTCGGCCGTGGACCTGAGCGTGCTCGCCATCGAGGACGATCCGGTCGACCGTTTCCTGGTGAGCGATGCTCTCTCGCTCTATGCAGAAGTGGGCTTCGCCGGCGACCTCGACGACGGGATCGCGCTCGCCTGGCGCGGCGAGTTCGACGCTGTCCTGCTCGATCTCGGTTTGCCCGCGCGTTCGGGCCTCGACGCGCTGCACGACTTCCGCGCGGAGGGCCCCGACCTTCCGGTCGTCGTACTCTCGGGCATGTACAACGACGTCCTCGGCGTCGAGGCCTTGAGGGACGGCGCCCAGGACTACCTCTGCAAGGACGGCGCGAGCGGGCAGCTGCTACGACGGTCGATCCGCTACGCGATCGAGCGCCACGTCCTGCAGGAAGAGTTACAGGAGCTGGCAGTCGTAGACCCCCTCACCGGGCTGCTGAATCGCCGTGGTTTCGACCTGCACGGCCACCAGGCGATCGCGCGCGCTGACCGGGCTGAGGAACCGCTGGCGCTTCTCTACCTCGATGTCGACGGGCTCAAAGCCGTCAACGACACGCTTGGTCACGGCGCCGGCGATGACCTCCTGAGCGAGCTCGCCGACCTGCTTCGTCGTACGTTTCGCTCAAGCGACATCGTCGCGCGCGTCGGCGGCGACGAGTTCTGCGTGCTCTTCACGGAGGGCGCTGAGAACTCGGTGATCGCTGTCGAACGGCTCGGCCGAGCAATAGATCAGTACAACCGCTCGACCGACGGCCTCCTCATCGCCGTCAGCGCGGGCGTGGCACGCTGGAATCCACGATGGCCGCTCTCTCTAGAGGAGCTGGTCTGCGAGGCGGACCAGCGCATGCTCGACCAGAAGGGCCTGGGGTGGGCGCGCGCGCGGAAGCTGAGCGCCTAGCCATGCAAGAGCTAGCCCCACCCACGAGGCGTCGAGGAGACGCGCCTCGGGGCTCCGTCGCCATGGAAGCGGATCGCGTCGCTATCCGGCCGCCTACCGGCGCGCTGTCTGATCCGATCCAGCGTGAGCCCGAAGAAAGCGAGGCTCGCTTTCGCGGCGCCTTCGAGAACGCACCCATAGGCCTCGCGTTCGTTGCGCTCGACGGGCGCTTTCTCCGGGTCAACGCCGAGCTCTCCCGCCTGCTCGGGTACACCGACAACGAGTTGCTGAACGAGTCGAGCCTCGCGCTGACGCATCCAGACGACATCGACGACAACCTCGCGCACGTCTGGGAGCTTCTGCACGACCGCACACGTCGCTTCGACATCGAGAAGCGCTACGTGCGGGCCGACGGCTCCCCGGTCTGGGTGCGCCATAGCGTGTCGCTCGTGCGCGACAGCAACCGGCAACCGCTCTATTTCATCGCACAGATCCAGGACGACAGCGATCGCCGACGGACACTCGAGGAGCTCGCTCGCTCCAACAAGGAGCTCGAGCGCTTCGCGACGACCGCGTCGCATGACCTGCAGGAGCCGCTCCGCAAGATCACGACGTTTGCGGAGCGGCTCGAAGCCAGGCTCGACGACGTTCTCGACGACCAGGCGCGACTGGAGCTCGGCCGGATCCACAGCTCAGCAGCGCGCATGAAGGACCTCACGCGTGCTCTTCTCGTCTACTCGCACGTGACGACGGCTCCGCCACGGCGAGCGCTAATCGATCTCGGGCCGGTGCTCGAGGAAGTCATCAGCGATCTCGAGGTTCACATCGCCGAAACCGGCTGCGAGCTCGAGGTATCCGAACTGCCAACGGTCGAAGCCGACGTCGTTCAGATGCGACAACTGTTCCAGAACCTGCTCTGCAACGCGATCAAGTTCCGCACGCGTAGCACGACCCCGCGTGTCGTGATCAGTGCCTGCAAGCTTCCAGGCAACATGGTCGCGTTAACGATCTCGGACAACGGAATCGGCTTCGAGGCAAGACATCGCGATCGGATCTTCGAGCCCTTCAAACGACTCCACGGATCAGAATCCTACGCCGGCACGGGCATTGGTTTGGCCCTTTGCCGCCGTGTCGTCGAGCGACACGGCGGCAGTCTCACCGCGTCGAGCACTCCCGGGAGCGGCTCGACCTTCACCATCGAACTACCCGCGCGGGCGCAGCGCGAAGAATCCGCAGGTGGAACACACTGATCGCCGAGCAACGATCCTTATCGTCGACGACGACGCCGACTACCGTGGGCTCATCGAGGAAGCGCTCCGCGCGAGTTGCCCGCGCGCCGACGTGCGACACCTCTGCGACGGAGAGGAACTGCTCAACTATCTCGAGGCGTGCAGGAGCGGTTGCGATCCCGTCGCAACCCCGCATCCCGACCTGATCCTCCTCGACCTCAACATGCCCGCATCGACGGATGGGAGGCGCTCCGGGCGTTGAGCGCCGGGACCACGATGCGGCCGATCCCAGTCGTCGTGCTTACAACTTCGACGGCCCAGGACGACATCGAAGCCAGCTATGCGCTCGGCGCGAACAGCTTCGTTAGCAAACCGAGTAGCTACGCGGCACTGACCACCGACATCGCGACGCTGGGTCGCTACTGGCTCGAGATCGCTGCGCTGCCGAGTGGCCGGGCGCTCAATATGCTGGGTCGCGACGCTGAGCGCGACGAAGAGGGATCGAATGGGAATAGTCGACGTCATGAACTTGCGTTTGATCGAGGTGCCGCCCGACGCTGATCTCGGAACTGCGATCCAGCGCATGCTCGACGCGGGCGTCGGCTCGGTCGCCGTCTGCGACGGCGCACGTCTCGTCGGCATCCTCACCGAGCGTGACGTCCTTCGCCTCGTCGCACGCGGTGCCGATCTCGTGCAAACACGCGTCTCCGACGTCATGACCACACAGCTCGTGACCACCCCAGCCGACGCCGACATCCTCGACGTCGCGCGCTTGATGGGCGAGCACAATATTCGGCATATCCCCGTAGTCGAGGGCGAGCACGTGCTTGGCATGGTCGGTGTGAGAGAGATCGTCGATGCGCTTGCCGAGCGCTTGTGGCGGGCGCGCGAAGACGAGGTGCGTGACAGCGTCCACAATCTGCTCGGAACGCTCAGACAGCGTTCGGCGCAACGCGGTTAGCGGGTGCCCCCTACCCGCGCGCTACAACAGAGGCTGCAAGCGTCGAGTCACGGTCGATATCGACGACCACATGCGTGATCGGAATCGGGAACTTCGCGCGCGCACGCTCGACGACACCTCGCTCGAGCCAGTTCGAACGAGCAGCGGGATGTGTCGAGATGATCACCTCGTCGGCCTCGAATGCTCGGAGCGCGTCTTCGAGGGCCTGCACAGGATCATCGTCCCCCACTTCGCCGTGCGCCTGGATGTCGCTCTCTCGGAGCGCCTTGAGCGAAGCGTCCAGCCGCGCTTTCGCTTCGGCGCGGGCACCATCGTCGTCTGATACCCAGTGGCGAAGGCGACTGTTGAGCGCCGGCGCGACGACTTTGACGACGCCGTTCGACCCAGCGAGCCGCCTGCGTATCTCATGATGGAGGGATTCTCCGATCAGGGTCTCGTTGGCGAGCACGAGCAGGCGGCGCGCGACGCCCGCTCCGAACCCGGGGGGCGAGCCCAGCCTGCGCGCTCAGGCCGTGCAGGTTCCAGCCGTGCTTGAGCGGCGATGTAGGCGACGGCGACCAGGAACAGGAGGACGCCAAATGCGGCCCAGCCGCCTCCGAAGATCCCGGCGATGGCAACCGATATGGCGACGGCGACCGCGACGAGCAGAAAGCGGTACATCTCGGCTTCAGTTCGGAACGGATTCCGCATTCGCCGTCTCCCCAAGAGTTTGCCGGAAGCGTCTGCGCGTCGCGGGACGCTCGCGCGTGTACGTCGCTCTCTCCGGGTGGGTACCCCGCCGCTCGAAGCTTCAAACCTCGTCGCGCGGCAGCGCCTATCGGGGCTCGAGCCGTGCGACCACCATCGCAATGTCGTCCTCGTGAGCGCCGGTCGGAACCATGCGGTCGAGAACGGCGTCGATCAGCGTGTGGGGGTCGCTCTGCTCGCCAGGCTCAAGTGGTGAGCCGAGCCTCGTGAGCGCCTCGTCGACTGGATGTCCGCGGTGATCGATCAGACCGTCCGTGTACATGAGAATGGCCGTTCCCGGCTCGATATGGCGGCGAGCACCGCGACGGCCAGCGTCCGGCACGACACCGAGCGGTACGCCGCGCCCGTCATCTGCGAAGTCCGCGGTACCCGTGTCCGACACGAGAAGTGGGGGCGGATGGCCCGCAGCCGCAAGCTCCAGCTCGCCAGCTGAGGCGCTGACGGTGACGATCGCGGCGGTTGTCATCTCTCCACGCCCGGTCTGAGCCACGAACCGATCGAGCAGGGCCAGCGTTGTGGCCGGCCCCTTGCCATCGAGCAGGTAGGCGTGCGCTGCGTTCCGCAGCATGCCCATCGTCGCCGCCGCTTCGATCCCGTGACCGACCACGTCGCCAATCACCAGCGCAAGCGTCCCGTCGTCACGGACGAGGGCGTCATACCAGTCGCCGCCTACGTCGCTACGAACGGTCGCTGGCAGGTAGCGGCCGGCGAGCGACATTCCCATCACCGTCGGGAGTTGGTCGGGCAGCAGGCTTTGCTGCAGGGTTCTCGCGATGCTCGCCTGATGCTCGTAGGCGCGTGCGTTGTCGATGGCGAGGGCGAGTCGGTCTCCCGCGACCCGGAGCGTGGGCACGTCGCGGCCGCTGTAAGCACCCACCCTCCCCGAGGCGGCGAGCAGGACACCGACGCTGCGTCCAGCGGCGATGAGCGGTACGGCAACCATCGACCGCATCCCGGCGCGCTTCAAGACGGAGTGCGGCAGGTCGAGCTCGGAGAGATCGTCGACAACGGCCGGCTCGCTCAGCTCGATCACCCTTCCGGTGACGCCGTGGCCCGTCGCGACACGCACCTGCCGGCGCGCGTCCTCTTCGAGACCGATGCTCGCGTTTGCCATGAGCTCGCCTCTCTCATTGGGCAGAAGGATCACCGCCGCGTCTGCCTCAAGCAGCCGCACCAGGCGTGCGAGCACCGTGTCGAGAAACTCGTCGAATGCGAGCTCCGCGAGACCGAGGTCAGTCAGCGCGTCGATCCGCTCGAGCTCCTCACGCGCGCGCTCCGCTTGGGCGCGGGCCGTGCGCTCGGCGGCGTAGGTGGACGCGCGCTCGAGCGCCTGCGCGCACTGATCCGCAAGCGTCTGCAACGTGGTCTCGATCTCGCTCGAGAAGGTGGCGCGCTCCCCGAAGTCGAGAACGAATACCCCGATGAGTCTGCCTGCGACGCGGAGCGGCAGCGCGGCAAGTCCCGGTTGAACGTTGAAGCCGAGCTGGTCCGCTCTGTCCTGGTGAGTCCGTCGCTCAGAGCGAGATCCGGCCGAGAAGTGCTCGTACACACGCTCGAGTGAGCCCCCATCGTCGCTGAGTAACGAGATGTGGGCCGCCTGTGCCGCAAACTCCTCGACCGCGCCGTCGACAGCCACGGCCGAAACGTCCTCCTGGGTCAGCGCGCGCGAGAAAGCAGCCGTAACTGTTTGCAAACGCTCGACGGGAGTTCGGACGCTGCCTGCGCGCGCCTTTCGCGTTTCGCCAGCCTTGGAAGATGACCGATCGCTCATCACATGGCAGCGCAGCTTCGCCTTCGCGTCAGGATATCGTCGCCGCTCGTGAAGCTCGCGCGCCGCCACGGCGCACGCGAGTTGACTCAGTCGGGCAGACTGTCGCCAGCATGACCGAGTTCCGGATCTCGACCGAAAGTAGCCCCGACGGCGCCGTGGTTGTCGCCGTGACCGGCGAAGCCGACCTCTACACCGCGCCCGAGCTCAAGGAAAGGCTGATCGAGGAGATCGACGCAGGCGCCACGCATCTCGTCATCGACTTGAGCGAGACAAACTTCATCGATTCCACCGCTCTAGGCGTGCTTACGGGCACAATGAAGCGTCTTGCTCCGCATAAAGGTCGGGTATCGCTCGTGATCAACGACCGCTCGATCCGCAAGGTGTTCGAGATCACCAAGCTCGACGAGCTGTTCTCGGTCTACGCGACTCGCGGCGACGCCCTCGCAGAGTAGACGGCAGCCGGCACAGTGCGGCCGGCCGCCGGGCTTCCTCAGCGTTCACGGCAAGCTCTTGGAGAACTCGACGCGCATCCCCCGTCCGCCCTGGCGCGGTGCGCCTGCCAGATCGTCGACCAGAGCCCGAAGGATCATCATTCCCATGCCCGACTCGCTCGGCGCCTCGGGGTCGGGGCCTTTGAGAAGCTCGGTGTCGAAGCCGGCACCATCGTCCTCGACCTCGACGTGTATCCGGGTTGGCGCGAGCTCGAAGGCCACGCTCACATCGCTCTCGGCGCTTGCCGCACCGTGGTCGACTGCGTTGTTGACGACTTCTGTCAGCGCGAGCTTGAGGTCGGCCAGCGTGGTGGGGCTCATGTCTGTCGTGCGCGCGATGCCCGCCAGCGCTAGCCGGCAGATCCCGACGTACTCGGGCTTCGCAGGCACGGTCATGACGATCCGGTGAGTGCCCTTCACAGGCGCTCTCCTTCGCCGCTCATGGCGTCTCCTCGTCGAGTGCTGATCGCATCTTCTCGAGACCCTGGCGGAGCAATCTCGATACATGCATCTGCGAGATCCCGAGCTCCTCGGCGATGCGTGTCTGCGTCAGCCCATCTACAAAGCGGAGGTTGACGACCCGCAGCTCGCGAGCGTCGAGCTCGCGGAAACCATCGTCCAGCATCGCACGATCCTCGACCGCTGCCAGCTCGTCATCGGGTGCCCCAAAGCTGGCGATGGCACCGAGATCAGATCCGGCGCCCGGCGGCGCCGAATCGAGCGATCGCGCGTTGTAGACGAGCCCGGCGTCGAGAGCCTCGACCACCTCTTCCTCGAGTAGCTTCTCGGCGGTGGCGAGCTCTGCGATCGAGGGCGATCGTCCAAGCTGGGATGTGAGGGCGTCGAGGCGCTTTGCCAGGCGTGCGCTCCGCTCCTTCAGTCCCCTGGGAACATGGACGGTCCAGCTGCTGTCACGAAAGTGGTGCTTGATCTCACCGAGGATCGTCGGAACGGCGAAACTCGCGATGTCGACGTTCCGACCGAGATCGAACCGATCGATGGCATTCATGAGACCTACCATCGCGACCTGTTCGAGGTCTTCTACTGGCTCACCGCGCCCCGCATAGCGTCGCGCGAGCCCGCGCGCGAGCGGCGTGAGTTCGTCGATCAGTTGCTGCCGTGCAGCCTCGTCACCGCGCTCGCGATGCGCGGCGAGCAGCGCAGCCCGGTCGGCACGGGTTTGCGGGTTCATCGTCCCGCCCGCACCGGCGTGTGTTTCTCGAGGCGAACCCACGGCTGCTGATCGCGCTGCAGTACGCTCGCGTCGTCAACGAGCCTCGCAAGCAGCTGGCTAACCTCGAGCTCTTCGTCGCCGAGAGAAACGTGGGTGGACGACGGAGCGGTGCGCAGCGGTCCGACCTCGAGGACCAGCCGCTTCGGGAGCACCGCGACCTCGATCGACATGCGCTCGAGCGTTGTGTGCTCGTCGCCTGCTCCGACCTCGTAGGCCAACACGGTCTCGAGAGCGACCTGCAAATCGTCGAGCGCTTCGAACGAGAGGTCGATGCGGGTGGCCAGGCCTCCGATTACAAGGCGAGCGACGTTGACAAAACGGCGCTCGCACGGAATCTCGAGCCGTAGCATCTCGGCCACACAGCCAGTGTACGCCGGTCGCGATTTCCCAGCTCTTACGGCTGCCGATCAGCCCCGTCGTTGTCCGACCCGGCTGAGGCAGCTTTGCGCCCTCCCACGCGGCCACGTCACCGCCGAGGCAAGCTGTCGGTTTCGGACCTCGGTGCCTCCGAACGGCCTAGTCGGCGCGCGGCGCCGGCGCGTTCCTCAACAAGGCTCGCCAGATGATCGACGGAATGCAGATACCCGTAGTGGCGACAAGCAGCGCTACCGCTGCCAGCAAAGCGCCAAGAGCGTAGGCCGCCACGGAATAGCCGCCCCAGAACAGGAGGATCACCACGATCAGCCAGACGGTGCCGACGGCACACGCAAACCGCGTCGGCGCGCGTCGTTCGGGAAGGGGCCGCGTCCCGGTCAGGCGCCGGATTCCGTGGTTGTAGATCAGATCGACTGGATGGACCCGCGAGACGGTGCCCAGCACCGTGATTGCGACGAGGCCCCAGAGGATCTCGGTACTCGCGAGCGCCGTTCCGAGGCCGGCGAGCAGCACGCAGCCGTAGAACGCCATGCTGAGCCACGGCTTGACCTCCACCAGCCACTCGTCCTCAACCTCTTCCAGGCCCTGGATATCGAGGCGACGGCGCATCGCTGGCGAGAGTTGTGTAGCCACAGTGACCTCCTAGACGGTCTTCAGGTACTGGTGGACCATGCTGATCGCGGTGGAGCCTTGACCCACGGCCGAGGCGACGCGACGCACAACTCCCTGGCGCACGTCGCCGACGGCGAAGATGCCGGGGACACTCGTCTCGAGAATGAACGGATCTCGCTTTAGCGGCCACCTCTTCGGGCGCTTTCCGTCTTCGAGCAGATCCGGACCCGTGAGCACGAAACCCGAGTGGTTGCGCGCGACGACATCGCTGAGGAACTCGGTGTGCGGCTTGGCGCCGATGAAGAGGAAGAGCGCGGCGGCCGACACTGTCTCGGACTCGCCCGTCGCGGTGTTCTCGATCTTGAGCGTCTCGAGCCGCTCGTTGCCCTGCGCCTCGACGACACCGGATTCGGTACGCACGTCGATGTTGGCGGTCGAATCGATCTGGTCGACGAGATATTGCGACATGCCCTTGTTGGGGCTGGATCCGCGGACGAGCATCGTGACCTGGTCGGCGTAGCGCGAGAAGTACATCGCGGCTTGCCCGGCGCTATTCGCCCCGCCGACGACGAAGACGTGTTCGCCGCGATAGTTCGCGGCCTCCGTCATGGCAGCGCCGTAGTAGACGCCGACGCCCGTGAATTCGGCAACTCCAGGCAGATCGAGCGTTCGCACCGAGACTCCGGACGCAATGATCAGGGCGTGACAGCTCACGCTCCTACCATCAGCGAGCTTCACGAGTCGATACGGATCCGAGACCTCGATTCCGGTGACCTGTTGCGCCGTGAGGATCTCCGCACCCAGGCGCGTGGCCTGCGTGGTGGCGCGACGGGCGAGGTCGACGCCGCTCACCCCGTTCGGGAAGCCAAGGTAGTTCTCGATCCGCGAGCTGGTGCCGGCCTGACCGCCCGTCGTTTCCTTGTCCACCAGCAGGGTGCGTAGGCCCTCGCTGGCGCCGTACACAGCGGCACCGAGTCCAGCGGGACCGGCCCCGATGATGATCACGTCGTAGAACTGCTCTGACGCGCGCGTGTGGTGGCCGACCTTCTCTGCGAGCTCGGGCATGCTCGGCTCGACCAGCTGTGTGCCATCGGGAAAGAACACGACCGGTAGCCGACGCTGGTCGCCGTTGACGGCTGCGACTTCGGCCGCGGCCTGGGAGTCACGCTCGATGTCGAGCCACCTGTACGGGATCTGCGATCGAGCGAGGTAATCCTTGACGTGGTGGGACGTCGCAGACCACAACGTGCCCGCCACCCGAATGCCGTCGTAGGCGTGCTCGACCGTCGCCTCCCAGTCGTCGAGCAGATCGTCGAGCACCGGATAGAGGTTCTCCTCGGGAGGTCCCCACGGCTTCATCAGGTAGTGGTCGAGGCCGATGTCGTTGATCGCCGTGATCGCCGCCGTCGTGTCGGCGTAGGCGGTCAGCAGGACACGCCGGGCGTCGGGATAGATCTTCATCGCTTCGCGGATGAAGTCGGTGCCTTCCATCTCGGGCATGCGCTGATCGATCAGCAGCAGTGAGACCTCGTCGTTGCGTTGCTTCAGCCGCCCAAGCGTTTCGAGGGCTTCGGCCGGCGAGGTCGACTTGACAATTCGATAGTCCTTGCCGAAGTGGCTGCGCAGGTCTCGCTCGACTGCGTCGGAGACCTGAACCTCGTCATCGAGAGTGAGGATTATCGGCTTCGCCACGAATCGCTCCTAGCCTGAACCTGATCGCCTGGATCGGGCTCATTGCGGTCAAGCTCGCCATTCTGCCCTTCGGACGGCGCCAGCGGCAGGCTGATCGTGAACGTCGTTCGACCGGGCTCCGAAGCGACATCGATCTCGCCGCCGTGCTTCTGCGTCACGATGCTGTACGAGATGTTGAGGCCGAGACCGGTGCCCTCGCCCGGTGCCTTCGTCGTGACGAACGGGTCGAAGATCTGTGCGATTACCTCTGCGGGAATCCCGGGACCGCTGTCGGTCAACTCGACCACGACACGATCTGCTCGCAGGTGTGTGGCAATCGTGATCGTCCCCTTCCCGTCAATCGCATCGATTGCGTTGTCCAGGATGTTGGTCCACACCTGATTGAGCTCGCTCCCGTACGCCTCGATCGAAGGCAGGTCGTCGGCATATGAGCGCTCGACGGCGACTCCGGCTTTCAGCTGGTTCTGGAACATGAGCAGCGTGCTGTCGAGCCCCTCGTGCAGATCGACGACTTGCCGTGGAGCCCGGTCCAGATACGTGTAGGTCTTGAGCGCCCCTCACGATCTCGATGATCCGGTCGGTGCTCTCGTCGAGCCCTCCGAGCAGGGTCTCGCGTTTGTGCTGCGCATCGAGGGCGTTGACTACGCTCGCGAAGCGATCAGTGCGCAGACCCTCAGCCATGCCGGACACGTCATTGACGCCGAGTCCAAGCTCGACAATCGACGGCGCGATTTCCCAAGCGTCGGCAACACCGGCCGCATTCAGGGCCTCCTGAACGCCCTCCTCTCGGTCGCTACGCTCGAGTGGGTCGAGCACAGGCTGGCGGCCTTCGGCCCGAATGACGTGTGCGATGTCGCCGAGCAGCGCCGCCTCGCTCTCGTCGAGATCGAGGCCGGCTAGCTCGGCATCGACGTGCTCGTCGCCCAGCAGCAGCGTCGAAAGCTGCTTGGTGGCCTGTTGAGCCGCCGCCGCCGGATTATTGAGCTCGTGGGCCATGCCAGCGCTCAGCTTTCCCAGAGTCGCCAGCTTGTCGCTCTGACGGAGAGTGATCTCCTGAGCCATGTTCGCGGCCTCGAGCTCCCGGTTACGGCGCATCACCGCGAGCGCGTCGTCCTTCTGCCGTACGTAGAAATCGATCAGCAAGAAGATGACCCCGGTGACGAAGACGACGTTCATCACGAAGAGCACCGTGATCAGCGCGCTCGGCAGATCATTCGAGTCGCGCAGCAGCGGGTTGACCGCTCCCGACACGATGGCCGCGACGAGATACGCCGAGACCCAGAACGCCGCTTGCCGTGACCGCCCTCCCCATAGGGCGCCGAGCGGAGCCAGAACGGCCCAGATCATGACGGCGCTTCCAGGACCGTAGCCGCCGAGGCTGAGCATCAACCCGAACGGAAGCAGAAAGATCAGGATCAGCTGGGTCGTGCGAAACCACTGCCATAGACCAAAGCGGCGAAGAGCGAGGAAACTGACGAGCGTGAACACCGAGTAGCTCGTCGGAATGGCTCCGGGCCACGACTCACCGAACGCTGCGTACATCGCACCCCATACCGGAGCGACAACACCGACGAAGAGAGACGCGCTCGTGAAGACTCGGCGGGTCAGTCGCTCGTCGTCGGAGCACTCTTCGGTGACGCCGAGACTGACGACCCGAAGCAACACGTTTCCGATCTTGCTCAGCATGGCGACGGACGGTAGCGAGCAAGGCTGTCGCTCGTGATCCTCACAAGCTGCTCGTCGCTCGCTCCACGCCGCCGGGGCACCGCCATCACGTGAGTTAACGTACGGTGCGCATGCCCGCCGTTCATTCCCGCGGACGCTTGTCGAGGAGGCGTCGTTGAAACTCTCGCTGATCCCAAGGCCTTCCGAGTTCTACGACCTGTTCGCGGAGGCCAGCGCCAACGCGCTCGAAGCCGCTCGCCAGACAGAGGCGCGTTTCCGTGGCTTTCCCGGCTCCGCAGTGAGCCACGCCGAGATCAAGGAGATCGAGCACGTCGGAGACCGGCTGACCCGTGATCTTTTTCATCTTCTCAATACCCAGTACGTCACGCCGTTTGACCGCGAGGACATCTTTGGGCTTGCGACCGCGCTCGATGATGTCGTCGACATGATCGAGCATGCATCCGACCTGCTCGACCTCTATGGGGTCGAGACCGTTGCCAAGCCGGCGATCCCGTCGGTCGGGTTGGCCTTGGCGACCTCGACGATTGCCGCATCCGTGTTTGAGACCCTGCCCGGGCCTGCTTGGCGTGCGTCGGCGCCGAGGAACGCGGTCAGATCGCCTGGCGTGAAGATGCCTGCCAGCTCGCGCTGACCACCGAAGGTTCCGGCGTCCCTGAGCGAGCTCGGCACGGGCTCTGGACACGCGGACGCTCACGTCCAGTCCCGCAACAGTTCCCCCGCTACCTCAAGCCCCTGACGTCTTCTTCCCCAACGCACGCTGAGCCGCGCCATCCGCTCGTGGCGTCCTTCAGCTCCTGCTCACGCGGATCCCTGGCGCATCCCTCGCGGAGCGCAACGCCTCGGTGCCGCCCTCCAACAGACGGTCACGCCACCCCTAGTACAGCGTCTCGGCGATCTCGTGCTCGCGACAGACGTCATAGCGCACGCTCCGGTCGCCGCGCAGACCGGCGAGCACGATCGCCTTCCGCTCAGGCGACCACTTCCGACGATCCCGTTTCTCGCTCACAAGACCAACTCCTCAATCTCATGCGGTCGTCCCCCAAGCCCACCAGCTCAGGCAACCGACAACGCACCACCATCCAGGTCAGTCACGAACGGCTTCCATGACACGGCGAACTCGATCGCCACGAGCGTCTCGACCCGTGCTCTGTCGCCGAGGCCGGCGGTTATCAGCGCAGCGTTCCTCAACTTCGCCGGCGCGTTCGTGTCGATCGAAGTGGCGGCGACAGTGGCCAAGGGGATCGTCAATCCCGACGTGATCACGCTGAAGGTCGTCCTGGCTGGGCTGGTCGGAGCGATCACCTGGAACCTCCTGACGTGGTATCTCGCCTTGCCCTCGAGCTCGAGCCACGCGCTGGTGGGCGGCGTCTTAGGCTCGGCAATCGCGGCCAACGGTTTCGGCGTCGTCAAAGCGGGGGGCCTCAAAGACAAGGTCCTCATCCCCTCGCTCCTGGCGCCGGTGTTCGGCATTATCGGCGCCGCGCTGCTGATGATCGTGATCCTGTGGCTCGTTCGCCGTCGCTCACCCGGCCTCGTGAACAAGGGCTTTCGACGCCTCCAGCTCATCTCAGGCGGCTTCGTGGCGTTCACACACGGAACCAACGACGCCCAGAAGACGATGGGGATCATCGCACTCGCCCTGGTCGCGTCTGGTCGTCTCGATGCTGACAACTTCCACGTTCCACTCTGGGTGATCGTCAGCGCCGCAACGGCGATGGGGCTTGGCACGTACGCCGGCGGATGGCGGATCATCAAGACGTTGGGCCAGCGCGTGGCGAAGCTCGACCCGCCCCAGGGCTTCGCGGCCCAAACCGCGACGGCAAGCATTCTCTGGGTCACGGGAACCGTCGGCCTTCCGGTCTCGACAACACACACGGTCTCCGGCTCGGTACTCGGCGCGGGTGCCTCGCGGCGCCTCTCGGCAGTCCGCTGGGGAGTGGCCGGGAACATCCTCGTCGCGTGGCTCATGACCATCCCGTGCGCTGCCCTCGTCGGTGCGGCAATGGAACTCGTGACGCGTGCTCCCGGCGGCACGCTGATCGTCGTGCTGTTCGCCATTGGAATCGGACTGCTCGCGTTCGCCGCCCGGACCGTGCGGTCACGAGCCGCCCGAACGGTGGCCGCAGCTGCAACGTCGCGAGGAATATTGCACCGGTGACCAGCGGCCAGTAGAAGCGCTCGGCTACGAGCGAGTCGTCGTAGTAGACCCACCCCACGCGCAGGCCGAAGGCGAACGTGATAACGCGCGCCGCCACGAGCAGGATGGCGACGTACATGATGAAGTAGAAGTACTCGGCGCTCAACCAGCAGCTCGGGGAGTTGAGACGCGACGGGACATACGGTCGTCTATTCGAGAAGTGGTTCGGGACGGAGATCTCCGGCGCGAGGTAGATCGGCGAGCCGTGACCGGCCACTCTTGCGAAGTTGCTACTCCCCGGACTGGACGAAACTCGAACCACCCTGACCGCTGAATTGAAGCCAGATGCTGCCCGACTTGCGCTGCTACGCGACCTTCTTGCTTCCTAGCCGGTTTGCAGGGGCCGAGGTTGTCACCGGCCACCCTGAATCCGCGAGGTCATGCAGGACTTCATCGCAACCAAGGCGACGTTTACCCTCGATGCGGTTACGGCGGTCGCTAGTGGCGACGGCTCTGTGGCGGTCACGCGACTCAAGGCAGCAGTACCAGTCCGGGCCCTGATGGCAAGCCTGTCACGACGCCTGTCCATAGTGTCGAGGTCGTCCGCAAGCAACCCGACGGAACGTGGCTCTTTATCATCGACGACCCCGGCGGGGACGGCATGGAGTGACGCACTGAACGCGCGTCGATGGTCGCCCACGCCTCTAGACTGCCCGCTCCAGCGACACGTAGTTGGTGTGGAACGTCGAGTTGCCGCCCATGTCGGCTGTGGCGTCGGGGGTCGTGGCGTTGGCGTTGGCGCCCCAGCGGACCATGTGGCTGACGACGAGCCCGGGCTGGACATCCTCGGAGATCTTGACGATCAGCCGCACCGAACCGCGCTCGTTGCGGGCCACGACGTCGTCGCCGTCCTTCAGCGCCTCGGCGTCGGCGTCATCCGGATGCACGTACAACCAGGGCGTCTTGAGCGACGCCCTCAACCGGGGATGGTTGAAGCCCTGGCTGCCCTGGAGGTGCTTGCTCTTCGGCGTCAGGAACCGGTAGGGATGTGCTGATGCGGGAGGCGGCGTAAACGTTGGCGCGATCAGCTCGAGCCTGCCGCTCGGCGTCGGGAACTCGCCGTCGTCGAAGCTGGTCCGATCGACCGGCTCAGATGGCACCGGGCCCTCGCAGAGCGCGTCGTAATCCAGACCGGTTCCGACCAAGGCGTCGCGGATCACGTCTTCCTCGCTCTCCTGGAAGCAGCGCTCCGTATAGCCCATGCGGCGCCCTATCGCGGTGAAGACGCAGAGGTTCGACCGCGCCTCGCCGAGTGGTGCGATCGCCGGGTTGTTGATCTGCACGTAGTCGTGCCAGTACGAGCGGTGTAAGTCGCGCGTCTCGGCGAAACTAGTCGCTGGGAGAACGACGTTCGCCCGGCGCGCTGTGTCGGTCAGGAAGAGGTCGTGCACGACCACGAAGAGGTCGGGCCGGTCGAGACCGCGAAGGATCAGCTCCTGGTTGGGCGAGGTGGCGGCCGGGTTCGAGTTGTAGACGTACAGCGCCTGTATGTCGTCCGTCTCGGTCAGGTCGCTCCCGAGCTTGACCATGTTGTAGAAGCGCGGCGCCTCCGTCCGCAGCTCGCTATGCGAGATGTCGTTCCAGCGGGACTCGAAGCTCGCGTAGAGCGCGCCGCCCCCGGGCGTCCCGACCTGGCCGGTCAGCGCTGCCAGCATCGAGATCGCCGCGACCATCTCGCCGCCGTTCGTGTTGCGCTGGAGTCCGATGCCGACGTGGATCAGACCGGGCCGGTGCTCGTGGTACACGGAGGCGAGCTCGCGAACCTGGGCCACGGGCACGCCGGTGCCTGCGGCAACGCTCTCCATCGGCGTCGCGAGCACGGCCGCCCGGAGGGCCTCGTACCCGACTGTTCGGGTCTCGATGAACCGGTGATCGATCCAGTCGTTCTCGATGAGAACTCGCATGACCCCGATCGCCAGCAGCGAGTCGGTGCCCGGGCGTGGCCGAAGGTGGAGGTCTGCCGACACGGCCGTCTCCGAGCGGCGCGGGTCGATGACAACCTGGGGGTGGATGTCACGGGTCAGGACATGTCCGTGGACGTTGGTCGCCCGCGGATTCTTACCCCAGGCGATGTACAGGCGGGTCTTGTCGAGATGCTGCGGTTCGGTGCCGCGGACCTTCCCGAAAATGCGGATCACCGCCTCGGCACCGGCCGTCGCGCAGATCTCCATGCCGACGCGCGACGTGTTCATCCGGTTCCAGAGGCGATCGGCTGAGCCCGATGCCACGACGCCCTGGTTCGCGAGGTAGTGGTACGGGAGAATCGCGCCGGGTCCACGGCGCTCGGTGATCTCGTCGAAGCGTGAGGCGATGACGTCCAGCGCCCTATCCCAGCTGACGCGCTCGAACGCGTCATCCTTCGAGGTCCGCGCCATCGGATGGAGGATCCGGTCCGGATGGTGGACGACATCCTCGTAGTGCTGGTAGCGGCCGCAGAGCCAGCCGTCCGTGATCGGGTGATCCGGGTCGCCGACGACGCGAACGACGCGCCCGTCTTCGACGTGAGCAAGCATCCCGCACGTGTCGGGACAGTCCTTCGGGCAGACCGTCTTGACGATGCGTGTGGTCATCCCGCCAGCCGCATCGTACGTGGCCTCTCCGTGCTGCCGTGAGCAGGCGGAACCTGCGTGAGGCAGACGTCACGCTGGCCTGGCCCGAAGCGGACGGGACCGACAGCGGCGTCAGCGCGGATGGCGAGAACATCTACATCTGGAACCTGAACGTTGATGGATGGTACGACATCGCCTGCCGCGCGGCCAGCCGCAACATGACGCGGGCTGAGTGGGTCGAGATCGGGCCTCGTGAGTGACGAACAAGGAAGCCGCCGCCGAGTTGTTCCTAAGCCCGAGGACCACCGAGTTCCACCTCGGCAACGCATACCGCAAGCTCGGCGTCCGCTCACGCACTGCGCTCGCCACGCTCGTAGCTCAAGACAGCGGCGTAGCCGCACGGGACGAACGCGACCTGACCTGACCTGACCTCCCGCTTAGCCGACTGTCGCGCACACTACGAAAAATCCCCGTGGTGAGTGACGATCCGGTCAGCCTTCTAAGCGACGGGACCGGGGATTGCGTTCAACGTCTGGGCGAGCTCCCGAGAGCGCGATTCCGGTTTCAGAATCGATGGCTACTCTCCCCCGCAAGACGTCGAGCACGTAAGTCGAGGAGAACAGTGGCTTTTGTTACAAACTCCCCGGACTGGACTCGAACCAGTAACCCTTCGGTTAACAGCCGAATGCTCTGCCAATTGAGCTACCGGGGACCGTTCCAAACCATCGGCTGGGCGGCGGTCGCATTTTAGCCGAGCTGGCGAATCGCGTCCTGCACGCGGCCGAGGGATACCCTCAATTCTGTCGCCTTTTCGGGTCGATCTTCCTCGACCGCCCGATCCAGCTCCTTGCGCAGCGAGCCCGCCTCAAGCCGCAGTAGGAGCTGCCGCGCCGTGGTTTCGTCTATCGCCTCACGGGCGGCACGTGCATCGAGCTCGGCAAGCAGCGCGGTCACGTTCTCGGCCGGGACGGAGCCGTCGACAAGGTGGTTGCGAAGCGCCCAGAGCGCCGGGTCCGCAAAGGCGGACTCAGGCAATTCACGAAGGCTGCCGACCAGGCTTGGGTGAGCGATGCATCCCGCAAGCGCGTCGCGCTCGAGCCGGCCGGGGGTCTCGAGGATGCGCCGGGCCGCGCCAACCTCCGGGCCGCGCGGCCTCGGCGCGAGCGCCGCCTGCGTTTCACGTGGTAGACCAAGTCGGTCTGCGGCCATCCGGATCGCGTCGAGCCGGTCGGGCGTGTCGGGCGCGTTCTTCAGCACGGCTTGCGCGCGTTCGAAGCCTTCCTGCCGGTCGCTTCCGGCTCGATCGAGCTCGAGCCGGGTGCGGTAGACGAGGTAGCTGTCGGGTTTCTCCAGTCGCCCCACGAACTCATTGGGCGCGTCCGCCGGGTCCTGCCCCTGTGGCAGAGCAACCACCTTGACCTCGAACTGCCTACCCACCGCGAGCTCCATTCCGCGAAGCGTGGCCTCCTGACCTGCCAGGTCGGAGTCGAAGCAGAGTACGAGCCTGTTCGTTACACGATTGAGCTCCTTCAGCTGCTGTTCGGTCAACGCCGTCCCCATCGATGCGACGGCGCCCTCGAGACCGACCTCGTGTAGCGCGATCACGTCCGTGTATCCCTCGACGATGATCGCCCGGTCATCCTTGGCGATCGAGGTGCGGGCGCGATCGAGGCCGTAGACGATCTCGGCTTTGTGGAACAGCTCACCTTCGGGCGAGTTGACGTACTTGGCGTTGATCGAGTACTCGACCCAGGGAAGGGCGCGGGCACCGAAGCCCCGGACGCGGCCACGGGCGTCGGCGAGCGGGAAGACGAGGCGCTCTCCGAAGTAATCGTTCTGGCGGCGGTTCACCAGCCCGACCGCGGTGAGCTCCTCCTGGGTGTAGCCGCGCCCGCGGGCGCCGCGCGCGACTCGGTTCCCACCGGGCGAGAACCCGAGTCTGAACCTCTTGCACGCTTCTGTCGTGAGCCCGCGATCGTTCAGGTACTCACGCACGCGCTCGGCAGCCGGAGCTTCCCAGAGCTGGCGCTCGAAGAAGCGCGCGGCCGTATCGAGCAGATCGAAGAGGCGATCGCGCCGGGCTCGCTTCTGCTCGGCCCCGGGGGAGGCCTCTTCGTACTCGAGCGGAACCCTGGTGCGCTCTGCGAGCCACTCGACGGCCTCGACGAAATCGAGCCCCTCTGTCTCGCGGACGAAGTCGATCAGGTCACCGCCGACGCCACAGCCGAAGCAGTGGTAGAGCTTGCGCTCGGCGTTGACCGAGAAGCTCGGCGTGCGCTCCTCGTGGAAGGGGCACCGTCCGGTCAGTCGCGAGCCGACGCGCCGCAGCTGTGTGCGTGCACCAACGATCTCGGCTATGTCGGCCGTATCGACGACCTGCTCGACTGACTGGCGCTTGATCATCGCCACCGGAGTGTCCTCCAGCCCGGCCGCAGCGGGGTCATGAACCCTGCCAGGCGAGAGCGAAACGGTCGGTCATGCCGGCAACGTAGTCCGTCGTGCGCTGGACGACGTCGCCCGACGCACCCTCTGGAAGTTCTTCCGGGTGCTCGAGGAAGTAGGTGAACATCGTGCGGACGAGCTCTGTCGCCCGCGTCCGCTCGCGCTGTGCGAGCGGGCCGAGGTAGACCTCGTCGAACATGAACCGGCGAATGCTGAGCATCGCGGCGCCGACCGACTCGCTCTGGACGATGTCAGCGGCGACTGCAGAGGTCTCGACAAGGTCGTGGACGAGCGTGTCGATCCGCTCCGATCCGGTTGCACCGAGAAGCGCGATCTCCTCGCTGGGCAGGCTCTCGGCGGCGAGAATCTCGGCGCGGATCGCGTCGTCGATGTCGTGGTTGAGGTAGGCCACACGATCGACGATGCGCACGATCTTCCCCTCGAGCGTGCGCGGCTCGGTGGGGCCGGTGTGATTGAGGATCCCGTCGCGCACCTCGGCAGTCAGGTTGAGGCCGGTGCCGTCGCCCTCGAGTACGTCGACGACTCGAAGGGAGTGCACGTTGTGGCGGAACTCGCGCGCGTGTGTCTCCCCGAGGATCCCATCGAGGGCCGCCTCACCGATGTGTCCGAACGGCGCGTGGCCGAGATCGTGGCCGAGTGCGATTGCCTCGACGAGGTCTTCGTTGAGGCGAAGCGCCCGTGCGACGGTGCGGGCGATTCCGGCTGTCTCGAGCGTGTGGGTGAGCCGCGTGCGGAAGTGGTCGTCTGCCGGTGCGACGAACACCTGCGTCTTGTCCTTGAGCCGGCGAAACGCTTTCGAGTGGACGATTCTGTCGCGGTCGCGCTGGAACGGCGTGCGAACCGGGCACTCGCTCTCGGGCGTTTCACGCCCCTTCGTGCCGTAGGAGCGAACAGCGAGCTTCGAAAGCGTGTCAGCCTCCCGGGCCTCGACGTGTGACTGGGCCGAACTGGCTACGGGGCCGCGCTCACAGCTCATGGTGGCAGCGTACTTCCGTGGATGTGCCCAGCAGCGAACCGCGCCGCGCCGAGTTAGAGAATGACCGGAACGGTGCCGCCGTCGGCGCTCCACGCCGCGCCCGTCACGTAGCTCGCGCGCTCGGAGCAGAGGAACGCAACGACCGCCGCGATCTCTTCGGGCTCGGCCAGTCGTCCGATCGGCCTGCCGGCACCGACGCCCGCGAGAACTTCGTCCCTCGACTTGCCCGACTTGAGCGAGACCTGGTCGGCAAGCCCGCCCTCGGCAAGCCACGCCGGCGATGCCGTCGGACCCGGTGCGACGGCGTTGCAGAGGATGCCTTCCTTCGTGTAAAGATCGGCTACGAGCCGCGAGACGGACAGGACGGCGGCCTTCGTGACGGTGTAGTCGGGCATCCCCGTCGACGGGCGCTTACCTGCGGTCGAACTCACGTTGACAATCCGCCCGTAGCCGCGCTCGCGCATGCCTGGAAGCACCGCGCGAATCGTGCGGATGTAGCTCATCACATTGAGCTGCCATAGCGAGTTCCACTCCTCGTCTGTCACCGCCATGAAATCGACCTGGCGCGCCAACCCGACGTTGTTCACGAGGCAATCGACGCGACCGAGCTCGTCTTCGGCGCGCTTGACCAGCGTTTCCGGCCCGTCGGCCCCGGCCATGTCGGCGGCCACTCCCAGTGCGGCGCCGACATTCTTCACCGCCTGGTCGACGCCCTCGTCGCTGCGGCCATTGACGACGACCTTTGCGCCTTCGGCTGCGAGAAGCCGCGCCGTCTCGAGACCGATACCGGCCGTCGAGCCCGTGATGACGCACACGCGATCTTTGACACCAAGGTCCATAAGCGACGGCGAACCTTAGCCCAGTCGCCCGCCCCGGGAGCATCGCTGCGGTCGCCCGCGGTGCGCGGAGGTGCGATACCTCGCCGCGACGGCTACAGTGAGTCGGCGCGGATGGAGGACTTCAGTAGCAAGTACAAGGGCGAGCAGGTCGAGCTCGGCATGTTCGGCGGCGAGTATCTCGACGGCGTCTTGACGGCCTTCTGCACGATAGACCAGGTGCCGCACGTCGAGCTGAACGGCCACATCCTCGTACCGCTGCAGAATGTCGCGTCGTTGCACTGCTCGAGTCGCTGCGACGCTCCCGACCCCGACTGGCCACCCCGCGGCTTCGCTGAGGACGAAGAAGGAGCCTAGGAGCGGCAGGACGGGACGCGATGAGCGCCGAAATCGGCCTTCCGTCGCCAACGTTCCACATCGCGCGCAACGTCGCCAAGGCGGGCATTCTGCTCGGCGGATTGGCCCTGGGGCTGGGCGCATTGACCTGGTGGCTCGGCGGCCTCGCGGCGGGATCGGCCGGACTCGTCATTGGCCTGTGCGCCGCAATGTCGATCTTGCTGATCGGCGACCGCGTGCTGCTGGGAATGGTTGGCGCCGCCGCGCTGTCGGTCGAGGAGGCGCCAGCGCTTGCCCACACCGTGAGCACGCTCGGCGAGCGGATGGGCGCCGAGATCACGGATCTCTACGCGGTCGAGGACGATCACCCTCGCGCGTTCGTGCTCGCGGGCAGTCCGCGGCAGGCGTCTCTGATCGTGACGACCGGCTTTCTCGAGCTCGGCGCGGTGATCGATCTCGAAGGTCTGCTCGCGCACGAGCTCGCACATGTGCGCCACCGCGACACGCTCGTTCAGACCCCGGTTGTCATGATCGCAGCGAGCGTGCTCGAGCTGGCTCGGCTGACCGGGCCTCTGAGCCGGGCGGCGCTGGTCGTTCTCGGGCCTTTGGCTGGCAGCCTTGTCCACCTGTTCCTCTCGCCCAAGCGTGAGTTCGCCGCTGATCTCGCTGCGGACGCGGCCAGTGCCGGGCCGAATGTGGTGGCCGACGGGCTGCAGCGGCTCGATCTGGCGTCCGAGCTCGTTCCCTTCTCGGCCAGCCCTGCCACGGGGCCGCTCTACGCGATTGATCCGTTCGACGGAGAGGGGTTGGCGCAGTGGTTCAAGACGCATCCTCCGCTTGCCGAGCGGATGGCGGAGTTGGGGACGCGGGAGCCGGTGCGCTCGGCCTAAGTAGCGCCCGCTCGGCGGAGGTAGCGCTCCGCGTACACGGCGCGCCGCGTAGGCCGCCCCGGGTGTCCCGCCCGGGGGCCGGGGCGATCCCGGCCAGTACCGGACGGTCGGCCCGGCGCACAACGAAACGAGGGCCGCGATGCGGCCCTCGTTCAAACTAATTCCGGCGGCGTCCTACTCTCCCAGGAGGCTGCCCTCCAAGTACCATCGGCGCAGGTGGGCTTAACTGCTCTGTTCGGAATGGGAAGAGGTGTTTCCCCACCGCTAAGACCACCGGAAAGATGTGAGGAAACGCGGCTGCGCGCGCACACCCTCAAAACTCCATAGCGACACAACACGGTATTCATAATCAAGACCTCGGGTGATTAGTACGGGTCCGCTGAACACGTTGCCGTGCTTACACGGCCCGCCTATCAACGTGGTGTTCTACCACGACCCTTACTCCCTCAAGGGGATGGGAGGCCTCATCTCAAGGTGGGCTTCCCGCTTAGATGCTTTCAGCGGTTATCCCTTCCAGACGTAGCTAGTCAGCAGCGCCGTTGGCACGACGACTGATACACCAGAGGTCTGTTCGTCCCGGTCCTCTCGTACTAGGGACGACTCCCTTCAAGCCTCCAACGCCCGTGGCGGATAGGGACCGAACTGTCTCACGACGTTCTGAACCCAGCTCGCGTACCGCTTTAATGGGCGAACAGCCCAACCCTTGGGACCTACTCCAGCCCCAGGATGCGACGAGCCGACATCGAGGTGCCAAACCCTGCCGTCGATGTGGACTCTTGGGCAGGATAAGCCTGTTATCCCCGGAGTACCTTTTATCCGTTGAGCGACGGCGATTCCACTCTCTACCGCCGGATCACTAACACCTGCTTTCGCACCTGCTCGACTTGTCAGTCTCGCAGTCAAGCTCCCTTGTGCGTTTGCACTCTACGCGCAATTTCCAACTGCGCTGAGGGAACCTTTGTACGCCTCCGTTACATTTTGGGAGGCGACCGCCCCAGTCAAACTGCCCACCTGACGCTGTTCCCGACCCGGATCACGGCATCGGGTTAGAAGCCCAGAATATGAGGGGTGGTATCCCAAGGTTGACTCCACAAGGGCTAGCGCCCCTGCTTCCAAGTCTCCCACCTATCCTGGACAACACATTCCAGACTCCAACATCAAGCTGCAGTAAAGGTTCACGGGGTCTTTCCGTCCAGCCACGGGTACTCGGCATCTTCACCGAGACTACAGTTTCACCGGATCCCTCGTTGAGACAGCGCCCAAGTCGTTACGCCATTCGTGCAGGTCGGAACTTACCCGACAAGGAATTTCGCTACCTTAGGACCGTTATAGTTACGGCCGCCGTTTACTGGGGCTTGGATTCGAGGCTTTGTCCGAAGACTAACCCCTCCTCGTGACCTTCCAGCACCGGGCAGGCGTCAGCCCCTATACGTCGTCTTTCGACTTCGCAGAGACCTGTGTTTTTGGTAAACAGTCGCTTGGGCCGTTTCACTGCGGCCCCTTCAGGCGAGGACCGAAGTCCTAACCCTAATGGGGCGCCCCTTCTCCCGAAGTTACGGGGCGATTTTGCCGAGTTCCTTAACGAGGGTTCTTCCGATCGCCTTAGTATTCTCTACTTGTCCACCTGTGTTGGTTTAGGTACGGGCACGCTCCACTTCCCTAGAGGCTTTTCTCGGGGGCATGGCTTCAGGAACTTCGCCTAGGACGGCTCCGCTTCCCGTTTCAGAGTTTAATACCTCGCGGATTTCCCTACGAGGCCTCCTACGTGGTTGCCCCAGGTCAACCATCGCCTGGGATTCCCTAGCCTACCCCGTCCCCCCTTCGGTCAAACAGTGGATGACGTGGTACCGGAATATCAACCGGTTGGCCATCGCCTACGCCTTTCGGCCTCGGCTTAGGTCCCGACTAACCCTGAGAAGATTAGCTTTACTCAGGAACCCTTGGACTTTCGGCGGAGGGGTTTCTCGCCCCTCTCTCGTTACTCGTGCCAGCATTCTCACTTCCCAGGTCTCCACAGCTAGCTTGCCGCTGCTGCTTCAGCGTCCTGGGAACGCTCCCCTACCACCCCGAGCAAGCTCGAGGTCCGCGGCTTCGGTTTCTGACTTGAGCCCCGTTACATTATCCGCGCCCGAACACTTGACCAGTGAGCTGTTACGCACTCTTTAAATGAATGGCTGCTTCTAAGCCAACATCCTGGTTGTCTCAGCATTCGGACATCGTTTGCCACTTAGTCAGAAATTAGGGACCTTAGCCGACGGTCTGGGCTGTTTCCCTTTCGAGCACGAAGCTTATCCCACGCACTCTGACTGCCACGTTCTAGAACACCGGTATTCGGAGTTTGTCTGAGTTCAGTAAGCTGGTAGGCCCCCTAGCCCAAACAGTGCTCTACAGCCGGTGTTGAACACGTGACGCTATACCTAAATATATTTCGGGGAGAACCAGATATCTCCGAGTTTGATTAGCCTTTCACTCCGACCCACAGGTCATCGGCTCAGTTTTCAACCTAAGTCCGTTCGGTCCTCCACGAGGTCTTACCCTCGCTTCAACCTGCCCATGGGTAGATCACTCGGTTTCGGGTCTGCATCCGACGACTGAACGCCCTGTTCAGACTCGCTTTCGCTACGGCTCCGTTTCCTTAACCTTGCCGTCGAATCGCAACTCGCTGGCTCATTATGCAAAAGGCACGCCGTCACAGGACAAAGCCTGCTCCGACCGCTTGTAAGCACACGGTTTCAGGTACTATTTCACTCCCCTTCTGGGGTGCTTTTCACCTTTCCCTCACGGTACTAGTTCACTATCGGTCGCTAGGAAGTACTTAGCCTTGCGGGGTGGGCCCCGCGGGTTCCGACCGGGTTTCCCGTGCCCGGCCGTACTCAGGAACCTGGATAGAGAGAACAATCGCTTTCGTCTACAGGGCTTTTACCTTCTGTGGCGTGAGTTTCCACTCACTTCGACTAACAACTGTTTTTATAACTCTCCGACCCGCCGGCAGACGGATCACACCAGGCCCTACAACCCCTGAGAGGCAACGGCTGCCGCCTTCTCTCCCCTCAGGTTTGGGCTAGATCCCCTTTCGCTCGCCACTACTAAGGGAGTCGAGATTTCTTTCCTTTCCTCAGGTTACTTAGATGTTTCAGTTCACCTGCTTACCCCATATGCCCTATGAATTCAGACATATGTACGCGCGCATTACCACGCGTGGGTTTCCCCATTCGGACATCCCGGGATCAACGGTTGGTCAGCACCTCATCCGGGCTTTTCGCAGCCACCCACGTCCTTCATCGGCTCCTAGCGCCAAGGCATCCACCGTGTGCCCTTTCTCTCTTGATCAATGAAGAACACCGTGTATGCCGCTATGGAGTTTTCAAGGTGCGTGCAGCAGCCAACTAGCTACCGAGGAGCTCCGCCAGATAGGCCGGTCTCTCAAAACTCAGCAGCACTCGAGAGCTCGAGGTCGACGTATTCCAGGCGAACCGAAACCACTGGACGGCGGGAACTTGGGGCAACCTTGCGGTTGCCCAGGCCACGATATGCGCGACCTTTGTGCCATCAACAGTGTTCGGTGCCTGCCGGAGTAATTCCGGCATCCCTAGAAAGGAGGTGATCCAGCCGCAGCTTCCGCTACGGCTACCTTGTTACGACTTCACCCCAATCACCAACCCCACCTTCGACGGCTCCCTCCCTTGCGGGTTGGGCCACCGGCTTCGGGTGTTGCCGGCTTTCGTGGTGTGACGGGCGGTGTGTACAAGGCCCGGGAACGTATTCACCGCGGCATTGCTGATCCGCGATTACTAGCAACTCCGCCTTCATGGAGGCGAGTTTCAGCCTCCAATCCGAACCGGGACCGGCTTTTTGGGATTCGCTCCCCCTCACGGGTTTGCAGCCCTTTGTACCGGCCAATGTAGCACGTGTGTAGCCCAGAACATAAGGGGCATGATGACTTGACGTCATCCCCACCTTCCTCCGGTTTGTCACCGGCAGTCTCCCATGAGTCCCCGGCATTATCCGCTGGCAACATAGGACAGGGGTTGCGCTCGTTGCGGGACTTAACCCAACATCTCACGACACGAGCTGACGACAGCCATGCACCACCTGTGCACGAGCCCCGAAGGGCTTACGTATTTCTACGTAATTCCCGTACATGTCAAGCCCTGGTAAGGTTCTTCGCGTTGCGTCGAATTAAACCACATGCTCCGCTGCTTGTGCGGGCCCCCGTCAATTCCTTTGAGTTTTAGCCTTGCGGCCGTACTCCCCAGGCGGGGCATTTAATGCGTTAGCTTCGGCACGGATGGAGTCGACACCACCCACACCTAATGCCCATCGTTTACGGCGTGGACTACCAGGGTATCTAATCCTGTTCGCTCCCCACGCTTTCGCGTCTCAGCGTCAGTACCGTCCCAGAGAGCTGCCTTCGCCATCGGTGTTCTTCCTGATATCTGCGCATTTCACCGCTACACCAGGAATTCCACTCTCCTCTTCCGGACTCTAGCTCAATGGTTTCCGACGACCTCTCGAGGTTGAGCCTCGAGTTTTCACATCGGACCTATTGAACCGCCTACACGCTCTTTACGCCCAATGAATCCGGACAACGCTGGCCCCCTACGTATTACCGCGGCTGCTGGCACGTAGTTAGCCGGGGCTTCTTCTGGGGGTACCGTCACCCTCTGGGCTATTCACCCGAGTGGCTTCGTCCCCCCTGAAAGCGGTTTACAACCCGAAGGCCTTCCTCCCGCACGCGGCGTCGCTGCGTCAGGCTTTCGCCCATTGCGCAAGATTCCCCACTGCTGCCTCCCGTAGGAGTCTGGGCCGTGTCTCAGTCCCAGTGTGGCTGATCGTCCTCTCAGACCAGCTACCGATCGTAGCCTTGGTGAGCCATTACCTCACCAACTAGCTAATCGGACGCGGGCCCATCCTCGGCTAGAAGCCGAAGCTACCTTTTCTCACCAGCCCGTAGACCGGTGAGGCCATCCGGTATTAATCCGGGTTTCCCCGGGCTATCCCGGTGCCGAGGGCAGGTCACCCACGTGTTACTCACCCGTTCGCCGCTTTCAGCATCAGCAAGCTGATGGGTGGTCGCTCGACTTGCATGTGTTAAGCGCGCCGCCAGCGTTCGTCCTGAGCCAGGATCAAACTCTCCGTGAAGACCTGGCGCTCGCGCGCCAGTGTATGAAGAGCATGAATGCTCAAAATGTCTGCTCCCGAAGGAGCTAGACGGGGTTATTTCTATGAACCGCGAGTCGCCAGGGCGACTCGAGGATTCTCGAACGTCTGTCGTGCTGCTGAGTTTTCAAAGACCACGCCCGACGGGGGCTGGCTCAAAGGAAAAAGCCTCTGGGCGACGCCAGAGGCTCTCGGTGACACGGGAAAAGGCCCGGTCAGTCGAGGTTTCTCTGGAGTCGTCGGTTGACTACTTCCACAAGCAAGCCGCCTGAAGCGGCCGTTAGAGACTACCAGAGGGATCGTTGGTGTCAACAAGCGCGAGCATCACGCGGGGTCGACCCGGACGAAACGCCGTTTACCCGCCTGTAGAACAACCGGGCTGCCCGCCGGGATCTCGAGGTCGAGCTCAACCGTGGGCTCGCCATTCGCACGAACGCCACCCTGGGTCACGACGCGCCTCCAGTGGCTCGACGACTCGCCGAACTGCTCTTTCAGAAACGCCGGCAAATGCAACATCGTGCCGGCGGGAACGCTGACGGTCGTCATCTCATCGGGCGTCGCGCGGTCGCGTACGACGCGCGTGAAATGCGCATCGGCGGCAACGGCCGCCGCGGCACCGTGATAGCGCTCGACGACCGCAAGAGCCAGAGCAAGTTTCGAGTCCATGGCCTCGTCGTCGGGCGGCTCGCGCGTCAGGCAGAGTCGCCAGAAGTCGGCGATTGCCTCGTCGGGGATCGACATCAGCTTGCCGAACTGCTCCTCGGGAGCCTCGGTCAGCCCGACGTAGTTGCCGGCCGATTTCGACATGCGATCGACCCCGTCGGTGCCGACCAGAATCGGGAGCGTCATCGCGACCTGGGGCTCGAGCCCGTACTCGACCATCACGTCGCGCCCGGCGAGCAGGTTGTAGAGCTGGTCGGTGCCGCCGAGCTCGATGTCGGCCTCGACCGCTACCGAGTCGTAGCCCTGCATCAGGGGATAGAGCAGCTCAGTGACCGAGATCGGGGCCTGGGCGGCCATGCGCTTGGCGAAGTCGTCACGCTCGAGTAGTCGTGCGATGGTCGTGGTGCGTGTGATCCGCAGGATCTCGGCGAAATCGAGCGGAGCCAGCCACTCGCTGTTGTGACGCACCTCGGTGCGCTCCTCGTCGAGGATCTTGAACGCCTGGTCGGCGTAGGAACGCGCGTTGGCGTCGAGCTCATCGGCCGAGAGAACGGGTCGTTCCTTGGAGCGGCCGGACGGATCGCCGATTCGAGCCGTGTAGTCGCCGATGATCAGAACGGCCGTGTGCCCGGCAGCCTGAAACGCCGCAAGCGCGCCAAGAACGATCGTGTGCCCGAGGTGAATGTCGGGTGCGGTCGGGTCGATGCCGAGCTTGACCCGAAGCGGCTTGTTGCGCGCGAGCTTCTTCTCGAGCTCGCCCGCAGGGAGCACGTCGACCGCGGTCCCGGTCAGCTCGGCGGTCGTGTCGGACATGCCGCGCCGATTGTACGTTTGGGTAGCGGTCGTCTTCGGCCACCTACCGGAGTAGAATTGGGCACCTTGCTTCGGGCCGTGTTCCGCCGCTCAGAGAACGGGCCACGCAAGCCGCGTCGGCGACTCAAAAAGCTCCGCTTGCTGGTGCTTCTATTGCTGACCGTGCTTGTGGGCACGATCGCGTTCATCTTCGGCTTCATCCAGGCCGTCTCGTCTGAGCTGCCCGCGCTCGATCCGGCGAACGCATCAGCGACCGAGGAGATCGGCTACATCTACGACCGTGACGGCCGCGTGCTCGCGCGCCTACGCGGCGACGAAGCGCGCGTAATCGTCGAGTCGGAGGACATCGCTCCGGTCCTGAAGCAGGCGATCGTCGCGGTCGAGGATCGGCGCTTCTGGGGGCACAAGGGCGTCGACATCCGCGGGATCGCGCGCGCGACCTGGGCCGACATCCGCAACAAGGAGATCTTGCAGGGCGGGTCGACGATCACGCAGCAGCTGATCAAGAACACGGCGATCGAGCCGGAGCGAACGGTCAGCCGAAAGCTCAAGGAGGCGACGCTCGCCTGGCAGCTCGAGCAGCGCTGGGGCAAGGAGCGCATTCTCACGGCGTACCTGAACACCGTCTTCTTCGGCAACAACGCCTATGGCGTCGAGATGGCATCGCGTGTCTACTTCAGCAAGCACGCGAACGAGCTCACGCTGCCAGAAGCCGCCGTGCTCGCTGGCATTCCGGTGAACCCGGCCCGCTACGACCCGGTCCGCCGGCCCAAGGACGCGAAGGTCAGGCGAAACACCGTCCTTCGACTGATGCTCGAGCAACGCTTGATCAGCCGCGAAGAGTTCCTCGAGGCCCGCGAGACCCCCATGCCCGACCCGCAGTCGATCAAGCTACCGAGCGCCCGCGGGCTTGCCGGCTATTTCGTCGAGTATGTCAAGCAGGAGCTCCTGATACCGCGCTACGGCGACAAGGAAGTCTTCGGGGGCGGCCTGCGGGTGCACACCTCGATCGACCTCGACATCCAGCACATCGCCAAGGCTGCGATCAGAGAGCATCTGCCCGATCCCAACGGGATTCAGGCGGCGCTCGTCGCGATCGAGCCCGAGTCGGGCGAGGTCTTCGCCATGGTCGGCGGACGCAGCTTCTCGAAGAGCCAGTTCAACCTCGCCGTCCAGGGCCAGCGCCAGTCGGGCTCGGCGTTCAAGCCGTTCGTGCTCGCCGCCGCGCTCGAACAGGGCTTCTCGCCCCGGATGACCTACGAGTCGAAACCGGTCGTTATCCCGGCCAACGGCGAGTTCTGGTCGGTCTCGAACTACGCGGGCGTCTATCTCGGCAGGGGCGTCAACCTCGAGCGCGCAACGGTCCTCTCGGACAACTCCGTCTTCGCGCAGCTCACCGCGCATACCGACCCGCAGCGTGTCGCCGACATCGCGAACCGGCTCGGGATCAAGAGCAGGCTCAACCCGTTCTTCGCGATCGGGCTCGGCGTCGAGGCCGTGAACCCGCTCGAGATGGCTCGAGCGTTCTCGACGTTTGCGAACGGTGGCGTCCGCATTGACGGCCGTATCTTCGGCGACGAGCCGCGCGCGATCATCGCGGTCGAGCGAAACGGCAAGCGTGAGATCAATGACGTGCGCCAGACGCGCGCGATGTCGCGGAACGATGCGGTTCGAATCAACACGATTCTCAGCGACGTGGTCAGGCTCGGCACCGGGAGGCGCGCGCGACTCGACGATCGCGTGCTCGCCGGCAAGACCGGTACGACTGAGATGAATGGCGACGCATGGTTTGTGGGATACACGCCACATATCTCGGTGGCGGTCTGGGTCGGACACCCGGACAGCAACAAGCCGATGGAGACCGAGTTCGATGGCCGTCCGGTGGACGGCGGCACGTTCCCGGCCCTGATCGCCAAGACTTTCCTCGAGGAAGCCCTCGATCACCTCGAGCTACCGGCGAAGCCGTTTGGCACGACGCCGGCCGAGCCGGCCGAGATTCGCAAGGTCGTCCGCCGGGATGGGGAGTGGATGCTCGACAACGGCCTCTGCAAGAACACGCGGCGCATCCTGTTCACGAGGGCGCGAGGGCCTGCGGGCGCTGCCGACTGCGTACGCAACGAGGTCGTCGTGCCAGACACGGTCGGTCGCCGCCTGGCCTCGGCCGAGCGTGCGCTTGCCCGCGCGACGCTCCTCCCCGAGATCATCTCGCGCCCGGCCGAGCCTGGAGAGCGCCTAGGCGTCGTGGTCAACCAGTTCCCGCGGGATGGTCGGCTCTCGTCGTTTGATACGGTCACGCTCGTTGTCGCCGAGGCGCAGGAAGGGGTCGTGCCGAACGTGATCGGCCACCGCGTCGAGGAGGCGCAGGAGCTGCTGGTCGCTCAGAAGCTGCAGACGATCGTGACCGAGAGCAACGAGGGAGAGGCCGGCGTCGTCATCTCGCAGTCTCCCCGCCCTCGGGTGGCCGCATCGGCCGGGATGGTCGTCGAGCTGACGGTGGGGCGCATCAAGCCCGACGTCACGAAACGGCCAGACGCCTAGGCCTTAGCCCGGCCCCGGCCGGGACACGTACGGGCTGTCGCGCAGCGAGAAGCGCCACGGCAACTCGGTGGCCTTCGAGATACCGACCCGCTGGGAGGCGACGACGTCGAGCTCTTCTCCGAGTGCGTGTATTGAGAACGGTGGTGCGAGCACACGCGCACCGTCGTGTGCGCGCGTGACGCCCAATGCCTGGCAGAGCTTGCCGGGCCCGGAGCAGAGCTGCCGCGGATCGTCGCGGCGCCGGCGCGCGGCCATCTGCTCGAGGCCAACGAGCGGCTCGAGCGCACGGATGAGGACCGCCGACGCGCGCACGTCCTCGCAGACCAGGTTCATGCACCAGTGGATTCCGTAGGAGCGGTAGACGTAGACGTGTCCGGCGGGCCCGAACATCGTCTTGTTGCGTCGCGTCTCGCCCCCGTAGGTATGGCTCGCCGGCTCCGCCTGGTCATAAGCCTCGACCTCGACGATGCGACCGCCGGCACCGTCATGGATCAGTGTGCACCCGACCAGGTCGGGAGCTACCTCGACGGCCGGCCTGAGGAAGAAGGCGCGCGTGAGTCGCGGCAATGCGAGCTACGCCGCGCCGACCGCCGCGAGCAGCGCCCTGACAACGCGCTGTTGCTGCTCTTCGCTGATCTGCGTGAAGAAGGGGAGCGCCAGCGTGCGCGCGCTCGTGTCCTCGCAGACCGGAAGCATCCCCTCTGCGAAGCCGAAGCGCTCGCGCATGTAGGGCTGCAGATGGATCGCAGGGAGGTAGCGACTCGTCGCGATGCCGGCCCCGGCCAGCTCGTCGATGATCTGCTCCCGGTCGAGCTCGGGTGCAAGCTTGACGACGTAGACGAACCATGAGCGCGTGTGCTCGGCGTCGTCCGGGTGCGGCGGCTCGAGCGCCGCGACGTCTGCGAGCAGTTCCGTGTAACGGGCCGCCGCCCGTGCGCGCAGCTCGAGAATCTCGTCGAGCTTCTCGAGCTGCCCGACGCCGATCGCGGCCGTGACCTCGCTCATGCGGTAGTTGAACCCCAGGCGCGCGTGCTCGAGCCAGCCACCGGTGTCGGCCCGGCCCTGGTTGGCGAGGCTCTTCGCGAGCCCGTATTCGGCGTCGCTGCCACAGACGAGTGCGCCGCCCTCGCCGGTCGTGATCTGCTTGTTCGGATAGAAGGCGAAGGCGGTCGCGTGCCCGTGGGAGCCCAGGGCCTCTGCCCGATAGCGCGCCCCAAGCGCCTCGCAGGCATCCTGGATCAACGCCAGGCCATGCTTCGACGCGATCGCTTGCAGCTCGTCGAGCTCGACCGGGTAGCCGAAGATGTCGACGGGAAGGAGCGCGCGCGTGCGAGGCGTGATCGCAGCTTCGACCGCGGCCGGATCGAGGTTGAACGTGCTCGGATCGATGTCGACGAACACCGGCTGCGCCCCCTCGTAGAGCACACAGTTCGCCGAGGCCACGAACGAGAAGGGCGAGGTGATGACCTCGTCGCCCTCGCCGATCTCGGCCATTCGCACGGCCAGGTGAAGCGCCGCCGTGCCACTCGAGACGGCCACCGCATGCGGCGCGTCGACCGCCGCCGATAGCGCCTGCTCGAACCGCGTGGTCATCGACCCAAGAGCGAGTCGCCCCGAGTCCAACACCTCCGCTACGAGCTCGTGCTCGCGCTGATCGATCACGGGGCTCGCGAGCGGGATCGGCTCACCCATGGGCGCCGCAGCCTATCGGCGGTCGGGTGCCTGGATGGTTCTAGCTCGCGGCCTGCGCCGCCGGCACCGAGTGCTCGAGCCAGTGAGCCCAGCGCGAGTCGCGGCCCCTGACGACGCTCAGGTACGTGTCCTGGATTGCGCTCGTCACGGGGCCCGGGTCGCCGATCGTGATGTCATCGACCGACCGGATCGGCGTTACCTCGGCCGCGGTGCCGGTCATGAAGAGCTCGTCGGCGGCATAGAGATCGGTGCGAATCATCGCCTTCTCGCGCAGCTCGTACCCGAGCTCGCCGGCGATATGCGCCACGGCGTCGCGGGTGATCCCCGGCAGAATCGAGGCGGCCAGGTCCGGCGTATAGATGACGCCGTCCTTGACCGCGAAGAGGTTCTCGCCGGAGCCGTCGCCGACGAAGCCGTCCTCGGTGAGGAGAATCGCCTCCTCGTATCCCGCGCGCGAGGCCTCGAGTACGGCCAGCATCGAGTTGAGGTAGACGCCGGTCGCCTTGGCAGCATGCGGAATCGTGTTCGCACCAACGCGCCGCCAGCTCGAGATCTTGGCGCGGATGCCCTTCTTCATCGCCTCCTCGCCCAGATACGTCCCCCACGGCCAGCTCATGATCGCGACGTAGACCGGGTTGCCGCGTGGCGGCACGCCCAGCGTCCCGTAGCCGTAGAAGGCGATCGGGCGGATGTAGGCCTCGGGTAGGCCGTTCGCGTTGACGACGTCGTGCGTCGCCTGCACGAGCTCGTCGACGCTGTAGGGCAGCTCCATGTAGATGAGCTCTGCCGAGCGCCGAAGTCGCGCCATGTGCTCGGTCAGGCGAAAGACCGCCGGACCGTCGGGCGTCTCGTAGCAGCGGATTCCCTCGAAGACGCCGGAGCCGTAGTGGAGCCCGTGGCAGCCGACGTGGACGGTGGCATCGGCCCAGTCGACGAGCTCGCCGTTGAACCAGATCTTCTCCGTTGCCTCCATCCACTCAGCTTAGACTCAGCGCGGCGTGGCCGTCAGCCGGGTACCGCGGGCGGTGGTGCACTCACGTCTGCAGGCCGCGCGCGTGCCAGGCGCATGAGATCGTGCGGGGTCAGCGCGACCATGTGTCGGTCGGAGCCGGCGCCCGCCCAGATGACAGGGTGGTTGAGCAGGCCGTGGTCGCACAGAGCCGCGCCGATCTGCGGCAGCGGAAACGGTGCAACGCCGCCGACCTCGAAGCCGGTGCGGTCGAGTACCACCGCCGGCTTGGCGATCTTGACCGCGCTCGCTCCCATCACCTCGCGGATCTTCGCGTCATCGGCGCGCGCGGCGCCCGAGACCATCACGAGGGTTGGCTCGCTGTCGCACAGGAAGATCAGCGACTTGACGATCTGGTCGGGCGCGCAGCCGACGGCGCGCGCGGCGGCCTCGGCCGTAGGCGTCGGCTCGGAGAACTCGTGTAGACAGGCCTCGGCCCCTGCCGTCACGAGAAACGCCGAGACGCGCTCCACTGGCTCGGGCAGCGCGCTCTCGGTTGCCGCCGGCTCGGGTTGAGGTGTATTCGCTGCGGCAGCCGCGTCGTCCATCTCGACAGAAAGCATATGCACCGGCCTCATAAGCTCCAGCGCGTGGAGACGCTGATCGCCTTCTTCGCTGCCCTGCTGGCGCTACGCCTGGCCGGCATCCTCGCGAGTCGGTGGCGCGAGAACCGCCGGCCCGAGCTCGCCTGGTGGGCGGCCGGTCTGGCTGCCTACGCGCTCGCGACGGGTGCGCTGGCCTGGGGTGCCGCGGCGGGCTGGGATGACCGCGTGTTTCGCCTCTACTACCTGCTCGGTGGGCTGCTCACGGCACCGCTTCTGGCGGTCGGGTCGCTTCGCCTGCTCGGCGTCGCTCGGGCTGCGCCCATCGGCCTGGTCTTCGCCGGACTCGCAGTTGGACTCGCCGCCGCCGCGCCGATCGATCCGGCAGTAGCCGGCGACGTCATTCCCGAGGCGCAGGCGCACCTCGAGATCGTGCCGCTTCGCCTCGTGGCCATCCTCGCCAACGTCGTCGCGACCCTCGTGCTCGTCGGCGTCGCCTTGCGCACGCTACGCCGCCACCCGCTCGCGACGGCGCTGATTCTCGGCGGCGTCGCGCTCGCCGCGGCCGGCAGCGCCCTGGCTGGCACCGGCACCGCCCAGACCAGCGCATTCGTGGCGGCAGCCGCATGCCTCCTCTACGCTGGCTTCGCGACGGCAAGCGGCGCCCGGCCGTCTCTCTCGTTCGCGTTCGACCTGATGAAAGGACACCGGCATGGCCACCGCGCAGAAATCACGTGAGCTGACGACGTACCAGATGTACATCGGCGGCGAGTGGGTCGACGCCGAAGGCGGCACCACGTTCGAGAGCCAGAACCCGTATCTGGGCGAGCCTTGGGCCGAGGTCCCGGACGGCTCGCCGGATGACGTCGATCGGGCGGTTCGGGCCGCACGCAACGCGTTCGATCGGGGCGACTGGCCGCAGAAGACGGGCCGTGAGCGAAGCAAGCTCCTGCGCAGGCTGAGCGACCTCGTCGCCGAGCGGGCAGAGGAGCTGGGCGAGATCGAGACGCGCGACAACGGGAAGCTCCTGCGCGAGATGACCGGTCAGTGCCAGGCGCTGTCGGAGTGGTACGACTTCTACGCGGGCGCGGCCGACAAGATCAACGGCGAGGTCATCGCCTCGGACAAGCCGAACTTCCTCATCTACACGCGTCACGAGCCGATCGGAGTCGTGGCGGCGGTCCTCCCCTGGAACTCGCCCCTGCTACTTCTGGCTTTCAAGTTCGCGCCGGCGGCGGCGGCCGGGTGCACGTTCATCGCCAAGCCCTCCGAGCAGACGCCGGCTTCGGCCCTCGAGTTCGCTCGCCTGGTCGAAGAGGCAGGCTTCCCGCCCGGTGTCTTCAACGTCGTGACCGGCTCGGGTGGCCTCACCGGCAAAGCCCTCGTGTCACATCCCGGCGTCGACAAGATCGCGTTCACGGGCTCGACGATGACGGGAATCAACGTCGTGCGCGCCGCGGCCGAGAACCTCTCGCGGGTGACGCTTGAGCTGGGCGGAAAGTCACCGAACATCGTGTTCGACGACGCCGACATAGAGGCCGCCACGAACGGCGCTATCGCCGGGATCTTCGCCGCGACAGGACAGACCTGTATCGCCGGCTCTCGCCTGATCGTGCACGAGGACGTCCACGACGAGCTGGTCGAGCGCCTCGTGGAGCGCGCAAAGACGATCAAGCTCGGTGACCCTCTCGATCCCGACACCGAGATGGGCCCGGTCGCGTTTCGCGATCAGCTCGAGAAGGTGCTCGGCCTGATCGGCAGCGGTGTCGACGAGGGCGCCAAGCTCGCATACGGCGGTGGCCAGGATCCAGATGCGGGCGAGCTATTCGTCCAGCCGACGATCCTCACCGGGGTCGACAACGGCATGCGGGTCGCGACCGAGGAGATCTTCGGGCCCGTGCTCTCTGTACTGCGCTTCTCGACCGAGGAGGAGGCGGTGGCGATGGCCAACGACACGCGCTACGGGCTTGCGGCCGGCATCTGGACGAAGGACGTGCACCGCGCACACCGCGTCGCACACCAGATCCGCGCCGGCACGATCTGGGTCAACGCCTACCGGGCGGTCTCGTTCACAACGCCCTTCGGAGGCTTCGGCATGAGCGGATGGGGCCGCGAGAACGGCCTCGCCGCAATCGAGCACTACACCGAGACGAAATCGGTCTGGGTCGAGCTCACCGGCGGCACGCGCGACCCGTTCGTCATGGGGTAAGGAGCGCGCGTGAAGCGCGTCAACTTCATCGGGCTTGGGAACATGGGCGGCCGCATGGCGAGCCGCCTAGCGGCGAACGGGTTCGAGGTCGGCGGCTTCGACGCGCGTTCCGGATTGGCCGGCCAGCTCGGGCTGCGAGAGGTCGCCAGTGTCGCCGAGGCGTGCGCCGCCGACGCGCTCTTCCTCTCGCTGCCCTCGAGTCGCGACGTCGAGGCGACGTTCGAGGCTGAGGGCGGGATCCTCGCCAGCGCGCGCGCCGGCCTCACGGTCGTCGATATGACCACCGCCGAGGCCGGCTCCACGCGGCGGCTCTACGAGTCGGCGAAGGAGCGCGGGGTCGCGCTCCTCGACGCGCCGATCTCGGGAGGGCCTGCGCCAGCCGAGAAGGGCACGCTGACGATCATGGTCGGCGGCGACGCCGATGCGCTCGCGCGCGTCCGGCCCGTCCTCGAGGTGCTCGGCTCGACCGTTCACCACCTTGGAGCAAGCGGGAACGGGCATGTCGCCAAGGCTGTCAACAATTTCCTCAACGCCGTCAATCTGGCGGCGACGGCGGAAGCGATGGTGCTTGGCGTGCAGTGCGGGCTCGATGCAGCTCAGCTGCGCGAGGTGATCAATGGCTCGAGTGGCCGGAACTTCGCGACCGAGGTGCGCTTCGAGCGCATCATCGCCGGCGACTACCAGGAGGGCGCGCTCAAGACCAACCTGATGGCGAAGGATCTCGGCGTCTACATGGGACTCGTCGAAGAGCAAGGCGCGCCGAGCTTTCTCGCCGAGCCGGTCCTCCGTCTCTACGAGCTCACCGCAGAGAAAGGGCACGGTGACAGCCCGGCAAACCGCCTCGTCGACGTCGTCGGCGACATGGCCGGCGGTGTACGTATGCAAGCGCGCAACGCGAGCGCGTAGGCGTTTACGCGTCGAGCTTTGCTCGCACCAGCTCGTTGACGACCCGCGCGTCGGCCTTCCCCTGGGTCTCCTTCATTACCTGGCCGACGAAGAAGCCGAGCAACCCTTCTTTCCCGCCGCGATAGGTCTCGACCTGCTCGGGGTGCGCGTCGAGGATCGAGTCGATCAGCGGCTCGAGCTCGCTCGTGTCGGTGACGGCCGCGTCGGCGAGGTAGGGCTCGGCGGCAAAGTCGGCGTCGCCGCTCGCGGCGATCGCCTTCTCGAATGTCTCGCGCGGGAGCGTGTCGCGCGCGGTGATCACCTTCGCGAGCTCCGCCCCGTCGACAGCGCTCGGGTCGACCGCGGCGGCCGCAAGCTGGTTCTGAAGCACGTTCGCGCTGGCCTTCGCCTCGGCGCCGGCGGCGACCAGGGCCTCGAATAGTCGGACAACCTCGCGCGTGCCGTTGAGCACCTCGGCGTCGTAGTAGGACAACCCGTAGTCGGCGCGGATCCGCCCGAGCCGAGCGGCGGGCAGCTCGGGCAGCTCGGCCGCGATCGAAGCGACGACCGCGGCCTCGGGCTCGATCGCCACCAGGTCAGGCTCGGGGAAGTAGCGGTAGTCGTGGGCCTCCTCCTTCGAGCGAAGCGTGGAGAGCGTGCCCGACTGGGGATCGAAATGGAGCGTCTCCTGGTCGAGCTCATCGCCGGCCTCGTAGATCGCGATCTGGCGTTCGATCTCGGCCTCGATCCCGCGGGCGACGAACGTGAACGAGTTCATGTTCTTGAGCTCGGTCTTCGTGCGGAAGCCGGTCTCGCCAACTTCACGAACCGAGACGTTGGCGTCGCAACGAAGCGAGCCCTTCTCCATCTCGGCGTCCGAGATTCCGAGTTCGACGACGGTCTGGCGCAGGAGCTGGAGGAAGGCCTTCGCATCCTCGACGTCGTGCAGGTCGGGCTCGGTGACGATCTCGACGAGTGGCGTCCCGCCGCGGTTGAAATCGACGAGCGAGGTCTCGGCTCCGGCGATGCGCCCCTGGGCTCCGCCGACGTGCACGGTCTTGGCGGCGTCTTCCTCGAGATGGGCGCGCGTGATCCCGACCTCGAACGCGCCGTCTTCCCGTGGAACCACGACGCGTCCACCCTCGCAGATCGGGCTGTCGTACTGCGAGATCTGGTAGCCCTTGGGAAGATCGGGGTAGAAGTAGTTCTTGCGGTGGAATAGCGAGCGGCTCGCGATCGTGCAGCCGAGCGAGTGCCCGAGGCGGATGGCCCATTCGATCGCCGTTCGGTTCAGCACGGGCAGCGCGCCGGGGTGGGCGAGGCACACCGGGCAGGTGCGCGTGTTCTCATCGGCGCTCCAGACGTTCTCGCAGCGGCAGAACATCTTGGTGCGCGTCTTCAGCTGCACGTGGATCTCGAGGCCGATGACGGGTTGCCACGCGCTCATCGATGTGCCTCCCTCTCGGCGCCCGGCTGGCGTGCGCACGCCGCGCCGCCAGAGGTGCGAGCGCCCCTCACCGCAGTCGCTCTGGGACGAAATCGAAGGCGAGTGCCTGCTCGAGCGCGTGGCCGATCGTGAACAGCGTGTTCTCGGAGAACTGCGGCCCAACGATTTGCAGACCGACGGGAAGGCCTTCTGACAGCCCACAGGGGATCGAGAGCCCGGGCAAGCCGGCCATGCAGGAGGGGATCGTCAGCAGGTCGGAGACGTACATGGCGATCGGGTCCGCAGTGCGCGCGCCGAGCGGGAAGGCGACGGTCGGTGACGTCGGCGAGAGCAGCGCGTCGAAGCGCTCGAAGGCCTCGGCGTGCTCGCTGCGGATCAGCGTGCGCACGCGCTGGGCCTGTCCGTAGTAGGCGTCGTAGTAGCCAGCCGAGAGCGCGTAGGTGCCGAGCATGATCCGTCGCCGTGGCTCGGGGCCGAAGCCGCTCCAGCGCGAGCGCTCGTACATGTCGGTCAGGTCGCTGGCGTCGTCGACCCTGTGTCCGTAGCGGACGCCGTCGTAGCGCGCGAGGTTTGCCGAGGCCTCGGCCGGGGCGATCAGGTAGTAGCAGGCGAGGCCGTAGTCGACCGAGCGCGGCAGGCTCGTCTCCTCGACCTCGGCGCCGAGGCTTTCGGCCTGCTCGACGGCCGCTTCGACGGCCGCTGTCACGCCGGGCTCGATGCCCTCGGCCTGGTTGAGCTCGCGCGGTACGCCGAGCCGCATCCCGGCGAGCGAGTCGCCCTCGGGAATCGCGACCGGCTCGGGCAGCTCGACCATGGTCGAGTCGTTCGGGTCGCGCCCGGCGAGCACGCCGTAGAGGAGCGCGCAGTCGCGCACGGTCTTGGTCATCGGGCCCACCTGATCAAGACTCGACGCGAAGGCGATGACGCCGTAGCGCGAGACGGTGCCGTAGGTCGGTCTCAGGCCGACGAGACCGCAGAGCGCGGCGGGCTGCTTGATCGAGCCGCCTGTGTCCGAGCCCAGCGCCCAGGGTGCGAGGCCTCCCGCGACTGCGGCGGCCGAGCCACCCGAGGAGCCGCCGGGAACCCGCTCTGGATCCCAGGGATTGTGCGAGGGCCCGTAGGCCGAGTTCTCGGTGCTCGAGCCCATGGCGAACTCGTCGAGGTTCGTCTTTCCAAGCACCGGCATGCCCGCGCCGCGGCAGCGCTCGACCACGGTGGCGTCGTACACGGGCGTGTAACCGGCGAGGATCTTCGAGGCCGCCGTCGTCTCGAGGCCCTGCGTTCCGATGCAGTCCTTGACAGCGATCGGCACGCCGCTGGCGCCCGCCTCGGTCGCTTCGTCGGCGAGGCGCAGGTACGCGTGCAGCTCGCCGTCCCGCTCGGCAATCGCGGCTCGATAGGCACCGACCAGCTCGTCGCTCGACGCCTCGCCCGAGTCGAGCAGCGCCTGAGCCTTCTCGGCGGTCAGTGAGAGGGTATCGAGGCTCACTCGCCGACAGCCGGGACGCGGAACAGTCCGTCGTGCGGGTCGGGTGCGTTCTCGAGCGCTGCTTCACGCGACAGCGAGGGTCGCGGCTCATCGTCGTCCCAGACGTTGACCAGGTCGAGTGGGTGCGACATCGGCTCGACGTCCGCCAGGTCGAGCTCAGAGACCTTGCTGACGGCCTCGAGAATCGCAACGAGCTGCGACTCGAGTGTCGGCAGCTCGTCCTCGGGCACTGCGAGGCGGGCGAGCCGGGCGATGTGGAGCACGTCGTCGCGGCCGATCGACATGGCTAGATGGTTAATTCCACGATGGCGTGGATAAAGGTTAGCCCCAGCCCCGGGGCGCCTCGGCCACGCCGAGCTGGAACCGCGCGGCCTTGACCGTGTTCTGGAGCAGCGATGCAATCGTCATCGGCCCGACCCCGCCCGGGACAGGCGTCAGCAATCCCGCGACCTCGGAGGCGTCGGCCGCCACGTCGCCGACGAGACGGTCGTCGACGCGGTTGATGCCGACGTCGATCACCGCCGCACCGGGCTTCACCATGTCGGCGGAGATCGCCTCGGCTCGGCCGAGGGCGGCCACCAGCACGTCGGCGCGACGCGTCACCTCTCCGAGTTCGCGTGTGCGGCTGTGACAGAGCGTGACCGTCGCATGCGCGCCGAGCAAAAGGAGCGCGACAGGCTTCCCCACGATGTTCGAGCGCCCGACCACCACGGCCGTCGCACCCTCGAGCTCGACGTCGTACTCGGCGAGCAGCTCCATGATTCCCGCCGGCGTTGCCGACACGAGCGTCGGCTCTCCCTGCAGCAGCTGGCCCGCGTTCGACGGATGGAAGCCGTCGACGTCCTTGCGCGGCGCGATCGCGCGGATCACCGCCGACTCGTCGATCTGCTCGGGCAACGGAAGCTGGACGAGAATTCCCGTCACGGACGGGTCATCGTTGAGCTCCCCGACCAGGCCGAGGAGCTCGGCCTCGCTGGTGTCGACGCCGAGCTCGTGGTGGATCGACTCGATGCCGGCCTCGGCACATGCCTTGCGCTTGTTGCGAACGTATACGGCCGACGCCGGGTCATCGCCCACGAGGACCGTCGCAAGCGCCACCGGCTCGCCGAGCGCGGCGACGTCTCCTGCTACCTGGCTGCGAACCTTCGCCGCGAGAGCCTTCCCGTCCATGACGCGGGCAGCCATCGCGCTGGGGTCGCTACTCGGGCTGCTGAAGCTCGACCCGCTCGAGGATCACGGGCTCGATGGGTCGGTCTCCGCCGTCGGTCTCGACGGCCTCGATCGCCTCGACGGCTTTCATGCCGGCTGTGACGTGGCCGAAGACGGTGTGCTTGCCGTCGAGCCAAGGGCACGCTTCGGCGGTCACGATGAAGAACTGGCTGCCGTTGGTGTTCGGCCCCGCGTTTGCCATGGCGAGCGCGCCGCGGATGATCTTGTACCCGTTCTGCTCGTCGTCGAACTTGTAGCCCGGGCCACCGGTGCCGTCGCCCGTTGGGCAGCCGCCCTGGATCATGAAGTCCGAGATGATGCGGTGGAAGCTAAGACCGTCGTAGAAGCCGTCACCCGCCAGGCGCGTGAAGTTGGCCACGGTCTCGGGCGCATCGTCGTCCAGCAGCTCGACGGTGATCGCGCCCTGGTTGGTGTGCAGAACGCTGATGGACACGCGGGGAGCTTAGCTAGAGCAGCTCTCGGAGTGACGGCTTGACGACCTTGCCCATCGCGTTGCGCGGAAGCTCTTCGAGGAACACGGTGCGGCGCGGTCGCTTATGCGGCGTCAGCAATGCGGCGACGTGATCGGCGAGTTGCGCAGCGTCGACGTCGAGGCCCGGACGCGCAACGATGCAGGCGACGATCCGCTCGCCAAGGTCATCGTCCTCCTCACCGAGGACGGCTGCCTCGGCGACCGCCGGGTGCTCGAGCAGCGCTCCCTCGACCTCGCCGGCACCCACCTTGTAGCCGCCGGTCTTGATCAAGTCGGTGGCGCGTCGGCCGACGAGCTTCACGTAGCCGTCGGGGTCGCGGGTGGCGAGATCACCGGTCTTGAACCACCCGTCGACGAGCGTCTCGTCCGTCGCGCCCGGGCGGTTCAGGTACCCGGTGAAGAGGTTGGGTCCGCGCACGTGAACCTCGCCGATCGTGGTCGAGTCCTCTGCTGGTATCGGCGCACCGTCGTCATCGACGAGCCGAACGTCGACGCCGGGCAGCGCCGGGCCGACGTAGCCGGGTCGCTTCTCGCCGTCGACGGCGATCGCGCAGTTCATCAGCGTCTCGGTGAGGCCGTAGCGCTCGACGACCTGCTGGTCGCAGATCTCCTCGATCCGGCGGTGCTCACGCGCCGGTAGGGCGGCCGAGCCCGAGACGAGGACGCGGGCCTGGGCGAGGGCGCGCGCCAGCTCCGGCGACTCCTCGGCGGCGGAAGCAAGGCGGTTGTACATCGTCGGGACAGCGAAGAGCATGGTTCCGTCGCCCGCGATGCCCTCCGCGACGGCCTCCGGCGTAAAGCGACCGAGGTGTCGCAGCCGCGCGCCGAGCCGGACTGGGCCGAGCGTGCCGAGAACGAGGCCGTGCGCATGAAAGAGCGGCAGCCCATGGACGAGCACGTCGGCACTCGTCCAGCGCCAGACCTCGGCGAGGGCGTCGATGTTGCTAGCGATCGCCCTGCGGGGAAGGACGGCGCCCTTGGGCGGGCCGGTCGTCCCGGACGTGTAGAGGATCAGCGCGGGCGCCTCGGGGTCGAGTTCGGGCGCGAACGCCGGCTCCGCGCGCGCAGCCACGTCGATGTCGAGCCGCACGGCTGCCCCGAGCTCGGCCGGGAGCTCGGTGTCGGCGGCGGCGAGGATCGCCTCGGGCTCGCTGTCGGTGACGAAGTGCTCGAGCTCACGGCTTCCCGATTTCGGGTTTATCGGCACCACGACGGTGCCCGACACGAGCGCAGCGAGGATGCCGACCGCGGTCTCGATCCGGGACTCGGCGAAGACGGCTACCCGCGCGCGATCTGCGAGCTGCGTCGCGGTCGCCGCGACAGCGCCGGCCAGTTCCGCGTAACTCAACGAGGCGCTCGGGAACTCCAGCGCCAGCCCTGCGGGCGGGTCGACAAGTGGTGGGAAGAGAGGGCTGGGCATCGCAGATCGGCGTCAGGCGGGCCGTCTAGGAAGGGGCTCCCGCGGTGGCGACCGCCCCCGCGTCGCGGAGCTCGGCGATCTCGCCGGTACCGTAACCAAGTTCGCCCAGGATCTCCTCGGTGTGCTCGCCGAGCCTCGGCGGCGGCCGGCGAACCGCGCCTGGCGTGTCCGAGAGCTTGACCGGGATGCCGAGCATCTTGATCGTGCCTGCGTCAGCGTGCTCGGTCTCGACGACCATCTCGCGGGCGAGCGTGTGCTCGTCGTCCAGGGCTTCCGCGTACGTGCTCACAGGCCCGGCCGGTACGCCGGCCTCGTGCAAGCGCTCGAGCCAGTGTGCAACCGGCTCGGTCCGGGTAACCGCCTCCATCTCCCCGATCAGGTCCTCTCGATTGACGAGACGCTCGGTTGCGGTCGCGAATCGCGGATCGTCAAGCCACTCCGGATGCGCGAACACCGGGGCGGCCGCCTGCCAGAGACGATCGGTAAACGCTCCGATCGTGAAGTGGCCATCGGCTGCTCGGATTGCCTGGTACGGGGCGCTCATCCGATGGGCAGAGCCGAGGGGCCCTGGCGTCTGTCCCTCGGCCCACAGCTGAGTCGACTCCCAGCCGGCGTAGGACAGGCCGGCCTCGTAGAGGCTCGTGTCGACGAGCTGGCCGCGGCCCGTGTGCTCACGAGCAGCAAGCGCCGCGAGAATTCCGAACGCGCAGAGCATTCCGGCCCCGACGTCGGTAAGGGGAACGCCTGCCTTGGCCGGGGTGCCCCCCGGCTCGCCGGTCACGCTCATGATCCCGCTCATTCCCTGGGTGATGATGTCGTAACCGCCGCGCTCCGCGTAAGGGCCGGTAGCGCCGAAGCCGGAGATCGACGCGTACACGAGCCGGGAGTTGATCGCGGCGAGGTCCTCGTAGCCGACGCCAAGCCTCGCTGCCGTCCCGGGCCGGTAGCTCTCGACGAGAGCGTCCGCACCGGCAGCGAGGCGCTGGAGCACCGCAGGCCCCGCGTCGGTCTTGAGGTCGACGGCGATGCTTCGCTTGTTGCGATTGACCGCCAGAAACGCGGCCGACTCGCCCCACGGCTGCACCCTTCCGAGCCCCTGGCGCGTCGCGTCGCCGACCCCGATCGGCTCGACCTTGACGACGTCGGCGCCGTGGTCGGCGAGCAGCATCGCGCAGAAGGGACCGGCCATGACCTGCGACATGTCGACGACACGAAGGTGATCGAGGCTCTGCATCGTCGCTAGCGGGCGCCGAAGCGGGGCGCACGTTTCTCGATGAACGCGCGCACGCCCTCGGCGTAGTCGGCGCTCTCGATGGCCTCGCGCTGGAGCTCCTGCACGTGCCGACGCAGCGCTGCGTCGCCGGAATCGCGAGCTGCGGCTATCGCCGTGATCGCACCCTCGATCGGCAGACGCGCGTTGGCGGCAAGGCCAGCCGCGTACTCGTCGACATGCGACTCGAGCGAATCTGCGGGCACCACCTCGTTGACCAGGCCCAGGCTCTTCGCCTCGACAGCTCCGACGGTGCGACCCGAGCTCAGGAGGTCGTAGGCGACCGACTGCCCCGCCACCAGGACGAGCTGCTCGACCGCCTCGAGCTCGTAGACGATGCCGAGCCGAGCCGCGCGAATCGCGAACTGCAGTGCGTCGCTCGCGAAGCGAAGCTGGCAGGCGAGCGCGATCGCGGCGCCACCGCCAGAGCAGACGCCGTGGATGCGAGCGATGGTGGGGATCCGGAGCCCGATCAGCTCGCGCAGGCCTGCGCTGACAGTGAGGCTGTAGCGCTCTGCGTCGTCGACGCTCGTACGGCGCTCGCCGAACTCCGAGATGTCAGCGCCAGCGGAGAACGCGGCCTGTCCGTCTCCCTCGATGACAAGGACGCGCGTCTCTGGGTCGCCGGCGAGGCTCTGAAGAGCCTGTGGGAGTGCTTCCCACATCGCGCTCGTCAGCGCGTTCATCCGTGCCGGCTGACTGATGGTGACGGTCGCGATGCCGCCCTCGCGACGCGTCCGCAGCTCAGCCATCGAGCGCCGTTTCGAGGGCCATCGCGACGGCGGCGACCTCGTGGTCGTGGAAGGGACGTCCGACGATCTGTACGGACAGCCCGAGCCCGTCGGCGGTCGTCGTGACAGGAACCGAGCACGACGGGAAGCCGAGCAGGGTCACGGCACGACACGGCGTCAGCAGCCGAAACCGCTCGTCGAAGTCAGCCGTGCCGAGCTCGAAAGCGGGGCCGTTCGCGACCGGCAGCATCAGGATCGGCCACTCATCCATGAACGCCATCACGGCCGCCCTGACCCGATCACGCGTACCCGCGATCGCCTGGAACTCGCTGACGCTCGCGTCATCGACCCGCTCGAACCAGGTGCGCATGTTCCTGGTGAGCAGCTCTTCGCGCCCGGCAGCGAGGTCGCGGAGCAGGGCGAGCCCGTCGGCGGTGCGGTACGCGGCGTAGATCGCCTCGCACTCTTCGAGCGAGGGTGGACGTTGCTCGACGACGCGCATGTCGAGGCTCTCGAGCGCGGCCGCAGCGGTCGCAACTGCCGCTGCGACGGCATCGTCGGTGGCAGTGCTTCCGTCGCTCGGTGCCCAGGCACACGGGAGTGCGGTCACGTCGACGGCGGCCGCGTCCGCGGGGTAGACGGGACCAACGTGTGGGTCGATTCCGTCGGGACCGGCGAGCACCGAGAGGACCGCCCAGGCGTCGGCGACCGTGCCGGCGATCGGGCCCATGGTCATGACACGACCGAGGAACGACGCCGAGTTGGGCGCGGCAGGAACGCCGTCGACGAGGAATGGGAAGAGACCGGCGGCCGAGACGAGTCCGCAGGTCGGTCGAAACCCGACAGTCCGCGTGCATTGCGCCGGCCAGCGCACCGACCCGCCGTAGTCCGACCCGATTCCGAAGGGCACAAGGCCTGCCGCAACGGCGGCGGCATCGCCTCCGCTCGATCCCCCGGGTGTCCGGTTCGCGTCGAGCGGGTTCCTGGTCAGACCGAAGAGATCGTTCTCGGTATGCGGGTCGAGCGCAAACTCCGGGCAGTTGGTCTTGCCGACGATGACGGCGCCAGCCGCCTCAAGGCGCGCGATCGCAGGCGCCGTCTCTCTGGCCACGTGATCGGCGTAGAGCCTGCTCCCCGCCGTCATGCGCACGTTTGCAACCGGGATGACGTCCTTGACCGCGAACGGGACACCGTCGAGCGGCTTCGCCTCGCCCCGTCGCCGGCGCTCGTCGGCGGCCGCGGCGGCTTCGCGCGCGCTCGTCGCATGTCGTGACGAAGGCGCTCGTCGCATGTCGTGACGAAGGCGTTGAGCTCCGGGTTGCGAGCGTCGATCCGTGCGTAGGTCTCCTCGACGAGCTGCACCGCAGAGTGCTCGCCGGCGGCGAGCGCCGTGCGCAGGGCGGCGATCGCGCTATCTGGCGTGGGCCCGGCTGCGTCGCTTGCGCTATGTGTGCTCGGGTTCGCCATCGCGGCTCGCAGCCGCTGCAAGCCTAGACAGACGGGCTCTCGCAGGAATCGCAGGCCGATCGTAGCCGATCAGGCTGCGGCGAAGCTTGACGTGCTGGATCTCAACGGGCTCGAGGTGCATGTGAGAGCTGTAGTCGCTTCCCCTTCGCGGTTCAACCCGTGCCTCCTGCCCGGACTGCTAGCGCAGGACAGACAGCGCTACCGAGCACCGCTGCTACTACGGAGCGTCTTCGCCCAGGCACGCGTCCAGGGAGCGTTCCTCGACCGCGTCCGGCAAGTCGATTCCGCCGTCCTCTTGCGGAACGGAACGAGCTCGTCCTCGGCGACCTGCACGCGCAGAGCGCACTCGCAGACGTCGTCGCCGAGACCGCCCGTGAAGCGCCCAAGACCGCGGCTCTGGCACGCGGCGCGAAAGCCGTCGTTGAACTCGCCCAGGGTGCGCTCCTGAACGTCGCGGCCGAGTTCCTCGATCGTCGGCGGGCGGTCGCCGCCACACGCGGCGAGAGCCAGGAGCACGAGGACGGTGGGTGCAATTAGGCGCGCCACGAAGCGGGAGTTCACCTCCGCCGCGAGTCTAGCCCCGAGGTGTCGGGCTCACGATCTCGTCGGATGCTGGACAGCCAGGGTGGCCCCTCACAGCGCCCTGCCGCTAGCGTTTCTCGAGTAACGAGCCCGCGGCGCTGAGCAAGTCGTCAGGGCTAAACGGCTTGGCGAGAAAGATCGACTTCTCCCTGCGCCCGCCGCTACCGAGGACGGCTTCTTCTGCAGAGCCAGAGACGTACACGACCGGTAGGTCCGGAACATGCTGTGAGATCTGATCGACGAGCGCCACGCCCTGCGTGCCAGGGATCACGCTGTCGCTAATCACAAGGTCAATAGAGGGGCCGTGCCGATCGGCGTGCTCGAGCGCTTCGCTCGCAACCCTAGCCTCGAGAACCTCGTATCCGGCATCGGCAAGGATCCGCTGGCCGAGCGCACGCACAGCATCGTTATCCTCGATCAACAAGACCGTCGTGCTGGCCGATCCGTCTTGGCGCTCGGCCGTTTCCGCCTCGTCCCGAGACGCAGCGCACGGCAGGTGGATGCCAATACTCGTGCCCCGATCTTGCTGACTCTCGACGGAGATGAGCCCGTCGTGGTCCTCGACGATCCCGTACACGGTCGACAGCCCGAGACCCGTGCCCTTGTCTGGTGCTTTGGTGGTGAAGAACGGATCAAACATCTGCTGACGCGTGGCCTCGTCCATCCCGGTCCCTGCGTCGGTCACGGTCATCCGTACGTAGTGTCCGGGGTCGCCTGATCCAAGCAGCCCGTCAGCCCGATTCGTGAGCGCAACCGTTTCCGTCTCGATGCTGACCACGCCGCCGTCCGGCATTGCGTCACGCGCGTTGAGGCAGAGATTCGTCACGATCTGCTCGAGCTGAGAAACGTCGGCGAGCACCGCTCCGGGCTTGGCATCGAGGCGCAGCACGAGCTCGACCTCTTCTGTCAAGAGGCTCCGCAGCATGGTCTCGAGTGTGCGTACGAGCTCGTTCAGATCAAGGAGCCGCGCATCGTGTGCCTCTTGGCGGCTGAACGTGAGCAGCTGACGGGTCAGCGCCGACGCTTGCTGCGCCGCTCGCTCGATCTCGCATGCGTGCTCCAGCTCCGCCGATCCCTCCTTGAGACTTCCGCGAAGGACAGTTGCATAGCCGCCAATCAGTGTCAGCAGGTTGTTGAAGTCGTGGGCAACGCCGCCAGCGAGCCGTCCGATCGATTCCATCCTCCTCGACTGAGCGAGCTGGCGCCGCAGCATGCGCTGCTCGGAGATGTCCGTGAGGCTACTGATCACCGCGATTGGTACGTCCTTTGCGTCGCGAAACGGCGTGATCGTCGAGAGCATCCACCTGTCGTCGCCGCCGTCCGTACAGAGGCAGAGGTCGTAGACGTCGCTTAGCCCGACGCGACGGCGCAGGAACCCAGCTTTTGCTCGGAGCTCGAGCGAGGGCGCGATGAACTCGAGGATGTTGCGCCTCTCGAGTGCGGCCGGGTCGAGGCCGAGGATCTCGGCCATGCGCGCGTTCGCGAACAGAATCGTGCCTTCGAGGCCACCCATCCACATCGCGTCGATGCTCGTCTCGACGATGGTCCGGTAGATGTCGCTGGCGGAGCCGGGTGTCGCGTCGTCAGGCGCTGATCTCGGCACGGCCGTCGTGCCGGCGCGCGACATGACGTCGAAAAGGTTGCCGACGGTCGAGGGTGCCGACCGGGGGATCCGAGCGTCGGCTGCTGCGGCCACAACCGCCTCGATCGCCGGGTCGGACGATTCGCCGATCACCGCCAACGACGCCGACCCCGACGCGTCCGCGATCAGCTCGAGCTCGGGCACGTCGATATCGCCGCCTGCGACGAGGTCAACGATGATTGTCTCGAAGCCGCGAGGACGAGATCGAAGGAGCTCGACTGCGGCGGGAACCGTGGCCACCGACTCGACGACGGCTTCGAGACCGCGCGTCACCCTCGCGGCGACGACGCTTCGGCCCCGCGGGCCGTGGACCAGGAGAGCATCGATCGTACCGACCTCGGACATCAGTGCGCCTTTCCGTTGCCGCGAGTGGCCCGTGAGGGGCATAGTCGCCCCTCGGTTGGCACTCCTGAGCGGGAAGCCCTTCCAAGCATCCCCCCTTCGTCGGCACGGGACGGCGCCAACTTGACCGACTGCGTCTGTGTCACGTCAGGCGCTGGACAAGGCGCCGACCAGATTCGAACTGGTGTAGAGGGCTTTGCAGGCCCCTGCCTAACCTCTCGGCCACGGCGCCGCTTCCGCTCGGATGGTAGCGCCGTGTAGCGCGCGCACCTAGGATCGTGGTGTGTCCTCGGCAGTCGTCTTCGGCGCGCGCAACCTTGGCCGCGCAATCGCGGCTGACCTGATTGGGCGCGGCCATCGGGTCGCGGTCGCCTCGCGCGGCGAAGAATCGCTGGCGCGCGTCAAGTCCGAACTGCCAGACGTCGTGACGCTGCAGGCCGACGCCGGCAACGCAGCCGACGTCTCGCGCACATTCGAGGCGGCAACCAAGGAATTCGGGCAGCTCGATCTCGTCGTCACCGCGATCAGCCCGTCTCGCGGCGGCGGCGGGCTCAGCCGCGGCAGCATCGCCGAGCTTGAGCCGGCCGCGCTCGAGTCGTATTCGCACGACCTCCTTCCCGCCCTGTTCACCGTTCTCACGACCGCGGGGCGCGTCATGCGGGAGCAGGGCAGCGGCACCTACATCCAGGTGACAGGCGGCTCCTCGCGCCGCGGAATGAGCGGCCTTGCGCCCTGGGCCGCAGGCGCGTTCGCCACGCGCGGGATGATCCAGGCCGCCGCCAGCGAGCTGCGCGAGCACGGCGTCCACGTCGCCCTCCTGATCGTCGACGCGACGATCGAGAGCCCGAAGACCGCCGAGCGCCTCAAAGGCAAGGATCCGATCCTCTCGACAACTGAGGAGGATGTGGCCGAGGCGGTCGCGTACCTCGCCGGCCAGAGCGAGCGAGCGTGGACACACGAGCTCCAGCTGACGCCACGTGGCGATCGCTGGGTTCCCTGAAGCTCGCTCCGGACTGAAGAAGGAGTGGTCGCGCCAGCGGCGAAATTTCCGCGTGCCGGCCGGTGACCAACGGTAGTCCCGGGGTTGACGGCATAGCCGGCCAGCATATCTTCTCCCTCCTCGACGCTTCCGAGCCGGGACCGGAAGCAAGCCCAGTAACCATCGCCGCGGGGCCTCTCCGGTTCGGTGGCGATGGGGCTGGACCGGCCCGAGCGGTCTAAGCTGGCGCCCGTGCTCAACGGCTTCGCGCGCACGACGATCGACACCGGTGCAGCCGAGATCAGCGTTGCCTCAGATGGTGCGGGCGCGCCCGTCTTGCTGCTCCACGGCTATCCGCAGACACACGTCATGTGGCACGCCGTCGCACCAGCACTCGCCGCGAGCCACACCGTCGTCTGCCCGGATCTGCGCGGCTACGGCGCGAGCTCGAAGCCCGCGGGAGACAAGCAGCACGCGACCTACTCGAAGCGCGCCCTTGCCCAGGACATGGTCGACGTCATGCGCGCGCTCGGCTTCGAGCGCTTCGCGGTGGCAGGGCACGACCGCGGCGGCCGCGTGGCGCACCGCCTCGCGCTCGACCATCCCGATGAGGTCGAGCGCGTCGCATTCCTCGACATCGTTCCGACCCTCGAGGTCTTCGAGTCAGTCGACAAGAACGTCGCAATGGCGACGTACCACTGGTTCTTCCTCAGCCAGCCGGTCGCTCTTCCCGAGCGGCTGATCGGCGGCGACCCAGTGTTCTTCCTTCGCTGGCACCTGAAGGCCTGGAGCGCTGGCGAGGACGCGTTCTTCGCACCCGAGGCACTGGCCGAGTACGAGCGGGCGTTCTCTGACCCGGCGATGATCCACGCAACCTGCGAGGACTACCGGGCCGGCGCGACGATCGACCTCGAGCACGACGCGGCCGACCGCGACCAGAAGCTCGGCTGCCCCGTGCTCGTCCTCTGGGGCACCCGCGCAAAGCCGGGAGACCTCCTTCCCGTCTGGCGAACGCGGGCCGACGACGTCACGGGCCAGGGCCTCGATGCCGGCCACTTCCTCGCCGAGGAGCGACCCGCCGAGGTCGCCCGGCTACTTGGTGAGTTCTTCTCAGCCTGAGCCGGCGTCGGCGGGCGCGCCAACGAGCTCGCCGTAGACCTCGCGCGAGCAACGGGCAAGCGTCACGGGCGTCATCGCCCGCAATGTGACGGCATTCTCGGCGAGAACAGACCCCGGCTCGGCCGTCGTGCGATCGCCATCTGCGTCGGTCGCATGAGCAAGGCCGTTCAGGACAGCGACCAGATCTTCTGCGACGTCGCAACGCTCACCGGGCGCCAGCGCATGCCGCTCCATCCGCTCGGCGAGCCCTGCGAGCGTCTCACCGGGAAGGCCTGCGAGCATCTCGATGCGAGCAAGCTCGTGCACGTTGGCGCCTTGATGCCTCACGTCGCCTGCCCTTCCGGCGGCGGCTGCGACAGCGTTCCCGGAATCGGGAACGGCTGCGGCCGTATCCCGGGCTCGGGCTTGTCGGCCGACTCGGGGGCCGCGTCCGGTTCGTCGTCCTCGACCGGAGGCGGGGCAAAGACGCTGTCGGCCGACTCCCCGGCGAGCAGGCGCTCGAACTCGTCACGCTCGATGGTCTCGTGCTCGATCAGCAGCGCGCTCAGCAGGTGGAGGTCATCCTCGCGCTCGCGGAGCACCTTCATGGCCCGGTCGTGCGCCTCTTCGACGATCCTGTGGATCTCATCGTCGATCTCGCGGGCGATCTCGTCCGAGTAGTCGGGCTCGGCTCCCATGTCACGGCCGAGAAAGGGCATCTCTGCGCTGTGGCCGAGCGTGCGCGGCCCGAGCTTCTCGCTCATGCCGTAGCGCATGATCATCTGCTTGGCCGTTGCGGTGACCTTCTCGAGGTCGTTTGCAGCCCCGGTTGTCAGCTCGTGGAAGACCAGCTGTTCGGCCGCTCGACCGCCGAGCGTCATCGCCAGGCCGGCCATCAGCGCGGCCCGCGTCTCGAGGAAGCGATCCTCGGTCGGCAGGCTGATCGTGTAGCCGAGCGCCTGGCCGCGGCTGACCACCGAGACCTTGTGCACGGGATCGGTGTCGTCGAGGAAATGGCCGACGAACGCGTGGCCCATCTCGTGGTAGGCGGTCACTTTGCGCTCGTGCTCGCTCAAGATGCGGGTGCGCTTCTCGGGCCCGGCGATCACGCGCATGACGCCCTCCTCGAGCTCGGTCGTGCCGACCGTCTTCTCGCCCTTGCGTGCGGCGAGCAGGGCCGCCTCGTTGAGCAGGTTCGCGAGATCAGCGCCCGTGAACCCGGGAGTGCCCGAGGCGATCGTGTCGAGATCGACCTCGTCGTCGAGCGGCTTCCCACGTGCGTGAACCTCGAGGATTGCCGCGCGCCCGGCGCGGTCGGGTCGGTCGACGACGACCTGGCGGTCGAAACGGCCTGGCCTGAGCAGCGCGGGATCGAGAATGTCGGGCCGGTTCGTGGCGGCGACGAGGATGATGTTGTCCTTCAGCTCGAAGCCGTCCATCTCGACGAGCAGCTGGTTGAGCGTCTGCTCGCGCTCGTCGTGGCCACCGCCGAGTCCTGCGCCGCGATGGCGGCCGACAGCGTCGATCTCGTCCATGAACACGATGCACGGCGAGGCCTGCTTGGCCTGCTCGAAGAGGTCGCGTACGCGCGAGGCGCCGACGCCGACGAACATCTCGACGAAGTCGCTGCCCGAGATCGAGAAGAACGGGACGCCCGCCTCACCCGCGATCGCACGGGCCAGCAACGTCTTCCCCGTACCGGGCGGTCCGTAGAGCAGGACGCCCTTCGGAATGCGCGCTCCAAGCGCCTGGAACTTGCGCGGGTTCTCGAGGAACTCCTTGATCTCAGAGAGCTCCTCGACGGCCTCGGTCGCACCGGCGACGTCGACAAACGTGACCTTGGGCGAGTCCGCCGTCATGCGCCGCGCCTTCGACTTGCCGAAGCTCATCACCTTCGAGCCGCCGCCCTGCATCCGCGAGATCAGGAAAAACCAGAGCCCGAGGAAGAGAATGAACGGGAGGATGTACAGGAGGGGCGTCCAGGCACTGGAGCCGCTTCCCTCGGAGTCGAACGCGATGCCCTGTGTCTCGAGCAGGCCCTGGAACTCGATCTGGGCCTCTTCGCTGGCGTAGTTGACGTCGGCCTTCGACTCGTCGACGAAGGTGACCTTGAGGCCACGGCTCTTTGGTTTGAAGACGATCTCCTCGATCTGCTGCGGCGAGGTCTCGACTGTGTTGACGATCTCGCTGTAGGTCAGCTCCGCGACGTTCTCGGACGGGCGCGAAAAGGCCTGAAACCCCAGGAAAACGACCGCAACGATAAGGATCAGCGGGATGATTGGTGTCCGCAGGAAGCGGCTCATACATACTCACGATAGCTCGCGCGCCGCATCGTGACCTACGGCTCGTCGCGCGCGGGTGACGCAAGTACGTGAAGCTCGAGGTCGGTGCTGACGGCCCTACGGCTCGTCGCGCGCGGGTGACGCCGCTTACGGCATCGCCTCCGGGTTCAGCGCGCTGGCCGGGCAGCGGCCCTCGAGCAGGACGGCCGTGAGCGCGTCGACTACGAGGTCCCCCATCGCCTCGCGAGTCGCGCTCGTACCGCTCCCCAGGTGCGGCGTCAGGACGACGTTGTCGAGCTCAAGAAGGCCTGCCTGCACCTCGGGCTCGCGCTCGAACACGTCGAGTGCGGCGCCGGCGATCGCTCGGTCGCGGAGCACCCCGACGAGGGCGTCCTCGTCGACTACGGGGCCGCGTGCCGTGTTCACAAGCACGGCGTCGGCCTTCATCGACGCGAGCTCTGCGGCGCCGATCAGGTGATGCGTCTCTTCAGTGAGCGGACAGTGCAGCGAGACCACGTCAGCCCGCGCGAGCAGCTCGTCGAGGCTGACCGCCTCGTACGGCAGGCCGGCCGCCTCCGATCGGTTCGTGTAGATGACATCCATCTCGAAGGCCTCCGCGAGACGAGCCACCTCCTTCCCGATGCGGCCCAGGCCGACGACGCCGAGCGTGCGGCCGGACAGGCCGGTGCCGATCATCCAGGTCGGCGACCAGATCCAGGGTGTCGCGGCGCGCAGCAGCCGGTCGCCTTCAGCCACCCTTCGCACGAGGCTGAGGATGATGCTGAGCGTCAGCTCGGCGGTGGCCTGGCTGAGGACGTCGGGTGTGTTCGTCACGACGACGCCGTGCGTCGTCGCAGCAGGAACATCGATGTTGTCGAAGCCGACCGCGTAGTTCGCGACGACCCGCAGGTCGCCGGCGACCTGATCGAGAAGCGCCGCGTCGATGGGATCCGAGACCATCGTGACCGCCCCGGCCGCGCCGCCGATGCGCTCCAGCAGTTGGTCGCCGCCGAGCGGGTCTTCGGAGTCATGCAGGTCGAGATCGAAGCTCGCGTCGAGCTTGGCGATGATCGAGCCAGAGATCCGGCGCGTGACGAGGACGCGAGCGCCCGCCACCGCCACTACAGCTCCTCGAGGAAGCTCGACACGCGGCCAAGCGCCGCCTGAAGGTTGTCGGCCGAGTTGGCGTAGGAGACGCGCAGGTTGTCCTTGCCGACAGTGCCGAACGCCGTTCCCGACAGGAGCGCCACGCCGGCCTCCTCGAGCAGGCGGCTGGCCAGGACGTCGGCTGATATGCCGGTCTGGCTGACGTTGGGGAAGGCGTAGAAGGCGCCACCTGGCTCGCGGCAGGAGACACCAGACAGCTCATTGAGCCCGGCGACGACCAGGTCGCGCCGAGCGCGAAACTCGGCGACCATTGCCTCGGCCTCGTCCTGCGGCCCGGTCAGCGCCGCGACGGCGCCGCGTTGCACGAACGGCGGAACGCACGACGTTGAGTTGATGAAGAAGCGCTCGAGCGGATCGAGCAGCTCGTCTGGCACGGCGGCGAACCCGCAGCGCCAACCGGTCATGGCGTAGGTCTTGCTCAGTCCGTCGAGCAGCACGGTGCGCTCGAGCAGGCCCTGCTCGCTCACGATGCTTGCGAACTCACCGTCGTAGATCATGCGCGAGTACACCTCGTCCGAGAGCACCCAGGCCTCGCTCTCTGCGATCAGACGGGCGGCCTCGGCCAGCTCGGTGCCCCCGGCGACGCCCCCGGTCGGGTTGTGCGGCGAGTTGAGAATGACCAGCCGTGTGCGGGCCGTCAGGCGTTCGGCCAGATCTGCTGGCGCGAACGAGAAGTCGCGCGCCTCGAGCAGCGGGAGGGGCACTGGCGTCGCGCCCGCGTAGCGAACCGCCGACTCGTAGATCGGGAAGCCGGGATCCGGGTAGATGACCTCGTCGCCGGGCTCACACGTCGCGAGCACCGTGAAGAACAGGAACGGCTTCGCCCCGTTGGCGATCAGAATCGAGCGCGCGTCGAGCGCGACGTTGCGCGTCTCGGCGAGATAGCTCGCCGCCGCTTCACGCAGAGCCGGGAGCCCCGCGGCCGGGCAGTAGCCCGTCTCGCCGGCCTCGATCGCGGCGAACGCCGCCTCCGAGATGTGCCTGGGCGTCGTGAAATCGGGCTCGCCGATCTCGAGGTGGATGACGTCTTTGCCCTCGGCTTCAAGCGCGCGAGCGCGGGCGAGCACCGCGAACGCCGATTCGGTTCCGAGCCGATCCAGGCTGGTGGCGAGGGTACGCGTCGTAGCCACGCGAGCAGCCTAGAGGCTGACGGATCGAAACCAACAGTGCACCAATGTCTCAGCAAGGTCTCGCCAAGGCCGCATCGATACGTTCGGCGCATCCAAGCGAGAGGAGCTGTGATGTACACGCTCAAATGCGGAGACATCGTCGAAGGGTGCGATGCAAAGGTCGAGAGCGACTCGATCGACGACGTGATGCGCCAGGCCGCGCAGCACGCGGCCGACGCCCACGGCCTCACAGAGCTCGATGACGCGACCGTCGAGAAGGTGAAGGCGGCAATTACCACCAGCTAGCGCCGCATTCCGAGGCGGCAAGGTCGATACGAGCGCCGGCGAGTCGGCCACGCGAGAAGCCCAGATGCTCGATTCCGTGCTCTAGCTGCGCGCGAGCGCGCCCTCGACTGTTCCGAGGCCCTCGCCGCCGGCGCGCGGGCAAGCCGGCCCTGGTACAGGAGCCGTCGCGCTTGGCGGGCCGTTATCGAGCGCTTATCGGCTCGGCTTAGCCTCGGCGCCGAGTCGCGTTTCCAAACAGACGTACCCCCGAACGGGAGGAGCACCAATGATGCAACGCGTTCCACTCATTTTCATCGCGGGAGTCGTGATGCTGACACTCTCAGCCTCCGCGGCGCTCGCACACCCGCACCACAAGCGAGGCGGATCCCACAAACGTGGAGGCTTGGTGCAGTCCATCGTGCCGGCGCCCGTGTCGCCGGACGGAGTTGTCGCAGGGGCACAGACCGATTTCGTCATTAACTTCGCGGTCGATCAGAGACCAAGCGCGCCGGGCATGAGCTTCGAGCCGGGCGACCGTGTCGACGTGAAGCTGCCGGGCGGGACCGAGTTTGTCGACCCGGTCAACTTCCCGATCAGCAAGGCACTGATACCGGGCTGTGCTCCGCCCGTGCTTACGTGCAGCTCGGCCGTCTTCCTGCGTGGTTGGCCGCAGAGCCCGATCGCTCCTGCAGTCAGCTATGACACAGCCTTCAACACAATGTCCGTAGAGGTAGAGACGGCGATCGTCCCGAATCCCCCGGCTGCACCCGGTGTCAAGCAGCTCCACATCATTGGCCTGGGCTTCAAGAACCCAGCCCCCGGGCGCTACAAGGTGGACGTCACGATTACGCGGGGCGGAAAGGTCGAGACGGGCTATGGGATCCTCAAGATCATTCCCAAGCCGCGGCCAAGCATCTACCCGACCAGCGTTTTCAACCCGCCACCACCGTTCCCTAACACGGTGCACCAAACAGTCAGTGCGGGCACGCTTCCGCTCGCCTACGACTTCTACCTCTGGGGCTGGAACAGGGACGCGCTTCTTGGCGTCGAGCTCGAGACGATCAACAAGCACTGGTCACGCCTCGTCAACGACGGCCGGACAATCGGCTGGGTCAAGATCAACGCGCTCCGCGGAGCGTCGCTGTCCGGAACGAGCCTTAGCTCGACCGGCCCGTCGGTACTCGTCAACGCGTTCATAACCGGCACTCAGACCGGGCGGCTGACCGTGCAGTTCGACCCGGGAACCCAGCCCGGCCTCTACACCCTCAACTTCATGATGCGCGGCGGCAACATGACCCAAACGAAAGTCACCGTTACGCCATAGACCACTGATCGCCATACAACGTGAGAGGGGCCCTACCGTGGGGCCCCTCTCACGTTGCGCCACGATCCTTGCTCATGAGTTCTCGGCTCGGCTCCAGGTGTAGCGCGTGAACTCGTCCTGAGCGGCCATCCCATGGGCGCCAAATGCGCAGCGCACGATCAGCATGGGCGGATGCGCGTCCTGCGCAAGCGCAAGTCTCGCGGCCCCGAGACCCTCGTCGGCCCATCGCTCGGATAGCCCGACAACCAGGAGACCCGCGCTTCTGCTGGCGGCCAGGATCGCCTCCTCGCCTGGGGGGATGAGCTTCGGCGCCGCCGCGACACCGCTCGAGCGCTGAGCGATCATCGACGCACGTGCGAGCAGCCGGCTCGCGTCGCGCTTTCCTGCCTCCGGACGTGCCTCGCTGCCGAGCAGGGTGAGAGGGGCACCACGGCTGGCGGCGAAACGCGCGCTCAGGTCGAGCGCGGCCCAGTCGTGTTCCGTCCCGCCGAAGGGGAGCACGACCTCCGCGTTGGCGCTTTCCGAGTCGCGCTGCTCACCGCCGACGACGACGGCAACGTGGCACGACGACTCGCGCAGGACAAGCTCGAGATCAGCTGAGAGCGTGCCGTCGGCGAGCATCCTCGCCGATGCGTCGGTGAGCAACACGTCCACGTCCTGCTCGCTCGCGAAACGCACGATGTCTGCGCCACGGGCCTCGGAGGTAAACGCGGCCGCGCGGGCCGGAATCCGCCGCGCGACGAGAGCTGCACGCTCGCGCTCGAGCAGGGCGCTCATCTCCGCCAGTTGGTCGCCGGCGGCGGCGATAGCCGTCAGGATCAGCTCTCTTGGAGGACGGCGCGTGAGCGGCTCGCCGAGCGCGACGAGCTGCTCGAGATTGCTCCGGTTGTCGGGAACGACGAGGATCGAGCGCGCGGGCGAGTCGGGCCGTACGTCGTGCTCCGCAGCTGACGCATCTTCCTCGACCGGAGTCACAAGGGTCGGGTCCTGTTGAAGGATCGCCCGTTCGAGATGTTGAAGCTCGGCTGTCGGCTCGACGCCAAGCTCCTCCACCAAGACTTGCCGGACGTCCTGGTAGGCCTCGAGCGCATCGGCCTGTCGCCCGGCGCGGTACAGCGCCAGCATGAGCTTGGCCGTAAACCCCTCGCGGAACGGGTGCTCGGCGGCGAGCGCCTCGAGCTCCCCGACCACGTTCAGGTGGTGCCCGAGCGCAAGGTCGGCATCGAGCCGCTTCTCGAGCGCCGCCAGCCGCGATTCCTCGAGTCGCGCGCCAGCCGCCGCCGCAAACGGCGCCTCGGGGAACTCGGCGAGCGGCGAGCCGCGCCACAGCTCGAGCGCCTCGCGAAGCGACGCCGCAGCGTCAGCGTGCCGGCCCGCCGCCAGCGCCTCGTCAGCATCACCGGCTGCGTCCTCGAACCGGTGCAAATCGAGCCGGTGCGCGCCGAGCTCGATGATGTAGCCGGTGCCGCGAGTCTGGACGACGTCTCGGCCAGCGCCGGCCTGTTCGAGCGCTTGCCGCAGCTGCGCAATTCGCTGGTAGAGAGCGCTGAGACCGGTCGACGGCGGTGAGACCCAAAGATCGGCCAGAAGTTGTTCGCGCGAAATAAGGCGGTCGGCGTCGAGCAAGAGGCGAGCGAGTAGCACGCGCTGGCTTGCGCCCGGAACCTCGACCAGCTGACCGGCGAGCCGCACTTCGACCGGGCCGAGGATCCCGAATTCCAGGCCGCGTTCCACGGCGCAGGCTAGCGCTTATTGGGCGCTTAGCGAGGGCTTAGGTCCCATCGTCAGGCTCTTGATCGACGAGTCGCAGATGACAGAGAAAGGGCATACCGTGAGTGAGACGATGGCCGCCCAAGACGGCGCCGACACGCGGATCGGGACGAAGATCGCGGGCTACCGGATCGAGCGACTGCTCGGCCGCGGTGGCATGGGCACCGTGTACCTGGCCGAGGATCTTGCGTTGGGCCGCAAAGTTGCGCTCAAGCTTCTTTCCCCTGAGTTGTCTGGCGACAACTCGTTTCGCGAGCGCTTCCAGCTCGAGAGCCGGCTCGCTGCGTCTATCGACCACCCGCATGTCATTCCCATCTACGAGGCTGGGCAGACGGACGACGGCACGCTCTTCATAGTCATGCGTTACGTGGACGGCGCCGACCTCAAGGAGATCCTGAGCAAGGACGGCGCGCTCGACCCCCAGAGGGCGGTCGAACTGCTGACGCAGACTGCGCGTGGACTCGACGCCGCGCACGAGCGTGGGCTCGTGCACCGAGACGTCAAGCCCTCGAACGTGCTGGTCGCGATAAGCGAGGCCCGGAGAGAGCACGTTTACCTCGCCGACTTCGGCCTCACGAGGTCGTCCGCGTCGGCTGAGGCTGCACGGGAAAGCATCCTGCTCTCAGGCTCGATCGACTACGTCAGCCCGGAGCAAATCGAAGGCGCGGACGCCGACCAAGCCAGCGACGTCTACGCACTTGGATGCATGGCATACGAGTGCCTTACTGGTCAAGTTCCGTTCCCGCGACCAAGCGAGTCGGCCGTGCTGTTCGCGCACCTGGAAGACGCGCCGCCACCGCCCGCGGACATCCAGCAAGCCCTCCCCGATACCGTCGACGCCGTCGTTGACAAGGCATTGGCCAAGGATCCCGGCGAGCGCTACGAAAGCGGAGCTGAGCTCGCCGATGCCATCCGCCGCGCAGTCACCGCGCCGCGGCGGCGCCACCGCGGGCGCCGCATCGCCGTCGGGGTGGCGCTCATCACGATCATCGCACTAGCCGCCGCTGTCCCAGCCGTTCTCCTCACAGGCGACGACGGCGCTTCTGCCAGAACCGGCGATGCTTGGGCGCAGGTACCTCCGGAAGAGGGCGTGTTCGGCGGCCCAGGGTCACTCATGGCGCAGGCCGTCGTCGCGGCCTCCGACCTCCTGGTGGCTGCGGGTTGGGACGACTCGGGCCCGACCGCGATGCCGCGGTATGGACGTCGGTCGACGGAAGCACGTGGGAGCGCGCGCCGGCCAACCAGCGAGCGCTCGGGGGCGGCGGCGAGCAGGAGATCACCGCCGTGACTGCGAGCAGCGCTGGGTTCGTCGCCATAGGGACTGAACGCGTCGGCCGCACCGGTGACGTCAGGCCGCTCGCCTGGACGTCGTCCGACGGCAAGCGGTGGTCACGCGTCCCGGTCGACGGCACGGTGCTCGGCCCGGCCGGTCCGCTGGGCCCTGGCGACGAACCGTTCAGTTCGAGGCATGTGCTAGCCGACGTCACGGCGGGCGAAGACGGATTCGTAGCCGTTGGATTCGAGCACCTCAACTTCGGCGTGGTGCCGGACTCGGTACGCCGTGGCGACGAGATCTCGGCGGCCGTATGGACGTCTGCCGACGGCACGAGCTGGAGCCGTCTCCTGGAACATCGAACGATCTTCGCGGGCGCGGGAGCCGATCGTGAGATGACCGGTGTCACTCAAAGCCGCGGACGGTTCGTGGCAGTCGGCTACGAGTCGGATTCGGACCGTGCGCTAAGCGCCGCGGTCTGGACCTCGGAAGACGGCGAGCAGTGGTCACGTGTGCCCCACGTAGATGAGTTCGGCGACGACGCGTCGTTCTTTCAGATGAACGACGTCACCGCGGGTGGCCCGGGCTTCGTCGCCGTCGGCATCGAGGTCCCGGAGGATGCGGCGCGCGAGATCAATCAGGTTCAACCCGTAACCCCTGAGGGTGTCCTGTCGGTGGGCACGGGGCCGAAGGGGGGCCCGACCGCCGCGATCTGGGTTTCGGACGACGGGATTCAGTGGCAGCGCCTACCGCAAGAGCGGATGCTTGGCGCTGGCGTCGAGGAGCGCGCACTCGTGTCCGTCACCGCCGGCGGCCCCGGCCTGATCGCCGTCGGCTGGCGTCTCGTCGACCGGGAACTGGACCCCGAGGTCTGGATCTCGACCGACGGCAACGAGTGGATGCTTGCGCGCGATACCGATGGCGCCTTCACCGCACGCGACCGTCAGGTCATTACTGCCGCGACACCTGGGGGCCCGGGTGTGGTCGCGGTCGGCGCCAGTGGGTCGCAGTTCGACTTCAGCGCGGCCGTGTGGAGCTCGCCCTGAGCTGACACGCGCCGCGACCTGATCGCGGCCTCTGCTGAAAGGCCCATACCGGGCCGGACATCTATCTACGGAAGGAGCAACGATGACTCGTACCCGTACATACACGCGCAGGTTCACACTCCTACTCCTGCTGCTAGCAGCGATTGTCCTCGGCAGCGCAGCCTGCGGTGCGGATGAACAGGCCACACCGTCGGCACCGGCTTCGGACGAGGCGGCGCCCCAATCAGAGCCGGCACCGTCACCCGAGCCCGCCGCGTCGGCCGATCCTGTGCCCTCGCAGCCGGAGCCGGCACCCGCGGAACCGCCGCAGGCCGATACAGATGCCGCTGGAGCGGGCGATGCCTGGTCGCAGGTGATCGGCACAGATGGAGTGTTCGGAGGCCCGGGCACGCTCCTCATGGCCGAGGCCGTCGCCGGGTCCGGCGACCAGCTTGTGGCCGCGGGCTGGGACGACACCGGCGCCGATCGGGACGCGACCGTCTGGACGTCAACCGACGGCAGCAGCTGGACTCGCGTGTCGCCTGACGACGCGCTCGGCGGTGCCGGCGATCAGCAGATCAACGCTGTTGTCGCGGGCGATGTCGTTTTCGTCGCAGTGGGATCCGAGGCCGTCGCGGGCCCAAGCGACGTGAAGGCCGCCGCATGGACATCTCCGGACGGGGCAGCATGGACACGTGTTGCGCACGACGAGCTGGTGTTTGGAGAGCCCGGAACCCTGGAGCCGGCCGATGAGACGGATCTCTCCCAACACGTGATGGCGGACGTCACCGTCGGCGGCCCGGGGTTCGTGGCGGTCGGCCGGGAGGAAATGTGGTTCGGGATCGTGGCAGAAGACAGGCGTGGGGCCGAACAGGCGGCAGCGGTCTGGACTTCTGCCGACGGCGCTAGCTGGACCCGTGTCCAGGACGATCAGGAAGTTCTCACGAAACTGCCGGCCAAGACGTCGATGCTGGCCGTCGCCCAGCGCGATGGCCAGCTCGTGGCAGTCGGGTACGAATCCAAGGACACTCGCGCGCTCAACGCGGCGGTCTGGACGTCGGAGGACGCGCGCGCCTGGTCTCGCGTGCCTCACGACGACGAGCTGTTCGGCGGCCCCACCTCGTTCTTCCAGATGAACGACATCGTCGCTGGTGGTCCCGGCTTCGTCGCAGTAGGAGCCGAGACGACCGAGGCGAACGCACGTGAGGTCGGTTGGGAGGGCCTGCCCAGGGCTGAGAGCATCCTTGTCTCTGGCATAGGCCTAAAGGATGAGCCACGGGCCGCGATCTGGCTCTCCGCGGACGGGCTCGCGTGGCAGCGGCTCCCGCAGGAAAGCTTGATCGGCGTGGCCGACGAGGGGCGAGTACTCACCGCAGTCACGACCGGAGGACCCGGCCTGATCGCCGTCGGCTGGCGCGTCGTCGACCGCGAGCTGGACCCAGAGGTCTGGACGTCGACCAACGGCAGCGAGTGGACGCTGGCGAGCGACACAGACGGCGCGTTCAGCGCTCCCGATCGGCAGGTCATTACCGACGTCGTCGCGGCCGGCCCAGGCCTACTGGCGGTCGGCGCAACCGGCTCTGTACTGGATTCGAGCGCAGCTGTATGGACGTCGCCCTGAGCCGCGCGAGACCGCTACTGAGGCCACGGCGCCGTAGGTCGAGGCACTCAGATCAAGGAGCTGGCCGCTCTTCGACCAAGCCCTGATGAAGATTTCCGCGCTCAGAGGAGGCCTGGGAGGCGGCACGCGCTGTTGAGCACGCCCTGGCTGAGATATCGCAGCCCCAGCGCGGCTCTCCTCGATCGAGGGAGGCTCGATCGAGGGATCGGCAGATCGCATGTATGAACGCCTCACTTCCCCGTCCGAGCGGTAACCGGCAGCTCGAAGCACACCGAAACACTGGGTATGGCGACGTCACAGACAAGAACGCGGGCAGCTCGGGCGCGCCGTGACTTGCGGCCGGTAAGGCTGCTGACGCTGGTGGCCGCTGCTCTTGGCGCGGCAGTGGGCGCGCCGCACGCAGCGGCGGCGCCAGAGCGTTCCCTCGAGCCTTCACCGTTCGGCGTCGCCAGCGCGGCCGCCGCCGGTGACAACGCTGGCCTGGCCCCGACGCTCCGGACTGTGGAGCGCACGGCACGCCAGCGGCGCAACGGCTCAGTGATCGTCCACGTCGTGTGCCCGGCCGCCTCGATTCATCGCTGCCGCGGCGTCGCCCGGTTGAGGACTACGGGCAAGCTTCCGCGGCGGGCCCCGAACGCCGCAGCGCCTCGCGGCCACGTCGCGCTGGGCCGAGTCCGCTACACGCTGAAGCCCGGCCAGAGAGCACAGCTCGTCGTCAAGCTCTCGGCCAAGCGCCTCGCCCAGCTGGTTGACACCGGCGCACGCACGGTGCGCTTGCACGCCGTGACGCAGATGGCCGACGGCCCGCCTTCCACCGCCGCGTGGACGCTCAGGTTGGCACCGCAACCGGGTCGCTGACACAAGCCGCCTGCAGCTCGACCCGTCGCCACGCGGACTGGGCCGAGCGAATCACGCGTTCACAGTGGACACGAAAGCAACGCGGAGCACTCGGGTGAGCCGGCTCCCTATCGTGATCCAATCGCCAGACCGTCGATGTTCTGCTGGAAGCGTCGAATCATCTCTGTCAGGGCTTCCGCGTCGGGCTCGCCGATGTAGCTTGCGAGGCGCTGTTCGAGCTGCCTGACTTCGACGACGGCTTCGTCGATCAGGTTCTGGCCCTTGGGGGTCATGCGGACCAGGATGCTGCGGCCGTCGGTCGGGTCGTCCCGTCGTTGAACCAGGCCTCGTTTCTCCATTCCCGTCAAGAGGTTGGTTAGCCCACCGGTGGTCAGGTAGGTCGCACGGAGCAGTGCCTTCGGTGGAAGCTCGAACTTGGGTGCTCCGTGGGTTCGGAGCACGGCCAGGACCGAGTAGGAGCGGAGCTTGAGGCCGAACGGGGCGAGCGTCTCGTCGAGCGCTTCCCAGAAGAGCGTACCGAGCCTGATCGTGCGCCATACGAGCTCGGTTCGTGAGTTATCGACGTCGGGCCGCTCTTTGTCCCAGAGCTCAACAGCACGATTGATCTCGTCCATCATCCCCCTCGTTGACGCGATATGCGCTTGCCGGCTCGACGTCGTGCATGTCGCGAATTCTAGTAGCCCAGAGATTAGCTATCAGCGGCCGCTGGCTTTTATATAATTATGTGATAGCTTAAGTTAAAGCGATCCTCCAACCACCACAGAAGGAGCCACATGCCAGCCGCAGATCCCATCCTCACCCCGCCCCAAGGCGGAACAACGGTCACCTACGACCGAGGCTCGACGGCCGAGCTGAAGATCGACAGCGAAGCAACAGGCGGTGACTACGGCGCGATCGTCTACACCGTCAAGGCTGGAGAAGAGCCGGGGATGCACAAGCACTCTCGCGAGGACGAGCTGGTGTACGTGCTCGAAGGAGAGCTTGTAGCCCGCGTCGGCGATGCTCGTATCGACGTGGGCCCTGGCGCCTGCGCGGCGCTCCCAGCGGGGCGTCCCCCACACCATCGAAGTCAAGGATGACGACGCCAAGCTACTTCTCACCTTCGTCCCGGGTGGACTCGACCGCTACTTCGTACCCCGCGACGGCGACACTGCCGATGGAGCGTCGTTCGGGCTCGAAATGACGCAGTAACCGGCGCTGCGTTCGGAGTACTCCAGAAGAAGGGGAAGGCCCTGGTTCACGGGGGTGTGCCTTTCCCAGCTCGTGTGCCGTCAACGTTGAGATTGCTCACCACTGCACGGTCGCGCAGAGCGCCCTAGGCTGACCTCGTGGCGGAATCGGTGGGTGCTGACCCGCGTATCGGCACTGAGGTTGCCGGCTACCGGATCGAAAGCCTGGCGGGTCGCGGCGGGATGGGGGTCGTGTATCTGGCGGAGCAGCTCGCGCTCAAGCGCAGGGTCGCGCTGAAGCTGCTTGCGCCCGAGCTTGCCGAGGATGCGCGGTTTCGCGAGCGGTTCTTGCGGGAATCGGCGCTGGCCGCGTCGCTCGAGCACCCCAGCGTGATCCCAATTCATGACGCGGGCGAGGCTGACGGTGTCCTTTATCTCGCGATGCGCTATGTCGAGGGCACCGATCTACATCGACTTCTTGCTGAGGAGGGGTGGTTGGCGCCTGAGCGCGCGGTTGCCATTCTTGAGCTGGTTGCGGCCGCGTTGGACGCAGCGCACTCGCGTGGGTTGGTGCATCGTGATGTCAAGCCAGCGAACATTCTTCTCGCTCGAGGTGATGAGGCGGGCGAGCAGGTTTACCTGTCTGACTTCGGGCTGACCAGGCAGACCGCTGAGGACGGTTCGCTCGCGGAGACCGGGGACGTAGTTGGCACGATCGACTACATCGCGCCGGAGCAGGTTGAAGGTCGAGCGGTGGGCGGCCGCGCCGAGCAGTATGCGCTTGCGTGCGTTCTCTTCGAGTGCCTTACCGGGGATGTCCCGTACAGGGATGAGTCGAAGCTTGGAGTGCTGTTTGGCCATTTGAATGAGGAGCCGCCGAAGCTCACAAGCCTGAAGCAACAAACAGACCGGATCCTGCAGGAACCGCGTCAGTCCTGGTCGCCTACATCGCAGCCGTCGGCCGGATCAGCGACGAGTCCTCGGTACGAGACAAGGTGGCGGAACTCGCTCAAAACGTGCTCTCCGCAGGCGGGGTCACCCCAATTTTTGTCTTGATGGCGCGCGTTGGACTGGCCCTCGTCGCGGTTCAGCGCGGTGATGCCGAACAGGCGCGGGAGCAGTACGCGGCTCTCGCGTCGCAACGAGACACAGCCTTACCCTTCATTGCTATGGCATGCGACCGGCTCCTTGGCCTGCTCGCAGCCGCGATCGGCGAGCTCGACCGGGCATTCCGCCACTACGACGATGCGCTCGCGTTCTGCAACCGCGCCGGCTACCGCCCCGAGTACGCATGGAGGGCCTCCGACTACGCGGAGGCCCTCCTCGACCATGGCGGCCCGGGTGACCGCGAGAAAGCGATCGCGCTCCAAGACGAAGCGCTCGCGACGGCGCGGGAGCTGGGCATGCGCCCCCTCATGGAGCGCATTCTCGCCCTCCGGGAGATCCTGATGGCATAGGTGAGCGTTTCGTCCGGAGACGCCTGCATCGGCGGCCACGCGCGTCAAACGCTTGCAACACAAACCGCGCAACCACGGGGATTCGGCGAAGCGCATCACGCGTTGACGATGCATCCGAATGCACTGTCGCGCAGCCAGATGCTTGCAGAGTGCTTGCAGCTCCCGGGTATGAAGTTGCTGTGTTTCGGGTGGGTGTCGCCGCTCGCTGGAGAGCCGCTCCGGCACGCTCTCGATGCCGCGTGCCGGGTTGGTCGGGGACGCGTACGCCTTGCGGGCGCGCTCGAAGATCCCGCGATCTTCAGCCCACCGAAATCGCTGGCTTGTAACGGGCGCGTAAAAGCAGGGTCGCCGGCGAATATAGTCAGTCACCAGTGAGCGTGAGCCGTGCCCTTCTCGAACGCCGCTGGCTGAGGCTTCAGGCGGCGATGGCCGAGTCGGGCATCGACGCGCTCGTGCTCGCCGGCCGCGGAGTATTGACATGCTACGGGCTGATCGCCTATGCAACGGCGTACACACCGCTGATCCGTACGTCGTATGCATTGCTGAGCCCCGAAGGCGAGCCCACGCTGTGGTTGGCGAGCGACGCGGACGCTGATGCTGCGGCCGAAAGGTCGGGGCTCGCAGACATACGCATGACGGGAGAGATGCACGCGGCGGCGGGTGCCACGCCGACGGTGGCCCTGGTCGCCAGCGAGATCCGCCGACGCGGCGCGACCCATGTCGGCGTCGCCGGCCTGGCGGACATCGTTCCGCGCTCGGAGGCGGCGCTGCTCGAGGACGGGCTCGACGGTGTTTCAGTCACCGACGCGACTGCCCTCGTGAAGAACATCAAGCAAACGAAGGACGCCGACGAGGTTGCCGGCCTGCGTGCCGCGCTCGCCCTCGCAAACCAGGCGTACGACGCAGCCCCGGCGATGCTCGTGCCCGGCGCTGCGGCCCAGGGCATCGTCGCCGAGCTCGAGCGGATTCTGCGCACGGGCGGCGCCACGGAGCTCCTGGTCTTCGTCGAGGCGGGGCTCCACATCGTCAACCGCGTCACCGACACTGTCCTGAGCGAAGGCGATCTCGTCACCGTCTGCGTCGAGGTCGCAGATCGGCACGGCTACTGGGTCGAGATCGGCGGGCTCTTCTCGCTCGGCGAACCATCAGAGGCCGCGTTGAACCTGGCGGACGGCTCCTACGAGGCGCTCCGCCTCGCCTCCGAGCGGATGAGTCCCGCTCAGCCTGTCGCGGCCGCAGCGAACGCCCTCGACGAGGTAGCTGAGCGCCGAAACCTCACGACGCAGCTGGGTCTAGGACACGGCATCGGCATCGACCACGACCTGCCCATCCTCCATAGCGAGAGCAACGCGGTGTTCGTCGACGGGCAGGTGATCAGCGTGCACCCGAGCCTCGCCGATGCCGAACTTGGCATCGGCGCGCTGGTCGCTGACGCGTTCCACGTCACGACCAGCGGAGCCGAGCGACTCAGCAGCCTGCCTCTCGAACTCACCGTCATCGGCTCGGACGGATGACGCGACCGTAGTCGTCGCCGCTCGCGGCTCGCGCAAGCCCAACCGGAGCACGCGGTCGGATCAGCCGAGTCGCGCCGCCTCAATCGCGCGTGCAGCTGGTAGGACCTCGTCGGCGAAGCGATCGAGTTGCTCCAGAAATCCTTCGGTGGTGCCCGTCGGCGAGTCGAAGAGAATCGTGATGTGTGAGTATCCGTGCGCGGCGAAATCCTCGAGGTCGGAGACGATCTGCTCGGCGCGCCCCGTGAGCGTCGGGCGTCTGTCCCTGCCGGTAACGGGATGCGACCCGTCCGTGATGCGCCCGGAGGCGAGCGCGAGGAGCTGGAAGTCATCGAGGTCGCGCCCGACCCGCTCTGCCTCGTCGAGGATCGCCTCCCGTACATGGTCGTAGCGCGATGGCTCGGCATGTGTATCGAGGAACGTGGGGTAGAACCCGTCGCAGTGACGAACCGCCCGCCGTGCACCGACCGCGGTCAGGCCGCCGTACACGATCGGGGGGTGCGGCTTGCGCAAGGGCTTGGGCTCCATCGAGACCTCGGCGAACTCGTAAAAACGCCCACGGAACTCCAGCCACGGTTCTGTCCAGGCGAGCTTGTAGATCTGAATGCATTCTTCCGTGTGCGACCCGCGGTCCTCGAAGGGCACTCCAAGTGCCTCGAACTCGCCTTCCAGCCAGCCCGGGCCGATGCCGAGGATCACGCGACCCCCTGACAGTGCGTCGATCGTCGCGAGCTGATGCGCCACGCCGAGTGGATGACGGTAGGGCGCGATCAACACACCGGACGCAATCTCGATCGTGGTCGTGCTCGCGGCCGCCATCGCCATCGACACGAGCGGACACAGCAGGACGGCCCTGTCTGCGTAAGCCTTCCGCCCAGACAGGTTTGATGCGACATGCTTCGCATCCTTCGCGCGGTCCATGACGATGTGGTCGGCGAACCAGATCGAGTGATACCCGAGCTGCTCCGCCCGCCGCGCGACCTCGATGACCCTCATCTCCTCGACGCTGGTCGTCTCGAGCCACATGTCGCGCTCGTCGCGTCGAATGCTCCCGTGGGTCGTCATGCAGACTCCAATATTCACGCCGGTCTCCAGCCACTCGCAATGGTCAGGCCTTATTCAACCACCCGCCGTGGCGCGGCGTTGCTTTCCGGTCTCCGGGCTTGCCCGCCGATGCCGTTTCATGGTGGCGAGCGACTAAGCAGAGAAACGTGCCGCCATCGAATCTTCCTGCGCGCCGACGCGAGACGCTTCGGCTGAGCGGCCGCGCGACCGTTCGAGCCGCGGGCGGCCGGGCGTTACTTTTTGGCTTCTTCGTAGTAGGGGTTCGTGCCGTTCGCGTGGTCGGTGACGTCGATGACGCGCGTGATCTCGGGCGCGGCGGCGGCCATTGCCACCTCGATCCCCTGGGTGAGCGTCACCGGTGCCATGGCGCAACCCTGACAGCCGCCGCTGAGACGGAGGTAGGCGGTCGAGTCTTCGACGGCGACGAGCTCTGCGTAGCCACCGTGGCTGGCGATTCCAGGGTTAATCTGCTCAGCCAGGACCCGTTGGATCCGCTGGGCGACGTCTCCGCTGAGATCGGGAGTGGGGCCACCTGCTGCTGCAACGGCTGGGCTCGGGCCGCTTGCGATGGGCCGCTTCTTGTGGACGATAACGAGGGAGCCAGTCATCTGGTTGCCTTCGAGATCAATTGTTGTGCCCGCGAGTTTTTCAACGTCGCCGACGGGGCACACGAGCACCAGGTCGTCGTGGCGCTCAACGACGTCGTGGGGTCCCACCTCGTCGAGGAGCTGGAAGGACGCGCTACTGTCGTATTCGCCGTGCGAGGCGCCGGTGACCTCGACTCTCAGGGCGAGCCGCTCGGCGTTCGGCTGGTCGGCGCGGACGCGCAGCACGTGCTCCCGGGCCGGCTCGGTGATTGCGAAGATCTTCTCGCGGACCGGAATCTTGGCGAAGCTCATCGACTGCTCCTGCTCGGGCGGCCGTTCCTGCAACGGCCTCACGAGTAGAATACCGCGTGTCCCGCCTGCTTCTCCTGCTGCCGAGCGCGACGTACCGGGCGAAGGACTTCCTTGATGCGGCGTCGCGACTCGACGCGGAGATGGTCGTGGCCTCCGACCACCGACAAGCGCTCGCCGACGCCCTCGGAGACCGAGCGTTACGCGTCGATTTGCGCAACCCCAAGGCCGCTGCCGAGGCCATTGTCGAGCTGGCGCAGCGCACCCCTCTCGATGCGGTCGTCGCGGTCGATGACGAGGGCGTCCTTGTCGCGGCGCTCGCGGCGGAACGTCTCGGCCTTACGCACAATCCGCCCGAGGCAGTCGCCGCGGCACGCGACAAGGCAGCGATGCGTGACGCGTTCGCCGCCGCCGATCTCCCGCAGCCCGAGTTCCGCCTCATCCGCGACGAGGCGCAGGTTGCGTCGCTCGCAGGCGAGGTCGGCTTCCCGTGCGTTGTGAAACCGGTGTCGCTGTCGGCAAGCCGCGGCGTCATCCGAGCCGATACACCGAGCGAAGCCGAAGCAGCTGCCGCGCGGATCCGCGAGATCCTGCGGCAGGCCGGCGAGGATCCAGCGGGCCCGCTGCTTTTCGAGCGATACATCCCTGGGGCCGAGGTCGCCGTCGAGGGCATGCTGCGCGGCGGCGAGCTCGAGGTTGTTGCAGTGTTCGATAAGCCCGATCTGCTCGAAGGGCCGTACTTCGAGGAAACGATCTACGTGACGCCGTCGCGCCTGCCGGCATCGACGCTCACGACGATCGGGCGCCTTACCACCGAGGCTGTCGCTGCCCTGGGCCTGGTCGAGGGGCCCGTCCACGCTGAGCTGCGCGTTGACGGCGAGAGGGCATGGCTGCTCGAGCTGGCCGCCCGCTCGATCGGCGGTCTGTGCTCGCGCTCGCTCCGGTTCGGGCTGGGCGTGAGCTTCGAGGAGCTGATCCTACGGCGGGCGCTCGGGCTCCCGCTCGACCGGCTGACACGCGAAGACGCAGCATCGGGCGTGATGATGCTGCCGATCCCACGCTCTGGCGTCCTACAGGGGGTCGTAGGACAGGACGAGGCGCTCGCCGTCGCAGGCGTCACCGGGCTCGACGTCTCGATCGCGCCTGGCAAGCGCGTCACGCCGTTACCCGAGGGCGACCGCTACCTCGGCTTCCTCTTTGCACGCGGCGAAACAGCCGCCGACGTCGAGCAGGCGTTGCGTATCGCCCATAGTCGTCTCGACATCGTAATCGTCGAGGCCTCCGGCCATTAGGGCTACGGTGCGGGGCATGCGCGTTCTGCTGATCTCGACCTACGAGCTCGGCCACCAGCCGCTCCACGTCGCCTCGCCGGCAGCGGCCCTTCGCTCGGCAGGTCACGAAGTGCGCTGCCTCGACCTGTCGATCGACCGATGGGACCTGGAGGTACTCGACTGGCCCGAGGCCGTCGCCTTGTCCGTGCCGATGCATACGGCCATGCGCCTCGCCGTGGACGCGGCCAAAGCGATCCGCGGAGCGCGCGCCGAGCTACCGATCTGCTTGTACGGCCTCTATGCGCCGATGGGTCGCGACCTCGGCGTCGGCTCTCTCGCTGATCGGGTGATCGCGGGCGAGTACGAGCCAGACCTGGTCGGGTGGGTCGACGCTCTCGCCCAGGGCGACTCGCGGGCCGCTGCCGTCGAGGCGCCGGTTGTGCGGCTCGACCGCGTGAGCTTCCTCCCACCGGCGCGCGATCTACTGCCCCCGCTCGAGCGCTACGCGCACCTCGCGATCGACAGTGAGGAGCGACTCGTCGGGTACGTCGAGGCGAGCCACGGGTGCGTGCATAAGTGCAGACACTGCCCGGTGCCGGTCATCTACGACGGGCGAATCCGCGTCGTGCAGGAGGCCGTCGTGCTCGAGGACATCGGGCGGCTTGTCGAGAGCGGCGCGCGGCACATCACGTTCGGTGACCCCGATTTCCTCAACGGCGTCCGTCACTCGCTCCGCGTCGCCGGGACGATGCACGAGCGTTTCCCAGATCTCACGTTCGACTGTACGACGAAGGTCGAACATATCCTCGAGTACCCGGACATCTGGTGCGAGCTGGCAGCTGCAGGCTGCCTGTTTGTCGTTTCGGCACTCGAGGGCGTCAACGACGAGATCCTGGAGCGGCTCGACAAGGGTCACACGACCGACCAGGCCGCCGCAGCCATCGCGCTACTTCGCTCTCACGAGATCGAGATACGCCCGTCGTTCCTTCCGTTCACGCCGTGGACATCGCTCGACGACGTGGCCGACATCGTCGACTTCGTCGCCGCGCACGACCTGGTCGGGAACGTCGATCCGATCCAATTCATGATCCGCCTGCTGCTACCCGAAGGCTCGCTGCTCCTCCAGGACGCGGAGCTGCGGGCCCGGCTCGGCCCCTACGACCGCGAGCGTCTGACCTACACCTGGGCTTCACCGGACACGCGGGTTGACGAGTTGCAGGAGCGCCTGGCCAGCCTGATCACCGCGGGCGTCGCCTCCGACGAGCCCATGCTCGCGACGTTCGCGAGGATCCGGGATGAGGTCTACGAGGCCGCGGGTCGCCCTCGTCGCGCGCCCGAGCCCCTGCTCGCGGGCTCGATCGAGGGCAGGCCACGACTCACCGAGCCGTGGTTCTGCTGAGCCGAGCCCAGCGAGGGCCAGTTCGGCCCCCTCGAGATCGCGAGAGCTACTGGCGCCGTCTGAGCGGGTGTTCGAGAGCCCAGTGGGAGTGCCGCCTAGGCTGTAGCGTCATTCTCGGCCGCCTCATGTAGCATCGGTACGTACCCCGTTCGCATGAGGAGACCCCACACGTGGGCTCGCGCCAGTTCAGCGCTCGATCAGCACCTACAGCTCTCGTAACGGCCGGGGCCGAACTTCGAATCAGCGCGAAAACGGCTACCGATGGCCACAGGATCGCGCACTCGCTGCGCGTACGCGGCGTGCGGACGTCATCCGTTCCGTTCACTGGTGGCCGCGAACTTGACGTCGTGGTGGGCCGCGCGTTTGATCACTACATTTTGGGTGCGCTTCAGCGCTCAGCAGTGAATGCTCGCTCGAGCGGTCCGGGCTCGGTCAGACTAAATACAGCGGCGGGTCCAGTGGTACTGCTCATTCCGCAGGCAAACGGCTCGTTCGCGCCGAAACCGCGTCCCGCCGATGGGACTCTCCCTGTTCTGGGCCGTACGCAGCCACCCGCCAAGTCGAGGCTGCCGTTTCTGCGGCTGGGTGCAGCTGATGGCTCCTTCGCGCCACCCGTGTAGCGGAGCGGCCGCTCGGCGGCTGAGTTCACGGGAGAGCACCACCCCCAGTTGCCAGATCAGGCGGGGCATTGTGTCCAGAGAAATGTGCCCGACTGCCGATCGCTTACGGGAGCTGGCCAGACATAACTGGGCGGGACTCCATCGTTCATCAGCGTTTCCGGTCGGTAGTCGCGAGTTTTGCGATCCCGAGGTCACCGGTACCAGCCCGGTACGCCGCATTGCGGTGGCGTCGGTTGAGGCTGTCGGGGGCACCCGAGCGGTGGCTGGCGATCGGTTCCCGTGTTGGAGAGCTTCGTCCGCTTGCTGACACGGCTGAGTCGTCTAGCAGGCGTTTGATCGTAGCCTTCCAAGCTTGGGACCGAGGTTCGAGCGCCGTCCCGCTACAGCAACGGTTGCGGTCGGTGAGTGTGCCGGGGTAAGGCGATTGCCTTAGCCGGGGCGCCAGCCGCCGTTCGATATTGCCGATCTCGGCCGCGCGCACACACCCGGAAGCTGTTCGATGACGCCGTATGGCTTCCTCGCCACTCATGAAATACTCGCGGTCAACGTCCTTGGCGGCGGCGGCCGCGATCTGCTCTTCGCCCGCGCGAGGGCGGCGGGTGGGAGACGGAGGTGGGCCGCAGGTGGCGTGCGAGCCGTTAGCGTTGACACGCGAAGGCCGCAATGACACGCTAGTAGTCGACCCTCACCGAAGCTAAGGAGCCGTATGGAGCACTCACCAGCGACCGATCCAGACGTGGCCCTCTCGACGCCGGAGTTCAACACCGACGAGCTGAGCCCTCGCGCCAGGGCGCGCGTGCGTGGCTGGCCGAGCGAGCACGAGGTCGCGGACGAGGTTCGGATCGACGCACGCCCGGCTGAGGCAGAGCGGGTCTTGCGCGAGGTGCCGCTGTGGTTCCACACCTTCTCGCTGAACAACGGCCTGGGTCTCTACACGCCGGGCAAGGCCCGCGATCACGGTTACCGGCTGGCCTCGATCCCCGAGTCGTTCGCGGGTATGAGTGTTCTCGACGTGGGTGCGTTTGACGGCTTCTACGCGTTCCTCGCCGAAGCGCGCGGCGCCGCGCGCGTGCTGGCGATCGACAACGAGCACTACCGGGACTGGGTACACGGTCGTTGGGGCGTCGAGCTAAGCGGCGGTGAGGGATTTCGTGCCATCAGCGACCTGCTCAACTCCGAGGTCGAGTATCGGCGGATGGACGCGTACGAGCTCCCTCAACTCGATGAGACGTTCGACGTCATCTTCTGCTTCGGGATCCTGCACCGGGTCAAGGACCCAGTCGGCTTCCTGCGCATTCTCGGAGATCGGCTCAGTCCAACCGGAAGCATTCTCGTCGAGACACACGGTCTTCAAGGCGACGAGGGAGCGCCCGAGGGAACAATCCTGATGCCGAAACCCGATCAAACCTACGCCGGCGATGCCAACGTCTACTGGCACTTCTCGAGTGGCGCCCTCGGGCGCCTCGCCGATCTCGCCGGCCTCGGCGAATTCGTCACAGACGACAGCCCAATGGTTGACGGACACCCACGCATCATCGGGAATGTCACCGCCGACTAGAAAGGACGGCCAAGGCAGACCGGCCGCGTCGATAGAGAACGCGCAGCTTGAGCTCCGGGATCGACCTTGACGTTCACGTACGCGGCGTCCCGGAGAACGCCGCAGAAAGGGGGCGATCGTGTCGGCTATGGCGTTTCCCGAGTCCGTCATGAATCGGGCCTTCGCACGCTCAGGTGGCCGCTGCGAGTGCAAGCGGCGGCACCTCCTAGACGACGCCGATGCTTCCCACCGCGACGGTCGCTGTGCCAAGACGTTGACGCGGCACGGTCAGTGGCACGCCCATCACATCAAGAGCGACGGGCCACCCGTCTTCTGAAACTGTGAGGTGTTGTGCGCGGCCTGCCATCGCTCACGCGCTCGCGCGGGGGCTGATTCAAGACGGAAAGAGGTCAGGGTGGCGCTTTTGGGCGTGCCACCACAGACTGGCTGAGGAGTTAGCGCACGATTCGTGCGGCTGTCTCGAACGGGGGCCGCCTCCGGCGGTCTCGGCATTCGCGGCCCGCTACGCTGGCAGCGGATGATGTCGACGCCCACCGCCCTCGACAGATGAGCTGGAAAGTCGTCCCAAACAGCGGAGAACCGTTCAGCTCCGACGAGCCCACCGACGCCCTGGCGGTCCTCTGGCGCGTCGAGAACGCCGTCGGGGAGAACGTGCGGATCGAGGTGTCTGTTTCGGACCGGGCGCACAGGACACCGCTGACGGACTACCTCGGCGAGATCAAGGAGGCAATGGCCTCGGAAGGTGAATCGGAAGTGCTGCTCGCCATCGCCGATCTGCCCGACACAACGAAGCCGCCACAGTGGGTGCGCCTGTCCTTCGATGGGCGACAGTCGCGCAGCTAACACTCACGGTCGTCCGCAAGGCCAGCGACGTCCTCCCCCACCGCACTCGTGTCGTTCTGCGGAAACGGGCCCAGTTGCGCCCGAACGCTTGCAGAAACGCTTGCAGCACCGCGTCCGGCGCGCATCGCGTTGCTCCCGAGAAACGCGAAAGGCCCCGGTTTACGCGGCCTTTCTCGAAGCGGATGATGGGATTCGAACCCACGACCTTCTGCATGGCAACCCTGCCGAGACTGCAACGTGGTGCAACCTCCTGCAACGAAACCGCACAAGAACGCGGATTCGGGAGAACAATCACGCTTTCAGGATGCGCCGGAATGCACTGCCGCGCAGCCCGATGCTTGCAGAGTGCTTGCCGGCCGCGATCGAAAGCTGGAAGACGAGCGTGTAGACAGCCAGGCCTCGGCCGCGCACCCACGCGCGCAACGCGTTCTGGACCGCGAGGTTGAAACTCGACATCAGCCCCATCTGGCTAATCCCCGCGACCGCAATCAACAGGTAGATGGGGCGCGCATCGGTGATTCATGGGGTTCCACCACCCGCTGGTGGCACCCATGGCGCCCCTTTCCAATCAAAGCACGATGAGACCCATCCGGGCGCTGACCGACGGCGATCCCGGTCCGTCGTTGAACACGGCCGAGTGAGTCTTGCCGCATCGATCCTCGGTCTTTTCGTTCAGCTGACTTGAGCGCCCGTAGCTCACGGCCCGGGCGGCCCGTGGCACCCATGGCCACCCCTTGAACCGGGCATCCCGAGGCCAATAGGCGTGCCGCCCTGATCACGATCAGTCCGGGCCCTGTTCGGTCACCCTCGGCAGCGCCCGATGCTCGAGGTCGCCTGAGCGAGGGGCGAGGCTTGTCCCCCGTACGGCCCCCCGGGTCGCGTTTTGAGTTAGCCAATCCGCGGTCTGATGGCCCCGAAGAGAGAATCCCGCCGAAAGGTCGAGAAACCGCTTGATTCATTGGGGGTTGCGCGACCGGGCGTGGCACCCATGGCCCCCTTGTCAACCAGGTGGCGCACGTCCGGGTACCGCGAGGGCGTCAGAAAGGGGCTCTGCGCTCAGCGAGTTCGCAACGCGAAAGGCAAGACGGGGCCTGCCCCGGCTGCGGCGAGCCGCCATGCCGCGACCGCGACGGTCCAGCGGCTGTCGACCTCATCGTCCACCAGCAACACTGGCCCGGCGAGCGTAGGCTGATCGGGAAGTCGAGCGTGGTCGACCGCGAGGTGGCGCCACATGTTGGCCGCCTGATGTGCCGAGTTCGCCTGATCCGCTTGGAACGCGTGGGCCGGCGTGTCCTCGGACGCCGTTCCAACCAGTGGCGTGTGGACCGGCAGGTCGCCCAGGGCGCTAAGGCCCTGCGCGAGCTGGTCGATCAGCCGGGCGCGCCGGCGCGAGGGCATGGGGCAGATCCACGTGGGCCGCGTCGTCCAGTCCCACCGCTTGAGCACGGCGGCCACCGCCGACTTGAGCTCGTCGGGAAGCTGTTCGAACTCCTCGGCGTCGGCAGATGCAATGAGTTCCTCGACGACGCCATGCCAGCCGCCGTCGCCTTGCCGAGCAAGTGCACGGCCGGGCTCGTGCTGACGCTCGGCCGCGATACGACCTTTGGGCTCACCAAGACCCGCGGGCCACTGACGTCGCGGTTTGATCACGATGTCGCCGCCACGCAACAGCTCGCGCGCCTGAGCGGTAGTAACCGGATCGGGCTCGCGCTGCCAGCTGTGATCGCTACAGCGATCGCAGCGACCGCAGTCATCCGCCGCCGTGTCATCCAGAGCGTCTCGTAGGAAACGAAGCCGGCACGTGGGCAGCGCTGCCCAGTCGAGCATCTGGGCTGACTCGGCACGCCTCAGCTCGCGCAACGACGCTGCGAGCTCATGGTCGTAGTGCCATGGCTGGTCGGTGCGAATCCAGCCCCGCCCGCTGCGCTCGATCGCCCCGTCTACCTCGAGGATGTTCAGCAGAGTTCCGAGTCGAGCGCGGCCAAGATTGACGTAGGGCTCGAGAGAAGCGATCGACGTCGACCTGGTCTGACTCAGCTGTTCGAGGAGTGACTCGCAGATCTCTGCCGAGGGAATCGAGACCGACTCGAACCAGCGCCAGATAGCTGCGTCTTCGACTGGTCTAGGTAGCGCGATCACCTCGGCATGGTCCAGCTCGCGTCCTGCCCTCCCGATCTGCTGGTAGTACGCGACGGGCGAGGGAGGCAGGCCGAGATGGACGCAGAATGCGAGGTCTCCCTTATCGAATCCCATTCCGAGCGCCGACGTTGCGACCAGCGCTTTTAGCTCATTCGCACGCAGAGCGGCCTCGAGTTCCAGCCGGCGTTCTGGCTCCACAGATCCGGTGTACGCCGCGACTTGGTTGCCACGGGATCGAAGCCAGGCCGCCGTGGTCTCCGCTTGCGCGACCGTGAGGCAGTAGATGATCCCGGAGCCGGGGAGCTCCGCAAGCGTCGTGGCCAGCCAGGCAAGACGCTGGCCGTCGTCGGGGAGGTCGACGACGGAGAGCCGCAGTGAGGCTCTGTCGAGCGATGTACGAAGCACGAGAGTGTCTGCGCCCAACTGGGCTGCAACATCATCGGTGACCCGCTCGTTCGCGGTCGCCGTCGTCGCCAACACCGGCGTCCAGGCGGGCAGCTCTGAGAGCAGATGACGCAGCCGGCGATAGTCGGGACGGAAGTCGTGACCCCAGTCCGAGATGCAGTGAGCCTCGTCGCAGACGAGCGCGAACGCGCGGCTCTGCATCGTCTCGAATACTCGCTCGCGAAAGCCGGGGTTCGCCAGCCGCTCCGGGGCGATCAGCAGGAGGTCGATCTCGTCGGCAGCGATCCGCGCTTCGGTCTCGGACCAGGAATCGATGTTCGACGAATTGATCGTGACGGCGACCAGGTTGAGCCGCTCGGCGGCTGCGACCTGATCTCGCATGAGAGCGAGGAGCGGCGACACCACGACCGTGGGTCCCCATCCCCGGTCGCGCAGCATGCGTGTCGCCGAGAAGTAGACGGCCGACTTGCCGAAACCGGTGCGCGCGACCAACAGTGTCCTCCGACGCTCGGCAGTGACTGCTGTGACCGCCTCGATCTGCTCTGGACGCGGAACCGCGTGCGGACCAGCAAGCACCTCGACGTGTCGGGTCAGCTCCGTCTCAACCTCTGCGGCCGACGGACGTGACGGTTCAAGGATGGGCGCCACGACCCGCTACACCGTATCGACGCGCTTCGAGTTGGCGCGCTGCCCTGCACACGCCGCCTGGGACGCCAATCGGCCGGGCCTGTTCGGTCAACACGCGCCGCCACGCGTTCCTGGGCGCCTGAGCAGGGTGCGGATGCTTGTCCCCCGTTCGGCCCCCGGGGTCGCGTCCTAGTTTTTTGAAACGAGACTGCAAGCAGATGCACGCGCACGCAGGTCGACGCTTGCAGAGCGCTTGCGGCACTTCGGCGGTCGTAAAGGCCACCGCACGCCCGTTCTCCGCGTTCGCACGTTCACTGCAGGGCACAAACGCACGCACTTCTCAGCCGGTGTCGAGCGACGTCGCGTCATACAGCGGCCGACCTCCTTGGGGCGTTATTCGACTGCTCACAAATCGCTGGACCTGCAGATGGAGGTGCAGCACCGCGCACGACCGCTATCTCAGCCAGCCCACCAGCCGTGGGCGCGCGTGCGTCTCAACGCTGGGAAGGCTACGAACGTGCAGCGCGACGCGCCCACAGCACCTCAGTGCGATAGGGAAAGGCGATCGTGGCCTCGGCTTCGGGGACCGCGTGAGCTCGAAGCAGGCATTCACAGTCATGCGTGAGCCTGGCCCGCTCGACGCCCGAGACCCCGAGGAAGCTCCAGGAAGCAATCTGCGCCAGAACGCGCTCCACGTCGCAGATCTCCTCGTGCTCGACGCGAGCTCTCTGGAGCGCCTCGAATACCGCCGAGTCCGAGAGGGCCTGTTGCCATCGTCCACCGTACGGCGAGCGCGCCGGCTCCTCGCCGGGCGCGTGCGATCCCAACCGCACCCTCAGCTCGGCGAGCCACGACGGCGCCCGATCATCCTCGAGCCAGTCGTTGCGAAGCAGCGCCACGCCGCCGCCCGCCTTGAGGACGCGGCCGATCTCGCGGCATGCGATGGGCACGTCGAACCAGTGGACAGCCTGCCCGACGAATACCGCGTCCATAGATCCGTCCGAGAGAGGGATCCGTTCAGCAATCCCGTCGACAACCGTCACACCCGGACACACACGGGCGAACACAGCGCGCATCGACCTGAGCGGCTCAACCGCGACGACGCTCAGCTGTGCAGCAACCAGGGCGCGCGTCAGCTTGCCGGTACCGGCAGCAAGGTCGAGAACATCCGCGCCGGACACGAGGCCGAGACCGCCCATGGCGATTGCGACCGCCTCGCGCGGAAAGCCTGGACGGCCTCGCTCGTAGAGCTCCGCGTCTGCGCTCCAGGCCCGGCTCGCACGCGGATCGACGCTGACCATCTACGCCGCTGTGATTGAGCGTGCCCGCGACACGGGCGAGCGGATGGACGCCCTGATCAGCGGCGCTGATTGGGCACGAACGGGCAAAAATGCCGAAGGTGACGTTTCAGATGCCGGCGCAGACGACGCGCTGGCAAACAAAAACCTGCCGTAGCGGGGGCTTTTCTAAAGCGGATGATGGGATTCGAACCCACGACCTTCTGCATGGCAACCCGGCCAAGACTGCAACGTGGTGCAGCCTCCTGCAATGAAACCGCGCAACAAGGCGATTTGCGCATGAGCGCCGGACATCGAGACTGCATGCGAATGCACCGCCGCGCAGTTCGATGCTTGCAGAGCGCTTGCAGAAAACGGCGGCGTCCGAAGCCGCTGCGACCGTGGAAACCCCTGCAGACGTGCAGTTGCGCGACAGCTGTGTGACGGCGTTGGCTCGGCGCCCCCGTGCGGGTGTGGCTGGGCCTATAGGCCTCGAGCCCATGACCCCAGCTTGCCAACGTCGCCCAAGCTCTCGCGTTTGCCTCGGCGGTCCGCCGCTTCGTGTCGCAGCGCAGTCTTGTCGAGGCCGAGGCCCGCGCGCGACTCGACGAGCGCCTGCACGAGCGGATGGTCGACCGGCGGGAAGTCGATCGACGAGACGTGCCACTCGAGTCGGGGAGGCTTCTCTGCGAGCCAGGGATCGGTGCGCGAGAAGGCCTCGACGAAGCTCTGGAACTCCTGGCTGACGGCGTCGAACGACTCGCTTGGCAGGTCTTGAAGTCGAAGTCGATCACGGAGACGGGCGGCAACATGGCCGAGCTCGTCCTGGCGATCGGTAGCCCATCCGCTCCGAGTCCGACGCCGGCTGAGATCACGCCCGGATTGATCGTCTCGATGCCGGGCGGGAGCAAGGGGTGGCGCTTCTCGAGCGCCCACTCGCGCTCGAGCTCGCGCACAGTGCTGAGCAACTTCGCGCCTTCTCGATCGCATTGACGCCGTGCGACTCCGGCGCACCGCGGTCGGCCTGCGGATAGATCTGCGCGCGCGTCCAGCCCGCGTGCGCGGAACGCCCGGCGATCGTCACTCGCCGCCAAGTCACGCCACCCTCGACGGGCAGCACCTCGCCGTCAGTCGGCTCCGCGACGATCGCAGCCGCGGGGACCTGAAACCACCCGTGCCCTTTAAGAAAAGAGGAGGGCCCGCTGTGCGGGCCCCCGGTGGTTGGTTGGTTGTGGTTGTCTGGTTGTGGTCGTTAGGCGATCGGTCGTCCCATGGTGCGAAGGACGGTCGCGTCGACCCGTCGCACGCGCTTGGCGAGCCTGGCGGGCTTGATGATCTTCGCGACGACGAACTTCTTCTTGTTCGCCTTCACGACCCGCTTGTAGGTGCGCAGTTTGACCCATGAGCCCTTCTTGTTGAAGCCCCAGGCCGTGAGCTTGATCTTGGCCTTGGTCGTCGGGCTCTGAACCTTCACGAACACCTTGCCACGCTTGATCTTGCCGCGTGCCTTGACCTTCTTGTACTTCACGCGCTTGACCTTCGCGATCCGCTTCTTCACCAGCAGACCAGCACCCTTCAGCTGAGCGTTGGTCGGCGTGGTCACGTTGCCCTTCTTCGGCAGCGTGCTCGGCTTGATCGGCTTGCCGTCACCCTGCACTGGCGGCAGGTTGCCACCGCTGGCGCCCTTCTTCGCGATGGTGATCGAGCGCTTGATCTGGATCTCGTCAAACAGCGCATACACCGTCAACGGCAGAGGACCAACCACATCGAAGTAGCCAGTCAGGACCTTCTGGCCCGGCTGCTGCTGCATCTCGGTGCACTTCAGGCTCGGGCCCTCAGTGATGCCGTCAACGCCGCGGTTGTCTTCCTGCGGGAACTGCTCATTGTTGAACGAGCTGAACAGCGTCGGCACGGTCACGCCTCCACCGGGCGCCGACAGACACACGTCGATGTCTTGAGTGTCGGAGCCGTCGCCGGACTCGGGCGCGTTGCCCGTGATATCGCTGAACCACACCGTCACACGATGGCCCGGAGCGTTGACGCCCTTGGGCGCAAACGACAGCTGCGCGTTGTAGCCGTTGAACCACGACTGCTTGACCGAGTTCGAGCTGACCTGCTTGTAGCCAAACGGCTGCTGATCCGGGTAGTACGCGGTCGCGATCACAGTCGACGTGCCGAGGACATCGATCCCCTGCAGGTCACAGCCACCCTGGCTGTTCGGCTTCACACCGAGATTGTCGAAGTAGAAGTCATCGTCGGGCGTCAGCTGAGCCTGCGACTCACCATGCTCATCCACGTAAGTCGCCGCCAGATCGGTGCCCTCAGGCTTCTCACGCCACTTAGGCGTGTTGTCCGGGGTCTGCGCCGGCTCGTTCTCCGGGCCAGTGTCGTCATCGAGTACCTCGGCACAGTTCGTGGTGCCACCGCGCTGCGGATCAATCGTCCACTCACGCGCGAAGTCCCACAGCAAGTAGGGGCGCAGGCTGCCTAGCTCGGGCTCGAGGTAGCCCGCGGCATTGTTGTTGAACCTCGACCGCGTCGTACCGATCCCGTACTCCTCAGCGTCGTTATCAGGCGCCGCCACACCGGCATCCTCATCGATCGCCGGAATCTCACGGGTATAGAACGGTGAGGTCAGCTCCTCGGGCTGACCCTCTTCTCCGTCTTCGCCCCCGGTCGGGAGGATCTTGTCGCCGTTCTTGTCGAACGTGTGGCGCAGCAGCTTCTCGACCGCTTCGAGCTCGCCGGCGCCGTCGATCGCGTTGACGCCCTTCTTCATGCCCTTCTCCGAGCCGTTCGGGAGGATCTGGAAATCAACGCGGAACTCAGGCATCGTCGCATCGCCAGCATCCGTCTTCCCATCAGGCATGTAGGTATCGAAGAGCCATCCGCCCGTGGGAGTTTCGTCGATACCGAACTCGTAGGACTCGAACGGCCGATACGGCCCGGACGGAGCTTCAGCCGAGACCAGGCCGAAGATGTTCGAGTAGCAGGTGTACGGGCCACCGGCACACTCGGGGCTGTTGAGGTCAGCCAGCGCGTTGGTGACGGAGTCAACCGTGTTGGCAGGCCACGGAACAGCATTGGCACCCGCGAACGGGCTGGTCAGGAACTTGACGATCCCAACCCGCATATCGAGATCGACCGCAGTGTTGTCAACGGCGTTGCCCTGGATATCCGTAAGCAGGGTCGACCACCAGAGCTGCTTCGGCGTCCGCCTCTTCTCGGTCGCCGGGTTGCAGTAGAACGGATGCGCAATCCCCGTCGCCTTGTTACCCGAATGCGGGTTCTTGTACAGGTTGAAGCCACCCCCATCCGTCCACGGCCACTCGGTCTGGCAGTACGGATGCTGCGCCTCACCCTTCGTCTTCTTGTTGATCACCGTGTCGTCATGTACATCCCAGCGATAGGCCGCACCGACACCAGGGAACTGCTTGTTGGCGCCATCAACCGCGTACTGCTCGGCAAGCCAGCCGAAGTCATCCGGCAGAATCACCGTCGACTTGCCACCCTTCTTCCCCTTATCACCAAGCGGGAAGCTACCCCTGACCTTCGCGATCACGGGCACGCCATCCTTGCCGGCCATGTTCGGATCGTCGTAGGCGGCCGGGTTCTGCTTGTGGAGCAGCTTGCCCGTATCGTCGACGGAGAGCGTGACGTCGTAGATCTCCATCCAGATACCGAGGAAGCTGTGGTGATAAACACCACCATCCTGGTCATCGAGGAGGAAATCCTCGAGGTCGTCGTTGAGGTTCGCGGAGAACTTCAGCTCCATCATGCCCGGCTTATGCGAGCCCAGGTCGATCCTGAAGCAGATCTCCTCGGAGGCGTCGTCGGTCCCAGAATTGACGCTCCCGATGGTGACCTTATCGTCCTCTTCATTTCTGAACGTACCCTCGGTGACCTGCTGATTGTCTGCGAACTGCGTCGGGGTGAAGAACGGATCACGCGTGCCGGTGAAGTTCGCGATCTGCCAGAGAGCCTCGGGCGGATCCTCTCCTATGTCCTCAAGATGCTGCTCAGCGCCCAATTTCAGCGGAATACACTTCGAGAATCGCAATGTCTGACCCAGCGCGGCCTGCGCCGGGTAGTTCGTCTTCTGCGGATCAGGCAGGAACTTGTAGTCCTCCGGGTCTACGACACCGTCGGGCTCCAGGGCGGGGGTATCGCCATCGAAGTCGCCTGTAACGTCGCCGACGATGTCGAAGATGCTCGGGCCCGCCGCAACGTGCCCCGACACACTCGCAGAGGCCGGCGACACAACGACCGCCACCACCAACGCCGCAACCAGAGCAACTACGCAGGCGAGGCTGCGACGCCTGCGAACAGCTGATGCTGCTCTATCCATGCAACTACTCCTCCCATACAGATTCTCACTCTTCCACCACAACGAGAAACCGGACTCGACGCGGCGCAGCCGCGCCCCGGAGCCCGTTGTTGACTACGCGTAAATGATCTTCCCGTTCATGACCTCCCAGTGACGGGAGCCGCAGTAGATAGTCCAATCGCAGCCTACTAGGAAACCTTCCAGCAATCCGGCGAGCGGCAATCACAGCAAACTCGCCTACGCAATTCACCTGGTTGCAATACTGTCGTCGCCGTAGTCAGCCGCTAGCACAGCCGCGTCTCCCGCTGCGATTCGTCCCTGCGGTGCCGCGGAGCGGCAGGGGCCCGGTGGCCCAGCCGGTCTTCAAGACTGGTGAGGCGTGGCAGCCCCACGCTGCCTCGGTGCGACTCCAAGGGGCCGCTCCGTCACGCAATACAACCGCACGGCGCCACCCATGGTGGCCTCAACTCCCATCCCGAACGCCTCCGGCACTCGGATTCTGCTTACAAGACGCGCGAGCAGGTGAGGTTCTTCCGGCACATCGGCGACATCAGCACGATCGACGGGCTGGGCGATGCTGCCGTCGCTCGCGCCAGTCCGACGTTCAGTGAGCACGCCGATGTCACAGCTGAAACGCCCCCCCCCCCGCCGCGTCGCCTCGGGCGCGCGCGAAACGCGAGCTCCCGCAGCACGCTCGCAGGGGCTCTTCACCTCGGCCGCCGACAACTCGAGACGCCTCGGTGACGCCCAGATCTCAGAGCGAAGCTCTGCGCGAGACGGTCGGCCCGAGCATCATTCAGGACGGGTCGCTCCCGTTCTGTTGTCCCCGGCGTTGCCCGCACGGCCACCTGGCGGCACCGGGCACGAACCGAACGTGCCGATTTGCAGGGCCTTCGGATGTGGGCCCGGCTGGATCCAAAGCAGCGACCGACGGTTTATGAGTCCGGTTGCCGAATTCCGCGGCTCCTTCAGAGGCGGTTGCGACGCGGTCACGCGAAGCAAACACTTGCAGAAACGCTTAAGGAACGCCGCCCTGCGCTTAGCGGCCTCGCTCTCGAGAACGCGGAAACCCCCGCGCGCCGGGGGTTTCAAGAGAGCGGATGATGGGATTCGAACCCACGACCTTCTGCATGGCAACCCGGCCAAGACTGCAACGTGGTGCAGCCTCCTGCAACGAAACCGCGGCCTGAAGCGGGTTCCGGCGGTCGGGACGCGCGTTCAGGATGCACACGAATGCACTACCGCGCAGCCCAACGCTTGCACGGCGCTTGCAGAGACACACGACGACGGCCGGACGGCCTCTCGGACAGTTTTGGACGGGATCGTGCCCAGGGTGACCGAGGCGCCCACAGCAGAGCCAGCATGCTGTCATCGCGTATCTTGCCTCGGCCAACTCGGCAGCCGCAACCGCTTGAGCAGGAGCGCGTTGAGGGCGACGAGCAGACTCGAGCCCGACATCGAGATGGCGGCCAGCTCGGGTTGGAGAGTGAAGCCGATCGGCACGAGCAGACCCGCCGCGATCGGCAGCATCAGCGAGTTGTAGCCGACGGCCCAGCCGAGGTTCTGCTTCATCTTGCTGCGGGTGCCCGCACTGATCGTGATCGCTGTGGCGACGTCGAGGGGATCGGAGCGCATGAGCTACTCGGCGAAGATGGCGGGCGACGCCTCGGTGCCGCGCTGGGCTTCGTCGTGGCGCTCTCGCTGGGGCAGCCGTCTTCGTGCGTGTCTTTCGGCCTTCTGATCGCGCTGGTCGGCACCGCCCTCTTCGACGATGTCAGTTTCACGAGCGTCGGCGGCCGCATCCTGTGCATCGTTGTTGCGGTTCTACTCGTCGCAGCCACGGCGGTTGCCGCGTCCGGCCTGGTACCAGGCAACGGCGACGTGCACGAGGCCCTGAAAGAAGTCGCGCTCCTCCTGCTTGGCCGCGCGCCAGACATCCTCGATGACCTCGTGCGCCTCGTAGTACTCGCCGCTCTCGATGAGGTCAAGCCCACGCCTGTAGCCCGCCTCGATCACGCCCTGGTTTGTACCTGTTTTCACAGCGCAACGGTCGCCGGCCGCCCCTCCCACCCCTCGCCTCAGATTCGGAGGGCGGGTCCTTGTTCTAGAGCCTCGGCAGCTACCTCGATGCGATCCGGGGCGGCGGCTGACGAACGGCGGAGGCGGTGCACGATCGGGTCTACGGCAAAGCCATACAGCGTCACGAGGTTGAAGCGGGCGGGGAGGCCGCCGTCGGTGCTGACGTCGACTCGTTGGATCGGAGCGGCTCCTGACCAGGCGGTGCCAGCGATTTCGACCGGCTCGGGTGGCAGTCGTGCCCCGTCAGTTGGTCGGACAAGGAGCGCGCCCATTCTGCGACCGCTCGAGACCAACGTTGAGCGACTTCCCGGGACGACGGCCGCGCCGCCCGTGGCGGGCGACCCAGCTCGTGCGGCGCTGTCCTAGTTGCTGGCGCTGTTGGGCGGGAGCTTCTTCGAGAGCGCGCCAGATGGCGGGTACGGCTTCGGCTTGAGGACGGGGGCCGGAGCCGGCGCGCGGGCCTCGGCGCCGTCCTCGAGACTGGCGTGGGATCCTCGCCCTCGTCGGGCGCCGAGAAGACGCTCTGGGACTCGAGCCGGCGACCTCCTGGGTGAGATGCGTATGCCGCGATCGGTGGACTCGGTGTCGCGCGTCGGTGCTGTGTTCGCGGGTTGTTGGCGTTAGCGCTGCTGGACGACCTGGTCGATGAGGCCATATTCGAGGGCTTCCTCGGCGCTCATGAAGTAGTCGCGATCAATGTCCTCGGAGAGTTTCTCCAGGGGCTGGCCGGTGTGGTGGGCGAGGATCTCTTCGAGCCGGCGTTTGATCGAGAGTGTCTCGTTGGCCTGGATCTCGATGTCGCTGGCCTGTCCCTCGAAGCCACCGTAGGGCTGGTGGATCAGGGTTGTCGCGTTTGGGAGCGCCGAGCGTTTGCCCTTGCTGCCGCCCGCCAGTAGCAGTGCGCTCATCGAGAGGGCCATGCCGACGCACAAGGTCTGCACGTCGGGTTTGATGAACTGGATCGTGTCGTAGATCGCGAGGCCCGCATGCACCGATCCGCCGGGCGAGTTGATGTAGAGGGAGATGTCACGGTCGGGCTCCTCCGATTCCAGATGTAGGAGCTGGGCGACTGTGAGGTTGGCGATCTGCTCGTCGATCGGCGTGCCGAGGAAGATGATCCGCTCGTTCAAAAGGCGCGAGTAAATGTCGAACACTCGCTCCCCGTGCAACGTCTCCTCAACCACCGTCGGGATCAACGGAGCAGGTGTCTCACCTCTTTGGTCAGCCGCACGCGGAGAGGTCACCCGGCCACGCTCCCAGCGCGGGGCACATGCGGGAGGTTCTAGCACCTGTCGGTCTCCCGACGAGGCGGGCGCTGCTGGAGAGTGGGATCGATCACGCTCTGCCACGCCAACATGCACTCGCGACTCGCCGCCGCTAGGGGATCCGTCCTCCTCCCTCCTGCGTTGCGCGCAACCGTATGACTACAGCGCGGGGGCGGGTGTGCCGTGTATCGGGCCTGGCAGCTCGATGGTCGCGGCCACCTCGTTCGTCGTCGTCTCGATCGGTTAGGAGCCAGACCGCGTCGCCGGCCACGATCAGGTCGAGCGGCTCGCTGGGCGCCGGGCCGGGTGGCATCCTGGTCGTTCGGGGGCCGTGGGTCTAATGCACGAGCGGCGCTGGCGTTAGTTGCGTCTTCCATCGAACTAGCTCTCGCGTGGCGGCGCGAGGGCCTACATCATCCCTCCCATGCCTCCCATGCCTCCGCCGGGCATCGCTGGTGCTTGGTCGTCTTCGGGTGGCTCGGCGACGATCGCTTCGGTGGTGAGGATGCTCTTGGCGATCGATGCGGCGTTTTGGAGCGCGGAGCGGGTGACCATGGTGGGGTCGATGATGCCGGCTTTGGCGAGGTCCTCGTATTCGCCGGTTTCGGCGTTCAGGCCATGGCCCTTCACGCCGTGGCGGATCTTGTCGACGACGACGGAGCCTTCGAGGCCGGCGTTGTTTGCGAGGACGCGGGTGGGCTCCTCGAGTGAGCGTGACACGATCGCGGCACCGGTTCTGGTGTCGCCTTCGAGGGTGTCGAGCTTGATCGCCTTGACCGCGTTGAGCAGGGCGACGCCGCCGCCGGCGACGATGCCTTCTTCGAGGGCTGCCCGGGTGGCCTGCAGGGCGTCTTCGACGCGGTGTTTCTTCTCTTTCATCTCGGTCTCGGTGGCGGCGCCGACCTTGACGACGGCGACACCACCCGCGAGCTTCGCGAGCCGTGCCTGCAGCTTCTCACGGTCGAAGTCGCTGTCGGTCGTCTCGATCTCTGACTTCAGCTGTCCGATCCGGGCCTTGATGGCGCTCGCGTCGCCGCCACCGTCGATGATCGTGGTCGCGTCCTTGTCAGCCACGATCTTGCGGGCCTGACCGAGCTGGCTCAGCTTGGTGTTCTCGAGCTTGAGGCCCATGTCCTCGGTGATCACCTCGCCACCGGTCAGAATCGCGATGTCTTCGAGCATCCGCTTGCGTCGATCGCCGAAGCCGGGGGCCTTGACAGCGACCGCGTTGAAGGTGCCGCGTAGCTTGTTGACGATGATCGTCGCCAGCGCCTCGCCCTCGACGTCCTCGGCAACGATCACCAGCGGCTTACCCGCCTGGATCACCTGCTCCAACAGCGCCAGCACATCGTTGACCGTGCCGATCTTCTGGTCCGCGATCAGCACGTAGGGGTTGTCGAACACCGCCTCCATCCGCTCCGGGTCGGTGACCATGTACGGCGACAAGTAGCCCTTGTCGAACTGCATCCCCTCCGTGAACTCGAGCTCCAGACCAAACGTCTGGCCCTCCTCGACGTTCACGACCCCGTCCTTGCCGACCCGCTCGATCGCGGCGGCGATCACATCACCGATCTCCCGCTCACGCGCCGAGATCGTCGCGACCCGAGCGATGTCCTCCTTGCCCGAGACCGCCTTCGACTGCTTCGCCAGATCCGCGATCACCGCATCAACTGCGCTCTCGATCCCACGTTTGATCCCCATCGGGTTCGCGCCCGCAGCGACGTTCTTCAACCCCTCACGCACCATCGCCTGCGCCAGAATCGTCGCCGTCGTCGTGCCATCACCCGCAACATCATTCGTCGCCGTCGCCACCTCACGCACGAGCTGCGCGCCCTGGTTCTCGAACACGTCCTCGACCTCGATCTCACGCGCGATCGTCACACCATCGTTCGTGATCGTCGGCGCACCAAACTTCTTATCGAGCACGACATAGCGGCCCTTCGGCCCGAGCGTCACCTTCACGGCGTTCGCGAGAGTGTTGACCCCGCGCTCGAGCGCGCGCCGCGCGTCCTCGTTGAACAGCAGCTCCTTATGAGCCATGGCTGGCGAACCCTCCTCTTCCTACTACGCTCGCGCGCCTGCGCGATCCCTCGTCGACATCTTCGACCGATCGCCCAACGGCTGTCGATCCATCGGTCAAACTCTCTCTCAAACCCACTTTCGGCATTCACCACACGGGAGTGCCAGCGAGCCAGCCTAGCACGAGACCCCATCGGCATTGAGCCGGTGCCGATGCTACACGAGGCGGCCGCGGCCGCCTCGTGTAGCATCGGTAAGCACCCCGTTCGCATGAGGAGACCCGACTCTTGGGCTCGTGCAACTTCAGTGCTCGATCAGCACCTGCAGCCCTCGTAACAGCGGGGGCCGGGCTTCGTATCAGCGCGAAATCGGCTACTGATGGCCACAGGATCAGGCGTTCACTGCGCGCACGCGGCGTGCGAACGCCGGTCGTGCCGCTCACGGGTGGTCGCGAGCTTGACGTCGTGGTGGGTCGCGCTTTCGAGCACTATGTTTTGTGTGCCCGTCGGGGCTCAGCCGTGAGTGCCCACTCGAGCGGTCCGGCCTCGGTCAGAGTTAGGACGGCGGAGGGTCCAGTTGTATTGCTCATGCCGCAGGCAGAGGTCTGGGCGTCGCCGAGGCCGCGTCCGTCCGATCAGGCCTTTCCTGTCTTGCGCCGTAAGCTGCCACCCGCCAAGTCGAGGCTGCCGTTTCTGCAGCTGGTCGCAGCCGATGGTTCCTTCGCGCCACCCCTGTAGGGGAGCGGCCGCTCGGCGGCCGAGTTCACCGGAGAGCACCGCCCCCGGTTGCCAGCCGAGGCGGGGCCTTGTGTCCCGAGAAAATGTCCGCGAATGCCGATTTCTTACGGGAGCTGGCCAGGCGCAACTGGGCGGGACTGCATCGTTCATCAGCGTTTCCGGGTAGTCGCGGGTGTTGCAATCCGGAGGCCACGGGTACGAGCCCGGTACGCTCCATTTCGGTGGCGTCGGTTGAGGCTGGTCGGGGGCGCCAGAGCGGTGGTTGGCGATCCGGTTTCGTGTTGGAGAGCGTCATTCGCTTGCTGACACGGCTGAGTCGCCTAGCAGGCGTTTGACGCCGCCTCCAAGCGTCGAGGTTCAAGTGCTGTCTCCCGCTCACGCGACGGTTGCGGCCGATGAGAGTTCCGGGTAGGCAATTCCCTTAGCCGCGGCCCCGGTCGGCGGTCGCCGGTCGCCGGTCGCCGGTCGACATTGCCGATCCCGACCTCGCGCCGATCGTGCCGTGCGAGCGGTTAGCGTTGAACCGTGAAGGCCGTCATGAGACGCTATTCGACCCTAGTCGAAGCTAAGGAGCCCTATGGAGGATTCAACAGCGACCGACCCAAGCGTGGCCTCGTCGTCACGGGAGTTCAACAGCGACGAGCTGAGCCCCCACGCCAGAGCGCGCGCGCGTGGCTGGCCGAGCGAGCACGAGGTCGCGGACGAGGTTCGAATCGACGCCAGGCCGCCCGAGGCACAGCGGGTCCTGCGCGAGGTGCCGCTGTGGTTCCACACCTTCTCGCTGAACAACGGCCTGGGTCTCTACACCCCGGGCAAGGCCCGCGATCACGGCTACCGACTAGCCTCGATCCCGGAGTCCTTCGCGGGTATGAGTGTTCTCGACGTGGGCGCGTTTGACGGCTTCTACGCGTTCCTCGCCGAAGCCCGCGGCGCCGGGCGCGTCCTCGCGATCGACAACGAGCGCTACCGAGACTGGGTACGCGGTCGTTGGGGCGTCGAGCTACGCGGCGGCGAGGGATTCCATGCCATCAGCGACCTCCTCAACTCCGAGGTCGAGTACCGACGGATGGACGCGTACGAGCTCCCTCAACTCGATGAGACGTTCGACGTCATCTTCTGCTTCGGGATCCTGCACCGCGTCAAAGACCCCATCGGCTTCCTCAGCATCCTCGGAGATCGGCTCAATCCGACCGGAAACATTCTCGTCGAAACCCACGGCCTTCCCGGCGACGAGGGAGCGCCCGAAGGAACCATCCTGATGCCCAAGCCCGATCAAACCTACGCCGGCGACACCAACGTCTACTGGCACTTCTCCAGCGGCGCCCTCGGACGCCTCGCCAACCTCGCCGGCCTAGGCGAATTCGTCACCGACGACACCCCAATGGTCGACGGACACCCACGCATCATCGGCAACCTCACCACCGACTAGAAACGCGACCGCCAAAGCAGACCGGCCGCGCCGACAGGGAACGCGAGCCGAAGAACTGGAGCGACAGGAAACAACGCGAGAGCCGCCGACTACGGCACTTGAGCCTCCCTCAAACCCCCGTACCACGCGGCCGACACAGCAGTGCAACGCCCCGGCGACTTCGCGAGAAGGCACGCCCGTGTCAGCTCCGTCGCCGTGGCCTAGCCTTGTCATCCGATGCGTGCTGAAGAAGTCGAGTCGACGCTTCGGACGCGGCCAGTGCCGGTCGCGAAGCTTGCCGAAGCGCTACCGAACCGCGCAGGTTTCTACGCGTGGTGGGTCGAGCAAGGGGCACTCCCTAATGTTCCAACAACCCCCTACCCGGAGGCCACCCCCTATGAGCTGCTCTATCTAGGGATCGCTCCAGACCGATCAGCTAGCGCAGCGACGATACGTTCACAAGTGATCGGCAACCACCTGCGCGGGAACACCGGTGCATCGACGTTCGCTTCAATCTGGCCTCCCTGGGTCACGTCGGTAGAAGTGGTGTAACGGGTTCGCGGTGAGCGGGGGTAGTCCGGCCAGCGTGGGCTCCAGACTCGTCGGTTGACGACTAGGTCGACTGACGAGGGGAAACACCACGATGGCCGAGACACAGAGCATGAGGAGTGGCGAGGTCGTTGCCAAGACGTTGATGTCCGAGCATGCCGACTTCCTCCGTGAGGCGGTGGCGGTGGTGGCTGGGGAGTTGATGGAGGCGGAGATCAGCACGGAGATCGGTGCTGCGCGTGGCGAGGTGAGCGCGGAGAGGGTGACGCACCGGAACGGGTATCGCCCGAGGTTGTGGGAGACGCGCGTTGGCGAGCTCGAGCTGGCTGTTCCGCGCAAGCGTGATGGGTCGTCGTATTTTCCGTCGTTTCTGGAGCCGCGTCGGCCGTGTGAGCAGGCGATCGTTGCGTGTGTGATGGAGGCCTACGTCAACGGTGTCTCAACGCGCAAGGTCGACCGGCTTGTCGAGCAGCTCGGGATCCACGGCATGAGCAAAGACAGGGTCTCGAGCATCTGCCTAGAGCTTGATGAGCGCGTCGATGCGTTCCGTAACCGGCCATTGGAAGGCGAGTTCCCTTATCTGTGGCTCGACGCCAAGCACCTGAAGGTCAGGGATCGAGGGCATGTCCGCAGCAAGGCTCTGGTTGTCGCCTACGCCGTTCACGAGTCACCTCAGCGGGAGGTGATCGGCATCGATATCGGCGAGACAGAGACCGAGGCGTTCTGGCTCGATTTCTTGCGTGGGCTTCGCTCCCGTGGCCTCCAGGGCATCCGCCTCGCGGTGTCCGACCAGCACGAGGGCCTCAAGACGGCGATCGAGCGGATCCTGGCCTGCCCGTGGCAGCGTTGCACGGTCCATTTCGTCCGCAACATGCAAGGCCACTCCGCAACATGCAAGGCCACTGCCGCCGCACGGAGCGCGGTCTCGTCGCAGCCGCCCTCAGAGAAATCTTCGACGCCCCGAACCTCGAGGCCGCGAAAGCCAGGCTCGGTGAAGTGCTCGAGCGCTTCCAAGATCCACTACCCAAGATCGCCGAGCTGCTCGAGCGCGCCGAAGAAGACCTCCTCGCCTTCTACCACTTCCCGGCCGCGCATTGGCCCAAACTCAGAAGCACCAACCCCCTCGAGCGTGTCAACCGCGAGATCGGCCGGCGCACCGACATCGTCGGCATCTTCCCCAACGACGCCTCAGCGCTCCGTCTCGCCGGCGCCTAGCTGATCGAACAGAACGACGAGTGGCTCGTCAACCGACGCTACCTCTCAGCCGAATCCATCAGCCAGATCCTCGACAACCACACCAACGAAGAACGAGAGGAACTCGTCGAACTCAAACCCGGATAACAAAACCGACGAGCAATTACACCACCACAGGCGACTTGACTCCTCCCTGTTGTTTGAGCACGTTGGGTGGAGCCCGGAACGCCGAGGACAGAAGGTGGTGCTCTCGCGCGAAGACAACGAAGCACTCAGCCACTGGCAGCGAAAGTTCGCCCTTAGCTGGGCCGAGACGTCGGATCCGTGGCGGGGATCGCTCGAGGCCGACGTGATCCGACTACTGCGTCCACCCCTCAATGGCGACCACAACGAAACGCACCCCTTCCATCATGCTATGCAGGCCGCCCGCAAACGCTTCAAGACTCGCGCAACCTAGCCGGCGAGCCGCGCACGACGCGAAAACCCAAGCGCCAGTGATCGACCCACAACCTGATCCACCCACACCCGCCGGTTTGGGCTGCCTGGCATCCTCTCGCCAACGTACTGACTACACCTCGCCGACCGGCGTCCCGATGACAACCCCTGGCCGGTTTTCCACAGGCTCGTCGTAGCTTTCCACAGACGGCCGCGATCAAGTCAGCTCGCCTGCAGCCGACGTGCCATATCGTGTGCGACCCACGACACGTACCGGGACTGCCCGCCAGTCGATCGAGGCCAGCTGGCGACGCTGTTCGACGTGGACGGGAACCCGCTCATCGTGGCTTGAAGCTCCGGGATCGAGCTTGACGTTCACGCACGCGGCTTCAGAGAACGCCGCAGAGACGGAGTGATCGTGGCTGCTATGGCGTTTCCCGAATCGGTCATGAATCGGGCCTTCGCACGCTCAGGTGGCCGCTGCGAGTGCACGCGGCGGCACCTCCTAGACGACAGCGATGCTCCACACCGCGACGGTCGCTGTGCCAAGACGTTGACGCGGCACGGCCAGTGGCACGCCCATCACGTCAAAAGCGACGGGCCACCTGTCTTCTCAAACTGTGAGGTGTTGTGCGTGGCCTGCCACAAGCTCACCCGCTCGCACGGCGGCTGATTCGAGACGCAAAGAGGTCAGGCTGGCGCTTCTCGGGCGCGCCACCCCGAACTGGCTGACGAGTTCGCGCGCGATCCGTGCGGCCGTTTCGGACGAGGCCGCCTCCGGGCGGTCTCGGCGTGTCGCGGCCGGCTACGCTGCGAGCGGATGACGCCGACCCCCACCGCCCTCGAGAGATGAGCTGGAACGTCGTCCCAAACAGCGGAGAACCGTTCAGCTCCGACGAGCCCACCGACGCCCTGGCCATCGTCTGGCGCGTCGAGAACGCCGTCGGGGAGAACGTGCGGATCGAGGTGTCCGTTTCGGACAGAGCGCACAGGACACCGCTGACCGACTACCTCGGCGAGATCGAGAAGGCAATGGCCTCGGAAGGTGAATCAGAAGTGCTGCTCGCCATCGCCGATCTGCCCGACACAACGAAGCCGCCACGCTGGGTGCGCCTGCCCTTCGATGGGCGCCAGTCACGCAGCTAACACTCACGCTCGTCCGCAAGACCAGCGACGTCCTCCCGCACCGCAGTCGCGTCGCGCTCGAGAGGATCTCCAAGCCCGCCGCCCCATGACGACGGCCCCCTGACCGGGAGCCGAACTCGAGCTGGAAGTCGGAGAACGCGGTGCCGGACGGGAGCGGGCTCGTTCGAACCCGCCACACGGGCGTCTGCACCACCGGCGCGTAGAGTCGTCGCCTGGCTCGGCTAGCTTGTGGCGACCGCGTCGATCTCGCGTACCGACGCCAGCCGCTTGAGCGAGTCCACCTCGATCTGACGCACGCGCTCGCGCGTCAGGCCGAGGCGCTTGCCGATCTGCTCGAGCGTGTGAGGCTCCTCGCCTCGCAACCCGCAACGCAGCTCGAGCACCTTACGGTCGCGAGTGGGAAGCGCCGCGAGCGCTCGATCGAGTGCCTCATTACGCAGGCGCTCCTCTACCTGGATCTCGGGAAGCGGCTCGTTGCCAGCGACGAGGTCACCGAACACCGCGTCTTCCTCTTCACCGATCGGCTGGTCGAGGCTCGTCGATACCCGCGCCGCTCCGCGGACCTCGATCGCCTGCTGCAATGGCAGACCGGCCTCCTCTGCGACCTCCTCGAGCGTCGGCTCGCGCGCCAGCAACATCCAGAGACGTCGCTGCGCCTGGTTCATCTTCTGCATGCGCTCGACCACGTGCAAAGGCATACGAATCGTGCGGGCCGTATCGGCAACGGCACGCTGGCACGCCTGCCGGATCCACCAGGTCGCGTAGGTCGAGAACTTCAACCCGCGCTGCCACTCGAACTTCTCGACCGCGCGGATCAGCCCGAACACGCCCTCCTGGATCAGGTCGAGGAAAGGGAGACCCTGATTGCGGTAGATCTTGGCGATCGACACGACCAACCTGAGGTTCGACTCGATCATCCGGCGCTTCGCAGACATATCGCCGCGCTCGACCCGCCGCGCGAGCTCCACCTCCTCCGCCGCTGTCAGAAGCGGATGCCGACCCACCTCTCGAAGGAACAGCTGCAACGGATCCGTGCTGACCTCCGTGGTCGACTCCACATCGACCCACCTCGTGGCCGGAGCCTGCGCCGCGGCGGCGGCCGCCGCCGCCGGTTCCTGAGCCTTGCGGTCGATAATCTCGACCTCGCGCTCTTCGAGCTCCCGCATCAGAATCTCGAGCTCATGCGTCTCGAGCTCGGCGGCGCCGGCCACCTCGGCCAGTTCCGCCCTATCGACGACCCCCACCGCCTCCGCTACCTCAAGCAGCCGCTCGAGCTCCTCACTGCGCCCGAACTGCTGCGCGAGCCGTTCGGTCACGCCCTCGCCTGCCATAGACGCCGATTATCCCGTTCGCATCTCAGCCGACACAACTACCAGGCGGCGAGGCGCTCGGGGCCGCCGAGCGTCGTCGTTGGAGGAGCAGGTTGCCACCGGATTCATGCGACGAGACCGTACGATCTCGGTTGGTGATACGCGACGCGTATCGGGCGGTGAATGGCTGTCTCGTCTAGCACACGCTTCAAGGTTTGCTGCATCCGCGACGTGGCGGAGGCGGAGCTGGCACAGGCGCACGGCGCAGCCGCGCTCGGGCTCGTCTCGCAGATGCCGAGCGGCCCCGGTGTCATCGACGACGAGACGATCGCGGATGTGGCTCGAGCAATGGCCGGACGCATCGAGACGTTCCTGCTCACCGCCGAGAAGAGCGCCGGGCGGATCGCGGAGCAAGTACGGCGCCTCCGCCCCTCGACGGTGCAGCTCGTCGACACACTGCCCGCAGGCCAGATCGCCACGCTGCGCAGGCTCGCCCCGCAGGTCACCGTCGTCTCGGTCGTGCACGTCCTGGGTCCGGACGCGATCGGCAAAGCCGTCGAGTCGGCGAGCGCTTCCCACGCTCTGCTGCTCGACTCCGGGAACCCAAACCTCGCAGTCAAGGAGCTCGGTGGGACGGGTCGCACGCACGATTGGGAAACGAGCGCACGTATCGTCGCCGCGGCCGACGTCCCGGTCTGGCTCGCAGGGGGCCTCAATCCCGAGAACGTCGCAGAGGCGATCGCACGGGTGCGCCCGTATGGCGTCGACGTCTGCAACGGACTCCGCCCCGACCGGGCCACGCATGCGCTCGACCCGACGCTCCTTCGGCGATTCGCTGACGCGGTCCTCAGTTGACGGCACCGAACTCGGCTCTGCTCCCGGCAGCAGTCGCGCCAGTCTCAGCCGATCGGGGCATTCGAGACGCCAGAGCCAGCGAGCTGTGCAAGGCTGACAGCCGGCCGCGCACCGACGTGGGAGATGATCTCGGACGCGGCCAACGAGCCGAGCTGGCCGCAGCGCACGAGATCGAAGCCCTGCGCGTATCCAGAACCGCGCCCGTGGTGTCCACAAGCTGCGCGACCGGGTTGGCATCGATCAGATGCACTTCGTCGTTCGCCACCACCACCGAGCCGCGCTCGGTGAGCGCCGCGACCTCGCAGTGACCGCGCACGTGCTGGAAAGCCTCGTCGAACGTGTCGACCTCGTAGAGCGACATGATCTCGACCTCGTTCGCGAACAGGATGTCGACCTCACCCTCCACCAACTCGAGAAACGTCTGGCGGTGGCGATCGACGCAGAAGCCATCCGACAGCGTGAGCGAGACCTTCCGCCCCGCATCGTGCATAGCCCGAGTCCCAATGCCCGCCCCACCCAAGACTCGACGATCTGCATGTCCTCGATGTGAGCCCAGCTGGATTCGAACCAACCATCGACGGACTATGAGTTCGGGCTGTCGAGCTCGGCGAGTCCTTCACGGGCCGTTGCGACAGCGGTCAGGCGACACCAAACGCTTGCAGAAACGCTTGCAGCACCCCATCCAGCGCGTATCGCGGTAGCTCTTGCGAAACGAGAAACCCCCGCCGTGGCGGGGGTTTCAAGAGAGCGGATGATGGGATTCGAACCCACGACCTTCTGCATGGCAAGCAGACGCTCTAGCCAACTGAGCTACATCCGCGTAGCGCGCATTATAGCCCGCCCGCGGCAGCTCAAATCTGCGAAACCTAGACCGGCCCGCAGGCCTCGGCGCGGTCGAGCGCCTCGTTCACGAGGCTGTCTGCGAGCTCGTTCTGCTCGCGCTTGACCGAGCGGTAGGCGACGGAGCCGAGCCGGCGCTCGAGCGCCTTGACCTCGAGCGAGAGCTCGACCAGCGCCTTGTTCTTGATGCGGTACTCACCCCGCAGCTGCCTGACGACGAGCTGCGAGTCGGACACCACCTCGATCTGGCTCAGCTCGAGCTCGACGGCCCGCTCGAGCCCTGCGATCACGGCTCGATACTCGGCGACATTGTTGGTCGCTACGCCGATTGAGTCGCCGCGCGAGTCGATGATCGTCCCGTCGTCTGCCTCGAGCACGAACGCGCTTGCCGCAGGGCCAGGATTCCCACGGGCGCCCCCGTCCGTGTAGAGCGTGGCTCGGCTCACCGCGGGAGCCTAACGGATCGTTGCCAGGTTGGAATCAGCTCCGGAGCGCCCAGGTCTCGAGCTCGGGCGCGAGCACGTGTGGGTCGCCCGCAGGCGCGACAACGGCGTCGGCAACACACGGCCCCGGCATGCCCGTGAACACCGCGACCCGTCCCACGCCGGGTTGGCGGCTGACGAACACCGGGCCCAGCTCGAGCTCACGCAGGCGCGAGACGAGGTCGCCGTCGTAGCGCCCGAGGCGCCCGCTCATCCGCCCGGGCGAGACGTTGGCGAGCGGATACAGGTCGAACGCCGGCTCCTCATATGGATGCGCCTCCACAAGAGCCGCGATCAGCGCAGCCTCACATGCGGCCGGGTACACGACTTCGACCCGCAGCTCGTCGACGCGCTCCTCGCGGCCGGCCTCGCCGACCGTCGGCGAGGCGCCCTCTCCACCGAAGAACGTCCCGGTTCCCGGCGCATAAAACGAGCAGCGCTCGTACTCGCCGATCCGACCGGCGCCTGCCGCGAACAGTGCGCTCCGCACGTCGTCGAGCGCGGCTTCGGGGGCGAACACGACGAGCTTGCGCTCGCCCGTCGGCGCCGGAGCCGCCGGTGCGTGATCGACAAGCCCGATCCTGTCGGCGACGAGCGCGTCGAGCTCCTGGCGGAGCGCCGGGTCCATCTAGATGGTTGGCTCGCCCATCTAGGCGCCCTCGAGCGGTGCGATCTCCATCTCAGTATCGAAGGACGCATTCCGCTCGTGAAAGCGCTGATCGAGCTCATCGAGCTCGTAGCCACGCTCGGCGAGCCGGATCGACGGTGTCTCGGCGATCACCACGCGGTACTGGTACCAGGAGAGATCCCAGGCGACGGTAATCACGACTTCAGGGTTGGCACCCGTGAGGTAGACGAGGCTTGCCCAGGGGTCGCCGAGGCTCTTGGCGATGCCCGACACAGTTCGACGAAACGCGCTCCCGTTGAACGTCGCACAGGCGGCTGCGAAGCAGTCGATCTGGGTTGCCTCGCGCCGCTCGGCCGTCGCTGCCGGAGCCGCGGTGGCCGATCCGTCGGGGCGCTTCAGAGTCGGCAGTCTCAGGCGTCGCCGCCCGATCGGAACGACGGGCGAGCTGGGCGCGCCCTCCTTGACCCAGCCGAGATCGCGTGCCGGAACACGACAGAGCGCGCAGACCTCGACCCAGTCACCGTTGCCGGGCTTGTAGCGCGTCGAGCGCTCGCCGAGCAGGAGACTTCGCTCGCAGACGGCACACGCTCGCGCCTCACTGCTGTCCTTGACCAGCGCCACGGGCGTGCGGCCTAGACGGCAGCCGAGGAATGGCGGATCACGCGTCTTCCTCTTCCTCGTCGCTGCTCGACGCTGCCATCACCTTCTGCGCAATGTGGGTCGGCGTCTCCTCGTAGCGGAGGAACGACATCGTGTAGTCACCTCGACCGCCGGTAAGCGATGTCAGCGCCTGCGAATAGGTGAGAATCTCGGCCATCGGCACTTCCGCCTGAATCGCCGTCATGCCGCCGGTCGGCTCCATCCCGAGGAGCCGCGCGCGCCTGGAGTTGAGATCTCCGTTCACGCTTCCGACGCTATCGTCGGGCACCATGACCTCGAGCGCCATCACGGGCTCGAGCAACACGGGGTCGGCCGCCTGGTAGGCCTCCTTGAACGCGACCGCGCCGGCGATCTTGAACGCCATCTCAGATGAGTCGACGTTGTGGTGCTGCCCGTCGACCAGACGCACCCTCACGCCCTGAACTGGTGCCCCGGCAAGGCCACCAGCCTGCATGCTCTCCTGAATTCCCTTGTCGACGGCCGGCCGGAACCCCTGCGGGATCACGCCACCCACGATCTCGTCGACGAACTCGTACCCCTCGTGCCCCGGCCGCGGCTCGACGACGATCGTGCAGTCGCCGAACTGGCCGCGCCCACCGGTCTGCTTCTTGTAGCGATGGCGCGCCTGCGCCTGCTTGCGGATCGTCTCGAGGTAGGGCACGCGCGGCTGCTGCAGGTCGACCTCGAGGCCGAAGCGGCTCTTGAGCCGATCGACCGCCACCTCGACGTGCACCTGGCTCATGCCTGCGAGGAGCTGCTCGCCGGTTCGGTCGTCGCGGCGCACCACGAGCGTTGGGTCCTCCTCGGCCAGCCGCCGAAGCGACGAGATCACCTTGTCCTCTTCGCCCTTCTCGCGCGGCTGAAGCGCGAAGCTCATCACGGGCTGGGGAAACTCGATCGGTGGCATCTCGGCGCTCGGGCCACCAACGAGCATGTCGCCGGTCGTCGACTCCTTCAGCTTCGCGACGGCTCCGATGTCGCCTCCGGCGAGGCCGTCGACCGAGGCGTGGTCCTTCCCCTGCAACGCGAGCAGCTGCCCGACGCGCTCCTTCGAGCTCGCGCGGACATTGGTGAGGTTGGAGTCGCTCGGCACGCCGTCGCCATACGCGCGAAGCACGCTGATTCGGCCTGCGAACGGGTCGGCCAGAGTCTTGAAGATGAACGCCGCCGCTCCGTCGACCTCGACGGGCGCCTCGACGTCCTCGGGTGAAGGCGCGACGCTGGCGATCGTGTCGAGCAGGGATGAGCTGCCGATGTTCGCCGTGGCGGCGCCGCACAGGACGGGAAACAGCTCGCCGCGAGCCACCGCTCCGCGGAGGGCTCCGAGCAGCTCTTCGCTGCCGATCTCCTCGCCTTCGAGGTAGCGCTCCATCACAGCCTCGTCGGTCTCGACCACAGCCTCGACGAGCTGCTCTCGCGCCGCCTCGACGCGATCGGCTTCGCCGTCGGGAACGTCGACTGGCTCCTCCTTGCCCGCGTCCGCGGTCGAGAACGCGCGCTGATTGAGGACGTCGATCACGCCCGAGAGCTCCTGCTCGCTACCGATTGGGATCGTTAGCGGCACGCACTGCGGCGCCAGCTGCTCCTGCAGCGACGCGACCACCATGTCGAAATCGGCGCGGTCGCGATCGAGCATGTTCACGAACAAAAGGCGCGCGCGCCCAATTGCATTCGCGCGCGCCCACTGGCGTCCAGTCTGCACCTCGATGCCAGCCACCCCGTTGACGACGATCAGCGCGGTCTCGGTCACGCGTAGCGCGCTCAGCGAATCTGCCACGAAGCCCGCGTCGCCCGGCGTGTCGATGACGTTGACCTTGCGGCCTTCCCAGCTGGCGTTGCAGATCGAGCCGCTCAGCGACATCTGCCGCTGGTGCTCGTCCTCGTCCCAGTCCGCGACCGTCGTACCGTTCTGCACCGTGCCGAGACGGGTCGTCGCACCTGCCTGGAACAGCATCGCCTCGACCAGGGATGTCTTGCCAGCGCCGCGATGGCCGACGACGGCGACGTTGCGGATGTCACGAGGTTCAGCTGTAGCCATGCGCGGCGGTCCCTCCTGTCTCGGGAGGGTGAGTCTAGCTCCGTGTGGACGCCCAGTCGAGCGCAAGCTCACGCCGCGATCGCGCTCACCGCGACCGTCCAGACCGCGACCGAAGGGGAGCTCTAGGCCTCGACCGTGGTGCGGGGCTGGGAGCCCGCGAGCCGCGCCTTCAGGCGAAGAACGGCCTTGGTGTGGAGCTGCGAGACGCGCGACTCCGTCACACCGAGGACCTCACCGATCTCACGCAGCGTGAGCTCCTCGTAGTAGTAGAGCGTGACCACAAGCTTCTCGCGCTCGGGAAGCGCCGCAATCGCGTCGCCGAGCACTTCCTTGATGTCGGTCATGGCCAGCTCGGCCTCTGGCGCCGCGGCGAGGGGATCTTCGATCGTGTCGATCAGTGCGACCGGGTCTCCGCTTCCCGAGCTGCTGGTCCACAGCTCGTCGAGAGCCGCAATCGACGAGCGGGATATGTCGAGCAGGGAGTCGCCCAGCTCTTCCTCGGTGACGCCGAGCTTGCCGGCGATCTCCTCGTCGGTCGGGGCGCGCCCGAACTGTGACTCGAGCGCGGCGATCGCACGCTCGATGTCGCGGGCGCGAGCACGTATCGAGCGCGGTACCCAGTCCATCGAGCGAAGCTCGTCGATGATCGAGCCGCGAATGCGCGTGACCGCGTAGGTCTCGAACTTGACGTCGCGCGAGGGCTCGTAACGCTCGATCGCGCTGATCAGGCCGAGCAGCCCGTACGAGACGAGGTCGCTTTCCTCGACGTGGTTGGGCAGACCCGACCCGAGCCGTCCGGCCACGTACTTGACGAGCGGCGCATAGGTAAGGATCAGCCGATCACGCAGCGCTTGATCGCCGCTTCGCTTGAACTCGCGCCACAGATAAGCCGTGTCCTCGGTCTTCTGGGGCGAGTTCATCTCGCGCACGAGGGTTCCGTCGCTCACAGCTTCACCTCAGTGAGCGGTAGGAGAGCTCGGCCATCCAGCCAGCGATGGCGATCGACGCCGCGAGGATGATCCATTGCCGGTCGAGCCCCGACCAGACGGCGATGCCTGCGAAGCATCCCGCCAGCACCGCAAACAGCGCGCCAAGCGGGCGTCGAGGACTCTTGCGAGCCACAGCGTGAGTGTATGCCCGCGGTGCGTGTGCTCTGCCAGAGGGCACCTGGGCTCGGGGCGCCGCCACTACAGGCCGATAGAATGCGATGAACCAAGGGCGGTAGCTCAATTGGCAGAGCACCGGTCTCCAAAACCGGGGGTTGCAGGTTCGATTCCTGTCCGCCCTGCTGTAGCTCGGCGCGGTACGGCCAGCGATCCCTTTGGCACGCGCTGCGCGCCTGACTGGATCGATGAAGAAGTGTCAAAGCCGCCACGAGTCGGTGTCCGTCCCAGTGCCCGCCGCGTACCCGGACGCGCAGACCGTCTTGTAGTACGACATACGGGCCTGAGCTGCATCCCCCAAACGAGGGGTCACACGGCCCGAACAAGCGAGATTGGGCGTGGAGGACTCAGACCGCACCGAAGAGGCTTCGCGCTCGAATTCTCCACTCCTCCTCGTTAGAGGAGGCGTCCTCGTATAGGAGGCCATCCCCGCCAGCGGAGGGCCTCGCCGCCGGAGGAGGCGTCGAGACTCACCCGACCCAGGGATTGCCCATCACTCCGAAGGGTGATTAGCTGTGTTCATGTCGGGAGGTCATGTGTTCTTTGCCGTGGCTAGCGCGCGCCTGCAGCGAACGCTCGCCTTCTACCTGACCCAGGAAGATGCCGAGGCGGCGCTCGCGAGCGTGGTCGAGGATCAGCCCGACATGCAGCCGGATCTGAGCGTCGTGCGCATCGATTTCTCTGGCGCGGCCCAGGTCGAGACGATCAGCTAGCGCCGGGTCGCCGCGCCCGTGAGGCGCCTTCCTGTAGAGCCACATGAGGTTCTGTTAAGCAGGCCCGCGCTGGCGGGTTAAGCGACCATGTATTCACGCTCTCTTCACGGTTTCTTGATCCAAACTCGGCAACGATGGCCGATACCGAGACCATGATGGGGATCCAGACCGAGAGCAGGAAGCCGCCAGTGCCCGCACGAACACATTCAAGACGTGAAAGCCCAGAGTCGACAACACAGGTGACGCCTAGGCGTCCCGAGTCGCGAAGTAGTGGGAACTTCTCGCGGACTCGGACAATCGAAGCGACGGGGTACCCGAACAAGGGTAAAGCGATGCGAATGCAAGCGATTCAGTCCGATAGGCATGTGAGGATGCGCTAGTCGATGACCGAGGCAGTTGACATAACAGAGCTTGAAGAGCCCGCCGAGGACGCCGACGCGTGGACGGGGACGACCACGCTCGAGCCCAAGGAGCCCGCCGACTCCGACCAGGCCGACGTCGCTGACGACGCGGGTGAAGGCGAAGCGAAGCCCTCGCGCGCGGTCGATCAGGACGTCAGCGACTCGCTCCAGCTGTTCCTGGCGCAGGCGGCGCGCCATCAGCTGCTCACAGCAGCTGACGAGGTGACGCTCGCGAAGCGCATCGAGACCGGCGACCTCGTTGCGAAGCGCACAATGATCGAATCGAACCTGCGACTGGTCGTATCGATCGCGAAGGGCTACCGCGGCCTCGGCGTTCCCTTCCTCGATCTCATTCAGGAGGGCACGATCGGCCTGAACCGCGCGGTCGAGAAGTTCGACTGGCGGCGGGGCTACAAGTTCTCGACATACGCGACCTGGTGGATCAGGCAGTCGGTGCAACGCGCCGTCGCGAACCAGGCCCGCACCATCCGCATTCCCGTCCACGTCGTCGAGCGCCAGCAGCGACTCTCGCGAGCTGCCCGCCGGCTCGAGAACGAGCTCGGCCGAGACGCGACCGCCGAAGAGCTCGCCGAAGCAACGGGCCTCTCGCTGCAATACGTCGACGAGGCGCTCGGCGCAGCCGTTGCGTCCGCCTCGCTCAACCAGGCGATAGGCGACGGCGACGGCACCGAGCTGGGCGACGTGATCGCGGTTGCGACCGAGGATCCAGTCGGCGACACCGAGCAGCTGCTTCGCCGCACATCGGTGCGGCGTGCGCTCGAGTCACTCCCAGCGCGCGAGCGCCGCGTGATCGAGCTCCGCTTCGGCTTCGACGGCGACCCATGGACACTCGAGGCGATCGCCGTCGAGCTTGAGCTCACGCGCGAGCGAGTGCGCCAGATCGAGCTCAACGCACTACACCGCCTCAGCGCGCTCCGCGAGCTCGCCGGCCTCGCCGACAACTAGCTCGCGGCCTCACTTCCACAACCGGCGAGCGTCGCGTTCCGTGGGCCGTGGTCCCGGTAGTCTCTTGCGCCACCGCACGCCAACCTCGAGCTGAGGAGCACCGATGGCCTTCGAACTTCCGTCGCTTCCCTACGGGCACGATGCGCTCGAACCACACGTCGATGCGCGCACGATGGAGATCCACCACGGCAAGCACCACCAGGCCTACGTCGACAACGCCAACAAGGCGCTCGCCGGCACCGACTGGGAGAACGCCGACGTCTTGGACGTCGTCAGCGGTCTCGGCGACCTTCCCGCCGACATCCAGGGCCCCGTCCGCAACAACGCCGGCGGCCACGCCAACCACTCGCTCTTCTGGCAGGTCATGGGCCCGGGCGGAGGCGGCGAGCCGAGCGGCGCACTCGGCGATGCTATTGCATCGACGTTTAGCAGCTTCGACTCGTTCAAGGAGCAGTTCGCCACGGCCGGCGTCACGCGCTTTGGCAGCGGCTGGGCCTGGCTCGTGACGAGCGGCGGCGGCCTCGAGATCATGTCGACGCCAAACCAGGACAGCCCGCTCACCGACGGCAAGACACCGCTGCTCGGGCTCGACGTCTGGGAACACGCCTACTACCTGAACTACCAGAACCGGCGACCCGACTACATCGCCGCCTGGTGGAACGTCGTCAACTGGGACGAGGTCGCCCGCCGGCTGGGCGAGGCCTGAGTCGCCGGCCCAGCCTGAAGCCAGCGCGCAGCTCCTGGGCCCGTAGCCGGGCCGCGCCGAGAACCGCCTCGGCGGCGGCGCCATGCTGCTCGAAGATGCAGAGCCGGTAGCTGTCCGGGTCGTTGGTGCCCTGCCCCGAGAGCGTCTCCCCCGCGCTGACCAGCAGTTCGACCTCCTCCCCGACGCTCGGGACGGCCTCGACGAACGCATCGTCGAATACGCGCAGGCAGTAGCTGAGCGACGCGTGCTCCGGTCTGGCGGAGGCCCAGGTCGGTGAGCTCTCCCTGGCGAGAGACACGAGCAGCTGGTAGCTCGACTGCCCGTGCACGTGTTCGTAGAGAGGCGCGAACTGCGACGCGAGGCGGCCGTTGACCTCGATGATCTTCGCGTGCCCGCTCGCAGGCACGAAGAACTCGATGTTGAAGAGACCGTCGTCGAACCCGAGCGCCGGCATGAGCGCGCCGGCAATGCCTGCTAGCTCGGCTTCGCGCTGGTCGCTGAGCCCGCTCGGGTACTCGAAGCACTCGAAGCTCGCAGTCCCCGGGTACGTGCGAGAGCCGGTGACACCGAGGAGACCGACATCGCCTGAGCGTACGAAGCCCTCGAGCGTCACCTGCTCGCCCACGAGCACCTCTTCGGCGATGAAACCCGAGCACTGACCAGCCGAGACCCCGGCATGCGCGGCGATCGCCTCGTACTCACGTGCATAGGGACGTCCCGGCTCGATCGCCTCGAGGTCGCCCGGCCCGCGCGCGAGAAAGGCACTGTCCGAGAGACGACCGACGACCGGTTTTACGAAGCAGGGGAAGACGAGATCGCCGGGCGCACGTACCTCTGAGAACTCGGGCGTCGCATCGGGGACGGTCCGCCGCTGAATCGCTCGCGAGCGAAGCTTGTGCTGACAGTTGATCACCGCGCTGGGCGTCGGACCGCCGAGCCCGAGCCGCTCGCTCACGATGGCGGCGAGAAGCGCCGAGCGATCCTTGCTGGCGACGATGGCGCCCGGTTTGTGCGCCGCGCATTCGGACACGAGCGCATCGATGTCGACGGCGCTCTGATGCTCGAGGTCGTCGCCGACGAACGCGACCGCTTCAGGCCCCAGCTCGATTCGCTCAAGAGCACGTCGATCGCGGGATTGCGCGCAGAGGAAGATGATCTCAGACATCGAGATCTATCCTCCAGCCCGGGCACAGGGTGTGCACAGGCGGCACTGAGAACCTGCCCCGGAGCATGAGCGAGAAACTACTATCGGGCGACAAAGCCGGAGACGACCGTCCGGGAGGTCGCAACGAGTGAGCCAAGCACGGGTTCAGCCCGCGAGCCAACAGGAGTACCTCGTCACGAAAGGCGAGCTCGCCACCGCGCTCCTCGAGGCGCGCGCCCAGACCCGTCGGCTGCTCGCGCCACTCGACACGCGCGACCTCGAAGCGCAGCATTCCGAGCTCATGTCCCCACTGGTCTGGGATCTCGCGCACATCGGCTGGTACGAGGAGTACTGGCTGCTGCGAGAACTCGGTGCCAAAACACCCGACCGCAGCTCCTTTGACGAGATCTACGACGCCTTCGACAACCCGCGAAGCGAGCGCCCCAACCTGCCATCGCTCGATCCCGCCGCTGCCTGGAGCTATTGCGACGACGTGCGAGGGCGCGCTCTCGAGTGGCTCGATCGGCTCGAGCTCGACAGCGGCGACCCGCTGCTTGCACGTGGGTTCGTCTACGGGCTCGTCGCACAGCACGAGCTGCAACACGGCGAGACGATGCTGCAGACGCTCCAGTTGCGTCCCGCTCCCTACCCGCCAGCCCAGTCGCAGACCGCTCTGAGAAGCAACCGCGACTGCTCGCGAGAGCCCTTCGAGGTCAGCTTTCCCGGCGGGACAGTGACGGTCGGCAGCGATCACCACTGGGCCTACGACAACGAAAAGCCGGTGAACGTCGTCGAGCTGGCGCCCTTCGCGATCGACGTATGGCCGGTCAGCAACCGCCAGTACCAGGCCTTTATCGACGACGGTGGCTACGCCAACAAGAGACTCTGGGATCCGACCGGGTGGGACTACATCCGCGCCGAGGGAATCGGCGCACCCCTCGGCTGGGCCCGCGAGGACGACGCCCCGTGGTCGCGTCGGCGCCTCGGGCTCACCGAGGCCGTCCCTGACGACGAGCCCGTGCAGCACGTCTCGTGGTTCGAGGCCGACGCCTATGCGCGCTGGGCCGGCAAGCGCCTTCCAAGCGAGCCGGAGTGGGAGGTCGCCGCCACGTGGGACCCGGCAGAGGGACGGGCGACCGTCTACCCCTGGGGCGACGCCTACGAGGGCGGGCGCTCGAACGTCGGCTGCGTCGCGATAGGGCCAGCCGAGTGTGGCGCATTCGCCGAGGGCGCCAGCCACCTCGGCTGCGAACAGATGGTCGGCGACGTCTGGGAGTGGACGTCGTCAGATTTCGGCGGGTACGAGGGCTTCGAGGCGTTCCCGTATCCGGAGTACTCGGAAGTCTTCTTCGGAGCCGAGTACAAGGTTCTGCGCGGCGGCTCGTGGGCGACGAGCCCGCAGGTAGCCCGTACGAGCTTTCGCAACTGGGACTTCCCTATCCGTCGGCAGCTCTTCGTAGGCTTCCGCTGCGCCCGCGACGCCTAGCCGCCACTCCTCAGCACGATTCGACGCCTCACTAAGCGCTCCTCACCCTCGCCGCCAATGAAGCTAATCAGCCCGCAGATCGACGTCCATCTCGGACAGGCCGATATCGAGCGAGCTCTGCGCGACGACGTCGCCGCCGGTCTTCGAGGGACGCCGAAGCGGCTCCCGCCCAAGTGGTTCTACGACGATCGGGGCTCGGAGCTCTTCGACGAGATCACGCGGCTGCCCGAGTACTACCTCACGCGTCGCGAGCGCGAGATCCTCTACTCAGAGTCGGCGACCCTCGCCCGCCTGACGCAAGCCGACACCCTTGTCGAGCTGGGCTCCGGGACGTCCGAGAAAACGTTGCTGATCCTGGACGGGCTCAGCCAGCAGGGCACGCTGGCGCGATACGTTCCGTTCGACGTAAGCGAGGCGACACTGCGAGCCGCGGCGCAGAGCATCTCGGAGCGCTACCCCGGCGTCGGCGTCCACGCCGTCGTCGGTGACTTCAGCCGCCACCTCGAGCACCTTCCACGCGAGGGCCGGCGGATCGTCGCGTTCCTTGGCAGTACGATCGGGAACCTGCATCCGCCCGAGCGGCTCGAGTTCCTACACGCCATCCGCGCGACGATGGACGCGCACGACTGGCTCCTGCTCGGCACGGACCTCGTCAAGGACTCGATGCGGCTCGAGCAGGCGTACAACGACGCAGCAGGCGTGACCGCGGCGTTCAACCTCAACATCCTCTCGGTGCTGAACCGCCAGCTCAATGCCGACTTCGACCCCGGCGAGTTCGAGCACATCGCGCACTTCGACCCGCTCAACTCCTGGATCGAGATGCGGCTGCGGTCGCGGCGCGATCAGAGCGTCTATATCGCCGATATCGACCTAACCGCAGAGTTCAGCCGCAGCGAGCTCATGCAGACCGAGATCAGCACGAAATTCTCGCGGGATGGAGTCGTGCAAGAGCTCGGCGCCGCCGGCCTCAAGCTCGAGCGTTGGTGGACCGACTCGCAGGGCGACTTCGCCCTCTCGTTGAGTCGACCCCACTGACCACCGCGCTCTAGCGCGCCGTCTCGCCGCCAGAAACGTTCCCGCCCTAGATGCGGCTCGACCATAGGCCGCTAGCGCGGCGCCGCGACTACTCGACGGTCCAGCTGTCGCCGGAGTTGAGCAGCGCCTCGAGATCGCCCTCGCCCAGCTTCTCGCGGGCAACGGCGATCTGATCATCGATCGCCTCGCCATAGACCGACCGGTTGATCGCACGGAAGACGCCGATCGGCGTCGGCCCGGTCGGGCGCTCGGCGAGATGAGCCAGCGCGAACGCGAGGCTTGGGTCGTTGCGATAGGCGTCATGCACGAGCAGACGATCTTCGCCGACGTCGTCGACGGCGACGATGTCGAGCGACGCGTCGGGATTCTGGACGATGCCGTTCTCGTTCTCGGTGCCGAAGCGGATCGGCTCGCCGTGCTCGAGGCGGATCTGGTTGATGTCCTTCGCGCCTTTGTCTGTGAGTGCGTCGAACGCGCCTTCGTTGAAGACCGGGCAGTTCTGGTAGATCTCGATGAACGCCGACCCATCGTGCGCCGCGGCCTCGCGCAGGACGGCCGTCAGGTGTTTGCGGTCGACATCGATCGTCCGTGCGACGAATGTCGCCTCGGCGCCCAGGGCAACCGCAAGCGGGTTGAACGGGTGATCGAGGGCGCCGAACGGCGTCGATTTCGTGATCTTGCCGATCTCGCTCGTCGGCGAGTACTGCCCCTTAGTCAGCCCGTAGATCTGGTTGTTGAAGAGCAGGATCTTGATCGGGACATTGCGGCGCAGGGCGTGGATGAGGTGGTTGCCACCGATCGAGAGGGCATCGCCGTCACCGGCGACGACCCAGACAAAGAGGTCTGGCCGTGCGACGGCAAGGCCAGTGGCAAGCGCCGGCGCCCGACCATGGATGCCGTGCATGCCGTACGTGTCCATGTAGTACGAGAAGCGGCCGGCGCAACCGATGCCGGTCACGAACACCGTGTCGTGAGGGGGAACGCCCAGCTCGGGCATAAGCGCCTGCACCGACGCGAGGATCGCGTAGTCGCCACAGCCAGGACACCAGCGAGGTTCCTGGTCGCTGGTGAAATCCTGTTTTGAGAACTCGACGGTCGCCATCAGATCAGGCTACATCCTCTCGAGAATCGCCTGCTCGAGCTCGGCCGCGCCGATCGGGTGCCCCTGAACCTTCGCGTAGCACTCGGCGTCGACAAGGTAGCGAGCGCGCAACAGCATGGTCAGCTGCCCGGTGTTCAGCTCCGGAACGAGGACCTTCGAGTAGGAGGCGACGACCTCGCCCGTGTTGGCGGGGAAGGGGCACAGATGCCGCATGTGCGCGACCGCCACCTTGCCGCCACCGCGGCGCACACGGCGCGCCGCAGCCCGGATCGAGCCCTGCGTCGAGCCCCACCCGATTACGAGCAGGTCGGCGCCGTCAGGGTCATCGACCTCGAGGGGCGGGATGCTCTCGGCAATGCGCTCGACCTTTTGGGCGCGCAGCATGGTCATCCGCTCGTGGTTCTCGGCGTCGTAGCTGATGTTGCCGCTGACGTCCTCCTTCTCGAGTCCGCCGAGGCGATGCTCGAGACCGGGAGTGCCGGGAATCGCCCATGGCCGCGCGAGATCGGTGTTGCGCAGGTATGGCATGAAGCCGTCGTCATGGTTGACCTCGACGGCGAAGCTCGGGTCGATATCGGGTAGCTCGTCGACGCTGGGAATCAACCAGGGCTCGGACGAGTTGCCCAGGTAGGTGTCGGAAAGGATGAAGACCGGCGTGCGGTACCGAATGGCTATTCGCGCAGCCTCGATCGCCGCGTCGAAGCAGCCGCCTGGTGTGGCCGGCGCGACGACTGGCACGGGCGACTCGCCGTGGCGGCCGTGGATCGCTGCAAGCAGATCGGCTGCCTCGGTCTTCGTCGGCATGCCAGTGGACGGCCCCGCTCGCTGCACGTCGACGATGATCATCGGGAGCTCGTAGATCATCGCGAGGCCGACGGTCTCGGACTTGAGATCGATGCCCGGCCCTGCCGTGCCCGTCACGCCGAGCTGGCCGCCGAAGGCGGCGCCGAGCGCCATGTTTGCGGCCGCGATCTCGTCTTCGGCCTGGACAGTGCGCACACCGAAGTTCTTGTGGCGCGACAGCTCGTGGAGGAGCTCGGACGCTGGCGTGATCGGGTAGCTCGCATACATGAGCGGCAGACCGCTGCGAACGCTCGCCGCGATCAGGCCCCACGCGAGGGCGACACTTCCGTTGACGTTCCGGTAGGTGCCGGGCGCGACGGGCGCCGGCTTGACCTCGTACTGGACTCCGAAGATCTCGGTCGTCTCGCCGAAGTTGTAGCCGGCCAGGAAGGCCGCGCGGTTGACGGCGCGGACCGCCTCGAGCTTCTTGAACTTCGTGTCGATCCATTCGAGCGTGACTTCGGTCGGTCGGCCGTACATCCACGAGAGCAACCCGAGCGCGAAGAAGTTCTTGGCGCGCAGCGCCTCGCGGTTTGTGACGTCCTCGATCTCCTCGGCGGCTGCCTTGGTCAGCGTCTCCATCGGCACGCGGTAGAGCTGGTAGCTGTCGAGACTGCCGTCCTCGAGCGGATTGGTGTCGTAGCCCGCCTTCTCGAGGTTGCGATCGCCGAACTCGTCCTCGTTGACGATCAACGCGCCGCCGCCCTCGACGAGCGGCAGATTGGTCTTGAGCGCGGCGGGGTTCATGGCGACCAGCACGTTCGGCGCGTCACCAGGCGTCAGGATGTCGTGAGAAGCGAAGTGGATCTGGAAGGCGGATACGCCGTGGAGCGTCCCCCGGGGTGCGCGTATCTCAGCCGGGAAGTCGGGCAACGTCACGAGGTCGTTGCCGAGGACGGCCGTCGCGCTCGTAAAGCGATCGCCGGTCAACTGCATGCCGTCGCCGGAGTCGCCAGCGAACCGCACAATGACGCGTTCGCGCTGCTCTTTCGCCTTGGTGCCGGAGCTCATTCGGGATGCATCCAGGTGGGCCGGTCCGGGTACTTGGACCCGACCGTCCAATCATTCTAGGGAAAGCCTCGGCACGCACCGCGTCAAACTGAAGTCGGGCGATACAGACCGTCGTCTTCTTCGACAACACGGGCAAGCTCAAGAGCTGTGATCGAGGCGGCGAGCGCGGCCTGAGGGAGCTCAAGCTGACGACCGAGCTCATCGAGCGTGGCCGCACCATCGGAGATCGCCCCGAGCACGGCGATATCCTCGGTCGAGAGCTGGCGCTCGGCCCGCGCGTCGCTCTGGGGAGTGACGGGCTCGACGCCGAGATCGGCGAGCAGCTCAGGGATCGAGGTCACCGGAGTGGCACCGTGGCGTATCAGGGCGTTCGTTCCCGCCGTGCGCCTCGACGTGATCTCGCCGGGAACGGCGAACACCTCGCGGCCGGTCTCGAGCGCAAAGTCGGCGGTGATGAGGGCTCCGCTCCGCTGACCGGCTTCGACGACGATCGTCGCGTTCGAGAGAGCGGCGATGATCCGGTTGCGCGCAGGAAATCGAAACGGTGCCGCCGGTGTCCCGGCGACGTACTCGGAGACGAGCAGGCCATTCGCCTGGATCTCTTCGGCGAGCTTCCGGTTCCGCTTCGGGTAGACGACGTCGACGCCGCAGCCGAGCACGGCAATCGTGTGGCCACCACCGTCGAGTGCGCCACGGTGAGCGGCGCTATCGATGCCGCGTGCCAGGCCACTGACGACGACGAAGCCCGCGACCACGAGCGACCGAGCAACGTCGGTGGCGACGATGCGCGCGTACCTTGAGCACGAGCGAGCGCCGACGACAGCAACCATTGGACCTTCGAGACACGCGGTAGCAGCGCCGCACACGTGCAACGTGCCGGGAGGGTCATGCAGCTCGCGCAACCTCCCCGGGTAGCCGGACTCGCCGCGACGGATGACTATCGTCTCGACGATCGGCTAGTCCTCTAGCCAGCGTTGAACTCGGCCGGCACGCGGTAGGACAGCGCCTCGGCGACGTGCTCGGCCGCAACAGACGCCTCACCGGCCAGCGCGGCGATGGTGGCTGCGACCCGCAGCGTGCGCTCGCGACCGCGTGCCGAGAGCGGAAGTCGATCGACCGCGTCGTCGAGCAGGGCCGTCGCCTCGCCGGCGATGGCTCGACGGGCGGCGCAGCGAAGCGGGCGTGCGCGGCGCACGCGGGCGCGCACCATGGCACTCGTCTCTCCTGGCGGTGCGGTCAGCTCGGCGGCGAGTGCGCGTGGCAGCACCACAACCAGATCAAAGCGGTCGAGCAGCGCCCGTGAGACACGCCCCGCGTAGGCGCTCAACGATGCCGGTGAGCACGAGCAGTCGAGCAGCGCATCGCCGCGCGCCCCACACGGACACAGGTTCATCGTGGCGACCAGCAGCGCCGACGCTGGGAACGTGGCGCGCCCACGCGCGCGCGAAACGGTGACCGTGCCGTCCTCGAGCGGCTGGCGCAGTCCTTCGAGCGTGTGTCGGGCGAACTCCGGCAACTCGTCGAGCAGCAACACGCCGTGGTGGGCGAGGCTGACCTCGCCCGGTCGCGGCCCGGGGCCACCGCCGACGATCGCTACGAGCGTCGCAGTGTGGTGCGGTGCCCGGAACGGGGGCGTCGTGATCAAGCCGGCGCGTGCGGGCAGCAACCCGGCGATCGAATGGATGCGGGTCGCGTCGATAGCCTCCGCTTTGCGAAGCGGTGGAAGGAGGCCCGGCAACCGTCGGGCGAGCATCGTTTTGCCCGTCCCGGGCGGCCCGGCGAGCAGCAGCGGGTGACGACCTGCTGCGGCTAGCTCGAGTGCCCGCCGCGCCCGCTCTTGACCACGCACGTCGACGAGATCAGGGCCCGGCCCGGCAGGGGCAAGTGAGCGTGGCCGGGCGACTTCGCGTGGCTCGAACGTGCCGCGCAGGTACGCGCAGGCCTCGCCGAGATCCGCGACGGGCACTGCTCGGATGCCCGCGAGCGCAGCTTCGCCTGCCGACGCCTCCGAGCAGATCAGGTGGCTGAGGCCCCGCCGGCGAGTGGCCTCGGCGACGGCGAGCGTTCCCGGAACGGGACGCACACGGCCGTCGAGGGCAAGCTCTCCCAGCGCCGCGTGCGACCTCAGATTTCGAGGATCGACCTGGCCGGACGCGGCCAGCACCGCGATGGCGATCGGCAGATCGAAGCCCGAGCCGCTCTTGGGCAGGTCGGCCGGGGCGAGGTTCACGGTGATGCGTCTCAGGGGCCACTCCAGCTCAGCGCTCGCGACGCCGCTACGCACCCGCTCTTTGGCTTCCTGGCAGGCCTTGTCAGCGAGCCCGACGATCGAGAAGCCCGGCAGGCCACGCTGTAGGTGGGCCTCGACCTCGACGGGCCGTGCGTCGAGCCCGACGATCGCATTTGTCAGCGCGCGAGCGAGCACCATCCCACGCTACGGCGGCGCGGCACACGCGACCGCGACGCAATGTGTCGAAAGGCGCTCGCAGCCGGCGCCCGCGAGCGCCGAGGCCGGCCTGATCGTTGCCAGAACGCCGCGCTACCCTGCCCGGGATGGCGGGCGGCGAGCAGCACCGGAGAACGGGCGCAGCCCGCCCTCCCAAGCTACTCCCGGCGCAGCCGGAGTAGCCTTACTCGAACGCGACCAGCTCGATCCCGTCGGGCCGGACCGCCGCCACCTCGAGCGAGACGTCGAGACGCCGTACGCCCGGGTGGCACGCAATCCACATCTGCGCCGCCTTCCTTATTCGCCGCGCCTTGACGAAGTCGACCGTCTCGAGCGCGTCGCCGAAGTCGCTGCGACTTCGCATGCGCACCTCGCAGAAGAGCAGCTGGCGTCCTCGACGGGCGACGATGTCGAGCTCACCACCGGCAAGACGCACGTTGGTATCGAGGATGCGATAGCCGCGGCCTTCGAGGTGGGTGCGGACGCGTAGCTCAGCCCAGACGCCGCGCTCGTACGAGCGCCTACCGTGGTGCCGCTCGCGTTCGTGCGAACCGGCCGGTTCGCTCACGAGGCGAGGAGCTCGGCCGGCGCGAGCTGCTCGCTCTCGGCGGCCCCGTAGCAGCGCGCCCTGAAGCTCAGCCGGTGCTGCCGTGACGGCCCGAGTGCTCGTACCGCATCCGAATGGCCAGGCGTGATGTAGCCCACGTGGCTTGCGAAGCCGAAGCCCGGGTACACGGCGTCGAAGCGACGCATCATCCGATCGCGCACGACCTTCGCCACGATCGACGCCGCCGCGATTGCAGCGCTGCGCTGATCGCCATCGACGACCGCCCTGTGCTCGGGTGCCCGCGGCCCGAGTCGGAAGCCATCGACAAGACACACCTCGGCCGGCGGTGTCAGTTGTGCCAGGCAACGGCGCAGGGCGTCGAGGTTCGAGCGGTGGAGCCCGCTGCGATCTATTTCGTCCGAAGGAACGACCTGCACGCTGACACGCGTCGCGAGCGCCAGTACGGCCCCGTAGAGCTGCTCACGCTCGGCGAGCCCGAGCTGCTTGGAGTCGTTCAGCAGCCCGAGCCGGGCGGTGATCCGCCCCTGCAGCCGGGCGTAGTCGAGCAGCACGCCGGCGGTGACCAGGGGTCCCGCGAGACAGCCACGTCCCGCCTCGTCGGTGCCCGCAACGAAGCGCGCGCCGAGCCGGCGGTCGTAGGCCAGGAGCTTGCGACCCGTCCGCTGCACGCCGCGAGAATAGCCTGCGGCTACTGACGGAGCTCGCGCACGCGGGCTCTTTTTCCGACCCGGTCACGCAAGTAGTACAGCTTCGCGCGCCTTACGTCACCAACGGCCTTCACCTCGATCTTCTCGATCTTCGGTGAGTGGAGCGGGAACGTTCGCTCGACCCCGACGCCAGAGGACTGCTTGCGCACCGTGAATGTCTCACGCGCACCGGATCCCTGCCGCTTCAGGACGATGCCCTCGAAGACCTGCACGCGCCTGCGCTGGCCCTCGATCACCTGGAAATGTACGCCGACCGTATCCCCGGCCTTGAACTCCGGCAGGTTCTCGCGCAGCTGCTTGCGCTCGATGGCGTCAATGAGGTCAGACATGGCGTAAAAAAGAGGCCGGTCGCGCGGGCGGCGACGCTGGCTATTGATGTTAGCGCAAGCCAATTCGGTTGATCGGCCAGTAGACCAGCGAGACGTTCCCGATCAGCTGGTCGCGCGGGACGGGGCCCCAGTCGCGGCTATCGCAGGACTGCCGGCGGTTGTCGCCCATCATGAAGTAGCTGTCGTCTGGGATCTCGATCGGCCCGAAGTCGCGCCCGCCCTGTCGACGCTCCTCGATGAACTCGTCCTCAAGGCGCTCGCCGTTGACGAAGACGACGCTGCCGTCCTGGGAGATCCGCTCACCCGGCAGCCCGATGATCCGCTTCACGTAGACGCCGCCGATGCCGCACTGCACCTCGGCCTGCTGAGGGGTGTCGAAGACGACGATCTCGCCGCGCTTCGGATCCCTGAAATGGAAGATGAAGCGGTTCGCGATCACCCGGTCAGAACGGTTCGCCTCGCAACCGATCCCTGGCTGCGCACAGTGAAAGGTCGGTTCCATCGAGCTCGACGGGATGCGGTATGGGTTGAACGCGTACGCCTTCACGAGCAGCACGACGCCGATGGCGATCCCGATCGTCAGTACCCAATCGGCGAGTGTCCGCCAGGGGTCGGGCAGGCGCCCAGTCAGACGCTCGACGGGCCCTCTCACGCGAGGCTCCGCTCGGCTGAGCTAGCGCGGCGCCACTCGTCGATGCGCGCGTGGTCGCCTGAGCGGAGGACCTCGGGTACCGACCAGCCCCGGTACTCGGCTGGCCGCGTGTAGTGCGGGTATTCGTGCCCTCCGTCGAGCTCGGCCGAGAACGTCTCCTCGCGGACGCTCTCGTCGCTTCCGAGGGCCCCAGGCAAATGTCGCGTCACCGCGTCGATGACGGTCATCGCCGGTATCTCGCCGCCTGACAGGACGTAGGGACCGATCGAGAGCGACTCGGTCGCCAGATGCTCGTGCACCCGGGCGTCGAAGCCCTCGAAGCGCGCAGAGAGAATGGCGATGTGCTCTTCGCCGGCGAGCTCCTCGACGTAGCTCTGATCGAGCGGGCGGCCCGTCGGGCTCAGCGCGATCACCCGCGCAGGGGGAGCCGGCTGACCCCTCGTGCCGTCGTCGTAGACCGCCCGAAGCGCGGCGTCGACAACATCGACCCGCACGAGCATGCCCGCCCCGCCCCCGTATGGCTCGTCGTCGACCTGGCCTGCGCGAAGCGGCGTGAAGTCGCGGTAATTGAAGATGCGGAGGTCGAGCTCGGTGCCGAGAACGGCCGCGACAGGCCTCTGCTCGCACATCCAGGCGAAGGCGTGCGGCGCCAGCGTGAATACGTCAATCTGCATCTAGACAGGCCGAATCAAGCACCTAGCTACGTTAGCCGCCGGGGGCGAAGCTCCTTGCGATTACGACCCGGCCAGACTCGACATCGACCGTGAGGACGCACGCCTTTACCAGCGGCAGCAGCTCGCCCGAGTCGAGCTCGAGCACGTCGTTCGCGGGCAGCGGGAGAACGTCGACGATCGACCCGAGCGGCGCGCCCGTCTCGCTGACCGCCTCGAGCCCGACGAGATCAGACACGTAGTACTCCCCCTCCTCGAGCCTGGGCAGCTCCGAGCGCGGTAGCCGCAGCTCGGTGCCCCGCTCGACCTCGACGTCCAGCTTGATCACGAGACGACGGCCAGCGCGGCGCGTTGCAACGACTCGCGCCGGCGTTCCGCCTACATAGAGGGTCGCGCCGTCCTGAAACAGCTGGCTGCTCTCGCTCGGACGCTCGACGACGAACGCCCCATCGCGCCCGTGCGTCCGGCCCACCACCCCGATCGCGACCCAGGTCGCATCGGAGCCGTTGGTCACTCGACGATTTCGAGCATGACGCGCTGGTCGCGCCGCGCCGCGCCCGAGCGAATCACCGTCCGGATTGCGCGGATAATCCGGCCCTGCTTTCCGATCACCTTGCCGACGTCGCCGGGCGCGACCGTCAGGCTCAGGTGGATCGTGTCGCCGTCCGTCTCGGCGTCGACCCGGACCGCGTCGGGCTCATCCACGAGACGGCGAGCGAGGTAGGTGACGAGAGCTTCCATTACTCCGAGCTAGTTGCTGCTCGCCGCGGCGGCCTTCATGAGCTTCTGCACCGTGTTGCTCACCTCGGCGCCCTTGCCGATCCATTCCTCGATGCGCTCCGTGTCGAGATCGATCGTGGAGGGGTCGGTCTGTGGGTTGTATCGACCGAGGATCTCGATGAACTTTCCGTCGCGCGGCGCACGCCGATCGGCAACGACCACGCGAAAGATCGGGTTCTTCTTCGAGCCGACTCTCGCGAGCCTGATCCGTGCTGCCACGCTTGCTACCTCCGTTTGCGTTGGTACTCGTCAGCTACGAGCCTAGCTGGCGGCTGACATGACGCCGGCCTGGATGGTTGATCATCTAGCGGCGCTTTCGCTGCTGTGCGACGAGCGACTGGATGTTCGGCGTCTTCCCCTGGCTCATCTGTTTCATCATCTTCTGCATCTGCTTGCGCGCGTTCATGAGCTGGTTGACCTGCTGGGGCGTCGTACCGCTGCCGCGCGCGATGCGCGCGCGGCGTGAGCCGTTGATGATCTGGGGACGCGCCCGCTCCTCGGACGTCATCGACAGGATGATCGCCTCGACACGGCCGAGCTCACGCTCGTCGACGTCGACGCCCTGGAGCTGCTTGCCCAGCCCCGGGATCATCGAGACGACGTTCTTGAGCGGGCCCATCTTGCGCATCATCCGGTAGGACTTGAGGAAGTCGTCGAACGTCATCTGGCCGGCCATCAGCCGGCGCTCGAGCTCTTCTTGCTCGTCGACCTCGGCGGCCTCCTCGGCCTTCTCGATCAGTGTGAGGACGTCGCCCATGCCGAGGATCCGGGAGGCCATGCGCTCTGGGTGGAAGACCTCGAGAGCCTCGAGCTTCTCGCCGTCGGAGGCGAACTTGATCGGCGCGCCGGTGATGGCCTTGACCGAGAGCGCTGCGCCGCCCCGTGCGTCGCCGTCGAGCTTGGTGACGACGAGACCGTCGAAGGCGATGCGCTCCCGGAACTCGCTGGCAACGTTCACTGCGTCCTGGCCAGTCATCGAGTCGAGGACCAGCAGCACGTTGTGCGGCTTGACCGTGTTTCGCACGTCGACGAGCTCGTCCATCAACTCGGCATCGACGTGGAGTCGGCCGGCCGTGTCGACGATCAGCACATCGCGGCCCTGCGCCTTCGACTGCTCGAGAGCGTTGCGCGCGACCGCCGGCGCGTCGGTCGTGCCGCGCTCGGCGAAGACGGGCACCTGAATCTGACGCCCCAGCTGCTCGAGCTGGTCAATCGCCGCCGGCCGTGCAAGGTCGCACGCCGCGAGCGCCGGCGAGCGGCCGTCCTTGCGAAGCTGCAGCGCGAGCTTCGCGGCCGCGGTGGTCTTGCCCGAGCCCTGAAGACCGCAAAGAAGGATCACGGTCGGCGGTCGTCCGGCGAAGGCGAGCCCTGAGCTCCCGCCTCCCATCAGCGCTGTGAGCTCCTCGTGAACGAGCTTGATGATCTGCTGCCCTGGCGTCAGGCTCTTGAGCACCTCGGTGTCGAGCGCGCGCTCCTTCACGCCCGCGATGAAGTCCTTGACGACCGCGAGGTTGACGTCGGCCTCGAGCAGCGCCATCCGGATCTCGCGCAGCGCCTTGTCGAGGTCTGCCTCCGACAGACGCCCCTGGTTTCGGAGCTTGCCGAGGACACCCTGAAGCCGGCCTGAGAGTGAGTCGAACATCGGTGTTCAGTCTAGCTTCGAGGTAGTGGCGCTCCCGCGTGTTGAGCAAGGCTCTACAGCGGGCTAAGGGTGCCACGATTTACGCCGATACAACGCCAATGGCTTCGCAATCGCTCCCGACCGTCCGCCTGGCGACGCCGAGCGGTAGCGTCGTCTGCGAGCACTGCGAGGTCGCCCTCACACGAATCAACAGACTCCGGTACTCGTTCGAGTTTCCGAGGGTCGGCAGCACGACCCGGGGGATGCTCCGAAAGCCCGCGAGCTGGACGCACACGATGTTCGGGAACGACCCGGTAGACGTCGTCTTTCTCGACACCGACCTGCGCGTCGTCAAGATGGTGAGCCACCTCGTGCCGTGGCGGCTGACGACGTGCAATCGAGCGTCCGCGGTCGTCACCCTCGCGGCGGGCGAGGCCGGACGCCACGGGCTCCAGCTCGGCCTCCGGCTCGTCTCGAACCCCTCCGCAAGCGCGTAGACGCCGGCACGCCGCGCCCGGGAGGCCGCGACCACGCGGCCGGGCTAGTCGTCTTGCTCGTCGAGCGCGAGAAGCGCTTCGCTGAAGTCGCTGGCGTCGAACGGTTGAAGGTCGTCGATGCCCTCCCCAACCCCGACGAGCTTGACGGGCAGCCCCAGCTCCTGGCCGATCGCCAGGACGATTCCGCCCTTCGCCGTGCCATCGAGCTTGGTGAGGATCACGCCCGAGACATCGACGACCTCCTGAAAGAGGGCGGCCTGCCGCAGGCCGTTCTGCCCGGTCGTCGCATCCATCGTCATGAGCGTCTCGTGCGGGGCACCCTCGAGCCTGCTGGTCACGACACGTTTGACTTTGGCGAGCTCATCCATCAGCTCGGTCTGCGTGTGCAGCCGACCTGCGGTGTCGATCAGCACGACGTCGCGCTCCCGCGCGATGGCCGCGTCGATCGCGTCGAAGGCGACCGCGCCGGGGTCGCCGCCACGCGTCGAGCCGACGAAGTCGGCGCCGGCCCGCTCGGCCCATACCTCGAGCTGCTCACCGGCGGCGGCCCGGTACGTGTCGGCGGCCGCGACGAGCACGGAGCGTCCAGAGTCGGCGATGCGATGGGCGAGCTTGCCGATCGACGTCGTCTTCCCGGTTCCGTTGACGCCAACGATCAGGAACACCGAAGGAGTGTCGTTGACGGCGAGGCGGGGATCGCCGGCCGGTGAGGTCAGCTCGGCGACGATTGCGCGCAGTGCACTGATGACGTCGTCCGATGTCTTCGGGCGCGCTTTCTCGAGACGCTCGACGATCGTCTGCGTGGTCGGGATTCCACAGTCGGCGCTGATCAGAACGTCTTCGAGGCTCTCCCAAGCGTCGAGGTCGTCCGGGTCGTAGCGCCAGCCCGTGAGCCCACGGGCAATCGCTTTGCGGCTCGACGAGAGGCCCGAACGGAGCCGGCGGAACCGCCGCCGCTTTCCCTCGCCGTCGTCTGCCTGCTCCTCGTCTCCCAGGAGCTCGGCAAAGCTCTTGGTCACGCCGTCGCGGCCTCGGGCACCGGCTCGCGCACCCGACGCGAGACGATGTGCGAGACGCCGTCAGGGCCCATCGTGACGCCGTAGAGCACGTCGGCCGCGTCCATCGTCGCCTTCTGGTGCGTGACGACCACGAACTGGGCGCGATCGGCATAGCGCCTGAGGAGCTCGACGAACCGCCCGATGTTGGTGTCGTCCAGCGCCGCCTCGACCTCGTCGAGGAGGTAGAACGGGCACGGGCGAGCGAGGAAGAGGGCAAAGAGGAACGAGAGCGCGCCGAGCGCTTTCTCGCCGCCCGAGAGGAGCGAGAGACGCGTGATCCGCTTCCCGGCGGGTCGCAGCTCAACCTCGACGCCAAGCTCCTCCTCGCCGCCCTCAGCGTCACCGTGCTCGGTCAGGCGCAAGCGGCCCTCGCCGCCCGGGAAGAGTGTCGCGGCCACCTCCATGAAGTTCTCCTGCACGGCGGCAAACGTCTCGGCGAAGCGCCGCTCGACGGTCTCGGCAAGCTCGGTGCAGAGACGCTCGAGCTCGTCGACCGACTTCTCGAGGTCCTCGCGCTGCGACGTGATCTCGGCAAGGCGCTCCTTCTCGCGCGCGTGCTCATCGGCAGCGAGCGGGTTGACCGGCCCGACGCCCTCGAGACGCCGCCGCATCCGCTCCAGGGTGACCTCGATCTCGTCACGATCGTCATCCGCTAGCGCGACGGGCTCGGCGTCGTCGCCGAGCTTGGCTCGCAGGTCGCGGCGACCGACGTCGAGGCGGGCAGCCTCGACCTCGATGCCCGAGAGCTGTTGCTGGGTCTCGCCGGCCCGCCCTCGAAGATCGGCCTCGCGCTCGCCCAGGGCCCGTAGCTGCTGACCGAGCTCGGACGTGCTCGTGCCTCCGGCGTCGACCCGCGCCTGGAGCGGTGCTTCGAAGTCGCGCCCGCGCGAAGCTGCGGCTGCGAGGTGCTCGACCAGCTGCTCGGCGAGGGTGGCCAGGTCGCCGAGTTGCCGTAGGGCGGCCGGATCGACCGGCCTGGGAACCTTGGCCGCGGCGCGGCGCGCACCGTCAAGTCGCTCGCGCGCCTGGCGCTCGGCCTCGAAGGTGATGTCCGCTGCGTCCGAGGCCTCGCTCGCGCGGGTCTGCAGCTCGGACACCTCGCGTGCCAGCTCGCGCCGACGCGTCTCGAGCGACATCAAAATGCTCGGCGCCGTCTCACCCTCGTACCAGAGCTCACCACGATCGGCATCGAAGCAGTGTCCTGCCTTCGTCACTGCGACGCCGTGGGGCAGTTTTCCCAGCTGTTCGAGGCCTACGAGCCACACGTTGTCGAGGAGCCGCTCGATGCGCTCGCCGCCACGGCGGGCTCGGACGTGAGCCGCGAGTGGCGCTGCCCCTGCCGGGGCATCCATCGCGGCGGGCGTGGTCGTGGACGGGCTCATGACAACGGCAAGCGTTCCGAGCCCCTCGCGGCGCGAGCGCTCGAGCAGCTCGACGGCGGCGGGGGCGTTGTCGGCGAGCACCGCAGCGCCGCGCCAGGACAGTGCGGCCGCCACGGCTGGCTCATAGCCCTCGTCGACGTCGAGCATCGAGACCCCCAGATCGTGGCCTTCGTCGGCGAGGGCGCGCGCCGCCGGCGGAAGGCCCTCGCGCTCGGCCAGACTTCGCTCGAGCGCTCCGAGGCGCTCAGCGGCGAGGCTCGCGGCCTGATCGAGCCGTTCACGCTCCTCGAGGGAGGCACGGGCTGCCGCAGAGCTCTCGGCAGCCTCCTTCTCGGCCCGCTCGAGCTCGTCGAGCGTCCCTGCGTCGTGCGGGACGAGGGCAAGCTGAGCGAGCTCATCGTGCTCCGCGCGCAGTCCCATGGCGAGATCTGACGCGCTCTCCGAGCGAACGTCGAGCCGCTCGAGCGCACTCCGGAGCCGGTAGAGGGCTGCCGTCGCCTGCTCGTGGCGCCCTGCCGCCTGCTGGAGCGAGTCTTCGGCGGTACTTCTCTCGCTCAGCAGGCCCTGGAGCGCCTCATCGGCTCGGCGGCGTTCTGCATCGGCCGTCAGACAACGCTCGTCGATCTCGCCTGCCTCGGCCTCGAGGGCCGCGAGCTCGCTACGCCACAGCTGGAGCTCGTGCTCGGCGATCTCGTTCCTCAGCTTCTCGGCCCGCTCGGCGGCGCTGGCCTGAAGCGCGAGTGGGCGTAGACGCTTTCGCACCTCGGCCTCGACGTCGCGGGCTCGATCGACGTCGCCGCGGACGCGGTTGAGCTTCAGCTCGGCTCGCCGGCGACGTTGCTTGAAGCTCCCAAGACCGGCGGCCTCTTCGATCAGCGCCCTGCGCTCGCTCGGCTTCGACGCGAGCACCGCGTCGACGCGCCCCTGCGAGATGATGGCGTGCATCTCGCCTCCGAGGCCGACGTCGGCGAGCAGCTCGAGGATGTCGAGACGCCGGACCGGATTGCGGTTGAGCAGGTACTGGCCTTCGCCGTCTCGGTGGACGCGCCGCATGATGCTGAGCTCGGAGTACGGGATCGCGTCGCTACCGTCCTCGTTGTCGAAGCAGAGCTCGACCTCGCAGTAGTCGCCGGGGTCTCGCGACCCGGCCCCGGCGAAGATCACGTCGTCGGGCTTCTCGGCGCGCAACTGCGTCGGCGAGAGACTCCCGGCGGCCCAGACGATTGCGTCGGCGACATTCGATTTGCCCGAGCCATTCGGGCCGACGACGATCGAGACGCCGGGCTCGAAGACGATTTCAACGGGATCGGGGAACGACTTGAAGCCCCGCATACGGACCGCGCGGAGATGCATGCTCGAAAGAGCATGACACGCGCGGCGGTCGGTGCTGCTGGTTCGCTGCAGGGGCCCTGGCGCCGGACGGGCGGGGGGGTGAGAGCTACTCGACGTCGAGCCGCTCGAGTGCTCGGCGGGCGGCAGCTTGCTCCGCTTCCTTCTTCGATGACCCGCCGCCTGAGCCGTACTCGACCTCGTCAATGACGGCCGCGCAGGTGAACGAGCGCTCATGAGGTGGGCCGTCGATACCGACGACCGTGTACTGCACCTGACGGCCGGCTTGCGCGAGGCGTTCTTGCAGCACGGTCTTGTGGTCGACGTGCGAGTTGATCGCGTAGTCGAGTTGGGCCTCGAAGGCGCGGACGATCGCTGCTCGAATCGACTCGAAGCCGAACGCCAGATAGAGGGCGCCGAGCAGGGCTTCGAGTACAGCCGCGATGACGTTGCGGTTTGTGGCCAGGCGCTCGAGCTCCTCGATCGGCAGAGCCTGGCCGCGCGCTGCGAGCTGCTCGCCGAGACCGAGCTGCAGGCCGACCTCGGCGCAGCTGTGGCGACTGACGACGTGGGCGCGAAGCTTGGCGAGCTGACCCTCGCTGTGCTCGGGGAAGCGCTCGTGCGTGGCCTCGGCGATCGCGAGGCCAAGCACGCTGTCACCGAGGAACTCGAGCCGCTCGTAGCTGCGGCTGCGCTCGGCGGCCCACGAGGAGTGTGTGAACGCCTGCTCGCGTAGCTCGCGCGGGAGCTTCGCGATCAGCCCATCGAGCTCGGTGTGATCGCCGTCGCCCGCGGCAGGTGTCGTAGCTGCGCTAGCCGTTTTTTGAGATGTAGTCGACGGCCTGCCCGACGGTCTGGATGCCCTGCGCGTCCTCGTCGGAGATCTTCACGCCAAACTGGTCCTCGAGCTCCATGATCAGCTCAACGAGATCGAGCGAGTCCGCGTCGAGATCCTCCTGAAACGAGGCCTTGTCGTTGATGTCACCCTCGTCGACGCCGAGCTGCTCGACGAGAACCTCTTTGACCCGATCGTAAATCTCTTCTCGGGACGCCTCCATGCGAACTCTCTCCCTGTTGTTGCTTCGGCCCGGATTTGGGACGCGTGATGCTACCACGCTGCCGGCACGCTACGTCTGTGGCCAGGTGTGTCTAGCCGACCGCGGCCGGCTCGTGCGTGACAAGCCGCTCGTCCATGCGCTCGACCACCCGGCCACGGACGCCTCGCGATGCCAGCTCGACTGCGTTGACGATCGCACCACTCGAGGAGTTGCCGTGCGCGACGACAACGAGGCCCCCCAGGCCGAGCAAGTACGCGCCACCGTGGATCTCCGGGTCGAAGCGCCGCTTGATCCGACGCGCCGCCGGGCGAATCAGCAGTCCGCCGAGCTTGCCGACCAGCGTGGACGCGATCTCGTCTCGGAGCACTTCTTGCGTCGTCCGGATGGTGCCTTCGAGCAGCTTGAGAGCCATGTTGCCCACGAACCCATCGGTGACGACGACGTCGGCGGTGCGCTCGAGCAGCAACCGGCTCTCGACATTCCCGACGAAGTCGATGTTGTCATCGGCCTCGAGCAGTGCATGCGCCTCGCGCGTCAACCGGTTGCCCTTCTCGGGCTCTTCGCCGATCGAGAGCAGGCCGACGTTGGGGTTCGAGATGCCGACGATCTCCTCGGCGAAGAGGGTGCCCATGTGGGCGAACTGTGCAAGGTGCTCGGGTCGGGCGTCGGCGTTGGCGCCGGCGTCGAGCAGGACGAAGGGTCCCGACCGGCCGGGGATCGGCACGGCGATTGCCGGGCGCATGACGCCCGGCAGCCTGCCGATCTCGAGCAGGGCGGCCGCGAGCATGGCGCCGGTGTTGCCGGCCGAGACGGCAACGTCCGCCTCGCCCTCGGCGACGGCACGGCAGGCGGCGAACAGCGAGCTGTCTCTCTTCTCACGCGCGACCTCGGCCGGTTTTTCGTGCATTTCGACAACGGCCGGCGCATGGACGAGAGCGAGGTCGCCGACGCGGCCGGCGAGCAGGTCGCGGGGCCCGTACAGCGTGGGGACGATTCTGGTGGAGCGAACCCTGCGCGCGCCTTCGATGATCGCATCGGGCGCGTGGTCGCCGCCCATCGCGTCCAGGGCAACGCGAACGGGGGTCATCTCAGGGGGCGGGGAGATCGAGGGGCTCGACTTCACGCCCGCGGTAGGTACCGCAGGACGGGCACACGTGATGCGGCCGGCGAGGCCGTCCGCACTGGTTGCAGGCGACGAGTGCTTCCAGCTTCGGCTTGTGCGTTGCGCGGCGCTTATCGCGCCGTGACTTCGACGTTTTCTTCTTGGGAACGGCCATAGCGAACGACAGAAAAGTATACCTCGGCCAGCTCGTCCCCCTCGGCGGCGCGCCGGCCGTGGGAGGCGCGCCAGGGGGTCAGCGCTCACGTCGGGTGGGGATGCCGCTACTCGCCGAGCTCGGCGCGCAACTCCTCGAGCTTGGCCCAGCGGGAATCGGGAGGAGGCGGCCCGCAGTCGCAGCTTCCCTCGTCGAGACTTCGACCGCACGAGGGGCAGAGGCCTGCGCAGCCCTGTGTGCAGAGGATCTTGTCGGGCAGCGCAAGGATCACCGAGTCTCGTGCCCAGGCCGAAAGGTCGAGTATGCCATCGCTCAGGTAGGGGTTCTCGAGCTCGTCGGGGTCGGCTGCGGCGTCGGTCGCCTCGTATTCGGTCGCGTCGACGGCCACCCGCGTCGACGCCTCCTCGAGGCAGCGCATACACGGGCCGCGCACCGCGGCCTCGAAGGCGAGCTTGAAGACCATTCCAGTCGTTGCTCGCGTCAGCGTGAGCCGCGCCCGAGGTGCGGCTGGCTCGAGAGCGAAGCGCTGGCCGCCGATCGTGATCGCATCGATTGCGATCGCCTCGTCACGGTCGAGCGCCTCGCCGACCCCGAGCGTGATCTGTCTCAGATCGAGCGTCGACATCGCCCGCCCAGAATGCCAGACGGGTTGCGCCCCGCCGACGCGCTGGCTGGATGGTTCTAGTCGTCGTAGGCGGCCATGACCGACTCTTGCGAGCGCTCATGCAGGCGTTCGCGGCCGCGTCGGACTGCACCGAGGAACTTCTCGAGGTTGGTCTCGAGCGTCGAGAGGATCTGGTCGGCCCAGTCCTCCATCTCCAGGCGGGTCTCGCGCGCCTGTCGGTGAGCTTCTTCGATGATCTCCTCGGCCTGGCGCTCGGCGAGCTTGACGATCTCGGTCTGTGACGCCTCGCGAATCGCCTGCTCACGGGCTTCGCCGAGGATGCGATCGCCTTCGCGCCGCGCCTCGGCGAGCATTTCCTGTCGCTCCTTGACGATCCAGCGCGCTTGCTTGATCTCTTCCGGGATCGTCGCCCGCATCTGGTCGAGAATGTCGTAGATCTCCTCGCGATCGATCCTGACCTGGTCGGTCAGCGGAACAGCCTTGGCGCCGTGTACGAGATCGTCGAGCTTGTCTATGAGAACGAGAACGTCCACGCGCTCAAGTCTAGTTGCCAAGCCGGGTGGCGACGCCGGCCTGGCGCTTGCAATCCGGGCTAGTTCAGGGCGGCGAGACGCTTCGCAACTACGGGAGGAACGAGGTCGTCGACGCGCCCGCCGAACGCTGCGATCTCCTTGACGCTGCTCGAGGAGACGAAGCTGTGCTGGGCGCTTGCCATCAGGTAAAGGGTCTCGAGCTCGGGCGCCAGATTGCGGTTGAGGTGGTTCATCTGGAACTCCCACTCGAAATCGGAGATGGCCCGGAGCCCTTTGACGATCACGCCGGCGCCACGGCGATGCGCAAACTCGACCACGAGCTCCGAGAACGGCTCGACCTCGACGTGATCGAGATGCGCGACAGCCTCTCCGAGGAACGACACGCGCTCGGCCATCGAGAATGTCACGACCTTGTGGCGTGGGTCGCGGACGACAGCGACGATCACGCGCGCGAAGATCTTCGCGGTGCGCTCGATCACGTCGAGGTGGCCGAGCGTGACCGGGTCGTAGGAGCCGGGACAGACGGCGGTGCGCGGATCCGACGATTCCGAGCTCATGTCTGGCTCCGGAAGACGGTGAGCCGCGTCGAGCCGTAGGTGCGGGATGTGACGTGATCGAGCGGCAGACGTGGCTCGAGCGAGCGATCTGTTTCGACGACGACGGAGGCGCCGACGGAGAGAACCGGTGGTAGGAGTTTTGCAAGCATCGTGATGGCGCGATCGGCAGCCTCATAGGGCGGGTCGACCAGCACGAGATCGTACTGCCTTGCCGACTCTGCCTCGCGGCGAAGGTGGGCCTCGATCGTCGTCGTGACAAGATCGGCGCCCTCGAGCCCGACACGCTCGATGTTTCGCCGCGCCAATCGTGCGCTGCTCGCATCACGTTCCACGAGCACGACCGCGGCGGCACCCCGCGAGAGCGCTTCGAGCCCAAGCGCGCCGCTGCCGGCGTAGGCATCGAGCACGCGCGCGCCCGAGACGTCGCGGACGAGGTTGAACATCGCCTCCTTGACCCTGTCGCTGGTCGGCCTGACGGCCGACCCGCGCGGAGCGTGGAGGCGAAGGCCCTTACGCTCGCCCGCGATGATCCTCATCGCCGAACATTCGAGCGATCTCAACGGCCAGCAGCTCGTCTGGCGTACCTAGCTCACGCGAGGCCTCACGCGCCCGCTCGAGCAGCTTCTGGTCGCTACGCAGACGGGTGAAGCGCAGGTCTGAGAGGCCGGTCTGCCGCGTTCCGAGCAGCTGCCCCTGGCCCCGAAGCTCGAGGTCGACCTCCGCGAGCTCGAAGCCGTCGGTGGTAGCGACCATAGCCTGGAGCCGCTCGGTCGCGATCTCAGTGAGCTCCTCTTTCGCGCGAGACACGAGCAGGCAGTACGACTGGTGCTCGCCTCGACCTACCCGCCCTCGCAGCTGGTGCAACTGTGCAAGGCCGAAGCGGTCTGCCTCCTGGATGATCATGATCGAGGCGTTCGGCACGTCGACGCCGACCTCGATCACGGTGGTGGCAACGAGGACGTCGACGTCTCCGGCGGCGAACGCCTGCATGATCTCTCTCCGTCGTCGCGTTGGTAGCTGCCCGTGGATGCACGCGACCTCGTGGTCGGCCAGCTCCTCGTGACCGAGACGCTCGGCCTCGTCCTCCGCCGCGCGCGCCTCGGAGTCCTCGGACGCGGCCACGAGCGGACACACGACGTAGGCCTGACGACCGTCCTCGAGATGCGCTCGCAGGCGGCGGTAGGCCTCGCTCGAGCGATCGTGCGAGATCCAGCTCGTGACTATCGGCTTGCGACCGGCAGGTAGCTCACTGATCTCGCTGACCCGGAGGTCGCCCCAGACCGTAAAGGCGAGCGTCCGCGGTATCGGCGTTGCCGTCATGTAGAGGCGATGCGGCACCCGCTCGGGGTCATCGAGGCTCTGGTGGCTCGCAAGCGCATGGCGCTGCTCGACGCCGAAGCGGTGCTGCTCGTCGACGACCGCCGCGCCGAGGGCCCGAAACGCCACCTGTTCCTGGATGAGCGCGTGGGTGCCGACGGCGAGCGAGGCCTCACCGGTCTCGAGCAATGCGCGGGCCTCGCGCGCGGCGGCGGCCCCGAGGCTCGACGTCAGCAGCACGCAGCCGACGCCAAGCTCGGCACAGATGCCCTCGATCGTGAGGAAATGCTGCTCGGCAAGCGTCTCTGTCGGCGCCATCAGGGCGCCCTGCTGCCCGGCCTCGGCGGCCCGAAGCAGCGTGTAGAGCGCGACGACCGTCTTGCCCGAGCCCACGTCGCCTTGCAGCAGGCGCTGCATTGGCTCGTTCCTGGCCAGGTCGCCATCGATCTCGCCGATCACGGTCTCCTGCGAGGGAGTCAGGCTGAAGGGCAAGCTCTCGCGGTAGCGGACAATCGTCTCTCCGGGCTCGGCAAACGGCTGGGCGGCCCTGACCTCCTGGCCAGGGCGCGCTGCGAGTCCAAGCTGCAACACGAGCAACTCCTCGAACGCGAGCCGTCTGCGCGCCGTTTCTTCCTCGCCGCTCAACCGGGGAGCGTGCAGGACGCGAAGGGCATCGACCTTCCCCGGCAAACGCTGCCGCGCTCGAACGAGCGCCGGCAGCGGATCGCCGATGCTCTCGACCTGCTCGAGCGCGAGCTTGACCAGATCGCGGATGCGCTTGGTTGCCAGCGCCTCACTCGCCGGGTAGACCGGAGTTATCTCCTCGAGAGGCTCGTCGCCGATCTCGTAGGCGCGGACGACGAAATCGCCCCGCTCGAGCGATCCCCGGAGCTGGACTTGCACACCCGGCGCCAGCTTGTCGGCCAGCCAGGCCTGGTTGAACCACGTCGCGACCATCGAGCCCGTCTCGTCGCGCACGAGCGCCTCGAGGATCGTCAGGCTGCGGCGACGCGTCCGCCGCACCGAGACGTTGACGACCTCGACGTCGACGCTGGCTTCCTCCCCGGCAAAGAGCTCGGCGAGCGTGCGCTGCGGCGCCGGTGGCTCGTAGCGCCGGGGCCGGTAGAGCATCAGATCGCGTACCGACGCGATGCCGAGCCGGCCCAGCGACGCGGCCGTCTTGGCGCCAACGCCCGTGAGCGACGTGACCGATGCGTCGAGGGCCGCCTGATCGATCGGCCTGACGCGGAGCTCGTCGGCACGCGCGTGCCCGCCGAACGCCAGCTCAGGCGGCTTCGATTCCTGTTCCCGCGGTGGCGTCTGCCTCACCGAGGGATCATGTTCACGCTTCGGTCCCGCTCGCCGGCACCGCCGCGCGCCTTATCGTCGCCACCAACGCGTCGAGGTCGCGATCCTTCGAGAGGCACTCGAGAGCTCCAGCCTCGCGTACGGCCACCACATCTGGCGGGGCCGCCGCAGCGGAGAGCGCAATAACCGACGTGTCGGGGCAGGTCGCGAGGATCGCCTCGATCGCCTGGGCTCCGTTCATGTCCGGCAGCCGGAAATCGACCAGGTACACAGCGGCCGGCTCGGCCCGGGCGTGCTCTACGGCCTCCTCCCCGTCTTCGAGCAACGCCACGACCTTGACGTCGGGCTCGAGCTCGAGCAATACCGAGAGCGCTTCGCCGAACTGACGATTGTCGTCGACGATCGCAACACGTACGGTCCCTGCGCTCACGACGAAAAGTATGCGGATAGGCTCGGCCGTGGGAGAAGAGAGTGCGGGAAACGCTCACGCTTCTCCCCCCACGGGCCCCCTCATCGTTTCGGCCCGCGGGCGCTCGGCTTCCGCGCAGTCGTAGCGAGCGACGCTCGCACTCGGATGCCTTGCGGCCGCGCCGGCAAAGCCGGCATCGGCGGCGACTCGGTGGCGACTTAGACGGCCTTCTCGACGCGGTCGCTCTTGAGGCAGCGGGTGCAGACGTAGACGCGCCTTGCGACTCCGTCGACCAGGACGCGAACGCGCTGCAGATTCGGGTTGAACCGACGCTTCGTCGCGATCATCGAATGGCTCCGGCTATGCCCAAAGCCGGGCCTTTTCCCACAGACGCTGCACACTCTGGCCACGGCAGGAGGGTAGCAACCAGAAACCCAACCCCTCGAAGGCCTTGTTCTTTCGCCGCCGATGGGACTTTCGCGCACAGCGCGAAACTCCGCGGCCCGTGGGGGAGAAGCGCGAGCTTCTCCTCCGCGCTATTTAGCGGGCGTTGACGCCCGCACGCAGGCGGGCGAGGGCGTCGGCCATCTCCAGGCCGCTGAGCGCACAATCGCGGCCCTTGTTTCCGTGCAGACCCCCGGCGCGGGAGAGCGCCTGGTCATGGCTGTTACAGGTGAGCACACCGAATGAGACCGGGACGCCTGTCTCGAGGCCGGCGACCTGCACGCCGCTTGCGGCCTCGGCCGAGACGTAGTCGAAGTGCGGCGTCTCGCCGCGGATCACACAGCCGATCGCGAGGACGCAGCCGTAGCGCTTCGTTCGAGCCAGCGCCATCGCGGCGAGGGGCAGCTCGAAGGCCCCCGGGACCGGCAGCACGTCGATGGCGCCTCGCGCGACGCCGGCTCCCTCGAGGGTCTCGATCGCGCCCTCGAGCAGGAGCGATGTAATGTCGCCGTTGAACCGGCTTATTGCGATCCCGACCGAGCGGCGCGCGCCGTTGGGTGTGCCCGAGAAACTCCGCAGGTCGGTTGGCACGCGAAGCTCTCCCGGGGCGTGCTCGGGCGTCGTCATCGACACGGACGAGCCCTCGCTCGGGTCTTCGAAGGCGCCGGATTCGAGTTCTTCGTGACTCACTCGTCGTAGCTTACGAAGCTCGCAGGCGGGAAGAAAGGTGCTTCCCTCGCGCTCTGGTGGTGCAACCGGTGGCCGAGCTTCTCTCGCTTCGTCTCGAGGTAGCGGCGGTTGACGTCGTTCGAGTCGACAACGATCGGAATCTGCTCGACGACCTCGAGCCCGAAACCCTCGATACCGGCGAGCTTGCGCGGGTTGTTGGTCAGGATCCGTATCGTCGTCAGCCCGAGATCGGCCAGGATCTGTGATCCGATCCCGTACTCGCGCATGTCGGGATCGAAGCCGAGCTCGACGTTGGCCTCGACCGTGTCGAGGCCCTGTTCCTGCAGCTCGTAGGCGCGCAGCTTGTTGAGCAGCCCGATGCCGCGGCCCTCCTGCGCGAGGTAGAGAACGACCCCACGGTTCTCGGCAGCGACGCGTTGCAGGGCCAGGTCGAGCTGCTCGCCACAGTCGCAGCGCATTGAGCGGAACACGTCACCCGTGAGGCACTCCGAATGGACGCGCACGAGAACGTCTTCCTGTCCCTCGACGTCTCCGCGGACGAGGGCAACGTGGTCGCGGCCGGTCAGGAGCTCGCGGAAAGCGATTGCGCGGAACTCGCCCCACGCGGTCGGGAGCGAGACCTCGACCTTGCGCTCGACGAGCTTCTCGGTCCGGCGCCGATACTCGATCAGATCGGCGATCGTGATCATCTTCAGGCCGTGGCGCTGGCAATACGGGATGAGATCCGGCACGCGCGCCATCGTCCCGTCGTCGTTCATGATCTCGCAGATCACGCCGGCGGAGTTGAGGCCGGCCATCCGCGCGAGGTCGACGGCCGCCTCGGTCTGGCCCGAGCGCTGGAGCACGCCACCCGGGCGCGCTCGCAGTGGGAAGACATGGCCGGGCTGGACGACGTCACCGGCGCCGTGGGCCGGGTCGATGGCGACCTGGATGGTGTGGGCGCGATCGTGCGCCGAGATTCCCGTCGTGACGCCGTCTCGGGCCTCGATGGCGACCGTGAACGCCGTTTCGTTGGGAGCCTCGTTGTTGTAGGTCATTGGCTTGAGACCCAGCTCGTCGCAGCGCTGCTCGGTCAGGCAGAGGCAGATGAGCCCGCGTCCGTGCGTCGCCATGAAGTTGACAGCCTCCGGCGTGGCGAACTGTGCCGCGATGGTGAGGTCTCCCTCGTTCTCGCGATCCGGAGCGTCGACCACGACGACCATGCGTCCGGCGCGGATCTCCTCGATCGCGTCCTCGATCGACGTGTATGGCGATTGGGCGGCGCTGCCGTTGGTGCGCTCGCTATCCACGACCTGATGGTAACGCGCTGCGCGTGAGCTGTTCAGCTCGAGGAGGGCTGCCGGTAAGCCTCTGTAAGCCGCTCCACGTGCTTTGCGAGCACATCGACCTCGACATTGACCCGCTCGCCGACCGAGCGCTCGCCCAGGGTTGTGACGGCGAGTGTGTGCGGGATGAGCGCGATCTCGATGGCAGACTCGTCGAGCGCCGCGATCGTCAGGCTAACGCCGTCGAGGGCAACCGAGCCCTTGTAGACGCAGTAGCGCATGAGCGCGTCGTCCGCGCCGATCGTTAGCCGCTTGCCGTCTCCTTCGGGCTCGATCCGCTCGACCGTCCCGAGGCCGTCGACGTGTCCCTGGACGATGTGGCCGCCCAGGGGATCGCCGATCTTGAGCGCAGGCTCGACGTTGACCTGCGAGCCTACGTCGAGCGATCCGAGCGAGGTGCGCTCGAGCGTCTCCGGGACGGCGTCGAAGTGGAGGCGATCTCCATCGAGCGCCGTCACGGTGAGGCAGCAGCCGTTGAGGGCCACGGAATCGCCGACGCGCGGGCCGTCCGCGAGGGTCGCCGGCGCCTCGAGCGCCATCTGCACACCGCCGGCTCCACCTTCGAGCGAGACGACCGTCCCGACCTCGCGCACGATCCCCGTGAACACGGGTCGAGCATAGCCCCGGGCTTGCTGCTAGCCGAGGTAGGCGGTGATCAGCAGATCCTCGCCGACCCGCTCATGCGCGAGGGTGCCGAGCTCGAGCACGTCGCCCATCGTCGGTGCTCCCGGCCCGGCGAAAAGAGAGGGAGCATCGCCGCCGCCTACGAGCTTCGGTGCGACGAAGAGCATCAGCTTGTCGATCAGCCGCTCACGCAGGAAACCGGCCGCGAGAGTCGGGCCCCCTTCGAGCAGGAGCGTTTGAACGTCGTCCTGTGCCAGTGCGGCCAGCTCTTCGTGCAGCTCTCCGGCTCTGAGCTCGAGCTCGGAACCCGGCGGGAGTGGCCCCTGACCGAACGCCAGCCTTCTCGGTTGAACCGCCGCGCCGACGTCGCGCGCGCTCAGCAGGGGGTTTTCGCGTCTGACGGTGCCCATACCGACCGCGACGGCGTCGGCGGTTGCGCGCAGCTCGTGGACGCGTCGCCGGCTCGCGTCGCCCGAGACCCAGCGCGCGTCGCCGCCGGAGGCCGCCACCTTCCCATCGAGCGTCACGGCCGCCTTGTAGATGACGAATGGGCGGCCGCGCGCGGCCCAGCAGCGAAAGCCCTCGTTCTGGCGAACGGCGCGCTCCTCGAGCTCGCCGACCGCCAGATCGACAGTGATGCCGGCCTCGCGCAACGCGGCGACGCCGTGCGAGGCGGTGCGGGGATCAGCATCGAGCGCGGCGACGACCACGCGTGCAACCCCTGCCTCGATCAACGCCTCCACGCAAGGCGGGGTGCGGCCCTCGTGCAGGCAAGGCTCGAGGCTGACGTAGGCGGTTGCGCCGCGCGCGGCCTCGCCCGCCGCGTCGAGCGCCACCCGCTCGGCATGCGGACCTCCGGCGCGCTCGTGCCAGCCCTCGCCGCAGACGACACCCTCCGCTACGACGACGCAGCCGACGACGGGATTGGGCTTCGTCGTCCCGCGTCCGCGCTCGGCCAGCTCGATGGCCCGGGCGAGCAGCTCGGCGTCAGCTGACGAGAGAGACGAGCTCACGGTAGGAGTCGGCCGGCGACGCAGCGGCAAAGATCGAGCTACCGGCGACCATCAGATCGGCACCCGTGTCGCGCACCTCGCAGATGTTCTCGGGCCCGATGCCCCCATCGATCTGCACGCGGCAGCCGGCGCGCATCAGCTCACGTAACTCGCGCAGTCGCTCGATCGACTCGGTGAGGAAGCTCTGGCCCGAGTAACCGGGAACCACGCTCATCAGCAGCGCCAGATCGACCGTGTCTGCGAGCGGCGCAAGCGCGCTGACCGGTGTCGACGGATTAAGCGTGACCCCGGCGGCCACCCCTTCGCGCCGGGCCAGGTCGACCGTGGCCGTGGGGTCGTCGGTGACCTCGATGTGGAAGGTGACAGAATCGGCCCCCGCCGCAGCGACGATCGGAATCTGCTCGTCCGGATTCGTGACCATGAGGTGGCAATCGAGATAGCCGCCGCGCTCTTTCACCGCCGGCCCGAGAGCCTCGACGATCGGCGAGCCGATCGTGACCGGCGGGATGAAATGACCGTCGCCGATGTCGATGTGAAAAACGCGCGCACCAGCATCGAGCAGTGCGTCGATCTGCTCGCCGAGACGGTTAAAGTCGGCCGCGTACACCGACGGCTCGATCTCGATCTCGCGCGTCCGCTCAGACCAGCTCACGCGCGGGATCATACGAAGGTGCAGGCCTGCGGCGGGCCGCTCACGCGTTCCGCCGAAGCCGCGCGATGAAGAAGCCGGCGGTGCCGTGTAGGTGGGGCAGCGTCATCAGGCACTCCGGGCGCCGGGCGTGGCGAAACATGGGGTAGCTCGCTCCGAGATCGTCGAGGGAGCCGGGCACGCTGTCGATCACCGCCTCGGTCTCTGAGCGGCTCATCGTGCAGACCGAGTAGGTGACGCTTCCGCCGACACGGACGCGCTCGAGTGCCGCCTCGAGCAACTCGACCTGCAGCTCGGGTAGAGGCTTCGCACGCCAGCGCAGATCGGGACGCGACGCCAGGACGCCAAGGCCGGAGCAGGGAGCGTCGACCAGAGCGTGGTCGAAGCCGCCGAGCTCGCGCGGCAGCGACCGTGCGTCGGCGTTGAACACCTGCACGTTTGTCGCTCGCTGGCGCGTGACCGTTTCCTCGAGCTCGCGCGCTCGCCGGGCATCGAGCTCGACAGCGACGACCTCGCCGCGCAGCTGCGTCGCCTTGCCGCCGGGCGCCGCACAGAGATCGAGCACACGCTCGCCGCGCGCGCTCGGGACGCAGCTGCCGGCGAGTTGCGATCCGCGACTCTGCGGCCAGACGAGCCCGTACTCGAGCCACGCGTCAGGGATGCGAGTGACCGTCAGCGCGTCGGCGAGAAGCGTGTCCGGCTCGCCGTCGAGCGGCTCGACGCCGGCTGGAGCCGAGGCGGCGCGGCGATTGACGCGCACGACCAGCTCCGCAGGCTGGTTCTGGGCGACCATGAGCTGGCGTGCGGCCTCTGGCCCGAGCTCGTCGAACCAGGTCGTGGCGATCCAATCTGGATAGGAGTGGCGTAGTGCGGCCGCTGCCGCGGTTCGATCGTCGAGGCCGGACAGCAGCTGCGCGACCTGCTCGCTCAGACGTCGCATGACGCCGTTCGCGAAGCCGGTGGCGCGGGCGAGGCCTGCCGTACGAACGAGCTCGACGGTCTCGTTCACGGCGGCGTGGTCGGGCACAGAGGCCATGAACGCGAGCTGGTACGCGCCGAGGCGAAGGGCAGCGCGCACTGGCGGATCGAGCTGGTCGACCGAGCGTCCGCCAATCTCGACGATCGCGTGGTCGAGCAGCCGGCGCTGGCGCACGGTGCCGTAGGCGAGCTCCATCGCGAAGGCGCGGTCGCGTGCGTCGAGTCGCTCGGCGACCGACCGAAACGCACGGTCGGCGTAGGCACCGCCCTCGAACACGCGAGTGACGACCTCGAGGGCAGCCCGGCGGGCGCTCACCGACGGCCGCGCAAGTACTCGGCGGTGCTCATGCGCCGTCGCCCTTCGGGCTGAACCTCGAGCAGCTCGACGTCTCCGACGCGAAACGTGTCCGCAGTGTCGTCCTGAGCCGGCTGGGCGCGCCAGACGATGAGGTGTCTCCCGTCGACGTCTCCGCGCGCGCCGATGTGCGGGGACAGCGCGCGCACGCGGTTGACGATCTCGTCCGCCGGCAGCGACCAGTCGAGCTCGCGATCGTCGGGCTCGATCTTGTCCGCGTAGGTCGCGCCCTCGGGCGGCTGGTCACAAAAGGCGATCTCATCCAGATCGCCGGCGAATATCTCGCGGAGCAGGTCTGCCGCCACCAGCGCAGCGCGCTCGAAGACAGCTCCGGCATCGTCCTCGACCCCGATCCCGAATGCCTCCTGTGCCGCGATCGGGCCGGCGTCGAGCTCGCTGATCGTCCTGTGGATCGTTACGCCGGTCAGCTGGTCGCCGGCGATGATCGCGCGCTCGATCGGCGCTGCCCCACGCCAGCGCGGCAGGAGCGAGGGGTGGACGTTCAACCACAGCCGCTCTTCGAGCAGCGCGTCGGGAATCAAGACCCCGTAGGCGGCGATCACGACGACGTCGGCGTCGAGCTCGCTGAGGTCGACGAGCCGCTCTGGCTGGACGACGTCGATGCCTAGGCGCTCCGCTGCCTCTTTGGCGGCGGGCGCCTGCAGGCGGCGTCCGCGGCCGCGGGGCCGGTCTGGCCGAGTCAAGAGGAGATCGACGGCGTGATCGCGCGCGAGCTCCTCGAGCACGCGAGCTCCGAACGGCGCGGTCGCGGCAACCGCGAGCTTCATGGGGTCGTGACGTGTCTGGGCAGACTCAGCTACGGACGCCCGGGCGCGGCCGCAGCTCGGCCATCGCCGCGCGGCGCTGCTCGGGCGAGGCATGGTCGATGATCAGGATGCCGTCGAGATGATCGAGCTCGTGCTGGATGACGCGGGCTTCGAGCCCGCTTGCCTCGATCGCGAGCTGCTCGCCGGCGGGTGACATCGCTTCGATCGTGACCTCGAGGGCACGCTCGACGTCGACGTTGACGCTTGCCCGCCCGAGCGAGAGGCAGCCCTCTTCGCCGACCTCGGTCTCGTCAGAGGTCCCGACCAGCGTCGGATTCACGAGCGCCACCGGCCCGCTCTCCTCAGCCGCCTGGTAGACCACTAGCCGCTGAAGCACACCGACCTGGGGAGCCGCGAGCCCGACGCCGCGCGCGTCGCCCATAAGCGTCGTCATCCGCTCGGCGAGCGCTGCCAGCGGCTCGTCGAACTGCTCTACCTCGCGCGCCTTCATGCGAAGCGCGGTGTCCGGGTACTGGCGGACCTGTGCGAGCGCATAGGCGCGGCGGGCTCGCTCCTCGGGGTCGAGTACCCCCGAGGCTTCGTCGTCGGAGAGGCCTTCCCCGGCCGCCTCCTCCTGCTGATCGACGCTCGTCTCGCTCACAGCGGCAAGTCTAGATGTGCGGCATCGCGCCGCCTAGAGGGACTGCGGGTCGACGTCGACCACGGCCGTGAGCCCGTCTCGCCGCAGAGCAGGCGCGGCCGCGGCGAGCACCTGGCGCGCCGCGCGGGCGAGGCTTCTCGGCTCCTGCGTCTTGGCCACGAGTTGCGCCCGGTGTCGGCGGCGAAGGCGCGGGAGCGACGCGGGACCGAGAACGGCGGCGCCTGTGGCGGCTTCGAGCGCATCCCGGATCTCGGCGAGCGCCCGCTCGGGCGCGTCCCGATCGGGGGCGGTCAGCAGGACGCGCGCCAGGTGGCAGTACGGCGGGTAGCTCAACTCGGCGCGTCGCTCGAGCTCTGACTCCATGAACTCCTCGACGGCGTGTTGTGCGGCGAGCCGGACGGGTCGCGCCTCGGGCTCGAAGGTCTGAATCAACACCCGCCCCGGCCGATCGCGCCCGCTGCGCCCGCCGAGCTGCGTAAGAAGCTGGAAGGTGCGCTCGTCGGCACGGAAGTCGGGCACCGCCGTCTCGGTCCCGGCATCGACGACCGCGGCCAGTGACACGTCCTCGAAATGATGACCCTTCGCGACCATCTGCGTGCCGAAGAGGACGGCGCGCTCGGCGGCCGCGAAGCCGCCGAGGATCTCGGCATGGCTGTCGCGCTCGCCGGTGGTCTCGGCATCGAGGCGAAACAGCTCGAGCGAGGGGAACCGCGCTGCCAGCTCGGTCTCGAGCCGTTCGGTGCCCGCGCCCAGCTGGGCGATCTCGGTGCTCGAGCACTCGGGGCAAGCCGGCGGTGCTGGCTCCGCATAGCCGCAGTGATGACAGTGGAGCGCACGGTCGTAGTGCAGTACGAGCGCGATGTCACAGGCGCTACAGCGCCAAACGCGTCCGCAGCCGCGGCAGTGAAGCGCCGAGGCGTAGCCGCGCCGGTTGAGCAGCACGATCGCCTTTCCGTCGCCCTCCGCGCAGCGCTCGAGGCCCTCGAGCAGCGGCGCCGAGAGCGGGTAGCCCGCCTCCCGGCGCAGGTCGACCACGCGCACGGGTGGCAGCGGCGCTCCGATTCTCGCGTCGAGCCGAAGAACGTCGAGTCTCGCGTGCGCCTCGGGCCGCGGCGTCGCGCTGCCGAAGACCGCGACCGCGCCCTCGAGCGCGATGCGCTTCATGGCCACGCTCCGCGCGTCGTAGCGCGGGTCAGAGTCGTGTTTGTAGGAGCCGTCGTGCTCCTCGTCGATGCAGATGAGGCCGAGATCAGAGGCGGGTGCGAAGATCGCCGAGCGAGCGCCGACGACGACGCTGGCCTCGCCGGTTGCGATGCGCGCTCGCGCGTCGCGCCGCCCGGCTGGGGTCAGCCCCGAGTGGAGCACGGCCACCTGTTCGCCGAATCGAGCGCGGAAGCGGCGTTCGGTCTGCGGGGTCAGGGCTATCTCGGGAACGAGAACGATCACGCTCTTCCCCCGCTCGAGTGCGGCAGCGGCCGCCCGAAGGTAGACCTCGGTCTTGCCGCTGCCGGTCGGGCCGGACAGGAGAAATGCGCCGCCCTCCTCGAAGGCACCCTCGATTGCGTGTAGAGCGCTCTCCTGCCCGCCCGTCAGAGTGGGTAGCTGGTCGACGGGAGTCGCTTCGGCAGGCGCCGGGTCAGACGGCGCGCTGGTTTTCTTTCGCCGGCGAGGCTTCTTCTCGTCGGGCGCCACCAGGCCAAGCGCACGCGCCGGCGTCGAGCCGTAGTAGTCGGCGATCCAGAGTGCGAGGTCGACGAGCACCGGCGGGATCGCGCCGACGACCTTCTCGACCGAGACCGGGCTGACCCCCTCGGGCGGATCCTCGACCAGCTCGGCAACGACACCCCGGCGTCGCGTCCGGCCAAAGGGCACCCTGACGATCGACCCCTTTTCGAGTCCGTCGCCGAGGTAGGTGAACGGGCGAGCGAGCTCGCGGGTCGAGACGAGTGGGTAGACAGATGCGAAGCGCCCCACGGCGTGAGCCTAGCTAGGCAGACCCCCCTACAATCGTGACGAATGGCGCACGGGCACACAGTCGACGACTACCTCGAGGCGATTTACTTTCTCGCGTTCCCTGTGGGCGAGTACGGGCCCGTTGCGCGCGAGAAACCGGCGCTGGCCGCGCGCGTGGCGGAGCTGCTCGGCGTGTCCCGGGCGACTGCCGGCGAGATGGTCAAGCGCCTCGAGGCCGACCAGCTGATCGAGCGCGGACCGCAGAAGGAGATTCGCTTCACCGAGACCGGACGCGCTGCGGCCGAGCGCACCGTGCGGCGTCATCGGCTGATCGAGCGGCTGCTCACCGACTTCATGGGCTACACGGCGGCCGAGTCCCACGACCAGGCCGAGCTCTTGAACGACACGTTCTCCGACGAGATGATCGAGCGGCTTGCCGAGCGCCTTGGCGACCCCGAGCGATGTCCCCACGGGTGGCCGATCGACCCGGCCGTCGAGCAGCGTGAGAGCCGAGAGCTCGTCTCGGTCGCCGACCTCGAGCCCGGCGCCGGAGGCACCATCGTGCGCGTCGCCGAGCACGACGGGGCACTGCTGCACTGGTGCTACGACCACGGACTCGAGCCCGGTGCCGCTGTGGTCATGCAATCCGCCGACCCGGGGAGCGAGCGGCTGGTGGTGACAGTCGCCGACACCGAGCGAGCGCTCGACGCGAAAGCCGCCGAGGGCCTGTTCGTCCGGCCTGCCTAGTTCGCGACTAGAGGCCGACTAGGACGCCGAGCCCGAGACCGCTCGGGCGGCGTTCGCAAGACTCTCGGCGCGCTGGGTCGACTCCCAGGGGAAGAGGCCTGCCTCGCTTCGGCCGAAGTGTCCGTACGCGGCCGTCGGGCGATAGATCGGGCGTCTCAGATCGAGGTCGGCGAGGATCGCGGCAGGCCGAAGATCGAAGCTCTCGCGGACGATGCGTTCGATCTCGTCGATCGAGACGCGCTCGGTGTCGAAGCACTGCACGCTGATCGAGACTGGCTGCGCGACGCCGATCGCATAGGCGAGCTGCATCTCGCAACGCTCGGCGAGATCGGCCGCGACGACGTTTTTTGCGACCCACCGAGCGGCGTATGCAGCCGAGCGGTCGACCTTGGTCGGGTCCTTACCCGAGAAGGCGCCTCCGCCGTGGCGGGCGGCGCCGCCGTAGGTGTCGACGATGATCTTGCGACCGGTCAGACCTGCGTCGCCCATCGGGCCACCGACGACGAAGTTGCCGGTTGGGTTGACGAGCACGAAGCCTGGCTCCTCGAGCCGATCCGCGTCATAGAGCCCCTGCGGGAGCACCGCGCGAACGACGTGCTCGATCAGGTCGGGCCGGATGCGCTCGAAGCTGTCGACACCGGCCGCATGCTGCGTCGAAACGACAATCCGCTCGATCTCGGCCGGGCGCTGCACGCCCGACTCGTCCACCTCGTAGCGGACCGTGACCTGAGCCTTCCCATCGGGGCGCAAGTAGTCGAGCGTCTCCTGCTTGCGCACCTCCGCGAGCCGGGCGCAGAGCTGATGCGCGAGCTGAATCGGCAGGGGCATCAGCGAGTCGGACTCGCGGCAGGCGTAGCCGAACATCATTCCCTGGTCGCCCGCGCCCTGTGCGTCGAGGGCCTCGTCGCTCGCGATCCCGTGCTGGACCTCGTAGGCCGCCTCGACGCCCTGAGCGATGTCGGGGGATTGCTTGTCGAGCGAGACGAGGACGCCGCAGGTGTTTGCGTCGAAGCCGTACGCAGCGTCGTCGTAGCCGATGCCGCGGATCGTCTCGCGCACGACCTCGGAGATGTCGATCTGGGCGTCTGTCGTCACCTCGCCTGCGACGACGACCAGGCCGGTGGTGACAAGCGTCTCGCAGGCCACGCGACCGTGGGGGTCCTGCTCGAGGATGGCGTCGAGCACGGCGTCTGACACCTGATCCGACATCTTGTCGGGATGCCCTTCGGTAACCGACTCCGATGTGAAGAGGAACTCGCGGGCCATGCGGCGGCCGAAGGCTACTCGATAGTCAAAATGCCTGCGAACTGCTGCTCGTCGGCAGAAGAGCTGCCGTAGAGGAGCAGCGCGCCGAGCGGATCGACGTTCGCCAGGTCCTCGGGATCGACGTTATTGTCGCCGAGGGCGCCGAGGAGGCCGCCGAGCGTCACGAGCTCGACGACGCCGGCAACGTCGACATAGACGAAGCCTGCGGTCTCGTCGGGCAGACCGACTGCATCGCTCACATCGGCAAAGCGCTGATCGGCTCTCAGCGTGTCCGGACCGCCAAAGTCGGTGATGCCCGCCTCGGCGGTCGTCAGGAGGAGCCGACCCTCGACGCTCGCCACGTAGAGCGCGAACCCGCTGAAGGCGAGTCGCTCGGCCTCGGTGCCGCCGACGTCGATCGTGTCACGCTCGACCGCCAGACCGCCGATCCCTGCAGCGGCCGTGAGCTGTTTCACGAGCTCTACGCCGGCCTCGGGGTCGTCTGGGCTCAGGACGATGGTGACCTCGGGAATGGGAACGCCCGAGCGCACGTAGACGGCGTGCTCGTTCTCGAATAGAGGCAGGAGGTCGCCCTCGATCGTCAGGCCAAGCAGCGCCTCGGCCTGAGCGAGCCCGGTTTGCGCGTCGGGCTCCTGCTCGAGGACGATATCGATCAGCTGGCCGACCGAGGTGCGCAGATCGCGCAGCGAGACATAGGCGAGGACACCGCTCGGTGCGAGATCGAGTATCTCGGCCGCGCCGCTTCCGGTGATAGGTGCGTTCATCGTCTTCGATACGCCGACGAGCCGCACGCCCTCTTCGGCGGCGATCAGCGCAGCGCCCGCACCCTCGAATGTCGTCTCGCTCGTGCCGAGCGCCGACCCGATGATGTCGGCGCCAGCCTGGTTCCCGGCAGCTGCTACGGCGCCGAGCTCGCCAACGACGGCGGGACTGATCCACAGGCGCGCGAGGCTGTCGGTCGGCAGCGACTCCATGACGCTCTTGAACTGCGGGTCGTCGGAAAGCGGGGCGGCGTCGGCCGCGGCCAGAAGCCTGTCGAGTGTGGCCTCGTCGTCAGCCAGGATGTAGGCGTCGCCGACGACGCGTTCGGCGGGCGCGCTTTCGGCGTCTTCGGCTCGACCGCGCTCGAGCAGCGCCTCGAAGGCATCGGCGTCGATCGGCTCCGTGATGACAGCAACCGGGGGGTCGTCCGTGCTTACGTCGAGCAATGCGACGGTCACGTCAGGCCCGAGCGCCGGCCGAACGTCGGTTTCGAAGTCGAGGCCCTCACCGGCGAGGTCCTTCAGCGCCATATCGATCAGATCTTGGGAGGCCGGAAACCGATCGACGATGTCGCTCGCGAGCTGCCACTGGTCGCTGTCGAGGTCCGTGTTGAACGTGACCAGCACAGGGACGTCTGCCGGCAACAGCTCGGCGGCGGCGGGCGGCGTGCCGTCGTCGGTGAGGCCCGCGAGCGCGTTCGTCGAGCCAGAGTCGCCGCCACCGCAGCCGGCTGCGATCAGCGCGAGCATGAGCACCAAACCGAGCAGGAGCCACGGCCGGACGATGAGCCGTCTTCGATTGCTCGCGAGTGCGTTCACGCCACTTCCCCCTGGGTTGTTCTGGCCTACTCTCTCGTCGGCCGCCGGGCTAGCAAGCTTGAGACTAGCTTCTCAATGCGGCCCCCCGACAGCACCGCGTATACGGCATCGGTGATCGGCAGCTCGATCTCGAGTTTCCGACCGAGGTCGTGCAGCACCGGTGCGGTCGTCATGCCCTCGACGACCATGCCGATCTCCTCCTGTGCCTCGGCGACAGTCGCGCCGCTTGCCACCAGCTCGCCCGCGCGCCGGTTGCGACTGTGGCGGCTCCAGCAAGTGACGACCAGATCGCCTATCCCGGCCAGGCCTGCGAAGGTCTCGGGCCGTGCGCCGCAGGCCGCGGCGAGCCGCGCCATCTCGGCCAGGCCTCGGCTCATCAACGCGGCCTTTGCGTTGTCGCCGAGCTCGAGGCCGTCGACAGCCCCGGCGGCGAGCGCGATCACGTTCTTCGCGGCTGCACACAGCTCGACGCCGACCAGGTCGTCGTTCAGGTAGACGCGAAAGCGGGTGCTGTGTACCGCCTCCTGGAGACGACCCGCGAGCTCCGGGTCGCTGCCAGCGATCACGGCGGCGGCCGGCAGGCCCGCGACGATCTCCTCCGCGTGATTGGGTCCGCTCAGGACGACGACCGGACGCGCGCCGACGAGCTCCGAGGGACGGGCTCCGCCGTTTGGGTCGAGCCCCTTGGTCAGGATCAGTGCCGGCGTCGTCCCCCCCAGCTCCCGTGCCACGCTCTCGAGCGCGCTGCTCGGGAGAGCGAAGACGAGGAAGTCGGCGTCGCTCGCATCGACCTCGCCGAGCTCGACAGCGCCGAGCCCGTCGAGCTCCGCCTCGCTCAGGTAGCGGGGGTTTCGCGCCGTGGTCCTGATCGCGGCGACCTGCGCAGCGTCGCGGCATGCCAGCGTCACGTCGTGCCCCTGCTCCACGAGAAGGGCCGAGAAGGCCGTTCCCCAGCTCCCGCCTCCGATGACGACGAAGCGCATAGCGGCTCAGCGCTGCCCGACGAAGTCGATCACGACGGGTGTGCCGGCCAGCGACAGGCGCTCGCGCAGCTTGTTCTCGAGCCAGTACGCATAGTCGCGGGTCATAAGAGCCCCATCGTTCACGAAAACACGGAAGCGCGGCGGACGGACACCCGTCTGCGTGCCGTACTTCAGGCGCAGTCGGCGTCCCTTCTTGGCCGGCCCGGGCCGCTCATCGCGCAGTTCGCCGAGGAACGTGTTCAGCTCAGACGTGCTCACGGTCGAGACGCGCCGCTCGAACAGCTCCTCGACCGCGTCGAGCAGTCGGCCGAGCCCGCGTCCGCTCAGCGCCGAGACGGCCAGAAGCCTTGGACGTTGGCGCAGCTTGGCGTGAAGACGCGTGCGCGCCTCGTCGATCGACAGCGTCGTGGTGTCCCACTTCGCGAGGACGACGAGCGTCGAGCAGCCCGCGCGCCGGGCGATGTCGGCGATCGAGAGGTCGTGCTCGACGATGCCCTCGCTCGAGTCGACGAGGACGAGCGCGATGTCCGCCCGCTCGGCCGCCTGGCGCGTACGTAGCTCCGAGAAGTACTCGATGCCCTGGCGGTGCCTGCGTTTGCGGCGGATGCCGGCAGTGTCGACGAGCACGAGCGATGTTCCGTCTCGCTCGAGCGTCGTATCGATCGCGTCGCGTGTCGTCCCAGGAGTTGGGGCGACGATCACGCGGTCGCGGCCGAGCAGGGCGTTCAAGAGGCTTGACTTGCCCACGTTCGGGCGCCCGAGGATGGCGACGCGGATCGCCTCGTCGCCCGGCTCGAGGCGTTCTGTTCCCGGAAGCGTGGCGACGACGAGGTCGAGCAGATCTCCCGTGCCGAGTCCGTGCAGCGCCGAGATCGCAACCGGGTCGCCCAGCCCGAGCTTGTGGAACTCGAGCGCATCGTGCACGCGCCCTGTCTCGTCGATCTTGTTGGCCACGACGATCACGGGGCGGCGAGAGGTGCGAAGGATCTGGGCGATCTCCTCGTCCCCGGGCGTGATCCCCGCGCGAGCGTCGACAACGAACACGACGACGTCTGCCTCGTCGATCGCTGCGCGCGCCTGCGCGGCGATCGCCCGCGTCATCGGCGAGGAGTCGGCGATGTCGACGCCGCCCGTGTCGATGAGGGCGAACGAGGTCCCCTGCCACTCGCATACGACCTCCTTGCGGTCGCGCGTGACACCGGGCTGCTCGTGCACAACAGTCTCGCGTGTGTCCGAGAGCCGGTTGACGAGCGTCGACTTGCCGACGTTCGGGAAGCCAACGACGGCGACGGCTCCGGCGAGCGGCGAGCTCATCCCCACCGCGAGGGGACGTGGGCGCGCCGCGGCGGCGACCCGGCCGGGCTGCAATGCTCACGCACACCCTGGAGGAAACGCCAGAGGCGGACGATCTCTTCCATGATCTCGGCCGAAGCCTGCCGGTAGCCGCGCGAGTTCCGGGGATACTCGTCGAATCGCATCGGCTCGCCAAAGGCGACCGAGACCGGCTGGCGGCCGCCGAGCTTCCAGGTCTGTGTTCCCTCGATGGCAGCCGGCACGACCGAAACGCCCTCCTTGATCGCGATCATCGCCGTACCGGGCATCGGCTCGCCCGGCACTCCGGCGCGCTGCCTCGTTCCCTCGATGAACATACCGAGCATGTGGTTGGCCCGCACGGTCTCTCGCATGCGCCTGAGCGCGTCGCGGTCGGACTCGCCACGCCTGATCGAGAGGGCGCCGTGGGCACGGATCAGCTGGCCAAGCCCGCGCTGTTGGTGGGCCTCGATCTTCGCGGAGAAGACGATCCGGCGTGGGCAGGACACGCCGAAGCATGCCGGGTCGATTGCGTGGAAGTGGTTCATCGCCATGACGGCGCCACCATGCCGCGGGACGCGCTCTCGTCCGTAGATCGAGAGAGGCGCCAGCGTGTGGGTGATGGCGCCGATCAGGCCCTTGCCGACCACCCAGTAAAAGAGCGGAACGCCCGGCTTCCAGGGCTCGCTCGACGCTGTGGGCTCGTCGCTCATCGGCTTGCTGCGACTACGTCGTCGAGCAACGCGACGATGCGCGAGACGACCTCATCGACGTCGAGCGCGGTGGTGTCGATAACGATCGCGTCGGCAGCCGGCCGAAGCTGGGTCGCGTCGGCCTCGTCGCGACGCATCAGCTCACTGGCAAGGGAGTCGGAGTCGCAGCCGGGCCGCTCCTCGCTGCGACGTCGCGCCCGCTCATCAGGGTCGGCGACGAGGTAGACCTTGACCGCCGCGTCCGGGCAGACGACGGTGCCGATGTCGCGTCCTTCGATGACCGCGTCACCGCCGGCGGCAGCCTGACGCTGGCGCTCGCGCAGGAGCTCGCGAACCTCAGGTTGGGCCGCGACCCGCGAGACCTCGCGATCGATACGCGGTTCGCGGGCCGCGTCGGTCACGTCGACGCCATCAACCTCGATGCGGCCCTCGTTCGTTACCCAGTCGTGGACATCGCCAGCGGCGCGAAGAGCGGCTCCATCGTCGAGATCGACGCCGTCGCGCAGTGCCAGCCAGGTGAGAGCCCGGTACATCGCACCGGTGTCGACATAGGCATAGCCGAGCCGCTCGGCGACGGCGCGTGCCGTCGTGCTCTTCCCCGCGCCCGCGGGCCCATCGATCGCTATGACCATGCTGGCGATATGGCTACGCGCGGAGCGAGTCGACTACGTCGAAGAAGCCGGGGTAGCTTACCTTCACCCAGCCGGCCCCCTCGACCGTCACGCCGTCGCGCGAGAGCAGCCCACCGAGGGCGCCGATCATGGCGATCCGGTGGTCGCCACCCGCGCTTACGCGACCACCCTGCGGGCGCGCGGGGACACCCTTGACCGCGAATCCGTCACTGCGTTCCTCGATGTGCACGCCGATGGCACGTAGGGCACGCACGGTCGTCTCGATCCGATCCGATTCCTTGACGCGCAGCTCCTGCGCGCCCCAGACGACGCTTTCTCCGTGCGCCAGCCCGGCGACAAGGGCGAAGAGCGGGAGCTCGTCTATCAGGAGAGGAACCTCGGTCGGGCCGATCGAGGTCGCCGTCAACTCCGATGAGCTGATCTCGAGATCGGCAACGGGCTCGCCCGCGGCCGTTCGCCTGTTGAAGACCGAGACGCGGGCGCCCATGCGCTCGAGCACGCTGAGGAAGCCCGTGCGCGTGGGATTGACGCCGACTCCGTGCACGCGTACGCGTGAGGAGGGAATCGTGACCCCGGCCGCGAGCAGGGGCGCGGCCGAGGAAAAGTCGCCGGGGATCTCGAACGAGAGTGGGCGCAGCGCCGTCGCAGGCCAGACCGCGGCCCGCCCGGGCGCGTACGCGACGCGTGCGCCGGCGGCGGCAAGCATCCGTTCGGTGTGGTCGCGAGTCGGATGCGGCTCGTGCACCTCGGTGGGCCTTCCAACGGCGAGCAAGCCAGCCAGGAGGACGCATGACTTGACCTGGGCGCTGGCGACCGGGAGCTCGTAGCTGACCGGCTCGAGCGGGCCGCCGACGACCGTGAGCGGCGGACAGCCGTTGGTGGTGTGGAGCTCCGCACCCATGCGCCGGAGCGGCTCGGCGACGCGCTCGAGCGGGCGGCGAGAGAGGGACTCGTCGCCGATCAGCTCGAACGTGCCATCCTGGCCCGCCAGAACACCGGCGATGAGCCGGATCAGCGTGCCCGAATTGCCGCAGTCGAGCGCCTCGCCCGGCGCGCGCAGGCCGCGCATGCCCGCGCCCTCGACCGTCGCCGTCTCGCCATCGACGCGGACGTCGACGCCGAGCTGGCGAAGAACAGAGGCGGTGCTGAGGGTGTCGGCGGCCGCGCCGAACCCACGGAACTCGGATCGTCCTTCTGCGAGTGCCCCGAGCAGCAGGGCGCGGTGCGAGAGCGACTTGTCACCGGGAACGCCGACATCGCCAGCGAGCGCGTTGGCCGGCTCGACGTGAAGTGACTCCTCGGCGGTCATCGTCATCGCACGGACGCGCCGGCCATCAGCCGGCGCCCGGATCTGAGACGACCGACGAGACGATCACGGCGTAGCCCTGTCCCTCGAGCAGGCTGGCGGCCCGCGCCGCGTCGGTCTCGCCGACGAGGAGATCGAGCGTGCCGCCGCGTTCCGGCGAGAGGTGGTGCACCTCGAAGTCCTCGATGTTGATTCCCTCGGAGGCGAGAGCCTGCGTGATCGCGGCGAACACACCCGGTCGGTCGGAGACACGCACTTCGAGCCGGTGCAGGGCGCCTGCGTCGGGGTAGGCCTCGTCGAGCAGCCGTCTCCGGTGCTCGGACGCCTCGCCGACCCACTGCGCGATGAAGTCGCCGTCTCGGCGGCTGAGCGCGCTCTCGAGGGCTTCGAGGCCCTTGCGGTGCTCGCTCAGCGCCTCGGTGAGCGCCGCCGCGTTCTCGAGGAAGATGTCGACCCAGATTCTCGGGTTCGCGCCTGCAACGCGGGTCATGTCGCGCAGCGCGCCAGCGGCGGCCGCAAGCGGCTCGTGGCCGTCGATCCGTGCGATCCCGGCCTGGTTGAGCAGCTGGTTGGCGAGCGCGTGCGGTAGGTGGCTCGTGAGGGCCACGAGGCGATCGTGGGCGCGCGGAGCGATGGCCACGGGCACCGCGCCGAGACCGGTAACGAATGCGTGCAGGAGCTTGTAGCGCTCGGGCCGCGTCTCGTCGATCGGGGTGAGGAACCAGGTTGCGCCGCTGAAGAGCTCAGCGGTGGCGTGCTCGGCCCCACGGGCCTCCGAGCCCGCCATCGGATGCCCGCCGATGAAGCGCTCGCGCTGGCCCACGGTCTCGCAGATCGTGGCCTTCGTCGAGCCGACGTCGGTCACGGTGCACTCCGGCCCGCTCGCCACGAGCGTCTCGGTCACCTGAGCCGCAAGGCCGGCGACAGGCGCCGCGACGAGCGCCAGCTGCGCGCCGGCCAGCGCCTCGGCAAGCGAGGCCTCGGGCCGGGTCAGAGCATCTCGCGCAACGGCCTGCTCGAGCGCGTCCTCGTCTGGATCCCAGCCCGACACGGTTGCCACACCGGAGCGGCGCGCCGCAAGGCCGACCGACGCACCGATCAACCCCGTGCCGACGATCGCCAGGTGCTCGACGCGCGCCAAGAAGCTAGGGCGCGTCGCTCGAGCCGCCGCCGTTCGGCTGGCGCATCAGCTCGGCGATTCTGAACGCGAGGTCGAGCGACTGACGCGCGTTGAGCCGCGGGTCGCAGAGCGTCATGTAGCGCAGGTTGAGCTCCTCCTCGCTGACGTTCTCGCCTCCTCCCACGCACTCGGTCACGTCGTCGCCCGTGTACTCCAGATGGACGCCGCCCGGCCAGGCGCCGCTCTCATGGCACGCGTCGAAGAACAGCTCGATCTCACGGAGAATGTCGTCGAAGCTACGCGTCTTCAGGCCACTCTCGGACTTGAAGACGTTCCCGTGCATGGGGTCGCAGGCCCAGACCACGGGGTGGTCGGCAGCGTTGACCGCGTCGAGCAGTGGCGGAAGAACGGTCGCGGCAGCCTCGACGCCCATGCGCGTGATCAGCGTGAGCCGGCCCGGGATCTGGTCGGGGTTGAGGGCCTCGCACAGAGCGATCGTGTCGGCGGGCGTCGCTGTCGGGCCGATCTTGCAGCCGATCGGGTTGTTGATTCCCCTGAAGAACTCGATATGCGCGCCGGCGAGCTCACGCGTGCGCTCGCCGATCCAGATCATGTGGGCCGAGCAGGCGTACCAGTCGTCGGTCAGCGAGTCACGCCTCGACAGCCCCTCCTCGTAGTCGAGCAAGAGGCCCTCGTGACTCGTGAAGACGTCGACCTGGTGCAGCCGCTGCTCGGCCTCGAGATCGATGCCGCAGGCCGCCATGAACCTGAGCGCACGCTCGATCTCGACGGCGAGCGCCTCGTAGCGCTGACCCTCGGGCGAGCTCGTGACAAAGGCCTGGTTCCACTCGTGGACGCGGTTGATGTCGGCGAACCCGCCCTTGGTGAACGCCCTGAGCAGATTGAGCGTGGCCGCCGATTGGTGATAGGCGCGCACCATGCGCGCCGGGTCTGGTGTCCGCGCCTCGACCGTCGGCGCATCGTCGTTGATCAGATGACCGAAGAACGACGGCAGCTCGACGTCGCCGACCGTTTCCGTCGGGGATGATCGCGGCTTGGCGAACTGCCCGGCAATTCGGCCGATCTTGACGACGGGAAGCGTTCCCCCGTATGTCAAGACGGCCGCCATCTGGAGCATGATCCGGAGCTTCTCGCGGATGTTGATTGCGTTGAACTCGTGGAACGACTCGGCGCAATCGCCTGCGTGGAGGAGGAAAGCGCTGCCCTCGGCGACCTCGCCCAGTGAGGCCAGCAGCTTGCGTGCCTCGCCCGCGAACACGAGGGGCGGCATCTCGCGCAACTCGTCGCATGCGGTCTCGGCCCGACGGCCGTCGGGCCAGTCGGGCTGGTGCCCCGCCTCGAGCTCACGCCACGAGCCGGGTGACCACGTCGAAGGAGTCACGGGCACAACCGTCTCATAGTAGTTGCCATAATCGAGCCCGTCCGTGCGCATTCTCTCTGGCATACAACCCACCGGCGACAAGCATCTCGGGAACTATTTCGGCGCGATCCGCCGCTGGGCCGAGCAGCAGGCCGAGGCCGAGTGCTTCTACCCCATCGTCGATCTGCACGCGCTGACCGTTCCCCAGGATCCCGAAGAGCTCCGTCGCTCGACGCTGGATCTTGCGGCCCTCCTCGTCGCCTGCGGAATCGACCCCACGCGCTCGGCACTCTTCGTACAGAGCCACGTTCCCGAGCACCCGCGCCTCGCGTGGCTTCTCGAGTGCATGACGCCGTACGGCGACCTGCGTCGCATGCCACAGTACCGCGAGAAGTCTGCGACGGAGGGCTCGTTCGGCGTGGGCCTCCTCACCTACCCGGTCCTGCAGGCGGCCGACATCCTCCTTTATCAGGCCGACGTGGTTCCCGTCGGCGAGGATCAGCGCCAGCATCTCGAGCTTGCGCGTGACCTTGCTCAGCGCTTCAACAACCGCTACGGCGAGACGTTCACGGTGCCCGAGGCGACGACGCCCGAGGTTGGGGCGAAGGTGATGGACCTGCAGGATCCGATGAGCCGGATGTCGACATCGGCCGAGTCCGATGCGGGCGTGATCCGCGTCCTCGACCCTCCCAAGACGCTGGCGAAGAAGATCCGCTCAGCGGTGACAGACTCCGGCCGCGAGGTCGTGCGCTCCCCGGACAAGCCCGGCGTCACGAACCTGATCGAGCTGTTCGCCGCCACGAGCGGCGAGAGCGAGGCCGAGATCGAGGCGCGCTACGCAGATACGGGCTACGGGCCGTTCAAGGCTGATCTCGCCGACGCCATCGTCGAGCTCGTCGCTCCGATCCAGGAGCGTTTCGCGGAGCTGCGCGACGACGAGACGGAGCTCGGGAACGTGCTGGCGTTGGGAGCCGAGAAGGCGCACACGATTGCCTCGAAGACGCTGCGCCATGCGCACGAGCGGCTCGGGCTGGTCGCGCCGCCCTGAGCGGTCGCGAAGCAGCGGCCCCGACACCGCCATCCGCCTGTCGATGGCTCATCGACCCGCGGTCAGCCGGGTGAGCTCCTCGACCTCTCGAGGCGTGAGATCTCGCCAGCATCCGGGCTCGAGGCCTTCGACCGTGATCGTCGCGTAGCGGGCCCTGTGAAGAGCATCGACGGGGTGCCCGACCGCCGCGAGCATTCGCTTGATCTGGTGCTTGCGACCCTCGTGCACGACCAGCTCGACGACGGCTCGACCACGGGCGCTTTCGAGAACGCGCGCGCGTGCAGGCGCGCTCATGCCGTCCTCGAGCTCGATGCCGGTCTCGAGCTGGCGAAGCGTCGCCGGCTCAGGCGACCGTACGACAACCGCGTGGTAGGTCTTCTCGACACCGAAGCTCGGGTGCGCAAGCCGGTGGGCGAGGGCTCCGTCATTGGTCAGAAGCAGCGCGCCGGTCGTGTCGGCGTCGAGCCGGCCCACCGGAAACAGCCGCTCGTCGCGCTCGACCAGGTCGGTGACCGTGGGCCGGCCCTGCGGATCGCGCGCGGTGGTGATCGTCCCTGCGGGCTTGTGCAGGAGCACGTACGCGGGCGCCTCGGGCGCCAGTGGCACGCCGTCGAGGGTCACCGAATCGTCCTCCGTCACGCTCGCGCCCAGCTCGGCCCGCTTGCCGTTGACCTCGACGCGACCACCCTCGATAAGCGTGTCGGCACCGCGCCGGGAAGCGGCACCCGCTCGGGCGATAAAGGCGTTCAGACGCATCGTGGTGCTAGCAAGCCTCGCCTCGGCCGCCTCAATTTTTCCTTCCACCGGGCCCGCCCTAGGGGCGTCTGAGACCAAGCATCTCAGGCGTCCCTAGGTGTAGTTCCTAAGGAGGTTGTTCATCCGGGCCTGTCTGGAGGCTGAGGGGTGTTGGAAGCCCTTGGCGTCAAGGAGGCCCGGATGAGACTTCACGGTAACCATCGGACCTGTCCGAGTAGTCGGTTGTTGATGTGTCGGCGTGTGCTCGAGCAGGAGTGGACTGTCCTGGAGGCGGCGGAGGCCGCGGGTTGTAGTCCGCGGACGGTGTGGAAGTGGCTTGCGCGCTATCGGGCTGGCGACGTAGAGCTGGTTGATCGTTCTTCGCGGCCGAAACGCTCTCCGGCCCGGCTCTCGGCCGACCGGGTTGGTGCGATCGAGGCGCTTCGGCGGGTTTGGATGAGCGCGGCCGAGATCAGCGAGGCACTCAAGATCCCGCTCTCAACGGTGAGTGTGTGGTTGAAACGGATCGGGCTCGGCAAACGCTCGCGCTTGGAACCGACCGAGCCGATCGTGCGCTACGAGCGCGACACTCCCGGCGAGCTCGTCCATGTCGATATCAAACGGCTCTCACGGATCTCTGCTCGCGGTGCCGGCCACCGTGTGCTCGGACACCGGCGCAGCAAAGACAGGCGAAGCGTCAACGGCCGCAAGATCGGCGTCACTGGCTACGAATTCGTGCACGTGATGATCGATGACCACACCAGACTCGTCTACGCCGAAGTACTCGACCGACTCAAACAACAACACGCCATCAGCTTCCTCCGCCGGGCCCTCACCTGGTTTGCTGAGCGAGGCGTCCACATCCAAGCACTGATGAGCGACAACGGCTCCTGCTACATCTCAGACGCCTACAAGAACACTCTTCAGGAACTCGGTATCAAACACCACCGCATACGACCCGGCCGCCCACAAACCAACGGCAAAGCCGAACGCTTCATCCAAACACTCCAAAACGAATGGGCCTACCCCCGCATCTACGGAAGCTCACACGAACGCACCAACGCGCTACCCACCTACCTCAAACGCTACAACTACACACGACCACACAACGCCCTCGGCAAACAACCACCCGCCACGCGACCGAACAACGTCGCTAGGAACTACACCTAGGCGCCGCGTAGGCCGGCGACTGTTTCTAGCCGCTCCCGTATCTCCTCGCGGTCCTCGCCGATGTCGTCGAGCCGTGGCAGCTCGGCCAGGCTCGTGAGCCCGAATACGCGCTCGAACAGGGCGGACGCGCGGTAGCGCAGAGCGCCACCCTCGTCGGCGCGGCCAGCTTCCTCGACGAGTCCTCTCTCGAGCAGCCCGGCCACGATCGAGTCAGAGACGACGCCTCTGATGCTCGTGATCTCGGGGCGGCTGACGGGGCCCAGGTAGGCGATCACAGCCATCGTCTCGAGCGCCGCCGCCGAGAGCCCTCGTTGCACGGGGCGCTCGAACAGCCGCGCACAGGCCTCGGCCGTCTCACGCGCCGCGCGCAGGGCGTAACCGCCGGCAACCTGCTCGAGGACGATGCCGCTCCGCCCTTCGCGCAGCCGTCCGCCCACGAGACGAAGCGCTGCCTCGACCCGCTCGAGTGGCTCGTCTGCGGCCTCGGCGATCTCCTCGGCGGGCAGCGGACGGGATGCAACGACGAGCAGCCCTTCAACGGCACGCGCCACGCGATCGAGCGGATTGTCGACGGCGAAGAGCTGGGTGGGTTCCTTCATCGTTTGCCTCCCCAGACCACGATTGGCTCGAGATGGGCTGACTGTCCGAGCTTCGCCTCGCCCAAGCGGCCGAGCTCGAGCAGGGCGACCAGCGCAACTGCCTGCTCGATTCGCGAGAGCTCGTCGACCTCCTCGTCGAAGACGAACCGGCGCCGCGCCCCGAGCAGTGCACGGAAACGAGCGAGAAAGGCCTCGGTCGGCGGCAGCTTGAGAGCAAGATGCGCCAGCGAGACCTCGGGCGGCTCGGTCGCAAGCTTGCGCATCGCCTCGACGAGGGCTTCCGGGGCCTGTGGAGCGATCTGTCGCGGCGGCGTGGGAGCGAGCGGTGCCGGCCCCACGCGGAAGAAGCGGGTCGATTCCTGCTCGAGTCGCGCGCCCAGCCACTCGGCACCGCGCTTGATTCGCCGGTACTCGGCGAGGCGCGCCGCGAGCTCCTCGGCTGCCTCCTCCGGGTCGAGGTCGGCGAGCTCGATCTCGGGGTTGTCCGGAAAGAGCTCGCGGGCCTTTAGCTCCAGCAGCGCAGCCACGAGCACGAGGAACTCGCCGCCGGCCTCGAGATCGAGCACCAGCCCGTCGCCGTCCTCATCTGGGCGCGCGTAGCGCTCCAGGAAGGTGGCGATGATCTCGAGAACCTGGACATCGGCGAGCTCGAGCTCCTGCTTGAGAACAAGGGTGAGGAGTAGATCGAACGGCCCCTCGAAGGCGTCTATCTCGAGCGGCAGCCGACGCGGGGACGTAGCTATCCCGGCTATCCCCGTGGCCATGCGGCCGCGATGCTAACGGCGCTTTCGGACATTCCCGCGCGGCACCGCCATCTGCGGTCGATCGGCGGGCCCGGCCCTCTTTGGCTGCTTCTTTCCCGGTCTGGCCCGAGCTCTTGTCGAGGGCGTGTCCTCGCGCCTGGCCGCCCAGTACAGGAGGTAGGCGCCCCCGATCAGTGTGCCAATCGCAATGTAGTGGTTGAGCCTCAGTCCAAGGATCTCGTGCGACGGGTCGATGCGCAGGGTCTCTTCGAAGGTCGCGCGAGCGAGTGAGTACCACATCACGTAGAGCGCGAAGATCGAGGGAGGGCGAAGGGCGAAGCGTCGCCCGATCCATAAGAGCAGGACGACGCCGATCAGGTTCCAGATCGACTCATACAGGAAGATCGGGTGGAACGTCTCGGCGTTCGCGAACTCGGCCGGCCTGTGTGAGGCGTCGATCTCGAGCGCCCACGGCAGTGAGCTTGGCTCGCCGAACAGCTCCTGGTTGAACCAGTTCCCCCAGCGGCCGATCGCCTGGGCGAGCAGAATGCCCGGCGCTGCAGCGTCCATCATCGTCGGGATGCTCGCGCCGTCCCTGTATACGACCCACGCCCCGGCGAGTACGCCACCGGCTATCGCGCCCCAGATGCCGAGCCCGCCGCGCCAGATCGCAAACGCGCCCCACCACTCGTCGGGCAGCTGGTCCCAGCTCGTGATCACGTGGTAGATGCGCGCGCCGACGATGCCGCCACCCACGCCCCAGAGCGACATACGGATGACGAGATCCCATTCACCGCCACGGGCGCTCCAGCGGCGTCCGGTGAGCCAGACCGCCGCGATGATCCCGAGCAGGATCATCAGGCCATAGCCGCGAATCGTCAGCGGCCCGAGGTCGAAGCTGCCGTCGCTCGGGCTGGGTATCGAGGCGAGAATCGAGGGGAGCATCACGGGTGTGATGCTACGCGAGTGCCGATGGTGGCATGCCCGCAGCCGGCGGCCTCTTTCGGGGCGGTACGGGAACTAGAGGCCGGGTCGCTGAGCCGTCTCTAGGGAAGGGTTCTCGAGCGTCTAGAGCAGGATCTCGAGTGCGGTATTTGCCGGACAGCCGTTGTGCAGTAGATCAGTTGCTATATGCAAGTCATTGTCCTGCGCATTGCGAGTTTGACCGACTCACGCTGGCCATAGCCGGCGCGCTGAAGCTCCTCGACGCGCCAGCGCATGACGCGGTCGGCTTCGGTGTCTTCAACAAGTTCAAGCTCAGAGGTCTGCATGGTGGTATCCGGGGCGTCTTTCTTGTGGGTTGCCGTACTCGCGTTATAGGCGGAAAGAACGACCTTGGGAAAGGGTAACTCATCCCCAACTTGAGGGATCTTGGCCCGCCGTTTCGACTAGATGGTTGGTGCGGAGACTTCGAGCTCAGACGACCGATGCTTCGCCGAGCAACCGTTTCACTTCGGCGAAGAAGTCGGCCTCGGGGCTCACCCGGTAGGCAGGGCCGAGCTCGAACGTCCGCGCTCCGCGCCTCGTCGCTAGGTCGAGGACGACCGGTGACTCGCCGGGAAAATCGCCTACGACGTGGGCGAGCTCCTTGACGAGATCAGCCCGAGCGAGCTTCGCGTCGACGCGGAGCCGCACCACGCCCGGCTGGTCGCTGACCTCGAGCTCCGAGACCTCGAGAGCGATCAGCTTGACCTCGCCGTCCTTGTGGTCGACCCGCCCCTTGATGAGCAAGATCGCGTCGGAGTCAACCAGCTCCCGGGCATCGCTGTAGACCGAGTTGAAGAGCACGGCCTCGGCTGACCCCGAGAGGTCATCGAGGCGAACGAAGGCCATCGGGTCACCCTTGCGCGTGGTGAGCGAGCGCGTCGTCCCGACGATGCCGGCCACGGTGACGACCTCGCCGTCGCGCCGGCGCTCGAGCTCGGCCAGCGTGCAGTCGGTCGCGCGCCTGAGCGGTGTGGTGAGGCCGCTCAACGGATGCTCGGAGACGTAGAGCCCAAGCGCTTCCTTCTCGAGGCCGAGCAGCTCGCGCCGCTCGAATTCCCCATCGGGCACCGCCGGGTGCTGGCTCGCGCGCCCGTGCTGGCCGTTGGTCGACTCCTCGCCGTCCCCGTCGAGGTCGAAGATCGAGCCCTGACCGGTGAGGCGGTCGGCGTGGTAGCGACTCCCGCTTGCGAGCGCCGCTTCGAGGACTGCGAGCATTCCCTGCCTCGTGTCGCCGGTCGAGTCGAGCGCACCGGCCTTGACGAGGCTCTCGAGCGCTCGCTTGTTTGCAACCTGCGGGTCGACGCGCTCACAGAAGCTCCAGATCGAGCCGATCGGCCCGTCGTCTCCGCGGGCTGCGATCACGGCATCGACCGCCGCGTCGCCGACGTTCTTGACCGCGCTCAGCCCGAAGCGAATCTTCCCGTCGACGACGGCGAAGCCGGCCGCAGAGACGTTCACGTCTGGTGGGAGGACTTCGATCCCCATCTCCTCGCAGGCCTGCACGTAGTACGGCACGCGATCCTTGGTGTTCATCACCGACGAGATCAGCGCGGCCATGTACTCGGAGGGATAGTTGGCCTTGAGGTAGGCCGTCCGATAGGCGATCAGCGCGTAGCAGGCCGCATGCGACTTGTTGAAGGAGTAGTCCTGGGCCTGCTCCATGTCCTTCCAGAGCTGGCTGGCGACGGCCTGGCTGACGTCGTTGGCGACGCACCCGGCGATGAACTTGTCCTTGAGCGAGGCCATGAGCTCGTGGATCTTCTTGCCGATCGCCTTGCGAAGGTCATCGGCCTCAGCTGGGCTGAAGCCGGCGAGTTGCTTGGCGATCTCCATGTACTGCTCCTGGTAGATGCAGATCCCGTGCGTCGGCGAGGTGATCGGCCGCAGCCGCTCGTCGGGGTACGTGACGGCCTCGTGGCCGGCCTTGCGCTTCGCGTAGACCGGGATGTAGCCCATCGGGCCCGGTCGAAACAGCGCCACGAGCGCGATCAGGTCCTCGAACTCGGTTGGCTTCACCTGGCGCAGCGCGTCGCGCATCCCCGATGACTCGAACTGGAAGACGCCGGTCGCGTCGCCACGCCGGAGCATCTCGTAGGTATTCGGGTCGTCGAGCGCCAGCTCGCCGATGTCGAGCTGCGCGCCGTCATCGGCGGCTCTACTCGGCCCGCCGCCGGCCCCGTTCGCGCCGGCCCGCGCGTTCACGAGCGCGACTGCTTCGTCGATCACATCGAGGTTGCGCAGGCCGAGGAAATCCATCTTGAGGAGCCCGAGCGCCTCGATGTCGTTCATCGAGAACTGGGTCACGACCTCCTGGTCGAGCCCTTTCTGCTGGAGCGGGACGTAGTCGACAAGCGGCCGATCGCCGATGACGACACCGGCCGCATGGATCGAATCCTGGCGGACGAGGCCCTCGAGCGGTCGCGCCAGCTCGACGATGCTTCGGGCGACCTCGTCCTTTTCGCACGCCTGCTGCAGGTCGGACCCGCTCTTCAGGCAGTCGTCCAGGTAGACCTTCGGGCCCTCTGGAATCAGCTTCGCAATCCGATCGACCGTGCCGTAGGGAACGTCGAGCACGCGGCCGGCATCGCGGACGGCGGCGCGCGCCGCCATCGTGCCGAAGGTGATGATCTGCGCCACACGATCCTTGCCGTATTTCTCGGCGACGTAGTTGATGACGCGATCGCGCCCCGAGACCGAGAAGTCGATGTCGATGTCGGGCATCGACTTGCGCCCGGGGTTGAGGAAGCGCTCGAACAGGAGGTCGTAGCGGAGAGGATCGATGTCGGTGACCTCGAGTGCGTAGGCCACGATCGAGCCGGCCGCCGAGCCGCGACCGGGGCCGACTCCGATGTCGTTGTTGCGGGCGAAGGCGACGAAGTCCGAGACGATCAGGAAGTAGTCGGCAAATCCCATCTCGCGAATGGTCTTGAGCTCGAAGGCAAGCCGTTCGCGCAGCTCGGGCGTCTCCTTCTCGTAGCGCCGCTTCAGACCCTCCTCGCACAGCTCCGCGAGGTACTCGAACGCGTCTCGCCCCTCTGGCGTCGGGAACTCGGGAAGCAGGATCCGATCGAGGTCGATCTCGACCTCGCACCGCTCGGCGATCTCGAGTGTCCGCGCCATGGCGTCGGGAAGATGCCCGAACGTCCGAGCCATCTCCTCTGGGGTGTGGAAGTAGAACTGATCGGTCTCGAAGCGCCAGCGATCGGGGTTCGAGAGGATGTCCCCCGACTGGATGCACAGCAGCGCCTCGTGCGCTTTTGCGTCGGCGTGGCTGAGGTAGTGCACGTCGCCAGCGGCGACGGTCGGCAGGCCAAGCTCGGCCGAGAGCTCGCACAGCGCCGGGACGATCTGCTTCTGGATCTCGAGCCCAGCGTCCTGCAGCTCGACGTACGTCGAGTCCTTGCCGAAGAGCTCGGATAGCCGGCCCAGTTCGTCGCGGGCGCGATCGCGCGCGCCCTCCTCGAGCGCCTTCGATACGCGCCCCGAGAGACAACCAGACAGGGCGATGATTCCACCCGAGTGCTGGTCGAGGAGCTCCCAGTCAACCCGTGGTTTGTAGTAGTAGCCCTCGAGGTAGCCACGCGAGGCAAGCTTGATCAGGTTTGCGTACCCCTCGTTCGTACGCGCCAGAAGCGTCAGGTGTGCGTAGCCCTGCGTCCGCGCGTGGCGGTCGTCACAGACGTAGACCTCGCACCCGATGACCGGCTTGACGCCAGCCTTTCGAGCGTGACGGTAGAGCTCGACGGCACCGGCGAGCGAGCCGTGGTCGGTCAACCCGACGGCCGGCATCTCCAGTTCTGCTGCCCGCGCGACCAGGTCCTTGATTCGACACGCGCCGTCGAGAATCGAGTACTCGGAGTGCACGTGGAGATGAGCGAAGGGCGCGGCCACGGAGTCTGGTGAGTCTAGTTCCGCGCTTGGACGCCGCGAGCCCTGAGCGGGCTCGTTCGCGAGCCCTGCGAGTGCGCACTCGCGACCGCCTACGCGCCGCTCAGAAACCGTCCAGGGTCGAGCTCGTCGCGAGGCGTGCCGCGACCTAGCTCGCGACACAGCCCGGGGATCGAAAGCATCCCGACCGAGGAGAAGCCGCCGGCGACGGCGAGCCCCTGGATTCCGGGGATCGGTCCGACGATCGGCCGGCCGTCGGGCGTCATCGTGCGCCGGCCCGACCAGGTGGTGGCGACGCGAACACCCGCGAGCGGCGGCGCGATCCGGAGGGCACGCGCGGCGATCTCGTGGACCGTGGCGGCGCCTTCTGCGTCCTCGCGCGTCGAGGCGTTCAGTGACGTGCCGATGACGAGCGAGCCGCCGGGCCGGTCGCCCATGAGCAGCGAGACGAGCCGGCTCGACCCGTCCTCGCCGTCGGCGATGTCCTCGAGCGTCGGTGCCCGAGCAATCGACGCCATCGAGTGCTGATCGGGCCAGAGCGCCTGCTCGATGACGTAGGGAAGCTGGCGCCCGGCCGGATCAGTCTGGAGGAGCCAGCCGCGCACTGCGTTCGTGGGCAGATGCACGCCGACTGCCGCCAGGAGCGGTGCGATCAGCGGACCGGCCGCGACAACGACCCGGTCGGCGGCAAGCGACCCGCGGTCGGTGGTGACGCCGACGACCCGGTCGCGCTCGACGACGATGCGCTTGACCTCGTCCCCGAGCTTCATGTCGACTCCCTCACGGCGCGCCGCCTCAGCCATCGCGGTCGTTGCCGCCATCGGGTCGAGCCCGTGGCAGCCCGGGACGAGAAAGGCACCGGAGACGTCATCAGCGAGCCAGGGCTCGCCAGCTGGCTCGAGGGCGTCGGCGCCTACGCCGGCGGCGTACGCAGAGGCGTGCTCGAGCTCGCTGTCGTCGAGCGCCACCAGCAGAAGCGGGAGCTCGCGCAGCAGGCAGTCGAGACCATCCGCTTCGAGCTCCTGATAGATCGTGACAGCGTCACGGCGAAGACCGTCGAGCCACGGATCCGGGCGACGGACGAGCCAGCCGCCGTTTCGGCCGGAGGCGCCGGCGCCGACTCCGTGGCGCTCGATCAGCGTGACGTGCTCGCCTGACTCGGCGAGGTAACGGGCCGTCGTGCAGCCAGCGAGGCCCGCGCCGACGACGACCGTCTGGGTCAAGAGTCGCTCGGCGGGGAATCTGGCTGAGCGTGCCGTCGGCGCCAGACGACCAGCGCGAAGACGCCGACGAGGCCAAGGACGAAGAACGGCCACACGGGCGGCCTTCCGCCGAACCGCCGCCGGAGACCGCGACGGGCGATCGCGATGACGAGCGATCCGACCAGTGCGTTGCGACTGCGTTTCAGGCTCACGCCTCTACCCGCGCTTCTTGTTGGGAAGGTGGATTGCCCGCCCGAGCGCGACGAGCCCCGCCTCCTTGATCGCCTCCGAGAGGGTCGGGTGCGCTGCCATTCCATCTGCAACCGTCTCGACCGTCGCCTCTGCGTCGATCGCGACGACACCCGCCTCGATCAGGTCGGTCACGTGCGGCCCGACCATGACCAGGCCGAGCAGTTCGCCGTAGCGGCTCTCGTGAATCGACTTGATCCATCCACCGCTCTCGTTCTGCATGAGTGCGCGCCCGTTGGCGGCGAAGGGAAACTTTCCCACGAGGACATCGTCGCCGTACTGCTCGCGGGCTTCGGCCTCGGTCAGCCCGACCCCGGCGATCTCCGGGTCTGTGTAGATCGGGCGTGGGACGGCGCGGTTGTCGACGACAGCCGCATGGCCGGTCGCATTCTCGGCTGCGACCTCCCCCTCGCGGAAGGCCGTGTGCGCGAGCTGCCAGTAGCCGGCGCAGTCCCCGACGGCGTAGACATGAGGCACGTTGGTGCGCCGGCCCGCGTCGGCGCCAACTCCGGCACGCGGATCGAAGGCCACACCGGCAGCCTCGAGCCCGATGCCCTCGACGACCGGCCCCCGGCCGGTCGACACGAGCATCAGGTCACACTCGATCGCCTGATCGGCGTTGTAGGTGACGCGGAGCCCGGATCCGGTGTCCTCGACCCGGTCGCAGCGCGCTTCGAGGAAGACGGTGATGCCACGTTTGTCGAACTGCTTCTTGAGCTCGGCCGCCGCCTCAGCGTCCTCCTGAGGAATCAGCGTCGGCAGCATCTCGACGATCGTGACCGTCGAGCCGAAATGGCCGAAGATCGAGGCGAACTCGCAACCGATGATGCCGCCACCGAGGATGACGAGGTGGCGTGGCAGCTCCGTCTGGGCGAGCAGGCCGGTCGAGTCGACGCAGCGGGGCGAGTCGATCCCGTCGATCGGTGGGGTCAGCGGCTGCGATCCGGTCGCGACGATCGCCGATGAGAAGTTGACGGCCTCGGCGCCTTCGACCGCGATCGTGTTCGGGCCAGTGAAGGTACCGGCTCCCTTGAGCCACTCGACGCCGTTGGCCTTGAACAGACCGGCGACGCCTTGCGTGAGTTGCGTGACTACGCCCGATTTCCATTCGTTGGCGCCGGCGAAATCAAGTTCGGGCTCGCCTACGGAGACGCCGAGCTTGCCGAGCGTCTCGCGCGCGATCTTCAGGCCGTGCGCTGTCTCGACCCAGGCCTTGGTGGGGATGCAGCCGACGCGGAGGCACGTCCCGCCGAGCGCGTCTTCCTTCTCGATGCAGACCACGCGCGCGCCGAGCTGGGCCGCTCGAATTGCTGCGCTGTAGCCGGCCGGCCCACCGCCGAGAACGGCGACGTCGCAATCCATGTGCGCTCCTCCTAGCTCGTTACAGGCCGAGGGCGGGTTCTTCGATCAGCTGCTTGACCGTGCGTAGGAACTCGGAGCCCTGGGCTCCGTCGACTGCCCGGTGGTCGCACGAGAGCGTCATCTCCATCCGTGGGCGCACGACCATCTCGCCGTCTTCGACGACGACCCGCTCCTCGATCGAGCCGACGGCCAGGATGCCAACCTGCGGCGGGTTGAGCACCGCCATGAACCGCTCGATGCCGTACATGCCGAGGTTCGAGATCGTGAAGGTGCCGCCCTCGAAGTCGTCGGGCGTCAACTTGCCGGTCCGCGAGCGCTCGACGAGGTCGGCGCGTGCGGCGGCAATCGCCGTCACCGAGCGGCGCTCGCACGCCGGAATCACGGGAACCACGAGCCCGCCATCAACGGCGATCGCGAGCCCGATGTTCGCGGGCCCGTACTGATGCACCGCATCGCCTGCGAAATGGGCGTTGAGCGCCGGGTGCCGCGTCAGCCCGACCGCGACGAGCTTCGTGATGATGTCGGAGTACGTCGGCCGCACCCCGCCCTCGGGCGTCGCCTCGACGAGGCCGCCGCGCAGCTCGATCATCCGGCCGACGTCGGCCGTCAGCGAGACCTGGAAATGCGGCGCTTGCCAGGACTCCGCCATGCGGCGCGCGATGACCTTGCGCATCGAGGTGAACTCGACGGTGCGCACGGCCGGCGCGTCGGCCGCCGGAGCCACCGAAGGAACGGCGAAGGCCGGGACGGGCGCCGGCGCTTCAGCAGCCGCGGGAGCCGCCGGCGCTTCGCCGGCGGCGGCGCGCTCGACGTCCTCGGCGACGATCCGACCGTCCGGGCCAGTTCCCTGGAGTGCGCTGAGCTCGACGCCACGCTCCTTGGCGATGCGGCGAGCGAGGGGCGAGGCCTTGATGCGACCTCCCGTCGTCGTCGGGGCACCCGCCTGTGGCGGGGCGGCCGCTGTCGCGGTCGCCGACGCGGTGGCCGGGGCCGTCGGTGCAGCCGCCGCGGCCGCGGCGGCTCCGTCGAGCGGCGCGGCACCGACGGGTGCCGCCTCCACCTGGGGCGGGCTGGCTGCCGGGGGCGCCGCTGCCGCAGGTGCGAGGTCGCCAGGAACGGTCTCCCCCGCCTCCCCGATCAGCGCGATCAGCTCGCCTACGGGCACCTCGGCGCCCTCGAGCTGGACGATCTTCAGCAGGACGCCGTCGGCGTCGGCCTCGACCTCCTGGGTGACCTTCTCGGTGTCGAGCTCGTAGAGCGGCTCTCCCTTGCTCACCGCGTCGCCTTCGGACTTGAGCCAGCGGACGATGATGCCGCTCTCCATTCCCTGCCCGAGGCGGGGCAGCGTGATCTCGGTTGCCATCAGGCCCTCGCGAGCGTTCGTTTGACTGCGGCCATCACGTCCTCTTCATGCGGGATGACGAATTGCTCCATGACGGGTGCGAACGGTATCGGAGTAAAGGCCGAGCCGACCCGCTCGATAGGAGCGTCAAGGTAGTCGAACGCACGCTCCTGTACAAGGGCGGCGATCTCGGCGCCGAACCCCATCCGCGTCACCGCTTCGTGCGCGACCACGCATCGGTTGGTCTTCTTGACCGACTCGACGATCGCGTCTTCGTCGAGGGGTAGAAGCGTGCGTGGGTCGAGCACCTCGACCGAGATCCCGTCGGCGTCGGCCTGATCGGCGACGGCGAGCGCCACGTGGACGAGGCGCCCGGTCGCAACGACCGTCACGTCGGTTCCCGCTCGGTGGACGCGCGCCTTACCCAGCTCGATCGGAGCTATCTGGTCGCTGACGTCGCCCTTGATCGGATAGAGCGTGCGGTGCTCGAAGAAGACGACCGTGTTGTCGTCGTAGATCGAGCTCCAGAGAAGGCTCCGCGCGTCTTCGGGAGTCGAGGGGAAGACGACCTTGAGGCCGGGGATGTGACAGAGCCAGGCCTCGAGCTGCTCGGCGTGCTGAGCGCCGGGACTCCAGCCAGCCCCTCCCTGGGTGCGCACGGTGAGTGGCACCTTGATCTGTCCCCCCGACATGTAGCGATGCTTCGCCGCCTGCAGGACGATCTGCTCCATCGAGAGTGTGATGAAGTCCTGGTACATGATCTCGACGATCGGGCGCATTCCCTGAATTGCGGCGCCGACGCCGGCGCCGGCGATCGCCGCCTCCGAGATCGGTGTGTTGCGAACGCGCTCGGGACCGAACTCGTCGAGCAGCCCCTGGGTCACTCCCATCGAGCCACCCATCTCGGCGATGTCCTCGCCCATCAAAAAGACGTCGGGATCGCCACGCATTGCCTGTGTGAGGCAGTCGCGTACAGCTTCTCGGTAGGTGATCTCAGCCATGCCTGAGCGGTCTATGTGAGTGATCGAGAGGTCACGCGTAGACGTTCAGCAACGCGTCCTCTGGACTGGGGTCGGTTCCGTTCCGTGCGAAATCGACCGAGGCGTCAACGATCGCCGCGATCTCTGCCTCGAGCGCGCTCCAGCTCTCCTCGTCGACGCCCAGCAACTCGCGCAGTTTCGAGATGGGATCCTCTGTCGTGCGCAGCTCCCGAACGTCGTCCTTCGGTCGGTAGACCTGCGGATCGCCGACGTAGTGGCCCGTCAGCCGGTAGGTCTTGGCAAGAAGGAACACGGGGCCGTCGCCGCCGCGCGCGTGCGCCACGGCGTCGGTGGCCACCCGATGAACCGCTTCGACGTCCTGACCGTCGACCACCATCGCCGGCATCCCGAAGGCCTCGGCACGCATCGACAGGTCGTCGATCGGCAGCTGCTGGTGCTTCGGTGTCGACTCGGCGTAGCCGTTGTCCTCGCAGACGAAGACGGCGGGTACCTGCCAGAGCTGAGCGAGGTTCAGCGATTCATGAAACGCGCCGGTATTTGTGGCTCCGTCCCCGAAGAACGCCACGGCGACACGCGGCTCGCGCCGCATCTTGAACGCGAGCGCGGCGCCGACGATGCCGGGCAACCCGCCGCCCACGACGGCGTTCGCGCCGAGATTGCCGTTGGCGACGTCGTAGAGGTGCATCGAGCCGCCGTAGCCGCCGCTACATCCCTCGACCTTGCCGTACAGCTCTGCCATCAGTGCGTCTGGTGTCATGCCTTTCGCGAGCGAGTGGTGGTGCGCCCGGTGTGTCGAGGCGATCACGTCATCGCGCGCAAGGACGTCGCAGACGGCGACGGCCACGGCCTCCTGGCCGATCGCCACGTGCAGGAATCCCGAGAGGTCACCCGCACGAAAGCGCTCTTCGACCTTCTCCTCGAAGCGGCGGATCAGGAGCATCTCGCGGAGGAATCCAAGAAGCGCCTCATACGAGAGCCGCGTGGGCTGCTCAAGGTTCGTCACGCGCGCGCCACCGTACCAAAACATAGAATCGCGGCCGTGCAGCTTGCTCGCCGGCTCGATCTGCTCTGCGCGCGCCTCCCGCGCGGCTGGACGCGCCTCGGCGTGCGGCTCGTGCTCGCCGAAGCGGACGAAGCCGGGCGCGCCGGCACGGTGCTCGGGCCGCTCTCGCCGGGACGCGTCGGCGACGGGTTCGATCTGCGAGCGTTCGCGCCCGGGCACGGCGCCCCCGGCGCGGACGCGCTGCGCCGCGCGCTCGAGCGTCTCGACGAGGAGGGCATCGCGGGCCGCCTGGTCACCGACGAAACGGGCGATCCCGGTGTCACTCCGAGCGAGCGACCGACACCGGACCGCGTCCTGCAGAACCAGTGGGACCGGCTGAGCCAGGAGCTACCGCCAGCGTGGTCTGACGTCCTGATCGAGCTCGAGCTCGGCTCGAGCGGCGACATCGATCGCGCCGCGCTTTTGCTTGGGCCGGTCAACCCGCTGCTGCAGAAGGATGGACGCGCGTTTCGCTTTCGCACCGCCCGCCGGTTCGGCTATGGAGCCTCGACGAGCATGACCCGGCGGGTACTCGAGCGCCTCGACGATCAAGGCGTCGGAGGATCGCTCCGGCCCGTGCGAGTCCTCTCTGACTCGCAACCGGTCGCGACACAGGGGCCGGTCTGGCGGATCGCCGGCCGCTCCGTCTAGATCTACGCCTGCCCGCGAAGCTCGGCTCCGAGCTCTTTCTCGACTTCCGCAACGACCGCGTCACGCAGATCCTTCGCGTCCTCGTCGGCGAGCGTGCCCGAGTCTGACTGGAAGGAGACGTTGACGGCGATCGATTTCTTGCCCGCGGGGAGCTGATCTCCCTCGTAGACGTCGAACACCCGAGCGCGCCGTAGCAACGGCCCGCCCGCAGCCCGGATTGCGTCGATCAACTCGCCGCCAAGCACGTCCTCGCCGACAACGAATGCAAGGTCCTGGTGCACCGCCGGGTACGTGATCACGTCCTCGTAGAGAACCCGCTCGGGCACCCCGGCAAACAGCGTTGCGAGATCGAGCTCGAAGATGCCCCAACCGCCTTCGAGCACGCGCGGATGAAGCTCGCCGAGCCACCCGGCCGCCACGCTTGCCGACTTCCCCGGGTGCAGGAACGGCTCGCTCGCGCGCTCGAACTGCGGCTCGATTCCCGTGACGGCGTGCACGATCTCGACCGCCCCCTTTGCCGGGAAGTACCCGCCCTCCACGATTCCGCCGACGTGCCAGCGCTCCTCGGGCAGCTGCTCGCCGCCCGGCAAGTAGACGCGCGCGAGTTCGAACAGCGCAATCTGGCGGTTGCCGGCGTCGCGGTTCAGCGCCGCCGCGTTGACGAGCCCCTCGACGAGATTCGTGCGCAGGACGGCGTGCTCGGCCGAGAGGGGCGTCGGGAGTCGACGAGCCGCGGGGTCGACATCGCTGCTCGCAAGGCTCCACGTATAAGCCTCTGAGTAGCCGGCGCCGGCAAGCGCGTCCTCGACGCGCCGCCGCAGTCGCTGATCCTGGCTGAGGCGACCGAAGAGCTCGCGCCTGGCCGGGAGCGTGAACGGCACCTTCTCGAGGCCGTGGACACGAGCAACCTCCTCGACGAGATCGACCTCGCGAGAAACGTCTCGCGCCCGCCAGCTGGGAACCGTGACCGCCAGCTGCTCCGAGCCTTCGGGCCCGTCCTTGACCTTGAAGCCGAGGCGATCGAGCGCGGCGCGCTGCTCGGCTGCGTCGATCTTGGTTCCGATCAGCGCGCTCGCCCGCGCGGGCCTGAGCGCAATCTGTGCCGGAGCATCTTGCTCGGCGCAGACGTCGCCCGCGAACTCGAAGGTGGCGTCGCAAAGCTCGACGAGGAGCTCGGACGCGAATGTGGCAGCGAGCGCGGCCTGATGCGGATCGACTCCCTTTTCCCAGCGGTTCGAGCCTTCGGTTCGCAGCCCGAGCCGCTCCGAGCTCTGGAGGATCCCGACAGGCTCGAAATTGGCCGCTTCCAGGAGGACGCTTGTCGTCTCGTCGGTGACCTCAGTGTCCTGGCCGCCCATGATCGCCGCCAGCGCAACCGCCCGCTCGCCGTCGACAATCACGAGATCATCGGTCGTGAGCGTCCGCTCCACGCCATCGAGCGTGCGGACGCGCTCGCGCGCACGTGCCCGCCGCACGCCGATCCGCCGGCCGCGAAGCAGTTCGAGATCAAAGGCGTGCAGCGGGCTTCCGAAGGTGAGCATCACGTAGTTGGTGATGTCGACGACGTTCGAGATCGAGCGCACACCGGAGCGGTGGAGCCGCGTCCTCAGCCACTGCGGCGAGTCCGAGATCGTGACGCCCGTGAACGATCTGCCGATATAGCGTGGGCAGCCCTCGAGATCGTCGATCTCGATCGGCACAGACGCGCCACCCGACACGAGCGGCTCGCGTCCGGGCGGCGTGTTGAGTTCGACGTCGAACAGCGCCGATACCTCTCGCGCGAGGCCGTAGACCGAGAGCAGGTCCGGCCGGTTGCCCGTGACCTCTATCTCGAGGACGCTGTCGACCAGCGGCAGGACGTCGACGAGCGGCTGGCCGGGGCGGAGCCCGTCGTCGAGCACCATGATCCCGTCGTGATCGACGCCGAGGGCGACCTCGTCCTCGGCGAGGATCATTCCCTCCGAGTACTCGCCGCGCAGCTTCACGCGCTTGAGCTGTAGCCCGGCGGGCAAGGTTGCCCCGGGTCGCGCGACGGCGACGATCGCGCCTGCGCCGAAGTTCCAGGCGCCGCAGACGATCTGAGCCGGGTCGGCCGCGCCAACGTCGACCTGGCAGAGCTGCAGACGGTCGGCGTTGGGGTGCTTTGTAGCCTCGAGCACACGGCCCACGACGAAGTGGCCGAGGTTGTCCCCTTCGTCAGCGACTCCGACCGTGACCGCACGCTCGACCTCGGCGGCCGCCACGGCGAGGCGCTCGGCTAGCTCGCCGAGCCCAACCTCGATCTCGACGTACTCGCGCAACCAGGAGATCGGAACCTTCACGGCATGCGCCCCGCCCCGGCCAGGCGGCCTTTGACACGACTACGCGGGCTCATATTCAGAATTGCTGCAGAAGCCGCAGGTCGTTTTCCCAGAGCTGGCGCAGGTCGGGCAAGCCGTGGCGCAACATCGCGATCCGCTCGAGCCCGAGGCCGAATGCGAAGCCGGAGTAGCGTTCGGCGTCGTAGCCGACGGTCTCGTAGAGCGTCGGGTCGACGAGCCCGGCGCCACCCATCTCGATCCAGCCGGAGTGCCGGCAGACGCCGCATCCTGCCCCATCGCAAAGGAAGCAGGACACGTCAGGCTCGATCGACGGCTCGGTAAACGGGAAGTAGTGGGTGCGGAACCTGATCTCGCGGGCCTCGCCGAAAAGGGCCCGCATGACGTGGCGTAGGGTGCCCTTCAGGTCTGCGAGCGTGATGCCCTCGTCCACTGCGAGGCCTTCGACCTGGTGGAAGATGGGAACGTGCGTCGCGTCTGGCGTGTCGCGCCTGTAGACGCGTCCCAGCGACACCATGTAGACCGGCGGCTGGCGCTCTTGCATCGTGTGGATCTGGGCAGGCGAGGTCTCTGTCCGCAGCACCGTCTCGTCGTCGAGATATAGCGATGCCAGCGGAGAGCGGGCCGGGTGCCAGCTGGGCATGTTGAGCGCCGTGAAGTTGTAGTACGTCGTCTCGACTTCGCGGCCGTCGATCACCTCGTAGCCGAGCCCGAGGAAGATGTCTTCGATCTCACGCCGGATCTGCGTGATCAGATGCAGGTGGCCGGGCCGTGTGGCGACCCCGGGGAGCGTCACGTCGACCACTTCCTCGACCAGGCGCTGTTCGAGCTCCTCGCTCGCAAGCACCTCGCTCCGCGCCTCGACGGCGTCCGACAGACGGGCCCGCGCCTGGTTCAGCGTGCGACCCGTTTCCTTGTCGCGCACGTCGCGAAGCGCCTGCGGCAGCGCCGCGTTTCGCCCCAGATACCGGACGCGGATCGCGTCGAGCTCATCGGTGGAGGCGGCCGCCAGAATGGCTTCGGTGGCCTCTTTTTCGAGGGCCTGGACGTCCACCAGCCGGAGACTATCATCGGGTTTCTGGGGCCCCTGATGAGCGTTTACGACCCGATCGCCGGCTTCTACGACGCCTGGAGTCGCTCGGTGGTCGAGGACATCGCGTTCTACGTCGAGCTCGCACTCGAGGGTGGCGGGCCGGTGCTCGAGCTCGGTGTCGGCACCGGGCGAATCGCCGTACCGATTGCCGAGGCCGGACTCGAGGTGATCGGCATCGACTCCTCGAAGGAGATGCTTGCGTTGTGCGCCTCGAGGGCGGTCACGGCCGGCGTGCGCGAGCGAATCGAGTTGCGGCTCGGCGAGCTCGCGCAGCCGCCAATTCCGGCGGATGTCAGCGAGTTGCCGCTGGTGATTGCGCCGTTTCGCACCTTCCTGCACCTCGGCTCGGATGCCGAGCGGCTCGACGCCCTGCGTATGGCGTTCGAGCGACTCGAGCCGGGCGGCCGCCTGGCGTTCGATGTGTTTCGCCCGAGCAGCGAGGACGTCGAGGAGACGCACGGACGCTGGATCGAGCGCGAGCCAGAGATCTGGGAGCGCGCCGAGTGGGACACGCGGGTGAACGAGCTCGTGCTCGCGGTGCGAGGACCCGGCGGCGACACGGTGATGCATCTGCGCTGGGCCGATCCCCAGGAGTGGCAGCGCCTTCTTACCGACGTCGGTTTCGATGTCGAGGGCGCGTTCGGATGGTTCGATCGTCGCCCGCTTGCCGAGGGTGAGGACATGGTGTTCATCGCTCGGCGGCCGACGATCTGACCGTCGCCGCCGCGGCGAGACCGCCGTCCCGATGTGCGTTCGGGGCCATGGGGCTCTACGATCGGGCGATGAGGGTGGTCGCCGAGATCATCGTCCTTTGCGGAGCGGCTCTGGTCGTCGCGACTCTTACGGCCATCGCGCTCCGCGGCGCGCGCGAGCGCGCGCTCATCTTCGGTGTCGTCCTGCTCGCCGCAGCCTCGGTCGCGGCGGCGGCGGGACTCGCCATCTCGCTCGTAAGAGCCGATGGCGACTGGCGGATCTATGGGGTCGCGCTCGCGGCGCTCGCCGCGTTCAGCTGCACCGAGGTCGGCCTCGTTGCTCTCAATCGCTTGCGCATGCGCGACCTCGGGATGCTCGCCCTCGTCGAGAAGAGCTTCAAGCACATCGACGAGCGCATCGCAGACCACTCCCAGAAGCGAGCGAAAGAACTCGAACAAAACCTCGCGCGCGAGCGCGCCCGCTCGCAACATGCGCTCACCGATCAGGAACGCGAGCTGGGTGAAGCGCGGCGCACAGCGATCGCCGAGGCTGAGCAGGCAGCTGCCGACGACCTCCTGCGCCGTGTCGGGGCGGCCCACGACGAGCTCGGCGCCCGAGTCAGCGGCTGGAGCACCGATTTCGCTCGGACGCAGGACGAGCAGGCTCGGCGGATCGAAGAGCACGACCGTGTGCAGCGCGCGGCGCTCTCGTCACAGCGTGACAGGCTGGACGAGCATGAGAAGACACTGCACGACCTCGCGTCTGGGCGGCGAACCCAGGTCGAGGAGATGCGTGACGCGTTCTCGAGTGCTATCGATGCTCTCGGCGAAGAGCTGCACCGTCAGCTCGGCATCGAAGAGCAGCATTACCACCGCGAGATCGCACAGCTGTCCGAGCGCCTCAAGGCAGTCTCACAGGCGCTGAGGGAGGACGCGTACCGCGAAGAGCTCGACGCGCGGACACGCCTCGCCGCCGACATCGGCGAAGCCGAGCGCCGTGTCGTGGCCACATTCGAGAAGTCGCTCGAACGGGCGGCCGACCGCATCTCCGAGACGGCAGAGCGACGCTTCGACGAGCAGATCCGCGAGTCGCGCGACGAGACGAGCACGCGGCTCACGAGCGAGCTCGAGCGCACGCGCGACGCCTACGCGCAGCAGATCGAGGACGAGATCGAGACGCGGATGCACGAGGTCGCGCGGCAGACCACCCAGCGCCTGCAGCGCCAGCTCGATCAGGTCGTACGCCAGGCCGAGTCGCAGACCTCGACGGCAGAGGACAGGATCACGTTCATCACGCAGCGGCTCGAAGCTGCGATGGACACCGCTGCAGGACGCGTCGCGGCGTTCGAGAGCGAGCTCGAGCTCGAGCTGAGCAGCAAGCTGACCGAGTTCGAGCGGGCCGTCCGACACGCCGAGCAGTCTGTTGGGCGTGAAACGGGCTGACACGACACAGCGCCGGGCGTTAAGAAACACGAACTCGGTGTGACATCTCCTGACCTTTGATGGCGAACAGCGTCTCAAACAGGTAGAACGACCAGCGACAGGCGATGGCAGACGTCCAGACAGTCGAAAGCCCAAGCGACGAGCGAGCCAAGGTTGAAGGCTGGCGCCTGCACGTGCTCGTCGAGGCCGGCTACCCCTCCGAGCTCGCGCAGCAGCTCGCGGCGTCTGAGGTCGATCTGCATTCGGCGACGGCGCTCGTCGAGACCGGCTGTCCGCCCGAAGTCGCGGCGCGCATCCTCCTGTAGCGCCGCGCAACTCGTGGTCGCCACGCCACGCATGGTTGGAGACCGCAAGGTCTATCCGGTAGCACAGTTCAACGCCGGGGTCGCATCATGGCTCGGCAAGCTGCCGCGCGTCTGGGTCGAGGGAGAAATCACCGAGCTGCGCAGCCAGCCCGGCTGGCAGACCGTGTTCGTGACCCTGACCGACGTAGACGACGGCACGACGCTGTCGGTCACGATGCCCCGGAGCGCCTACGAGAGCCTTACGAATCCGATCCGGGAGGGTATGCGCGTCCAGGCGTTCGGCCGGCCCGATCTGTATGAGGCCCGAGGCACCTTCCAGCTCCGGGCCGTGATGATCGAGCCCGTCGGCGTAGGCGATCTGCTCGTCCAACTCGAGGCGCTTCGTGCCAAGTTGGCCGCGGAAGGCTTGTTCGACGCCGAGCGCAAGCGCCGCCTGCCCGCGCTGCCGCGTCGCATCGGCGTGCTCACCGGAAGTGAAGCGGCGGCCAAGCGCGACATCGTCAGCACGGCCACCACACGCTTCCCCGGCGTCAGGCTCGTCGTCTTCGAGACGACCGTGCAGGGCCCGCGAGCGCCGCTCGCAATCAGCGGAGGCCTTCAGACCCTGGCAGCGCAAGCAGATCTCGACGTCATCATCCTCGCGCGCGGCGGGGGAAGCTTCGAGGACCTCCTGCCGTTCAGCGATGAGCGGGTCATCCGCGCCGTGGCCGACAGCCCGGTTCCCGTCGTCTCGGCCGTTGGCCACGAGCACGACCACCCGATATGCGACCTCGCGGCCGATGCTCGAGCGGCGACACCCACTGCTGCTGCAGCGATGGTCGTGCCCGACGCCGCGGCGTTGCTCGCCGATCTCGACGACGCACGGCGCGAGCTCCGCCGGTGTGCCCAGGCGGCGATCGAGCGGTTGAGAAAGCAGCTTCGCGCCGATCGGCGGCTGCTTCTTCGAGCGCCGCTGACGGGATTGGTCGCGGCGCGCGCGCGCCTTGTCGCCCTCCGGAGTGCCTCGGAGTCGGAGCTTCGGCGTTCGCTGACGAGACGCGCGGCCGCGCTCGAGGCGATCACCGGACGGCTTCGCGCGCTCTCACCGCACGCGACGCTCGAACGGGGCTACGCACTGGTGCGCCACCGGGACGGCGTCGTCACGGATGCAAGCACGGTCTCGGTTGGTGCGCAGATCAACGTGACCCTCAGCAGAGGAGCGCTGGTCGCTGGGGTCGAGAGCGTCGAGGAGGCGGAATGAACGAGCGCGACAGGGAAGCCGGTGCCGGGGGCGGGACTGACGCGGTCGAGGCTCGCTCAGACGGCGGCGCCGAGGGAGCGGCCGACGCCAGCTACGAGCAGGCCCACGCCGAGCTCGAGGAGATCGTCAGAACGCTCGAGCGCGGCGACACGAGCCTCGAGCGCACGCTCGAGCTATGGGAGCGAGGCGAGCAGCTCTACGCGCTTTGTGCTGCACGCCTCGATGCGGCGCAGGGGCGCGTCGAGGAGCTCACGCGCGAGCTCGAGACGCAGGGAGGCGACCCGCCGGATTGGGCTGACGATGCCCCGACGAGCGCCAGCCCTTCCAACTGAGCCGGCCGGTCTCGCTCGAGTGGGCCCGATAGGCCGCTTGGTAGAGTCGCCCGGGTGAGCGCTAGCCCCTTCGTCACGCGCCTCGGTGAGCAGATCGAGCACGAGTTCAGCGCGTCCCAGCAGTACATCGCGATCGCTATCTACTTCGACGGACAGACGCTGGCTCTGCTGGCGGCGCACTTCTACAAGCAGTCGCTCGAAGAGCGAAACCACGCGATGATGCTGGTGCAATTCTTGCTCGACTACGAGACAAGCGTTCCGATTCCCGGGATCGGCGCGCCGCAGACCGAGTTCGATGACGCAGCTTCAGCGGTCCGGCTGGCGCTCGAGCAAGAACAGCGGGTGACCGAGCACTTCAACGAGCTAACGCGGCTGGCTCGTGAAGAGAACGCCTTCCAGGGAGAGCAGTTCCTGCAGTGGTTCCTCAAGGAGCAGCTCGAGGAGACCTCGAGCATGTCCGACCTGCTGGCCATCGTCGAGCGCGCCGGCGAGTCAAACCTGCTCCTCGTCGAGGAGTTCCTGGCGCGCAATCCCGTCGGCGCGGACGGTGAGGATGCCTCCGCGCCCCAGGCCGCCGGCGGCGCGGTCTAGCCCCCTAAGCAGCGTAGGGCGCGCACCATGCGGGCGGCCGCGAAGCCGAGCTGCTCGAGGTCAGACGCGGCCCGCTCGATGTCGCCCGAGAGCGGAAGGACAGCCGTGGCGCCCAGCTGGTACAGACGCCTACCGTCTTCGGTGACGCGACCTCCAAACACGATGAGCGGCACCTCAGCCGCGCGGCAAGCGACGGCGACGGCCGCGGGGACCTTCCCCTCGAGAGAGGTTGCATCGACCGCTCCCTCACCCGTGATGGTGAGAGCAGCGTCCTGAATGGATGCACTGAACTCGACTGCGTCGAGCACGGCGCTCGCGCCGGGGGCTAGGCGCGCTCCTACCGAGGCGAGGGCCGCGCCAAGGCCGCCGGCGGCGCCGGCGCCGGGTGCATCCGCAAACGGATCGAGCTCGCTCATGGCACGAAGCCGGCGCTCGAGCTCGTCAACCTGATCGGAGTCGGCGCCCTTTTGCGGGCCGAACGCGCGCGCCGCTCCACGCGGGCCGTGCAATGTGTTGTTGACATCGCAGAGGACCGTCACGTTGTGCGAAGGCGAGGGCGCATCGGGCTCGCGTTCCCCGAGCGCCTCGCCGAGCCAACCCATCGCGCGGTACAGATGAGATGCTGCAGCTTGAGCGCTTCGGTGCCGTCGATGGCCTGGTCGCGGCGCCACTGAAGGGCGCTGCGGTCGGAGCCCGAGACCATGAGACGGTGCAGCACCGTCATAAACACCGCGCGTTCGACGTCGAAGTGATGGTGGCGTGTCGCGAGCAGCTTGCGCACCACCGCCTGGCAGCCGGTGTCGCGCCACAGCCGTTTGAAGATGAGTGCCGGGCCGATGGAGAGCACGTTGGCGTCGGGGCCATCGTGGGCGTCGCGCGCGTGCTCGGAGAGCACCATGATGCGCTCGGCGAACCGAGCCGCAGAGCGCAGGAGTTGGTCGATGGCGCCGCAGGTGGCGAGTTTGTCGAGTCTGCCCAGCGTTGCGATGATGGATTGTTTGACGCGCTTTCCTTCGCGGCGGTTTTCCGCGATCTGGAGATATTGATAGGGGCCGACCTTCTTGACGCGGACGAACATGTGGCGCCTCCGACATTGACACCACATATTTTTAGGGAGGTTATCGCGTTAATACTAGGGTGACATGGCGCATACTTCGACGCATCGGGCCAGTATTTACCACTACATCCCAGAGTGAGATCACCCTGATCGGTTCCTTAAGGTATTGATTTTATTAGATCTGGGCCTCCGCACTTACGGAGATACTGTCGAAGACGAGATTAGCTCGAACCGTTGTCCGAGAGCAGCCGTGGTCGATGTTTGACCTGGGCGCCATCGAGCCCTGAATCCTTCAGTGCGAGTTCTGATGTCTGCGTGACGTCGCTGGCTTTCATCGTCGTGCACCGCTTCCAGGCGATGACATGGCGTGAGAATTCATCGAGGATAGTCGATAGGTAGAACCAGCCCCCGCCGACGACCTTAAGATAGGTAAAGTCGGTCTGCCACAGCTGGTTTGTGGCGGTGGTGTTGTCCTTGAACCCATCGGCCGCGGTCATGACCCGGAACGCCGGTGTCCCATCAGGTCCTGGGGCTTGAGTCGGCGATAAGCACTGGCCTCAGAGATGAAATAGTCACGCTCGTCGGTGAATGTCACCGCCAGCTCGCGAGGGTTCAATTCGGGGACCGAGTGAGTCCGTGCATGAGAATGGGATGGTCTTGTTGCGGCCGGATTTCTTTCATATGCTACCGGTGGCGGTTCGCTTAAGCCCAACCTACGGAGGTCCTACCCCATGACACAGGCTGAAATGACGAACCAAGAACAATCGCTTCGCGTGGATATGGCGGCGGGGTTCAGATGGCTACAGCGCTGGGAGATGCACGATCTCGCGGCGGGTAGCCTGGTTGCCCGCTTGCCCGGACAAACTGAGTGGATGTTCACCCATACCCAGGGCGTGTATTTCAATGAAATTCGAGCCTCTGATCTGTTCAAAGTCAGCTTCGACGACGAGGCGCTGGACGGCTCGAATCAGCGCAGCAACTACGCGGCGGTCAATCCGGCCGCGAAGATCTTTAACGCGCGGCCCGATGTAAACGCGATTGTTCACGTGCACCCACACGCGGTGGTGGCGGTCTCGGCTCTTGAGTGCGGGATTCTCCCGATCACGCCGCTGGCGTTTATGTTCCAGCAAGGTGAAGTGGCCTGGATCGAGACGGACTTCAACTTCCCGGACGATTATTGCGAGCAGATGGCGGAGACGCTAGGAGACGGGAAGATACTCATGATTCGCAATCACGCCTTCACGGCGGTCGGCAAGACGGTGGCCGAGGCGATGTATCTCGCCTATGCGTTCACCGAGACGTGCAAACTCCAGATGCAGATACTATCGACCAATCAAAAGCTCCATATTCCCACTGACGAAGAGATTGAGTACCACGCTCTAGGCTTCACGGGCGAAAACTGCCGCAAAATGGAGGACGGGACGATCGGGCTCGAGTATGACGGCTCAATGGAGTGGGCCGGTTTGCTGCGTGTACTCGATCGCGAGGAACCTGACTACCGAAATTAAGCACGAAAAAGGCCTGAGGAGAAGGGCGATGGCAGTCACCGCGGTGCGCAGCGAAGTCGAAATCCGGCATCTCGACACCGGCGACCGCGCTTTCACTGTCAAATGGGCTGACGGACACGAGAGCGTCTTTCACTTCGTCTGGCTGCGGTTCAATTGTGCCTGCGAGATCTGCGGCGATCTGGATTCGGGTATCGGTACCGTGATGATGGCCGATATCCCAGCGGACGTCGCACCGCGCGAAGCGCGTGTCGACGGCTCGGGGAGGCTCTACGTCGTCTGGGATTACGACGGACATGAGAGCTGGTTTGAGCCAGATTGGCTGCGTGCCTACTGTTACTCCGAGACTGCACGTCTCGAGCGTCGTCATCGACCGAAGCTTTGGAACGCGTCCTTCGTCAATGAACTCCCCGCCCTCGACTACCAGCAGGTGGTCGAAGATGATGGGGCGCGGCTAGAGGCGTTCGAGCACCTTCGTGATCACGGGTTTTCGAGGGTGCGTGGTGCACCGACCACACTCGAGGGTCTGCAAGCTTTCTCCGATCTGTTTGGGCATAGGATAACCTCGGACGCGCTAGGCCCCTATGGCGATATCCGTACAACAAAGAAGAAGGTCTTTTTCACCGACATACCGGCAGCGATCCCTAAGCACACGGATCAGTGCTATCGCCACACGCCGCTCGGTATCAATTTCCTTCAATGCGTCAAGACGAGTGGGGTAGGAGGAGAGACCGTCCTCGGAGACGCGTTCGAGATTGCGCGGGTGCTGCGCGAGACCGATCCGGAAGCATTCACGCTACTGACCACGGTACCCATTCAGTTCTACCGATATATCGAGGGAAAAGCGGCTTACTACTCGGAGGCGTGCGTGATTTCGCTGGATTACCTTGGTGATGTGGTGGGATTTCGCTACTCCAACCGACAGACCTCCGCGCCACTTGAGTTACCGGCCGAACTGGTGGAGCCGATGCATGACGCTTTGCGCAAGC
>CBDCXJ010000035.1:0-129545 GCA_965223695.1 Gaiellaceae bacterium | reverse complement strand
CCGCCGAGGCCGGCGGCGACAGCCTGGGCCCAGGTCTTGAGCTTGCCCAGATCGCGTGCGGCCACGACGACACCCCGCTCGATGGCAGCGAGCCGAAGGCCCGATACGAGGAACTCCCGCGCGACGATCGCCGCGACCATCCACGCGCTGAAAACGGGCTCGACGAGCACGATCAGCGTTGCCATCACGAGGATCTTGTCGGCCACCGGATCGAGAATTCGGCCGATATCACTCGACACGTCTGCGCGTCGGGCCGCCCAGCCATCGAACTGGTCGGTAAGCATTGCGAGCCCAAAGACCGATGCACCCCAGTAGTAATGGTGTGCGAAGTCGACCTCGAACAGCAGCACGACAACCGGGACGGCGGCTATCCGTGACAGGGTTAGCTGGTCGGCGAGCGTCATTAGAGGGCTAGCCAGGAGAATACGCGGGGCATGACCACGTTCAAGAAGGTGCTCGTCGCCAACCGGGGCGAGATCGCGATCCGCGTGTTCCGCACGCTGCGCGAGCTTGGCCTGGGCGCGGTCGCCGTCTACTCGGAGGTCGACCGGAACGCGCTCCACGTGTCCGCCGCGGACGAGGCCTTTCTGCTCGGCCCCGGGCCGGCGTCCGAGAGCTACCTCGTGCACGACCGGATCATCTCGGCCGCGCGCGAAGCAGGAGCCGACGCGATCCACCCGGGTTACGGATTCCTCGCCGAGAACGCCGACTTCGCTCGCCGCTGTGATGAAGAGGGAATTGTCTGGATCGGCCCGCCGCCCTCGGCGATCGACGCGATGGGCTCGAAGGTCTCCTCGCGCGTGCTGATGGTCGGAGCCGGCGTGCCCGTCGTGCCGGGGACGACCGAGCCGGTCGAGTCGGTCGAAGAGGTTCTGCGCCTAGGCGAGGAGATCGGCTGGCCGCTCGCGATCAAGGCCTCTGCGGGAGGCGGCGGGAAGGGCCTGAAGGTCGTGGACTCGGCCGACGAGGCAGAGCGCGCGCTGAGCTCGGCTATGCGCGAGGGCGAGGCCTACTTCGCAGACGCGACCGTGTACATCGAGAAGTACATCGTCGATCCACGGCACGTCGAGGTCCAGATCCTCGCCGACACGCACGGCAACGTCGTCCACCTGGGCGAGCGCGACTGCACGATCCAGCGCCGCCACCAGAAGCTCGTCGAGGAAACCCCCTCGCCCGCCGTCAACGACGCGCTGCGCGAGCAGATCGGCGAGATCGCCGTCAACGCCGCCCGGGCGGTCGACTATACGAGCGCTGGCACGATCGAGGGCCTGCTCGATAGGGACGGGAACTACTACTTCCTCGAGATGAACACGCGTATCCAGGTCGAGCACACAGTCACCGAGCTCGTGACGGGCATCGACCTCGTGCGCGAGCAGATCGCCATCGCCCAGGGGGAGCGCCTGCCGTTCGCGCAGCAGGACATCTCCTTCCGTGGCCATGCGTTCGAATGCAGGATCAACGCCGAGGATCCGAGCTGCGGTTTTCTCCCCACACCCGGCACGATCACCCACTACCGCGAGCCGGCCGGCCCGGGCGTACGCATCGACTCGGGCGTGCGCGCCGGCTTAGAGGTCGCCGAGATCTACGACCCGATGATCGCCAAGCTCTGCGTCTGGGACCTCGACCGCGAGCGCGCACGCGTGCGCATGCTCCGCGCGCTGGCCGAAATGGAGGTTGGCGGCGTCTCGACGTTGCTGGGCTTTCACCGCGCCCTCCTGACCGAGCCGTGCTTCGTGGCCGGCGAGACGTGTCACGGAATCGTCGAGTCGGCCGAGCTCGCGGCCCGCGCCGAGGAGCTGAGCAGCGAGCCCCTCGCCACACTCGCCGCGTCGAACGGGGCCGTCCGCGACCGCACGGTTGTCGCCGAGGTCGCGGGCCGGCGCTACGACGTCACGCTCGTTGCACCCGAACCACCCCACGCCGAGCTCGCGCGCCGGCACGCGGCACGCGCACCCGGCATCACGGGCGGCGCGGCCCGCGATGCCGTGACCAGCCCGATGCAGGGCACCGTGCTCGCCGTGGAGGTAGTCGACGGCGACGCCGTCCACGCCGGCCAGGTGCTCTGCGTGCTCGAGGCGATGAAGATGGAGAACGAAATCACTGCGCACCGCGACGGCACGGTCACGGCGCTCTCGATCGAACCAGGTGCAGCCGTCTCGACCGGACAGGTCATCTGCGTCGTCGTGCGCCGCGAAGGCGGCGCATTCGCGAGTGAGAACGGCGAGTGATCGTTCACGTCCGCCTCTTCGCCGGCCTTCGCGAGCGCGCGGGCTTCGCGACCCGTGAGCTCGAGCTCGCCGACGGCGCCACCTGCGCCGACGTTGCCGCCGCGATCGACGAGCTCGACGCCATCCCGGACGGGCTGGCCTTCGCCGTCAACCGCCAGTACGCCGAGCCCGGCCAGGCCGTGAGCGACGGCGACGAGGTCGCGCTGATCCCCCCTGTCTCGGGCGGCGCCTGCCGGCTCACCGAGGCGCCGGTCATGCTCGACGAGCTCGTGCGTGCAGTCGCGAGCGAGCGCGCAGGCGCAATCGCAACGTTCACGGGAACGACGCGCGTGCAGTCGCGTGGGCGAACGGTCACATACCTCGAGTACGAGGCCTACGAGGGCATGGCCGAGGCCGAGCTCGAGCGGATCGCCGCGACGTTGACCGAGAAGCACGAGCTCTGCGCAGTAGCGATCACGCACCGCATCGGACGCGTCGACATCGGTGAGACGAGCGTCGCCATCGCCGTCTCAGCTCCCCACCGCGCCGCCGCGTTCGCCGCCTGCCGGGAAGCGATCGACACGCTCAAGGAGACCGTCCCGCTCTGGAAGAAGGAGGTCTACGAGGGGGGCGAGGAGTGGATCGGGCGAGGTTCCTAGAAGCTCGGGTTAGCGTTGCTTTAAGGCTGCGCGAGTAAGCCGACGATAGACCTCATATGGCGACGGCGAACTGCGGCCCTCGATCTACCATCTCGGTATGAGCCAGCTGACGCCCCAGCCCGGGTTCGAGCCGCACGGCCCTGACGGCGGCGGCTCCGAGACCTACAAGCGCTACGACCCGCTCAAACGCGAGGATCCGTTTCGCGCGCTCCTGCGGCGGATCTGGGCGCCGCTTGCCGTGCTGGGCGGCCTTGCGCTGAAGTTCAAGACGGTTGCGCTCGCCATCTTCAAGCTGAAGATCTTTGCGACCTCGGCGACCATGCTCGTCTCGGTGGCCGCCTACGCCTGGATCTGGGGCTGGCGCTTTGGCGTCGGCCTGGTCGTCATGCTGCTGATTCACGAGCTCGGCCACGTGGTCGAGCTTCGCCGCCAGGGGATCAAGGCCTCGGCGCCGATCTTCATACCGTTCCTCGGCGCGGTCGTTGGCATGAAGGAGATGCCGAAGAACGCCTGGCGCGAGGCGCAGGTGGCGCTCGCCGGCCCGATCCTCGGCTCGATCGGCGCCGCAACGGCGTGGATCCTCGGAGAGGTACTCAACTCGGACGTCCTCATCGCCGTCGCGTTCGTCGGCTTTCTGCTCAATCTGTTCAACCTGCTCCCGATCGTCCCGCTCGACGGCGGCCGTGCCGCGGCGGCGTTGCATCCAGCGCTCTGGGGCGTCGGTTTGCTCGGGCTCGTCGCGCTGGCCGTGTTCTTTCCCAACCCGATCCTGTTGCTCATCCTCGTGATCGGTGGGCTCGAGCTCTGGCGACGCTGGAAGGACCGCGGCAGTCCCGAGGCGCGCTCCTACTACGAGATCACCGGCGCGCAGCGGGCGGCGGTCGGCGTGACCTATATCGGTCTGGCCGTGTTGCTCGGGCTGGCGATGAGCGCCACGCACATCGAACGTTCTTTCTAGTGGGGGAGAAGCTCGCGCTTCTCCCCCACTGGCCCCCTCATCGTGACTCGCCCACGCGCAGTCAGCTACCGAGGTCGAGGATGGCTGGCGGTACTAACGACGGTGCGCACAGGCCGACCCGGCATCGGCGGCGAAAGATCACCTGCGTTGCGGATATGTACGAGACGTCGCGGTGCCTAAGATTCTGTTGTGACGAACACCGCGAGAGCCTTGCGCGAGCTGCCTTCTGTTGATCGGCTGCTGGCCGAGGCTGAGATTGAGGAGCTTGCCGCGAGCTACGGGCGCACGTCGGTGCTCGAGGCCGCGCGTGCTGCGCTCGACGAGGCCCGTGAGCGAATCCGCGCCGGAGACGCGGCAGGTTCGCTGGGGGAGTGCGTGCGCACGCATCTCGAGCGGCTGCTCGAGCCGCGCCTGCGGCGCGTGATTAACGCGACGGGCGTCGTCGTGCATACGAACCTGGGGCGCGCACCCCTCGCCCCGGCCGCCCTCGAGCGCATCAACGCGATCGCCACCAGCTATTCGAACCTCGAGTTCGAGCTCGTTGAGGGTACGCGCGGGTCGCGGCAGGATCACATCGCCGGGCATCTGCGCGACCTCGCCGGCGCCGAGGCCGCGCTCGTCGTCAACAACAACGCCGCGGCGCTACTCCTCACACTCGCCGCGCTCGCCGAGGGGCGCGAGGTGATCGCCTCGCGCGGTGAGCTGGTCGAGATCGGTGACGGCTTCCGCATCCCCGACATCCTCGCCCGCTCGGGCGCTCGCCTCGTCGAGGTCGGCGCGACCAACCGAACCCGCACGAGCGACTACGCAGCCGCCCTGACCGGCGAGACCGGGGTGCTGCTTCGCGTACACCCGTCGAACTTCCGCATCCTCGGCTTCACCGAGCGCGCGGCGCTGGCTGAGCTGGCCGAGCTGGCGGGCAGCGCGGGCGTGCCGCTCGTTGACGACCTCGGCTCGGGGTCGTTCGTTTCGCTTCCCGACGAGCCGACTGTGCGCGAGAGCCTCGACGGGGGCGCCGACCTCGTGACCTTCTCCGGCGACAAGCTCCTCGGCGGCCCCCAGGCTGGCATCGTCTGCGGCCGAGCCGACCTGATCGAGAGGCTTCGCAGGCACCCGCTCCACCGCGCGCTCCGCGCCGACAAGCTCACTATCGCGGCGCTCGAGGGCACGCTCGCCCTCTACCGCATGCCTGAGCGTGCCCGGCGTGAGGTTCCCGTCGTACGCATGCTCCTGGAGCCGCTCGAGGCCGTGCGCGAACGCGCGGTCCTGCTCGCCCGCGAGACCGGCGGGACGCTCGAGCAGACCATGGCCCGCGCCGGCGGCGGAGCGCTGCCTCTCGCCGACCTCGAGAGCTACGCCTGCGCGCTCGAGGACGCGCTCGCCGGGCCCTTGCGCCAGGGTGACCCACCTGTCGTCGGCATCGTTCGCGACGGGCAGCTGCTACTCGACTGCCGCACGCTCGGCGACGCCGAGCTGTCCGAGGTCGCGGCCGCGGTTGCCGCGGCCCGCGCGGCCGCGTGAGCGCGCGCCCGCTGGTGCTCGGCACGGCCGGGCACATCGACCATGGCAAGACGTGGCTCGTACGCGCGCTGACCGGGAGGGACACCGACCGTCTCCCTGAAGAGAAGGCGCGAGGGATATCGATCGAGCTCGGCTACGCGCCGCTGACCCTGCCGAGCGGCCGCGACGTCTCGATCGTCGACGTCCCCGGTCACGAGCGGTTCATCCGCAACATGGTTGCGGGCGCGACCGGGATCGACCTGTTCTTGCTGATCGTCGACGCCAACGAGGGCGCCCGCCCGCAGACGCACGAGCATCTGGCGATCCTGAAGCTGCTCGGCGTCGAGACCGGCGTCGTGGCAATCACCAAAGCCGACGCCGCCGACGAGGAAACGCTCGAGCTCGCCCTTCTCGAGGGCCAGGAGCTCGTTCCCGATGCTCAGGTGGTCGCGACCAGCGCGCGAACGGGCGCCGGACTCGAGGAGCTTCTTGGCGCTCTCGACAGCGCCGCCGCCATGGTCGAGCGCGCCCCTGCTCTCGGTGCCACGCGGCTCTTTGTCGACCGAGCGTTCACACTGAAGGGAATCGGCACCGTCGTCACGGGAACACTCTGGTCGGGAGTCATCGCCGAGGGAGCCCAGCTCGTCGCCGAGCCGCAGCACCTGCCCGTGCGTGTGCGCACCGTCCAGGTGCACGATCGCGCCGTCGAGGAGGCCCACGCGGGACAACGCGTCGCCCTTGGCATCCCCTCGGCGCGCCCCGATCAACTCCCTCGCGGGACAGCCCTGGTCGAGCCCGACGCCTACCCCGTGAGCTACAGGCTCGATCTGGCTTTCGAGGAGTTCGAGCCGATCCCGAACGGACGCCGCCTGCGAATACACCACGGCACCAGCGAGCATCACGGCCGACTCGTGCGGGCCGACGGCGAGCGCGCGCAACTGCGGCTTGCAACGCCGGTTGTCGCCGCCCGCGGCGACCGCGTCGTGCTTCGCGACGCGACCACCGTCGGTGGCGGCCTGGTACTCGACCCCGCTCCGCCGCGGCGTCTCCAGCCGGAGCGGTTCGACCTGCTCGAACACGGCGACCCGCGCTCGATCGTGCTCGCGGCGCTCGCCGGCTCGCCCGAGCCGCTCACGCGCTCGGCGCTCGAGCGTCGCGGCCTGCTGCAGCCCGACGAGCTGACCGAGGGCCTGGGCGCGGCGGTCGAAGCGGACGGCCACTACCTGACGCGCGAGTGGCTCGAAGAGCTGCGCGACGACGTCGAGCGCCGGCTCGCCGCGCGCGCCGAGTCGTCACCGCTCGACCCTGGGCTTCCCACTGCCGAGCTCCTGCCCGAGCGCCCGTGGGCCGGAGCGGTGCTCGAGCTGCTTCCGCTCGAGAGGCGCGGTGCGAAGGCGTTCGCGCCCGGCGTCGCCGCCGCTCTCGGCGACCGTGCCGAGGCCGCTGAGCAGCTGCTGGGCGAGCTCGATGCTGCCGGCTTCGCGCCGACGAAGCTCGAGGACGCGGAGCTCGCTCGCTACCTGGCCGACGAGGGCAAGCTCGTGCGGCTCGGAGACGGCTTCGGGGTGACGAGCGCCGCGTACGAGCGGGCGAGGGCCCTGGCAACGGCCGAGTGCGAGAGCGCCGGAGAGATCACGCTCGCGCGCTTCCGCGATCTGATCGACGGCGGGCGAAAGGCAGCGCAGCTCTTGCTCGAGCGCTTCGACAGCGACGGGGTCACGCGTCGCGTTGGTGACATACGCGTTCTGAGGAGGCGCGGCACCGGGTAGCGCCGCGTCGGGTGGCGGCTACTCCTGAGGCTCGACGAGGCGATGCTTGTGCGCGACTGCGACAGCCTGGGCGCGGCTGTGGACGCGCAGCTTGCCGAGAATCCTCTGTATGTGCGTCGCGACGGTCTTCGAGCTGATCGAGAGCTCGAGCGCAATCTCGGCCTGATCCAGGCCGCGTGAGAGGAGCCGGAGCACCTCGCGCTCGCGCTTGGTGAGGTCCTGACCCTGGGACCGACCGGCGCCGGGCTCGCGGCCCACGAGGCGACGGATCCGCGCGAGCAGCTCCTCGGGCGCGAAGGGCGCGCCGAGGTAGTCGTCGGCGCCGAGAAGCAGCCCGGCTGCGCGGTCGTAGGGCTCGGTCCGCTCGGAAGAGACAAAGATCACCGAAACGTCGTGCTCGAAGTCATCGCGAATCGTCTTGCAGACCTCATAGCCCGACATGCCCGGAAGCTTTACGTTGAGGACGACGAGTGCTGGTCGCTCCTCGTGGACGAGCGCCAGAGCCTGCTCGCCGGTCTCGACCTCGGTCGTTCCGTAGCCGGCCGGCTCGAGCACGCCCGTAATGGCGGCACGGGCGGTGGCCTCCCCGTCGACTACAAGAACGCGTGCGGATTGCCGCAGCAAAAAAATCCCCCCTTATCGCGCAGAACCGCGGCCGCTCGACCGTGTCTGCGGATCCTCTCTCCTGACATTCTTTACATAGCACAGCGGCGGTCGCAGTACAAGACCCGCGCTCAGGCCTGTACAGCAGATTGCCTACCTACGACGCGCGCCGGGGCCAGCAGAAATAGACCGGGGGCCCGCTGTGCGGGCCCCCGGTGGTTGGTTGGTTGTGGTTGTCTGGTTGTGGTCGTTAGGCGATCGGTCGTCCCATGGTGCGAAGGACGGTCGCGTCGACCCGTCGCACGCGCTTGGCGAGCCTGGCGGGCTTGATGATCTTCGCGACGACGAACTTCTTCTTGTTCGCCTTCACGACCCGCTTGTAGGTGCGCAGTTTGACCCATGAGCCCTTCTTGTTGAAGCCCCAGGCCGTGAGCTTGATCTTGGCCTTGGTCGTCGGGCTCTGAACCTTCACGAACACCTTGCCACGCTTGATCTTGCCGCGTGCCTTGACCTTCTTGTACTTCACGCGCTTGACCTTCGCGATCCGCTTCTTCACCAGCAGACCAGCACCCTTCAGCTGAGCGTTGGTCGGCGTGGTCACGTTGCCCTTCTTCGGCAGCGTGCTCGGCTTGATCGGCTTGCCGTCACCCTGCACTGGCGGCAGGTTGCCACCGCTGGCGCCCTTCTTCGCGATGGTGATCGAGCGCTTGATCTGGATCTCGTCAAACAGCGCATACACCGTCAACGGCAGAGGACCAACCACATCGAAGTAGCCAGTCAGGACCTTCTGGCCCGGCTGCTGCTGCATCTCGGTGCACTTCAGGCTCGGGCCCTCAGTGATGCCGTCAACGCCGCGGTTGTCTTCCTGCGGGAACTGCTCATTGTTGAACGAGCTGAACAGCGTCGGCACGGTCACGCCTCCACCGGGCGCCGACAGACACACATCAACGTCATGCTCGCGCGAGTTACCGGTGATGTCGGCGTACCAGACCGTCACACGATGGCCCGGAGCGTTTGCGCCCTTGGGCGCAAACGACAGCTGCGCGTTGTAGCCGTTGAACCACGACTGCTTGACCGAGTTCGAGCTGACCTGCTTGTAGCCAAACGGCTGCTGGTCCGGGTAGTACGCGGTCGCGATCACAGTCGACGTGCCGAGGACATCGATCCCCTGCAGGTCACAGCCACCCTGGCCTGTTCGGCTTCACACCGAGATTGTCGAAGTAGAAGTCATCGTCCGGTGTCAGCATGACCTGACCCTCGCCATGCTCGTCCACATAGACGGCAGCCAGATCGATGTCCTCAGGCTTCTCACGCCAGTTCGGCGTGTTGCCCGGAGCGCCACCGGTACCGGTGGCGTCATCAAGCGTCTCAGCACAGTTCGTGTTGCCACCGCGCTGCGGATCGCTCGTCCACTCGCCGGCGAAGTCCCACAGCTCGTACTCGCTGAGGTCATCGCCCGACTCTTCGTCGGTCAGGTAGCCGTTAGCGTTGTTGTTCCACTCCTCACGCGTCGTACCAATACCCGACTCATCAGCCTCGAGCGCCGGAATCGAACGACGATAGAACGGAGCAACGAGCTCCTCTAGCTGACCCACCTCGGCGTCGCCCTCATCGTCGGGCTCCACATCGTCGTCGTTCTTGTCGAATGAGTAGTGCTCGGACTTCTCGACCTCGTCGAGCTCGCCGGCGCCATCAATCGCGTTGACACCCTTCTTCTGACCCTTCCCCGAGCCGTTCGGGGCAATCTGGAAGTTGATCCGGAACGCCGGCATCATCGCATCGCCAGCATCCGTCTTCCCATCCGGGATGTACGTGTCGAACAGGAAGGTGTCGTCATCGGCAAGCTCGAAAGCGTGCAACTGCTCGAACGGCCCAATCGGAGCCCTCTTCGTCGTCAAACCGAAGATCGTCGAGTAACAGTTGTACGGGCCACCGAAACACGGATGCGTCGGCATCGTCACGAGCGGAGCCGTGACCGAATCGACCTTATTAGCAGGCCACGGAACCGCGTTGGCTCCCGCGAACGGGTTCGTCAGGAACTTGACGATCCCGGCCCGAACGTCGAGGTCACTCGGACCGCCATCAACCCCACCAGGGGCAGTCTGCATCGACTCAAGCAGCGTCGACCAGTGTAGCCGCTTCGGGAACCGGTTCTTCTCCGTGCCCGGATCACACCAGAACGGATGCCTGATCCCGGTCGCCTTGTTACCCGAATGCGGAGCCTTGTACAGATTGAAGCCCGTGTCATCCGTCCACGGCCAATCAGTCTGGCAGAACGGATGCTGCGCCTCACCCTTCGTCTTCTCGTTCACCACGATGTCGTCATGCACGTCCCAGCGATAGGCCGCACTACCAACACCCGGGAACTGAACGCCGAAGCCACAGTTGCCCTGAACCTGTGAGCGACAACCATCGACGGCGTACTGCTCAGCAAGCCAACCGAAGTCATCCGGCAGGATCACCGTCGACTTGCCACCCGACTTGCCCTTGCTGCCAAGCGGGAAGCTACCCGTGACCTTCGCGATCAGCGGCACACCATCCTTGCCGGCCATGTTGTCACCGGCATCGCCTTCCTCGCCCTCGTCTTCGTCCTCCGCGTCGGAGTCGTCGGCCGAGAGGGTGACGTCGTGGATCTGCATCCAGATCCCGAGGAAGCTGTGGTGAATAACACCCTCAGCTCCACCGTGATCGTCGTACAGGTCATCCGAGTCGAGCTCCTCGTCCAGGTTCACGTGGAACTTCAGCTCCATCATGCCCGGCTTGTGCGCGACCAGCTCCGTCCGGAAACAGATCTCTTCCGGACTCACGGTGTCTTCGTCGTCGAAGTAGGTCACCCGGTCATCGTCGCTATCCACGATGTAGCTCTCCGCGTGATGCAGGCTGACATTGTCGTTGTCTGCCGGCACGAAGATCGGGTCACGCTCACCGGTGTAGTTGATGATCTGGAACACACCGAAGATTTCCGTGTCGTTGGAGATATTCCCCAACAGGGGAATGCACTTCGTGAAGCGCACCGTCTGCCCGATCGCAGCCTGCGCCGGGTAGTTCGTATCCTGGAAATTCGGCACCTTTGCAGGATCAACCTTGCCATCGACATCGTGAATATCACCGTAGATATCGAAGACGCCCGGCCCCGCCGCAACGTGACCCGACTTGCCCGCGGCCGCAGAGGCCGGCAAAACGACCACCGCCACCAACGCCGCCAGCAGGGCCGTCATCCAGACCCAGCTGCGACGCTTGCGAGCACATGTTTCTGCTCTATCCATACAACTACAACTCCTCCCCTATCAAGATCGTCACTCTTCCACTACAAGCACGAACCAGGCTCCACGCAACGCACCTGCGTTGCGGAGCCCGTTTGTCACCATGTACAGAATCTTCCCGTTCATCACCTCCCAGTGACGGGAGCCGCAGTAGATAGCCAATCGCAGCCTAGGAAACCTTTCGGGAATCTGGCTAGCGGCAATCGCAGCAAACTTGCCCTACACAATTGGCCCGGATTCAGTACTGCAAACGTAGTAGCGCAACGTCGGCGACGCCGCGTTGCTCGATTCGAGTCAGTGCTACCGTGCCGGCGGAGCGGCACGGGCCCGGTGGCCCAACCGGTCTTCAAAACCGGTGAGGCGTGGCAGCCCCACGCTGGCTCGGTTCGACTCCGGGGCCGCTCCGCTAGAGACTTGATCCGCATGGCGCCACCGATGGTGGCCTCACCTCCCTTTCCGAGTACCTCCCGTACCCGGCTCTGTCCACATGACGGGCGAGGGGGCGATCTTCTTCCCGCGACTCGTGCCAGGCCAACGCGCCCGCTGATCTGACGACCCGCAGATCGACCCGCAGATCCCTTACATGTCTGCGCGGAAGAGCGGTCGCGCCACGAGCGTCTCGTAGACGAAGGGAAAAGTGCCCCGGCTACAAGGGCCTGGGCTCGCTCACGAGACGGCGCCGCATGCGGAGGGTGTTAAAGGTTCGAAAAACCGTAGAATCTGCGGTTGTTGAGGACTCGCCCGTCGGCTATACCCCGTACGGAGGAGTTCCTCAGCGTGGGAGGTGCTCGACTGTGGTGTCGAGCCGTATTTCGACATGTGGATTGCGATGGGGCCTGCGGTGGGCATGTGAAGCCCGCAGCGTCACTGCGCTCGCCGCCGCGACGCTGGCGCTGTTGGCGCTCGCTCTTGCGCTGAGCACCGAAGCCCGCGCGCACCACCGACCGGCGCACATCGGCGTCAACCCGAACCCAACTGCGCCCGTACCCGATCCAGTATTGATCGCGAGCGGTGGCCTGGGCGGCCTGAACATCCCGCTGCCACCGAGCCTCCCGGATGAGCCCGACCTGATCCCGATCATGCCGACCGAGAGCCAGCTCAGCGGCGCGAACGTCCCTGCGCTCTTCATCGACACCGTCCAGCAGCCGGGCAAGGTCCTCTACCGCTTCGACGCGGTGCTCGGCAACATCGGTGGAGCCTTCGACCTCTTCTGCACGGACTGCGCGAAGACGACGCAGAAGTTGTGGCAGGCGATCTGGCCCGGTGGCCTGCCGCCGGGCCAGCAGACCGGCTTCAGCGCGCCCAGCGGTACCACCAACCACGACCTGACAGCGCAGGGCGGCTACATGATCTACTCGGCCGCCTCCGGTCACCACCACTGGCACTACGACTACGCGGCCAGCTACTCGCTGCTCATTCCGGGAGCGGCAACGGTGCCCAGCGTGAAGATCGGCTTCTGCATGCTCGACACCTACGACACGAACACCCATTTCAACTACTACGCCCAGACCTCGCCCTGGTGCATGAGCAGCAGCCCGGCAGCACCGTTCGTTCGCATGGGCATCTCGCCCGGCATCGGCGACTACTACAACGCCCAGCTCGCAGACCAGTGGATCGACGTCACCGGCGTCGACGCGGGCACGTACACCCTGCGCGCCGAAGTCAACCCGCCGCGCGTGGACATCAACCCGGCGGCACCGCCGCGGGTCATCATCGAGCACGACACGAGCAACAATGTCGGCGACTTCCCGCGGGTGATTCCGGGCGCGACGGCGGCTGGCGTCGCCCTCACGACGCTCGTGAATCAGCCGGTAACCGTCGGCCTCTTCGGCACGTTGGTCGGCCCCGAGGTCCAGTCACGCGTGAGCACGTGCACGAGCGGCGGCAGCCTGTACGACTACTTCTGCTACGAGGACGCCACCGGCGACACCTCGCTGACGTTCAACATCGTGCAGGTTTCGGGCGCGGGCGCACTGTCGCCGCTCTTTACGACCTCCGACACGACGGCCACGATCACCTACACCCCGGCCGCCGGCTTCGTCGGCATCGACGGGTTCGCCTACACGACGACCGACTCACGCGGACTGACGAGCCAGCCGGCAACGGTGACGATCACCATCGGGACACCGCCGTCGAACACGGGCCTCCCGACCGTGATCGGCACGACCGTGATCGGCGAGACGCTCTCGAGCACGCCGGGCGGCTGGGCCGGCACGCCGGCCCCGACGCTCGCCCACCAGTGGCAGCGCTGCGACGCCGAGGGCGCGAACTGCGTCGCCATCGCCGGCGCGACCGGCACAACGCACGTGCTGAGCGCAGACGAGGTCGGCGCCACGCTTCGCGTGCTCGTCACCGCGACGAACGCGCTCGGCAGCGCGAGCGCCGGCTCGGCAGTGACGGCCGCGATCACGCCGCTCCCGCTCGTCACCGACCCGAAGTCGAAGATCGGCCGCCTGCTCGTGGTCGGATCGCGTTTCGCAGACTTTCTCAACGGAACGGGCGCGCACGAACTCTTCAAGGGCCTTGCCGGACCCGACCTGATCAATGGCAGAGGTGGCCACGACATGGCCTACGGCGGCCGTGGCCGTGACCTGCTCAAGCTCGGCAACGGCTCGGACACCGCCTACGGCGGCAAGGGGCCGGACACGCTCAACCTCGGCAGCGGTCACGACGTCGCCTATGGCGGCCGCGGAGCCGACCTGCTGATCGGAGGGAAGGGCAGAGACAAGCTCTATGGCGGCAACGGTCACGACACCTTCAGGGTCAGAGACGGCAAGAAGGACATGGTCGACTGCGGCAACGGCAAGGACATCGTGATCGCCGACGCAAAGGACGTCATCGACGAGAGCTGCGAGACCGTCAAGCTGCCGCGCACGAAGAAGCCCGCCTGATGGGCGAGAGCGTGCGCCCGACGGGCAGCGAGCGGCCTGAAGAAGAAGCCCGCCGCCGGTTCCGGCGGCGGCACGTCGTGGCGCTCGTCGTCGCGTTAACGGCGGTGCTCGGCTCCCTAGGCGGCGTCCTACACACGCTTGCCGAGGCTGCTCCCGACAGCCTCCCGGGCAACTGCAATCCCTCGAGCGGCGAGCTGCCAGACATCTGTCCGAGCCTGCCGACGCATGAGATCGACAACGGCACCCGGCCCTATCTCGAGGTCTTTCGCCATGAGGGGACACGCCGCTACCGCTTCGATGCTGTCCTCTGGAACGCGGCCGGCAACTTCGAGCTCGAGGGCCAAGACTGCTCGACGGTCGTCTGCAGTGACCTATACCAGCGCGTGTATCTGGGCGACGGCGTGCCCGGCGGACCCAGCGAGCTCAGGAGTATCCCGGGACGGCTGATCTTCGAGGTCGGCGACGGGCACAGCCACTTCCACTTCGAGAACGCGGCCCGCTACGAGCTCGTGGTTCCCGGTGGCGACAACTACGAGGCAAGCAAGGTCGGCTTCTGCATGTTCGATACCTACTCCGACCCCAACGGTCCGCCTCCGACGAGGTGGTACTTCGCGAACTGTCCACGCGATAGCTTCGCGCGGACAGTCGAGATGGGCATTGCCCGCGGCTGGGGCGACCACTACACCGCCGGGCTCACGTTCCAGTGGGTCTGGGTGAACGGCCTCGAGCCGGGCGCATACACACTGCGAGCCGAGGTCAATCCCGGACGCGAGTTCCTCGAGGCCAACTACGTCAACAACGTACTCGAGACGACGCGCGTGATTCCTGGGGCGACAGCGGCGGACGTGTCGAGGAGCACCGAACCCGATACCCCGATCACGGTCGACCTTAGCGGCCTGGTTGTGGGCAGGGACGTAATGGTCAAGGACGGTGGTCGCATCTTCACCAACATCGGGCCCGAGCTTGACTTCAGGATCATGGAGGGTCCCCAGAACGGCACCCTCTCGGTAATCAGCGTCACGGGCGACTCGACAGCGCAGGTCGTCTACACGCCGAACCCCGGCTACACGGGCGCCGACAGCTTCACCTACCGCACGACGGACGGCCGCGAGCTCGACAGCCTCACCGCCACGGTCTCGGTCGACGTGACGCCACCGCCACCGCCACCTCCACCGCCGACACCGCCGCCTCCGCCGAGCGAGCCGCCTCCGCCTCCCTCGAGCGAGCTTCCGCCACCCCCGCCGCCGCCGGCGAAGCCGCGGCGGCTCAGCGTGGTCGGCACCGCGGCCACCGAGACCATCTACGGCACGGGAGCGGCCGAGACCTTCACCGGGCGCGCCGGGAACGACACGATCTACGCACGCGGTGGACGTGACGTCGTCCGGGGCGGCAGGGGCCGCGACCGCATTTTCGGCGGCTCGGGCGCCGACATCCTGCTCGGGGGTCGCGGTAACGACACGATCCGCGCGCGCGACGGCAAGTTCGACGTCGTCAACTGCGGGCGTGGCAAGAAGGACAAGGCGATCGTCGACCTTCTCGACGCGGTTGCAGACAACTGCGAGCGCGTGCTGCTACCCGCCTAGCGCGGTCTCTGATCGCGCCCAGTCGAAGCCTCACTCGAACGAGCGACATCGTGTGACGTTCCCTCGGGTGAGGGTGTGGGAATCAATCAGAATGGAACAACACGTCGAGGGGGGAGACCGAGATGCGGAAGTCAGCGGAGCGCCCGGCGCGTCGCGTTGGTGTTGTCGTGCTCGCAGGAATGGTGGCGCTCGTGGCATCGCTGGCGTTTGCGTCTGTCGCGAGCGCGCATCACATCAGTGCGAGCGTGCAGCTCTCCCTTCCGATCCTGGCGAGCTTGCCCGACGAGCCTGATCTGCACCCGGTGCTGCCGACCGTATCGGCCTCCTACGGGGGCACGGTTCCGGCCGCGTTCATCGATACGGACGAGATTCCCGGTCAGGTGCTGTATCGCTTCGACTCGGTGATCGCCAACCAGGGCGGCACCCTCGACGTCTTCTGCACCGATTGCGCGAGCATCTCGGGCCGCGCCATCAAGCAGGCCGTCTGGGACGGTGGGCGCCCCGACGAGCCGACGAGCCCGATTGCGGTTCCCACATCGGGGTCAGCCACTATCACCGACATAACCGCGTCGAGCCGGAGCCAGGGCGCGGGCGGCTGGATGTTCTACTACGCGCCGCTCGGCCACGACCACTGGCACTACGACCGCGCGGCTGTCTACGAGCTCCTGATCCCGGGCGAAGCGGCCCCCAGGGTCGTGTCGAAGACCGATGTCGGCTTCTGCTTCTTCGACACCTACGACCACCAGGGCTCGATCGAGACCTACTTCGACGCCACCGGCGCCGGCAACCCCAACGTCGACCCCGAAGACCTGATCCTCGACGACGAGGACTGGTGCCGCCCTGGCAACACGAGCCCCGGCCCGAACGGGCCCGGCATCGTCCGCACCGGCATCTCGCCCGGTGTCGGCGACTATTACGCCGCCCAGCTGACCGACCAGTGGGTCGACATCACGGGCGTCGCGCCCGGCCCGTTCACGCTGCGCGCGACCATCAACCCCGACGGCGCCCTCATCGAGTCGGACACCACCAACAACACGCTCGAAGAGACCAGGACGATCCCTGGCACCCTCGCCACGCCCGCCGGCGGCACGGTTCCCGCAGGCCCCGGAGGCCCGGTCACGGTCTCGGGCTCGATCGTCGCGCCCGAGATCCCGATCTACCTCGCCGGCGGAACTCACCAGGACGTCCTCGGACCCGTCCCATGCGCGCTGCGCTTCGGCGACTGCTACGCCGCCGCCGACCCCAACCTCCTCAACTTCGCCATCGTCACCGGCCCGGCCAACGGCACCGCGACCGTTGGCGCAAGCAGCGGCCTCACCGGCACCGTCCAGTACACCCCGAACGCCGGCTTCGAGGGCGAGGACACCTTCACCTTCGCCGCCATCGACACCCGCGGCTTCCAGAGCGCACCAGCAACCGCGACGGTCACCGTCAAGGACATTCTTCTCAACACTGTTACGCCGGTGATCAGCGGCAACCCGGCCGTGGGCAACAGGCTAAGGAGCGACACGGGGACGTTCGTTCCCGCGCCCGACAGCTACCGCTACCAGTGGCAACGCTGCAACGCGGCCGGCTCGAGCTGTGCCAACATCGGCGGTGCGACAAGCGCCACCTACGTGCTGCGGACTGCCGATAAGGGGTCAACCGTTCGCGTCCGGGTTATCGCGAAGCGGGGGACCAAGACCGCGCGCGGGACATCGGCGGTGACCGCCGTGATCGCGAAGCTCGCACAGCTCCCGGGCAACGTCCTCGTGCGGACGCTCTTCAAGGGCACGCGCAAAGCCGACGAGATCCGCGGTACGCGCAAGCACGACCTGATCAAGTCGGGTCGCGGCGGCGACACCATCAAGGCGCGTGCCGGCGGGGACATCATCAAGGCGGGCAATGGCCACGACCTGATCTTCGCCGGCAAGGGCAAGGACGTCGTGGTGGCCGGCAGGGGCAACGATGACATCCGCACGCTCGACAAGATGTTCGACGTGGTCAACTGCGGCCCCGGCGACGACAAGGTCCTTGCCGACGCGATCGACAAGATCCACAAGTCCTGCGAGAACGTGAAGCAGCGATAGACCCAGCGACCAGGGCAGGAGGCGTCCCGCGACGTATCCCCCGATCGGGGGCCGCCCCTCTTGCCGGCCAGGCCGGCCTCGGCTATATCACGACTGCTGCGGCCCGATACAACTCGATGCTCCCACGCGCCCTCCATCGTCATTCGCGACGCCGCTTGCTCGGTGTTTTTGCCGCCCTGCTCATCGTGCTCGGCCTCGCCGCGCCGGCGGGTGCGCACCACCTCGAAGCCGCCAACACCGTGCCGATCCGCACGCTCGCCGCGATCGGTGCCAAGCCTGACCTCTACCCGCTGCTACCGACGATCTCGGCCTCGTACCAGGGAACCGTGCCAGCCGTGTTCGTCGACGCGTACGAGAAGAACAACAGGGTCGTCTACCGCTTCGACAGCGTGATCGCGAATGCCGGCGGCACGGCCGACATCTTCTCGATCGACGGCGGCAAGACGCTGATGCAGGTGCTCTGGCCGGGCGGGCGCCCGCCGGCGAGCGACGAGCCCTCGCCGCTCGCCGCTCCCAACGATCTGTCGCTGGCCCAGGCGCTTCAGGGTGCCAAGCTCGTGTACTCCGACGCCGTCGGCCACTGGCACTGGCACTACAACCTGGCCGCCCGCTACGAGCTGCTCCTGCCCAAGGGCAAGAAACGGGTCACCGGCAAGGTCGGCTTCTGCATGTTCGACACCTACGACTTCTCCGGCAAGGAGGCCTACTTCCGCGGGACGGGAACGAAGAGCGAGGACTGGTGCCGCCCGAACACGCCGGGGGCGAGCTTCGTCCGCATGGGCATCTCGCCGGGAATCGGCGACTACTACGCCGCCCAGCTCGCAGACCAGTGGATCGACATCACCGGCCTCCGCCCCCGCGCGTACGTCCTGCGCGCCGTCGTCAACCCGGGCGGGCGTCTGATCGAGACCGACGAGTCAAACAATGCGCTCGAGGTGCCGCGCATGATCCCGGGCACGACGGCAAAGGCCTTCGCGCGCTCGGTGCCACGCAACGCGTCGACGCCGCTGACGCTTAGCGGCAAGGTCATCGGCCCCGAAGTGCACGCGTTCGCGGGCTGGAAGGACAACGACATCGGCGAGCGCTGCGCGCTCAGATTCGGCGAGTGCTACGTGACGGCCGAGCCCGACACGCTGACGTTCAAGATCCTCGTCCCGCCCAGGCACGGCACGCTCGCGCTCGAGCTGAGCGAGGGCAGGACTGCGGAGGCGATCTACACACCCGACCCGGGCTACGAGGGAGCCGACTCCTTCATCTACACGACGCGCGACACCCGCCGACTGACCAGCGCGCCGGCCACCGTGATGCTGGGCGTCGGCGAGATTCCGGTTCCGATCGCGGCGCCCGTTCTCAGCGGGCCGGCCGCGCTCGGCGGCGTCCTCAGCGTCCTTCCGGGAACGTGGATCGCGCCCGACGGTGCCAAGCTCACGTACCAGTACACCTGGCAGCGATGCACAACGGGCAAGGCAGCCAAGAAGAGCGTGAAGGGCAAAGGGACGGCCTGCGGCAACGTCGCCGGTGCCAAGCGCCCGACGTACCGTATACGGAAGGCCGACCTCGGCAAGCGCCTGCGAGTCGTGGTCACCGCCTACAACGCAAATGCCGCCGGTGCCGCGAAGTCGCGGCGAACCGCTCGGGTCCTTCGCTTCGCAATCGTGCTCGGGACGCAGTTCGACGACATCCTGCGCGGCGGGAAGCTCGCCGAGAAGATCGAGGGCGGGCGTGGAGCCGACCTGATCCGGGGCAAGGCCGGTAACGACGTGCTCCTCGGCGGCCCCGGCAACGACCGCCTCTTCGGTGGCCCCGGTCTCGACAAGATCCGCGGTGGAAGCGGCGACGACCGCATCTCGAGCCGCGACGGCAAGGTCGACATCATCACGTGCGGCTCGGGCACCGACACGGTGCTCGCTGACCGCGTGGATCGTGTCGCCGCCTCGTGCGAGATCGTGCAACTTTCAAGCTGAGCTTGAGGTGAATCGCGCTCGCGACCGGCGGCGAAGGAGGGATCGCCGGTCGTATGTAGAATTCTGAGCGCGCGGGGAGCCTCATAAGGTTGGGAAGTTGCCGCAGGCTTCTCAACCACCTCCCATGCAGGGGCTCCCCGCATTACCTTTCCGTTGAGGCGCGCACGGCGACCAACGCCGAGGCGCCCAAGGCGACGAGCGCGCGACGCACCCGCGCTCCAGGAGTGAGGTCGGCGCCTAGCTCGCCGGTTGGTCCGGATCGGACTCCGCCGGCGGCGGTGCTGCGTCGCCAACCGGCGTCGCAACCGGTGCCTCGACCGTGCGGCCCTTAGAGGGAAGCGCTTGCTGCACGGGGGCGGGATCCTCGGCCGCGATCGTCTCGCCCTCGAAGCTGTCGCGGACATCGCCCGGCATCTCCTGGATCGCGTCCCTGAGCTCGCGCCCGGTGTCGCCGACCGAGTCCTTGAACTCGCGTAGACCGCGCCCGAGCGACTGACCCATCTGCGGCAGGCGTTTCGAGCCGAACAGAAGCATGAGAACGGCGAGGAGAATCAGGATCTCCCACACCCCGATGCTGCTGAAAATCGCCAGCGGCATGCACCCAAGGTAGCAGGCTCGAGGAGCGTGCGACTCCGTGACACCCGGTGTCCCAGGGCCGATGGACATGCCCGAAAGGGGCAGATGGGGCTGGGTGACACGCGGTAAGGCGACCCTTACAAGAAGGCCGCACCCTGGCGGTAAGGTGACCCTTACATCGTGGCGACGATCACTCTGCGAGATATCAGCAAGTCCTTTGGCGACGTCGAGGCCGTTCGACGTGCCGAGCTCGAGATCGCCTCCGGCGAGATCGTCGCGCTGCTCGGACCGAGCGGGTGCGGCAAGACGACGCTGCTTCGGCTGCTGGCAGGTTTCGAGCTTCCCGACACGGGCACGATCTCGCTCGACGACGTCGCCGTCGCCACGCCGAGTGCATCCGTCGCGCCCGAGCACCGGCAGGTTGGCATGGTTTTTCAGGACTACGCACTCTTCCCCCACCTGACCGTTTCCGACAACGTCGGCTACGGGCTCGCAAGGCGCGAACGCGAGCGACGTGTTCCGGCCGTGCTCGCGGTCGTTGGCATGTGTGGGCTCGGTGCTCGCTTCCCGGGCGAGCTATCGGGCGGCCAGCAGCAACGCGTCGCGCTCGCGCGCGCGCTCGCACCCGGGCCCAGGGTCATTCTCCTCGACGAGCCCTGGAGCAACATCGACCCGCTGCTTCGCTCATCGATGCGCGACGAGCTCGCCCGCGTGCTGCGCTCGATCGGCGTGACGGTGCTGCTCGTGACACACGATCGGGAAGAGGCGTTCTCGCTCTCTGATCGAATCGCGCTCATGCACGAGGGTGAGATCGTGCAGAGCGGCCGGCCCGAGGACCTCTACCACGCCCCGTCGACGCGCTGGGCCGCCGAGTTCGTCGGGCCCGCCAACTTCGTGCCGGGCTATGTCGCAAACGGCCATGTCGAGACGCAGCTCGGCAAGTTCCCGCTGCGGGCACCACACGCGCGGGCGCAGGTCGACGTGCTGATACGACCCGAGACGCTGGCGCTCGAGCCCGACCCAGGCGGTGCCGCCCAGGTCGTACGCCGTGAGTTCAGAGGTCACGACGTGTTCTACGGCGTCGAGTTCGACGACGGCACGGCGCTCGTCTCGCAGCGTCCGTCGACAGAGCTCGCACGGCTGGGCGACCGGGTTCGCGTGCTGCCGCACGAGGCGCCGGTCACCGTGTTCACATCCGCGTAGCGAGCTCCGGTCTTTGGTAAGGCTCCCCTTGCAGTGATAGGCCTTTTGGAAGGCGGCCCTTACGAGTAGAGGACACCTGATGCCGCCAGCCGAGCTCCAGCGACTCCGTCACCCCCGACCTATGCGTAGGGCGAGGGCAGAGGGCCGCCGTGTCGCGATTGTCGCGAGCGCCATCGCCGTCCTGACGATCGCCGTGCTGGCAGCATGCGGCGGGGACAACCCGGGCTCGGGCTCCGGCACCGAGGCGAGCGCAGGCTCCGACGAGAAGATCACGGTCTACTCAGGGCGTGAAGAAGAGATCGTCGAGCCGCTCTTCGCACAGTTCGAGCAAGCGACCGGGATCGAGGTCGAGGTGCGCTACGGCGGAAGCGCCGAGCTGGCCGCAACCCTGCTCGAAGAGGGCTCGCGCACACCGGCGGACGTGTTCTTCGCCCAGGACGCCGGGAGCCTGGGCGCCTTGGCAGAAGAGGGCCTGCTCGCGACCCTGCCACAGGAGGCGCTCGCGCGCGTCGACGCGCGCTACCGAGACGCCGAGGGCATGTGGATCGGCACCTCGGGCCGCTCGCGCGTGCTCGTGTACAACACCGAGGCGCTCGAGGAGACGGAGCTGCCACGCGACGTCTGGAGCCTCGCTGAGCCGGAGTGGCGCGGCAGGATTGGCCTTCCTCCCACAAACGCCTCGTTCCAAGCCTTCGTCACCGCGATGCGACTGACCGCGGGCGAGGAGCGCACGCGCGAGTGGCTCGAGGGCATCGCGGCCAACGATCCCAAGCTGTATCAGAAGAACACGCCAACGGTCGAGGCGGCCGCCGCGGGCGAGATCGACGTCGGTCTCGTCAACCACTACTACCTCCACCTCGTACTCGCCGAGCGACCCGACGCCCCGATCGCGAATCACTTCTTCGAGGGCGACGACCCGGGAGCTCTCGTGAACGTCGCAGGCGCCGGCGTCCTGGCGGGTTCAGCCGACTCTCCCGGTGCGCAAGCACTGGTCGCGTTCCTGGTCTCGGATGAGGGCCAACGCTTCTATAGGGACACGGCGGAGGAGGCCGAGTTTCCTCTGGCCGGCGGAATCCAGGCGCGAGAGGGACTGCCCGGGCTCGCGGAGCTGCAGGGCCCCGACATCTCGCTCGACGAGCTCGGCCCCGAGCTCGAGGCCACGCTCGAGCTGTTGAACGAGGTCGGCCTGACGTCGTGAGCACGCGCTTCGGGCTGGCTCGAGGCCCGCTCGGGTTGGCCGCGATGATCGTCGCGGCGCTGGCCGTCTTGCCGGTCGTCTACCTCCTCGTCCGGGCGATCCAGGGCGGGACCGATGCGTGGTCGGTGCTTACCCGCTCCGGCACCGCCGACGTCCTCGTCTCGACCCTCGTGCTCGTGGCGGCAGTCGTTGCCTGCGCGATCGCTATCGGCGTTCCCCTGGCGTGGCTGGTGACGCGAACCGACCTGCCGGGCCGTCGGCTGATCGCCGTGCTCGCGGCGCTGCCGATCGTGATCCCGAGCTACGTGGCTGCGCTGGCACTGCTCGGAGCCTTCGGCCCGCGGGGCTTGCTCCAGCAAGCGCTTTCGGGTCCGTTCGGCGTCGAGCGGATCCCAGAGATATTCGGCTTCCCCGGCGCGCTCCTTGCACTCACGCTCTCGACCTACCCGTACGTCTTTCTCCTCTGTGCGGCCGCGCTTCGCTCGGTCGACCCGGGCCTCGAGGAGGCCTCGCGCGGGCTCGGTCACTCGACCCGCTCGACGTTCGTTCACGTGACCTTGCCGATGCTTCGGCCTGCGATCGGCGCCGCCAGTCTGCTCGCCGCGCTCTACGTGCTGTCGGACTTCGGAGCCGTGGCGCTGATGCAGTACGACTCCCTGACGCGGGCGATGTACCTGCAGTACCTCTCGCTGTTCGACCGCACGCCGGCCGCCGTCCTCGGCCTCGTGCTCGTCGCGTTGACAACGCTGGTGCTGTTCGGAGAGCGCCGCTCGCAACGTGGCGGGCATCGGTTCAGGCTCGGCCCGGGCGTCGGCCGCCCGGCGCGGCCGATTCCGCTCGGGCGCTGGCGGGTTCCCGCGCTCGGCTTCTGCTGGCTGATGATCGGCTTCTTCCTGCTCGTGCCGCTGGCCGTACTTGGCTACTGGCTCGAACGAATGCTCGCACGCAGCGAACCGCTCGACGTTGCCTGGAGCGCTCTGGGAGGCTCTGTCGGCGTCGCGGCGGCCGCGGCCGGCGCCGCCCTTGTCGCATCGCTTCCCATCGCCGTTCTCGCGCGGCGCGGTCGGCGCACCGGCGCACTGCTCGAGCGCGCCGCCTACACACCGAACGCGCTGCCGGGAATCGTGATCGCCCTGGCGCTCGTGTTCTTCGCCGTGCGCTACGGAGGCCCGATCTACCAGACGCTCGGGCTGCTCTTGATCGCGTACGTGATTCGCTTTCTCCCACAGGCACTCGCGGGCTCCTCGTCGGCGCTGCAGCAGGTCAACCCGCGCGTCGAGGAGGCCGCCCGCAGCCTGGGGCGACGGCCACTGCGTGTGGCGGCGAGCATCACATTGCCGCTCGCGCGGCCCGGGCTTCTGGCCGGCGCGACGCTCGTTTTCCTCAGCACGCTGAAGGAGCTTCCGGCAACACTTCTGTTGCGTCCGATCGGCTTCGAGACGCTGGCAACCGAGGTCTGGAAGTTCACCGAGATCGGCTCGTACTCGCGCGCGGCGCTGCCGGCGCTGCTCCTGATCGCGGTGGCCGTCCCGTTTGTGTGGCTCGTAACCGGCCGCCGCGCCAGCGCGCTCGGCTCGCCCGGCTAGCGGGTCGCTCGACGGTCAGGTCGGGCGGCTCGGCGACCGGTTGCGGGCCTTGCAAGCGGATGTGGCTTTGCCTGGCCCTCGCGCTCGTTTAGGATCGTCGGCTGATGGCGAGCCCAGAGAGCGTGGCGCCCACTGACTTCGGCAACGACGAGCTGGAGCAGCACAAGGGTACGTACAGCTCGCTCTACAAGCACTGGGAGGCGCACCAGTGGTCGCCGCTCGAGCTCGAGCTCACGACCGACGCGGCCAGCTTTGCCGCGCTCGACGACGACGCCCGCGACGGCTTCATCTGGGCGTTCGCGCACCGCTTCCACGCCGAGTTCAACGTCGCGAGCCTGCTCGCACCCTTCCTCCAGCACGCGCCGCACTACGAGATGCAGCTGTTGATCGCGACGCAGGTCGCCGACGAGCACCGCCACCTCCAGAGCGTGCTGCGCGTGTATGAAGAGGTCTTTGGCGTGCGCGGTGGCTTCGAGGCGATTCGCGATGTCGCCGACGCAAACCGGGACATCATCTCCGACAGCCTCTACGGCGAGCTCGACGCCAAGATCCAGAACCTCGCGCGGACCGGCAGCGAAGAGGACTACGTGAAGGCGGTCGTCTCGTACCACATCCTGGCCGAGGGCGTGGGCGCCCGCACGGCGCAGAACCTGACGGCCGGGCAGTACGAGAAGTTCGGCGATTTCCCGGGCCTGACGAAGGGCCAACGCCTGGTCGCGCGCGACGAAGCCAGGCATATCGGAATCGGCGTCTCCTACATCCGCGAGGTTCTGACCGAGAAGGAGGAGGCCCGCGGATGGGTCGACGCCATCCTCGATGAGTTCGCGATGGTGGCCTCGAACATGCACGAGGCCGCGTTTGCGGCCGACATGCACGACCAGGTCATCGCCGGCTACGGGGTCGAGCCGACCGGCTTTTACGAAGAGGCGATCCGGCTACTGCAGGTCCGGATGCGCTCGATCGGCTACCTCGACGAGAACTAGACCGCGCAGCGGGTAGGCGCGCTCAGTCTGAGGCGTCGCCGTCGCGCATCGACTCAGCGGCCTCGCGCGCGCGCCCGTGCGCGCGCGCGCGCCTCTCACTCAGCTCCGCGGGGCTCGGCGGCGCTGAGTCCGTGGCACTCGGCGCCGCGTCGGCGCCACTCGCGGGTCTCTCGTGCGTCGTAGCGCCATTTCCGGCGTCGCCTGCCGCGACCGCTCCCTTGGCTGTCAGATCGGGCTCAAGCTCCTCGCCTGCCACATCCTCGTCGACGCGCGCCGGACCGACCGTGTCGCCCTCACGCTCTCGTACTTCGTCGAGCTTGCGTCGGAGCGCGGCCGCTTGATCGGACGCTTCCGCTGACTCGCCCGTTGGCTCTGAGTCCTCCGCGCGTGCTTTGCGGCGGCGGCGGATGAGCCTGATCGTCACAAGACCGACCAGGGCTCCGAAACCGAGCGCGAGAAGACGTTTCATCCACGGCACTCTTCCATGACACCCCTACAAAGGCAAGTGCGATTCGGAGGCTATACTCGGCCTACTTCCTGCCACACCACGCGCCTACAGCTTGCTCCGAGGCTGGCGCAACCACGGTGGGGCCGCCTAAGACCAAAGGAAGGAGAGATCGGAAGCGTGAATCCCTACGAAGTCTTGCTCATGCTCGATGCCGAGCTTGGGGAGACACAGCAAGGCGAGATCGTTGAACGCTGCAAGAGCATCATCGAGACCGGGTCCGGCGCCTGGATGCAATCGGCTGACTGGGGCAAGCGAAAGCTCGCGTACGAGATCGACCACAAGACCGATGCCTTCTATCACTTGCTCACATTCGACTCCGGGCCAGCGGCCCTCGAGGAGCTCACACGTGTGATGAAGATCACCGAAGGCGTCATCCGCCACATGGCCGTCCGCAGAATCGAAAGAACCGGGGCCGGCGCGGCGCCACCGCCGCAGTCGACCGAGTAGATCCCACATCGAGCAGGAGAGGAGACACGGTGGCAAGCATCAACCGCGTTACGTTGGTAGGGAACCTCACGCGAGACCCCGAGCTTCGGCACACGCCGAGCGGGACGGCGGTGTGCAAGCTGCGCATTGCGGTGAACACGCGCCAGAAGGACTCCGCGACGGGCGAGTGGGGCGAGAAGCCCAACTACTTCGACGTGACTGTATGGAGCGGTCAGGGCGAGAGCTGCGCCCAGTACCTCAGCAAGGGGCGCCAGATTGGCGTCGACGGGCGGCTCGACTGGCGCGAATGGGAAGCCCAGGACGGAACCAAGCGTCAGGCCGTCGAGATCATTGCCGACGCGGTGCAGTTCCTCGGTAGCCGTCAGGACAACGAGAACGGTGGCCAGTCGCAATACGTGCCTGCTGGCGCCGTAGCGGCGGACACATCCGACTTCGGCAAGGCCGACGGCAACGACGACGACATTCCATTCTGAGAAATGGGACGGTTCCATGAGAAATGGGGGTCGTGCACGTGAGCAAGACGGGCAAGACGGGCAAGATGGGCAAGACGGGCGGCAAAGGGCGGCCGAGGCGCAATGACAAGTCGGGGCCGATCAGACGCAAGTCGTGTTACCTCTGCCGCGAGAAGATGCAGCAGGTCGACTACAAGGACCTGGGCCTGTTGCGCCGCTTCACGTCTGAGCGTGGGAAGATCCGCCCGCGGCGCGTCACCGGCGCCTGCCGACGCCATCAGCAGCAGGTCGCCGTCGCCATCCGTCGGGCGCGCGAGATGGCTCTCCTCCCCTATGTCGACGACTGAACGACCGGACTGACCGATGGATGTCATCCTCCTCAAGGACGTCGACGACCTCGGATTGCGCGGAGAGGTCGTCTCGGTTGCTCGCGGCTACGTGCGCAACTACCTGAGGCCGCGCGGCCTCGCGGTGCCAGCGACGACTGCGCTCGTCGCCGAGATGAAGAAGCGCGACGACGAGCGAGCGAAGCACGAAGCGCGCAGCGCCGACCAGGCGCAGTCGATCGCCGAGATCCTGACCAAGACGGTGCTGCGGTTCGAGCGCCCGGCCGGTCCACAGGGCGTGCTGTTCGGGTCGATCACGACCACCGACATCACCGACGAGCTCTGGCGCGTGCGACGCGTGCGCGTCGACCGGCGCAAGATCCATCTGGGCGAGCCGATCAAGTGCGTCGGGCGCTACGACGTGCGCGTCGAGGTCTACGAGGCGGTCGACGTCCAGGTGAAGACACTGGTGGCGCCTGAAGGCGGCGAGCTACCCGACGAGGTCGAGCTCGAGCCGCAGGAGATGCAAGACGACACGACGATGTACGAGGACGTCGAGCCCGAGGAAGCACCGGCGGAGGTCATCCCGGTCGACGAGGAGCCCGAGAACGCCTACGAGGACTACGCGGCGGAATGGGAAGACGGGAACTAGGCCGCTGCGCGGCCTAGTTCCGTGGGAGTTTCGCGCTCCGCGCGAAACTCCAGGGAACCAGCACGTGCCCGGGCCGCCCGCCGGCCCACAGAACGGCGACGGCGTTCCACACGGAGCGCGAGGGCACACACGACTAAGGACCCCTAGTCGGCCCCTGCCTTTCCTTTCGCCGCCGACGCGGCGAGTTTTGCGTAGAGCGCGAAACTCCGGGGCCCACGGGGGAGAAGCGCGAGCTTCTTCCCCGTGTCCTAGACGGAAGCGAGGTCTGCGAACTTCGCGAAGCGTTTCAGGAACGAGAGCTTGATGGCGTCCGTTGGGCCGTTGCGGTGTTTGGCCACGATCACTTCGGCGAGGCCGGCGTGCTCTGACTCCTCGCCGGCGTAGTATTCGTCGCGGTAGAGGAAGACGACCAGGTCGGCATCCTGCTCGATCGAGCCGGACTCGCGCAGGTCGGAGAGGATCGGACGCTTGTCGGTTCGCTGCTCGACGGCGCGCGAGAGCTGCGACATGGCGACGATCGGCAGATCGAGATCGCGGGCGAGCAGCTTCAACGATCGGGAGATCTGCGAGACCTCTTGCACGCGGTTCTCAAAGCTTGTGCCGCTGGTCATCAGCTGGAGGTAGTCGATGACGATCATCGCGAGATCGGGGTGCTTCGATTTGAGCCGCCGTGCTTTCGAGCGAATCTCCATCATCGTGATCGAGCCGGTGTCGTCGACATAGATCGGCGTCTTCGAGAGACGATCGCAGGCTGTTGTCAGTCGTTGCCAGTCGTCGGGTGCCAGACGACCTGTGCGCAGCCGCTGTGACTCGACCTTGGCCTCGGAGCACATCAGACGCTGCGTGACCTCGGCCTTGGACATCTCGAGCGTGAAGACGGCGACGGGTCGCTCGTAGCGGAGCGCGACGTTGGCGGCCATCCCAAGGCCGAACGCCGACTTCCCCATGCTCGGTCGGGCGGCCAGAATGATGAGGTTGCCCGGCTGGAAGCCGGATGTGACCCTGTCGAGGTCGCGATAGCCCGATGGCACGCCCGTGATCTCGTCGTCGGACTCGAACAGCTGGCTGAGTCGGTCGAAGCTCTCCTTGATCAGAAGCTCGATGTGCTCGAAGTCGCCGCTGACGCGCTGTTGAGAGAGGCCGAAGACGATCTGCTCGGCCTGGTCGACGAGCTCCGGCGTGTCGCCCGGGCGCTCCCACCCCAGCCGGGCGATGTCGCCCCCGGCGCGGATCAGCGTGCGCAGCGTCGCCGTCTCACGCACGATCTGCGCGTAGTGGCCGGCGTTGGCCGACGCAGGGACGAGGTTCGCGATCTCGTGCAGTCGGACGCGGCCGCCGATCTCGTCGAGCTGCGTGCGGCGCTCGAGCTCGTTGGTCAGCGTGATCGCATCGACCGGCTCACCCAGGTCGTGCAGGGCAAGCGCGGCAGCAAAGATCTTTGCGTGACTCCCGCGATAGAAGTCGTCTTCGACGACGACCTCGGCGACGGTGTCGATGGCGCCAGGAGTCATCATCATCGCTCCGAGGACCGACTCCTCGGCCTCGAGGTTCTGGGGTGGAACAGGACTGGTATCGACGCGTTCGGCCATGTCTCTGAGCGGGTGGAGTGTGCCCCATTTGGACGATGGCCCAGGGCTGTGAACACCGGAGTTGTCCACACCGATATCGACAGCGCCAGGCCCCCTGCCTGCGGAGCTATCGCCTCACGACCACGCCCCGAGACCGCATTCGCAGGCGATGTTGATGTCGCGAGAGAACGTATGTTCTCACACGATTCGGACAGACCGTGAGTCGCGGCGGCTCGCCTGGGGAGAGATCCGCTCGCTCGTAGCGAGAAAAATCGGGCTGTTGCCACAGCGCTGTGGACAGAGCTCCCCAGACTGGGGAATGTCTTCTGCCGTGGGATGGCAGATTCCACGATTTCATGGGTCTGGAGCTAGCTGAGACCAAGCAGGTCGCGATGGACGGCGCCGGACCGGCGCTCGCGAACCGGGGCGTTAGGCTGCGCATCGTGCAGCTCCGGCGAGAACGACGTGGGAGAAGACCGTGCCGGCCAGCGTGATCGTAGGAGCGCAGTGGGGCGACGAGGGCAAGGGGAAGATCGTCGATCTGCTCGCGGGTCACTCCGACGTCGTCTGCCGCTACCAAGGCGGCCCGAACGCGGGTCACACCATCATCACCGACGGGGAGCGGTTCGCGCTCCACCACATTCCCTCCGGGATCATCTCGGGGGCCCGCTCGGTGATCGGCTCCGGCTGCGTCGTCAACCCGGGCCAGCTCGTGGCCGAGCTCGACGGTCTCGAGGCACGCGGCATCTCGACTGCCGTCTTGTATCTCTCTGGCAACGCCCACCTGATCATGCCCTGGCACCTGTTGCTCGATGCCGCATCCGAAAAGGCGCTCGGGAAGCTCAAGATCGGGACGACCCGCCGTGGCATCGGCCCTGCCTACGCGGACAAGGCGGCGCGTGTTGGCGTACGCGTCCAGGATCTGCTCGACATCGAGATCCTGCGGGTGAAGGTCGAGCTCGCGGTCGCCGAGAAGAACGCGATCCTCGAGCGGATCTTCGAGCTCGACCGACTTGACGCCAAGGCGGTAATGGACGATCTCGTCCCGCTCGGTGATCGGCTCGGCCCGCACGTGGCCGACACGGCGTTGCTCGTCGACGAGGCGCTGCGGGACGGTGAACGCGTGCTCCTCGAGGGGGCGCAGGGAACGCTGCTCGACCTCGACCATGGGACGTATCCCTACGTCACCTCGTCGAACCCGCTGGCGGGGTCGGCAGCGACAGGCGTCGGGATCGGTCCGACGCGCATCGATGGTGTGATCGGCGTCGCGAAGGCGTACGTGACCCGGGTGGGTGAGGGGCCGTTCCCGACGCAGATCGAAGGAGCCGACCAGGAACGCGTGCGCGAGCTCGGCCAGGAATTCGGAACCACCACGGGGCGAGAGCGTCGCTGTGGTTGGCTGGATCTCGTAGCGCTTCGCTTCGCGGCGCGCCTGAACGGGCTCACGTCGCTGGCCATCACCAAGCTCGACGTGCTCTCTCCGTTCGGCGAGCTTCCGGTGTGCACGGCCTACCGGCTGCGGGACGGCACCGTGACGACCGAGCTTCCGGCTCATCAGAGCGACTTCCACCATGCTGCGCCCGTGTACGAGCAGCTGGCCGGGTGGGAGACGCCACTCGAGGAGCTCACATCGCTCGAGCAGCTACCCGACCAGGCCCGTGCCTACCTCGACTTCATCGAGCAGGACGTTGGAGTGCCCGTCCGCCTCGTCGGCGTCGGGCCGGCACGCGACCAGGTCGTCGGCGCCGAAGACGTCGCGGCGCTCCTTGCCGGCGACGGCCCCGCCGAGCGCTAGAGCGCGACCGACCCGAACCGCCGGCCAGCGCGAGCGGGCTACAGTGAGACCGTGCGCGGCGCCTTGCTCCTGGCGATATCTGTCGTGCTGCTGGTCGGTGCATGTGGCAGCGGCGACTCGGAACCGGCCGAGGCCGGCGAGGAGCCCGCGAGGGCGGCCGCGAGCGAGCGCTCGGGCGCCGAGCCGCCGCCGGCTATCGCACCGCAGCCCGCCGACCCTGATCCCTCCGCCGAGCCCGGAGCCGGATCGGCGGGCTCAGCCGAGGCGAACGAGACCGCCGTGGCCGTCGTTCGAGCCTGGACCGAAGCACTGAACGCCGGCGACAACGAGGCAGCGGGCGCGCTGTTCGCGCCTGACGCATTTGCTGTTCAGGGGGGCAGAAGGATCCCGCTGCCCGATCTCGCGGCCGCGACTCGCTTCACTGCGTCGCTGCCATGCTCGGGCGTAATCATCGACCTCACGGCGAGCGACGACGTCGTGACGGCGGTCTTCGAGCTCGGGCATCGGGCCACCAGCCAGTGCGATGCTCCGCCCGGCACGCTGGCCGCTGCCGCGTTCCTTGTCGAGGACGGGAGCATCCGCGGCTGGCGGACCGTGCCGGTGCCCGGCGGAGGCAGCGACTCGAACAGCGCGGCTTGAGTCGATGGGTGGCGCGGCGGTACTCCTGGTTGGCGGCCGCTCAACGCGTATGGGGCGCTCGAAGGCCGAGCTGAGCTGGCACGGTCAGCCATTCGCCGACCGGATCGCTCGTCTCCTGCTGAGAGCGACGCGCGGCACACTCGTCGTCGTCGCGGCGCCCGACCAGAACCCGCCGCCGCTACCTCCGGAAGCGATCGTAGTGCGCGATGCTCATGACGGCCAGGGCCCGCTCGAGGCTATCGCGGCGGGCCTCCGCGCGCTGCCCCCTGACGCCGTCGCCTACGTGTCCTCGACCGACGTCCCGCTGCTGCACCCCGCCTTCGTAGAGCACGTCGTTGCCGCAGTGGACGAGCACACCGACATCGCGGTCTGCCAGACTGAGGGCCGTCTGCATCCGCTCGCCGCCGCCTACCGAGCAGGCGCGCTGCCGGCGATCGAGGAGCTGCTCGCCGGCGGCCAGCGCCGGCCGATCGCGCTGTTCGACCGCGTGCGCACGAGGGTGCTCGACCGCGGCGCGCTGCTCGCGAACGAGGCGATCGCCCGCCTCGACGGGACACTGCAATCGCTGCTCAACGTCAACCGGCCCGACGACTACGAGCGAGCGCACGAGCTCGACCTGCCGGCAATCGCGGTGGAGCGTTTCGGACTCCTGCGATCAAGCGAGCCGCGCGCCAACGGCATGGCCGCCGAAGACGACGAGTCGGCGCGCGCGGCGACACTCGGTGCTCTCGCCGACGCCGTCGGCGTCGAGCTGGCCGAGCACGTGGTCGCCGCGCTGAACGGTGAGCAGGTCACGACCGAGGCGGCACTGCCGCTCGTCGCGGGCGACCGGGTCGCGTTCCTCAGCGCCGACGGAGGCGGTTGACCGTGGCCGTTGGAAGCTTGGCGCCTCCCGGCTACTTCGGCTCCTTGCTCGAGATCGACCTCGGGGGCGACGCCCGGGTCAGCCGGCTCCCGTCAGAGCTGCTGCGCGACTACATCGGCGGCTGCGGGCTGGGCGGCAGACTACTCCTCGATCATGCTCCGGCCGGAGTCGACGCGCTCGCTCCCGAAGCGCCGCTGATCTTCACGTTCTCGCCGCTCGTCGGCACCCCGCTGACAACGAGCGCGAAGTTCGCGATCGTCGCCAAGTCGCCGCTCACGGGATGCATCAACGACGCGATGTGCTCGAGCCACTTCGCGATCGCCGGCAAGCTCACCGGCCACGACGCGATCCTGCTGCGCGGGGCCTGTGTCGAGCCGACAGTCGTTGTCGTCGACGCCGAGGGCGTGCGGCTCGAGCCGGCAGACAACCTGTGGGGGCTCTCGCCCGGCGATGCCGAGACCCGGCTGCGTGAGCGCCTCGGCCCGCGCTACCGGGTCGGCGCGATCGGGCCGGCGGGTGAGCGCCTCGTTCGCTACGCAACGCTGTCGCACGACGGGCGACACGCCGGTCGCGGCGGCCTCGGAGCCGTTCTGGGCTCGAAGCTCGTCAAGGCGATCGCCGTCGCTCCGAGCGAGAAGCTCGAGCCGGCCGATCGCAACGGCGTCCTCGCTGCCGCCCGCGAGCTACGCGAGCGCTCCTTCGGGCCGGCGACGGCGAAGTATCGCGAGCTCGGCACGCTCGCCAACCTGCTGGCGTTCAACGCTCTCTCGACGCTACCGACCCGCAACTTCCAGGCCGCCAGCTTCGAGGGCGCACCCGCCCTCAGCGCCGAGCAGCTGACGACCCTGCGCGAGCGGACGCGAGCCTCGTGCGCCTCCTGCACGATCGGCTGCGAGCACATCTACCAGGCAGCAGACGGGAGCGGGGTGCGCGTCGAGTACGAGAACGTCTTCGCGCTCGGCCCCATGTGCGGGGTCGGCGACCCGGACGTCGTTCTCGAGGCGAGTCGGCGCTGCGACGCCCTCGGGCTCGACACGATCTCGACCGGCGGCACGATCGCCTTCGCGATGGAGTGCGCGGAGCGCAACCTGTTGAGCGCCGCGTGGCTTCGCTTCGGCGACGGCCCCGCGCTGCTGCGCGCCATCGACGAGATCGGCGAGCGTCGCGGCATCGGCAAGCTCCTCGGCGAGGGCTCGCGACGCGCGGCGGCCGAGCTGGGTGGCGACGCGGCCGGCTTTGCGCCCCATGTCAAAGGGCTCGAGCTTCCCGGCTACGAGCCGCGCACGCTGCAGTCGATGGCGCTGGGGCTCGCCGTCAACCCGCGCGGCGCCGACCACAACCGCTCTGGGGCCTACGAGGCCGATCTCTCCGGCGAGGTCGATCGCCTCGAGGGCGGCCCGGGACACGTGGTGATGGCAATCGAATCCGAGGATCGAGCTGCGCTCGTCGACTCGATGATCCTGTGCAAATTCCTGCGCGGTGCATTCGCAGAGCCGCTCCGAGAGTGGGCCGAGCTGCTCGAGGTCGTCACGGGCTGGAACGTTACGGCCGGCGAGCTTGAGGCGACGGCACGCAGGATCGTCATGGCCAAGCGCCTCTTCAACCTGCGTGAGGGATGGTCACGCGCGGACGACTGGTTGCCCGAGCGCGTGCTCGCCGAGCCCGTCAGGCTCGCCTCGGGCCGCGAGGTGTCGCTGCCACCGGAGCGACTCGCCGCGATGATCGACGAGTACTACGCTCAGCGTGGGCTCGACGCAGAGGGCATTCCGACGCAGGCGACGCTCGACGCGCACGGGCTCGCCGCGCACTGATCCACACCGCAGCCGCGGCGCGGCCACGGCGGCGACCGCGGTAGCGCGAACAGCCCCGGGACCCGCTCGGTCAGACTCCGCAGATGGCTCCGATCCTGCTTGCGCTCGGCGCGGCGCTCTTCTGGGGCGTCAGCGACTTCATCGGCGGCGTGCAGTCGCGGCGCTGGCCCGTGCTCACGATGATCCTCATCTCACAGACGACGGGCCTCGTCATCATCGCTGTCGTCGTCGCTATCCGCGCCGTCGACTTCCCCTCGCTGCAGCCGACGATCGCAGCGCTCGCCGGCGGCGCGGTCGGCGCGCTCGCGCTCGCCACCTTCTTCACCGCGTTCAGGATCGGCAAGCTCAGCGTCGTCGCGCCGATCGTCGCGACGAGCGCGATCGTCCCGGTCGCGGCCGGACTCGTCCAGGGCGAGCGACCCGGCCTGATCCAGGTTCCGGGCATCGTCGTCGCGATCATCGGCGTCGTCCTCGTCTCGCAGGAGAAGGCTGCGCCCGACAGCGCGGGCAGTGGCTCGCGTCTGGCGATCGTGCTCGCCGTCCTGACGGCGCTGCTCTTCGGGCTCGCGCTCGTCGGCCTCGACCTCGGCGCTGAGGACGACGTGTACTGGAGCGTGTTGCTCTTCCGCATCGCAACCGTGGTGGCCCTCGTCGCCACGGTGGGCGTGCTCGCGCGCAAGCCAACGATCTCGCGCACCGACTTCCGCTGGGTCGTTCTCGTCGGCGTGCTCGACCTCGCGGCAACGCTCATGTTCACGGTCGCCGCGTCGACCGGCCTGCTCAGCGTCGTCGGCGTGCTCGCCTCGCTCTTCCCCGTCGCGACAATTGCGCTCGCTCGCGTACGCCTCGGTGAGCACCTGGCCCCCAGACAGTTGCTCGGGGTGGCCCTGACGATCGGCGGGGTCGCACTGATCGCCTCGGGCTGAGCGGGCCGCACAGGCTGAGCGGGCCGAGCGGGCTACGATCTTCGCGATGGCGATCACCGCCCAGGAGCGCCGCACGGTGCAGCTGACGATTGACGGGAACGCGGTCAGCGCCCCCAAGAACGCGACGATCTGGGAGGCCGCGCACGAGGCCGGCATCGAGATTCCCGTCCTCTGCCACGACGAGCGCTACGACCCGGTCGGCGTCTGTCGCGTCTGCGCTGTCGACGTCGGCCAGCGCGTGCTCGCGGCCGCATGCGTGCGCACCGTCGAGGAGGGCATGGAGGTGAACACCGCGACCGAGCAGGTCGAGAAGCAACGCGCCACGCTCGTGCGCATGCTCATGGCCGACCAGCCCGCGCCCGAAGACGACCCGAAGGAGACGACGACCGCCGACAACGAGCTGCTCGCCCTCGCGCGGCGCTACGACGTCCTCGACCACGCCTTGCCGGTAGGAGCTGCGCGCCCGACAGACGCCTCGAACCCCGTGATCGAGACCCACCACGGCGCCTGCATCCTCTGCGACCGCTGCGTGCGCGCCTGTGACGACATCCAGGGAAACGACGTGATCGGGAGAACGGGGAAGGGCTACGAGACGCGCATCGCCTTCGATCTCGACCAGCCGATGGGCGAGTCGAGCTGCGTCTCGTGTGGGGAGTGTGTCGCCGCCTGCCCGACGGGCGCGCTCGTCAACAAGCCGATCTCGGTGCCGATCCGCCCCCGCGATGAGCTCAAGCAAGTCGACACCGTCTGCCCCTACTGCGGCGTCGGCTGCGCGCTCACATACCACGTCGACGAGCAGGCGAACGCGATCGTCTTCGCCGAGGGCCGCGAACAGCCCGGCTCGCAGAAGCGGCTGTGCGTCAAGGGGCGCTACGGCTGGGACTACGCCATGAACCCGCAGCGGCTGACCGTGCCGTTGATACGGCGCGAGGACTACTACCCGAAGGGCGCGCTCTCGGCCGACGTGCGCGGCGAGGGCCGCGGCCGGCGCAAGCCCGGGGGCCTCGTCGACTACGACGAGGTGATGCCGGCCTTCCGCGAGGCGAGCTGGGACGAGGCGCTCGATCTCGTTGGCGAGCGGTTGCGCTCGATCCTCGACGACAACGGCCCTGAGGCGCTCGCAGGTTTCGGCTCAGCCAAGTGCTCGAACGAGGAGGCCTACCTCTTCCAGAAGCTGATCCGCGCCGGCTTCGGCACGAACAACGTCGATCACTGCACGCGGCTCTGCCACGCCTCGAGCGTTGCCGCGCTGCTCGAAGGCATCGGCTCGGGCGCGGTGACCACGACGTACGGCGACATCGTCAACGCCGACGTCGCGCTGCTCGCAGGCACGAACACGACGGCGAACCACCCGGTGGCGTCGTCGTTCTTCAAGCAAGCGCGCCGACGGGGCACGACCCTGATCGTCGTCGACCCCCGGCGCGAGCGGATCGCCGACCACGCGGACATCTACTGCCAGGTCAAGCCGGGCACCGATGTGGCGTTCTTCAACGGCGTGCTCCACGAGGTGATCGCCGCCGGGCTCGTCGACCACGACTACGTCGGCTCGCGGACGACGGGCTTCGAGGAGCTGAAGACCACCGTCGAGGGCTACCCGGCCGAGCGCGCCTCGCAGATCTGCGGGATCCCGGCCGACACCATCCGCGAGGTGGCCCGCGTCTGGGGCGAGGCCGGCGCCGGCGTCATCTACTGGGGAATGGGGATGTCCCAGTACACGACCGGCACCGACAACTGTCGCTGCCTGATCGCGCTCTGTGCCATCACCGGCAACGTGGGGAAGCCCGGCACCGGGCTGCACCCGCTGCGGGGCCAGAACAACGTCCAGGGCGCATCCGACTCGGGGCTGATCCCGATGATGTACCCCGACTACCAGCGAGTCGACGACCCGCACGCCCAGGCCGCTTTCGAGGAGGCCTGGGGTACGACCCTGTCGCCCGAGCCCGGCTTGACCGTGACCGAGATAATCGGCGCCGCGCTCGCCGGGCAGGTCAAGGGCATGTACATGCTCGGTGAGAACCCGTTCCTCTCCGACCCGAACATCAACAAGGTCAGAAAGGGGCTGGCGAACCTCGAGTTCCTCGTCGTCCAAGACATCTTCCTGACCGAGACGGCCGAGTTCGCGGACGTCGTCCTTCCCGCATCGTCTTATATGGAGAAGGTCGGCACGTTCACGAACACCGACCGGCGCGTGCAGCTGAGCGAGCCGGTGCTCGAGACGCCGGGCCAGGCGCGTGGCGACTTCGAGCTGATCCAGGAGATAGCCAACCGCGTCGGGCTCTCGATGGACTACGCCTCGCCGCGCGAGGCCTTCGATGAGATGGTTGCCCTCGGTGCGTCGCTCGACGGTCTGACCTACGACAACCTCGGCGCCAGCGGCAAGCTCTATCCGAACCCCGATCCGGAGACCTCAGACGGGATCGCCGTGCTCTTCGGCGACGGCTTCCCGACCGAGAACGGCAAGGCGCGCATCGTCGCGGCCGAGTGGCTCCCCGCGAAGGAGCTTCCTGACGAGCAGTACCCGTTCGTCCTGAACACCGGCCGCCTGCTCGAGCACTGGCACACCGGCTCGATGACGCGGCGCTCCTACGCCCTCGACGCGATCGCCCCCGAGGCCCACGTCTGGATCCACCCCGACGACGCGGCTGAGCTCGGCATCGCGCACGGTGACTTCGTTCGCGTCGAGTCACGACGCGGCTCGGTCGAGCTCAGCGCCGAGGTCTCGCACCGCGAGGACCGCGGCAACGTGTTCATCCCGTTCCACTTCCGCGAGGCGGCGGCGAACGTGCTGACGATCGACGAGATCGACCCGGACGGGAAGATTCCCGAGTTCAAGTTCTGCGCCGTCCGCGTCTCGCGCGCATGAGTGGCCGCGAAGCTCGCGCCGGGCGCTTCCCGGGCCCGAGCCTGATCCCGGCGCTGCATGACATTCAGCGCGAGCATGGCTGGCTGCCAGCGGACGCGCTCGCCGCTCTCGCGCGCGACACGCGGCGGCCACTGTACGAGATCCAGGGCCTGATCTCGTTCTATCCGCACTTTCGCGCAGATGGGCCGCCGCCCCGAGTCGAGCTCGGCGTGTGTCGCGACCTCGCCTGCTGGCTCAGCCCTGACTTCGCCGACCCGGACGGCATCGCCGAGCGCTTCGAAGACGACGATGAGGTGTCGGTGTGCTCTGCCTCCTGCCTCGGACGCTGCGACGTGGCGCCGGCGGCGGTCGTCAACGAACGGCCTGTCTCGCTTGCCTCGCCGCAGGCGCTCGGGGACGCCGTCGAGGCCGCCCGCGAGGGGTCGCTCGGCACGGGCGAGCCGCTCCGACCCGATCGCGCTTGGCCGACGGACCCCTACGCGACCGACGACACGCGCGAGCCATACGCGCTCGCGCGAGCCGCGCTCGACGGCGCGCTCGATCAGGCCGATGTGGTCACCGAGCTCAAGGCGTCGAACCTACGCGGCATGGGCGGCGCGGGCTTCCCGACCGGGCTGAAGTGGGAGCTCGTACGCGCCGAGCAGGCAGCGCCGAAGTACGTGATCTGCAACGCCGACGAATCGGAGCCCGGCACGTTCAAGGACCGCCAGATCCTGGCCGAGCTTCCCCATCTCGTTCTCGAGGGAATGCTGCTGGGGATGCTGGCCGTCGGCGCCGAGCAGGGTTGGGTCTTCATCCGGCACGAGTACGCACCCGAGGAGCACGTGATCCGGTCCGAGCTCGCCCGTATCGAGGAGCTCGGCTTGCTGGGTAGCGACGCGAGCGGAAGCGGGCGCACACTCTCGATCGACGTCTTCGTCTCGCCCGGCGGCTACATCCTCGGGGAAGAGACCGCGTTGATCGAGTGCATGGAGGGCCACCGCGGCGAGCCGCGCAACAAGCCGCCGTTCCCGGGAACACACGGCCTCTGGAACAAGCCGACGTTGATGAACTCGGTCGAGACGTTCGCGGCCGTGCCGCCGATTCTGACCCACGGCAGCGACTGGTGGCGTGACCAGGGCGCGGGAGACGCCGACGGTCTGAAGTTCTTCGCGGTCGCGGGGCACGTTGCGTCGCCGGGCGTCTACTGCGTTCCGCTGGGAACATCGCTGCGTGCGCTAGTGGAGCTCGCCGGCGGCGTTGCCGGCAACGGCACGCTGGGCGCCGTTCAGCCCGGCGGCGCGTCGTCGAACTTCCTCGGGCCGAATGCGCTCGAGACGCCGCTCGACTTCACGGCGCTTGCCGACGCGGGCTCGATGCTCGGCTCGGGTGCGGTCGTCGTCATGGACGACGCGACCGACCTGCTCGCCGCAGCGACGAACGTCCTTGGGTTCTTCCGCCAGGAGAGCTGCGGCAAGTGCGTCCCCTGCCGGGTCGGCAGCCAGAAGGCAGAGACGATCCTGACCGAGCTGCTCGCCGCGGGTGGCGGCGCAAGCGACGTCGACGGGCGGATCGCCGAGCTCGAAGAGACGATGCGTCTGACGTCGATCTGCGGCCTCGGCCAGGTCGCGCTCGGACCGGTGATGAGCGTCGTCCAGCTCGGCCGGCCTGCCAGCGCGGACTAATCTGACTTCCGTGAAGCGGGAGTTCTTCTCGGTGCGGAGCGTCGCCGAGGCGCAAGGCGGGTTCCGCCCGGCGCGTCGCACGAAGGAACAAGAGATCGCGCTGGAAGACGGGCTCGGGCGGGTCGCCTCCCGCTCGATCACGAGCCCACACGATCTGCCCGGCTTCGCGCGCTCTGCGGTCGACGGGTATGCGGTTCGAGCCGCGGATACGTTCGGTGCCTCGGCCACGCTCCCGATGGCTTTCGAGGTCGTGGGAGAGGTCGAGATGGGTGGCTCGGCACCCCTGAAGGTCGAGGGCGGGGCGGCGGCCGCCATCCCCACTGGTGGGGCGCTGCCCGAGGGTGCCGACGCCGTCGTGATGGTCGAGCGCACGAGTCGAACCGACGCCGGCAGCGTCGAGGTGCTCGAAGCGGTGGCCGTCGGACAGGCCGTGGTCAGACCCGACGAGGACGTTGCGAAGAGTGTCGAGCTTGTGGCCGCCGGGCGAGCGATCCGACCAGAGCACCTCGGACTGCTTGCCGCCGCGGGAGTTACATCGTTGTCGGTGTTCGCCCGCCCCGCGGGTGGCGATCCTCTCGACCGGCGACGAGCTCGCGCCGCCGAGCACCACGGCGCTCGCCCCGGGACAGGTTCGAGATGCGATCGCTGGTGCACTAGCCGGCCTCGTTCGCCTCGCCGGCGGGGCGCCCGACCTGCGCGGGATCGTGCCGGACGACCCGGCACGCCTGCGCGCAGCGCTCGAGGGCGCGCTCGCCGGCAGCGACGTCGTCGTCGTCTCGGCCGGCTCCTCTGTCGGCACGCGCGACGCCACCGCCGACGTGATCAGCGCGCTTGGCGCCCCAGGGATCTGGGTGTCACGGTCTCGCCCTCAAGCCGGGCAAGCCGACGCTGCTCGCGGAGTGCGCAGGAGTGCCCGTGATCGGTCTGCCGGGCAATCCGGCCTCGGCGCTCGTCGTGTTCCGCCTGATCGGTGCTGGCGTGGTGCGACTCGTGGGCGGCAGAAGCGAGCCATGCATCGCCGCGACGACCAGTGCTGTCCTCGCCCGCGACATCCCCTCGGCACCAGGCCGGGCTCGACGTCGTTCAGGTCACCCTCGTCGACGGCATGGCCGAGCCGATCTTTGCCAAGTCCTCGGCTCTCTCGGCGCTCGCACGCGCGGACGGACAGCTCCTGGTACCCGAGGAGGCAAGCGGCCTCTACGCGCGGAGCAAGGTCACGGTCGAGCTGCACGACTGGGTGCTCGGCGGTGGTTGACGCGCCGCGCGCCGGCGACTACTTCCTCGAGAACGTCGGTCTCCGAGGACGCGCTCGAGCGCTGGCGCGCCGATCGGGCCGAGCGCGGTTGTCCGAGCCGCGTCGAGACAGAGCTCGTCGCGATCGACGAGGCGGCGGGCCGGGTCACGGCCGAGCCGGTTTTCGCGCGGCGCTCGTCGCCTGCCTACGACGCTGCCGCGATGGACGGAATAGCCGTGCGCGCGCACGATACGGACGCCGCGAGCGAGTCGAGCCCGGTCGAGCTCGCCTCTGACGCATTCCAGCACGTCGATACGGGCGACCCCCTCCCCGCTGGCTTCGACGCTGTGGTCATGCGTGAGCACGTGCATTTTGACGCTGGCTCCGCGGCCGAGCTGCGTGCCGCGGTCGCGCCGTACCAGCACGTTCGCTCGCTGCGGCGAGGACGTCACCGAGAGCGAGCTGCTGCTCGCGCCGGGTCATCGCATCCGGCCGATCGACGCGGCTGCCTGCGCGGCGGCCGGACACGCGGAGCTCCCGGTACGCGCCCGGCCGCGCGTGACGATCGTGCCCACCGGCGACGAGATTCGTGGTCATGACGCTCCACTGGCGATCGGTGAGATCCGCCGACACCAACTCGCTGATGCTCGCCGGCCAGGCCGGCGAGGCGGGTGCCGCAGTTTAACGTCGGCCCGATCGTCTCCGACGACCCGGCAGCGCTGCGCGAGACGCTCGAGCGCGCCTCTGGCGAGGCCGACGTCGTGCTCGTTCTCGCCGGATTCCTCCGCGGGTCAGCGACGATCACACCGCCTCCGTGATCGCCGCCGCCGGCATGCTGTCCGTGCACGGCGTCGCCGTCAAGCCCGGGCATCCCGTCGTACTCGGCGTCGTCGGCTGCACGCCGGTCGTGGGAGTGCCCGGCTATCCGGTCTCGGCGGCGCTGACCTTCGACCTCGTCGTCGGCCCGCTGCTTACCGAGCTCCAGGGCGCCCCGACGGCCAAGCGGAGTTCGACCAGCGCAACCGTGGCGCGCAAGATCGGCTCCTCGAGCGGAGTCGACGACTGGGTCCGCGTTCGGCTCGGCAAGGTCGACGGCACCCTGATCGCGGCCCCCCTCGCCGGTGGCGCCGGAGTCCTCACCTCGCTCGTGCGCGCCGACGGACTCCTGGCGAATAGGACCCGAACGGGAGGGCCACGACGCTGGCGACAAGACCGACGTCGACCTCCTCCGGCCGCTGGAAGAGATCGAGCGCGCCATCGTGTGCATCGGCTCTCACGATCTCGTACTCGATCTCGCCGCTGCGACGATGCGCGAGCGCCGACCCGAGACCTCGCTGAGCTCGACCGCTGTCGGCTCGCTAGGCGGCCTCGTCGCGCTTCGCGACGGGCTCTCTGCCACCTGGCCGGTGCGCACCTACTCGATGCCGAGAGCGGCGCCTACAATGTGCCATTCGTCGAACGGATGCTTGGGGATGCGCCCGTCGCCGTGGTTCGGCTCGCCCACCGCGATCAGGGCCTGATGGTCGCTCCCGGGAACCCACTCGAGCTGCGTTCACTCGAGGATCTTGCCACCCGCGCGGCGCGCTTCATCAACCGCCAACGCGGCGCCGGCACGCGCGTGCTGCTCGACCACCTGCTCGCCCAGCAAGACATCGAGCCCGGGGCGCTCCCCGGCTACGAGCGCGAGGAGTACTCGCACCTGGCCGTAGCGGCGACGGTCGCGGCCGGCCACGCCGACTGCGGCCTAGGCATACTCGCCGCCGCGCGCGCCTTCGGGCTCGACTTCGTCGCGCTCGCGTCGGAGCCATTCGATCTCGTGCTGCGCAGAGAGTCACTCGACGACCCGATCCTCAAGCCTTTCCTCGAGCTCCTCGAGGACGAGGGCTTCAGGCACGCGGTCTCTCGGCTTGGTGGCTACGACGTCGCCGAGATGGGCAAGCGCGTTCTCTAGCCGGGCGCGACAGGCGCCAGCCGCGACGTCCTGGATGGCTCTAGCGTTAGCGAGGTGACTAGCGAACCCACCGATTCGAAACGCCCCCTCACCCAGGCGCTCGCCTCCTTTGCCGCAGAGACGACATTCGACGACCTCCCCGACGAGCTCGTCGAGACACTCCAGCTCGCGACGCTGAACATCATCGCCTGCTGCCTCGGCGGCAGCCAGACGCGTGTCGGGCGCCTTCACATCGAGCTGGCGCGCGAGCTCGGCCCCGGCGAGGAGGCAACGATGCTCGGCAACGGCGCACGTGTCTCGCTTCCCTTCGCCGTGTACGCAAACGGCAACCTCGCCTTCGCCCTCGACTACGAGGACATGCTCTTCGCAGTCGCCCACCCCGGCTTCGCCGCAGTGTCGACGGCGCTCGCCCTGAGCGAGCGGCGCATGCTCTCGGGCAAGGAGTTCCTCGCCGCTCTCGCGGTCGGCTACGAGACCACCGCGCGTATCGCGCTCACCATGCAGCCCTCTCACGCCCGGGCGCGCCGCGTCTGGGGCCAGCAGTTCCACCCCTTCGCCTCGGCAAGCGCGGCCATCAACATCCTCGGCTTGAGCGCCGATGAGGCCGAGGTCGCGCTCGGCATCGCAGCGACGTACGCGACCGTCCCGTCGGTCTACAAGTACTTCGGGCCTGTCCACGACACCCGACCGATCCGCGAGGTCAAGCAGGGCTGGGGCTGGGTAGCGATGGGCGGGCTGATGGCCGCGCTCTCTGGCGAGAAGGGCTTCGGCGGCGGGCTCGGCGCGCTCGACGGCGAGTTCGGGTTCTGGAGCATGGCCGGCTCCGACCGCTTCGACCCGGCCCGCGGCCTCGACGGGCTAGGCGAGACGTGGCTCGCGCGAGAGATCGAGTACAAGATCCACCCCTCGATCGGGATCAACCACCCGGCGTTCTGGGCGACCAGCAAGCTCGTCGCCGAACACGACGTGAGACCTGAGACGGTCAAGGCCGTCACGATCACGACTCTCTGGGGAAACCTGCTCGACGATCGCGCACCCGCGGGCGCCGTCGATGCGCAGTTCTCGCTGCCCTACACGGTGGCGGCCGCGATCGATCAGCGAGCGCTGACGCCTGCGCTCTACGACGAGGCCACGCTGCGTGACCCGGTCATTGCGCGCCTGCTCGAACGAACCCGCGTCATCCACGACCCGGAGGCCGATGCACGCTTCTACAACGAGCAGCGCATCGCCCAGCGCGTGGAGCTCGAGCTCGACGACGGCCGCATGCTCGGTCAGTCGGCGGAGTTCCCGCGCGACCGACCCGAGATCGGCGCGGCCGAGATCGAGCAGAAGCTGCATGATCTTGCCGGCGATGTTCTTCCCCTTCAGCAGCGCAAGAAGCTGATCGCAGCCGTTCGCGAGCTTCCCATACTCTCGGACGCGTCAACAGTCGTACGTCTCGCTGTTCCTCGTTAAGGTGCGCCGAGCACAAGCGAGGAGGAACACCGGATGAATCAGCCAATGACCGCGGACGCCGTTCGCGAAGCTGTTGCCGAGCGCGGCATCGAGTTCCTCTTTGCGCAGTTCGTCGACCTGTACGCGCGGCCGAGCGCGAAGCTCATTCCCGCCGCAAACCTCGATGACCTCCTCGAGGAAGGCGCCGGCTTCGCTGGGTTCGCCGCCGGCGAGATCGGCCAGCTTCCGAGTGACCCCGACATCGCAGCGATTCCCGACCCCGCGAGCTTCACGCCCGTGCCGTGGCAGCCCAACCTCGGGCGCTTCGCCTGTGATGTAACAGTCGAAGGCGAGCCCTGGCCATACGACCCGCGCACGATCCTCAAGCGCGTCCTCACCATGGCGAAGGAGAAGGGCTACGAGTTCAAGATGGGGCTCGAGCTCGAGTACTTCCTCATCCAGAAGAACGAGGACGGCTCGATTCGAGTCGCCGACGAGCTCGACACGCTCGAGAAGCCCTGCTACGACCTCAAGGGCCTGACCCGCAACTACGACTTCCTCACAAGCGTCTCCAGCTACGTCAACGGGCTCGGCTGGGGCAACTACGCGAACGACCACGAGGACGCGAACGGACAGTTCGAGCAGAACTTCACGTACGCCGACGCGCTCACTAGCTGTGACCGCGCGATCTTCTTCCGCTACATGGTCCACACGCTCGCGCACCAGCACGGCATGCTCGCCACCTTCATGCCGAAGCCGTTCACGCACCTGACCGGCAACGGCTGCCACTACCACATGTCCCTCTGGGACGGCGACACCAACCTCTTCCTCGACGAGTCGGATCCGCAGGGGCTCGGGCTCTCGAAGCTGGCCTACAACTTCATGGGTGGACTGCTGACCCACGCTCGCTCCTACTCGGCGATCACGGCTCCGACCGTCAACTCCTACAAGCGGCTCAAGGTCGGCTCGACCACCTCGGGCGCGACCTGGTCACCAGTGTGGATCAGCTACGGCTACAACAACCGCACGCAGATGTTGCGGATCCCGGGGCCCGGCCGTATCGAGGACAGGACGATCGACGGCTCGTGCAACCCCTACCTCGCGGCCGCGGCCGTTCTCGCCGCGGGCCTCGACGGGATCGAGAACGAGCTCGAGCCGGGCGAGCCCAACGCCGAGAACCTGTTCGCGACGCCACCCGACGAGCTGCTCGCGCGCGGCCTGACCGCGCTCCCGCGCACCTGCACGAGGCGCTCGACGAGCTGGACCAGAGCGACGTGCTGCGCGGGGCCTTCGGAACCGGTCGCGACGGCGAGCAGATCATCGACTGGTACCTCGGCATCAAACGCGGCGAGTGGGACCGCTTCCACGAGTACGTCAGCCAGTGGGAGATCGACCAGTACCTCACGCTCTTCTAGGTGTAGGTTTCCAAGATCGACACCGAAGGCCGCGCGCCTTCGCTCCCGCCGCGAAACGCATCCAGCCCACGTGCACGGCTCCGCGTGACGTTCCAGATCCCCTGCCCAAACTGCGGGAGCCGACGTCCGGTCGAGGAGTTCACCACCACGGGTGAGGTGCGCGAGCGGCCCAAGGAGTCTCCGTCGCGGCGTGAGCTCTCCCATTACATCTACTTCAGGCGAAACGTCCTGAGGCGTTCAAACCGAGTGGTGGTACCACCGCTTCGGCTGCGAGCTGTGGTTTCTCGCCGAGCGTGACACGAGCGACAACACGCGTGATCGAGACACGCCTGCCCAAGCCGAGCCGGAGCGAGTGGTGAGCCGGCTCCGGCGCGCGCCCGGGCGAGCGGATCGACCGCTCGGCAGACAGTCGACTTCAGTTTCGACGGCTCGCCTGTCTCGGGCTTCGAGGGCGACACGTTCGCCTCGGCGCTCTACGCCGGCGGGCGCCGCATCTTCTCGCGCAGCTTCAAGTACCACCGCCCGCGCGGGCTGGTCTGCTGCAGCGGCCAGTGCGCCAACTGCATGGCGACGGTCGACGGTCGCGTCAACGTGCGCCTCTGCGCCGAGCCGATCCGCGCCGGCGCCACGGTCGAAGGGCAGAACGTGCTCGGCTCGGTAGACCGCGACTTCCTCTCGATCGTCGACAAGATCGGCGGCCCGTTCACACCACCGGGCTTCTACTACAAGACGTTCATTCGCCCGAGGCGGCTGTGGCCGCTCTACGAGAAGCTTCTCCGAAACGCCGCCGGCCTGGGGAAGCTCGACCCGCACGCCACGCGCGAGGGTCGCTTCGACACCGAGCACCGACGCGTCGACGTGCTCGTCATCGGCGCGGGGGCGGAGGGCATGCGCGAGGCGATCGAGGCGGCCGAGCAGGGCAAGCGCGTCGCGCTCGTCGAGGAAGGCCCAGAGCCGGGCGGGGCGCTGCTACTGACCGAGAGCGGTCTCGAGCCGGCGCGTGCGCTGGCCGAGCGGGCGCGGGCGAGCGGGGTTGAGGTGCTGTGCCCCGCGCGCGCCATGGGCGTCTACGAGGGAAACCTCGTACCGATCGAGCAGGGCGATCTGCTGATACGGATGCGCGCAGAGGAGATTGTCGTCGCCGCAGGCATCGTCGAGCAACCTCTCGTCTTCCCTGGGAACGACCTCGTCGGTGTGATGCTGCCCGGCGCGGTCTCGCGCCTCGTGCGCTTCTGGTCGCTCAAGCCCGGCGAGCGCGCCGTGATCATCAGCGCCGACGACGCCGGCGCTCAGGCGGCCGAGGCGCTCAAGGACGCGGGGGCGCGTGTCGCGGCCGCCGTCGACCTACGAGAGTACATGCCTCAGACGCTCGCCGCGCACGGCAAGAAGGGCCACGTCACGGCAATCACGGTCGACGACGAGACGATCGCGTGCGACCTGGTCGTCGCCTCCGGCAGTCCGCAGCCGGCCCACGCGCTCCTGAGTCACGCCGGTGCCCGCGTCGAGTACAACCCCGAGCGCGGCGTCTTCGTGCCGGTGCAGATTCCCGATGGGCTACGGGCGGTCGGGAGCGCGGCCGGCGAGCTCGGCGAGACCGAAGTGCCACCCCCGGCGTTCGGAGGGCGCAAGGCCAGGGGCAAGGAGTTCGTCTGCATCTGCGAGGACCAGACGACCAAGGACCTGCGCTACGCGCATGGCGAGGGCTACGACTCGATCGAGCTCACGAAGCGGTACACGACCGTGACGATGGGACCCTGCCAGGGGCGCCTCTGCCACCTCAACTCGGTACGCCTCAACGCGCAGGCGAGCTCGACCGACGAGAGCGCCATCGGCACGACAACGGCCAGGCCTCCGTGGTCGCCGATCTCCCTCGAGCTGCTCGCGGGCCGTCCGCACGAGCCGGCGCGTCGCACCTCGATGCACCACCGCCACAAGGAGCTCGGCGCGTCAATGATGTGGACCGGCGAGTGGCGCCGCCCCTACGCCTACGGCGACGCGGCCGCCGAGGCACGTGCTGTACACGCCTCGGTTGGGATCATCGACGTCTCGACGCTCGGGAAGATCCTCGTCTCTGGCGCAGACGCCGCCACCTTCCTCGAGCGGATCTACCCGAACCGCTTCGGCGACATGAAGACCGGCCGGATCCGCTACGGCGTGCTCACCTCCGACGCGGGCCGGATCATGGACGACGGCACGATCGCTCGGCTCACCGACGACACGTACTACGTCACGACCACATCGACCGGCGCCGAAGCCGTCATCGAGTGGTTCGAGTGGTGGAACGCGATCTGGGGCTACAAGATCGACGTCGTCAACGTCACCGGAGCGCTTGCAGCGATCAACGTCGCGGGGCCCGCGTGCGCGAGAGCTGATGGAGCGCGTGACCGAGATGCCAATCGACGCCGAAAGCTTCAAGTACCTCGACGCCAAGCAAGGGCGTGTCGCGGGCGTCGAGTCTCTGCTGCTGCGAATCGGCTTCGTCGGCGAGCTCGGGTACGAGATCCACTTCCCGAGCGTGCACGGCGAGCACATGCTCGACAGCTTTCTCGGTTGCCGGCGCCGACTTCGAGATCGCGCCCTTCGGGCTCGAGCCACAACGGATCCTTCGGCTCGAGAAGAGCCACATCCTGGTCGGCCAGGACACCGACTCCGAGTCGAACCTGCTCGAGGCATCGATGCCCTGGATCCTCAAGCTCGACAAGGACGACTTCGTCGGCCGCTGGTCGGCCGAGCACGTCAAGGGCCGCGGGCTTGAGACGCGCCTGGTCGGCTTCCGCATCGAGGGCGACAGGCTGCCCGAAGAAGGCGGGCAGATCGTCGAGGACGGCCAGCCGGTCGGGCGCGTGACCAGCGCGAGGCGCAGCGAGGCGGCCGGCGCAACGATCGGCCTGGCCTGGGTCCCGGCCGAGAAGGCGGTCGAGGGCACAAACGTCGATGTGCGCATCAACGGCTCGAACGTCGAGGCCGAGATCACGCTGAAGCCCTTCTACGACCCCGATGGAGAGCTGCTTCGCTCATGAGTACGCTGCCGTTCCTCTCGGTCGACGCGGCTCGGGCCGAAGGCGGGCACGCGCCGCTTGCGCGCTCGCCGATGCAGCAGCTGCAACGCGGGCACGGTGCTCGCTTCGAGAAGCGCGACGGCTGGGAGCTGCCGGTCTGGTTCCCCGACCAGGCGGCCGCGCTCGAGACCGTCGGCATCGCGGAGCTGCCACAGCTCGGCAAGCTCGACGTGCGGGGCGCTGGCGAGCGACCGACTCAGACGGTGCTCTGGTACCAGGTCACGCCCGGGCGCGCGCTCTGCGTCACTCGCGCCGGCGACACGAGCGCGGTGCGCACCGCGCTCGAGCGCTCGTCGCGCACGGCCGTCGACGTCTCGGCGGGCATCGGCTCGGTGGCCCTGGTCGGCCCCCGCGCGAGCGACCTTCTGCGCCGGCTGACCGAGCTCGAGACCTTCCCCGCAAGCGGCCTCCTCAGCCACATCCACGGACACGTGCTTCCGCTCGAGGGCGGCTTCCTGCTCCTCTTCCCCCAGGAATACGGGCACTACCTCTACGAGGTGCTCCTCGACGCCGCGGCGCCGTTCGACGGAGGCCCGGTCGGCGTCGACGGTCTGCCAGCCGGAGCCGTCCTGTGAAAGACATCTTCCGCAAGCGCCGCATGTGGCGCGCAGCAAGCGAGCTCAAGGACAGCTACGACGCCGTCGTCATCGGCGGCGGCTCTCACGGCCTCGCGACCGCCTACTACCTGGCCAAGCAGCACGGGATGAAGAACATCTGCGTGCTCGAGAGGAGCTACATCGGCTCGGGCGCGTCGGGGCGCAACACGACGATCATCCGCTCGAACTACCGCACGCCCGAGGGCGCGCGCTTCTACAAGCGAAGCGTCGAGCTCTACGAGCAGCTCTCGCAGGAGCTCGATTTCAACCTGATGTTCTCGCAGATCGGGCACCTGACCCTCGCCCACTCCGACCGCGGGATGATCACCGCGGCCGAGCGTGCCGAGGTCAATCAGCTGCTCGGTATCGCGAGCCGCGTCGTCGACGCTGACGGCGTGAAAGAGCTCTGCCCCGAGATCGATATCTCGACCGACGTGACCTGGCCGATCCTGGGCGCGCTCTACCACGAGCCGGGCGGGATCATCCGGCACGACGCGGTGGTCTGGGCCTACGCGCGAGCAGCCGATCGGCTCGGCGTCGAGATCCACCCGAACACCGAGGTCGTTGGCATCGATACCGAGGGCGGCCGCGTAACGGGGGTCCGCACCAACCGTGGCTCGATCGCCACGGACGCTGTCGTGAGCTGCACGGCCGGCTGGTCGACGCTTCTCGCGGACATGGTCGACGTCGACCTGCCGATCTGGACGAGCATCCTGCAGGCCTTCGTCACCGAACCGGTCAAGCCGTTCCTCGACATCGTGATCGTCTCCTCGCAGATGCATGTCTACGTCTCGCAGACCGATCGCGGCGAGTTCCTGATCGGCGCCGAGGTCGAGCCCTACTCGACCTACACGAAACGCGGCACGCTGCCGTTCCTCGAGTACTCGGCGCGCCACGTGCTCGAGCTCTTCCCCCAGCTCGCTGGCTGCAAGGTGCTGCGCCAGTGGACGGGAATCTGCGACATGAGCCCCGACTACAGCCCGATCATGGGCGTCAGCGAGGTCGAGGGCTTCATCGTCGACTGCGGTTGGGGAACGTACGGCTTCAAGGCGGCGCCGATCGTCGGCGAGACGCTAGCCCAGCTCGTCGCGACGCGAAAGACGCCCGACTTGATCGAGCCGTTCAAGCTCGAGCGGTTCTACGTCGATCGTCCGGTGTCTGAGCTCGCTGCGGCCGCCGTCAGCCACTAGCGTCGGGTTACCCGCAGGTCTAGAGCGAGTCCGCGCGCGTCGGACTTGCGCGCGGTCGTCCGCGTTTGATTTTTTTGAACTTGAACAGTGTGGTCGTTCGGATGCGCGCGTCGGCTACTGGCTATCGGGTGTTTCATCGCTTTCTGCTGGATTGCTCGTGGCTTCGTTGCCGTTCTCGCGCTCGTCCTCGTCCTCGTCTCGAGACGCGTAACGCTCGGCGAACTCCTCCGCCGGAAGCGTGAACAGCCCGCGCACAGCGGCAACGTCCTCGGCCTCCGTGATCACGAGAAGCTCGTCGCCAGCCTGAAGCACCTGCGCGCCGTACGCCGGCGCGGGGTGCCCATCGCGCAGGAGCATGGTCACCCACGTCTCGCCGGCGAGCGGCAATTCACGCAGTGGACGGCCGTCGGCCGCGGAGCCGGCCGCGACGAAGAAGCGCTCGACGTCGCGGGGCTCGCGCTGCAGGCGCACGGAGAGATCCCATGGCTCCGGCTCCACTTCTTCCATCGGTACGCCGAAGCGGCGGGCGGCTAACGGCACGGTGCTCCCCTGGAAGATGACCGAGAAGGCGACGACGACGAAGACGATGGCGTAGACGCGGTCGGCACCGTCGACGGCGGCCAGCAGGGCGAAGGCACCGAGGATGATTGGGACCGCGCCCTTCAGGCCGCTCCACATGATGAAGAGGCGCTCGCCGCGACGCAGTGAGGTTGGCAGCAGGAGGCCACCGACCACGAGAGGGCGGATGATGAACGCGAGCAAGATCGCGAGGATCAAACCGTCGAGCCAGAGCTTGTCCCCGCCGAGATCGCTCAGCTCGATCGTCACGCCGAGCACGACGAAGACAACGATCTCGGCGAGGCTCGCAAGCGACGAGTGGAAGCGCTTGATCTGCGCCTTGTAGGGCGCGCGCTGGTCGCCGATCAGGACACCGGCGATAAAGACCGCCAGGAAGCCGGATCCGTGGGCCGTGGCCGCGGCGCCGTAGATGACGCCTGCGCACGCGAGAGTGCGAAGCGAGTAGAGCGCCTCGTTGGGTAACGAGACGCGCCGGATGAACTGTGCGAGCAGAAGACCTCCGGCGATGCCAATCGCAGCGCCGACCGACATCTCGACGGCGAACTCCTCGACGATCGCGACGACCGAGCCCTCGTCGCTGGTCGCGAACTCCAGGAGACCGATCATCAGCGCGATCGCGACCGGGTCGTTGGCGCCCGACTCGCCTTCTAGCACCGTGCCCGAGCGCCCTCCGACCTCGCGGTTGCCGAGCACCGAGAACATCACGGCCGGGTCGGTCGGTGCAAGGGCAGCGCCGATGATCCAGGAGAGGATCCAGCTCAGGTCGAGCAGGTAGTGCGCTGCACACGCGATGAGCGCGGCCGTCGCGAACGTGCCGAGGATTCCGACGAGCAGGATCGGAAGCGCAGCGGCTTTGAAGCGCTTCCAGCCGACGTGCATTCCCCCGTCGAAGAGGATCAGGACGAGCGCGATCGTGGCGATCTGCTCGACCGACTCGATCGAGAGGCTCTCCTTGAGACCATCGAACAGCTCGGCGGCGACGGCCGCCGTCAACAGCAGCAGCGCCGGCGCAGGAATCTGAATGCGGACGCTCACCTTGTTTGCGAGCACCGAGATCAAGAAGCCGGCCGCGACGATCAGAAGCAGGCGGCCGAACGTGACGATCTCTTCGGCGGCGCTGAAGTGCTCCACGCTCACGCACGTTAGCCAGCGCGGCCACGGGCGACGGCACCGGCCTGATGGCTAGGCCGGCGCGCTCAGAAGGAGGGCCACACGAGGTGGCGGTACACGCACCACGCGAAGCGGTGAGCGCCGAGCATGCCGATGAACTGCCCGTTCTCGGTCAGCGCGAGCGCCCTGATATCGGAATGCACGAGCTGCTCTGCGATGTGGATCGCACTCGTATCCGTGTCGACCACGAGAGGCTCGGTCATGAACTCGGTAACAGGCTCCTTCGAGACCTCGAGCAGGTGCGCCTGGAGCCCAGGCAGATCGTCCGAGATGAAAGCCGAGTGCTTGAGCTCGTCGAGATAGACGGGGAAGAGGCCCTTGAGCACCTCCTTGGCGCCGAAGAGACCGGAGACGGAGCCGTCCTCGGCGAGTACGGCGATCGCCTGAAGCCCGGTGTCGTGGAGGATCTTGAGCGCCTCCTCGTACGTCGCGGTCTCCGGAACCGACGCCTCGATGATGGCGTCCTGGATCCGTTCCCGCAACATCGCGTCCATCGGTTAGCTCCTTCGCTTTCTCGTCGGCTCGGCCGCGGCAGGTCGGGGGGTCACTTAGAGCTGGAAGAGCAGGAGGTAAACAGTCGAGATCCCGAGCGAGATCACCGTAACAGGGATGCCCGCTTTAAGGAACGCGGCGAACGTGACCGGCTGGCGCACCCGGTCGAGCACGCCGGTGGCAGCGACGTTGGCAGCTGCGGCAACGATCGTCGCGTTACCGCCGAAGCAGGCACCGAGGGCGAGCGCCCACCAGTTGGCATCGTTGAAGGTCGCGTCGGCGGCGTTGAGCTCGTCTACCACCGGCAACATCGCTGCGGTGAACGGGATGTTGTCAACGAGCGCTGAGCCCGTCGCCGAGCCCCAGAGGATTGCGAGCCCTTCGGCGACGTCGGAGCCGCCGGTGGCGTCGGCGATCAGATCGGCGACGCGGCCGACGATTCCCTGATGCTCGAGGCCTCCGACCATCACGAAGAGGCCGATGAAAAAGAACATGGTCGGCCACTCGATCTTCCCCAGGGCCTCGTCCATGTCGGGGGCCGCCACAAGGAGGAGCAGGGTCGCCCCTCCAAGCGCAACGACAGCTGGCTCCAGGCCGATCCAGGAGTGGAGGAAGAAGACGATGACGGTGCCGATCAAGATCACGACCGAGCGGGTCACGTACTTGTTGCCCCGCACGTCGCGCGCCGCATCCATGCGCGCCAGCTCGTCGACACGAGTCTGGTCGATCACGAGCTGCTTGCGGAACATGAACCACAGGACCCCGATCGCGACGCCAAGCGTGAGCATCGACACCGGCGCCAGGTTGATGATGAAGTCGATGAAGTCGATCTCGTCGACATGCGAGCCGATCAGGATGTTCGGCGGGTCGCCAATCAGCGTCGCAGTGCCGCCGATGTTCGACGCGAAGATCTCGGTGAGCACCAGCGGGATCGCGGCGATGCGTAACTGGTCCGCGATGACGAGGGTGATCGGGACGACCAGCAGAATGGCGGTCAGGTTGTCGAGGAACGCCGACGAGACGCCGGTGACGATCGCGAGCAGCGCCATCAGCCAGAACGGGTTGCCCCGCGAGATCTGGGCGATGCGGAGCGCCATGTAGGTGAAGACGCCGGTCTTGTCGGTGATGCCGACGATGATCATCATCCCGGCGAGCAGGCCGAGCGTCGGCCAGTCGATTGCCTCGATCGCCTCCTCGAGGTCGAGCGCGCCCATCAATACGAACACGAGCGCGCCGAGCAAGGCGGCCTTCGTCCGCTGCACCCAGTCGAGCGCGAGGACGGCCAGGACCGCGAGGAAGATTATGCCGGCAGCGATTTCCACGACTGGGCGGCCCGCAGGCGGGCCTCCAGAAGAATGACAGAGGGGGGGCGCTGGCGCCTCAATACCCCGACCGCGGGGCGCGGCCGTCACAGCTCGGCGCGCGATTGGACGCGCCTACGTGTGGAGGCGTCGCGACCGCGCATGTGGGGCCGCTGCGGCTGCGGGCGCTGTAGAGCCCGGGCGTGTTAGGCCCGGGCGCGCTTAGGCGCTAGCGACGCGCAGGGCGCCGACGCTGTCGAGCGGCGAGACGTCCACGAGTCGTTGCGCAACCTCGTCGAATACGTCCTGACCATCGAAGCTGTAGCCGGCGTCGAACTCGGCCGCCGCATCCAGCTCGAGCACGACCGGGCCGGCATCGGTCTCGAGGAGCTCGACTACGACCAGGTCAGCGCCAAACGCCTCGGCCGCGCGTACGGCGATCCGGCGCTCCTGCCCTGTTGGCTCGGCCGGGCTGATCTGCATCGGCCCGGCGTCCGTGCGCCAGTGGTCGCCGGCGTGGCGACGAACGCCGCCGACGACCTCGCCATTGCAGACGAGCAGGCGGGTATCACTGCCGTCGAGTGCGCCGACGAGTTCCTGAACGAGTGCGCCCTGGCGACGGAACCAGCGCTTGCCGCATAGCGCCTGGAGACTTCGCTGCAGTGACAGTCTGTCATCGCATCGCACAACGTCGTGACCCCGACTGCCGAAGCGGGGTTTCACAACGACCGGGAGGGTAAGTTCGGGCGAGACGGGCTCGTCGTGATCGACGTGCGCCGTCTTGGGGTGGTGAATGCCCGAACGTGCGAGGCGGAGTGCTGTCATCAGCTTGTCATGCGTCGCCAGGAGCGCACTCGCAGGGTTCAGGATTCGTACCGAGAGCCGCTCGAGTTGGCGGAGATCCCAGACACAGCCCTGGACACCATCGAGGCTCGGAAGCAGCGCGATACGCCCGAGCACTGTGTCGCCGGCGCTAACACGCTCCGGCACATCTGCGCTGGGGACGATCTCGCAGGCCACGCTAAACCGGGAGAGCGCGGCAGCAAGCTGCTCGTCGGTCTGGGTCCGCCGCTCGGCGGCGATTACGAATCCCATCCGGGGAAGGGTCCACCCCGTCTGTGAGGGTCCAAACAGGCGTTGTCTGAAGATTCGCTCACGCTCGCCGCGCTGCCCTTACAAGCCGATAACAGCGCTGTGCGCATTCCGGTCTCAGTTGGTGATGTGCCCTCGGTTTTGTGGAGCTATGTTTCTAGACTCGGGCGGCCTCGATGATCAGTTTGGAGGTCGTTTATGTCGCGGAAGGGGTATCCGGCGGAGTTTCGTCGGCGGGCGCTTGATCTGGTCGCGGCTGGGAAGCCGGTGGCGGAGGTGGCGCGGCTGTTGGAGGTCAGTGAGCAGTCGATCTACTCGTGGCGCCGTCAGGAGAGGATCGATCGGGGCGAGCTGCCCGGGTTGAGCTCTGAGGAGCGCGAGGAGCTGCGCGCGGCCAGGGCGAGAATCAAGGAGCTCGAGACGGAGGTCGCGGTTCATCGCCGCGCCACGGAGTTGTTGAAGGAGTCGGTGCGCCCAAAAGGCGGTTCGAGGCGATCGCCGTGATCGCCGGCGCGGGGTTACCCGTCGAGGTTGCCTGTCGCGTGCTTGGTGTATCGGGCGCGGGCTATTACGCGTGGCGAAGCAGGCCGCCACAGAGGACCGCATTGCCGAGCGTCAGCGGGCCGAGAAAGAGGAGCGCGATGCCTGGATCTCGAGTCTCGTCGAAGAGATCGAGCGTCTCAAGGGGCAGATCACCGAGATGCAGGAGCGGCGGGTCTGGCGCGTCGTAGAGTCGCTCGATCGCTGGCGATCTCGACTGCTCCGGCGGCGCTAAAGCCGCTTGGGCCGGTCGAGTCGCCGTACGGCCCGGCGAGCCGGCTACCTCAGTGCGCGCAGCCGCTCGGGATGCTTGCGCACAAAACGTCCGATGCTGCGCCAGTGCCAGAGCGTGCGGTGCGTCAGGTAGCGGCGGTCGGTCACGCGGGCGTGTCGGTGCGAGACGACCGCTCCGGGTACGAGCCAGCGCTCCCAGCCTGCGCGCATCGCCCGGTAACAGAGGTCGATGTCCTCGCCGTAGAGCCGGTAGCCCGCGTCGAACCCGCCGAGCTCCTCGAGCATCTCGCGCCGAAGCAGCAGGAACGCGCCGATCATCCAGTCTGCGCGGACCGGCTCGGTCGGCCGCTCGTCGAGCAGGTAGTGGCGTCGCTGGCGCTGTCGCGGCCTGAGCACGAGCCGCAGCGGCGTGCGGCGCACGATCGTGCCCCACACGGTCGGAAACGTCCGTCGTGTCGGCTGCCAGCCTCCGTCAGGGTGGCGTAGCTCCGGTCCGATCACACCGGCTCGAGGCGACTCGTCGGCGAACGCGCACAGGCGTGCGATCACGTCTTCTGCCGGCCGCGTGTCGGGGTTCGCCACGACGATCCATGGCGCCCGCGTGGCCCCGACACCGAGGTTGACGTTCGCGGCGAAGCCTCGTGGCGACTCGTTGCGTATCACGTGGGCATGGTCGGGAAGCGGTGGCAGCTCGATCGGCAGATTGGCAACGAGAACGAGCTCGGCGACCTGAGGCGCCAGCGCCTCGATACAGTCGACGAGGTCCGCGCTCGGCTCGTGCGTGACGATCACACCGGCGACGCCCGTGCTCATATCGATGGCCCGCGGCAGATTCGCCGGGTGATCACCTGGCGCCGCTCCAGTCGTTGGCGAGCAGGCGTCTGTACACGTCTGCGACAGCCGCCGCCGTTGCGCGCCACGAGAAGCGTTTCGCTCTCTCGAGCCCGAGGGCCACTAGCCGCTCGCGGTCGGCGAGCGCGCGCTCGATCCCTCCTGTCAGCGCGGATGTGCGGCCGGGTTCGACGAGTACCGCGGCGTCCCCCGCGACCTCGGGAATGGAGGTCGTGTTTGCGGCGACCACCGGTGTGCCGCAGGCCATCGCCTCGATGACCGGCAGCCCGAAGCCCTCGTAGCGCGACGGGAAAACCAGACAGGCGGCCCTTCGGTACAAGCCCGCGAGCCGCGTCGGCTCGACGTGACCGAGCAGCGAGACGCGCTCCTCAAGGCCCAGGCGGCTGATGGCTGCACGGACGTCGGCCTCGCTCCCCTTGTCCGGACCGACCATTACGAGGTCGAGCTCGGGCTCGACGAGGGCGACCGCCTCGATCGCCGTCAGCGGGTCCTTGCGCGGCTGCAACGTCCCGACGAAGAGAGCAAACGGACGGCCACTGCGTCCCCCCGCCGTGGACGGCTCGGGCGCCGCCGCCGCGGTCGCCCCGGCAACGGCGGTGAACTCTGGGTCGAGCCCGTTCGGGAACGCCACAACCCGACCAGGGTCCACGCCATAGGCGTCGAGAATCTCACTGCGTGTGAACTCCGACACGGTGAGGACAGCAGCAGCTCGCCGGACCGAACGGCGCACGGCGCGGCGGAAGACGAACCGATCGCGCGCGCCGATCAGCGACGTGTCGCGCTCGAACGAGAGGTCGTGCACCGTGACGACCGAGCGGCCCCTGTAGCCGAGTGGCACGCCGTACTGAAAATGCGAGAGCGCCGGGGTGAGCCCACGCAGCAGGCGCGGCAGACTCACGCTCATGCGGTAGATCTGACTGCGCGCAGGTAGCTCGAGGGGCTCCACCCCGGGCGGGACGAGGTCGGGTCGTCGCGTCACGGCGACCAGACGAAGATCGTCGGCGACCACGGGTAGCTCGCGGAGCAAGTTCGCGACGTAGCTCTCGTCGCCCGTGCGCTGGCGCCCGAGCGTGTCGGCATCGATGACGACCAGCGGCTTCGTCATTCCATCTGCCCGGGACCCTCGCCGGGCGTTGCCTGCGCGACCCGCTCGTACACCCGCCGGGTGGCCTGGGCCGCCGCGTCCCAGGAGTAGGCGCCAGCCCGCTCGATGCTTGCCGCCGCCAGCTCGCGTCGCCGTTCGATTGCGTCGACGATGCCTACGGCGATCGCGTCCGGGTCCGTCGCGTCGACCTGGACTGCTGCGCCGCTTGAGAACTCATCGTAGGGCGGTCCGTCAGGCACCACGGTTGGCGCACCGCAGGCCATCGCCTCAAGCGGCGGCAGGCCGAAGCCCTCATACAGCGAGAGGTAGACGACGCAGAGGGCGCCCCGGTACAGCGCAGCAAGCTCCTCGTCATCCACGTGACCGAGCGGCCTGACATGCGCCGTGTTCGCTACGCCAGCGTCGCCCCAGCCGGGCGCGCCAACCAGTCGCAGCTCGGCGCCGGGCACGCCAACCAGTCGCAGCTCGGCGCCGGGCACGCGCGCGCGTCGAAAGCCCTGCACGGTGCGTGTCAGGTTCTTGCGTGGCTCGCGCGTCGACACGGCGAGCACGTAGCGGCCCGACGCCCGTGGCCCCCACGGCTCGAAGGGCTCCGCGACGCCGTTGGGGATCACGCTTATGCGCTCGTCCGGCACGGTGAGATGGCCCACGATCTCACGCTTGGTGAACGCCGACACGGCGATGAGATGATCGGCTCCGCGGACGATCGCGGGGACCGTGCGGGCCGAGTACTCGCGCGTCCAGGCGTTGAACGTTCGCGGATGGCGCAGAACTGCGAGGTCATGGATCGTCACGACCATCGGCACACTCGAGCGCACCGGAGCGCGCTGGGTCGGGCAGTGAAGCAGCTCGACTCCGTCGGCCTCGGCGCGGCGCGAGAGCTGCGGATACCAGCGCATGTCACGCATGAGCTTTGCCGGTTTGGACACTCCGGGTCGCGCATACTCGACGAGATCGAGCTCGGGATCTCCGCGGAGCCGCTCGAGCAGCGACCGTACGTGCCGCGCCGTGCCCGCCCGGGTCAGCTCCAGGGCCGAGACGTCGATCCCCACGCGAAGCGGACGCATCGAGCCGAGTCTGTCAGACGCGTGCGCGGTAGCCCTCGAGCACGATCCTCGCACACGCCTCTGCGGTAAAGCCTGTCGCGTGCCGAAGGCCTGCATCGACGGTTTCCCGGTCGGCTTCGAGCGCACGCAGCATCGCCTCGGCGAACCCGTCGGCGTCGTCCGGGTCGCAACGGATCGCCGCCTCCCCGCTCGCCTCGTCGACGGAAGGATGCTCGGACGTCACCACCGGCGTGCCCGAGGCCATGCCCTCGACGATTGGCAGCCCAAAGCCCTCGAAGCGCGACGGGTAGGCGAGCGCCGCGGCCGAGCGATAGAGGGCGGCAAGCTCATCGTCAGAGACGTAGCCGATCCAGTGCACGCCGTGGGCCTCGAGCTCGAGCTGCTCGCCCCACCCGCTGGCGCCGGCGATCACGAGACGAACGTCGGGAGCGCGCTCGCGCAGCAGCCCGAAGGCCGCGATCAGCTCCCGCAGGCCCTTGCGCGGCTCGAGGGTCGAGACGGCAAGGATGTACGGCGGCTCGATCGAACCCGGCGGGCCCTCAGGCGAGTAGCGCGCATCGACCGCGGGGTAGGCAACGACGATCCGGCCGCTGTCGATCCCGAGCGTCTCCACGATGTCGAGCGCCGTGTACTCCGAGATCGCGACGATCATGTCGCAATCGTGCTGCGCCGCCTCGTACTTGCGCGAGTGCATCGTGCGCGTGGCCTCTGTCGTCCAGGCGGGAAAGTGCAGCGGCACGAGGTCGTAGATCGTCGTGGCCCGCAGGCCTGCGCGTTGCGGCGGGTACATCCAGTCGGAGAAATGGAGAACGTCGAAGGAGCCGATAAAGCGCTCGGCTGGCGGCCGGCCGAGCTGGCTCCAGTGCCGGCGCACGGCCTGCGAGTACGGCACGCGGACGAGGCGCAGGTCGAGCTCGACCCCTTCGAGCGCCTCGTGAATGAAGCGACGCCCGCGTGCTCGCGTCGGTCCGAAGCCGACGAGCTCGACGCCCGGCTCCTCGGCCAGCGTGCGGACGAGTGCCACCAGGTAGTTGCCGATACCCGTGCGTGGATGCGAGAGTGGGGTGACGTCGATCGCGATCCGCAAGGCACCGGGCACGTCCCTCATACTGCCTTCCCGCTAGGCGATCGACGTACAGAGACGGGGAGAGGAGCGGCAGATGGAACGCTTCACGCGCTCGTTCGAGCTCGCGAAGGCCTCGTGGAGCACGCTCAAGGCCGACCGGGAGCTCCTCGCTCTGCCGATCTTCTCGTTCGTCGCCTCGCTCGTCGTCGTCGGCGTGTGCATCGGCCTCATCTTCGCGATCGACTACGACTCGGCTGCCGGTATCGAGAACTTCGAGCTCAGCACGGGCGGCGTCATCGTCCTCGTCGTCGCGGGCCTCGCGCTCTCGATCGTGGCGACCTACTTCCAGGCTGCGATGGTGGGCGGCGCGCTCGAGCGTATGTCGGGGGGCGATCCGACCGTTCGCTCAGCACTCGCCAAGGCGTCCTCGCGACTCGCTGTGATCGTCCCGTGGGCGGTACTCAGCTGGACGGTTGGCGCGATCCTGCGGGCCATCGAGGAGCGTGTCGGCGGCGTCGGCAAGTTCGTCGTCGGCATCGTCGGCATGGCATTTCGCGTGGTGACGTTCCTCGCGGTGCCGATTCTGGTTGTCGAGGCGCTCGGGCCGATCGCGACGCTGACGCGCTCGGCCGAGCTGTTCAAGCGCACCTGGGGTGAGAACCTCATTGCGCAGGCGGGGCTCAGCATCATCGGGTTCATCGCGATCGTTCCGGTCGTGATCGTCGCCGTGCTGCTCGGAGCGGCCGTCTCCCCGATGCTCGGCATCGTCGTGGCCGTGCCGCTCATTGCCGCAATCACCGTGGTGATGACCAGCCTGACGGCGATCTACCAGACGGCGCTCTACCAATATGTCACCACCAGCGAGGTGCCCAGCGGTTTCGAGACCGCCGGCCTGCAAACGGCCTTCGCCACCCGCTGAACGGGAACTCGCCCGCGGGCGAATTCCTTCGGAGTTTCGCGTGCGCGAAACTCCAGAGCGCATGTTCAGCCCGTGCGAGCGATAGCGTTTGCGCGTGGCCGTCTACGCCGACCTTCTTACGTACCGCGACCTGTTTTTCAACCTCTGGCGGCGCGACCTGCAGGTTCGCTACCGAGGGTCGGTGCTTGGCCTCCTCTGGACGTTTCTCAACCCACTCGTTCTCGTCGGCGTGTACACCCTCGTCTTCTCGGTGCTCTGGAGGGCCTTCGCGATCGAGCACTACGCACTGTTCGTCTGCACCGGTCTGGTTGTCTGGACGTTCTTCTCGAGCGTGATGACGACCGCCAGCTCGAGCCTCGTGTCGCAGGCTCAGCTCGTGCAGCAGGTGAGATTTCCACGGCAGCTTCTCCCGCTCTCGGTCACCGCCGCGGGAGTCGTCACCCTGCTCGCGATGCTCGTGGTGGTGCTGATACTGAACCTCAGCATCATCCCGGAGACCCGCAGCACGTTCTGGCTCGCGTTGCCGATGCTGGTGCCGCTCGTTGCCTTGACCGGCGCGCTCGCCATCATCGCAGCCTGCCTCACGGTCCTGTACCGCGACATCGAGCACCTGATCCAGACGGTGCTCCTGCCCTGGTTCTTTCTGACGCCGATCTTCTACACCTTCGACGCGCTGCCCGGCATCGAGGGCCACAGCACGATTCGCGCCATCCTCTACTGGGGAAATCCGATCACGCCAAGTCTGGAGGCGGTGCGCGATCCGCTGTTCTTCGGGACGCTGACCCGACCCGGCGACGCGCTCTACAGCGTCGTCGCGGCGATCGTTGCCCTGACGCTGGCTGCGCTGATCTTCAGGCGGGTCGACGACCAGCTTGCCGCACAGCTCTGAGCGGCACGTCGATCACGATGCGCCCGTCGTAGAGCCATGGCTCCGGATTGGCGGTCATGTCGATCGCCGGCAGCCCGACGATTGACTGTGCGAGCGGCATTGGCTGGTGGATGTCGGCCGCCAGCGACGGGCAAAGCAGAGGCAGCTGCCAGTTCGGCTTGCGCCCGGTGCCGGGCACCCACGGGGCGAGCCGACGCCGGGCTCTGCGATGGAGCAAGGCGCTTCCTCGCGGCGCGATGGCCCCGCCGACGACGGCGTAGCCCTCGTCGTGGGCGTTGAGCAGGCGGCGCGCCCAGTCGGCGCGTGGCATGCACCCGGGTGCGAGGTGGGCAACGACGTTACCCTCGGCGGCGATCGCCTCGTCCTGGCGCTCCAGGGCGGCGCGCGTCAAGCGCACCAGCTCGTCCGGGCCTGCTCCGATCTCGACAGACAGAGAGCGCGCGCGCAGTCGTGGTGCGACGTCGGCATCGATCTCGAGCGGCGCGTTGCCGACGTCGGCGAACCAGCAGCGACCCTCGTCGACGAGATCGAAGGCGAGGCGGTAGGGGCCTGGCGGCACGGCTCCGCGAATCGGCGTCGTGAGCGTGATGCTCTCCCCTGGCTTGACCGGATCGGGAATCGGGGTGCGATGCCCCTCCCAGACCATGGCGTTCCCCAGTCGATCGAGCCAGTGGAACGAGAGCCAGATGCCGCGCTCGCTCTCGTCCGGCGGTTGCCAGGCGACCGTGCCGGCGTTGCGGAAACTTACCTGCGCCCAGTGCTGAGTTCCGGCGCGCAGGTCTGTCAGCTCGGACCCCTGCCACTCGACGGCGAGCGGCCCAGCGGGCAGGCGCGGCGGGCGGGCCTCGTCGACGCTCGGCACGGATCTAGTCTACGAGCGTGACGCAGCCCCTCATGGTCAGGGCCGCCCGTCGCTGCTCGACCGTCGAGCGGACGCCCGTCTGGTTCATGCGCCAGGCCGGACGCTCACTCCCCGAGTACCGGGCAATCCGGGCCCAGTACGACCTCTTCGAGATCTGTCGTCAGCCAGAGCTGTGCGCCGAGGTGACCCTGCAGCCCGTCGAGCGGCACGGCGTCGACGCTGCGGTCATCTACAGCGACATCATGATTCCTGTCCTCGGGATGGGCGTCGACGTCGAGCTCGTCGAGGGCGTCGGCCCGGTGGTCGGGCGCCCGATCCGCGCCCGTGGCGACATCGAGGCACTCGTCGTGGCCGAGCCCGCCGAGACCGTCCCCTACGCGCTCGAGGCCGTCGCGCACGTGCGCGAAGCGCTCGACCCGCGGCGCGCCGTCGTCGGCTTCGCAGGCGGCCCGTTCACGGCCGCCGGCTATCTGGTCGAGGGGCGGCCGTCGCGAACGTTTGTCGAGACGAAGCGGCTGATGTACGGGCAGCCCGAGCTCTGGCACGCGCTCATGGACAAGCTCGCGGCGGCGTTCGCGCTCTATGTCGCCGGACAGGCACGGGCCGGCGCAGATGTCATCCAGCTGTTCGATTCATGGGCGGGAGCGCTCTCGGTCGCCGACTACGAGACGTTTGTCGCCCCCTACTCGGCGCGGATCCTCGAGGCCGTCGACGTACCGACCGTGCACTTCGCTACGGGAGCCGCGCATCTGCTCGAGGCAATGACCCGGGTCGGCGGCGACGTCATAGGCGTCGACTGGCGCGTCTCGCTCGACGACGCGTGGGCGCAGATCGGGTACGAGAGGGGCATCCAGGGGAACCTCGACCCGACCGTGTTGCTCGGGCCGTGGGAGCGCGTCGAGAGGGAAGCCCGTGCTGTTCTCGCCGCCGCCGATGGTCGTGCCGGCCACGTCTTCAACCTCGGTCACGGCGTGTTGCCCGAGACCGATCCGGCCGTGCTGACGCGTCTCGTCGAAGTCGTGCAGGCTGCCTAGACTGGCCGCTTCCCGGCCGTTGAGTAGTCTCGACGGATGCGACCCGGAGCGATCTGCGCCGAGAACGTCAGCCGCAGCTTTCGCGTTCAGGCGCAGGGCCGCCTGACCTTCAAGGAAGCCGTTCTGCGCGGACGCGGGGGACGGGCCCAGGACATCTGGGCGCTGCGCGACGTGTCGTTCGAGGTAGAGCCGGGAGAGGCCGTCGGGCTCGTCGGTCGCAATGGCTCGGGCAAGACCACGCTGCTGCGCCTGATCGCGAGCATCTTCAAGCCAACGAGCGGCACGCTCGAGGTTGGCGGCTCGGTCGGGTCGCTGCTCGCGCTCGGGGCTGGTTTCCATCCAGAGTTCACGGGCCGCGAGAACGTTGAGCTGACCGGCTCGATGTATGGCCTCGGTCGCAGGTTCATGCGCGAGCGCTTCGACGAGATCGTCGCTTTCGCCGAGCTCGAGGACTTCATCGACCTGCCGGTGCGTACGTACTCGTCGGGCATGTTCATGCGGCTCGGCTTCTCGCTCGCGACGCATCTCAGCGCCGACGTCCTGCTGCTCGACGAGGTGTTTGCGGTCGGCGACGAGGCGTTTCAGCGCAAGTGCTTCGGGAAGATCTTCGAGTTCAAGGCGCGCGGCGGCACGATCGTGTTCGTCTCGCACACGGCGTCGGCCGTCGAGAGCCTCTGCGAGCGCGCGCTGCTTCTACGCAACGGACGGGTCGAGTACGACGGCTCGGCTCATGACGCGCTCCGTCGGTATCAGCTGCAGCTCGCCGACGATCAGGATCCCTCCGAGCGCGCGGCAGGGTTGCGCGAGTGGGGCTCGGGCGAGGCGCGCGTCAGCTCGGTGGCGCTCCAGGATCGCGACGGAAACGAGCGACAGCAGTTCCTCTCGGGCGAGCCGCTCGTGCTCCGGTTCGCCATCGAAGCTGCCCAGGAAACACCCGAGCCGCAGCTGCTCGTGGAGCTGCGCGACCACGTCAACACGCTGATCGGAACGTCGACGGTCGACGCTGCCCACCTTGGTTGGGACGGCTCACCGGGCGCGTCGAGCTTCGAGTTCGCGCTCGACGCCGTCCCGCTCGTCGATGGCCGTTTCCAGCTCTGTGTCGCCGTGCTCGCGGCCGGCTCGCGTCACGTCTACCACCGGATCGACGGCGCCGCAGAGTTCATCGTCTATCCCGAAGATAACGGGGGCCAGGGGCTGCTTCGCTTCGACGCGAGCTGGGATCGGGTCGAGGCTGGTCGGATCGGCGCGGCGCGATGAGCTCGCGCCGCTGCGCCGACTGGCCGACCCACATGGAGCGCACGCCCGAGCTGCACTTCACGCATTACACGCTCGCCGAGGCACGCCTTCCGGGCGAGCTGCTGGCCTCGCTCGCCGACGTGCCGGCCGGCGCGCTCGTTCTCTGCGCCGACCTCGAGCGGCAGGTCTACAACGCCGACCACACGGACCCGCGGGTCGGACAGGCGCTCGCCCAGTCGCAGTGGCTCGCCGCGCGTGAGTGGGTCGGCCGCGCGCTCGGTTAAGCAAGGCGCCAGGCGCTAGCGCCTTCGAATCGCAGCGAGCGGAACAGCCCCCTCGAGCAGCGCTCGCCCGACGACGGCGCCTTCGAGCTGCTCGGTGGCGAGCGCGGCCAGGTCCTCAGACGATCGAATGCCGCCGGCTGCGATGATCCGAAGTCCGCTCGCTTCGCGTACCTCGCGAAGCAGTTCGATGTCGGGGCCGGCCATCGTCCCGTCGCGGTCGATCGCCGTGCAGTGGATGCGCACAGCTCCCGCTGTGGCGCACCGGCGCGCTGCGTCGGCGACCGGCAGCTCGCCGTCTGCCTCCCAGCCGCCGACTCTGAGCATCCCGTCGCGCGCGTCGACGGCGACAACGAGCTGCTCGTCGAGCGCGTCGACGAAGTGGGCGAGCGCATCCTCGGTGCTGAACGCGGCCGTGCCGACAATCACGCGAGCGGCGCCAGCCTCGAGTAGTGCCTGCGCGTCGTCGATGCTCCGGATCCCGCCGGACGCCTGGATCGGCACGTCCGCTGCGACGGCTGCGAGCTCGGCGATGACGGCGGGTCGCACGCGGCCGTTGCGGGCGCCTTCGAGGTCGACGATGTGGATGAGCGTAGGCCGCTCGGCCGCGAACCGGCGGACGAGCGCCTCGGGGCTACCCGCCCGGATCGTCACGCGCTCGAACGAGCCCTGCTCAAGTCGCACCGCCTCGTCGCCGAGAAGATCGACGGCAGGAATCACCTGGAAATCGGGCGGAAGCTCGTGTTCGTGGCCTCGGTCGCAGCGCTCGCCTTGCGGCTCTTGAGATGTCATGTTACTATGCTAACACGTTACCCCGATGGATGACCGCTCACATGACTGGCGTACCGACACGCTCGACAGCCTGCTCGAATCGATCCTACGGCTCGAGGACGTCGACGAAGCCCGCGCGTTCTTTCGCGACCTCTGCACGGTCTCGGAACTCGAGGCCCTGGCTCAGCGCTGGAGCGTCGTCAGGCTGCTCGACGAGGGGCTTCCCTACCAGGAGGTCTCTCGCCGAACCGGAGCGTCGACCACGACGGTCACACGGGTTGCCCACTGGCTCAAACGTGGAGAGGGGGGATACCGATTAGCGCTCAACCGCTTGCCGGAGCCCGAGAGGGCCGACTGACCATTGCGATACCCGCCAAGGGCCGGCTGCGCGAGCCCTCGTCGCAGCTGCTCCAGGTGGCGGGCCTCGGGCCCGAGCAGCCGGGCGAGCGCGCCCTCGCCTTCCCCTGCCGCAATGCGCCGGTCGACGTGCTACTCGTCCGCGCCGCCGACATCCCCGAGTACGTGCAGGACGGCGTCGTTGACTGTGGCATCACGGGCGCCGATCTCGTACGCGAGCGAGGCGCAGCCGTCCGCGAGCTCGTCAAGCTCTCGTTCGGCAGCTGCACCCTGCAGGCGGCCGTCCCGCAGGAGAGCGATGCGCAGGCGACCGAGGATCTGGCTGGCATGCGCGTGGCCACCGTCTTCCCGCGGCTCGCCCGCGAGCTCCTCGCCGAGCGCGGCGTCGAGGTCGATCTCGTCGACGTCACAGGCTCGGTCGAGGTTGCGCCACGGCTCGGCCTGGCTGACGCCATCGTCGACCTCGTCTCGAGCGGCAACACGCTGCGCACGAACGGGCTGCGCTCCCTCGGAGTGCTGTTCTCGTCCGAGGCCGTGCTGATCGGCCGCGACGACGGCAACGGCGACGTCGAGCAGCTCGCCAAGGTATTCACGAGCGTCGTCGACGCGCGCACTGCGCGCTACCTGATGATGAACGCGCCGACCGAGGCGCTCGACGCGATCGCCGAGCTTGTTCCGGGGAGGCGCTCCCCGACGGTCATTCCGCTCCGCGAGAACGGCATGGCCGCGGTGCACGTCCTCGTCCCTGCGGCCGAGGTATGGCAGCTCCTGCCGAAGCTCGAACAGGCCGGGGCCTCGTCGATCTTGCTCGTGCCGGTCGAGCGGATGCTCGGCTAGACGGCCATGTGCTCCCCGACCGCGATTCCGGCCAGGTCATGAAGACGCTTCCCATGTTCTCCGAGTACGCCTGGGCGCCCTCGATGCGCGAGCTCGCCGAGCGCTCTGGTCTCGACGAGTCGCAGATCGTGCGCTTCGACGGGAACGTCCCGGCGCAGCCACGCGGCTATGTCAGGCCCGGAGTCGTCGCGGCCGCGCTCGCGAACGTCAACACCTACGCCCACGGCGGCTATCCCCAGCTCGTCGACGCGATCGCCGAATACGTCGGTGTGAGCCCGGAGAACGTCGTGCTCGGGAACGGCTCCGATGATCTGATCCTGCTCTGTGCGCGGGCCTACGCCAGGACCGGCGATGTCGTCGCCATCGCGAACGAGCCCACCTACCCGGTCTACCGCTCGGCGGCCGGTCTTGCTGGTGCCGACGTCGGCGACGACGACCCGGTTCTTACCTACCAGTGCCGCCCGAACAACCCGAGCGGGGCGCTCGATCCGCTCGATCCGCGGCGACCGCTGGTTGTCGACGAGGCCTACTACGAGTACTGCGGCGACACGGTCGTCGGCCAGATCGATGACGGCGTCATCGTCCTGCGCACCTTCTCGAAGGCGTTCGGACTCGCCGGTGCGCGGGTCGGCTACGCGATCGCCAGTGCCGAGACGGCTACAGAGCTTCGGCGTCGCCAGGACCCATTGCCGCTGGCTGCGCCCTCGGTCGCGCTCGCGCTCGCGGCCCTGGCCGACCCGCCTGACCTGAGCCCTGAGATCGTCGAGCGCGAGCGCTGCTCACAGGCCTTGGGCGGGCTCGGGCTGGAGCCTGCGCCGTCCTGCACGAACTTTCTCTACGTGCCGTACGGCGGCGCTGAAGGGCTTGCTGAGGCTCTGCTCGACGATGGCGTGGTCGTGCGGGTCGTCGCGGGCGGCTTCCGCTTCAGCGTCCGCGACCGCGAGGACGACGACGTGCTTCTCGATGCGCTCGCCCGCGCGCTCGGGCGCCCTTCGCCCGTCGAGCCGCCCGCGGCGCGGCGAGTGCGCCACCTGCGTGCCACCGCCGAGACATCCGTGCGCGTGAGACTCGGCCTCGACGGCCAGAGCCGCGTACGCGTCGCGACCGGCGCCGGCATCTATGACCACTTCCTCGAGCAGCTCGGATTCCACGGCGGCCTCGACCTAGTGATCGAGACCGTTGGCGACCTCGAGACCGGCGATCACCACACGGCAGAGGACTCGGCCATTGCGCTCGGCGAAGCGCTCGACCGGGCACTCGGCGATCGGCGCGGCATCGCACGCTACGGCGACGCCGTCGTCCCGATGGACGACGCGCTCGCGCGCGCCGCCGTCGACCTGGGTGGCCGGCCCTGGTGCGAGGTCGAGCTCGAAGCCGAGCCCGGCATGGCAGCGCACATGTTCCAGAGCCTCTCGCAGGCCGGGCGGCTCGGCATTCACGTCGAGTCGAGCGGCGCCGACGCGCACCACGTCGCCGAGGCTGCCTTCAAAGCGGTCGGTCGCGCGCTGCGCGCCGCCGTCCGCCAGGAGGGCGATGCCCTTCCCTCGACGAAGGGGAAGATCTGAGGTGGCCGCGTCGCAGGACATCAGCGTGGCTATCTGTGAGTACGGCGCCGGCAACGTGCGCTCGGTCGACGTTGCCCTGCGACGGCTCGGGCTCTCGCCCGAGATAACCGAGCGTCCCGATGTCGTGGCCGAGGCTGATCTGGCGATCCTGCCGGGCGTCGGCGCAGCCGGCTCGGCCATGCGGGGGCTCGCACGGCGCGGGCTCGACCGCGCCCTCGTCGAGCGCGTCGATGCCGAGCGGCCGACCCTCGGAATCTGTGTCGGGCTACAGCTTGCCGTCGAGCGCTCCGAGGAGAACGGCGGCGTCGAATGCCTCGGGATCCTCCCCGGGACTGCCCGGCTGCTCCGCGACGGGCGCGTTCCCCGCATCGGCTGGGCGCCCGTGGAGCCGGGCGGCGAGGCCTTCTATTTCGCCCACTCCTACGCGGTCGACACGCCCGCGGCTATTCGCTATTCGGAGGGCATCGTGGTCGAGGCCGCGCAGGGCAGCTTCGTCGGCGTCCAGTTCCACCCTGAGAAGAGTGGGAACCCCGGCGTGCGCTTTCTCGAAGCCCAGCTCGCCCGGGTCGCCCGCTGGAAGACCGGTGGGGCTGGCGGCGGCGAACCGGACGCGGCGCTCACGTCCGCGTGATGTGCCCTCGGTTTTGTGGAGCTATGTTTCTAGACTCGGGCGGCCTCGATGATCAGTTTGGAGGTCGTTTATGTCGCGGAAGGGGTATCCGGCGGAGTTTCGTCGGCGGGCGCTTGATCTGGTCGCGGCTGGGAAGCCGGTGGCGGAGGTGGCGCGGCTGTTGGAGGTCAGTGAGCAGTCGATCTACTCGTGGCGCCGTCAGGAGAGGATCGATCGGGGCGAGCTGCCCGGGTTGAGCTCTGAGGAGCGCGAGGAGCTGCGCGCGGCCAGGGCGAGAATCAAGGAGCTCGAGACGGAGGTCGCGGTTCATCGCCGCGCCACGGAGTTGTTGAAGGAGTCGGTGCGCCCAAAAGGCGGTTCGAGGCGATCGCCGTGATCGCCGGCGCGGGGTTACCCGTCGAGGTTGCCTGTCGCGTGCTTGGTGTATCGGGCGCGGGCTATTACGCGTGGCGAAGCAGGCCGCCATCGGCGCGCACGGTTCGCCATGCGTGGCTGACCGATGTGATCCGCGAGGTGCACGCGGCCGCCTACGGCAGCTACGGCGCCAGACGGGTGCACGCCGAGCTGGTCCTCGGGCGCGGGATCCGGGTTGGTCACAACGCGGTCGCGATGCTGATGCGCCGCGCGGGCATCGCGGGTCGCACGGGAGCGCCGAAACGACGAGGGATGCCGGGCCAGGCGAGCGCGGACGATCTGGTCGACCGCAGATTCCGTCGGGAAGGCCCGAATCAGCTGTGGCTGACCGACATTACCGAGCACCCGACCCGCGAGGGCAAGGTGTACTGCGCGGTCGTTCTCGACGCCTACAGCAGACGCGTGATCGGCTGGTCGATCAGCCACAACCCGACCGCCGCGCTCACCACCAACGCGCTCGGGATGGCCATAGAACAACGCGAAGCCCAGCGCGGCAGCACCATGATCCATTCCGATCACGGCACCCAGTTCACCTCCTGGGCGTTCACCGAAAGGGCTCGCCAGTCCGGGCTCGTCCCCTCGATGGGCTCGGTCGGCGACTGCTACGACAACGCGATGATCGAAGCATCCTGGTCACGCATGCAGATCGAACTCTTGAACACGCGCCGCTGGAAAACCAGGGTCGAGCTCGCCAACGCCATCTTCGAATACATCGAGATCTTCCACAACCGCCGCAGACGCCACTCCAGCCTCGACATGCTCACACCAATCGAATATGAAAAACTCAACACACCCACAGCCGCCTGAACCCAGAAACCCGACCCCACCAAACCCGGGACACTGCGCGATGTCAACCAGACCGGGTCAACTCCAACTCCACGGGACCGGTTAACCGGTGAGAGGCCCAACCGGAAGCCCACGACGAAGGCCCTCGGTCTTGTCCAGCCTGGTAGGCCTACACGTACTGTTCTGCGAGCCTCCCGCTGGGGTTCCCCAGTTCACCATCTGGAACCTCGGAGACGTCACACGAACGACATGCGCGTGGTCGCGCGATTTGGGGATCGGCGCCGCGTTTCTGCGGCCGCGCGCCCTGGCTGGCTGGTCCAGAGCGCCGGGGTCGGATCGAGGAGCTTTGCTTGCGCGACGACTCGGATCTCTGGGCAGGCAGCTTCGTCATCCAGCCGACCGCGGTGTCCCGCATTTCCTCCGCGGCTCGCTGGTCCGCGAGATGCTGGAGGCAGCGGGTGCTGGCGGCCTGGGAGTGTGGTTCCGCCCTGATGGGCCCACCCGATCGTCGGCGCCTGTTCTCCTGGTTTTGCTAGTCGTTCACGCGGCGTGGGCGTTTGGGGTGAGGCGGGCTGAGGCGGCGAGTTCGTTTGCGAGCTGGTCGACTTGGGCGAGGAGCGCTTCGGGTTCGTTTTCGATGTCGAGGGTGCGCACGTTGATGGTGTAGGGGGAGTTGCGGATTATGTGTCGGCGTTGTTGTTGGCCGCTGTCTTTGGCGTAGACGAGGAACCCTTGTCGCTGCTTGAGGGCGGTGCAGTAGGCGAGCATCTGGTAGGCGTCTGCGTTGGGCATCGCGTGGTGTGCGATCGACTTGTGTTTGGCGTCGATCACCGCGAGGCAGCGGCCGGCTGACCACCAGGTGATGTCGGGTTTGAGCCGCAGAGCGGCGGGGTTGTGGGCGTCGAGCCGGTCGGGGTGTTGGAATCTCACCTCGCCCCCGTACGGCTGGAGCGCCTCTTTGAGCGCTGTTGAGACGAAGTCCTCGAAGACCTTGTCGAGGTCGAACACAAACGACGCGGAGACGACCTGGCCTTGCCTGGCGGTCACCGAGGCGTGGCGGAGGATCAGCTCGGCGAGGGCCATGGCGGCTTCGTAGCGTTTGTTCAGCCTGGTGACCGGCGGCGCCTTGAACTCGCTCCTGTCTCGTAGGAGCCTGACGGCCTCCAGCTGTGCGCGAGCGGCGAGCAGCTGGGGGCGGGCGCGATCCCCGATCCGCGGAAGACGGAGCAGCAGCTCGGTTGCTGTGAGGAGTAGTCGGTTCTCCGGGATGTCTTCGGTGTAGTTGTCGTAGGAGACCTCGATCGGCAACGGGAGGCCTGCGGCTCTGGCGATCTGGTCGCCGAAGCGGACCCGCCCCCGCAGGTCGGTCCTGGCCTCGCCGCGGAGCAGGCCGCGCTCGAACGCTTTCTGGCACTGGGCGGCGAAGCCGTTGGCGACCGCGTCGAGGAGCTGGCGCTCCCTGCCGAAGCCGGCGAGGCCGCGCCAGCCGTCGGGGGAGCGCGCGTAGGCGAGCAGGAACAGGAGCTTGGGGATCTCGAGTTTCGGGTGGACACGGAGCTCCCAACCCTCGGCCACGGCGACGCCGACCTTCGAGTCGCTGACCAGCTCCCACTCCCCGGGCGCCGCGCCGAGCCGCACGTCGACGAGGCCGCTGCGCTTCAGGGCCGTCGCTGTTTCGGCAGGGAGGGTAGCTGTCTTCCTCGACCAGGCCTGCAGCTCGATGTTCAAGCCTGGTCGTCCCCGGGCGGGCTCTCCTCGGGTTGGATGTCCTGGCCTTGGCGGGAGAGCGCTTCGAACGAGAGCTCCTCGACGTTGCGCCCTGTCCCGTAGTAGTGCTCCTCAAGCAGCGGCTTGATCGCGAACCGCCAGACCCGGCCGAGGTTGACGCCCTCCGGGCCTCTTGCGGCCATGAAGTAGGAGGGCCCGATCGAGAACTCCTGGGCGCCGATCGCCTCGTTCAGCCGCCTGAGCAGCCGGGCGGGTTCAGTGTCCAGCCCCTCGGCGCGCAACCATTTTTCCAGCACGTCCTTGATCGGCGATTCCGCAGGGAGAAACGGCACGAAGTAGAACCGCCTGCGCAGCGCCGAGTCGACGAGTGCGATCGAGCGGTCGGCGGTGTTCATCGTCCCGATGAAATACAGGTTGCTCGGCAGCTAGAACCGCTCCTGGGGTGAGTACTGCAGCGGGATCGCCTGGTCGCGGTACTCAAGCAGGAAAAACAGCTCCCCGAAGATCTTCGACACGTTGCCGCGATTCAGCTCATCAATGACGAGCAGATGCGGCTTGGACGGCTCCTCGGTCGCCCGTTTCGCGGCAAGACGCAGCGGACCCGGCCGCAACGCATAGGTGACGCCGCTGCCGGTCTCGCTCTCCCGGGGCCGGAACCCCTCGAAGAAGTCCTCGTAGCTGTACGCCGGATGGAACTGAACAAGCTCGAACGACCCCCAACCGATTCGACGAGCTCGCCGAGCCGCTGCGCGATATAGGTCTTCCCGGTCCCCGGCGGTCCGTAGAAGACAACCTGGCGGCGCTGATTGAGCAGGTCGGCGATCTCCTGAAGCCACCACTGTGGCAGGTACAGCCCGTCCGCCACATCCTGGGGGACAGCAGGGAACACCGCCCCTTGTGGCGGCGTGGGCCCCGGCGGGGCCGTCTCGCCTCTCCACTGGCGGAAAGCCGTCTGGTCATCCTCGCTCCACTCGGCCGGCGGGTCACCGTCGGCGAGCCACCAGGCGACGCTTTGCGCATCCAGCCTGTCACGCAGCTCGGTGCCGCGCTCCTCCAGCCGCTCGATCATCTCGTCCAGAACCGCGACGAAACCGCTGTACCTGGCCGCGAGCTCCCCCGACCGGGAAGGCATCGGCCCAGACTCTTCGAGAACCGCCTGCACCTGCTCGTCGTCGAGCCGCCACCTCGTCCCCTGCTCCCCGGCCGATCGCGGGAACTTCCCTCGCAGGAAGTTCCGGACGTTGAGCCCGGTTACGCCGAGCAGCGCCGCAAGCCCGTTCGGTGTCCTCGGCAGCGCCTCCACGACGGCAGCCTCTTCCAGATCAAGCAGCTCCAATGTCCGTGGTGCAGATGCCGCGTTTGCCTTGACAACGGATATCGCGTGCTGCGCTGAGGCCTTCGTCGTGTAGACTTCATTATGGGTTAGTGTCTCGCCGTTGGCAGCGACGATCTTCCAAAAGAACCCACCGCGGGCCGGTGCGTTCACTAACGTTCGGCGCCCAGGCCGTCGCAGCACAGTCGAGCAAGCGACGGAGCAAGCTACGAGCAGAGGCGGTGTCGGCAGTGCCGGAATACGACGTGGTGGCTGGCGAGCTGACGCGGCTGTTGGGACTTGCGCACCCACCGCTGGCGATCACGTTCGCCACTGGGCCGCACGAAGGCGTACCGTACTTCGACGATCCGTTCCCGTCTCCCACGCCCGACGGTCGAACCGGCCGTGTCGCTGCGGGGTGTGTCTTCTGGATCAAGGCGGCCGAGCGCACGTTCGCGACGGCACCTGAGGATCACGGCAACTGCAGCGTCGGCAGCCTCACCCACGGGCTCACAACCTTGGAAGAAGCCGCCGGGCAAGCCGACGTCGCTGCGCTTGTCGAGAGCGGATGGGTCTCGCCGGAGGCGTTGCCGGATATCCCTACCGTCAAGGCGCGCCCGGACTCGATCGTCTACGGCCCGCTCAGCGAGACTCCCGTCGAGCCCGACGTGGTCTTCCTTCGTCTCAACGCCAAGCAACTCATGGTGCTCCACGACGCATGGCCGAGCCTGCGCGTCGAGGGCAAGCCGCAGTGCCACATCATCGCGATCGCGAAGGAGCAGGGCGAGGTCACCGCCAGTGTCGGCTGCATGCTGAGTCGCGCCCGGACAGGGATGTCGGCGAGCGAGATGACGTGTGCGATTCCTGTCGTGTCGGTGGCGGCACTCGTCGAGCGACTTCGCTACGTGCGTGAGGCCGACGACTGGGTTGCGGGCTATGCCGCTGCTGACGCGAATCGCTTCGGCTGAGCGACCGTTACTTTTTCGCTTCTTCGTAGTAGGGGTTCGTGCCGTTCGCGTGATCGGGCCGGCCCAGCCGGCCAGACGCGGCAACGCTGTAGCCCATATGCATCCAGAAGACAACCTTCGAAGATCACCACTGCGGCCTGCCCGTGTTGGCCTGCCGTGTCACCTGGCCCTCTTCTGGGTGGCCTCGCTGCGCCCCTCCAGGGTCGTGAGCTGTCGCGCGGCCAGGCCGGCGTCGGTCAGATCGTTTTTGCCCCGCCGGCGTTCTTGCCGGCGCGGACGCTCGCACTCCTACGCGGGGACGCCCGCCTGCTCGAGGAACCGCACGAGCCCTGCCCCGGTAGCTGCCCGTGCCCTCGACCGCGACCGCTGGTTCGCCGAGCTCCCGCGCCCAGCAAAGCAAGGAACGGTAACCAGACGAAGACGTCGCTATCTCGTAGCTATCGAGTTGGCCGCCGAGCCTGTCGAGCGCGACAGCGACGTGAACGTCCTTGTGGGTGTCGACGCCGATCGCGACCGTCCACTGCATCACCTAGCCTCCTTCTCATCGAGGCACTCGACAGGCCTGGACAGGGCTGTGTCGGGCAAAGGACGCAGGCTTCTATCAGGTCAGCGGCCAGTCGAGCGAAGCGACGGTGGCAGACAGGTCGGATTCAAGGCAAGACAGATCCCGCCAGCATGGTTGTGGGTCATTCCACCGTCGCTTCGCACTCTCGACCGCTCATCGGACAGAACGGTCACGCAACGACGCCACACAGCATGGTTAAGCCATGAAAGGTGCTCTCAGGCGTGCTGAGATCAGCTCAGGTTGGTACAAAGTTTGGTACAAGATTGGTGTCTGACTAGGTCAACACGAGACCTGCCGGGCAGCCCGCTTTACGGTTGGCGATCATGTAGGAGAACACCGGAGGGAACCTGCAGGTTGTCCTCAAGCACTCGGAAGCCGTCGTTCGTCCTGATCAGATCAGTGCCGCAGATGCCAACCCACGTACCGGGGCGCGGAAAACCCCCGCATCTGTATGCGGTACTTGGGGCATTCGTAAATCACGTCGACAAGAGGTCGACAATGCTCCCTCGGCGTCCATTTTGCAGGAACATCTCGTCGTAGATGGACGGATCAATGTTGTAGGCGCGTTGAAGTTCACGACTGCGACAGTACCACAGGGTGGTCTGTACTCACTGTGTACCGCCGCGACAGATTAGTCATAACGCGCCGGAGTCCTCCTGTTCATCCTCGGTTGCTGAAGGCGGCTTCAGGGGAAATTCGATGGTCATCTCAGTGAACACCTCTGGTTCCGATTCCACGCGGATGGTACCGCCGTAGCGGCGGACGATGTCGTTGCACATGGAAAGCCCTAGCCCCGTACCCTGGTCGGTGGGCTTGGTGGTAAAGAAGGGATTGAAGATCTTGTCGATAGCATCTGGGGGAATCCCGCTCCCATTATCCCTAATGGTAACTTCGGCGTGGTCCTCGCCGCGGCGGGTGGTAAGCCAGAGAGTTGGCATGTAGGGTGCACCGTCATCTCCCGTTACGACGCCGCTGCATCGCTTCTCGTCGGTGGCATAGCAGGCGTTGCTCACCATGTTCAGGAAGACCCGGCCGAGCTCCTGGGGAACCATTTCCAATTCACCCATATCGGGGCTGAGGTCCTGACGCAGGTCTAGTTGGAAGTCCGGATCGGTCGCCCGGGCGCTGTGGTAGGCAAGACGGGCGTGCTCGTCCAGGAGGTTGTTGATGTCGGTTGGCTGCATCTCGCCGGTGTCCCTGCCCATCCGTAGCATGTCATGGACGATTCGGTTGGCCCTCTCCCCGTGGGACCGGATGCGTTCGAGATTGTCGCTGAGATCTGTGCAGATCTCTTCTATGAGCTCGCGCTGGTCGTCGTTTAGCTTCGCATCTGCGTCCTTGAGAGCCTCTTGCAGCTCCGTAAGGAGTTCCTCAGAGACGTCAGAGAAGTTCTTGACGAAGTTCAAAGGGTTCCGTATCTCGTGGGCCACGCCGGCCGTTAGCTCACCAAGGGCTGCCAGCTTCTCCCGCATGACGATCTGGTCCTGGGCGCGGTGAAGGTCTGCCAGCACGCTCTCCAGTTGCTCGTTCTTGCCACTCAACTCCTCTGCCAGCTTCTCGACGAGGTTCAAACGCTGGACCTCCAGAGCGTGACGGCGAAACACCTCCAAGGCGGCGGCCATATCGGCCACCTCGTCGCGCCCTCCGATCTCTACGCGGGCTTCCAGATCACCCGCGGCCATGCGCCGCATCCACTCCGAGAGCAATTTCAGACGACGAACCAGGATGCGACCGACGAAGAGCCAAGCGATGAGCGAAGCACCGGTGATGGTGATACCGCTGATGATCAAGAGGAGGGTGCGCCCGGTGAAAATGGCCTGGCTGGAAGCCTGCGCTGCCTCTTGGGCTCTCGCCCGGGAGGCATTCACCAACTCGTCCACACGCCCAACCAGGTTGATGGCTATGTCTTGGTTGCTCTCGAGGAGGTCCTGTTGACGCTCGGCCAGCAAAAGGCGCTGGGCAAGTAAGTTAAAGCCGCTATCATCGCCAAGTCCCAACTCGAATAACCTGGCGAGGATCGGTGACACCTCGGCCTGCACGGGAGAGTCTTCAAGGGCCGAGAGGTTTCGATCTATGCGGCTGGCAGCGGCCTCAAATCGCTCGCGCAGTGGTTCGATCAAGGACGGGTCAGAAAGGGTGAAAGCATTAGCCAAGAGCTCTGTGGCAACGTTCCCATCCGCCTGTAGCTGGGCGAGGTGACGGTAGGTGCCGAACTCCTCCTCGGAGAAGTGCTCTGAGCGAGGGACCGCAGGTTCGCCGAGGGTTCGATAACCGGTAATCGTATAGAAGAGTTGGTCATCGATCGCAGGGAGCACCGTGCGGTCTAGCTGACCGCGAAGCTTCGCCAGCTCCGCTCCCAGGGCTTCAGTATCCCTTGTCAGGGCAAAGAACTCAGCCTTTTCCCTCTTGATGGCCTCAATGTTCGCTATGAGGCTGTCAGCCAGAAGACGAACCTCAGCAAAGACCTCACCTCCGGCGCCGCCCTCCTCTAGCAGAGCCAACTGATTCTCAAAGGCCTGGTATGCATCCTCGATGCTGAGAGCAACCTGGTCGAACTCCTCCGTGGTTGCTGCCGCGGTCAGACGCGGGGCAGCTGCCACCAGGGTTCCGCTGTACTGGGCAACACCAAAGGCGGCGGCCATCTCCGGAATGCTTTCCTCGTTGACACGACTCTGAAAGTCGCCGACGCGGTTAAAGAAAAACCATCCGACGATACTGGCGGATATGGTGAGGGCCACCGCGCCCCAGATGGCCAGGTGTAGTTGGGTGGAGATGCGAAAGCGACTTTCCAGCAGCCGCTGTAGTCGCCCGATCACAGCTCTGTGTCCCGCAGATTCTCGATGGCGTGGTACTGACCGTCAGAGCCGATGACTGTGAGAAAGACGGCATCGGAGCCTTGGTTATCGCCTTCTCCGTAGTGGAGATGGAAGCCGTCCAGATCGATGATGGTACTGCGCCGAAGGCTGTCCAGGAAGCAGACTCGGTTGACAGCTTGCCCGCAGCCTTCCACCGCAGCTATGGCCAACCTGCCGGCCAGATAGCCTTCGAAAGAGACGAAGCCAGGTATGCTCTCGGGGGAGTAGGCCGCGAGGACGCGGAGATAGGAGGCCACGATAGGGATGGAGCCGTCCGTTGGGAAGGGCACCACTTGGGTAACAAACACCCCGTCGCCGTCGGGCCCTAGCTCTGTGGCCAAGGCGTTGCTGCCGACGAAGGAGATGGTCATAAAGACCGTATCCAAGCGGGTATGCCGCGCCCAGGCAATAAATTCTGACACTGGCTGGTAGGACCCTACGAGGATAACTGCTTGGGGAGAGCCCTGGCTCAGATCCCAAAGGGCCGTCTTTACCGCCATGGTATTCCTTGGGTAGATGCCAATGGCCGCCGGCTCCATGCCTCGGCGCTCGAGCGCGCTTCTTACCCCTCGATACCCGGCGCGTCCAAAGGAGTCGTCCTGATACATGACGGCGATGCGCTCCAGTCCCAGGTCACCCGTCAAACGGGCCACCATCTCCTCTGTTTCCTGGTTGTAAGAGGCGCGCAGGTTGATGACGTTATTCCACATGGGGTCTCGAAGGAACGCGGCGCCGGTGAAGGGGGCGATGTAGGGAATTCCCTTGGCTGCCGCCAGTGGGACCGCTGAACGTGAGGTGGGGGTTCCAACGGCGCCGATGAGGGCAAAGACCCCCTCCTCCTCGACAAGATGGAGTGTGTTGGCGATGGCAGATTCCGGCTCGTAGGCGTCGTCCATGGAGACGAGACCCAACCGTCGCCCGTACACACCGCCTTTCTCGTTCACCTCATGGAAGGCCGCCTCGATTCCCAGCCCCATGCTCTTCCCCAACTCCTGAGCCGGACCGCTGAAGGCGGCGGACTGGCCAAAGAGGATGTGGTGGTCGGAGACGCCAATGCGTGGTGGAGAAAGGCTTGGTGGAGAGGTGCTTGTATCTACGGCTGCGCCTTCTTGTACCACGGCAACGTTGTCTGCCACATCCTGAGGACTGCTGAGAAGAAACCAGATGCCCAGACCGATCCCAAGAGCAAGAACCGTCCCGCCTATGCCTAAAACAAAGAGTATATCCGTGGGGAAACGGGGGACTCGCTTCATGGGTCCCTGTGCTTGGCCAGCGTGAGTCGGTTTCTCCCTTCATCCTGTTCATAGCGAACCTCATCCATCATCACGAGGACTAGATGAATACCCAGACCACCCACAGGTCGCTCTTCCAGGGGTGCCGCGAGGTTAGGGACGGGCGCATCCTTGAGAGGATCGAAGGGTTTGCCGTCGTCGGTAATCTCAATCGTAAGAACCGTGGGCTCTGAGGTGAGGATAACTTCGATCTCACGGAGCCCATCGTTGCCGCCGTGGTTTATGACGTTGATCACTATCTCTTCCAGCACCAGGTTCACTTGGAAGGCGAGGTCAGGAGGCCAGTCGTCCCGTCGACCCAGGTCTTCTACCGCGGCGACGAGACGCTTCAGTTCGTCTAGGCGGGGTTCTATCTTGAGGTACAGCCTCGCGCTCAAGGTCAAACTTCGCTGCAAGAGAGGGAGAGGCAGGTGATATCGTCAGACTGAGGGGTGTCGCCTACGAACGCGTTCACGGCTTCGAAGACCATCAGGTTGGCCTGCTCAGGATCTTGAGGAGGAGCAGAAGTCTCAAACAGCTTGCGAAGGCGTTCAAGGCCAAACTCCTCTCCCTGGTTGTTCATGGCCTCAGTGACGCCGTCGGTGTAGAAGACGACCGTATCGCTGACGCTGAGATGTACGGTGTTCTGAGGGTAACGGAGATTGGGCACAACACCCAGGGCTATGCCTTGGGTCAGGGGCAGGAGGCTAGAGGTGCCGTCACGGTGCACGACCAGCGGGCTGTTGTGCCCTCCATTGGCGTAGGTCAACTCACGGCTGGAGGGGTCGTACACCCCGTACACGAGAGTGACGAACATTCCCGGCTCGTTGTCCTCTTCCAGGAGCTGGTTCACCTCCTGCAACACGAGGCCGGGGTCACTGGCTTCCATGGCAATGATCTTGAGCAGGGTGCGGCTGGACATCATGAAGAGCGCCGCGGGCACGCCCTTATCTGACACATCGGCGATGGCCAGGCCAATCTTGCCGTCGCTCAAGGGTTGGACGTCATAGAAGTCACCGCCCACGTTCCGCGCTGCCACCATCTTGGCGTGGACGCTGTAGCCGGGACCTTGGGGGAATTGCGCCGGAAGAATAGATTGCTGCATCCGTCTGGCCACATCCAGCTCGTTCTGCAGCACCACCAGCTTGTCACGAGAGCGAAGGGCCTCACGCCACTCAGCCATGTGGCGGAGCGTCCTATCTATGGTCACCTGTAAGTCTTCGAAGTCGATGGGTTTTGTGACGAAGTCAAAGGCGCCACGGTTCATCGCGGTGCGAATGTTCCTCATGTCGCCGTACGCGGAGATGATGACGGAACGGATGTTAGGATCAACCTTTGGGATTTGCTCTAGCAAGGTGAGGCCGTCCATTTGAGGCATGTTGATGTCAGAGAGCACCATGTCTATCTCGCCGTCTTGGTTGAGTTTCTCTAAAGCTTCCACGCCGTTTTGGGCAAAGACGAAGCGGTAGCGGCCCGCTCGGATGTTCCGGCGCATGCGCTGCAGCATGAGGGGCTCCAAGTCCGGCTCGTCGTCGACCACGAGGATCTTGTACGGTTCTTGCATGATTTCTGGCTTGTGTCGCTTCTATTTTTAGGTGGGTGAAGTTTCCAGCGAAGGAATTTTAGCGCTGGCTGCTCACGTAGAATACGGGCTGACTAGTTGCTGAAGTCAGCAAGGGCCTCAGCTCGAGAATCGTGAATGGTGATTATCTTGTCGAAACCGCTAATCTCGAAAATTTCTCGGATAGTATCTAAAAGAGAGCAGACGGCGAAGTTGGCATTTCGACTTCGCAGTGACTTGGCTGTCAGGAGGATGACCCGAAGGCCTGCACTGCTGATATAAGATAGCTGTTCCAGATCGATAATTACAGCGCTGTCATTGGTATCGATAGCAGCTTCTAGAGCAACTTGAAAGTCTCTGGCATTAGCGCCATCAACTCGCTCTCCAGTCTTTGCAACCAACGTGTCTCCGAAACGCTCCGTTTGAAGTTCCATGCAACCGCCTCGTCCATGTTGTGTCGATGGCTTCCATCACCGCGACAAGTTTGCTCTGTTCTCTCACGGCAGAGAGATTGCGAAGAATCACCCTCCCCCTGGACCTCGGACAGCACCTCGGAGACCCATACTCTGAGACCCATACTCTGAGACCCAGACTCTATCGGAAAAACACTTCAGGCAGCCAGGATGCTTCTCCGGCGGCCTGCCTTCGGATGGCTTGACGCTGTTGCGCCGTCGTGTAGAAGGAGGAGGTGGGCATGACCAAGTTTCGTACCTTGCATGAGGCGATGGTTGAGGTGCTGCGTACGAGCGGCCGCGGCTGGATGGCGCGGGATGAGATCGCAAGAGAGATCGCAAGCCGCGGCCTCTGGCGGCGTCCGGGCGATGGCCGCCCGCCCCCGAGCTACCAGATCCGGCTTCGTGCCCGAAACTCCAAGTACCAGCATCTCTTCGAGGACAGCACTCTGACTGCACCAAGATCCAGTCTGCACCCGCCTGGAAGCTAAGAGACAGCCGGCGGTTGCTTCGGTGTGGTGAATCGCCCCGGGTTTTACGCAGGCTGTTTAGTTTGAGTCTCAGCCTTTGTTGTTGAGGGTTGTTGAGCGTAGTAGCTGGTCTCCTGTTCGGCGGGCGGGACGTGTCCGAGTTCGCCATGGAGGCGGCGGTGGTTGTACCAGTCGACCCATTCCAGCGTGGCGAGCTCGAGGTCGTCGAGGCCTTTCCAGGGGCCGCGATTTCTGACGAGTTCGGTCTTGTAGAGGCCGATCACTGATTCGGCGAGGGCGTTGTCGTAGCTGTCGCCCCTGGAGCCGACCGAGCCGACGACGTGGTTCTCGGCGAGGCGTTCGGTGTAGCGGATCGAGAGGTACTGGACGCCCTGGTCGCTGTGGTGGACGAGCCCGTCGAGGTCCCGGTTATGTCGCTGGCGTTCCCAGATTGCGTGTTCCAAGGCGTTAAGGGCGAGGTCGCTCTTCAACGAGCGGGAGGCGTTCCAGCCGACAATCCGGCGGCTGTAGGCGTCGGTGACGAAAGCGACGTACGCGAAGCCTGACCAGGTCCTGACGTAGGTGAGATCGGCGACCCAGAGCCGATTCGGCCCGGGCGCAGTGAAGTCACGATCGACGAGGTCAGCCGGGCGACGCGACACCTGATCAGCGCGTGTTGTGCGCTGCGGGCGACCACGGATAGCCCCTTGCAGTCCGAGCTGGCGCATCAACCGCTCGATCGTGCAACGCGCAACACGGGTGCCTTCACGGTTGAGCTGCGCCCAGATCTTGCGGGCCCCGTACACGCCGAAGTTGTTCTCGTGTACGCGGGCGATCATCGGCTTGAGCTGCTCGTCACGCCCAGCGCGGACAGACGGTCCCCTAGCCTTCGCCGAGTCATAGGTGGACGGGGCGATCTCCAACACGCGGCAGATCGGCTCGACCCCGAACCGCTCCCTTCGGGCCTCGACGAAAGCGATCATCTCTTCTGGCCGTCGAGCTCGGCCGCGAAGAAACTCGAAGCAGCCTTCAAGATCTCATTCGCCCGACGAAGCTCGCGATTCTCCCGCTCGAGCTCCCGTAGCCGCTCACGCTCATCGCTCGAAAGGCCAGGCCGCTTGCCGTAATCGATCTCGTGACGACGCACCCACTTCCTAACCGTTTCCGCCGTCGGCCCCGTCTTCTCAGCGACCCGACAGATCGCCTCCCACTGAGACCCCGACTCCGACTCGGCCTCCAACACCATCCTCACCGTGCGATCGCGAAACTCCCGCGGATACCGCCCCGGCCTTCTCTGCTCTCCTGCTGTCATGGCCCCATCCTCCCAAGGATCGGAGCCCACGCACTACCCGGGGCGATTCAGTGCCAGTAGTAGGGGACCACAAGGTGCCAAAAGCCGGCCGCCCTGTGCGCGCCGCCAAACGCACCCACGGTCAGGCCCCGATCGGTCGGCCAGCACCGCCACACATTCGGGGTCGCTGAGCCAGGGGGCGAACCTTGTCCCCCGTTCGGGGTCGCGGGTCGCGTCTGGGTAAGGCAATCCCTCACCTAATGGCACCCAAAAGAAAAACCCCGGGGTCGGGAAGTCGCGGGGTTGTCCCGTAGTTCGTAGATCTTTGTAGGGGCGGCGGTCCCTCCGTGCCCGTCCGTTCCGGTTGGGAGCGTGGCGAGCGATCCGCTCGAAGATCGAAGGAGGAACCGCCGTGGGGAGCAACGTACCGGTCGCTGAGGCGACCCTGGATGAGGCCGTTTTGCCGGAGCGCGTTCAGGAGGCGCTGGGGCAGTTGGTCGGGGCAGCGAGGGAGGGACTGCTCGCGCTGTCGGTCGGGGTCGGGCTTGGCGTGATGAGTGAACTGTTGGAGGAGGAGGTCGAACACGTTGTCGGCCCGAGGGGTAAGCACGACTTTGACCGGAGTGCGGTCCGTCACGGTCGCGAGTCTGGGGAGGTGACGCTAGGCGGGCGGCGCGTCCAGGTTGAGCGGCCGCGTGTTCGCACAGCGGACGGATCACGCGAGGTCAGGCTGGCGACGTACGAGCATTTCGCCGATCGTGATCTGCTCTCGCGGGTCGTGTTGGAGCGGATGCTTGCCGGCGTCTCGACGCGCCGCTACGCGCGAACGCAGGAGCCGGTCGGCACTGGCGTCGAGACCAAGGCGCGCTCGACGTCGAAGTCGTCGGTGTCGCGGGCGTTCGTTGAGCGCACCCGCGTGGCGCTTGAGGAGCTGATGAGCCGCCGCCTCGACGACGTCAGGCTGGCGGTGATGATGCTCGACGGGATCGAGCTGAAAGGGCGCACGAACATCGTCGCGCTCGGGATCACCACCGAGGGCGTCAAGATCCCGCTGGGGCTGTGGGAGGGCTCGAGCGAGAACGCGACCGTGGCGAGGGCGCTGCTCTCCGATCTGGTCGAGCGTGGGCTCGACACCGAGCAGGGCATCCTGTTTGTGATCGACGGCTCCAAGGCGCTGCGCAAAGCGATCCGCGATGTCTTCGGCCAGGACGCGCCCGTCCAGCGCTGTCTCCGCCACAAGGAACGAAACGTGCTCGAGCATCTCCCGGAGCGCGACCGGCCTCCGATCAAACGTCGGCTCCGCCAGGCCTGGGCCGAGCACGACCACGAGCGAGCGCGCAGCGAGTTACACGCGCTCGCCACGGAACTCGAGCGCTCGCGTCCCGGCGCCGCAGCCTCGCTGCGCGAAGGCCTCGACGAGACACTCACCCTCACCCGGCTCGGGATCCGCGGCAACCTGAAGCGCACCCTCGAGAGCACGAACCCGTGCGAGTCGATGATCGAGATCTGCCGGCGCACCAGCCGCAACACCAAGCGCTGGCAATCCGGCGAGATGTGCCTGCGCTGGACAGCGGCCGGGATGCTCGAAGCCGAACACCAATTCCGTCGGATCATCGGCTACCACGACCTCGCCAAACTCGTCATCGCGATCGAGCACGAACTCGATCAGCCCACCGTCCCGACTGCGAACGAGGAGCCCGCTATCCTCCTCACCGCCTAACCACCAAACCCGGGACCGCCGCCACGAAAATCCACGGCCACCGGGACATCCTCGGAAGTCGCTGCTGAGCATCGAGATCGCAGCACGAGTGTCACGCGGCGATCTGGACTCCGGCGCTGCCGGCGTCCTTCTTGCGAGCGCTGAGGAACTCGCGGTCCGGTTCGGCACAACACAAACCCGATCGGCTAGAAACGGCTAGCGAAACGCCCGGCGTGTCGGACGCAGGGGGTTGATCGGCTCGGTGGTTCCGTGTTACATGTGCTGATTGTCGAGGATCGCAAGAGCAACACCCAACTGCCTCAGGGGGCAGTCAGGGGGGCAGCTAATGACCAAGGCGGAAGGTGATCGCCTGGGCGGTAGTTCTCGTTCAAGCCGGCTTATCCTCCTCACGCTCGCGCTCGCGCTTGCGCTGGTTGCGGTGCCGGTCGCCGATGGCGCCAAACACGAGCAGCACGCCCATTGGGCGGCCGAGGAGATCGAGACGGTGGTTGCTGCCGGCCTTATGGCGGAGAGCGTCGAGACGTTCCGGCCTGACGAGCTCCTCACCTGGGACGAGCTTGCCGCCGTGGTCGAGGCGATCCGCGGCAAGCCGATCAGGGTGTCGGATCCGGCCCGTCCGGTCAAGCTCGTCCAGCTCGACGCCTGGCTCGTGCGGGCGCTACGCATGGTCGGGCCCGTAAGGGAGGTGCGCCAGGAGCTCGTCAATGCCGGCCTGAAGCCGCCGCGGAGAGCCGCGCCCGAGACGATCGCTCGGATGCTCCACCTGCGCAAGAACCACAAGCAGCCCGACGAATCGCGCGAGCTGCTGCCGGGCGATCCGGTTACCCGAGCCGAGGCCGCCTACTCGGTCGCGCGTGCGCTGAGTATCGAGAAGTGGGAACGCCAGGGGATCAGGCGACTCGCCCGGGCGCTCGCGCTTCCCGAGCTCACTGAGCTGCAGCGCCAGATACTCGCCCGCGGCGTGAGGCTTGTCGGCTACCCATACGTGTGGGCTGGCAGCTCGACCGCGCAGCAGGCGCCGCTCGGTAACACCGTTCCCGGCGGCTTCGACTGCTCCGGCTTCATCTGGCACGTGTACAAGTCCGAGCCGTTCGTCGACGCGCCTGGCCTCGGCGACGTGCTCGTCGGGCGCTCCTCCTACGCGATGTCCGGCGAGGTCGGACGCGACCAGCGGGTCACTCGCGAGGCGATCGAACCCGGCGACGTTCTCTTCTTCGGTGAGTACGGGCCCGACTCTGACCCCGACGAGGTCGGACACATGGGCCTCTACCTCGGCGGCGGCTGGATGGTTCACTCCTCCCGCTACGGAACGACGCTCATTCCGCTCGAGGGCTGGTACGAGGACCAGTTCGCCTGGGCCAGACGCCCGCTCTCCGAAGCCGGGCTCATCTAGACACGCGAGCACTCCACGGGAACCCGAGACGACTCGACCCGGCTGCTGGAGGGCGGCACCGAGGCGTTGCACTCGGTACGTGAGCACTCTAGTTAGTTTCTTAGGTTGAATTATGCTTGGGGGGTGGTTGTTGGGGAGCATGTGTGTGTGGATGGGTATGGACCGTCCTGGTATTGCTGGAGGGTTCTGAGCTTGGAAAGCGAGAGTATGGTTATGCCTACACAGAAGTCGCCGAGGCGTCCCTTCACGAGGAGGTACTCGGCTGGGGAGAAGGCCCAGGTGGTGTGGCTGGTCCGCTAGGAGGGTCTAGCGAAACGCGGAATGCCTGTATCCATGCGGGTCTGCTGGTAGTGACTTTGAGCGGTTACCCACGAATCCGGCAGTTCTTACCCACTTTCGAAGCGAAGCGGCATCTACTCCTTTGGAGGTTGGGAGCGCTGAGCCTTGGTGTCTGGGTCAGTGGCGGAGGTGTTTCTAGGTGACGTTTCCTGCCGGGGCTGGCCGGTGTGTTCTGCCACAGGGTGCCCGTCGGGATCGTTCACGGAGCAAGAGCCCATGATCGCGCCCGAGAAGGCTCGTAACCGACCTGAACTCACTCGCGGAAACAGACCACGGCGAGCTGAACCTCACCATCGAGGCTTGTCAGGTCGACGAGCTGCTCGCCGCATAAGCGGACCGCCGGCGGCCGCGAGCCCAGGCCCGGATGAGCCAAGCACTAGGAAACGTTATCAGCAACGCCACCCACGCCACCGGAATCATCGAACTCACAGCAAAGCGAAAGCTACGCATAGGGGAGATCTCACTGCGCCGTGTAGCCGCCGTCGAGGATCAACTCCGCTCCCGTCATGTACGACGATTCGTCCGAAGCGAGGTACAGCGCCCCGTTCGCGACCTCCTCGACGGTGCCCTCACGGCCCAGAGGAGTGGCCTGCTCGAAGAGCTCGCGAGTCTCCCTGGCGATGTTCTCCGTTACCATCTTCGTCGTGATCACGCCCGGGTGAACAGAGTTGACGCGAATGTTCTCCCGCGCATACTGAATAGCCGCACCCTTGGTAAGAAACCGTACGGCGCCCTTCGATGCGTGGTAGGCAGAAGCACCGGGCGAACCGATCAGGCCTGAAGTCGACGAGATGTTGATGATGGAACCACCACCGGCGTCGCGCATCGCTGGGATGGCGTGCTTCATACCGAGAAATACGCCAGTCTGATTGACCGCGATCACGTCGTCCCAGATCTCGAGTGTGGTTTCTTCGAGTCCTTCCATGCGCAGGATTCCGGCGTTGTTGACCAGGACGTTGAGCTTGCCAAAGCCTTTGACCGTCGCACCCACGGCCTCTCGCCAGTCCGCCTCCTTCGTGACGTCGAGACGAACGTGGAGGGCTGCGCCGCCAGCCGCTTCGATCTCTGCCGCGGTCTGTTCAGCTTCGGCCTCGAGAACGTCGCCGATCATGACCTTCGCGCCTTCGCGCGCAAAGACCCGCGCCTCGGTTGCACCCTGCCCCCGCGCACCACCGGAGATCAGCGCGACCTTGTCTGCAAGTCGTCCGGGCACCTGCTACTCCTTTCGATGGTCATGGACAGACTCAAGGGTAAAGTCGCGGTCATCACTGGCGGCGCGAGCGGCATGGGTGAAGGAACCGTGCGTCGCTTCGTCGCCGAGGGCGCGCGAGTGGTCATCGCTGACATTCTCGATGACAAGGCGGTGTCGCTCGTTGACGAGCTCGGGAGCGCCACGTTGTACGCCAGGACCGACGTAACCGTCGAGAAGGACGTCGAGAACGCGATCGGGCTGGCGGTCGACACCTGGGGGACTCTCGACTGCATCTTCAACAACGCGGGGATTCTCGGCGTCGACGCGGTTCTTGAAGAGCTGCCGATGGAGGGGTACGACCAGACCATGGACGTGCTCGTCAAGGGCGTCCTGCTCGGAATCAAGCACGCGGCCGCCATCATGAAGAAGCAGCGCTCTGGGAGCATCATCAACACCGGGAGCATCTCGGGCCTGCGAGTCGGTTACGGCCCCCACGTCTACACGGCAGCCAAAGCCGCAGTGATCCATCTGTCCCGCTCGGCAGCGATGGAGCTCGGCGAGTGGGGCGTCCGGGTGAACACGATCTGCCCGGGCGGCATCGTAACGCCGCTCTTCGGCAAGGCATTCGGACTGAGTGTGGAGGAGGCCGACAAAGCTACCGAGACGATCAGCGACACATTCGCCGAGATTCAACCGATCAAGCGAGCGGGCCGACCCGAGGACATTGCGGCAGCCGCGGTCTACCTCGCCAGCGACGACGCGAGCTTCGTCAACGGCCACGCGCTGGTCGTGGACGGAGGGCTCATCGGAGGCCAGGGGTTCACCGAGGAAGCCGAGGGCTGGAACTCGTTTCGCGAGTTGATGGGCGTGCCCACCCGAGAGGTCCCAGCTCCGGAGTGACTCGTCGTGCGGTGTCCAGCGCCCGCACGCGCCTGCCCAACCCTGAGGTCGGCGTGAACGCTCAGACCAGGTCAACGGGCCAAGGATCTGGCGTGTCGTGCTCCGGTCCCTCGCCTGGTATTGGACTTGGATTGGCCCCGGGAAGCAGCATATGCCCGGCGTCGACGGGAAGCTCTACGCCCGTGATGTGCCGAGCCTCTTCCGAGACGAGCCAGGCGATCGCATCTGCGACGGCCGACGCAGGCAGGCCGCTGCGGCCGCGCAGCGCATGGAACGAGCGCATGGCGTCGATCCACTCTTCACGGGTTGCGTCCTTGCGACCTACGACCCGCGCCCACATCTTTGGATGGTCGTTGAATGGAGTGACGATGATCGCCGGCAGCGTCGCGTTGACACGGACGCCGTAGGGAGCAAGCTCGAGTGCGACCGCCTTCATGAGGCCAAGAACTCCGTGCTTGGCGGCGACGTAGTGCGCGTAGTTCCAGGCCCCTTGGATGCCGTTGAGAGAGCAGTTGAAGACGATCGACCCGGAGAACCGCTCCCTCATGTGGGCGGCTACCGCTTTCGCACTGCGCCAGGCGCCTGAGAGGCTAACGTCGACGATCGTCGACCACTCCTCCTCGGTGATCTCCCAGAAGGGTTTGAGGTCGATGACACCGGCGTTCGCAACCATGATGTCCAGCTGTCCGAACGTCTCGATGCTCTTCTCTACGGCCTCGTTGAGCGCGCTTTGATCGCGCACGTCCACGACGAGCGCAAGGCAGCGCTGGCCGGCTTCTTCAACAAGCGCGACGGTCTCCTGCGCTTCCTCATCGGTCGCCATCGAGTAGTCGAGCCCGGCGATGTCGCGACCGACGTCGGTGATCACCACATCGGCGCCGTCGCTCGCGAGCTTCGACGCAATTGCCCGGCCTTGACCGCGCGAGGCGCCCGTGACCAACGCGACCTTGCCGTCCAGACGTCCCATATCTCCTCCTCGCTCTAGCTGCCGCCGCTGCCCGGCGGGGCATCAGGTTAATCGAACTCGGCCAGAGGGGGGAGCGCCGGCTGCCCAACCGCCATACGAATCTGAACTGCCTGGCGCTCCGCCGCTCTGATCGCACCACCCGTGTCGGTGGACGCGGCGCTTGCCGTGGGTCGCGGGATTCTTGAATCCGCTCCCCGGCTTTTGTTTGGGGATTATAGCGCTGAGTAACCATCCGCTAGCTGGGGCTAGGAGCGGCCGCGGCGCGGGTACTTCTTGAGGTATTCCCACTCGCTGTCAGGCTTGGGCTTGGTGTTGAGGATCGCTCGCGCGACGTTTTCGGGCGTGTCGGGGATCGGTTCGGGCATCGGGTACTTGGGCGGTCTGTCCTTCTTCTTCGCCTTCTTGTGTGTCATGGCTTCGCTCCTTGCGCGGTGAGCTGTAGCTTCGTCCGCAAGTACTCCATGCCTCGATCTCCCTTCACGCGGTTGCACTGGTCACACAAGAGAGCGTCGTGCTATCCGTGCGCTCTACCACGCGCGCGCTGACGCGTCCCGTAGCGCGATCCTTGACTCCCGCCACGGCGGTCTTACCGACCGGGCCGCGCCCCGCGTGCTGGCGCTTGCGCGCGTGCTTGTTCTTCTCCTTGCCGCCCACGTAGGTCTCGTCCGCTTCGACTGGCCCGGTGAACGTCGGGGGCTGCTCGACTTGCCAGGACTCGCGGATGCGGTGCGCGAGGTGCCAGGCGCTGCTCTGCGCGATCCCGAGGTCGCGGTGAAGCTTCATGCTTGAGACGCCTTTGAGGCCGGTGTTGAGTAGGTAGATCGCGACGGCCCACGTCTGGTAGCCGAGCTTTGAGTCGGCCATGACAGTGTCGGTGCGGACGCTGAAGAACTTGCGGCAAGGGCGGCAACGGTACGGCATCGTCGGATGTGTCGTGCCGTCCTGCACGTTGTCGCTCCCGCAGTGAGGGCACTCGATGCCGTCAGGCCAGCGGATGCTACGAAACCACTCGGCGGCCGTCTCATCGTCAGGGAACATCCGGGTGATTTCGAGGATGCTGATCCCTTCGCGGTGGTGCTGGCCTGGTCCCTTCTGCGTCATTGTCCTAGCTCCCTTCACTTGAGCTAAGTATAGTAACCAGAGCACCGCGTGTCAAGTACAGTAACCACCCCCGGCACCATCAGAGTTGGGGAGTATCCTGCCCGCGCCATTTATCCGCAGCGCGCAGGAGGTGTACAGCTCCACGTTGACCTGTGCGTGCTGAGCAGGCTGCTGCTGGCGTTGGGATGGAGACAGAAACAGGTACTGCGCCTGTCGTGCGCTGGGATAGGGGGCGGCTTGTGAGCTCCCAATACTGGCAATGTCCACTAAGACCTGATAGGACATTTAGTTCATATGCACATTACCCCAGATTTCGCCGACAACAAGACTGATTTTCTCCTGGAGTTCTACAAAGATGGAACAGACAAGCAGCTTAAATCTGCTGGATCAACGGACACGCTGCTGACCTCAGTGGTCGTGGCAGGAGGGCTTGCCATGGGGGTCACGCGATTAGGTAGCCCGCTGCCGCTCAGCGATGTCAAGAGCGACGACTTCGATCATGCGGCCTTTGCTCTCATTGCGTTGGCCGCTGCCGCTTTTGTTGCTGCATCCGCCTCAGCAATCTGGGGGATATTCCTCAGAAAGCTGCTTGTTCCCCAAACAGATTATCAGACGGCAGGATTCTTTGGTGAGCTGGGCGAGGAATCTGAATCCGTAAACATAAAGGGGGAGCTGCTCGAATACATCATAACTGCCTTAGATATTAACGCGGAACTCTTAGACAGCAAAAGAAACTTATTAGTTTGGGCAGCCTCTTTCCTCGCGATAGAAATCGTAGCAATAGTCGTTGGGTCTTTGCTCACCGTTGTTTAGAGCGGGTATTGAAATAGGCAGGCGCAGGGAGTTGCTTGTTAGGCTCAGACTTAGCAGACATGTCTCGTACCGTCTTTTTGGCACCGAGATCAGTCCTAGCCTGTTTTTTGGTTTTCTTTGTCATTTTCTATAGAGATCCGTAGTATTCTGCCATCGCTTCGGTCGTGATCTCTTCGCTGCAGCGCTCCCCCGGTTCGTAGTCTCCCCGAGCGTCCCTCCAGGGATCTTCACTGTGCGTTAGCGCCCGGAGAGCGAACCCGGTCTCGCTCCCGTAGTCTCTCAAGACGATATTGATTGACTCCTTCTCAGAAGTAGTGAGGTTCTGGATGTCTCCCTGCGTCCACTCCGTCACTCGGTACTGCCCCCGGTGAACTTTGTAGAGATCGGGAGCAACTGGGCCGTTAGACCACGCCTCGATCCTCTCCTCAAAAAGTGGCTCCTCGTCCCACACGAGATGCCAAGCTTGGCAGTAGTAGACCAGCTTCTGGAGCTTCCATGTGTTCATGGCTCCGCCGTGTTTCAAGATGTAGGCAGCAACATCATGGACGCTAGCCATCACCAGCTCCTCGGCGCAGGGTCTCTGTTGGGAATCCCTTTATCACAAAATGATCACGATGTCAAGTAGGAGCCTGGAAGAGTAGCCCTTCTTTGACGCCACGGAACGCAATCCTCCTAGGAGGGGGCAGCCTACAGGCTTGAGAGGGGGGCAGGACGAGTCGCGGGTTATGGAGTGTTCCGGCTTCATGGTTACTCAGCGCTATAATCCCCTTTTGTTTTGTATAGTCGTGCGCCTATGAACGGTCGCCCCATCGAGCCAACTAATGCGCTCAGTGGACGTCTCCATAGAGGCGGCGGTCGGCGAAGCTTCTGAGCTGAGCAGGCCGTCGTAGCGCACGACTTGTCGAGGAGGAGGAGTTTGGAAATGACCGAAGCAGAACAGCACGGCGACAGACGGCGAAGAAGGCTCGTGCTCCTCTTCGCGCTGGCGGCGGCACTTGTTCTTGCAATCGCGGCCTGCGGCGGTGACGACAGTGCGGAGCCCGCGCCGTCCGAGCCCGCTCCCGCGGAGCCGGAGCCAGCGCCAGCCGAGCCCGCTCCCGAAGACCCCGCCCCCGCAGCGCCCGCTCCCGAAGAGCCCGCGCCGGCCGAGCCCGCTCCCGAAGAGCCGGCGCCGGAGCCCGAGCCCGCAGAGGACAACCCGCTGGCGGGCAAGACCGAGCTCATCCACCTGGATGAGGAAATCACTCCGTGCCTCAACACCGAGGGAAACTGCGGCGTCGACGATGCGCTGTTGACCCTGTACGGCAATATCGCTGAGCCGCTGTTGTGGTGGCCTGTCGCGGAGGAAAGAGACGGCGTGCTCCTCCCCAACTACAAGACGCCGTATCAGGACTTCGAGCCGCGCCTTGCCGAGTCCTGGGAGAAGGACGGCACCAGGTGGACCTTTAACCTGCGACAGGGCGTGATCAGCTGCGCCGGCAACGAATTCAATGCTGACGACGTCATCTACACCTGGCAGCGCTTCAAGGCGTCCGCGGAGGGCTCGTTGCCGATCGGCATGTTCCTGGCGACCGTTGGAAGCGTCCTCACCGAGGCCGGAGAGCTCTCGGATGCCGAAGTCCGGAAGATCGACGAGTACACCGTCGAGATCAACCAGCTCAACGAGAACGGCCTCTTCCCGGCCGTCATGACGGTGTCGACGATGCGGCCGCTCGACAGCGTCGACATGCTCGCCAACGCGACGGACGACGACCCGTGGTCACACGACTACGCCAACACCGAGGGGCTCGGATCCTTCGGGCCGTATTGCATCACCGAATGGGACAAGGGCAACCAGATCACGCTCGAGGCGAACGAGGCTTTCTACCGCCAGCCCGAGCAGTTCACGAAGGTCACGATTATCAAGGTACCGAGCATCGCGAACCGAATCGCGAGCCTTCAGAGCGGCGACGCTGACATGATCACGCAGCTGAGCCCGAAGGACATCGGCACGTTGAAGGACGACCCGAACGTCAACCTGCTCTTCCATTTCAACACCCGCTACACGCAGCTAATGCTGAACTTCAACTTCGAGCCCTGGAGCCTGCCGGTCGGGAAGCAAATTGCTGAGGCGATGGCCTACGCAATTCCGTACGACGCAATCATCCGCGACGACTACAACGACATCGCTCTGTTCCATGAAGGCTTTGTCGTCTCAGCGTCCACCGGCTATAAGCCAACGCTGGCAGGACGGTTCAGCACCGATATCGAACGGGCAAAGCAGGTACTCGCCGATGCCGGCTTCCCGAACGGTGAAGGACTCGAGCAGTTCGCCGAGGGTCTGCAGATCTTCTACATCGCAGAGCGATCGGACACCCTCGAGCCGCTGATGAACAGGATTCGGACCAGCCTGGCCGAGGCCGGCATCCCGATTACGCTGAACCCGATTCCCACCGTCGAGTACCAGAGTCGGCACTGCAACGAGAAGGATCTGCCGATCGTTCTGCGCGACGACGAGAAGGCGTTCGTGCCAGACACCGTTTACGCGTCACTCCTCTTCTACGTCTCAACGGAGAACGGCGCACTCTGCAACGGCGGCAACTGGGTCAACGCCGAATTCGATGACCTGTACGCGCAGGCCTCGGTATCGGCCGGTGACGAGCGGATCGCGCTTATGGACCAGATGCAGGAAGTCCTGGCGGCTGAGCTGCCCACCATCCCGATTGCGGAGGCCCCCGCGGCGATCGCCTACCGCGCCGGAATCACGGGCTGGCGTGGCGGCCCCGACGATGGGACGAACTACGTGGACATGAGGCTCGAGTAACGCAAACGCGAAGCTTGAGCTGAGAGACGCCAGCGGGGCGGGGCCGTCGACTTTCGCGGCCTCGCCCCTGTCTGGTGTTGATCGTCAGATGGACATTGTTGGCTACAGCGACCCGCTATCGGTCGTCGTGCCAGGCGACACGATGCGCTTCATGGTCAGCTCGAAGCGGCCAGGCTATACGGCGTCGCTTGTGCGTCTGACACACCGCCCTGAGCGGCCAACCGATCTCCCCGAGCCCGCGTTCTCTGGTTCCTACCCAGGCCGTGAACAGGTCCTTCAGCGCGGTTCCTACGTCTCCGTGGCTGACGATGTCCTCCTTGGCGAGATCACCAGCTTCACGCTGCAAGCCTGGATCTTTGCGACGACGCCGACACGGGGTGTTCAGGGACTTCTCACAAAGTGGTCGGCGTCGAGCGAGCGTGGGTACGGACTCTTCCTCGACGAGCGCGGATCTCTGTGTCTTCGGGCCGGAGACGGCGCTGGCCGCAGTGCCCAGTGGTCCAGCAACGTTCCGCTCAGGGCCTCCGCCTGGTACTCAGTCGCGGGCTCCTTCGATCGCGCGACCGGAGTAGCAGCTCTCTACCAACAACCACTTCGGCCCTGGCCGGGCCACGAGTCATGCAGCTTCGACGGCGCCGTCGAAGCTGACGATCTCGCCATCGGAGAGACCGACGCTCCGTTCATCATGGCCGGCTACTGCGATGGCAGCGGGCTCACGCGAAGTGTCGTTGCCGGACATTTCAACGGCAAGCTCGATCGCCCTTGCCTCTTCGACAGCGCCCTCGATCCAGGCCAGGTCGAGCGGTTGATGGCCGGTGCTTCGCCCGGGGACGTGGGCGAATCGCTGATGGCGTGCTGGGACTTCGCACGAGACATCTCCTCGACGCAGATCACAGATTCGGGACCGCACGGCCTCCACGGCGCGACCGTCAACGCGCCAATGAGGGGCGTCACCGGCCGAAACTGGACAGGACGCGAGGTCGACTTCAAGCAGGTGCCCGCCGAGTACGAGGTGCCCGCCGAGTACGAGGTGCCCGCCGAGTACGGCGCGATCCACTTCCACGGGGACGACCTCGACGAGGCAGGCTGGGACGTCGATTTCGAGGCCGTTGTACCGGCTGAGTTGAGAAGCGGCATGTATGCCGTTCGGCTCACGGCCGACAACGGCAGCACCGATTACCTCCCGTTCTTCCTTCAGCCAGGACGCGCCTCACCGACGTCGCAGATCGCCTTTCTTGTGCCGGTCTTTGGCTATCTCGCGTATGGGAACGAGCACAACAGCTGGAAGAACGTCGATCTCAGCGATTTTTCGGCTGCCGATCTCGCCGACCACATCGGGACCGAGGACCACTACGCTGCCGACAATTTGCTGCTGAGCTTGTACGACCCTCATACCGATGGGAGCGGAACGTGCTACTCGTCGCGGCTGCGACCAATCACCAACATGCGGCCCTATTACGACTTCCCGCTCGTCCGCGGACCGCATCAGCTGAGCGCCGATCTGCACGTCACCGACTGGCTCGAGGCGAAGGGTCACGAGTTCGACGTCATCACCGACGAGGCGTTACATCTGCGCGGGAGTGAGACGCTTGCGCCCTATCGCGTTCTCGTGACGGGCTCACATCCGGAGTACTGGACGGAGCCGATGCTTACCGCGCTCGAGGCGTATCTCGATAGCGGCGGGAGACTCCTGTACCTCTAGGCGGCAACGGCTTCTACCGGGTCACTTCCGTCGACGCGGAGCGCCCGCACCTGATCGAGGTGCGCCGCGGACGCACCGGTACGAGAAGCTGGGAATCGGCCTCGGGTGAGAACTATCACAGCACGACTGGGGAGCTCGGAGGACTCTGGCGCAACCGCGGCAGGAGTCCGCAGAGTCTCGTCGGAGTCGGCTTTACGAGCCAGGGTTTCGACACAGCCTCGCCCTATCGCCGGCACGATGGAAGTTTCGATCAACGAGCCTCGTTCATCTTCGAGGGAATCGAGCGCGACGAGCCGATCGGCGACTTCGGTCTCGTTCTCGACGGCGCTGCCGGGTTCGAGCTCGACCGAGCCGACCACGCATTGGGCACACCGCCTCACTCGTTGCTGCTCGCGTCGTCGTATGGGCACTCCGACGCATACCAGGCGGTGGTTGAGGAAGTGATGTGGAGCGACTCCCAGCAAGGGGGTACCGTCAGCCCGCGCGTTCGGGCCGACATGCTCTATTTCGAGTATCCGAATGGAGGCGCCGTCTTCGCGACGGGCTCGATTGCGTGGGGAACGAGTCTCCCCGAGAACGGGTACGACAACAACGTGTCCCGCATCACGGACAACGTTCTGCGGAGGTTCGCGTCGACATGATCGCCCAGCGCCACGCAACCGTAGCGCCCGGTTCGAGCCCGAAACGGCCGAGGAGCTCGACCTACCCGCCGGCGATCTGCGGTAGCAGGTGCACCTCGCTCTCGGGTGGAATCGGCTCGAGCCAGGCGTCCTGGAAGATCTGACCATCGATCGCCACGGCAATGCCCTCGCGGAGGTGAGGTTCCAGGTCCGGGAAGCGCTTGGCGAGCTCGCGGAAGAGCTGCTGGACCGTCGCCACCGTGAGCTCGACCTCGGTTTGGCCCCCGGCCAGCTGGCTCAGGTTGCCGGTCAGCACCACCCGCGCCACGGCATCAGTCCGTTTCGGCCGCGGCTTCGATAGCTGCGAGCACGCGAGGCGGCGACATCGGCAATTCAGCGAAGCGAATGCCGAGAGCGTTCTCGACCGCGTTGGAAATGGCGGCCATCGGTGGAATGATCGGGGTCTCGCCAACCCCGCGCACGCCATATGGATGGCGTGGATTGGGAACCTCGACGATGACGGTGTCGATCATCGGTACGTCGGAGGCGACCGGAATGCGATAGTCGAGGAAGCCAGGGTTCTGAACGAGACCGTCTTCGCCGTAGATGTACTCCTCGTTCAGCGCCCAGCCGATGCCCTGAACGGCCCCACCCTGATATTGCCCCTCCACATAGCTCGGGTGGATGGCCTTCCCGGCGTCCTGTATCACCGTGTAACGCACGATGCTCACGAGACCCGTCTCACGATCGACCTCGACATCGACCATGTGGGTTCCGAAGCTTGGCGCGACTCCCTGCGCGTTGAGCTCGGCGTGGCCGACGATCGGCCCGCCGGTCTTACCCGCAAGCTTGGCGATTTCACCGAGCGACAGCGACTTCCCCACGCCGTCTGCACCTAGAGCGCTCGCCGCGCCCCCCTGCCACCGGACGGCGTGCTCGGGAACTTCCCAGATCTGTGCAGCACGCTCGCGGAGCTGCCTCACTGCATCGCGCGTCGCCTCGACGACCGCGAGGCCGGTGGCGAAGGTCCCTCGGCTACCCGCCGTGAGAAAGTTGAAGCCCAGTGAACTCGTGTCGGCGATCGTCGGTTGCACCTTCGGGTAGTCGATGCCGAGCTCCTCGGCCGCCATGAGGCAGAGCGAGGCGCGAGAGCCGCCGATGTCCGGAGTTCCGACCATCAGCGCCACCGTCCCGTCCTCGTTGACGTGCAACGACGCGCAGCTCTCGGCGCCGAGATTGAACCAGAAGCCAGAAGCCACCCCTCGGCCTTGATCAGGCTCCAGCGGTGTCTGGTAGTGGTCGTGGCCTCTCGCCACCTCGAGCGTGTCGATCAATCCGATCGGCCCGAATCTTTGTCCGTAGGCAGCGCGGGTTCCCTCTCGGGCGGCGTTCATGAGGCGGAGCTCGAGCGGGTCGATCTCGAGCGTCTTGGCGAGCTCGTCGACCACGCATTCGACGGCGTACTCCGACATCGGTCCGCCGGGAGCTCGATACGAGGCAACCTTCGGGCGATTGGCGATCACGTCGAAGCCCGTGACGTCGACGTTCTCGAGATCGTAGGGCGCGAAAGCGCACATGGCGCCCGGCGTGACCGGCGAGCCCGGGAAAGCTCCCGCCTGGTACTTGAGCACTGCCTCGGCCGCCGTTATCCGCCCCTTCTGCGTCGCGCCGATCTTGACCCAGACGTGAGTGCCCGGAGCCGGGCCCGAGGCGCGGAACACCTCTTCACGCGACATCACCATCTTCACGGGCTTGCGCGCCTTCCGAGCGAGAGCAAGCGCCACCGGCTCGAGGTACACGACGGTCTTGCCACCGAAGCCGCCGCCGATCTCAGACGCCGTCACGCGTAGCTTCGACGAATCGAGGCCCAGCAGCTTCGCGCAGAAGGCGCGAACGAGATAGTGGCCCTGCGTCGAGCACCAAAGCTCTGCCTGATCATCCTCCGAAACGCTGGCGACGCAGGCGTGGGGCTCGATGTAGGCCTGATGGACGGGCCTGGTGGTGAACTCGCGCTCGACGATCACGTCCGCCTGCTCGAAGCCGGCTTCGGTGTCGCCGAGGGTGAACGCCACGCGCTTGGCGATGTTCGACGGAGCGCCCGGGGTGGGCTCGACACCCGCCGTGAAGAGGTCGTCGTGCAACAGCGGCGCGTCCGGCTTCATTGCCTCGATCACGTCGATCACGTGCGGCAGCGGCTCGTAGTCGACCGTGATGAGTCTGAGCGCCTGCTTGGCAACCGCGGCGCTGGTCGCGGCGACCGCCGCGACGGCGTGACCGTCGTAGAGGACCTTCTCGCGCGCCATAACGTTGCGGACCATGTCCCGATAGTTGACAAGCATCTCGCCCGCCGGAACCAGTTCCGGCGCTAGATCGTCGAAGTCCTCGCGCGTGACCACGGCCTTCACCCCGGGGAGGGCTTCGGCCTCCGAGGTGCAGATCGAGTGGATGCGGGCGTGCGGGTGCGGACTGCGAAGCACCCGGCCGACGAGCATGCCGGGCAGGTAAAGGTCGGCGCCGAACTTGGCCCGTCCCGTCACCTTTTCGACGCCGTCCGGCCGCACCGGGCGCGTGCCGACCCAGCTGAGCTCCGGCTGCTCGGAGGGCCGGTTGGTCTGCGCGGTGGTCGCCACGCTCAGCTCACATTCATCTCGGTTGCCGCGGCGAGCACGGCTCGGACGATCTTGTCATAGCCGGTGCAGCGGCACAGGTTGCCCGCCAACCAGTAGCGGACCTCGATCTCTGTCGGATCCGGGTTGGCGTCGAGAAGGGATCGGGCGGCGATCAGGAACCCCGGCGTACAGACGCCGCACTGTAGCGCGGCATGTTCGAGAAACTTCTGCTGGAGTGGGTGCAGCTCGCCACCCGCGGCCATGCCTTCTATGGTCTCGACCGAGCGCCCCTCGGCCTCAGCACCGAGCACAAGGCAGGCACATACGAGGCGTCCGTCGAGCGTGACGCTGCACGCCCCGCAGTCGCCGGAGGAGCAACCTTCCTTGCTGCCTGTCAGCCGTAGCTCGTCGCGGAGCACGTCGAGCAGGGTCTGCTGCGGCTCGCAGAGGAACTCGACCGGGTCACCGTTAACGGTGGTCGAGACGTGCCGTCTGGTCACAGGCCCCGCCGCGCCCGCTCGAGCGCGATCCGGGCCGCTCGTCGAGCGAGCACTCCGGCAACGCTGACGCGAAATGGCTTCGTGCCTCGCTTGTCATCGATCGGTCGGCAGGCGGCGCTCGCCGCTGCCGCCAGGCACTCGAGGTCGGCGTCATCGAGGGCCGTGCCGACCAGTATGTCGCTCGCCTCGAGCACGAGCAGGATCCGCTCCGCTACCGCCCCGAGCGCAACTCGTGCAGCCACGCACGTCCCGCTCTCGTCGAGGCTGACGTTGACACCGGCGCCAACGACCGCTATGTCCATCTCCGTCCGCGGGGTGAACCGCAGATACGCGTCGCCCGAGTAGAGGGGCCGAGGCGGTAGCGTGAAGGAAACAACCACCTCGCCTTTTCCGAGCGATGTCTGTCCTGGGCCAATGGCGATGTCCTCGGCGCGAGCGTCGTAGCGGCCCGCTGGCCCGGCGAGAGTCGCCACGGCGCCGGCGGCGACGAGGGCGACCGCGCTATCGGCTGCGGGCGACGCATTACAAAGGTTTCCTCCGAGCGTGGCGCGCCCCTGTATCTGGGTCGAGCCGATCAGCTCGGTGGCCTCGACCACGCCGGGCCAGGCTTCTCGAAGAGCCGCATGCTCTCCGAGCTCCGCTCCGGAAACGGCTGCGCCGACGCAGAAGCGCCCGTCCGCATGGACGATCTGTCGCATCTCTCTGATCGCTTTGACATCGACTACGAGCTCGGGCTCGATCTGCTCTGCGCGTAGCTGCACAAGCAGATCCGTCCCGCCCGCCAGCACGCGCGCGTCGCCGGTCGCCCTCGAAAGGAGCTGCACAGCTTGCTCAAGCGAGCCCGGGGCCTCGTAGCGCATGTCCGGCAGGGACCCTTTCGTTTGGAGGGCCGGCGCCGCACCTGCTGGCGTGGGCAGGGGCGACTTGGCGGTTTGTACCAGTAGCACAATACGCGTACGCTGGTGGATCGAAGCGTATCGAGTCGGCCCTGAAGGGAGAGCAACATGGAGGCGGCATCGGAGTCAGACGGGGTCGTGAGAGACAGGCGCGGGCTACGAGTGCTCGATACGCGCGAGCTCGAATGGCAGGAGCACCCGGCCCTGGCTGAGGCTCGGACGAAGACGCTCTCTCACGACGCAGGCGGAGAGCCAACGATCAGCATCGTCTGGTACCCGGCGGGCAGGTCGCAGCCGGACTTCCCTGGTGGCATCTACCACAAGGCGTCGCGCGAATTTGCCTTCTTCCTCGGCGGTGAGCTGCCGCACTGGGAGTTTGGTCGTGCGAATGACGTCGGGGCACTCGTTGAGTCGTTCCAGGAGCTCGTCGTGTTCAAGGAGGGCTTCTACATGGACCGCCGGCCAATGACCGTGCACGGTCTTGGCCGCGAGGCCTCGCACATTGGCAGCGAGGTCCTGACGTGGAGGACGTCCGGGGGAGCCTTCGTCGCCGAAGAGGCCGTGACCCACCACAGCGTGCCGTCGGGCGCCGCCCCTCCCGAAAGCACAGAGCCAGGCGTGGCGCATGACCCGCCAGCAGCAGGATCAGACCAGCCGGCCGTCACGGATTGGGCCGATCTCACAATCTTGGATACACGCGCCATGAACTGGGACGCACACCCGCGGATTGCCGGCGCCCGCATCAAGGTTCTCTCCCGCGACGCCGCCGGGCACGCCATCGTGGCGCTGACGTGGCTGCCAGCCAGCCCTCTGCGCTATCTCGACCAGACGCCGAAGTCCCACACCTTCCGCGAGTTCGGTTTCGTGCTCGAGGGCGAGCTCCGGCTCCGCGAGTTCGCGGATGCGACCGACTCCGAGGGCGAGCTGCTCATCGCTACCAAGGGCTACTACCTCGATCGCATGCCCGGCTCGATCCACTGCGTCGACGCAAAGCCGCCAGAGACGGGCTGCGTTCTGCTTGCGTGGCGCACGCTCGACGCGGTCTTCGTCAACGAGCGCGACTTCCAGGCCGATCGGCTTCACCCGACGCGAGAACCCGCCTGACGAGGCGCGTAGACGTCCGTCCAGGCATGGGCGCAGCGATGGCTAATCGATTAGTATCTCGCTCTAGCGCCGACCGTTCACGGGCTTCGTACAGCGATGGTCTGCGGACGTAACCAGGAGAAGGGACAGAGATGGAGTTCGGCATTTTCATCCTGGGCTCGTGCCCACACGACGATCACGCGAAGGCGTACGACGAGTTCCTCGAGCAGGTCGACTACGCGGAAGAGCTCGGCTTCGATTACGTCTGGCTCGGCGAGCATCACGGATCTCCGTACGGGATGATTCCGTCGCCGCCCGTGTTTGCCTCGTCGATCGCGCAGCGTACGAAGCGGCTGCGGATTGGGGTTGCCGTGACGATCCTTCCGTTCATGCATCCCGTCCGCATCGCAGAGGACTGGGCCATGGTGGACGTCTTGAGTGGGGGACGCCTCGACTTCGGCGCCGGTCGCGGCTATCAACCGCGGGAGTTCAAGATGGTCGGCGCCGAGCCCGAGCTAAGCCGCGAGATCTTCGTCGAGAGTCTCGATGTCATCCTCGGCCTCTGGGAGCACGGGCGCTTCTCCTACGAGGGCGAGCACTTCCAGATCGACGACGTCGAGCTATTCCCCAAACCGATACAGAAACCGATTCCGACCATGCTCGCCGCGCTGAGCCCGTCGGGCTTCAAGCTGGTCGCCGAGAAGGACCTGCAGATCCTGACCACACCGTTCTTGATGCCTCTCGATGAGCTGAAGGAGCAGATCGTCGTGGCCGGTCGCACGATGATCGATCACGGCCGCGATCCGGCAGACATCGACTTCCCCATGAACATCGCGGCCTACGTCGCACCATCGAAGGAAGAGGCGATCGAGCAGACACGCGAGCCGATGGACTGGCTGTTCGACCACGCCGTTTCGTTGACACCGGGAGGACGCGGTACGAAGGCTGCGAAGGGCTATGAGGAGTACGAGAAGGTGATGAAGGACATGGGCGACAGACCGGCTGTCGAGGACCTCGTCGCCAGCGGCAACGTCCTGGTGACCGATCCGGATGGCGTAAGCGAGTTCATCACCCGGCTACGCGACGACATCGGTCAGAAGCGGCTGACGTTCTCGATGGCCCTTCCCGGCCTCGATCAGGAGCTGATCCTGCGCTCGATGCGGCTCGTCGCCGAGGAGGTCATGCCCGCGTTCCGTGACGAGACTCCCGTGCCAGCAGCGTTTCTCGCTGGCGCCGAGTCAACGTAGCTCCCGCTCCACTCCGATGGCGGACGCCAAGACAGCCAGCGGCGAGGCGGCGCAGTCCCCGAGCTGGGAAGAGCTCGAACGCTGGGATCGCGCCTACTACCTCCACGCGATCCAGGCGCAGTCGGAGTACACGTTCACAGGGGTCGCTCGGGACGAGGGAAGCTACCTGTATTTGGCCGACGGCACGAAATTGATCGACTTCATGAGCCAGTCGATCTCCGACAACATGGGGCACCGTCACCCCCGCATCCATGCCGAGATCGCGCGCGCCATGGACAACGTGGGCCACGTTGCAACGGGTTTCGCCACGGAGTATCGGGCCCGCGCCTCGAAACTCATCATCGAAGACCTTCTGGGCGGCGAGCACGGCTGGGCCGGCCGACTCCGCATCCTGTGCTCCGGCAGCGAGGCTGTGGAAAGCGCGCTCATGATGGCCCGGCTCTTCACCGGGCGCCAGCTCGTCCTCACCCAGGCGCACTCGTTCCACGGCTGGACGACCGGCTCGACTGGCCTGCGCTGCTACCAGGGCGGTGTCAGCCCCGAAGACAATGCCGAGGCCACCTCCGGCGGCGGTTCGGCGTTCAGCGTCATCGCAGCCACCCCGAGCACGAGCACAGATCCGTCGTTCGTGACCATCCCGGTGCCCGAGTTCCAGGATTGGAGCGAACCGGGGCCGCTGCCATCCGTCGTAGCGACCGAGGAGATCATCAAATCGGTGGGCCCCGAGAACATCGCAGCCGTGATTACCGAGCCCATGTTCGGCGCCGGAAGCCTCATGCCCCTCGACCGATATCACGTCGAGCTCCGCGAGCTGAGCAAGAAGTACGGCTTCCTCTGGATCAACGACGAGGTGCTCACCGGGTTCGGGCGCCTCGGCGAATGGTTCGGTTACCAGTGCTTCCCGGGAATCGAGCCCGACCTGATGACGATCGGAAAGGGCATCAACAGCTGCGCTCTGCCGGTTGGAGGCGTCGTGGCGAGCCACGAGATCGCCGAGTACTTCGATCGCGCACGCTGGTGGACCGGCAGCACGATGGAGAGCCACCCGCTCGTCTGCGCGTCGATCGTTGGCTGTATCGAGACGATGATCGACGAGGACACGCTCGGTCGTGTTCGCCGGCTCGGCCACCATCTGCACGCCGGTCTGCAGTCGCTTGCCGTCGATCACCCGTCGGTCGGTCGGCTACATGGACGGGGCCTGTGCTACGCCGTCGATCTCATCGACGGGGCGGGTGAGCCGATCGTGAAGGACGACCGATCGACGCTCCTGCTCGGCGATCTATCGCAGCACCCGAACAATATCGTCGCGCGGGAGTGTGCGAAGCGTGGCGTCTACCTGGGTGGCTTCGTTCCCAACACCATCAAGGTGGCTCCGCCCTTCACGGTGACCGAAGATGAGATCGGCTTTGCGCTGAGCGCATTTGGCGAGGCGCTGTCGGTCATCGACGAGCAGTTCGCTGGCTAACCACGGCGTCGACGATCGGGCGAATCTGGCTCGATCGGCGCGCCGCGCGGACGTTCATACTCGAGCTCGCCCTCGGCGCTTCGCCAGCAGCGGACCCAGTGGCCGGGCTCGACCTCTTCGAGGCCCTGGAGCTCGCGGCGACATCGATCTAGCACGTGCGAGCACCGGCCCGCCAGGTAGCAGGCCACCGGCAGATCGATCGGGCTCGGGATCTCCCCTTCGAGAGCTTCGTCCGATCCGTCGATCTGCCGCCGCTGCTTCGGATCTGGGTGCAAGACCGAGTCCATGAGCGCGTGCGTGTAGGGGTGACGGGAATTCGCGAAGATCTCGTGCCAGTCGCCCAGCTCGACGACCTGACCGAGATACATGACGGCGACGCGATGGCAGAGCGAGCGGACGAGCAGCAGGTCGTGCGAGATGAAGACGTAGCTCAGCCCCAGCTTCTCTTGGAGGTCTTTGAGAACCGTGATCACCTCGTCCTCGGTCCCCGGGGGCAGTGCCGACGTCGGCTCGTCGAGAACGATCAGCTTCGGGTTTGTTGCGATCGCGCGAGCGATCGAGCATCGTTGCAGTTCGCCGCCAGAAACGCCCGACGGGTAGGCGTTCGCGAAGTCCTCTGACAGGCCCACCAGGCCCAGCAGTTCGCGGACACGCCGCCGCGCCTCGGCTCTCTTGCAGTACTTGTGCACGAGCAGAGGCTCCGCGATCTGGTACCCGATCGTGAGCTGTGGATTGAAGGAGTCGAGCGGTTCCTGGAAGACGATCTGGATCTCAGAGCGCAGCCGGCGAAGCTCGCGACGACCCAGCTTCGTGATGTCGACGTCCTCGAAGATGACCTCACCGCTCGTCGGCTCGATCAGGCGCAGGATGCAGCGCCCAAGGGTGGTCTTGCCGCTGCCGCTCTCGCCGACGATGCCGAGCGTTTCACCACGAAGAACATCGAGCGACACATCCTCGCAGGCATGAACGACCTGCGATGTCCCGCGAAGCGGGAAGTGTTTCACGAGGTTACGAACCTTGAGGACGGGCTCGCTAGCCGCTTGCAAAACGACTCCGCCTTGCGTCATGTACGGCCACATGGCGGTGGCATCGACTCCGGTGGCCCGTTGCGATCTCATAGAGTCCGGGATGGTCGGTCATGCAGCCGCTCGCTTCCTCGGCGAATGGGCAGCGGGGATGGAGAAAACACCCGCTCGGCAGCACCATACGGTCGAGCGGCGCACCACGCAGGCGGAACGCCTGGTCGCTGTCTTCCTGCTGCTTGGAGAGCAGCGCGAGACTGGCCGGATGCGCCGGTCGAGCAAAGAATGTGTGGACGTCGGCTTCCTCGACGACCTCGCCAGACTCCATGACGTAAACGCGGTCACAGTAGTTGGCGACGATGCCGAGATCGTGCGTGACGAGTGCGAGGCTCGAGCCAACCTCTGTCGCCACGCGACGAAGATCATCCAGGACCTGGGCCTGGACGGTTGCGTCCAGGCCGCTCGTCGGCTCATCGGCGATCAGAAGCTTCGGTGAGCAGGACAGGGCTATCGCGATCAGGACGCGCTGCGCCATGCCGCCCGAGAGCTCGTGGGGGTAGGCCTCGAGGCGCCGTTTCGGATCGTTGATTCCGACGAGACGCATCAGCTCGAGCGAGCGCTCGCGCGCCTCGGCCTTGGTTGCCTCGCGATGTGAGCGGTAAACGGCGGCGATCTGCTCTCCCACCCGGCGTACGGGATTGAGCGCCGCGCGCGGCGTCTGCGTGACCAGGCCGATCTTCGAGCCACGGAAGGCGCGCCACTCGTCCCGCGTGAGCCCGAGCAGCTCTTTGCCCTCGAATCTCACACTACCGCCGGCGATCCGTCCGCCCTCGCGAGTGAGACCGAGCACGGCCAGCATCGCGCTCGACTTGCCGCTGCCGCTCTCGCCGACGATTCCGACAATCTCGCCCTCGTCGACCGCGAACGACGCACCGATGACGCCGTGATTCTGCGCTCCGACGCTTCCATACTCGATGCTCAGGTCTTGAACCTCGAGCAGCATCAGGTGCGCCTCAGTAGGACGGTCTGAATCATCTCACCGACAATCGCGAATCCGAACACCGTCACGGCCATTGCCGCGCCTGGGAAAATTGAGATCCACCAGCGCCCATTGATGATGTCCGTCGCTCCCGAAGCGATCATCGTGCCCCACTCCGGTGTCGGCGGCTGAACACCGGCGCCGAGGAACGAAAGGCCTGCCGCAATGATGATCGCGTAGCCCATGGTGATGCTCGCCTGCGCGAAGCCGGGAACCATCGCGTTCGGGAGGACGTGACGAAACGCGATTCGCATCCGCGAGGAGCCGTTCGCGGTGGCTGACTCGACGAACGCACGCTCGCGCAGCGACAGGACCTCGCTACGTATCAGGCGTAGGAAGATCGGGACGCTTAGAAGAGCGATGATGATCACGATGTTCGCCAAGCTACGGCCTGCCCCGATTACGAAGATGATGGCCAGCACGAAGAGCGGAAACGCTTGGACGCTGTCTGAGCCACGCATGATGAGCTCGCCGCTCCAACCGCGGAAGAATGCGGCGACGAGGCCCAGGACAGAGCCGAGGACAAGCGACAGGAAGGTGGCGACGAGCGCGATCGTCACGTCGTATCGCGGCGCGGCAATCACGCGCGAGAACACGTCGAAACCGCTTCCGTCAGTGCCGAAGAAGTGCTTCGTACTCGGTGACTGATAGATGTCCGATGTCGCCGCGATCAGGTCGATCGGCGCGACGTAGGGCCCGAAGGCGGTCAGAAAGAGCGCAATGACGACGATGAAGACTCCGACTCGCGCGAGCCAACTTTCCTTGAGCAGCAGAAGGAAATGGTCCCGGCGCCGTATGTGTCTACCGACCGGCAGGGCTCGAGGCAGTGCCTCGGCCTCGCGTTCCGCCTCGAGGTGCGACATCAGCAGCAACGCCCCCGGCAGGCGCACTCACGGCCTTCTCGAGCACTGTGGTGGCTAGTCACTGTAGCGAACACGCGGGTCGAGGGCTGCGTACAGGATGTCCATGATCAGGTACATGAGGAGCGCGAACGCAGTCATCCAGACGACGACGCCCTGGACAGCTGGAAAGTCGAGGACGAGCATGCGTTGCACTGCGTAGAGCCCGAGGCCATTGAGGGTGAAGACGGTCTCGATGAGCGCGGCTCCGCCCAGCAGGAAGCCGAAGAAGATCGCCGCCAACGTGAGGACCGGTGCGAGACCATTACGCAGCAGCGAGCGCTTGATCGAACGGTCAGACAGGCCGGTTGCCTCGGCGTAGAGCATGTACTCGGACTTGGCGACCGAGAGCACGCTCTGGCGCGTCATCTTCGTGAACGGTCCCGTCAGCACGAAAGCGAGCGTGATGACCGGTAGGGCGAAGTGGCGTAATGCGTCGACGAAGGTGCCGAGCTCACCTGCGATCAACGCATCGATGAGGATGAAATAGGTCACGTCGTCGGGCGACGGCTTGCCGGGGGTCAGTACGCCAAGCGGGGCCGGCAGGACTCCGGCTTTGAAGAAGAAGACGAAGAGGAACATCAAGCCCCACCAGAAATCGGGCTGCGCGCCGGCGAAGAGCGAGTAACCCTGGGCCGCCTTGTCGGTACGGCTGCCCTCGCGCGCCGCGGATGCTCGGCCGAGAGGGATAGCGATCGCGAGGGCCACGAAGAAGGCCAGGATGATCAGCTGGAGGGTCAGCGGAAAGCGCTCGACCATCTCCTCCCTGACCGGGTCCGACGTGGTCCACGACGTCCCGAAGTCACCCTGGAAGGCGTTCGCCAGATACGAGCCGAGCTGACCCCCGAGCGATCTGTCGAGCCCGAGATCCCTCTCGACCTGTGCGCGGATCTCGGGTGTGGCGAACTGGCCTGCTATGCGGTCCACCGGATCGGCCGGAAGAAGGCGAAGCAAGATGAAGACCACAGCCGCGACGAGGGCGAGCTGTGGCACCACAAAGGCGATGCGCTTGACGACGAGAGTCTTCACGTGCGGAGGCGCGCAGGTTACGCAGGCCGGCCAGCAGCTGTCGTATATACAGCATGTGTGGGAAGCTGGCAAGGATCGCCACAGTGACTCTCTGGCCGCTTAGCGGAGTGCCGGTGCTCGAGCTGAGCGCCACGATCGCCGGATCGCTGTGCGGCAAGCTACTCGCTGACGCCGGGGCTTCGGTCACCAAGCTGGACATTGAGGCTCAGGGACGTGACTGCGAAATGCCGGCCAAAGGGTGGCGCGAGTTCCTGGACGAGGCCAAGGAAGTACGCCAGGTCGACCCGGCCACAGCCAAAGGAAGAACAGTGCTCGAGGAGCTCCTGGCTGCCTCTCAGCTGTTCGTTACATCTTCGACGCACGACGAGGCGTCGTCCTGGCAGCTCGACTGTCCGGCGGTGCTCGAGCGGCACGGACACCTCGTGAGCGCGTGCGTCACCCCCTTCGGCCAGTCGGGCCCTTACTCAGCGTACGTCGGGGACGATGTCGTGCTCTCGGCCCTATCGGGGCTCGCCGATGCAACGCCAGGCTTCCCCGATCATCGGGAGCAGGATGACGACCCCCCGGTGCAGAGCCGTGCCCCTCTGGCCGAGATCGCGGCGGGTCTCATCGCGGGCGGCGCGATCTTCGGCTCCTTGCTGGCCCGGCTGCGCCACGTGGTCGGACCGCGCCACGTGGAGGTCTCGTCACTCGAGGCCACGATCTCGATGATGGTGTGGGAGTGGGGTCTCACGTCCTACAGCGGCCTGGTCCAGGGCCGTAGGCCGCGACCTGGGGGGCTCGAGCCCAACTGCGTGCTGCCCTGCCGCGACGGTCTCGTCATCCTCGTAGCGTTCAGCGACCGGCAGTGGGAAACGCTGGTCGAGCTGATGGGAAACCCAGACTGGGCGTCCGAGCCCGACTTTCGTAACGCCGAGGGTCGCGTGAGGAACTGGCGAGCGTTGCACGAGAACTTGCAGGCCTGGTCGGAGACGCAGAGCGGCTTTGACATTCTCGAGGCGGCGCAGGCGCGCGGGCTGCCGTGCGGCCCCTACCTCGAACTGCGGGACTTGCTCGGGTCCGAGCATGTGAAGGAGACAGGCTCGGTTCGTCTGCTGAACGGACAACGCTTCCCGGCTGACGCCATCGTTGTCAACGGAGCTCGCCGGAAGAGCCCCAGCAGCGCGGTCACGCCCTGGGAATCGCGCTCACGCAATGATCTGCCGTCGGCTGACGAGACCGCTCCCCTTTCGGGGCTGCGCGTCCTCGATCTCTCTCAGTACCTCGCCGGACCGTTCGCGGGCCAGTCCCTTGCCGCACTCGGAGCCGAGGTCATTCTCGTCGAAAGCGACAAGCATGTTCCGTCGCGTCGGTTCGCTCCCTTTGCCGGCGAGCCCCATCACGATGCGAGCATGTTCTTCAACCACACAAGCAGAGGGAAGGAGAGTGTGCTCCTCGACCTCACGACCGACGAGGGCCGGGCCCTTCTTCGCGAGCTCGTGGCTTCCTCCGACATCGTCCTCGAGAATTTCTCGCGTCGGGCCAGCGAGCGTCTCGGTCTCACCTACGCCGAGCTCATACGCGAGCGCGAGGACATCATCCTTGCCTCGATCAGCGCCTTCGGTCGCGACGGGCCTTGGGGCGCCTATGTCGCGCTACACAGCGGCATCATTCTCATGAGCGGTCTAGCGAGCGTGACGAGGGACGAGGACGGTCACCCGCGCCTGGTTACGACCATGTATCCCGACGTGCTAACCGGGGCCTATCTCGCAATTGCGGTCGAGCAGGCTGTCGCCCAGCGAGAGCTGACCGGCCGCGGCTGCCACGTCGAGGTGAGCATGCTCGACGTAATGCTCACGTCCATGGGAGGCTTGATCCCGGACGCCGACTCGGACGACGGGCCGATGCAAGCCCCGGCCCGGTTCCTGCGTACGATCGAGCCCGCAGGCTTTCTCGCCGTGTCCGAAGCCGACAACGGTGGACCGGACGTCGAGGCCGAAGCAGCTCAGAAGGAACGGAGCGAGTTGATGGCCTCGCTACAGGCGCAGGGGCGCAAGGCCGCCGCTGTACTCGACATGGCCGAGGTGATGGCCAACGAGCATCTCCACGATCGGCGCTTCGTCATCGAAGACGATCATCCCGTCGCCGGCCGAAGGCTCCTTCCCGCAGTGCCGTGGCTCTATGACGGTGTCCGGCCCGAGCTTCTCCACGCGCCTTGCTTCGGTGCAGCAACCGATGACGTGCTCACGAGCCTTGCCGGGCTGACTGTCGACGCTGTCCATGCGCTGAGAGACGATGGCATCCTCTCGTGAACTTTCTGAGCGCGCTGGGATGGTAGGCTTGCCGGCCCGACGGGTCGCCCTGGCTTAGGAAATGACAGATCTAGACCTCACGAACCTCCGCACGCTGGCGCCTATCGCGTACGCGGAGGGCATCTCCGTCGGATCCGACGGGAGCCTCTGGACTGCGGACAGTGGTGGCGAGCACTACCGCATTGATCCCAGCGATGGATCGTCGGTCCACGTGGCAAGCGTCAACGGCGTCCCGCTCGGGCTGTGCCTGGACGGCGAAGGCTACGTGTACACCTGCCTCTTCGATCGAGGTGAGATCATCCGCGTCGACCCCCGATCGGGCGATGCCGAGGTCTATTGCAAGAGCGCGAGCGGAACGCGACTAGTGGCACCGAACTGGCCCGTTTTCACGCCCGACGGAACCATGTTCGTCTCCGATTCGGGCTCCTTCGACCTTGATGTGTGCGACGGGAGGCTGATCCGCATCGAGCCCGGAGGCGGGGAGGGGACCGTTATCGAGACAAGGCCACTTCACTTCACGAACGGTCTCGCACTTCAGCGCGACGGGACCCTGTTTGTGATCGAGAGCTTCACGCCACGTGTGCTGACAGTGACTGGGGACCAGATCGCGACCTACGTCGATCTTCCGCAAACGGTCCCGGACGGCCTGGCGCTCGACGAAGACGGTGGCCTGCTCGTGTCTTGCTTCCAACCCAACCGGATCTTTCGCATCCCACCCGGAGGTGGCGAGCCGACGATCGTTCTCGACGATTGGACGGGCACCAGGCTCTTCATGCCGACCAACATCGCCTTCTTCGGGCCGGATCGGGCGAGCCTGGCGATCGCCTCCGCGCGCGGCTGGCAAATCGCTGCGATCGACACTCCGTGGCGAGGCCAAGCCCTGAACTACCCGCAGATCAGCTAGCTCGTTGCTGACGGTAGCTCGAAGGGACGCGGGGGACGCGGCGCGGCGCAGCTACGCGCGGGCAGGCTGCTCCTCGGCGATTGTGGCTGCCGCTGCCTCGATACTCTCGCGCAGCGTCTCTGCGATCCACTGGGCATCGCCCTCTGTCATGACGAGAGGGGGCGAGAGCACGATCAGGTCTCCGGGATTGCGATGTGGTCGGACGATGCGCCCACGCTGCTTGCACTCGACCTCGATCCGCTTGTCGACGCCAACGGACGGGGCGAAGCTCTGCTTCGTGTCCTTGTCGGCAACAAGCTCGAGCGCCATCATCAGACGACTGCCACGCACATCGCCCACGATCGGGCAGTCACGCAGCCCTTCGAGCTCCCGCTCGAACCGCGCGCCGACCGTTTTCACGTGAGCGCAGATGTCTTCGCGCTCCAAGATCGCGAGGTTCGTTAGCGCGGCGACACACGCCACTGGATGGCCCGAGTAGGTGAAACCATGCCCGAACACCGACTCGCCGCTCGCCGGCGAGCTCATCACGTCCCATAGCTCCTCGGAGAACAACGTCGCTGAAAGCGGGATGTACCCCGACGTCAGCCCCTTGGCGCAGACGACGATATCCGGCACGATGTCGAACGCGGCTTCTGACGCGAAAAGCTCACCGAGCCGCCCGAAAGCTGTCACGACCTCGTCCACGACATAGAGGACGTCGTACTGCGCGCATACCTCGGCCGCGCGCGATGGTAGCCCGGCGGCGGTACCACGCAGCCTGCGGTACCACGCAGCCTGCGGTACCGAGAATCGGCTCCATGATGAAGCAGGCGACGTTCTCGGGGCCGAGCTCGATAATCTTCTGCTCGAGCTCGGCGACACAGGCTTCGCGAAACTCGACGTCGCTCGATCCATTCGCGCGCCGGTATGCGTTCGGCGTCGCGATGTGATCGACCAGGTCATCGATGACGTGAAAAGCCGTTCGGTTGTGCTCGTACCCGGTCAGCGTTGACGCCAGCAGGGTGCTGCCGTGATACGCCTCTGCGAAGGCGATGATCTTCTTCTTGCTGTGCCGGCCGAGCCGCTGGAAGTAGTAGTAAGCGAGGCGGATCGCCGTATCGATGCCGGTTGAGCCACCCTGGGCGAAGACGACGTGGTTCAAGTCAGCGGGGCCAGCTCGGCGAGCCTATGAGTGAGCGTCGTGGCCGGGATCGTCGTCTTGTCCCAGAACGTCGAGCGATAGGAGAGCTGCTTGATCTGATCGGCGATTGCATCGGCCATCTCGGTACGGCCGTAGCCGATGTTGACGCACCAGAGTCCGCCCATCGCATCGAAGAACTGCCGCCCTTCGATGTCGTAGAGGTGGCAGCCCTCGCCGCGTACGTAGACGTCCGGCTCGCTGGCGGGCTCGCTCAGGTCGCGAAACGGATGGATCTGTGCCCGGTCAGCCGCGACGAGGGCGTCGAGCGAGTGCGACGAGGTCGCCTCGGTCATCTCGCTGTCGTCCGTCTCCGCTCCGGCGGCTAGGAGGCGGTCGCTCAGGCGACGATCGGGTTGATCGGGCAGTTGTCCTCCTTGGGCACCATGTCGCACACAAGCATCCACTTCGTGAAACCGGTGAGAACCGCCATGACCACGCCCAACTCGACGATCTCGGCGTCATCGAAATGCGCCTTTAGCTCGGCGTAGAGCTCTTCGTCAAGGTAGCCGTGCATGTTCGGCAGGACAATCTGGTCGGCGTAGCGCATTGCTGCCGCCTCGGCCGCTGAAAATACATTCGTGTCGATCTCGTCGGGCCATGGCCCGAGCGCGTCGATCTGTTCCTGCGTGATGCCCGCTGCCAGCGCATCGACCGCGTTCCACTTGTTACAGAATGCGCACCCATGCGTCATTGAGAGTCGCAGGCGCACGATCTCCTTGATACGGATGTCGACGCGCCCCCCGTGCATGAACTTGTCGTCGAACGTGTCGTAGTACCACCTCAGGATCTCCGGCGCGTTTGCAAGCGCCGTGACGTAGTCGGTGACACCGACGCGGTCATCCGCCCGGTCATAGAGGTATGAGAGGTCCTCAGGAATCTCGTCTCGAGTTGGCGCGTTGATCAGCACGAATCCTCCGTTCCTACGTCGCCGTCGCCAGCCTTAGACCGCGGCCTATTGGCCAACGCGTCACACCAGCCTGCGCGAGTCCGTCTCCAACTGCCTTGTCGCCTTCCCGCACTCGTTCGCCGCGGGCCTGGTGGCACTGTACCGCAACGTCAGACGGCGCTCGTGGAGTGGCTCGGTGGCGAGAGCTTGAAGCTCGAGCTCCGCGACGAGGGTCTCCTGCGGTTGTTCTTTGCGCACTCGCTCGAGCCCACGCAGGCGCTCGCGCTGGTTCGCTCGATTCGACTTCGCCACGAGGAGCGTCTCGAGCAGCTTCGGGAGGCGGAGCCGCATGCGGCGGCGGGCGGCGTGTTCACGAATCTGGTGCTCGAGTACGGCTTCAGTGTTCACGCCGCTGCTCGAGACTGGGCCGAGGCCGCCGAGCGTCGCCTTCAGGCCGAGATCGAGCGCGACTAGCGATGCCGGCAACGCACCCGATTCTGGTGTGTGAGGGCCTGGTGCGTCGCTTTGGCGAGCGGACGGCCGTCGACGATCTCTCGCTTACTGTCGCCGCCGGCGAGACGTTCGGGCTCCTCGGCCCAAACGGCGCGGGGAAAACCACGGCCATATCAATGGTTGCAGGCATTCTCGCGCCTGACGCCGGTCGGGTACGGGTCGCGGGCGAGCTGATCGATACTGGCGCAGTTGAGGCCAAGAGCGCGATCGGCCTCGTGCCCCAGGACATCGCGCTCTACGACGATCTGACTGCGGTCGAGAACCTGCGCTTCTTCGGCCGGCTGCAGAGCCTGGGTGGCCACACGCTCGAAGGGCGCATCCGTGCTGTCCTAGGAGGGTCTAGCGAAACCCGAAATGCCTGTATCCATGCGGTTTCGCGCACCTTGCTTCCGGTGGTTTACCCCAACTTCAGCCACTTTTTACCCCAATCCAGGTATCCGGCCTGGGACCGCGATCACCCTTCTGACCCTTCGGGCTACGCTCACCAGCTACAGGCGCCTGTGGCGATGCTTCGTTGCTGAGTAGCGTCCTTGCTCTGTTGTTCAGGTGCTGCCGGCGTGCGGCCGGGGTCTGGCAGGCTGGGCGCGACCACGTCCTTTGGGGGATGTCCCCGGGCGTGTGCGAAAGCACCCGGCTATTTCTGGACTTTCTGGACGTGAGGGAGGGTTTCCTTTCCAGGCGTGCGAAAGCACCCCGCCAAGCCTCACCCGACCGAGGGACGTGCTCACCGAGCTAACACACAGAACTTCTGCACAACACCGCTCTATCCCAGGGGTCTTGCTTGTGCTCTTTGCAACTTCATTTCGGTAGAGAGTGTCCGCGATCAACCCGGTCTCCGGGCCCTGCAAGGGGCGGCTGGCGGCGATCGTCCTTGACAAGGAGCAGTCAGGCGACTAGATCGAATTGACGGTCGATCAGCCGTCGGCGACCGGTGCCCGAGCCTGCTGGGCAGGACACAGGACCGGAGGAGCCGCACCTTCTTGATCGTTGGCGAGCGGGTTTGGCAGTAGCAGTCGGCGACACGGCTGCATGGTGTCGAGCGTCGCGGTTTGGGGCCCGTACAGGCCGTCGTATTGGACGAAGTTCGGTTGGCCGTTGAGGTCGAGCTTGTGGGCGAGTACCCTCCCGATCGCTAGTGACGCGGCCTGCAGCGAGATGAACGGCGCCGACGGCTGGTAGTCGGCGGCGTCGAGGTCGGTTAGCCCAAAGGTTCGAGCAAGTCCGCAGACCGGGTTCCCGAGATGCCTGGACGAGCTTGGCTCGCTCGTCGGAGGTGAGATCGTGGAGATGCTCGTCACGCAGGATCTCGCCGCCGGCACGAGCAGCGCGACCGGCAGGCCGGTGATCTCCGAGAGCCGCTGAGCGGCTGACGGGCCGTCGCGGGTCTCGGGAAAGAAGCAGCGCGTGCATGGTCCTCTGCCGTAGGCATGCTCGTGCAGGCCGAGCATCGTGTCGCCTGTAGCGGCGTCAACAAGACGGTCGGGCCAGAGCCGCTGAGTCTCGCGCCGGGCCTCCGGGGTGTCGAGGCCGGAGACAACGAGCGGGAGCCACGGGGCGTTCTGCCTGTCGATCGCGGCTGGCAGCTCCTCGACTCGGTGTGGGAACGGGATGACGTCGAAGCGCGTGAGCGTCGCCTCGGCGAGTTCCACCTTGGTCGGTCTCGCATTGACCTCGGCGACGCCGCCGAGAGAATAGGTGCCTCGGTTCTCGGAGGCGAGCCGCTCGCAGTCGACGGCGAGCACGCGCCCGAAGACGTCGAGCTCGGACAGGATCCTGGCGACGCCCGTGCCGATCGCCCCGATGCCAACGAGTGTGAGCGCGAGCTCGATTGGCGCCGTGAGCAGTGGGGCCGCGGCGAGGTCGCTCGACAGCGTCACCGGGCAGAAACGGAGATGGCGGTGGAGCACGCGACGGGCCGGCCGCACCCGCGCCATGTACTTGAACGCCGAGAGCGGCGGTGTAGATGGCACCGAGCGCGCTGGCCGGTCGGCGTGGGCGGATCACTGCGTTGCGCTGGCCAGCGACGTGGGCGCCGTGCGCCTCGGGCACTAGCCGCACCGCCTGATCGCCGCGGGCGGCACCGACATGCAGCCGCACGATGGCCTCGCTTGAGCGCCCGACGATCAGCGGACGGTCCGGGTCGATCGCGGCCACGGAGGCGACGATCTCGTCGACCGCAGCACGGGAGAGCTCTCCGCGCTCTAGCACGAGCTGCCCCGGCAGGCGCCGAAGCGTTGTCACTAACACACTGGTCGTCAGCAGCGCCCGCGGCAAGGACGCGTCGGCGCTGACGACGATTCGAGAAGCCTCGAGCGCCCGCTCGAGCTCGCTCTCGCCGGCGCTCCGAGAAAGAAGCTGTTGTCTCGGCCCGCCAGCTGGTCCCGCTGCCAGAGGCAGAGGACTACCTTGTGCGACGACGGCGACGCGAGCAGGGAGAGGAAATCCGCCGCGTCGCCCGTCGGCGCCCGACCACGGTCTCGCTGCTCATCCGGGCCGGCGCCGTCAAAGTGGGCGACCCTATCTGCCTCAACGTCCAGGCGCTGACCGCCGCCTGGCAACCTGCGGTCGAGAAACTGGTCGCCGAATCTCCAGCAACCGACGAAGCCGAATGGTCAGGCTCTGAGAACACGCAGAAGGCGCTGCGTTGGACACACGACGGACAGCTCTACTCGGCGTCCGGCATCACCCGCAGGATCCTGGCGATGGCCAATGTCGAGCACGGAAGACTGACCGGCCCCGACTACTGGCAACTGCCCAACGGACGATCGCTCTACGAGGAATCCAAACTCATCGAAGCCGAGCAAGGCCCGGACGAGACCGAAAACCCACGCGACCGAGACAGCTAACGGGACTGACGTGGCCGAGCATCAAGCGGCAACGGCGAACGCCCGAGCTGAATCGAGAGCGATCTGCCTTCCTTAGGCTGAGCCATCCTCGGTGTCGGGGCGTGGATGGAGGGAGACACTATGGTGCGTCGATGGCGCACGCTGGAGTAGATCATTAGTCTTCTACAGGAAGCCGGGTAGCCCTGGCGCACAGACGCGGAAGCGCCGACCCGGCCCGCGGCTGGCCTCACACACCCGGGCCGCCAACACCCCCTGTCTACGTGACGGTCCCCCAACCCAACGCGCCGGGCCCGGAAAGCCCCCCACGGCCGCCTCCCACAGGACCCGGTCGGCCACCTGGCCTGGGGAACAGCCGCTTCCGAACGCCCTCGCCGGGCTCAACCAAGCCGCCCGCTTGTGGCTTGTGGTGTTTGGGTGGCGTGTCCGGTGGGCTGACCTGCCGGGGCTCGACCGTGGAGGCGCGACGCGGCCCGCGGCTGGCTGGCGGGGCTGTCTAAGGCAGTGGGCATGGTTGCGCCGACGGGCGGCCCAGGTTGCCTCGCCCAGCCATCGTTGCCTATCCAGACATCAATTTGAATCAAACTTTGTACCAACCTGAGCTGACCTCAGCTGACCTGAGAGCACCCTGCGTGGCTTAACCATGCGGGTCTACGCCTTACGGCACCCCGGGCCTAACCCTCCCCCTGCCGCCGCCGTTGCTGCTGTGCACGATCAGAGAGGCGAACAGGACGCGGGCCGAGCCGCCAGGTTGAAAGTCGCCGCACTCGCACCAACCCGCTCGGGCCGACACCACCACAACCGGCCCGCGCGACCAGGTACCGTCCCACCGCTCCACCGTCACCCTTCCCGGAAGGTCCATTGTGCCTCCCCTGTCTCGCCAACCGCCCAAGCCGGCGATTCCCGGCCACCTCTACTCCCTCAAAATCGAGATCTCCCGCGGAACCATTCACAAGCACCCCAAGCCCTGGCACCCGCGGGCGGCGGGCTTTGACGTATCCGCGATTGACGGATTCCGACCCTTACCGGCCAGCAGCTGGTAGGGGATACGGCGCCTAGTCGATAGCCGACTTCACAGCCTGTCCTTGCCGGGCACCTGTGGCATCAATGGGACGATGAAGGACTGACTGAGGAGTCTGGCCTAGCCCAGCTTGTCGAGACTATCTTGTGGGACCTTGCCATGGGCTTCGAACGCTGCTTGAAGTCGTTCGCTAAGCCAGGAGAGCCCTTCAGCAGAGAGCTTGACACCGGGCTGTTGGAGGTATGCCCGTCGCGGATCGGTATTACCTTGACCGCGGGAGACATTCCGCTGTGTGGAAGCAAATGAGTCGACCTTGAGCGTAGCCATCAGCTCGTTAAGCGAAACACCGTTCTCCATCGTGCCGTCAACGAATTCCGCGTGATGAACACGGATATACCGAGACCACGTTTCCTTAAAATCCCTTCGTTTGATATCGGGCAAGACGTGGCTGTGGCGGAGTTCAACGCTTGGCAGCAGAGCCACACACACGCGCACGTTGGTCGACCTCGTCTCAGCCCTGACCGGCGAGGCAACAGCCGTTCAGCGGTTGCTGGAGACAGCGGTCAACCTCGCATGGCGGTCGGCAGAAAAAGCCACAAAGGGCCTCGTCAACAGGGATGACTTCCAGGCAGCCCGAGGATGCCCCGAAGTTCGAGGAGTGGAAGCAGATCGAGGAGCGAAGAGCGGAGTTCCGCCAGGCGCTGGCCGATCTGGTCGGGCAACACGGACGGCAGGCTCGTGGTGTTCATCGACGAGCTCGACAGGTGCTTGCCGGAGCGTGCGCTGGAGCTGCTGGACGCTGCCAGGCACCTCTTCGACGTGCCTGGCGTCGTGATCGTTCTGGGGATCAACGAGCACGAGCTGCACCAGAGGATTAGGCAACTCTTCGGTGATGGTTGCAAAGCCGACGTCTATCTGCGCCGGTTCGTTGATTTGTCGATTGATCTGCCCGATCCGGGTTCTGAGCTAGCGGGCTTCTTGGAAGGTTCTTTCACCGCGGCCGGGCTCCAGGAGCACTTGCAAGACGCGGCCTACTCGGGAGTGATGGTCGAGTTGCTGGCAGAGCAGCCAGGAGTGAGTCTCCGAGATATCGAGCAGATGGCTCACCGCGTCTCGCTCGTGCTTGCCCGTGCGCCCGACACAGACTTCGCTAGATTGCCAGCGGACTACTAAAGCAAGCTGCTGTGAGCCTGTTAGCGCTCCGCCTGTTGGCGCCAGGCGTCTACGACCAGTTCGTGACGGGCGCATGCGACGGAATCACCGCTGCCGAAGGCTTGAACAATGCGCTCTCCGTCCGTACCACCGCTGGGCCGGATGCTGGTCGCTCAAAGGATGGTCATGATCTTGTGCCATCTCAGTTTGAGACCCCCAGCAGAACGAACCCCGGAACACCTCGAAAGCCGTCTCCGAGAATCAGCAATTTTTGGCGCTGTTGTCCGCGAGGAGGATCTGAAGGTATTCCGCAGTCTTGGTGAGAACATTGAGTTCTGTGCGGTTACGCTCGAGGGGCTGTCCGATCTGGTCGAGCTCGCTGTCTGAAGCGGAGCTCTGCCGGATGAGGAGCTAGCCTCTCACACGCTGACCGGGTCGGTCTGATGCCCAGATTTTCCGCGCGTGCTCTTGTGCTTCTTCGATGTGCTCGACATCTCGGCCGCGGCTGGGCCTGCGCACGGGATCGAGTAGTGGTCGCGCGCGACTCGCAATGCCGGCTCGGCGCGCGGCATCGCATCGAGTAGTCGGCGCCCGCTCGGGCGGCTCGCGCTCAGGCGAGCGCCTCAGGACCCGATCCGCTCCGCCTTGATCACGATGCCCGCGGCCTCCCGGTCCCAGGTGTCCTCGGTCAGCCCTTGCTTGCGTAGCTCGACCTTCCGGATCTTCTCGGTCGGCGTCAGCGGAAACGACTCGAGCGAGCGGAAATAGCGCGGGATCATGAAGTAGGCCACTCGCGGCCTGAGGAAGTCGATGACGTCGACGAAGTCGAGGGTCTTTCCGTCGACTGGCTGGAGGAAGGCGAGGATCTCGTCCTCGGCGAACTCGCTCTTCGTCGCGACTACCGCGGCGGCCGCGACATCAGGGTGCGCACACAGCTCGATCTCGAGCTCGAGCGATGAGATGAACTCGCCGCGGCGGCGGATCGCGTCCTTGATCCGGTCGACGAAGTAGTAGTTGCCATCCTCGTCCATCCGGCCCGCGTCGCCGGTGTGGAACCAGCCGTTGCGCCAGGCCTCTGCGGTCGCATCGGGCATGTTCAGGTAGCCGTGGTTCATTCCCCAAGGCGCATCACAGCGCACCGCGAACTCACCGACCTCACCGACCGGAACCTCACAGTCGTTCTCGTCTATGAGGCGCACTTCGGCGCCCTCACGCAGGCGTCCGCATGTTCCTGGCAGCGAGGGCGTCGGGCCCGACACGATCGGGGTGCAGATCTCTGTCATGTTGTAGATCGAGCGCACTTCGACACCGAAGCGCTCGGCGAAGCCGGGGACGTCGTCGACGATCGGCACCATGAACATGAGCCGCATCGGATGGTCGGTATCGGCAGGCGAGGGGGGTTGCGCCTCGAGGAACGCCGCCATCGCGCCGAGCAGGAAGACCACCGTCGAGTCGGTATCCCGCACCTGCTGCCAGAAGGAGCGTGTCTGGTAGCGCTCGACGAACGAGAGCGAGCCGCCGCGTAGCAGCATCGAGTTGAAGAGAGACGTGCCCCCCATGTGGTAGAGCGGCAGATTGATCATGTAGCGGTCATCTGCGGTCAGGAACGGCCACGTCTCCTCGCCGAACATTGAGTAGTTGTGCATGTAAGAGGACAGCACGCCCTTCGACGGGCCCGTCGTGCCAGACGTGTACCAGACACCCTGCGTGTCCCAGGGCTCGATTGGGCGCTCGAGCGCAAGCTCGGCCTCGTTCACGGGTGTCTCGCTGAAGATCGCACCGTCGTGCTTCGTCAGGCCCGCGACCTCCGGGCCCCTCCCCCTGGAGGTGGACCACCTCCTCGAGCTTCGCCAGCTCGATCTCGGCGAAGCGCTCGACGAGATCCTTGTGGACGACGACTACTCGCGCATCGGAGTTCTCGGCCACGTGCGCCAGCAGGTTGCCCTTGTACGCCGGGATTCACCGGGACGTAGACCGCGCCGAGGTAGTTGAGCCCGTACCAGACGCAGATTGCGTCGGGCGAGCTCGGGAGGAACGAGAGGACATGCTCGCCGTGCTTGACGCCGAGCCTCGCGAACCCAGCGGCGTGGCCCCTGGCGCGCTCGAGCATGTCCGCGTAGGTCCAAGCGTCGCCATTTGTGAACTTTACGAAGACTTGATCCCCGCGCTCGGTCGCGTGGCGCTCGAGCAGATATCGCAGAACGACGCGATCGCGCGGGGGAATCCGAGGATCAGAATGCTCCGACATCAGGCGCCGCTCCTTCCTGGCCGCTCCTTCTGTTTCGGGCCTTGAAAGAGCCCTAGGTTACCGCCAAACGGCGTCTGGGTTACCCTCGTTCGCGCTGTTTTCGTCGCCACGAAGGAGCATTGATGACCGCGCATGCACACGTCTCGTTCCCCGCAGATGGTGTGGGGCTCTTGCTGATGGACAACCCGCCGAAGAACTTCGGCTCCTACGAGCTGCTCCAGACAGTCATGGACGGAATCGGCGAGATCAAGCGCGGCGGCGCGAGCGTGCTCGTGCTCGCCTCCGACGTGCCGGGCTACTTCATGGCGCATGCCTGGCTTCCCGACGTTCTCGCGGCCTACACCAAGCCCGACGAAGTCAGCGGCGACCCGTTGCTGTGGCGGCACGTCACGCAGGAGCTCGAGCGAGGCCCGCTCATCTCGATCTCCTGCAACCACGCGCAAGCCTGGGGTGGTGGAGCCGAGATCTCGTGGGCCTGCAACCTGCGCACGGCCGGGCGCTCGGCGACGTACGCTCAGATCGAGAGCGCGCTCGGGCTGATTCCGGGCGGGGGCGGAACGGTGCGACTCGCGCGGCTGGTCGGTCAGTCGAAGGCGCTCGAGATCTTCCTGGCGGCCGAACCGCACAGCGCAGCTGATCTCGAGCGCGTGGGGCTTGTCAACCAGCTCTTCGAGGATGATCAGCTGCGCGAGCGGACGATCGAGTGGGCGACGCTGATCGCCTCACGGCCGAGGAAGGCCCTTCAGGCGTGCAAGCGCGGCATCCTTCAGGCCTGGGACGTCGATTACGAGAACGGACTGCGGCTCGAGGGCTATATCTTCAACTCGACCGTGTCGCCGGCGACGCTCGAGCGGATTCGCGAGATCCAGGCGGTGTACGACGCAGGCGGCGACTCGTGGGATGCCTACGGGCTCAAACGCTAAGGGCGAGACCCACGGACCCTGGACGTTTGAAGGTGTGCTCCGAGCGGCGGAGAACTCGTGAGCGTGGAACCGCGGGGCACTCCAGACCAGCGGATACTGGTCACAGGCGGCGCCGGGTTCATAGGTTCCCATGTCGTCGACGCGATCGTCGAGCGCAACGCGGATGTGCTGGTGGTCGATGACCTCTCGAGCGGTCGCGCCGACAACGTCAACAAACGCGCCAGGCTCGCGCAGATCGAGATCGGAGACTGGGAGGCGCTCAGCCGCGCCGCTGGGGAGTTCGAGCCGACGGGCGTCTGTCACCTCGCGGCGCAGGCGAGCGTCACCGCCTCGGTGCGCGATCCGGGCTTCGACATGGCCGTCAACGTGAAGGGGACACTCAACGTCCTCGAAGTTGCCCGCGCCAGCGCTGCACCGGTCGTCTTCGCCTCGACCGGGGGAGCCCTCTACGGCGACGAGGCTCCGATCCCCACGACCGATCCTTCGCCCCCCGAACCGCTCTCGCCCTACGGCGCATCGAAGCTGGCCGCCGAGGCCTATGTTGCGACCTGGGCGCGGCTATACGGCATTCCAAACGTCATCCTGCGGCTCGGCAACGTGTACGGGCCGCGCCAGAACGCCCACGGCGAAGCCGGAGTCGTAGCGATCTTCTCAGAGCTTCTGAAGGTCGCCGAGTCGCCCACCGTTTTTGGCGACGGAACCCAGACGCGCGACTACATCCAGGTCGGCGACGTGGCACAGGCGTTTGTCGATGCCGTCGACGCTGCCGGGGCGGGCGTCTTCAACATCTGCACGGGCGTCGAGACCGCCGTCCTTCAGCTGCTCGGCCACCTGCAGGCTGCCGCTGGCACCGCGGTTGAGCCGGCATTCGAGCCGCTCAGGCCCGGCGAGCTTCGCCGGAGCGCGCTCGATCCCTCGGCAGTGCGGAAACAACCGGCCCCGGATCCCCGGCGGCGCCGACCCGGGACTCGCCGGGCGCATCATCAACGTCACGCTCCCCACGATCCCCGACGAACAGCTCGACGACCGGCTCAACTCGAAGATCGAATCCGAGCTACCCAGGATCGCGTCCTGGGCGCGGGAAGGAGCCCGCGCTTATCTCGACACCGGACGTCTGCCGGCCATACCCGAGCGATGGCGCGAATCGACCAGCCACTACCTAGCGGTCGAGGACACAATCGGCGGCTGGTTCGACGAACGCTGCGAGCTTCAGCCCCGAGCGTTCTCGACATACCAAGTTCTCACGGAGGACTTCACCCAGCACACAGGCGAGCGGATCACTGGCACGCAGCTCGGGGACTGGTTCGACCAGCGAGGGCTACAAGGCGTCCGCCGGCACCGCACCAAATCAGGTCGAGGAATACAGGGAGTAGCGCTCCGGCCCCGGATACCACAGGCCCGAAGGGTGACAGGTGACGCCAATGACGCAACCTCCCGCTAGGCGGATCGCGCGCCCGCGCGCGGGCGCGCAGGCGGCAGAAGCGTCACCCGAACCCACCCCCGGCTACGGCACGAGCCGCATGGCGGCGAAGACCAGACGGGCTCTGTTGATGTCGTCAAGTAAGACCGAAGCCCACTGCTGGGAGAATCGCAGCGGCTGGAGCGAGCGCCCACAGCATTATCGCCGCCATCATCACCGCCCACATGCAGACGAAACCGGCCAGCGTTCGGCCCATGGTCAGGGACGTGTTCCCCTGTTGAGAGGGACTGGGCTCGGATTCCTCATCCATGCAGAGCTGTGATTCGTCCAGCCGTCTGCGTCCTCTTCCTGCTAAGGCACAGCGACGCCCACAGGTATGTCGCTTAGTTTCAACAGGCCCGGCGGAGCTTCAATCATCCATGGAAGAAGATTCACTACTCGCGCCGCTGTAACTATATCGCCGTCGCGGGCAGCGCCTCCACTGATCGTCATTTCTAGTCCAGGCTCCCCTTGAATCTCCACGGTAGTCTCTACTTCAAGACCATCCTCCGCCGGCTGCACAGCAGCCAGCATTTCCAAGGTTACAGACCGAGAACCTGACTTCCCTACTGCGATATGTCGAAACCCACAGACCTTTCCACCTTCGATCCGGCGATAGCTCGCTTCTCGCGCACTTGACGCGATGATTGCGCCCTTCTTCTCAATCACGCCATCTAATTCCCATCTCAGTGCGTCTGCGACGATGTCGACGCACTGCAACAGTTCTCGCTGCAGTCCGATTTGGCCGCTGTCCACCTTCCCAGCAAAGACGTCTGGCTCCAAACCCAGTCCATACATTTCACCAACCGACTTGCCCCAGGGCGAGAGATCTGCGACACGGCGCGCACGAATCCTCTCTATTTTTGTACATGCGCCGCTCACAAACACGGGAACCAAGTCTAACATGAATCCGGGATTGACACCCGTGCCTATCACACTCACGGACGCATCGCGAGCTGCGGCATCCAATTCCTTCGCAAATGCCGGCTCCTGCCGCCAAAGATGGGCTATCCCACTGACACTGACGACGTTGTATCTTGCCTCTACGATGCCTAGGATCTGCTCTTTGATCCCGCTGTCACGCGGGGTTGTGTGAACCACCACATCAGGCTGAGCGTCGCAAAACTCGTGAACACTGCTCATCATCTGAATATGCATTCGATCTGAAATCTCGACACTCGTCGTGTCAGCTCGCTCCTCAATCCGGGAATCCAGCGCGCCGACGAGCACATGCCCCCGCTCCACCGCAACCCGAGCGACTGCACGCCCCACGGCGCCAAGGCCACAAAGCGCGAGGCGTATTCGCGGTTTCTGTGTCAATGCCATCATCCCGCGCCCGGCCTGCTGACGACAGGTCCGACTGCTTGGAAGCGGCTCGGAGAGAGCTCTTCCGCACCATCGACCGCGCGCGGCTCACCATAGACAGCCCACTCAAGAGCCAGTCTTCCCACTATGGGTGACAGGTTGATTCCCACACCGCTTAGGCCACACGCCGCAATAACGGCTGGTTGCTCAGGAAACGGACCTATGACCGGCTTTCCGTCGTGACTCGAGGGGTAGAGTCCCGACCAGCCCCCCTTGAGACCCATGTCTGCTAATCCCGGCAGCCGCCTTGCCAACTCGGACGCCACCAACTCCGTGTATTCGGAGTCTGTGCTTCGGTTGTACTCCTCTGGGTCTTCAACGCGAGCTTCGACAACGTCATTCGTATGGAGACCAGCGATCATCTCCTTGTCGCCGTCAGATCGAAAGTACAGCCCGAGTCGGTTCGTCCCGGGAACATAATCCATGACGGTCGGCATTACGTACTGCAGCTTCCTTGTCAGACGCCCGATGCATACCTGATGCCGCTGAGGGACGATTTCCACTGGAGCACCAAGCATTTCCCCGACGCGCCCCGCCCAAGCGCCCGCGGCATTGATTACAACGTCGCACTCGACGGCACCACCCGTCGTCACGAGGTGATGTGCGCACCTTTTCCCCGGGTGGGCTGAGACAAGCCGCGTTCCGACAAGAATGCGTGCGCCAAGTCCGAGAGCTCTCTTCGCGTAGATCATGCAAAGGGCATGACCATCGCAGTAGCCATCAGTCGGACAGTACAACGCGCCTAGAACGTCCAAACAAGCAAGATCTGGGATCAAACGACCTAGCTCGCGCTGCGAAAGCACATTGACATCGTCTATTCCTAGCTCTCGTTGCCGTTCCGCCCCCGCGTAGAATTGCGCGAGACTCGCTTCGTCGTGCGCAAGTCGCACGAACCCATTTCGAACGATCGCCAGACCATGGTCTTTCTCAAGCTTAAGGAATCCCTCATAGGCTTTGATGCGAAGCTCGATGTCAAAACGATTGATGTATTGTCTCGTAAACACTCCTACTGACAAACTCGAAGATCCGCTTGCGACCGAACTTTTCTCGATGAGAGTCACGCTCTTGCACCCAAGTTCTGCCGCATTCACCGCACAACTCAGTCCGATCACTCCACCGCCGACTATCGCAACGCTTGGCGGGCTAGCCATGCTGAGCTCCTTTCCCTCGTGAGCCATGTCGTTGTGTAGCTAGCCAGGTCATTCTTTCTCTGTTCCCGGAACCGGACTGAGGTTGGGCACAGGCGATCGGAATTGTCATCTGGTCGTGCCGTCAGGGCCGGTGCCTGGCGCCTGGGACTAGGATCGGAGATCCTGGGACACCGTGACACCATCTGTGGGTCTGGTGTAGGCGGCCTAGGGTGGCCGAGAAACGCGCCGTTCCTGGCCTTTAGGCTAACCGTAGCCAGCCCGAGCTCTCGGTACACTTTCGGCACTCACCTCCTCTATGGCCCGAAGGAGTTCCTGTGCAACATGCTCGATCACACCCTGGGTCATCGGCGTTGACAACGAGACCATTCCGGTTTGCGTCATCAGCAAACCGCGCTTATAGGATGCCCACCACAGTCTGGTTATGATCTCCTTCTCCCGACGAGTGTCGTTCGGCCACAGACGAAGTAATGAGCCTATTCCGCGTACCTTCCAGCCCAGCGGCGCTGCGGCGGGAGCCAGCAGCGTTCGCGCCAGGTCACCGAGAGTGTTTAGCTTCTTGATGGCAGCTCGATCTAAGAGTTCCAGAGCGACGAGGCCTGCTCGCATGGAGACCGGATTACCGGAGAACGTACCACCATGCTCGAGAGTTTCCAGCCTGAGTGGATCAAGTACGGCCATGAATTTCGCAGGGCCCGCTAATGCACCGACCGGAAAACCTCCGCCGATTATCTTTCCCATCACGGTAAGGTCCGGGTTGAGTCCGTACCATGCTTGAAGACCAGAGAATCCAAGCCGGAACGACATCACTTCGTCGACGATTAGGACACTCTCCAGCCCAGTAGTGAGTTCGCGAGCCGTCTGAGCAAACTCACGAGACACCTGGAGGAGACCAAGCCGATTCGGGAGGAGGTCGAGGACTACGGCCGCGACGGAAGCCGCGTTCTCCTCGACGGCTTGTCGCAGAGCTGGCACGTCGTTGAGCGGCACCGTCACAACAGAGTCCCGAAGCCCTTGCGGGATACCTCGCCGCCACCGCTCGCCTCCCCCCGCAAGCGCCACGTCCGAACTCCCGTGGTAGGCGCCCTCGATCATGACAACGCGCTCACGCCCGGTCGTTGCTCGCGCGACGCGAATGGCAGTCATCATCGCCTCCGTACCCGAGTTCGTGTATCGAATTTGCTCTGCATTCTGAAGACGTCCCAGGACCGCATGCGCATGGCGCAGCTCATGTGGGTTAGGAAGTCCAAATGAGATCCCTTCGGCAATCGCCTTTGTTCCTTCTGCCACAATCGCCGGATGGCCGTGACCATGCACGAGGGCGGTGAAGTTGTTGTTCAAATCGATTACGGTACGCCCCCGATCATCGACAACCTCATACCCACTGCCCCGCAACACTCGGGGCGCGCTCACCCCTACATGCAGACTCGACCGACCGTAACCCCCTGGTAATAGCGGCACTGCGGTTCGAGATTTCACGCTCGACCTCTTTCTGTCCCACCCACGAAGATCGCGGGCAATTCTTCCTTTCTCATGAACGATCCTTGTTCCTCTTCTTGGCCTTCGCTCTCTGTCTGAAGTCGTTGGCGCTCGGCAACCACCTCAAGCTCGATCCCGGCCGACAGGGCTTGCGTGAGATCGCGGCCCCATACGGAGACGCAGAAGATCCAGGTGATTTGGCCCTTAGCCCGGATGAGAAGGGTGACCTTCAGACAACGTATTGCCTTTCTAGTTCATCGAGTCGATCAAACCCTAGTAGCCTGAGAAAGCTCTCGTGAGGAATGGCCTCCGTCGTGACACTCGGAGCGTAGTCTGTAGCTCTCAACTCCGCGAGCACCCGCCGAACCGCCGCCACGGCAGCGTACAAAGCCTGAGTCGGAAAGAGCGCAATCTTCACGCCTGCTTCCACAAGTCGCTCTCGTGTGAACTCTTGCTCCATCCACGTCGATGACGTCAGAGATAGCATTAGCGGCTTCTTGCACGCTTCGTAGCATCTTCTTACCTCGGCTACAGAGGAGAGACTTCTGCTCACCGGCATGACGAGATCGGCGCCCGCCTGCGCATAAGCCACCGCCCGTTCGAGAGCTTCCGGACCCTGTGCGTCGGTACGGGCAATGATCAGGAAATCCGAACTCTGCCGTATATCGAGGGCAGCTCTGATCTTTCCGACCGCTTCCTCCTCTGAGATGACAGCCGGCGCCTCAACTCGTGAGATCGGACAGCGCTTTGGGGTGACTTGATCCTCGAGAAACACCGCAGAAGCACCGGCCGATTCGAACTCATGCACTGTCCGTATCACATTGACGGCGTTGCCGTAGCCGGTATCGATATCCGCGATGATAGGAATCTTGGTGACCGCGGTCATTCGACGAACTGCTGCTACGTTTTCCGTCATCGTGTAGATCCCTGCATCGGGAACCCCTAGCGCCGCGGCAACTCCGAAGCCGGACGAGCACATCGCCGAAAAGCCAGCGGCTTCAATGAGAAGTGCCGAGAGGCCGTCCCAGGCGCCCGCCGCGAAAATCACGTCCTCCTGGTCGAGCAACGATCTCAACGCTTGGCGAGTCATGAGCGGCCTCCCTGTGACGTCCTCTCTGGCGAAGCCAAGGCCTCTCGCCGGATTTCCCTCGCCGGTCGACGGTTGGCCGCACGAGCGTTCAGCCCGCGGTCCAACCCCCAATCTAGACCGCAATCCCGAGTCATGTTGCACCCCTTCCACGACTAATACGATCGAGCGTCGCCGCCCCAAGGATGATCGCCCCGACAGCAGTCGTCTGCCAGAACGGTGAAACCCCGACCAACGTCAAGCCGTTTTGGATCGTCACGATCAATAACACCCCTAGAACGGTCCCTATCATCGAACCCACTCCGCCTGTTAGAGCCGTCCCTCCGATTACAACCGCGGCTATTGCATTCAGGAGATCATTGGCGCCAAACGACGCATTCGCGGCGTCCAAGCGAGCACTTACCAGAATACCGGCGATTCCCGCACAGCCGCCGCTTATGATGAGAGCCAGCGTTTTCACGACGCGAGGTCGAATGCCGGCTAGTGCGGCCGCCTCGCGGTTCCCACCGACTGCATAGAAGTTCATCCCCGCCCTCGTGTAGCGCAGCATCAGATACATCACGAGAGCGACACCGAAGGCAACAATCACCGGACCCGGAATCCCCGCAACCTTCCCCTGCCCGATCTGCTGATATGCAGACGGGAAGCCTCGAAGGGTTCGGCCCTCGGTGATTTTGAATGCAAGCCCACTCGCGATACCCAACATCGCCAAGGTAGCAATGAACGACGGCACTCCGATCACAGTGG
>CBDCXJ010000034.1:0-180805 GCA_965223695.1 Gaiellaceae bacterium | reverse complement strand
ATCTCTCCAAGCACGGGCCCGAGCGGGAGCGCTTCTCCGACCCCGACGCCTCCTGGGGTCATCGTTCCGCGATCAGCACTCGCAAGGGCGGTGGCTTCTACGGGTACAGGCTCCACGCGGCCGTGTGCGCCCGCACTGATCTTCCGATCACCCGGACGGCGAAGACGGCGAAGACGCACGAGTCGTCCGTCGTCTCCGGTCTGCTCATGGCGGTCAAGGATCGTGGCTTCGCCCCGGAGACGGCCGCGCTCGACAACGGCTACGACATCAACCCTGTCTACGAGGCTTGCGAACAGAGCGGCTGCCAGCCGATCATCCCGCTCCGCAAGACCCCAGCCGTCAAGCGCGGTGCCCGGCTCGCCCCGGAGTGCGAGCACGGCACCTGGACGTTCGCCGGAACGGACTTCCAACGCAAGCAGACGAAGCGCCGCTGCCCCACAGGGGACTGCCAGCCCAAGTGCCGCTGGCGGAAGGCGTCAAGGCTGCATCCGCTCATCCCCCGCGAAACAAAACGCTGGGAAGACATCTACCGTGCCCGCGCCGCAATCGAACGAGAATTCGGTCGTTTGAAACACGACTACAGCCTCACACCGCTCAGGCTCAGAGGGCTTGAGCGAGTAGCGCTCCATACTGACCTCGTGATACTCGCCCGGCTCGCGGCAACGCTCACGAGAGCGCGAGCCATACCCCTCGCAGCCTAAACAAGCCGCTATCGCCCAGACCCGGTAGGCGTTAGCCTGCCCCGTGCGCTGCGAGAACCGCAAGACGCCCGCAAAGGACAGCGCGAAGGGCCGGCCAGCCCCTCTGAGCGGGGACAGCATCGCCATCTACTGCCCGAAACGCGCGCTACGCAAGCGCGAACCACGTTTCGCTAGCCGATTCGCTCGACCCTCCTAGGGGGTGTTGGGTCCGTCGCACTGCCGGTACTCGTCGGCGAAGTAGAGCGTCGGAGAGCTAGGCGGATCATCCGGCGCCGGCTCGCGGACAAGGACGGTGACGCGGGCGACGATCTTCCCGTCCCGGTCAGCGCGGAACGTCCGCCAGTAGGGTGATCCGGGTACCCTGCCGGCTCGACCGTATCGGCCTCGTCGAACGCTCCCAGCTGCCTGAGCAAGGCGACAGCGAGAACGATCGGCTCGGCGTCGGTCAAGCTCTGCTCGGACGGTGTCTGTGCCTGGCCGCCGATCGTGTTGCACAGGTCGCTCACCCAGAGGCCGTCCGGGTCGACGGCGTCAAGGATCGCCGGCCGGCCGAGCGGCTCCCCTTGGTTGTCTTTGCATTGAAGCCGAAGCGGCCCCGGCGGGCAGTAGAAGAACACCTGGTCGTGCCTCCGCGGCGGGAGCGTCTCGGTGCCGCGCAGGCGCTCGTGAGATTCGTGGGCCACTCTCAGGAGGATGGGTGCCTCGGTGGAGTTCGTCGCGGTCAGGGGGATGCCGTCCCGGCTCACCCGCACGGTCGGGCTGCTCAACTCGACGCTGCCGGTGTCGCAGCTCACCGTCACGCTCTCCGGCGCCTCGACGCCAGCAGGCAGCAGGCTCACCGGGCCCTCGCCGCTACCGGCCACGCCCTCCAAGGGCGGGACGGGTCCCGAGCCGCCGCCGCAGGCAGCTGCCAGAACCAAGGAAACCACGGTCGCCGGCGCATGCGCGCCGGCGCGCATGCGCCATTTGCCGCGCGCCCGGCGCCCGCGCCTGCCCCAGCGCCCAGCGACGGGGGCTTGGCAACAAACGCAAGCCCGCTAACCACCAAGGAACCGGCAGGACTCGAGGCGGGCACGCCGGGGAGCGCACGCCGGACACCGCCAGCCCTCGCCCCAGCAGGGAGCTTCGCCAAGTCCTCCTAGCCTAGGTACGTTCCATACCAAACACCTCGAGCGTCTGGAACGAGAGTAGCGTGCGACACCCTCGAGTCATCCCCCGATAGCAACCCGCCGCGAAGCCGCGACAGGGCCGCGCGCCGCTCGTCCACCGAGGCGGGCGCGACTGTGCTGGCACGCGGCCCCGGAGTGCATGGGCCCAACCCTCGTTGCCTGTTCAGGCATAAGTTTTGTATTAAGTTTGTATTTAACTTTGTATCAAGCTGAGCTGGTCCCAGCTGATCTGAGAGCACCTCATGTTGCTTAACCATGCTGGTTTCCGCCTGATAGCACCCGGGTTGGTTGGGCTCATAACCCGGAGATCGCAGGTTCAGATCCCGCCCCTCTGCTCAGGAACTCCTGCTAAATTGGTCTTTCGTTTTCCCTGTTGGGGTGCCTCCCAGGGTTTGTACCGGCCCCGTGGTTGGATGTTGGCCAGTAACCTCCGGGGGTGTGCCGTTCTGTCCTGGGTGGTGGGCGGTGGTACTGCAGGGGCTCTGTGCTGCCGGTTTCTGTGAGGGCCTTTTGGCTGGTTCCCGTTAGGTGTTGGGGCTGTCGCATTCTTGGTAGCTGTCGGCGAAGTAGTAGACGGGGGAGTCGGGCGGCGCGTCGAGTTCTTGCTGGAGCTTGGTGACGGTGACGATCGCGATGGTCTTCCCTTCCCGGACGGCCCGGAACCTCGGCCAGAGGGCGTCCGGGTAGCCGGCGGGCTCGACCGTGTCGATCTCCTCGATCGCCCCGAGTCGCTTGAGCCAGCCGACGGCGAGGTCGATCGGCTCAGCGTCGGTGAAGCCCCTGTCTGGGGAGGGCGACTCACTTACGTGGTTGACCGCGTGGCACATGTCGCTTACCCAGAGACCGTCCGGGTCGACGGCATCGAGGGTCGCGGTCTTGCCGGTTGGTTCTTCTCCGAGCCAGGCGCGGCACTCAAGCTCGATCGGCCCAGGCGGGAACGTGTCGAAGACCTGGTTGTTCCTGCCCGTTGGGATCGTCCGGTAGCTATGCGCCCCCAGAGGATCGACAACTGCCAGGCCGAGCGGTGCGCCAGTGGAGTTGGTTGTGGTCAGGTGGATGCCGTCCCGGCTCACCCGCACGGTCGGGCCGCTCAGCTCGACGCTGCCCGTGTCACAGCTCACCGTCACACTCGCCGGCACCCCGGCGGCAGCCGCGGCCGGTAACGGCTCGGGAGCCACCGGGGGCGGCACCTTGGCGGGCGGGGCTTCAGGAGGCGGAACCGGTGTCGAGGCCGGGCCCGGCGGCCGGGGCGGCTGTTCGCCGTCCGGCCCGGGAACCCCAGGCTCCAAGGTGTCAGGGCCAGGCGGCAGCGGCGGCGGTGGAGGCTGGGCTTGTGGGGGCGGTGGTGGCGGCCCGGTAGATGGGGTTTCCGATGCAGACGGAGGCGGCGCCGGGCCGTCTGCCTCCAGCCCACCGCACCCAGCAAAGGCGAACAAACCGACGATGCAGAAAGACAGGAGCCCAACACAGCCCACCCAGACCTGGCTGCGGTATCGGCTACCTCCCTGTTTTCTGATCATTCTCTCCCCCGTTTCCCTCACGCATGGCGGCAAGCACACACATCGCAAGCCCCGGCACAAACACCAGGGCACGTCACGCCGAGGCCGCCGGATCTGTTTCCCGGTCAGAGAACGATGGTGTCTAACAGATGTCTAACAGCGCTGGCCCGAAACCGTCTCCGGGCTATTGCGGGATCTTACCGTCCGGGCCCCTCAAAACCTCTGTTTTAGCAGGAGATTCCCGGAACAGACGTGAACAAACCGAAACAGACGGCACCGTCCCCATCGGTCTCATAACCCGAGGGTCGCAAGTCCGAGCCCATGGCGACCCACTTCTTACAGTGCATGCCTACCGCAGACAGTGCCTGGACGTTGCGACGTAGCAGCCGCAGTAGTCTCGGAAACGTTCCTCGCTAAGACACTCGCCGAGTAGCTGAACCGAAGCTGCTTGCCGCGTTGGCCAAAGACAGTTTGACCTGCCACGCGCGGTCGCGTGCTCCCTATACCGACTTGTCGAAAGTCACGGAGCATGTACCGGGGAGGAATCAGTTGCCTCTAGAGACCCTGGTTTTAGGATCTTATCTCCACGCCGCCGCCAAAGAGAGACAACCCGGTTAGAGTGAGTTGGCCCAAACGCGTCGCCCCAACCTCGCCCGTGGGGCGATCTGGTTATCACTGCGGCCGAAGATCCTCCTATGGGAATGGCCCTATAAATTTACGGAACTTCTCAGCTATAGGCCTCATTGTTAGATTCGGCTCGCGCAGCCATGTAGCCAAGTGGTGCTACGCTGGCGCCGTATGACCAGGAGCAAGTCTGAGGACGTAATCATCAACGCGCCGATGAGCTTCTCCGGTGCCACACAGCGAGCGTTCCGGCTTAGGCGCATCACGCTGGGCCTCCCTGATGCGGTGGCGATGCCTGTCATGACCGTCGTCGCTGTGTCCGTGGCGTCCGTCTGGGTGGTGGCCGTGCTCGTGTGGTATTGCTGCTTCGGCCTGCTCCTCGTTCCATACCGCCTCCTGCGTCGCGGCTCAAGAAAACGCAAGGCCGGGGCGCAACGCCACCGCGAAATGCTCGACGCGCTGGAGAAGGAATAGCGTTAGTTATCATCGCCTGCGCTGCCAACCTCGGCGTGGGCTACCCACCCGGTGAACGATACCTGCGTTGAGGGCAGGTTGACCGCCACCACCTCGCCCGGAGCCAAATCTACCGGGGCCGTCGGGCCAAGCTCCGTCCCGTTCGACAGATGCACCTCAATCCTGACCCGGGAAAGAACACTGTTGGTCGTGTTCTCCACCGTGACCCCGCCGTACCCCCTCACGGAGACGGGCCAGACAGGGCCCGACCAGCACCCACCGCCCATCCCGCCGGGCAACACGACTCAGCCTTTCGGGAAAAACACCACGCCAGTCGCGCAACCTGCCCAACAAAAAGCGCACGTTCCTGACCACACCAAAACCCTACCATTTGCAGGTAGTTCCCGAGTAGCGAGGGGCAGGATTTGAACCTGCGACCTCCGGGTTATGAGCCCGACCACCCAAGGTGCTCTGAGGCATGAACACGCATGGTTAAGCCATAGAAAGTGCCTTTGAAGTGAGGTTTCGTGAATTTCGGTGTGCCGGATGGTGCCTGTGGATAACAGTCCGTGCCGATCCGTCCATTAGAAGCCTCGGCCGAGCGGCTGACGATCGGACGACGCCCTCCGCGCCTCCCCGTTCGACCTCGCGAGCCTCAATCTGGACATCCAGGAACTCCTCGGGCGCGCGACGTGGCCGTTCGGTGGGCTTATGGGTAAGCGCCGACGCATGCTGGACGATGCCATCACGCTGTGATCCTCCACGGCAGGAACAGGGATCTCGCAGAGATCCTCACAGCCTGCGCAATTCTCGGTGAGGCTCAACCTGCAGGTATCAAAGCTCGCTCTCGAACCTGCTCACTGAGCCGAGAACGGATCTCGTTGTGGATATCCGAACGGACTGCAGGCCCAACCTCAAGCGAGGCCGCAAGGCCGTAGCGGACTGGAGTTCGCAGCATCCCACCATCGCTCCGGCAGTCAACGTCGATGGTAAGGGCTGCCCCGTCGGCGTAAGCGGTAGCTGCGGTGCCTTCGAAGACTTGGTGCTGAACTGTGCCCTTCAGAACAGCGTGGTGATCGGCCTCGGTAGGTGCTTCGGATGGCCGGCTTTAGCTGAAGCGACTCGAGCCGGCGCTTGGGCACGCGCAACTTGTCGACTCAACGACGGTGCCCGACCCGGAACTCGTAGCAGTGTTCGACCTCGCGGGAACTGAAAGCGCGGGGTTCGCGAGTCCTGCACGGCCCACTGGTCCTGCACGGCCCACTGAGAGCTGGGGCTGTAGCGTCGTTTATCGGCGCTCTCGGGGTTGTCCCGTAGTTCGTAGATCTTTGTAGGGGCGGCGGTCCCTCCGTGCCCGTCCGTTCCGGTTGGGAGCGTGGCGAGCGATCCGCTCGAAGATCGAAGGAGGAACCGCCGTGGGGAGCAACGTACCGGTCGCTGAGGCGACCCTGGATGAGGCCGTTTTGCCGGAGCGCGTTCAGGAGGCGCTGGGGCAGTTGGTCGGGGCAGCGAGGGAGGGACTGCTCGCGCTGTCGGTCGGGGTCGGGCTTGGCGTGATGAGTGAACTGTTGGAGGAGGAGGTCGAACACGTTGTCGGCCCGAGGGGTAAGCACGACTTTGACCGGAGTGCGGTCCGTCACGGTCGCGAGTCTGGGGAGGTGACGCTAGGCGGGCGGCGCGTCCAGGTTGAGCGGCCGCGTGTTCGCACAGCGGACGGATCACGCGAGGTCAGGCTGGCGACGTACGAGCATTTCGCCGATCGTGATCTGCTCTCGCGGGTCGTGTTGGAGCGGATGCTTGCCGGCGTCTCGACGCGCCGCTACGCGCGAACGCAGGAGCCGGTCGGCACTGGCGTCGAGACCAAGGCGCGCTCGACGTCGAAGTCGTCGGTGTCGCGGGCGTTCGTTGAGCGCACCCGCGTGGCGCTTGAGGAGCTGATGAGCCGCCGCCTCGACGACGTCAGGCTGGCGGTGATGATGCTCGACGGGATCGAGCTGAAAGGGCGCACGAACATCGTCGCGCTCGGGATCACCACCGAGGGCGTCAAGATCCCGCTGGGGCTGTGGGAGGGCTCGAGCGAGAACGCGACCGTGGCGAGGGCGCTGCTCTCCGATCTGGTCGAGCGTGGGCTCGACACCGAGCAGGGCATCCTGTTTGTGATCGACGGCTCCAAGGCGCTGCGCAAAGCGATCCGCGATGTCTTCGGCCAGGACGCGCCCGTCCAGCGCTGTCTCCGCCACAAGGAACGAAACGTGCTCGAGCATCTCCCGGAGCGCGACCGGCCTCCGATCAAACGTCGGCTCCGCCAGGCCTGGGCCGAGCACGACCACGAGCGAGCGCGCAGCGAGTTACACGCGCTCGCCACGGAACTCGAGCGGTCGCGTCCCGGCGCCGCAGCCTCGCTGCGCGAAGGCCTCGACGAGACACTCACCCTCACCCGGCTCGGGATCCGCGGCAACCTGAAGCGCACCCTCGAGAGCACGAACCCGTGCGAGTCGATGATCGAGATCTGCCGGCGCACCAGCCGCAACACCAAGCGCTGGCAATCCGGCGAGATGTGCCTGCGCTGGACAGCGGCCGGGATGCTCGAAGCCGAACACCAATTCCGTCGGATCATCGGCTACCACGACCTCGCCAAACTCGTCATCGCGATCGAGCACGAACTCGATCAGCCCACCGTCCCGACTGCGAACGAGGAGCCCGCTATCCTCCTCACCGCCTACCCACCAAACCCGGGACCGCCGCCACGAAAATCCACGGCCACCGGGACATCCTCGCGCTCTCCGTGGTATCGGCTCTGTCCGATGGCGTTTTTAGATAGCTGCTGCTAGTCTCCAAAAAAAGCCCCCGCGAAGCGTGAACTTCCGGGGGCATGACCAGACGAGGGTTAATCTCGAATGGCAGGCAGGACGGTAACAGGGCGATCCCTCGCCCGCACCCTCACCACGATTCTCGATTCCCCGGAGATCACCGGGTTGATTCGGGAGCTGGAAGGGCTCCGTTGGACGGGCCGGAAGGGCTACCCGACCAGGTCACTTGTCGGGGCGTGTCTTGCGAAGAGCCTGTACACGATCCCCACATGGAGCAAGACGGCCGCGCTTGTCTCCGAGCACGCCGTGTTGCAGGAGGCTCTCGGCGGCTGCCCGAGCGTCTATGCCTGCTACCGCTTCGCGACAAGGCTCAGAAAGCACAAGCAGTTCCTCGATGTCTGCCTCGAGCGCGTGACGGCTTCTCTGCGGGAGGAGCTTCCGGAGTACGGGGAGGACATCGCCATCGACGCTTCCGATCTCCCTGCCTACGCGAACGGGCAGCGCTACCTCTCCAAGCACGGCCCCGAGCGGGAGCGCTTCTCCGACCCCGGCGCCTCCTGGGGCCACCGCTCCGCCGTCAGTACCCGCAAGGGCGGTGGCTTCTACGGGTACAAGCTCCACATGGCCGTCTGCGCTCGCACCGATCTTCCGGTCGCGTGGACAGTGAAGACAGCGAGGACACATGAGTCCTCCGCCGTCTCCGATCTGCTCACGGCGATCAGGGCTCGTGGCTTCGCCCCGGAGACGGCTGCGCTCGACAAGGGCTACGACGTGAAGCCTGTCTACGATGCCTGCCACGAGGCCGGGTCGCTTCCGATCATCCCGCTCCGCCAGACTCCCGCCGTCAAGCGCGGCGACCATCTCCCACCGACGTGCGAGCACGGCACCTGGACATTCGCCGGGGCGGACTTCCCACGCAAGCGAACGAAGTGGCGCTGCCCGACCGGCGGATGCCAGCCGAAGAGTCTCTGGCGGAAGGCGAGCCGGCTCCACCCGCTCGTCCCGCGTGAGACGGGCCGCTGGCGTGCCCTCTACCGAGCCCGCGCCGCAGTCGAGCGCGAGTTCGGCAGGCTGAAACACGACTACGCCCTCACCCCGCTCAGGCTTAGAGGGCTTGAGCGAGTTCAGCTCCACGCCGACCTAGCGATGCTCGCCGCGCTTTCAACAGCCCTCGCACGAGCACGAGCCACACCCCTCGCGGCCTAGAACTGCCGCTATCGCTCAGACCTGACAGGCGTTAGCCTGCCCTCGTGCGCTGTAAGGAACGCAAGACGCCCACAAAGGGCAGCGCCAAGGGCTGGCGAGCCCCTCTGACCGAGGACGGCATCGCCGTCTACTGCCCGAAACGCGCACTACGCGAGTTCGGACAACGTTTCGCTAGTCGATTCGCTAGACCCTCCTAGGAGGGATTGGCGAAACGAGACGGCAAGGCTACTCGCATCGTCGCTAGCCCATCGCTCTACTCGGATGGAGGAGCCGCTACGAGCCCAGGCTTCATGGCTTCGAGAACGCGTATGAGCTGGTCCCACGAAGACTCGGTCAGGGGAAACACGCCCTGGAAGGTGACCCACTCGTCAGCGGACAATGGGATCGGAACGGATCGCTGGCCTGGCGGTAATCGCCCCCGCGCGCTCTGGCCGCGCCCCGCGCCACCAGAGCGTGATTCGCGCTCTGGTTCGACGATCAGCGTACTCACGGATTCACCCGCGTCGACGCCGTTGCTATCTTGACTATTGGCCGATAGACCATCAGGCCCTCCAAGCCTAGCAAAGGTGACCGTGGCGCGGAATTGCTTGATAAGGTCGTCGGCAGCGCTCTCCGTGAAGCCCTTCTGCAAGCACAAGAAGTGCTTGAGGTTCGCGTTCGAGGGTAGCTCGCCGTCGTACTCGTCCCACATCTCTCTGTGAATACCTGGAAGGAGAGCCGCGTGTTTGATGGCTTCTGCTCGCTCAGCCGAATCCTCCCTCACGTCAAGAAGAAGGGTCAGGGCCAAGTTAGAGAGCTTCAGTTTACCCTCCGATTGCCTCTCTAGCAATCCGTATCTCTTGAGCGTTGCGAGAGCCTGAAGTCCAGCGCTGCTCTTGGGCGAGTGCCCCCAGTGCTGCATGATGGCCGCGTTGGGAGCCACGTTGCGGCCCTCCTCCTCATACAGAGCGCGAGCGCGTTCAAGCGCCGCCTCCAGACCGAAGGCTGGATAGCCGGGGCTGCGTTGCCGTGTCTTCTTGCGAGTCTCGGTGACTTCAGTCGTCGCCATCACCGATAAGAATAGCACAGGGATCTCGCGGTCACCAGTTGGTTATCACCAGCCGCTTGACAAAAAGTGAAGATTCTGATAGTGTGCACATGACTCGAGAACGAAGGGCTCTCCCGCCAAGAAGCGCCCTTCGTTCTCTGCCAGTCGATGGGGGTGCCAGGTTTGGGCCTCGGGAGCTTTACGACCTTCCCGGCGCGGGTTCAATTCCCGTCACCTCCACCAAGTCCTTCAACGGCCCTCGCGAGGTTGCTGCCTCCGAGGGCCTGACCAACCGAGGTGTTGTCTCGCTTGGCTCAACACAGGATACCACGGCGGCCAGTAGCTGGCATCCTCGCTGATCTTCTCGACTCTCAAGAGATCAGCGAACTGATCGACGAGTTCGAGGCTTTGCGCTGGACAGGACGCAGAGGCTACGGGGCCCGGGCGCTCATCGGTGCGTGTCTCGTGAAGAGCCTCTACGCGATCCCTACATGGACGCGAACCGCCGACTTGATCACTGAGCACGTGGCACTTCAGGACGCGATCGGAGGGGCTCCCTCTGAGTGGGCCTGTTACCGATTCGCACGAAAGCTCAGGCAGCACGAGCCGCTTTTGGACGCCTGCCTCGACAGAATCATCGAACGCCTGCGGGATGAGCTTCCCGACTGCGGGGTGGACATCGCCATCGATGCCTCCGACCTCCCGGCGTTCGCGAACGGCCAGCGGTACGTGTCCAAGAACGGCCCTGAGCGGGAGAGGTTCAGCGACCCGGACGCCTCTTGGGGTCATCGCTCCGCCATCTCGACCCGGAAGGGTGGAGGCTTCTACGGCTACAAACTGCATATGGTGGCATGCTCACGCACTGGCCTCCCGCTCGCGTGGCGCGTCGAGACGGCCCGCCGTCACGAGTCCCTGTTCGTAGCTCCCCTGCTCGACACGGCCCGCGCTCGCGGCTTGCGACCTCAGACCTGCGCCATGGACAAAGGGTACGACAACAACCGCGTCATGGACGAGACCCGCGAGCGCGGGTGCGTCCCCATCGTGTCGCTCCGCAAGGGCCGCCCCATCCCGCTGAGCCCGATCCCGTACGGCTCCGACAAATGGAAGCGGCTGTACCGGGGTCGCGCATCCGTAGAGAGGGAGTTCGGCCGCTTGAAGCATGATTACGGCCTTGCTCCGCTGCGTGTGCGCGGTCTGGAGTGCGTGCGGCTTCACGCCGACCTCACGATGCTCGCTCGACTCGGGCAAGCCCTCACGAAAGCAAGAGAAGCGACAACCTCGCTCGCAGCGTGAAACGGGGGCGACCCGGGTTACCGCCCGGGTCACCAAATTCGCGGAGAAGGAGCAGACGCGAACCACGCCGAGACTACTCCAAGCGACGGCTGTCGTCCGGGACACTCTCGATACTTCCGTCCTGAGGTCCTGTCTCCTTGGAGCCTGTTACCGCAGGCGGCGGCAGGGACAATAGAAGGAGCGGCAGATGCCGTACGACACGTACTTCTTTTGGATCTACAGAGATAAGGCGAGCGAGTGGCGCTGGAGACTCTATGCGCCCAACACGCAGATCATCGCGGTACCCGGAGAGGGCTTCAGCAGCCTTCAGGCGTGCGAGCACAGCATCGCGCTTGTTAGGCAGGTAGTTCCGGCGGCCCCTGTTCGTTATCACGAGTCCGTCCGCCGGTAGCGCACGCGAGACAGACCACGAGACACATCGGAGTATCGTCGGAGAAGGCGTACAGGCGCGTGCTAAAGCGCTCTCTGTCTTGGAAGACGTGGGGGCACTCTGCGCACATAAGACCGTGCGGTGCCCACTCATCGTCGCAGTACACCAAGCCAAGATCGTCTCGTGCGAGTGAACGCATGGGGTATCCCCCTTCGGCGGGGATACCCCGCGCTCCTTCGTTTCGCCAAACCCTCCTAGAGGCCGTCAAGAACCGAAATTGACCCACTACCCTTCTCCGGCACCCCGCGCTTGCAGACCCCCCCGAATAGCCGGGCAGGATCCGAGCCCCCAACCCCTGGGCTATCAGCCCGCCCAACCCGGGTGAGTCAAGTCTCGAGGGGTGGTGTGGCTCGTCGGTTTGATTCTTGGCTGCTCAGGCGGTGCTGGGCTGGTCGTGTCTGCTCTCTGTCTACCTCGTCCTGCTACACCTAGCCTGCGTGCTCAGGTACCTTGGCGCCACGACTCCCATCGGCGACCCGGAGAGCACCCGGGCGACTGTAGATGAGATAGCCAGCAAGTTCCCCTTCAGGTCGTTGGTGACGACTCTGCAATTTGGGCGGCGGCGCTCCCGGAGATCTGCGGCGACGCCGCGTGCCTCTTCGACCCGCATCAACCGGACGACATCGCCCGTGCGATCGACGCGGTCTTGAGCGACCCCTCCGAGTACCGCGAGCGAGGGCTCGAGCGCGCACGCGAGTTCAGCTGGAGGCGCTGCGCAGCCGAGCACGAGCGACTCTACGCTGAGCTCGGCGCCTCGGCCGCGAGCGGCGACGACGACCCTGGCTAGGGTCGGGCGCGCTCTCCGTTGACGCTATCGCGCCGCGGCCTCCTGAGACGCCGAGAACTCTTGCACGTCGGCGTCGACCATCATCGCAACGAGGCTAGCGAAGTCGACTTCGGGCTCCCAGCCCAGCGACGCGCGGGCGCGCGTCGCGTCGCCGACGAGCAAACTGGCGTCGCCGGCGCCACGTAGAAGGCTCGGATCAGTGCGCACATAGTCCTCGTTGTCGAGGCCGACATGGGCGAACGCGAGGCGGACGAGGTCGAGGACCGAGTGCGTCTGCCCGGTCGCAACGACGTAGTCGCCCGGCTCGTCAGCTACCGTCATCAGCTGCAAGGCGCGCACGACGTCGCCCGCGAATGACCAGTCCCGCCTCGCCTCGAGGTTGCCGAGCACCAGCTCGTCCTGCAGCCCAAGCTTGATCGCGGCCGCCGCCCTCGAGACCTTGCGCGGCAAGAACTCGGGCGGCCGCCTCGGGGATTCGTGGTTGTAGAGAATCGCCGACGAGCAGTGCAGTCCATAGTGGGCTCGATACATCTGGGTGAGGAAATGGGCATGTGCCTTCGCGGCGCCGTAGGGAGTCGTCGGGCGAACTGGCGTGTCCTCGTCTTGCGGTGAGTCGGCAGGTTGCCCGAAGATCTCCGCCGAGGCAGCGCCGACGTAACGGATCTCGGGATCGACGTGGCGGATGGCGTCGAGCAATTGAACGGCGCTCGCGACCGTGAACGCCGACGTCCCAACCGGATCGTCCCAGGAGGCCGGCACGAAAGACATCGACGCCAGGTGAAAGACGACGCTCGGCCTCAGGTCAGCAACCAGACCGCGTACGGCGGCCGAATCGGTGAGATCGATGCTCGCGAGCGTCACGCCCTCGAGGCTTGCCGGGAGCGCGGATCCGGCAAGGCGCTCTGCCCTATCGATGCCAGTGACAGCTGCACCCCGCGAGCGCAACAGCTCGGCCAAATACTGGCCATCCTGGCCGCGGGCACCGGTTATCAAGGCTCGCTCGGCCGGCACGTCTCCAGACTACTCGGCGCCAATCGACGGCTTCTTTAGAACGAGCGCCGGCCGCGTTCTACCGCCCTGATCCGGCCGCTCGTCGAGAGCGCAGGGGCGCCGCGGCGCCAGGAGCTCGGATGCCTATGCTGGCCTCGTGAGCGCACCCAGCATCAGCGTCGTTATACCGGCCTACAACGCGGCCGCCTGGATCGACGAGACCCTGGACTCTGTGCTGCGCCAAACCCTGGCGGCGGACGAGGTGATAGTCGTCGATGACGGCTCCACCGACGACACGGCCGACATCGTCACCAGACGTGACGCTCCGCTCCGGCTTGTTCAACAGGAGAATGGCGGGGCCGCCGCGGCCTGGAACCGCGGGTTCGAAGAAGCCACGAGTCAGTTCGTCGCCAAATGCCCGGCCGACGACGTCTGGGAACGGCACAAGCTCGAGTGGCAACACGCCACGCTGACTACACACCCCTCGATCGATCTCCTGTTCGGCAAGGCGCGCGATTTCGGTACCGTCGAAGGCGATCTGCCGGGACCACCCCAGTCCGGCCTGCTCGACCCAGACGAGCTCTTGCCGGTGCTCTATGCGAGCAACTGCTTCGCCGCTCCGACGGCCGTCGTGCGACGAGATCTCCATCAAGCACTCGGAGGCTTCCGCGAGGATCTGGTCGTCGGCGAGGACTACGACTTCTGGCTCCGTGCGCTTCGTGGCAGCGCCGTTTTTTACTACGACGACCGCCTGATGACAAAGCTGCGCAAGCACAGTGGCAACCTGTCTCTCCAGGCACTCACAACGTCGCGGATGAACCACCGGATCCACAGCGATCACGCTGCGCTGCTGGCCGATCGCCGCGAGGCACGAGCGGTGATCGCACGCGATTTGCGGGTGATGGCCAGATGTGCGCTGGGGCTCGGCAACGCCCGTGAAGCTCGGGCCGCGTACCGAGCCTCGTTGCGTCAGCGCTGGAATCTCTCTGCAGCTGTGCTCGGCGTGGCATTGTCGATTCCAGGGGCCGCAACGGTGGCCGATCGCCTCAGGCCGGCGGATCGCTGACGACTATCAATGTTCGGCCGCAACCTCATAATGGGCGCCACACGCGCACAGGGATTCTGGAGCTACATCCACCTTCTCTCGCTCCGTGGCATGAGCGTCGGCGCGGGCAGCCATGTCGCCGAGAGCGGAGAGCGACGCGTCCTCGAGCAGCTTCGGGATAGCGCACGAGCGGATCGGGACATCACCGTCTTCGACGTCGGGGCCAACCGCGGCGACTACGCGGTAGCAGCCTTGACAACCCTGGGGGGCGCCGCTCGAGTTCATTGTTTCGAGCCGTCGAGACGCGCTTTCCGCGAACTCGAGGTACGCATCGGCAGCGAACCCGCCGCGGTGCTGGTCAACATGGGACTCAGTGACGCCCCCGGGACCTGCCGATGTTCGGCGACCGCCCCGGCTCACCACTTGGTTCGCTCTACGAACGCCAGCTCGATCACCTCGAGATCTCGGTTGCCAAGACCGAGGACGTCGTGGTCACAACGGCCGACGACTATGCGGCCGTTCATCAAATCAGCCATGTCGATCTCCTCAAGGTCGATGCCGAGGGGCATGAGCTACACGTGCTGCGTGGCGCGGAACGGCTGCTAGCCGAGGAGCGTGTCGGCCTCGTGCAGTTCGAATTCGGCGGTACGAACATCGACTCGAGGACGTTTCTGCGCGACTTCTATGAGCTGCTCGAGCCACGATACGAGCTTCACCGCGTTCTGGGCGACGGCGTCTATCCGATCGGCCCGTACCGCGAAACGAGCGAGATCTTCACGACAACCAACTTCCTCGCGACGCCACGTTCCTCGATCCGCGCCGACTCCTGACTCGAGCATGCGCGCGATCTAGAGATGCGAGTTCTCTACGTTGCAATGGCTGACGACTACGGCCGCCCGGAGCTCGGGCCCCAGCTTCGAAGAGATGACCTTCAGAAGCGCGCTCGACGCGATGGGCCACGAAGTCGTGGCCTACGACTTCAAGCGACGCGAGACCGCGCTCGGACGTCGCGCGATGAACAAGGAGTTGATCGAGACGGCAGCAGGCGTGCGTCCGGACGTCGCCTTTTTCTTCCTCTTCGAGAAGGAGATCAAGCCGCGCACAATCGAAGCGGTGCGAACTACGGCTCGTACTACGACGATCAACTGGTTCGCAGATGACCACTGGCGCTTCGATGACTTCTCACGACACTACGCCCCGGCGCTCGACTGGGTCGTCACCACCGACCACGACGCCGTTGCTCGATACCAGGCCCTGGGTCACCGAGGCGTCATCCTCTCCCAGTGGGCCTGCAACACGCACACATACAAGCCGACGGGCGCCGAGATCTCGCGCGACGTGACCTTTGTCGGGCAGCCACACGGAAGCCGTCGCGAATCGATCAGGCAACTCTCGCAAGCCGGTATCGAGACGCATTGCTGGGGCCGCGGCTGGCCCGGCGGTCGCATCAGCCACGACGCGATGGTCGAGATCTTCTCAACGAGTCGCGTAAACCTGAACCTCTCGAACAGCTCGACCCCTCCAGCGGGACTTGCGCATCGCGTGATGGCGCTCCTGGGCAGAGCGCCCCGCAGCCGAGCGCCGCGGCGTAGCCAGATCAAGGGTCGAACGTTCGAGGTGCCAGGTTGCGGCGGCTTTCTGCTCACCGATGACGTCCCGTATCTCGAGCGGTATTTCGAGCCGGGCAAAGAGATCGGCGTCTACAAGCAAGCCGACGATCTTGTTGAGCAGGTCAGCTACTGGCTTGACAACGAGAGCGAGCGCTCCGCCGTTGCCCGCGCCGGCTACGAACGCGTCCTGAGCGAGCACACCTACAACCACCGCTTCGCCGACATCTTCGCGAGGGCAGGCTTGTCGTGAACGGCCCGCCGCGGATTTCCAGGCTCGTTGGCCCCGTCCTGGCCCCGGGACGCGTTCTGAGAGCGCCCGGAGCCTATGCCCGCCACCTGCTCGACCGCAGGCGCTACCGGCGCATGCCGGGAGCCGAGACGCTTCGCTGGCGCGACGAGTACCCCCAGCTCTGGGATCGCCTGCCGAGCTCGCCCTACGACGCGCACTACTTCTTCCAGGACACATGGGCGGCGAACCGCATCGCCGAGCGCGGGCCCGAGCGTCACGTCGACGTCGGCTCCCGCGTCGACCTCGCGGGTTTCTTGACGGCGCTCACCGATGTCGTCTTCGTCGATCTGCGCCCGCTCGAAGCCAGCATCGAGCGGCTCACCTGCGTCAAGGGCAGCATCCTCGCGCTGCCCTTCGAGAACGACGAGATCGACTCGCTCTCCTGCCTCCATGTGGCCGAGCACATTGGCCTGGGACGCTACGGAGACGATCTCGAGCCGCGCGGCACCGTCCGCGCGGCCGCTGAGCTCGCGCGCGTCCTCGCGCCTGGAGGACAGCTCCTCGTTGCGCTTCCGGTTGGGCGATCACGCGTCGAGTTCAACGCACATCGCATCCATGACCCGGCCACCGTGGTCGAGCTGTTCGGCGGCCTGTCGCTCGTCGAGTTCGCCGGCGTGGACGATGCTGGCCGTTTCGAACGACACCGCGAGCTTGCCGAGCTCAGCGCCTCGCGCTACGCATGTGGAATGTTCCACTTCCACAAGCCGACCGGGTCGTAGACGGTTAGTGGGCACCTCGTGAGAGGTACCGGCGCACGGTGTTCAGTAGGGCGATTCGCTCTTCCCGATCTGTGCCCACGACCAGAAGGACGACGCCCACGGCGAGCGCAATCGCGACTGCCAGCCCGACGCCTGGAGGGCCAAGGAAGAGCAGCGCAACGACGCCCGGGAGGAGCGCGAGGAGCGCGACGGTTCGCCGGCTCGGCGAGAGGGCATCGGCGCGGGCCAGAACGAGCACCGTCGCGACCGCCGCGACGGCCCACATGGCCACCGTCGCAATCATCGTGCCGCGCACGCCATGGTCGGGAACGAGCCACACGCTCAGTCCGACGAAGACGAAGAACTGCCCGAGGGAGATGGCGACCCATCGCCGTGTGAGCCCGAGCGGAATCAGCGACGCGCCGGCGATCCAGGCAACCACGCGGAGCAGGTCGCTAGTGAGAGCGAGCGGGAGCTCTCGCACCATCGGCTCGAACGCCGAGCTGAGGAGGAGCGGCACCAGCTCATCCCGCAGGAGTGCGACAAGTGTGACGAGCGGAACCGTGAGCAAGAGACCCAGCCGGACGGCGTCGTCCGTCCGACGAGCGGCCTCGGAGCGATCGTCAATCGCCTCGGCCTCGCTCACCGTTGTGAAGCTGAAGAAGGCGACAGCCACCACGATGACACCGATGAACTGCGTCGAGAGCATTGTGAGGGCCTGGTAGATGCCGGCTGCCGCATCGTCGAACGTCTTCAGCAGCAAGGTGCGCACGACGATCTGTCCGAGTCCAACGACGACGCTGACGAAGAGCGACGCGAAGCCGATCGCCAACATGCCGCGCATCGCCGGGTTTGTGATCGCCGCTTTCGAGATGCCCTGCAGCGGTCTGAGCGAGATGGCGTACAGCGCGACCGTCTGCCGCAGCCGCCAGAGCAGGACGCCGGTGTACACGACAGCGGCAGCGAGGAATGCGACGACGGCCCCGTCGAGTCCTCCGACAACCGCCCCAATGGCCGTGGCCACCGTCAGAACTGTCGCGAAGACGACGCTCGCGAGCTGCGCTCCCTTCACGTCGCGAAAGCCCTGGAGGGCGTGGATCAACGGTCCCTGCATGGCGACGAACGGGACGGCGGCGGCGGCGACGAGGATGAGAATCACGCGGTCGTCGTCGAGGAGCAGGGGTGCGAGCCCCGTCGAGGCGGCGGCGATGGCGAGCGCTCCGACGAGCGCAATCACCGCCGGAATGCCGAGGGACACGTTCAGGGCAAGCGCGAGCTGCGATCGATCGTCGCGTGCGCGGGCGGCGGCCACGAACTTCGTCGTCCCGAGGCCGAGGCCGAGACCGGTCACCGCGCTCATGATCGTGAGCAAGGTGAATATCTGGCCGTAGAGGCCGAGCCCACCCGGATCGAGCTCAACGGCGAGTACCTTCGCCCGTACGAGTCCGAAGGCAACGGTGACCAGGGTGCCGCCGGTGCCGATGAGCGCCGCCGCAAGCAGCGTCCGCGTTGGGGGTCCCTCGCGCGAAGTCGCGGCCAAGAGTCGAAGAGTATCGCGGAGCAACGCGGGTTCTTCGGCGCGAGGACGTGGGTGGGTCGCGCGCCTTGACTAGCATCGATCGCGTGGCTCTCCGCATCGGCTTGATGGGCGGCATACCGACCGTTCTGGGCGGCGGTGGGCTCGAGATGCAGATCGAGGACACGCACCGCGAGCTCGAGCGTCTTGGCCACGCCGTCGCCCGCGTCGAAGCTGCCGCGCCTGACACCGTCTTCGATCTCGTGCACGCCTTCGGGAGCGAGCCGGACAACTGGCAAAGGGTCCGCAGCTGGTACCGGCGCCGCGTGCCGCTCGTCGTCACCCCGGTGATCTCGATCAGCACACGCTGGGAGAGACTCGCCCTCCGAGCGGCGGCTCGGATCCCGGGACTGCTGCTGTCTGGCCGCATGCGCCGCGAGCTCCTGGACAGCGCCGAGGTGGTCGTCGCCCTGACGCAGTACGAGCGCGAGCTCATTCTCGGCGAGCTTGGCATCGAAAGCAGCAAAGTTCGCGTGATCGGCATGTTCTCGACACTTGTCCTCGACTCGTGCCGAGCTAGGCGACGGCCGCGGTCGCGTGGCGGTCGGGCATGACCTCGATCTTGCCGCCGTAGACCTCGACGAACGCCGGGCGGGCTTCGATGCGATCGAGTCTGCGACTCACCCTTGGCCAGGTCCAGGACGGTCGGTTCGAACTCCCCAGCTTCGACGAAGGCCCAGCGAGCGCGCGCCGCACGCGACGGTTGAGGGGAGTAGTAGAGCGTGGTCGCCATCGCGGTGGCCTCCTCTTGAGCTGATCGACGGTCGTTGGCGTAGTGCTTGCGAATCGCAACTTACCATAGTGAGTTGCAGGACGCAAGTGAGGGTGGGGCCAGCTCGGTTAGCCTCCGCCGCGTGAGCCAGAGCGAGCTCTTTCCCGGGTTCGAAGAGGCCGAGATCGCGACGAGTGGTGCCGTCATCCACCTGCGCCGCGGCGGGCAGGGCCCTGCCGTGCTGCTACTGCACGGGTTTCCAGAGACGCACGTGCAGTGGCACCAAATCGCGCCCAAGCTGACCGAGCACTTCACCGTCGTATGCGCCGATCTGCGTGGCCACGGCGACAGCGCGAAACCGCCTGCCGGACCAGGCTTCCGCAACTACGCCAAGAGCATCATGGCGCTCGATCAGGTCGAGGTGATGCGCGCGCTCGGGTTCGAGCGCTTCTACCTGGTCGGCCACGACCGCGGCGGGCGGGTCGCCCACAGGCTGGCGCTCGATCATCCCGACCGCGTCGAGAAGCTCGCGCTGCTCGACATCGGTCCGATGGCGTCGGCTCTCGACGCCGTCAACGCCCGGACGGCCGGCGACAACTACCACTGGTTCTTCCTGGCGCAGCCGCACCCGCTACCCGAGCGTCTGATCGAGGCTGACCCGACGTTCTTCCTGCGCTGGCATCTGCGCGCCTGGAGTGGCGGCGTCGACGACTTCTTCGATCCGAGAGCGCTCGCCGAGTACGAGCGCTGCTTCAGCGATCCGGAGATGATCCGCGCGACCTGTGACGATCTTCGCGCGCTTGTCTCGATTGACGCCGAGGCCGAGCGCGCCGACGCCGGACGCCGGTTCGCCTGCCCGCTGCTCGTGGCGTGGGGAACTCGCTGGCGCTCGGCCGATCTCGTCGAGCCGTGGCGCGCGTGGGCGGACGACGTTCAGGGCATTCCACTCGATTGCGGGCACTTCATTGCCGAGGAGCGCCCGGCCGAGCTCACCACTGCCCTGCTCGAGTTCTTCGCGGTCTGAAGCCCGGTAGCGCCGAATACATCGGCGTGATATAGCGTGAAGATATATGAAGTTCAACAGCGTCACGCCGGTGATCCTCGGGTTCCTGTCCTTCGAGTCGATGTCCGGCTACGAGATCAAGCAGCGCGTTGACCGCTCGACACGGTTCTTCTGGGCTGCGAGCTACGGCCAGATCTACCCTGAGCTCCGAAGGCTTGCGCAGGCCAGTCTGGTCGAGGGCGAGAGCAGCCCGCGCGGCGGCCGGCAGCGAAACGTCTACACGCTGACCGAGGCTGGCAGGACGGCGCTCGCCGAGTGGCTCTCAGGGCCGAGCCTCCAGCAGGAGGTGCGCGACGAGGCCCTCCTCAAGCTCTTCTTCGCGGAAGCGCTCGAGCCAGAGGCGACGCTGGCGCTGGTTCGCGCCATCGGTGAGCGACACAGAGACCGACGTGAGCAGCTGCTCTCGATCGAACCGATAGCGGCAGCGGGTAGCACGACGCGCCACCTCGTACTGAAGGCGGGTCTCGCGTTCCACGCGGCCGGCGTGGAGTGGGCCGACGATTCCGAGCGTCGCCTGATCGAGGAGGGACCACGTTGACCGCCGAGCCGATGCTTGTGTGCCAGAACCTCGTCCGCCGCTTCGGTGAGCGGACCGCCGTCAACGACGTGTCATTCAGCGTCAGCGCCGGCGAGACATATGGACTGCTCGGTCCGAACGGTGCCGGCAAGACGACGACTATCTCGATGGTCGCGGGGATCCTGACCCCCGACTCCGGCCAGGTCACCGTGGCCGGCGAGCCGATCGACGCACGTGCTGGCGACGCGAAGCGCGCGATCGGGCTCGTGCCGCAGGACATCGCGCTCTACGACGATCTCACCGGGCAGGAGAACCTTCGCTTCTTCGGCCGGCTTCAGGGTCTCGGCGGCAAGGCGCTCGCGGGACGGATCGCTGCCGTTCTCGAGCTCGTCGGGCTCGACGAGCGCGGCGGCGAGCGGATCGACGCCTACTCGGGCGGAATGAAGCGGCGCGCGAATATCGCGGTTGGCCTTCTACACGAGCCACAGCTGCTGATCCTCGATGAGCCCACCGTCGGCGTCGACCCACAGAGCCGGAACCAGATCCTCGAGAGCATTCAGCAGCTCGGCGAGTCAGGCCTCGCCGTGCTCTACACGACGCATTACATGGAAGAGGCCGAGCGGCTCTGCGATCGCATCGGGATCATCGACGAAGGCATCCTGGTCGCCGAGGGAACGCAAAGCGAGCTGGTCGAGCGAGTCGGTGACGACGACCGCATCGTCCTCGAGGCCGAAGGCGAGCTCGACCGCTACCTCGCTCAGCTCGAGCGGCTGCCCGGCGTGGTCAGCGCAGTGCGCAGCGACACCGTCATCGAGGTCAGGGCGCAGGACGCGACGCAGCTTCTCCCTGAGGCGCTGGGCTCCGCCACCTCGGTCGGCGTCGCGGTGCGCGGCGTCGAGCTTCGCGAGCCCGACCTCGAGGCCGTCTTCCTCCAACTCACGGGCAAGGCGCTGCGTGATTGACCCTCGCCGCGTGCTGCTGCTGGCGCAGAACGAGATCGTGCGCCGGATCCGCAACCGCTCGGCGATCGTCACGGCGTTCATCGGGCCGCTCGCCATGGCCATCATCTTCAGCGTTCTCGTCGGAGGAGCGAGCAACATCTCTCTCGTGGTCGGGGTCGTCGATCTCGACGATTCGGCCGCGACGCAGGCGATCGCGCGCGAGCTCGCAGCTAACGAGCAGGAAGAGGGTGGAAGCGCGGTCACGTTCGAGATGCTCGCGAGCCTCGACGAGGCGCGCAGCGCCGTCGACGACAACGACCTCGACGCGGCGCTCGTTCTGCCCGAGGGCTTTCTCCGCGGCGCGACGCAGGGCGAGCTTCCGCCCGTTCTCGTCCTGCGCAGCCCCGACCGTCCGATTGCCGGGCAGGTTGCCGAGTCGGTCGCCCGTCGGGTCACGCGAGAGGTCGAGGGCGTCGCGCTGGCGCGGGCAGCGGTCGCTGTCGCCAGTGGGCAAGACGCCGCGGCCCGTGGCGAGCTGCTCCGCCCGACCGCGGCGTTCACGCTCGCCGAGCTCGAGCGGGGCGGTCAGGAGCTCAGCACATCGGCCTATTACGGAGCGTCGATGTCCATCCTCTTCCTCTTCTTCACCGTGAGTTTTGCGGCGCGCTCGCTGTTGGCCGAGCGCGAGGGTGGAACGCTCGCACGGATCCTGGCAACGCCGACGCGCGCTGGATCCGTCGCGCTCGGCAAGACCCTGGCCGTGAGCGTGCTCGGGCTCGCCGGCTTCGTCACGGTCTGGGTCGTCACCAGCCTCGTCTTTGATGCTGACTGGGGCAACCCGCTCGGTGTGCTCCTCGTGATGGTCGCGACGGTTCTGGCGCTCGCGGGCGTCGCGACGTTCATTGCCTCGCTGGCCACGACCGAGCGGCTGGCCGACGCCTTCACGTCGATCGTGACGTTCGCTTTCGCGCTGATCGGCGGCAACTTCGTCAGGCCCGGTCAGGGCCCGGCCGTGCTCGACACGCTCTCGCTCCTCACGCCCAACGGCTGGTCGCTGCGCGCGTTCACCGACCTCTCGGCCGACGCCGCGAGCATCGTTTCGGTGCTCGGCAGCCTCGGCATCCTGCTGGCCTTCGCCGTCGTCTTCGGCACGGGCGGCGTGGCCCGCTCACGACGGCTGATATCGGCATGACCGAGCTGCGACGCCTGCTTGCCTTCACCCTGGTCGTCTTCCGCAGCGTCGGACGTGACCGGACCGCTCTCTTCTTCATCATCGTCCTGCCCGTGATCATCATCGTGATCATCGGGACGACCTTCGGTGGCCAGCCGCAGCTCGAGGTCGGGGTAGTCGGCGTCGGCGGCGGGACGCTGGCAGGCGAGCTCTCAGACGGTCTCGACCGGGCCGAGGGGATCGAGACGCGGGCCTACGACGACGTGAGCGCGTTGCGCTCGGCGGTGAGACGCCAATCGATCGCGGTCGGCATCGTGATTCCAGAGGACTTCGATGCGCGCGTCGCGCGCGGCGAGCTAGTCGAGCTTGGCGAGCTTGCGAGTCCGGACGAGGAGGTGGCGTTCACCGCGCGTGCGTCGATCAACGGCGTCGTCGACTCGCTCGCGACGACGGCGGGCGTGGCCCAGCTCGTCGACGCTGTCTCGGAGCAGCCCTTCGCCGAGGCGCTCCTGCTCGTGCAGGGTCTTGCCCGGGACGGCAGCGCGACAGTCGCGATCGAGGACGTCGGTAACGCTCGTGTACGCGATCTGAGTCGGTTCTCGCTGACGGCGCCGCAGAATCTCGTGCTCTTCGTCTTCATCAACGCCATGGCGGTGGCCGTCATGATCGTCCGCGCGCGCCGTCGGGGCGTTCTCCGGCGCGGGCTCGCCACGCCCACGTCGATGGCGTCGATGCTGGCTGGGCTGGGCCTCGGCTGGCTCGCATTTGCGCTTGCGCAGTCGGCGGTGATCGTCGGGATCGGCGCATTGCTCTTCGGGGTCAACTGGGGCGACCCGCTGAGCGCGATCGTGCTCGCGTTGGTATTCGCGCTGGTTGGCTGTGGCGTGGGTCTGCTGGTCGGCGCGATCGGCCAGAACGAGGACAGGGTGAGCGCGATCACGCCTCCACTGGGGATCGTGCTCGGCGCCCTCGGCGGCTGCATGGTGCCGCTCGAGGTCTTCCCGTCTGTAATGAGAACGATTGCGCACGTGACGCCCCATTTCTGGGCCGTCGACTCCTGGGAGCGGCTGATCTTCGACGGAGACGGTCTTGGCGCGATCGCTCCCGCGCTCGGTGTGCTCCTTGCCTTCGCGGCGGCCTTCACCGCGGCTGCTGCTGTGCTGCTGAGACGCCGGCTGACGACGTAGGCGGCGTAGCCGGCGCAGAGGGAGCGCAGCGCGCTAGGCGCGAAGAGCGCCGTCGATCACGATCGCCGCTCCGGTGAGATACGTGGGGGCATCGACGGCCAGGTAGGCGATCAGGTCGGCGATCTCGGTCGGTGCGGCATAGCGCCCGGCGGGGACCATGTTCTCGAACGAGACCGCGGTACCCGCCACGTCCTCGATGTCGCGGTTGATCCGGTCCATCATCGGCGACTCGACGATGCCGGGGCAGACGGCGTTAACCGCGATCCCGTCGGCGGCGACCTCGCGCGCGAGCGATCGCACCAGCCCCACTACGGCGAACTTCGAGGAGCAGTACGCGCCCATCAGCTCTATCCCGGCCAGACCCGCGCCCGAAGCGATCGTGACGATGCGGCCGCCGCCTCCGTCGCGCATGTGCGGCACAACGGCCTTCAGCAGCCGAATGTTGGCGAAGACGTTGACATCGAAGAGATCGTGGACGGCGTCCATCTCGAGGTCCTCGACGGCGGCAATGGGCCCCTCGATCCCAAACGCCAGGACGCATCCATCGAGCCGGCCCGTCGCGGCGATCGTCTCGCTCACGAGCTCGGCCGTATCAACGTCGTTGCGGAGGTCAGCCGTGCGGCTGAAGACGATGCGCTCGCCGTGCGCTGCCTCGAGGCCTGCGAGAGCGTCGCCGTCGACGTCCGAGAGGGCGATCGCTCCCTCGCGCGCGGCGACTGCGTCGACGATCGCGCGCCCAATCTGGCCGCCCGCTCCGGCGACCAAGGTGACCCTGCCGGCGTCGCTCACGGTGGCCAAGGCTACGCGCATCCGGACTTCCCGGTCGGAACAGGCGCGCTGCTAACGTCGCACCGTGAGCGAGTCAGCGCTCGAAAACGCCCGCCCTGCCTATCGCGGCCGGCTGGTATGAGCGGGCAGGCGACGTCGGCGAGGCGTGTCCTGCGTGAGCTGTTGATCGAGCCGCGACTGCACGTCGTCCCGGGAGTCTCCAATGCGTTTGTGGCCAAGCAGGCGGTGAACGCCGGCTTCGAGATCGTCTTCACGACCGGCGCCGGGTTCGCGAACACGATCCTCGGGACACCGGATCTCGGGCTGACGACGATGACCGAGACGGTCATGTGGACGCGGCACGTCGCGTCGGCAGTCTCGGCTCCAGTGATCGCGGACGCCGACACCGGCTACGGCAACCATCTCAACGTCTATCGCACCGTCCAGGAGCTCGAGAGCGCGGGCGTCGCTGCGCTCGTGCTCGAGGATCAGCTCGCGCCAAAGCGCTGCGGGCACTTCGACGGGAAGAAGCTCGTTCCGCTCGAGGAGATGGTCGAGAAGCTCGTGGCGGCGCGACGCGCCCGGACCGACCCCGACCTGGTGCTGGTCGCGCGTACTGACGCGATCGCCTCGGAGGGCTTCGAAGCGGCACTCGAGCGAGCGCGTGCCTACGAGCTGGCCGGAGCCGACGTGACCTTCGTCGAGGCGCCGCGCACGCCAGAGGAACTCGCGGCGATTCCACAGGCGATGGAGAGGCCGTGCCTCGTCAACATGGTCGAGGGCGGTCGGACGCCGCTCCTGTCCGCGGCCGAGCTCGAGGAGCTCGGCTACCGCATCGCGCTGTACGCGAACTTCGCGCTCCGGATCGGTGCACGGGCGGTGGCCCGCGGCCTCTCGGTGCTCAGGGAGACGGGGACATCGGCCTCGCTTCTCGATGAGATGCACTCCTGGGAGGAGCGCCAGGAGACGGTCGACTTCACCGAGTGGGAGGCTTTCGAGGCGAGCATCGGCGAAGAGGCGCAACGGGTCCTCGACGAGCGAAGTACGTAGAGCGTCTCAGCGAGCGACCCAGTCGATCGGTCGCGCCGCTCTGTAGACCGTGAATCGCGCGGTGCGCTGGTCGAATGCCTTGTAAGTGTGGGTGAAACGCCAGCGGCGATCGGCGAGCACGAAGCCCCCGTCCCGGTCTAGCTCCGGCTCCTCGACGCCGTGGTATTCGACGACGTGGGTGCCGTCGTGCTCCTCGAGCCAGATGTTGATCAGCTCGGCCACGGCTCTGAGGTATCGGCTTGGCCTCCTGGCGCCTCGAGGGCGTGACCGGTGGGCGTGGGGGAGTTCATGTCCGGGTGGCTTCGTAGAGTCGCAGGTGAATGACCTGGATCGTCTCGATGATTCTTGCCGTGGTTTTCCTGATCGTGGCGTTTGCCGTCGGCAGCGCGTTGCGACGGAGTGGCAGGAGCAAGATCGAGCAGGTCGACGAGGCGCTGCTCGGCTCGTCGAGCGACTTCGACAAGGAGTGGGCGCGCGAGAGCAAGACCACGACCGAGGCGATGGACCAGCTTCGTATCGGCCGGATCGTTCAGGTTGCCGCGATCGCGGTGAGTCTGCTCTGGATCGGGTTGCACACCCTTGTGAACACGATCGTCCAGGTGCCGGCCGGTCACGTCGGGATCGTCTTCACGTTCAAGGACATCACCGGCCAGGTGCCGGCCGGTATCCACGGGATCCCGCCGTGGAAGGCGGTCGAGGATGCTGACACGCGCGTCCAGCGCGTGAGGTTCGGAACCGAGAACGCACAGGACGCAGCCGCGGCCGCGTCCGGCGACCTCGAGCGAGCGAACACGCTTGTCGCGTTCTCCTCGGAGACGCAGGACGTCTTCATCCAGGCAACGCTTAACTTCCGCGTTGACGAGCGCGACATTCAGACGCTCTTCACGACGGTGGGCGCCGACTACTTCAACAAACTCATCCGTCCGCGCGTGCTACAGATCTTCAAGGACACGACGGTGCAGTTCCCGGCGGTCGACATCGCGCCGTCGCGAGAGCGCATCCGAATTGAGGTGCGGCAGCGGCTTCGCGAGGAGCTGGCTCCACGCTCGATCGAGGTCGTCGACCTTTTGATCGACGACATCGATTTCCAGCCTGCGTTCAAGGCCGCGATCGAGCAGAAGCAGGTGGCGACGCAGGATGCTCAGCGAGAAGAAGAGAGAATCCGCCAGCGGGCCGCCGAGGCCGAGCAGGCTCGGCAGATCGCCCAGGGCAGGGCTGACGCGATCGCGATCGAAGCCGAGGGTCAGGCGCGCGCAAACCGCTCGCTCTCAGAGTCGATCACCGATCAGCTGATCCGGTTCCAGGCCGTCCAGCGCCTGTCGCCGAACATCGAGATCGCGCTGATCCCGTCGGGCGAGGGCATCATCATCGACCCGGCCACCCTGGTCGGGCAGTCGAATCGCGCTGCGCCACCGCCACCGCCACCGCCGGCTCCCGCCGAGCCGCCGCCGCCGGCGTCAGACCCGCCGGCCGTGACCGACGGCTAGACCACTCAGCTACGCGGCTGTCGCAAGTCTGAGACGAGACCGCCTCGCCGCGTCGGGATGCCCCGGTCGCGGCCGGCGCCGCGCCTAGTCTCTCGTGATGGCCGCGCATGCGACTCGGGCTGAGCTGAACGCTGAGCAGCAGCTCGCGGTGTCGACGACGCGCGGCCCGGTCTGCATCCTCGCGGGCGCGGGTACGGGCAAGACGACGACGATCACGCGTCGAATTGCTGCCCAGGTCGAGTCTGGCGAATTCCAGCCAAGCCAGATTCTGGCCGTGACCTTCACTGACAAGGCCGCCGGCGAGCTGCGCCGCAGGCTCTCGCAGCTCGGTGTTTCCGGCGTGCCGGCGCGCACGTTCCACGCCGCGGCGCTCGCGCAACTTCACGGCCTCTCGCCCGATCCGCCCGAGCGGTTGATGAGCTCGAAGGCGCCGCTCCTGCGCCAGATCGGCAACGGCCTGCCCGGTGCGTACCGCTACCGGCCGGCCGGCGATCTTGCCACCGAGATCGAATGGGCGAAGAACCGGCGCATACCGCCCGAGGACTACTGCGAGGCGGTCGGCGATCGCCAACCGCCGCTACCGCTCGACCTCATGGAGCGGGTTTACCGGGAGTACGAGCGCCGCAAGCGCGACGCCGGTGAGCTCGACTTCGAGGATCTGCTCGATCGGGCTATCCAGCTGTTCACGCACGACCCTTCCGCCCGCGAGCGCTTCCACACGCGCTACCGCTCGTTCACTGTCGACGAGTTCCAGGATGTCAATCTGCTCCAGCAGACCCTGCTCGATCTCTGGCTGGGCGAGCGCGACGATCTCTGCGTGGTCGGCGACGACTACCAGTCGATCTACGGCTTCACGGGCGCCTCTCCTCGCTACCTGCTCGCGATGCGCGAGCGGTTCCCGACCGCGACCCTGATCAAGCTCGAGCAGAATTACCGCTCGAGCCCGCAGGTTCTCGATCTCGCCAACCGCCTGGCGCCGCGGCTTGGCGGCGTGGCCAAGACACTCGCACCGACACGAGCCGACGGCCCCGAGCCCGAGCTGCGCCCGTGGGTGGACGCAGACGACGAGGCGAGCGGACTTGTCGGCTGGGTTCGCGAGCGCGCCGACGAAGGACTTCCACTCGAGGAAGTCGCGATTCTCTATCGGCGTAACGCGAGCTCGGACGACTACGAGCAGGCGCTGACCGAGGCAGGCATTCCCTACCGCGTGCGGGGGAGCGCCTTCCTCGCGCGTCAAGCCGCGCGCCGCCTCCTCAAGGTGCTCGAGCGTGACCCCGAGGCCGATGCGCCCGCCGCCGTCGAGCACGCCGCAAAGGGCGACGGCTGGCTCGAGGACGCACCCGACGATCTCGGCGATCAGGAGGCGACGCGACAGGCCGATCTCTCGCGTCTTGTCGAGCTGGCGCGCGGGTTCGCGGGGCCCGATCGAAGCGTCGCCGCCTTCGTGGCCGATCTGCGCGCTCGCTTCGCAGAAGAGAGCGAGTTCGGAGGCGTCCAGCTGTTGACCCTTCACAGAGCGAAAGGGCTCGAGTTCGACGCCGTCGCGATCGTCCGCGTCGAGGAGGGCGAGCTGCCGATCCGTCAGGCCAAGAGCGACGGTGCGATCGACGAAGAGCGACGGCTCCTTTACGTCGGTCTCACGCGCGCGCGGCGCCACCTGCTCGTCAGCTGGCTAGCGCGCAAGAAGCGCAGCAGATTCTTGAAGGAGCTCGGCGTCGGGACGTCACGTCGTCGCGTGGCGCGTAACGGCGCGTCACGAGCGGCGGGCGCAGCGGCCGTTGCAGCCCTCGACGCCAGCGACCCGGTCCTCGGGGCGCTCAAGAAGTGGCGCCTCGAGCGCTCACGGGCTGACGGGGTGCCAGCCTATGTCGTCTTTCACGACAAGACCCTCGAAGAAATCGCGAGAACCGGCCCGTGCTCGCGAGCCGAGCTCGCGTCGATCAGCGGTGTTGGCCCGGCGAAACTCGATCGCTACGCGGACGACGTGCTCGACGCCCTCTCGGGTTCCACGGTGTAGAGCGCAGCGCTCAGCTCGGCTGGCTTGCGGCCGCCGGCACACGGCTCCAGCGCGTCAGCGCTGTGGCTCGGCCGCGGGGGAACCGCACTGTCACGCGATAGGTGAACCGGCCTAGCGGCTGCCTCAGGAACGACGCGCGCAGCAGGCCGCCGTCGCGCCTCGCGCCGGTTGTCCGGCGGCCCTTCGAGGTTGTGAGCTCGATCCGTGACGCGCAGCGTCCACACTTCAGGCCCCTGACCGTGATGTCGAGCCGGGGACCGCTGCGCAGGCCGGCGACCTTCAGCCGCGGGACCGCGATGCGGCGCGGCTTCGAGCGCCGGACGTTTCCAGTCGCCGTGTCGGTGACACGTACGTAGTACGCGACCTTCCGCCGTAGCGAATGCGTCGCGCAACGCCCTTGACTGCGTCGCCCTTGACGCCCATCACAAACTTTCTCCAGCGCTTACCAACGCGCACGAACACTTCCGGGCGGCTAGGAGCTAACTCGCCAGGCGGCTATCTCGTGGAGCATGACCGCGTTGCCGTCAGGGTCGAGCACGAGGGCCATCTTGCAGATGTCCTTGCCCGCGGCGTTTTCGTTCGTCCAGGTGTCGCGCGCAATGGTTGCGCCGGCGCTCTTCAAGCGCTCGATCTCGGCCTCGATGTCGTCAGTCTCGAACGCGAGATACGGAACGGGCGATTCGGAGAACTTCGGTGCGATGGTGTCGAGCGCGATCGTGGTGCCGTCTGGCGCGCTGAACTCGAACCAGTGCTCGCCGTAGTCGGCGCTGTCGTCGAGGCCGAGAACCTCTCCGAAGAAGGTCTTCGCTGCCTCGAGGTCGCGCGTTGGGTGTGCGACGAATGCGACTTTGGTGATCATCGTGGTCTCCTCCTCGCGTTACCAGGAGGGTACGGCCCATCAGCGACCGAGCGCCGAGGCCTCTTCTAGGGTCGGCGACGTGCTCCTCTACGACTCGCCCGTGTCCGGCAATCGCTACAAGGTCCGGCTTCTGCTGAGCCAGCTCGGGCTCGCGTACGAGCGGTGCGAGGTAGACGTGATCCAGCGCGAGAATCGGGTCGACGAGCTCGGGCGCCAAGAACCCGGCTGCGCGTATTCCCATTCTCGAGTTCGCCGACGGCACCTGCCTCGCCGAGTCGAATGCCATCCTCTGGTACTTGGCCGAGGGAACGAGCTTCGCTCCGGGCGACCGTCTGGGCCGGGCTCACGCGCTCCAGTGGATGTTCTTCGAGCAGTACAGCCATGAGCCGTACGTCGCCGTTGCGCGCTACAAGCTCTGGGTGCTCGGCGAGGACGCCGCTCAGATCGCCGGCCTCGAGCAGCTACACAGGCACGGCTATGCGGCCCTCGACGCCATGGAGCGGGGTCTCGCTGGAAAGGACTTCTTCACGGGCTCGGCGTACTCGGTGGCAGACATCGCGCTCTACGCGTACACCCACGTCGCCGACACGGGTGGATTCGACCTCGGCGGCTATCCGGGAATCAGGGCCTGGCTGGCCCGCGTTTCCTCGACAGCGGGCCACGTAACGATCGAGTCCTGAGCGAGCTGGCCGGCGAGCTCGGTGGTCGCGTCGCTGCCCGGCCGTCGCGCCGCTGCGGGCGCGCGCTAGCCCGTGTTGCGCATGCCGGCCGCGATGCCGTTGATCGTCAGAAGGAGCGCGCGTCGCAGACGATTCGTTTCGTTCTCGTCGCTGGCGCCCGAACGCGAGCGCGCCAGCAGCTCGACCTGGAGCACGCTGATCGGATCGAGGTAGGCGTCGCGCACCGCGAGCGTGCGCTTGAGCACCGGGAGATCGGCGAGCAGGTCTGACCCGGTGAGCTCGGTGATCTGCTCGACGGTCCGGCGATGCTCGTCGGCGATCGCCTCGAGAAAGTGGTGGCGTGAGGGGTCGACGAGCGAGCTCACGTAGTGACGGGCTATGGCGAGGTCGGTCTTCGCGAGCGTCATCTCGACGTTCGAGATGAACGTGCGGAAGAACAGCCACTGGTCGTACATCTGCGCCAGCTCGGCCCTGTGACCGGCCTCGCAGGCCGCGGTCAGCGCGGTGCCGACGCCGAACCAGCCGGGAATGATCTGACGAGACTGCGTCCAGCCGAATACCCATGGGATGGCGCGCAGCTCGTCGAGCCCTTCCTCTGCTCCCGGCCGGCGAGCGGGTCGCGAGCCGATGTTCATCAGCGCGAGCTCCTCGACCGGCGTCGAGGCCTGAAAGTACGCGGCGAGACCCGGCGTATCGAGGAAGTCGCGGTAATAGCCGTATGCCCGCTCGGACATGAGCTCCATGACCGTGTTCCAGGCGGCGAGCGTTCTGGGCTCGTGACGGGGCGCGTCGTGTGCGAGCGTCGCTTCGACTACGGCCGAGAGGGCCGTGTCGAGGTTGCGCTGAGCGAGACGCGGGAGAGCGTACTTGTCGGCGATGACCTCTCCTTGCTCGGTGATCTTGACGGCCCCGTTCACGACGCCGGCCGGCTGACCGAGGATCGCCGCGCTCGTCGGACCGCCGCCGCGCCCTACCGTGCCGCCGCGACCGTGGAAGACGAGCATGCGTACGCCCGTCTCGCGCGAGATCGCAGCGATTGTTCGCAGCGCCTTGTGGATCTCCCACTGCGACGTCGTGATGCCGCCTTGCTTGTTCGAGTCCGAGTAGCCGACCATGACCTCCTGCACGTCGCCGCGGAGCGCGACAAGTCGTCGATATGGCGCGGTGGCCAGTAGCTCGCGCAAGACGACGCCGATGCCACGAAGGTCCTCGATCGTTTCGAACAGCGGCACGAACCCGATCCGCGCGGTCTCGGCAGGAAGATCGACGAGCCCGACGTCGCGCGCGAGGACGGCCGGTGCGAGCACGTCGTCGACACCTTTCGTCATCGAGACGATGTAGCTGCCGATGGCGGCGTCCCCGCTTCTGTCCATCTCTTCGCGCAGACCGGTGAGCAGCGCGAGGCTCCCGGGGGCCGCGCCGTCCGTCGGCGGAGCCAGCGGCCGGCGGCTCGCTAGCTCGGTCGCGAGCCGTTCGGTTCGAGCGGCCCGGTCCAGAGCGGCGTAGTCGACGCCAAGCGGTGCGAAGAGCTCAGTGAGCGTCGCGTGATGAACGCTCGCGTGCTCTCGTATGTCGAGCTCGGCAAGGTGAAACCCGATGGTGCTGACCAGGCGTCGCACACGGCCGAGCCGACCTCGGGCCAGGAGCTCGCCGCCGTTCTCCCGAAGCGAGCGCGCCATGACCGCGAGATCGTCTGTCAGCTGTCCTGGGCGCTGGTAGGCCTGCGGCCCGGGCGGAGTCCTGGCGGTTTCGAGCAGTCGCTCGTGGATGGCCGCCAGGCGTTGTCTGTATGGCTCGCCGGCGCTCAGCCGCGCAAAGCGGGCCGACACGTTGGGCAGCCGCTCGCGGTCTGACGCGAGCTGGGCCTCGAGCTCGTCAGAGATGCCGGTGACCACTGAGCTCACCGAGAGCTCCGAGGAGAGCCGTTCGACCTCAGCGATCAGCAGTCGCAGCGCCCGAGCACGTTGGAAGGCCAGAACGTGACGCGTGGCTTCGAGTGTGACGTGTGGATTTCCGTCACGGTCGCCACCCACCCACGACCCGAATCGCACGGGTGCCCGCTCGTCGAGTGCGCCGCCGATCGACCGAAGGGTCGCGTCGACGTCATCGAAGAGCTCGGGTACCCCATCGCTGACGATCTGCGTAAGGAAGTAGAGGATCGAGCGGGCCTCATCGACGGGGTCGGGCTTTTCGCGCCGCAGCTCGTCGGTCTGCCAGATGGCGTCGATCAACTCGTCGATCCGGCGGTCGATGCGCGCAGTTTCGCGGGCGTCGCTTCCGGCCTCGGCGCGGCGCTCGGTCAGCACCGCGATCTCGGCGAGCTTGTCGAGTATCGATCTTCGCGACGCCTCGGTCGGGTGGGCGGTGAAGACCGGCCGCAACGCCGCATCGCGCGTGGCGTCGACGATCTCGGTGTCGCTGACTCCCGATTGCTTGAGGCGGGCGACGGTTTCGGCGAAGCGGTGTTCCCGCGCGTCGGCGCTCGTCGATAGATCCTCGACGCGGTGGACTTGCTCCGCCGTGTTCGCGAGGTGGAAATAGACCGTGAACGCGCGTACGAGGTGGATCGCTTCGACGACATCGATACCGCCGAGCGTGTGCGCGAGACCGGCGGCGGAAGCGTCCTGCTGTCGCATCGCACGCGCCGCAGTTCGTACCTCCTCGACGCGCTCGAGCAGGGCTTTGCCCTGCTGACGTACGAGTGCGTCACCGAGTTGTCTGCCAAGGCGACGGATGTCGCCGCGCAGCGCGCTGTCGAGGTTGTCGAGCTGGTCGCCGGCCACCTGCCGGCAAGGTATCGGCCGCCTGCGGTTCAGGATCGCGCCCGAGCAACGACGGAAGCTGTCGGCGCTTGTTGCCCTGGCCGCAACAGCAGCGCTGATCGTCGCCGCATGCAGCGACGACCGTGCCGCAGATCGCCTCTGGATCTAGACGGCGTTGAGGTTCGGCCGGGGTTCGGCGAGCGCGTCGCCGCCGGTCGCACGCGGGATGCTCTCCGAGAGGTCCATCTCGAAGCCTGCGTTGTCGCGCAGCACCAGCCCATTGCTGTCCTGCGCAAACTCGGTGTTGCCGATGTCGACCGAGTCAGGGAGTGCATACACGATCAGGGAACCAGAGGACAGCGAGATGACCTTGGTCACCGCTGCCGGCTTGCGCTGAAAGCGCCCGAACGACTTGTCGCGTACCCAGGTGTGGCCCGTGATCCGCGCGACACCGCTTTCGTAGGCATCGACCCTGGCCAGGAAGTAGCGTCCGCTGTCGGTTTCAAAAAGTCGCCTGTGTGCGATGAGAACGTTGCTGCCTGTGTCGAGGATCATGGTCGGCCTCCAAGGGTGCCGGCAAGAAAAGGCGTCTGGACGTGGTTTCCCACTATGTCGGCCGTCGGGCGCCGTTCCTGAACTCGCGCGGGGCTCGCAGCCGGCCGCGATGGCTGCCTCGTCAATGATGGCGTGGGGCTCGTTGAGCCCTAGCCTCTAGCCAAAGGAGAGCATGATGGCACCACGCACGCCAGCAGTGGCACGTCCCGGAGACGGGACCGAGATCATTCACGGAGCGGGAGACGAGTACACGTTCCGGCTGACCGGGGACGACACCGACGGCGAGTACTTCGTGATGGAGGGCCTCGTGCCGCCTGGTGGCGGGCCGCCGCCTCACGTTCAGACTCGCGAGGAGGAAGCGTTCTACATCCTCGAGGGTGAGGTCACCTTCTACGCCGATGGCGAGCAGATTGATGGCACGACGGGAAGCTGGGTCAACATTCCCAAGGGCGTTCGCCACAACTTCCGAAACGAGACCGATACGACGGCGCGTCTCCTCATCTTCTTCGCACCGGCAGGAATAGAGCGGGCGTTCCGCGAGATGGGTACCGACGCGCAGAACCCGGCCCATATCGCCGCCGTCGGCAAGAAGTACGGGCTCGACTTCGGGCAGCCCGGCTAGCTTCGCGCCAGCGCCCGTCGAAGCGAAGCCGCGCGCTCAGGCAGCGCCGCTGTGCGATGCAGGCGGCAGCGGCCGTCGGCGAACACGACCGCGTCCGAGCAGCGCGTCTCGATCTCGCCGTCCCCGAACTGATCGCGGTACAGCTTTCGATACGCGCCGCCGCGCTCGAGGAGAGAGTCGTGCGAGCCGCTCTCGACGATCCGCCCACGGTCGACGACGTGGATTGCGTCGGCCGCCTGAATGGTCGAGAGGCGGTGTGCGACGGCGAGGGTCGTACGACCGCGCACGAGTTCGCCCAGGGCCGCCTGGATCTGCCGCTCCGAGGCGCTGTCGAGCGCAGACGTCGCCTCGTCGAGGACCAGCACCTTCGGGTCATGGAGCAAGACCCGGGCGATCGCGATCCGCTGCTTCTCGCCGCCCGAGAGGCGGAAGCCGCGCTCACCGACCACGGTGTCGTAGCCCTCGTCGAACTCCACGATGCGCTCGTGTATGGCTGCGGCGCGCGCCGCATTCTCGACGGCGTCGTCAGTCGCTCCCGTCGCGCCGTACGCGATATTGGCGCGCAACGTGTCGGCGAACAGGTAGCTCTCCTGTGTTACGAGGCCCACGAGCTCGGCGAGCGAGTCGAAGCTGAGCGAGCGCAGGTCGATCCCGTCGATCGTGACCCCGCCCGAGCTGGGGTCGTACAGGCGTGGCACCAGCTGCAAGATCGTCGACTTGCCGGCGCCCGACCCACCGACGAACGCGATCAGCTGCCCCGGGGAGGCCGCGAAGCTGACGCCGCCCAGGACCTCACTCGCGCCGTTTCCAGACCCCGGATACGTGAAGTGAACGTCGTCGAAGCGGAGCTCGCCGCTCGCCTCGGCAGCCGGAAGCGACACCGGGTCAACGCGTTCGCGGACGTCTGGCTCGACGTCGAGGTACTCGAAGATTCGCTCGAACATCGCGCGAGAGCTCTGGAACTCGATCACGGTTTCGAGCATCCGCGCCACCGGGAACAGGAGCCGGTTCTGCAGCGTCGTGAACGCGACGATGGTTCCGGCCGTGATGTCGCTTCCGCCGTTGATCAACAGCCCGGCGACGAGGTAGATGAGGACAGGTGTCGCGCCGAGGAAGGCCTGCACGACCGTGAAGAAGGCCTGGCCAATCACCTGCTGGCGAGTGACGACGGTGGCAAGCTCGGTGTTGGCCGCCTCGAAGCGGTCGATCTCGCGCTCTTGCTGGCCGAACAATCGGGCGAGCGTGAATCCAGAGACCGAGAGCGTTTCCTGCGTAAGCACGTTCATCTGGGCCGTCGCCGCCTGGGCCTGCCCGGTATAGCGGCGGCGCCGCGCGCCGATCTCACGGGTCGCCCACCAGAAGAGCGGCAGCGTTGCCAGCGCCAGCAACGTCAGCTGCCAGGAGAGGATTGTCATGGCGACAACGGCGGCGATGAACGTGACCGAGTTGGAAAGGATCGACGACAGCGTCGAGCTCACGGCCGTCTGCACGCCGCCGACGTCGTTCGAGATGCGCGATTGGAGGTCGCCCGTGCGCGCGCTTGCGTAGAAGGACAGCGACAGGCTCTGCAGATGGCGGTAGACCCGATCGCGTAGGTCACGGAGCACGCTCTGCCCGAGCCCATTCGTGACGAACGTCTGGTACACGCCTAGGGCTCCGCCGGCGATCGCGATCACGATCATCACTGCACAGAGGACGACGAGCAGGGTGACGTCCGGCCCGCTCTGGTCGGTCGGGAACAGCCCGTCGTCGAAGACCACCTTGATCAGCAACGGGTTGGCAACCCCCAGGATCGACGTTGCCAGAACGAGGCCGAGCACGAGCCCGACCTTGTTGCGGTGGGCGTCAAACAGCGCCCAGACCCGTCGCCAGCTGAAGCCGTTTCTGGGTTCCGCCGGGGCGTCAGTCGCGCTCATTGCTCCGCACACCATGCCGCATGCGTCTCGTATCGCGGCGTCGGACACGCAACGCCGTGCCGGTTCCGCCTGCGCCATCGCGGCGCCCGTGGCATGAATGCCTCATGGGTGCCGCCGCACGAGGAGGGCTCGTGGCGCTGCTAGCGGTAGCGGCGCTCAGCGCCTCTGCGCTCGCTATGCCCGAGCCGGCCCAAGCAGCAGTGGCGGGGCGGCCGTCGTACGGCTGGCCCCTGAAGCCGTGTGACCGCCAACATGCCGTGCGCGCTCACCTGGGCGCGCCACGAACCATATTCGACGAGCCACTGCACGACGGCGGGCTCGACGGCCCAGCTCGCGTCTCGTTCCACAACGGCATCGACATCGTCGCGCCGTCGGGTAAGGCCGTCTACCCGGTCGTCTCGGGCACCGTTCGGCGCATCAGCGGCGGGCTCGCCGTCGTCACCGACGATGGCCGTGAGTTCCGCTACCAGCACATCTCGCGCCGCGCAACGCCGGGCAAGCGCGTCGAGGCGTGTCGCTCGGTGCTCGGATTCGTGCGGGAGCGAAAGGATCACCTTCACTTCGTCGAGGTCGACCGCGGGAAGGTAGTGAACCCGCTGAGCTCGGGTCGCCTGCGACCACATTCCGATAGGACGAAGCCGCGAATCGACACTGTCACCGTCGGCGGCCGGCGAGCGGACAGCGGCTGGAGCACCGACGTCGACCGACAATCGGCTGCCCACTCCTTCCGAGAGGGAGAGGGGCTGCTCGAGCTCAGCGGGCATGTCCGGGTGGGCGCCCAGGCCTACGACGTGCCGGCAATCCGCGTGCACTGGCCCGAGGAGTGGGCACGCATGCGCCGTCTTCCGCTTGCGCCGGCAGCGCTCGAGCTGACGTTGCGTCCTGCCAAGCAGAAACGGATCGTCGCGCGGCTCGCATCGTTCGCCGATTTCGTGGACACCGTGCCCGCGAACGAACTGTTCTGGCGAGTCTACGAGCGCGGGACTCACCAGAACTGGCCCGTGATCGGTGGACGCTGGCACAAACAGATGCCCGGGACGTACAGGTTGCGGTTCCCGTGGCTGGACACGCGCGATCTGCCGAACGGCCGCTACGCCCTCAAGGTGACCGCTTTCGACGCGCGGGGCAACCGTGGCTGGCTGCGGATCTGGGTTCGGATCGCGAATCGCAAACGGGCCAACGGCAATGAATAATGCGCGCCATGAGTGACTATCCGATCCGTCTCACGGTCAGCGAAGACCGAAAGAGAAACCGCCTGACGGTCTTCTTCCGGCTCCTGCTGATGATCCCCCACTTCATCTGGATCTTCCTCTGGGGAATCGCCGTCTCCATCGTCGTCGTCATCAACTGGTTCGCAACGCTGATCATGGGTCGGTCGCCGACCGCATTGCACAACTTCCTCGCGACCTTCTTGCGCTACATCACCCATGCCGTCGCGTACGTCAGCTTGCTCGCAGACGAGTACCCGGAGTTCACCGGCGAGCCCGGCTATGGGGTCGACCTCGAGATCGACCCGCCCGAGCCGCAGCCTCGGTGGTCGACGTTCTTCCGCGTCTTCCTGGCGTTTCCGGCCTCGACCGTCGCGTCGTCGCTGATGCCCAGCTGGGGCGGCCCGAAGACAGGCGGATCTACAGGTGCCCTGGGGGCGGTCGCGTTCCTCGGCTGGTTCGTCTCGATGGTCAAGGGCGAGATGCCTCGCGGCATGCGCGATCTCGGTGCCTATTCGCTTGGATACTCGGCGCAGGCCTACGGCTACCTGCTCCTGCTGACGAGTCGATATCCAAACAGCGATCCCGAGCGCATCGGCTCGCCCGAGCCCCTGCCGGAGCATCCGGTCAGCATGCTCGTGACCGATGACCTGAACCGGTCGCGGCTCACCGTCTTCTTCCGCTGGCTACTGGCCATCCCGCACTTCATCTGGCTGCTCCTTTGGGGCGTCGCCGTGGCGGTCGCCGTCTTCCTCAACTGGATCGTCACGCTGGTAAGCGGTCGGTCGCCCGCCGGGCTTCATCGTTTCCTGGCCGCGTACGTCCGCTACCAGACGCACGTGGTCGCGTACGTGATGATCGTCGGCAGCCGGTTCCCCGGCTTCACCGGTGAGCCGTACGACATCGACGTCGAGATCGCGGGGCCCGAACGACAGAATCGCTGGATTACCTTCTTCCGGCTCGTTCTTGCGTTCCCCGCGTTTCTGATCGCAAGCGGCCTCTCGGGCGCGCTCGTCTACATCGCGTTCTTCGGCTGGGTCGCGTCGCTGATCGTTGGCCGGATGCCCGAGGGATTCCGCAACCTCGGGGCCTACGGCCTGCGCTACAACGCCCAGCTGAACGCCTACACCTACATCCTGACCGACCGCTATCCGTTCAGCGGTCCGCCCGCCGTGTCCAGTGAGGGCTCCGGGAGCCCGGACGAGCCCGCGAGCTCAGAGCTCGGCGCCGAGCTCGCTGCCTAGATCCAGCTGAAGGAGAGACGACGATGAGCAAGCCAGACATCCCGGCGCTGCTGCAGCAGATCTTCGACGCTGACACGGGCATCTATCAGGACCGCGGTTTCCAGCGTCGCGTCGGCTTCGGCGCTCGGCCGGCGCTCATCCACATCGATCTTGCCAACGCGTGGACTCGACCTGGCAACCCGTTCAGCTGCGATGGGATGGAGACGATCATCCCGGCCGTGCAGCAGCTGAACCATGTGGGTCGCGCCAAGGGAGTGCCCGTCGTGTACACGAGTACGGCGTACGACGACGTCGAGGGTCCGAACTCCGACATGGGGCTCTGGGTTCACAAGATCCCGACCGAGGCCCTGAAGGTGGGGTCCGAGGCTGTTGCGATCGACGATCGGATCGCTCCCCAGGACGGCGAGATGGTGATCGTGAAGAAGCGCGCGAGTGGCTTCCACGGGACGAACCTGTCGAGCTATCTGAACGCGCAAGGCGTCGACACCGTCATCGTCACCGGGGTGACGATGGCGGGGTGCGTGCGACACACGGTCGAGGACGCGATCGCCGAGGGCTTCCGGCCAATCGTTGTCCGCGAGGCCGTCGGTGACCGCGTGCCTGGCGTCGTCGAGTGGAACCTCTTCGACATCGATTCGAAGTTCGGCGACGTCGAGCCGCTCGAGAACGTGCTCGAGTACCTCGAGGGCATCCAGCCGTTCACGAGCCGCGTCGGCGGCGCGACGGCGGCGTAGGTCGGCAGCGGCCGGCGCTGCAGCCCCGGCCTCGGCCGGGCTGTGACGGGTCAGGCGATCAGCGAATGGCGCAAGGCGGTCGCGACGGCCTGCGTGCGTGTTCTGGCGTCGAGCTTGCCGGCCACTTTGCGTATGTGCGTACGCACGGTCTCTGCCGCGATGAACAGCTGCTCGCCGATCTGCTCGTTCGAGTGGCCGTCGGCGAGGAGCCGCAACACCGCGCGTTCGCGCCGCGTGAGCGTCGGAACCGCATTGCTCATCGACGCATTGGCGTGGATCCCAGCCAGGACCGGGTCGACGTACACGCCGCCCGCGGCCACGGTCTCGATCGCGCGAACGAGGTCCTCGAGCGGTGCCTCTTTGAGGACGAACCCAGCGGCGCCGGCGTCCATGGCCTCGGTGAGCACGGCGCCCTCTCCGTAGGCCGAGTAGAGGACGACAGCCGTGTCGGGCGCGACCGCCTTCGCGTCGGCGGCGACCTCGATCCCGTTCAGGCCTGGCATGCGCAGGTCGACGAGCGCGGTATCGGGTTGGCGCGCCTCGATCTTGGCGAGAGCCTCGATGCCATCGGCGGCGCGCCCGACAACGGTCACGCCGTGAGTGCCGACGATGTCGCACACCGCGGCGACCAGCGCCGGGTGATCGTCGGCAACGAGGCAGGTCGGGCCGGTGGATCGATGCGTGGGGACGGCGCGAGCCATGTCGGTGCTATCGGCAGCTGGGGCCGCGCTCCGAAGGGGCGTTGCATCTCGCCATGAGCATCGGCCGCGGAAGCTGGCTAGCGCGCTGCGCTGGTATCCCCCTTCTGGGGTGGGCGGCTACTCACCAGGGGGATGCGCGCTCACCCTGATCCAGCCGACGCTAGCGCCGATGAGTGAATCGCAACACGACGTTCTGCTCATCGAGGCAGGGCGGCTCACGACCATCGGCGCCTGGACGCGGACCGTCGCCCACGAGATCAACAATCCGCTGCTGGCGATCCTCGGGCTCGTCGAGTTCGTCATCGAGGATGTGGAGGACGGCACCGAGTCGCAAGCGTTTCTCGAGCTCATTCAGCAGAACGGTCTCGAGATCAAGGACGTCGTTCGCAGATTGCTCGAGTTCACGCACGAGCCGGCGGACGAGCAAGCCGCCGTCCCGATGGCGACCCTCACCGCAGAGACGGTCGAGCTCGCCCGGGGACTCAGCCCGGTGGCGTGCGGCTCGATCAGCGAGTACTACACCGATCGGTCGACGACCGTCCACGGAAACGCGAACCAGCTCAAGCAGGTGCTCCTGCACCTCATCCGTCGCGGTGAGCGGACGATGCTCGATGGCGGCGTTCTTCGGATCGACGTCTCATGCCAGGGCCGGGCGGTTCGTGTCGCGGTAACGGCTCGGCGTGAGCGCCCGGAGGCAAGCAAGAGCCCGCCCGCCGAGCAGTCAGAGCTCGAGCTCGGCCTCGCCGTCGCGCGCGCGATCGCGCGCGCACGGGGGCGAGCTACGCCTACGCGACCAACCACGAGGAGCCGAGCTCGTGCTGACGCTTCCCGCCCACGAGACGACCGACTGATGCCGGGATCAGAGACCCTCGCCCGCTGCCTGCTCGCCGACGATCACCCAGCGCTGGCGGTCGCTATCGGCCGGGTGCTCGCGGACAACGGTTTCGAGCTGATCGGACCCGCGCACGATGGTCGCGAGGCGATCGCGCTGGCCGAGCAGACGAGACCAGATCTCGCGCTTGTCGACTATCGCATGCCGCTCGTGAGCGGCCCCGCCCTCGTGTCGGAGCTGCGCGGTCGCGTTCCCGAGATGCACGTGGTCGTCTACACCGCCGAGGCCGATGCTGCGCTCGTCAGTGAAGCGCTCAGAGCAGGGGCGGCCGGTCTGGTCCTGAAGCAGGCGCCGCTCACCGATCTCGCGCGCGCCCTCAAGGCTGTACAGGCGGGGCGGTCATACCTCGACCCGATATTCTCCGGCGACGCCATCGCCGATCGTCTACACGACGCGCAACGTCAGCTCACCGCGCGTGAGCTCGAGGTACTCGGCCTGCTGGCCGAGGGAATGTCTCACAAGGAGATCGGTCAGCGACTCTCGATCAGCCCCGAGACCGTGCGAACACATGCGCGCAACGCGGCCGGCCGGCTCGAGGCGGTCAACCGCACTCAGGCCGTGGCAACCGCGCTTCGCGACGGCCTGATCGCGTAGACGTTTCTGGCTGGACGCCGAAGGCGCCCCAATAGCGAGAGGGCCGCTATTGCGGCCCTCTCTTTCCGGTCGTCCCCTCTTTCGACCAGGGTGTTGCTGTATGGAAGTGCCGTGCGTTACCGCAGGAGGCTGAGCACGGACTGTGGTGCTGCGGTGGCCTGGGCGAGCATTGAGAGCCCGGCCTGCTGCAGGATCTGGAACTTCGTGAACGTGACTGACTCCTTGGCCATATCCACGTCACGGATACGACTCTCGGAGGCCTGGAGGTTCTCCTCGTAGACCGAGAGGTTGGCGAGGGTGTGCTCGAGCCGGTTCTGAACCGAGCCGAACGTGCCTCGCATCGTCGAGACGGCTCCGATCGCCGCGTCGATCGAGGCGAGCGTGATCGTGCCGCTGAAGCTGAACACGCTCGCGGACACCGCACCCGACCCGCCGAACAGCTGCGTGCCGTTGACCGTCAATGTCTGGCCGTCCTGAGCGCCGACCTGGAACGTGATCGCCGCGTTACCAGTGAGCAGCGCGAGGCCGTTGAACGAGGTGTCCGAGCCGATCCGCGAGACCTCGGCGCAAAGCTGCGAGATCTCGGCGGTGACTGCGGCCTTGTCCGTTGCCGACAGGGTGCCGTTGTTGAACTGCACCGCGAGGTCACGAACGCGGGAGAGCATCGAATGGACCTCGGCGAGCGCGCCTTCTGCGGTTCCGACGAGCGAGACCGCGTCCTGGGCGTTTCGCTGTGACTGCGCGATACCGCCGATCTGTGCGCGTAGCTTCTCCGAGATCGCAAGCCCGGCAGAGTCATCCGCTGACCTGGACCCTGGTGGTGCGTTGACGGTTGCCTGAGCTGGTGGGCTTGGGGGATGGTTGTTCATGAGATTGAGGAGTTGGTCTTGTGAGCGAGAAACGGGATCGTCGGAAGTGGTCGCCTGAGCGGAAGGCGGAGATCGTGCTCGCCGGTCTGCGCGGCGACCGGAGCGTGCGCGACGTCTGTCGCGAGCACGAGATCGCCGAGACGCTGTACTACCAGTGGCGTGACCGTCTGTTGGAGGGCGGCACCGAGGCGTTGCGCTCCGCGAGGGAGCGCGCCAGGGATCCGCGTGAGCAGGAGCTGAAGGACGCCAGGAAGCGGATGGCGCGGCTCGAGCGTGCGTTGGGGAAGAAGACGTAGGGGCTTGAGGTAGCGGGGGAACTGTTGCGGGACTGGACGTGAGCGTCCGCGTGTCCAGAGCCCGTGCCGAGCTCGCTCAGGGACGCCGGCCTTCGGTGGTCGCGCGAGTGGCAGGCATCTCACGCCAGGCGATCTACCGCGTTCCCCGGCGCCGACCACGCCAAGCAGGCCCGGGCAGGGTCTCAAACACGGATGCGGCAATCGTCGAGGTCGCCAAGGCCAACCCGACCGACGGGACGCGGATGGTGGCAGCGCTCGCGACGCGGGAGCTGGGTGAGCCGGTGAATCGCAAGCGGGTGCAGCGGATCATGCGCGAGCACAAGCTGTTGCAGCCGACCCGCCACACGGGTAGGCGAGCGCGTCCTGGTTTCTTCCAGGTCACCCGGCCTGACGAGCTCTCGCACATGGACATGACGAAGCTCTGGGTCGCCCAGCACGGCTGGGCGTACATGCACGCAATCATCGACTGCCTAACGCGCGAGATCACCGCCTGGACACTCGACCTCAGAGCTCGAACCAAGGAGGCGATCGACTGTCTCGAGCACGCGCTCGCCGTGCGCCATATCGAGCCCGGCCAGCTCACGCTCGGCACCGACAACGGCCCGCAATTCACCAGCAGAGGCTTCCGCCGCCATCTCACCGACCGTGGGATCGCGCACACGACGCGGCGGCTACCGCGACCCCGAGTCCCAGGCCTTCATCGAGTCCTGGTTTGGCCAGTTCAAGAAACGGCTCGCCTGGCGCGCCGAATGGGAAACCCTCGACCACGCCAGACAGGACATCACCAGCTACGTCAACAGCTACCAGCACCGACCCCACTCCGGGATCGGCTACCAAACACCCACCGAACTCGCCACCACCTGGAAGCGAGAACCCCTACACACCCGAGCAACCTAAACCGACAACACAAACCGGGTCCAGGTCATCCGCAGCACGGTTGATCCGGAAACCGGACGAGAGCCGCTCCATCGAGCGGGACAGCTTCATCTCGGTCCCGACGAGGTTGCGGTGAGCGTTAAAACGCCTCAACGTTAGTGTGAATCCTTAGGGACACTGCTCTTCCTCCTTGAAGGGCGTCTATCAGTCCGTCGGCTCACTCCTTGTGAACCGGGTGCGCCCATGGGTGGCGCCACAAAGACTTATCGACAGCTCAATCCCAAACTTGAGGGAAATTGTCTCGAGCTCAGGCGCGCAGGTCGATCCTCGGCTGCTCGTCGTCGCCCTCGCTCTCGTTTTCCTCGGCTTCCTCGTCATCGGCAAGGGCGCCCGTGTCGGGCTCCTCGCGTGAACGTTTGGGCGCACGTCGCACCCGGTTTCCCTTTGACGGGCGCTCGATGCGCGGTGCGCCAGGACCAATTGGCTGGATGGGGATCATGCCTTGCTCGCCTCCTTCCGGCGGTGCTCTTCGACGGCATTCAGAACTGCGGCTTTGACCTCGGCGCGAACGAGCTGGCGCCAGACCGAAACCGCGACGATCCAGGCAAGGACGTACCCGGCGAGCCCGCCCAGCAGGCCGCGCGCGATGATGTCGAACAGAACAGCGTCGTTCATCGAGCTCGCAGCCGCGGTCACGCCGAATCCGAACAGGCCGCCCATGCCCTTGGCGCGGGCGATACTCGCCGGCGCTCGCGGGTGATCTGAGACCGAGACTTCTTTCACGGCAGCACCATTCGCGCGAGGGTGGTCGGGTCAGCCGCCTCGAGGCTTGCGTCGAGACCGTGGCCGTGTGAGAGATACGAGAACGGCATGCCCATGGTGATTCCCAGGCCGACTACGGCTCCTGGCGGCCCTGGTGCCTGATCGGCATGGGAGATCACGAGGCAGTCGCTGCACTCGGCCACCAACTCGATCAGGCGCTTCGCCGCTCGCTCGTCGCTCGATGCCGGCACCAGCAGATGCGTCTCGTCTGGCTCGAGGGCATCGAGCATGCAGCCAAGTCGCGTCAGGCTCTGCGCATCGGCCGGGTCGAAGGCCGGCGTGTCGGCGATGACGAGCTCTTCGCGCTCGAGCTTTCGACGTGCGGTTCGCACCTCGGCCGCGGTCTCGGCCATCGCGAAGTTGATCTCGGCGCCATCCGTCAGGCGGGCGAGCTCGAGCGCCACGCGAGCCGGCTCGAGACTGAGCGCGCTGACCGAGAGCATCGTCCGGGAGGCGTATGCGCGGCACAGGCGCGCGGCGGTAAGCGTCTTCCCAGCGCCCTCCTCACCGATTAGGGCGACCATACGGCGCGGGCCCCACCAGCCGCGTCGAACGCGGATCTCGTTGGCGAGAGCGCGCCGCAGATGCTCGACCAGGGGGACGGTCGCGTCGAGCGGCTCGACGTGTGTGGCGACCTCGCGCAGCAGGTTGTCGGCGAGCAGCGCCGGCAGGCCGGATTCGCTCATCGACACGCGAGCGTTGACCTGCTCCGAGATGTGCTCGGGGCTGATCGGTGGAGGCGGAGCTATGACCGTTGGGGTGGGCGCAGCAGTGTGCTGCATCGACGGAGCCGCCGGCCCGCTGGCCTCGGCCTGTGCGAGATGGCTGGCGAACGGCACCGATTGCTCGAAGAGGGTCTCCACGAACTCGCCTTCGACCGGGCGCGAGCCGGGCCTGTCCGGGGCCGATGGCGCGACAGCTGCCGGTGCCGGTGCCGTTGCCGTTGCTCGCGCTGGTGCCGGTGCTGGCGCCGCGGCACTCATGGTCGGCCACCCATCCCAGCCGTTCGACTCGCGCGGCCCGCCGTCGTCGTAGAGGTCGACGATCGAGTGAGCCGCGAGTGATGGGGTCGCGCGTGGACTCGCGGGGGCATCCGCCGCCGACTGCGGTGGCGCGGCGGCGGCGCCGGCCGTCGACGTGCTCAGCGGCGACCGGGCGTGTGGCGCACTCGACCCGATCCTGGGCGGCGAGTCGTCTGGCTCCGCCGGTGGCTGAGGCGCGGCTGCGATATGGCCAGGCTGTGCGTCGACCTCGACGCAGCGCTTGCCGAAGAAGCCTCCGACGCCGCCGATCACCCCGTCGCGCTGGCGTGTGATCACGGCCTGCTCGCCGAGCTCGTCGACGATTTGCGGTAGCAGCTCCTCGAGCGTCGCACCCCGGTACGTCCGCGTCGTCTGATGGGCGCTCATACGGCCACCGCGCCTGTGGTTGCCGCTACGCCTGGCGTGCTCACGACGCCGGCGGTCTCAACCCGCACGCCCGGAATGATCTCGTTGTACGAGATGACGGGCAGCTGCGGGAACGCTTGCTCGACAAGACCACGGACGTGCCGCCTGACACGGCTCGAGCAGATCAGGACGGGCCGCTTGCCCAGGCCGGTCGCACGTTCGACCTCGCCTGCGAGCGAGCCGATCAGGTCTTGCACGCGCGTCGGATCCATGGCCAGGAACTCTCCTTCCGGGGTGTGCGTGAGTGACTCGGCGACCTCCTGCTCGAGCTCGGGATCGAGCGAGATCGCGTTCAGGGTCTGCTCCTCGTCGACGAAGCCGGCGGTGATCGTGCGACCGAGCGCCTGGCGTGCGTACTCGGCCAGCAGACCAGGATCGCGGGTGATCGCCGAGCGGTCGCCGATCGCCTCGAGGATGGTTCCAAGGTCGCGGATCGAAACGCCCTCGCGCAGCAGGTGCTGGAGGACACGCTGCACCTCGCCGTAACCGAGCTTCTCGGGCACGATGTCGTCAACGGCGGCCGCGTTGTGGTCCTTGAGGCCCTCGAGCAGCAGCTTGACTTCCTCTCGCGTCAGCAGCTCGTCGGCGTGCCGGCGGATCGTCTCTGTGAGATGAGTGACGACGACCGATTCGGCGTCGACGACCGTGTATCCGAGCGCCTCGGCCTCGGCGCGGACGGCGTCCTCGATCCAGAGGGCCGGTAGGCCGAACGCTGGCTCCGTGGTCGGGATGCCGGCGAGTCCTGGAAGCGCGTCGCCCGGGTCCATTGCCATCTCGTGGCCGGGAATGACGCGGCTGCGTGCCACCTCCGAGCCACGTACGCGCACGACGTACTCGTGCGAGTCGAGGGCGACCTCGTCATGGATGCGCACCGGTGCGATGACGATGCCGAGATCCGAGGCGATCTGACGGCGGACGACACCGACGCGTGCGAGCAGTGATCCGCCCGCGTTCTGGTCGACCAGCGGCACGAGACCGAAGCCGATCGCGAGCTCGAGCGGGTCGATCGCGAGTGCGCCGACGGCGCCGTCTGGCGGTTTCGCCTCCGCCTCCTCTGTTTCTGGCCGCTCCTTGTCCTTGCCGCGCTTGCGCTTGAGCATGATTGGGTCCTTGCCGAGAGTGCGACCGGCGAAGAAGAGCAGCGAGCCGACAGCGAGGAACGGCACCGCGGGCAGGCCCGGAACGAGCGCGAGCAGGCAGATCACTCCGCCGGCAAGCGTGGTTGCTCGTGGCTGCCCGAACAGCTGGTAGGTGATGTCCGAGCCCAGGTCGGCGTTGCTCGCCGAGCGCGTGACGATGATGCCCATCGCGGTCGAGATCAGGAGTGCCGGGATCTGGGCCGAGAGCCCGTCGCCGATCGTCAGGATCGAGAACTTGGCTGCCGCCTCTCCGGCCGAGTGGCCCTGCTGCAGCACGCCGACCGCCATGCCGCCGATCAGGTTGACGACGACGATCACGATCCCTGCGATGGCGTCACCCTTGACAAACTTCGACGCGCCGTCCATGGCGCCGTAGAAGTCGGCCTCGCGGCGTATCTCTTCTCGGCGCTCCGTGGCCTCGCGCTCCGTGATCTGACCCTGGTTCAGGTCAGCGTCGATCGCCATCTGCTTCCCGGGCATGGCGTCGAGGGTGAAACGGGCCGCCACCTCCGCGACGCGGCCGGCGCCTTGCGTGATCACCACGAACTGGATCACGACCAGGATCAGGAAGATGACGAGGCCGACGATCAGGTTGCCGCCGACGACGAAGTTGCCGAACGCGTGGACGACGTCGCCGGCGTCGCCGTGGAGCAGGATCAGGCGCGTGACGCTGACGTTGATCGCCAGCCGGAATAGCGTGGTGAGTAGCAGAAGCGAGGGGAACGACGCGAAATCAAGCGCGTTCGGCACGTACATCGTCGCGACGAGAATCGCGAGGCCGCCGGCGATGTTGACCGTGATCAGGATGTCCAGCAGCAGCGCCGGCAGCGGGACGACCATCATGATCACGACCATCACGACGACGATCGCCGCCGCCATGTCGCTGTAGCCGAGGAGTTTCCTGAGCAGCCCGGCCACGCCTAGTGTCCTCCGCTGCGCTTGTGATCACGGGCAGGGGCGACTCCGGCCATGCGACCGCCGAGGGACCAGGTGCGGGGGGACGACCAATGCCGCACTGCCATCCGGTAATCGACCTGGAGGAGGGGGGGTTGAGGTGATCGAAATCGTGGCACGATGGGCTACGAGGCGGCCTGCGCCGGCGGTTGGCCAGGCGGTCTGCCAGGCGGCCTGGGCGGCGCTCCAGGCTCGAGCGCGGGAGCGGCAGGCGGCTGGGCAGCCGGCGCCGGCCCGAGCGCCCGGGTAGCTGCCCGCGCCCGCTCAGCCGCCTTACCGGCCGTGCGGTACACGAAGGCGAGCACCTCGGCAACTGCCTGGAAAAAGTGCTCGGGGATCTGTTGCCCCAGCTCGACCTCGTGATACAGCGCTCGGGCGAGCGGCGGGTTCGAGAGGACGGGCACGTTGTGCTCCTCGGCGATCTCCCTAATCGACTTGGCGACCAGATCGATCCCCTTCGCGACCACCTCGGGCGCGGCGACCTGGCCCTCGTAGCGCAGCGCCACCGCGTAGTGGGTCGGGTTGGTGACCACGACGTCGGCCGTCAGCACCTCGGCAAGCATTCGGGTGCGGACACCCTCGGCCTGTTTCTTGCGGATCTGGCCCTTGAGCTCGGGCGAGACATCGCTGTCGCGACCCTCGCGCTTGACCTCGTCCTTGCTCATCTTCAGCTGCTTCTCGTGTCGCCAGCGCTGCACGAAGAAGTCGGCGATCGCAAGCACGAAGAACGCGACGCTCGCGCGAATCGCGATCGAGATGATCTGGCGTCCGAGCCTCGCGATCAGGTCCGAGGGAGGGAGGCCGACGAGAGCGCCGAGCTCTGGAAGGCTCGGCCAGACGGCGAAAAAGACGACGAGGCTGACGACTGCTGCTTTCGCAATCGTCTTGAAGGTTTCGATGAGCAGATGCACCCCGAAGATGCGCTTGACGCCCGAGATCGGGTTGAGCTTCTTGAAGTTCGGCTTCGCCGCCTTCGGGGTCAGCTTCAGGCCCACCTGGGCGACGTTTGCCAGCACGCCGGCAACGATCGCGACCGCGGCGATCGGGCCGACGATCCGGACGAGATCGCCGCCCGTCCAGCCGATCGCATCGGTCAGCCCCTCCTGTGTTGCCAGACCAGGGTCGCCAGCCTGCGCAAGACCACGCCTGACCAGGTCCTCAATCGCCTCGAGCATGCGCGGGCCGAGCACCGCGAGCGTGCCGAGCGTCGCGAGCAGGCCGATTGCCGGGGCGAGGTCCTGCGTGCGGGCGACCTGGCCCTTGTCGCGCTCCTCTTTGCGCCGTTTCGGTGTGGGTTTCTCTGTCTTGTTGGCTGACTCGGCCATCGCTGCCGCCGACGGCTATCCGAGTCCGAGCGCGCGCAAGCCGACCAGAACCGACTGCTCGAGCTCGGTGCTCACGTAGCGCGCGACGAAGGGGAGGGTCGCGGCGATCGTCGCGAGCGCGACAAGGATCTGGGCGGGGATTCCGAGGATGAAGACGTTGGCCTGAGGCACCGTGCGCGCCACGAGCCCGAGGCCCGAGGTCACGAGAACGAGCGCAATCAACACCGGTCCCGCCACCTCGAGGCCGATCACGAAGACCCGGCCGAACCCGTCGGCCGCGAGGGCCCCGAGGCTCTCGAAGCTCGGAAACGCTCCGAGCGGCACCACGTCGTAGGTGCTGACGAGGCCCGAGATCATCACGTGGTCGCCGCCCGCGACGACCAGCACCAGCACCGCGAACATCGCGTACAGGCGACCGAAGACCGCGCTCGGGATCTGCGTGATCGGGTCGACGAGCGCCGCGAACGAGAAGCCGACGACCGTGTCGAGCAGGCCCGCGCCCATCTGGATCGCCGCGACCAGGACGCCGATTGCAAACGCGAACCCGAGCCCGACGATCATCTCGCGGCCGATCATCAGCGCCGTTTCCAGGACGTGAGCTGGCACCTCGACGCCACCAGCAACCACCGGAGTAATGGGTAGGGCGATCGCGCCCGCCGCCACTGCCTTCGCCTGTCGCGGGATCAGATTCGAAGAGAAGATGGGCGCGAACACGAAGAGACCCCCGATGCGGGTGACGACGAGCAGGAACGCGAGCACCTGGGCGCCCGCGATCTCGGGGAGCGTGATCGTCAAGCGAAGCTCCGCGCTCTGGCCGTCACATGCCCACGATTGTCGGAATGCTCGTGAAGATGTCGCGCGTGTAGGCGAGCATCTGATTGAGCATCCACGGCCCGGCCACCACGAGCACGACGGCCGTCACGATGATCTTGGGGATGAACGAGAGCGTCATCTCCTGGATCTGGGTCACCGCCTGGAAGATCGAGATCAGCAACCCGACGACGAGGCCGGCGCCGAGGAACGGCATTGCGACCTTGAACGTCACGACAAGCGCGTCGACGAGGATTCCCGAGACGGCGTCGGAGCTCACGCGTTCACCACCGAGCGGTCAACGGTGCTCATGCGTTGAACGAGTTGACGATCGACTCGACGACGAGATGCCAGCCGTCGACCAGCACGAACAGGAGCACCTTGAACGGCAGCGAGATCAGGATCGGCGGCAGCATCATCATTCCCATTGACATGAGCGTCGAGGCGACGACCATGTCGATGATCAGGAATGGAACGAAGATCAGAAACCCGATCTGAAACGCCGTCTTCAGCTCGGACAGGACGAAGGCGGGGATGAGCACGCGCGTCGGGACGTCGGCACGAGTCTCGGGTCGCTCTTCCTTCGCGAGCTTGACGAACAGCCCAAGCTCCGAGTTGCGCGTCTGCTTGAACATGAAGCCGCGGATCGGCTCGAGACCGCGGTTGACCGCCTCTTGCTGGGTGATCTTGTCGTTCATGAACGGCTTGATCGCGTCCTTGTGCACCTGTGTGAAGGTTGGGCCCATCACGAACAGCGTCAGGAAGAAGGCGATGCCGACGAGGACCTGGTTGGGCGGCATCGTCGGCGTGCCGAGTGCGTTCCTGATGAACCCGAGGACGATCAGGATTCGATCGATCGCAAGCAGGAATGGTCGCGTGAAGCCGGTGACGGTGAGGAGGAGCCCGGGGAGGATCGTCACCAGGGTCAGGAGCACCAGCACCTGAATAGAGGGCGACCCCCCGAGGTCGGGCAGACCCTCGATCCGAACCTGGGAGAGCATCACTCGCGGATCGTCCTCCTGCGCATCTCCTCGGCGAAGCGGGTGATCACGTGCCGGTCAGGGTCGGCGTCGAGGGGCGTGAACGCCGAGTCGGCCGCCAGCTCGAGCTGTTGCTCGAGAGCCGCCGCCTCCTCTGCCGAATAGCTCCGAATCGGCGAGATCGAGTTCTCGGCGGCCCCGACGAGCATGAGCTCGTCGCCGACGCGGATCAGGTGAAGCGTTCGGTTCGGCGCAAGCGTCGTGGTGGCGAGGACGCCGATTCGCTCGTCGCTCTGCAAGCCCTTCGAGCGTCGCTGCGATCTGAGCAGCCAGTAGACGCCGTAGATCACGGCCAGTACGACGGCGAGGCCCGCGACCATCCTGACGAGCGTTCCGGATGTCCACCAGTGCCTCCGCCGCCCGGCGACGGCACATCTTCCTCCTCCGAGAGAACGGTCACGGCGCGACCCGTCGAGAGCTCCCAGTTGTTGCGGAACTGGGACGTCGAGATCGGAACGCTGTCGGTGTTCCCCTCGACGCGTACGGGGTTTTTGCCCTCGATCTCTGTGACGAACCTAGTGATCTTCTCCAGGACGGGGACCGCGTCCGCTCGCAGGTCGGCCTGCCCGGGGTCGAAGAGCGTCTTGTCAGGCAGGATTCGGATCGCGAGACCGCGCTCGTCTATCGTTGCGCTCAGCCTGCGCTCGAGGCCCGCCTGCTGGGCCAGATCGTCGATCTGGCGCTTGAGATTCTCGAGGCTCTCCTGCTCGCGCACGCCTGCGCTGTCCTGCGCCGCAGCTCCCTCGACCCGTGCCACGGCGGCCTCGGCGAGATCCTCGCTCGTCGCCTCTTGACTGATCTCGCCGACGATGGGCGCCGACAGGATCGGGCTGACCGTGCTCTCGCCACCACCGCCCCCGAACACGCTGCTCGAGCCGGTCAACACCTTCCCGCTGAACGCGTCCGAGAGCGACTTCGACAGCTCGTCGAACTTGTCGTTGTTGACCGTCGAGATCGCCCACATAACGATGAAGAGGGCCATCAGCAGGGTGATCAGGTCGGCGTAGGTGAGCAGCCAACGCTCGTCGTTGTGAGCCTCGGCGTGTCCCTTCTTGCGACGAGCCATTAGGCAGTCGCCTCAGCTGCCGAGGCATCAGCTGTCCCCGCCGAGCCCTTCGCCTTCGCAGCCGCTTCTTCGCCGCGCTCGGCCGGCGGCAGGAAGGTCTCGAGCCGCTCACCGAGCAGGCGCGGGTTCTCGCCGGCCTGTACCGCGAGCACGGCCTCCATGACCATCTCGCGGTAATGGGCCTCGTCGGCAGAGAGCTCCTTGAGGCGGTTCGCTACTGGAAAGCAGAAGACGTTGGCGCTGCCGACGCCGTAGAGCGTCGCGATGAAGGCGCCGGCGATCGCGTGGCCGAGTCCGCCCGGGTCGTCGAGGTTCTCGAGCACGTGCACCAGACTCATGACCGTGCCGAGGATGCCGAGCGTCGGGCCGAAACCGCCTGCAGTGCGCCATACGTTCTCGCCGGCCGCGTGTCGCTTCTCCATGTTGTCGAGCTCCGACTCCATCATCCCCTGGACGACCTCTGAGTCGGCTCCGTCGACAACGAGCTGCAGGCCCTTGCGGGCGTACTCGTCGTCGATTTCCTTGAGGTCTGACTCGAGCGCCAGCAAGCCATCGCGGCGCGCCTTCTCGGCGACGCCAACCATCTTGTTCATCATGCCGCGCATGTCCGGCGTGATGCCCTTGACGGCGATGATGAACAGCTTGGGGATCGCCTTTGTCTTTTCGATGCCCTGGCCTGCCAGGCAGACGCCCAACGTGCCGCCGATCACTACCGAGAAGGCCGGAATATTGATGAACGCCATCGGATTCCCGCCTTCGAGAATCACGGCCATCATTGCCGCAACGCCAGTAAAAGCGATGCCGATCGCCGTCGTTTGCTTCATCTGGAGTCCGATCCTTCGGTCATACGGCAGCCTTCCTTGGCCACTCGGAACTACCCGCTAGTGAGTAGGTAATCGTCAGACGGCGGCCGCTATTGAGCCGCACCGGATAGACGGGGTACCGCGCTAGCGACCGTGTCCGGCCGCGGCCGCGGCCGGCAGGACGTTGAGCGAGCCCTGGAGAAGCCGCGAGCGCCACGTAAACACGCGCTCGACGAGTTCCTCAGCTGTCTCGGCCACCACCAGCTTCTGCCCGTTCTCGAGCGTCACCACGGTGTCGGGTGTCGTCTCGACTGTCTGGATGTGCTCGGAGTTGAGATAGACGGGCTTGTCGGGCTGGGTCAGCCTGTGGACGAGAATCACTAGCGCCTCCAAAATGAGGTGGTGGCGACGGGGGAGCCCGCCGCCACCAGCTCGGTGTCGTGCGAATCGGTTGTGCTTCGATTCGGTTTTAGTGCGGTGGTTCTGCGTCGTCCTATTCGGTTCGTTTGGGTGGCTCTTTAGGGATTAGCGCTTGAGGTTCACCAACTCGAGGAGCATTTCGTCGGCTGTGGAGATGATCCGGCTGTTGGCCTGGAACCCGCGCTGGGCACTGATGAGGTCGGTGAACTCGTTGGCAAGGTCGACGTTCGACATTTCGATCGAGCCAGGGATGAGAACACCGAGGCCATTCGTGTCACCAGGCGTTCCAGCCACCTCGGCCCCCGAGTTGTTCGACATGCGGAATCGGTTGCCCGAGATCCGCTCGAGGCCCTAGTCGTTCGGGAACTTCGCCAGTGTGAGCGCGGCGATTCCAGTGACCGCGCCGGCCGAGTCGATCGCACTGACGATGCCGTCCTGGCCGATCGAGATCGACGCGGCTGTCGGCGGAATGGTGATCTTCGTCTCGGTTGTCGTCGGCGCGCCAGCGGCGTCGAGCGTGTATCCGACCACGTAGTAGCCCTCGGGCGTGACCATGTCGCCGACCGAGTCGCGCGTGAAGTTGCCCGCACGGGTGAACATGATCTCGCCGAACGTCGCCCCGTCGTGCGTCGCGACGCGGAACATGCCGTCGCCTTGTACGGCGACGTCGAGCGAGCTACCGGTCGCCTGAACGGCGCCCGCCTGCATCAGGTTGTCGATCGAGTTCAGCTGTACGCCGAGCCCGACGGTGACCGCGTTGACGCCACCGAGTGAGGAGGTGGGCGCACTCGCGCCGCTCTGGATCTGGTTGAGCGCGTCCTTGAAGCTCGTGCGCGCCGACTTGTAGCCGATCGTGTTGACGTTGGCGATGTCGTTTGCGGTGACATCGAGCATCGTCTGGTGAACCCTCAGGCCGCTGATCGCGGCGAACATTCCTTGCATCATCGTGGTCGTTGCTCCTTTCGGCCGTCGCCTCCTCGATGCGAGGTCCGGCGATGGCGTTGGTGACTGCTAGGCGTGAGCCAGGTGCTAGGCGATTGCCACGCTGTCGATGTTGGTGAACACCTGCTCGCGCATGTGCTCTCTGCCCACGGCCGTCACGACCGTGTTGTTCTTGACCGAGACCATGAACGCGGTCTCGTCGACGAGGACGAGCGAGTCCCTCGCTCCCTTGGCGGCGGCACGTGCGGTGCCGACCTCCAGCCGTGCGATCGTCGCCGGCTCCAGCTCGATGCCGCGGCGTTCGATTCGCTGCAGCGCGTGCGAGCTGAACTGGAGCCTCCCGACGTCAGCGAGCTTCTTCTCGAGCAGCGCGCCGAACGACTCACCGGGGGGAACCTGGCGGGTTGTGGGCTGTGTCCGCCCGGCGTGGCTGGGTGCCGACGGGGCGGGCGCACCGGCTGGCAGGAGCGGTTCGAGCATCGCTAGCGAACGCTCCGAACTGCTCCGGGCGAGATCGTCGTGTCGCCGACCTCGATCTGGATCTGGCCGTCGGCAAACGAGACCGACGCTGCCGTACCGGTCACGAGGGAGCCATCGGCGCTCTCGTACGTCAGCTCATGGCCGATCAGCCCGATGCCCTGGGAGATCTGGTCCGCCTGGCGGAGCTGATCCATCGAGGCGGCGAGGTTCGAGAGCTGCTCGAGCGACGTGAACTGGGCCATCTGACCGATGAACTCCTTGTCGTCCATCAGGTTCAGCGGGTCCTGGTGCTGCAGCTGCGTCACAAGCAGTTGCAGGAAGTCGTTCTTGCCGAGCGATGATTCGGCCAGGGTCGACGAGGAGCTCGTCGGTCTCGCTCCTCCGATTGCGTTGATTGCGTCCATGTATGCCTCCTACGTCCGTTTCTACGCGAGCACGTCGAGGCGGACGGCGGCGGGGTGCCGGCGTGCAGCTTCGATCGCGAGCTCGTTGAGGTCGTCGTCTGCCTCGTGTGCGGATCCGTTTCCAGGCCGATCCTTGCTCGAGCGCCCCGCGTGCTCTTCGCCGGTTGCGTCGTCGCCGCCTGACTGGCGAAGCTGGAGGTCGCTGAGCACGATTCCGTGCGACTCGAGCTGGCGGCGGAGATCGGCCGCCGTCTGTGAGAGAACCCCGAGGGTCTGCGCGTTCTCGGCGCGGACTTCGGCGACGATCTCGCCGCCGCGGTAGCTCAGCCGGATCTCGATCGAGCCCAGCTCGGGTGGTCGCATGCTGATCCGCGCGAAGCCGTGGCCGTCGCGCACCGCGAGACGGATCGCCGTCTCGGTCTTGGTGCCGAGGTCGTGCAGGCGCGCGTGCATGCGCGGCATCTCGGTCATCGGCCTCGGCAGCTCTGGCGCGCGTACCTCGGGCGTCGAGGCCTCGGGCGCCGTTGCCGGGGTGAGGGCCTGCGGCCCCTGCACGGCTGGCTCACTGCGTCGCTCGGGCGCCGCTTCTCGACCTCCGGCCGCGAGCTGGGGTTGTGGCGCGGCAGCGTCTTGCCGCGGCGTCTCTGTTCGGGTGAGGCGCTCGCCTCGGGCGGCGGTGTCGCCGCGGCCCCCGGTATCGCGGTTGCCGCCGGCGCCCTGGTCGGTCTGCGCATCTGCGTCTGTATTTGCGCCCTGGGCGGCGATCGGGGCGGAGCTGGCCGCCGTGGCCGGAGGCACGGGCTCGCCGCCTGTCTGGGGCGCTCCCGCGGCAGCTGACGCCTGCTGAACCGAGGCGATGCTGGTGTCAGCCGCCACGGCCGTCTCCGCGCCGGCTTTGGCCGAAGCGGAAGCCGGTGTCGGGGTTGCCGGCTGCGTCGGCTCGGCATCGCCTGCCTGCGCGGGTGCGGCAGAGGCGATCGTGCCGGCGCTCTCAGCGTTCGTCGGTCCGTCACCGACGCTGGGCTTCGCGATAGCTGTTTCGGTCTGGTCGCCGGCAGCTGGCCTGGGAATCGGGTCGGCGCCGTCTGGCACCAGGGTGCTGGCTGCGTCCGTCGAGGGCGTGGACGATGGCGTGATGGTTGCTGCCGCGGGCCCTGTGCCCGTCGAGTCGCTCGAGTCGACTGGCGACGCGGCCGGATCGCTCGCGCCCGCAGCTGGACTCTCGGTCGCCGCTGCCGGGCTCTCGGACCCTGCGACCGGGACGATTTGCGGCGTGGTCGGCGCACCGGCGCGCTCGGCGGCGAGGTCGCCGTTGGTCTCCTCCGAAGGGGGAGCCTTCGCTCCGACCGCTGCGGAAGCCTCGCTTCCGCTCTGTGCGCCTTCCGCTGGACGGGCCGCGATCGCAACGCCCGCGCCCGGGCCGCTGCCGACGTTCAGTCCGCGGCCGGTCCTTCCGTCAGCCGCAGGGTCAGCCCGGTCGACGTGTACCGGGCCGCCGGAATGCCGACACCGGCGTCGACGCTCAACGTCCTGGCGTAACGAAGTACGTACGCGCCAACGGGCGCTAGCCTCGGAGCGTCTGCGTGCCTCGTCTTTCCTACGACCGATGCCAGCTGGGGGCTGCCCGGGGAAATCCTTTCGGCGACGCAAGCGTCACCAAAAGGTTCCTCGACCAATACCGCCCACGCTCCTACGAGACGTAATAGGCAGGGCCGGCACGCCCGTCACTCGAGCGAGCGGGCACGCCGCACGACCATCCGGAGCACTCACGGCCCGGCGTGCGGCTCGCACCATTCCCCCCTTGTTCAAAAGGCCGTCCCGTTCGGGAGCTTTTTTGTGGGAACGCTGCGCGAGCGGCGACCGGGCGGTTTAGGCGAAGGGGCAGGGGCGGTATGAGTGGGTGGGGATAGCTCGGTGCCGCCGTACTTTGGCGGTGCCGGGATGTCCCCACCCACCATCTGCAGAAGCTGGTTCTTCGCCCTAGACAGTTCGACGCTGCTACCCCGTCGTATCGAGCGGCACGGCTCTCGCATCGATGACGCCAAGGTCGGTGGGAATAGCGGCGCGTACCGGGACCGCGGGGAGCAGCTCGCCGGCAGTTGGCGGCGGGAGGGCCGGGTCGACGAACGGCTCGACCGGGGTTGACATGAGCTCGAGCAGCAGGCCGTCGGCGTCACTCGCCGGCATCGATTCGCTGACGTCCTGGCGCAGGAAGGCGTCGATGGCCGGGACCTTTCTGATCGCGTAATCGACCTGCGGGTCGCTGCCGCGTGCATAGGCGCCGATCGTGATCAGATCCTCCTTCTCGCGGTAGCGAGCCAGCGTCTCGCGCAAGCTGGCGCCGGCCGCCTGAACCTCGCTCGCGGTGATCGATGGCGCCAAACGCGACACCGACTGGAGGACGTCGATCGCCGGATAGTGGTTGCGGTGGGCGAGCTCCCGGGTCAACACGCAGTGGCCGTCAAGGATCGAGCGAGCCGTGTCCGCCACGGGCTCGTTCATGTCGTCGCCCTCTACGAGGACCGTGTACAGGCCAGTGATCGAGCCGTGCTCGCTGGTGCCGGCGCGCTCGAGCAACCGCGGCAGTAGGGCGAAGACGCTCGGCGTGTACCCCCGCGTCGCCGGCGGCTCGCCGATCGCCAGGCCGATCTCGCGCTGCGCGGTGGCGAAGCGTGTGAGCGAGTCCATCATCAGCAGTACGTCGCGGCCCTGGTCGCGGAAGTGCTCTGCGATCGTCGTCGCGACGAAGGCGGCACGGATGCGTACCAGGGCCGGCTCATCCGACGTCGATACGACGACGACCGAGCGCTCGAGAGCGGTGCCGAGGTCTCGCTCGACGAACTCGCGCACCTCGCGGCCGCGCTCGCCGACAAGACAGATCACGTTGACGTCGGCGGTGGTCGAGCGGGCGATCATGCCGAGCAGCGACGACTTGCCGACGCCCGAGCCCGCGAAGATGCCGAGCCGCTGGCCCCGCCCGCAAGGTACGAGCGTGTCGAGCGTGCGCACGCCGAGCGAGAGTCGCTCTTCGATGCGCGAGCGCGTCATCGGATCCGGGGCCGATGAGACCGTTCGCCTGAACGAGGTGCGCGCGAGCTCCGGGCCGCCGTCGATTGGTCGGCCGAGTCCGTCCAGAACACGCCCCAGCAGCGAGTCGCCGGTCGTGATCGACAGGGGCTTGCCCGTACCCGTGACGGCGTGTCCGGGCCCGATGCCGTCCATGTTCCCGAGCGGCATCAGCAGGGTGCGTCCGTCGCGGAAGCCAACGACCTCAGCGGGAACGGGGGCCCGTGTCCGTCCGGCCGAGATCTGGCAGAGCTCACCGACCTCGGCTTTCATGCCGGTCGCTTCGATGACGAGCCCGATCAGGTTCGAGACGCAGCCGCGGTAGCGATGGAGATCGACGCCCTCGATGGCCGCGAACGAGCCCGACAGAAGCTGCTCAGGCATCATCCTCGGCGCGATGCATGCTGAGGTCGTCGAGCAGCACTTCGGCAGCGCGCGCGAGCTGTTCGCCGATCTGGCCATCGATCTCGCCCTCGCTCGTTCGAAGGACGCAGCCGCCGCGTGCGATGCGGCGCTCGCCGACGACCTCGAGCCGCTCGAGCCCGGTCAGGCGGTCGGCGAACTGATCGATCGAGCCACGTACGAGCTCGAGGTCGTCCGGGCAGACCTCGAGCGTGACGTGGTGTGCTGTCGAGACTCGTCTGAGCGCGCCGCCGACGGCCTCGAGCACGAGCTCAGGCCTCGCCTCGAGTGACGTCGCCACGATCTTCTCGGCAATCAGAACCGCGAGCTCTACTGCCCGCCGCTCGGTCGCGTCGGCGATATCTGCGGCAGCCTCGGTCATTGCCTCAAGAGCGCTCGCCAGGGCCTGTGTCGCGGGCCCGAGCTGCGCCTGTGCCTCGGTCATGCCCGCTCTGTAGCCATCGTCATATCCCCGCGTCGGGGCGTCATCGGCGGCGCGGTGGTGCACGACCTCGCGGGCGTCGAGCGGCTCATAGGCGAAGGCCTCCATCACATCAACAGGTCGTCGTCGCCGCCGCGGCCGATGTCGATCTCACCACCGTCCTCGAGCTTGCGGACGACCGCGACGACCTTCGACTGCGCTGCCTCGACGTCTGTCCGCTTCTGTGGCGGCATGTACTCCATCTCCTCCTTGAGCATCTCGCCGCCGCGCTCCGAGAGGTTGCCGGTGATCTTCTCGACGACCTCCTCGCTGGCGCCTCGGAGTGCGAGCGCGAGGTCTTTGGTCTCGACCTCCTTCAGGATCAACTGGATCGAGCGGTCATCGAGCTTGAGGATGTCCTCGAACACGAAGAGCAGGGCGCGGACCTCGTCGGCGAGCTCCTGGTTCTCCTCGTTCAGGTGGGAGAGAATGTTGCGCTCGGTCGTGCGGTCCGCCGAGTTGAGGATCTCGGCCAGCGACTTCACGCCACCGGCGACGGCGTACTCGTGCTGCACGATCGAGTCGAGCTTCTTGCGCATAACGCGGGCGACTTCCTTCACGACCTCTGGCGAGGTCTGACCCATCAGAGCGATGCGCGCCGCCGCGTCGGCCTGCTCCTCGGCCGGCATCTCCTGCAAGACCTTCGCGGCGAGCTCGGTGCGGGGCAGGTTGGCGAGAATGACGGCGATCGTCTGCGGATGCTCGTGGCGCAGGAACTCCCAGATCTGGTCGGGCGGCGTGCGGCGCAGGAAGTCGAAGGGGGTCGCCTCGATGGCGCCGGCGAGCTTCGAGAGGATCTCGTCGGCGCGATCCGAGCCGACCGCGCGCTCGAGGACGTCGCGTGCGTAGCCCCGACCGCCCTCGGCGAGGTAGCCGCGTGCCAGGGCGGCCTCGACGATCTCCTCGAGCACGACGTCGGTGCTCTTCACCTCGACATCGTGCGTACGGGCCATCTCGACGGTCAGCTGCTCGATCACGTCCTCTGAGAGGTGCTTGAAGACTTCAGCGGCGTTCTCCGGCCCGAGCGTGACGCAGAGCACCGCGGCCTTCTGGCGGCCGTTGAGCTCTACTCGTTCATCCATGAGCCAACCTGCTGGGCGATCTGCTCAGGCTGGTTTGAGGCGATCTCCTCCACCTGCGCGCTGAGCTCGGCCCGGCGTACCTGCGACGGATCCATGTCCCGCTGTGCGGAACCGGCCGTGAGCTCGGCAAGCGGAACCGAGGCCTGGATCTCGCGCAGCCACGTGGGCTCCGCGGTGACGGCCTCGCTCACGCGCCGCTTCATGCTGCGCCTGACCATGAAGAGGAAGATCAGTGTTCCGAACCCGAGACCGACCCACTTGACGAGGTCGATGGGGTCGCCGAGGGCGGCGACCGGCGAGGCGGCGGGCGCCTCCTCCTCGACGACCTCGGGCTCGGCGAAGGCGCCCCGGGCGACAGTAAACGTGTCACCTCGGTCGGTCTGAATGCCGGCGAGCCCGGAGACGGCGGACTCGATCTCGGTCACCTGCTCGTCCGGCACCGACGAATCGATCAGCAGGGCAACGTCCAGCCCCGTCACCGTACCCGGCACTTGGGTCGTTTCCTCGATCGTCTTGTTGACGCCGCGCGTCGTCTTGGTCGTCTCGCGCGAGTAGTCGGAGCTCGAGGGGGTGCCGCCGTCCGTGGCTCCGGCGTTCTCCGCCAGCGTCGGTGGCACGTTCGCACCAGAGCCGGAGGGGGTTGTCGCTGCCTCGCCACCCTGGCTCGAGAGCGTCTCGGTCTCCTTCTCGGTGCTGAGCGCCGTGCCCTTCTTGGCGTAGGTCACCTTCTCGACCTTGCGCCGGTTCAGGTCGAGATCGGCGTTGACGCGGACCTGCGCCTTGTTCGGCCCGAGCGTCGAGGTCAGCATCGAGGTGATCTGAGCGGCGAGCTGGGCCGAGTAGCGCTGCTCGGCCTCGAGCTTCGAGGTCGCGCTTGTGCCACCGGTGAGCGCGTCCGGCGTCGGCCAGAGCAGACGTCCGCCGCCGTCGGTGATCGTGACGTTCTTCGCGTTCAGCGACTCGACACTCGACGCGACCAGCTGCGAGATGCCAGCAATCGCTGCCGAGTCGATGGACGGGTCGGCGTTGAGTAGCACGGCGGCGGTCGCCGGCGAGGCCTCGTCGATGAAGAGCGAGTCGTCGGGGAGCACGAGCTGGACCTGCGCAGCTCGTACGCCGTCGATGTCCTCGATCGTCCTCGCGATCTCACCTTCGAGCGCTCGCTGGTAGTCGACGCGCTGCTCGAAGTCAGAGGCACCGAGCTTCTTCTCGTCGAAGAGCTCGAAGCCCACATGCGCCTTGGGCAGCCCTTCGGCAGCGAGAGCAACACGTGCGGTGTTCTCCTGGCCCTTCTCGACCTCGACGGCGGTGCCACCGTCCGTCACGCGGAAGGTGATGCCCGCTGCCGAGAGCGCGTCCTGGACGTCGCTCGTCTCGGCCGGCTCGAGGCCGGTCGCGATCGTCGCGAAACTCGGCTTCGACGCATACTGCAAGAGGAAGAAGAGCGTGACGAGGGTGATCAGCGCGCCGACGATCAGCGTGAGCTGGCCACGGGGCTCGAGAGCCGTCCAGATCTGGCGAAAGTTAGGCACTTCGCGCGGGCTCTAGACCTGGAGCCGCCAGATTTCCTGGTAGGCCTCGACGCCCTTGTTGCGGATCTGCGACGCGAGCTGCATTGACAGTGAAGCCCGCTCGACGGCCATGACGACGCTCGAGACATCGTCGGCCTGGCCCGTCGCCAGCGCGAGCACCTGCTCGTTCGCGTCCTGCTGCAGCGCCTCGAGGTTCCCGAGCTGCTTGGCGAGCATGCCTCCGAAGCCTTCGCCACCCGCGCCCTGGGGGCCGGAGGTCTGCCCCGAGCCGACCTCGCTCGATGCGCCGACGCCGGCGACTCCGATGATCGGGTCGACGGGCATCAGCGCAGGATCTGGAGGGTTCGCGTGAACATCTGCTTGGCCGCGTTCATCGCCTGCGCGTTGGCTTCGTAACCGCGGCTCGCGGTGATCAGGTCGACCATCTCGGTGACGGAGTTGACGTTGGGCATCGAGACGAATCCCGTTGCATCAGCGTCGGGGTGCCCGGGGTCGTAGACCTGGCGTGGGGGAGAGCTGTCGGCGCGGATCTCGGCGACTTCGACGCCGGTCATTGCGCCGCGCGATGCGCCGGTCGTGCCGCCGCTCTGCGCTCCGAGCACGTCGGCGAAGCTCCGGCCCTCGGCCTCGCGCAGCACGACGTCCTTGCGCTGGTAGGTGCCGCCGTTCGCGGCGCGCGTGGTGTTCGCATTGGCGAGGTTCTCGGCGACGACGTCCATGCGCAGCCGCTCGGCCATCATGCCGGTGGAAGAGATCCTGAGTGCGTCGAACATACCCATAGCTAACGACCCGCGATCACCTGTCTGAGCATCTGGAGCCGGGCTCGCGATACCGACACGAGAGCCTGGTACTCGAGCGAGTTCTCGGCGAGCGCAGAGACCTCACGCTCGACGTCGACGTTGGAGCCGTCGGCCCTTACCGAGGTGTTGGTCTCGCGCTCGAACTTGAACTGCATCCGGTCGAGCGAGACCCCGGACGGATCGCGCTCGAGCGCATTGGCGAGAACGCCCTTGAAGTCAAGGTCGTAGCGCTTGAACCCCGGCGTGTTGATGTTCGCGAGGTTGTTCGACAGCGCCTGATGCCGAAGCGACGCGCCCGACATTGCCCGCTCGAGTGCTACCTGTGTGACGTCGAAGAGTGCCAAGGGAGTGACTGTCCGTTCGGGGAGAGTCCCGTCCCTGGGAGTGGTGCCTTCCGCAGTCCCTTGCGGCAGCCGGGTAATCGTCACCCCGGGTGGTGAATTGAGTCGCTGGCCTCTAGCAGCGCGCGTCGATTCGGTGCGACGAGCGCACCGCGCCATATGACGCCAGCGCAGTCCGCCCGCGCTGGATGTGAGCCAGCTCCTGGCGGGCAGTTGCGCTCGCGGTCGCGATCGCGGCGACGTTCGATTCGACGATGCTCGCGGTCTGCTCGAGCAGACCCAGCGCCGACGCCGGAGCCTGCGTCGGCAGCTGCGCAACAAGCTGCGCCCGCGTGACGCCGAGCGTGACGACGTCCTCCCACTGGCCGGCCTCGATCAGCTCACGCTCGCGCTCTGCGAGCTCGAGCAGCGCGTCGTAGTCGCTGCTCACGCTGCGGCCGGAGTCCGCGGGTTCGCATCGCCAGCCGCGGCCGCGAGCTCGAACCACGACTCGCGCAGCTCGCCGAGCAGCCGGATGACCTCTTCGACGGCGGCCACGTCGCCGCGTAGGTGTGCCTCTATCAAGTGGCGCTTGCAGAACAGGTAGATCGAGCGCAGCCGGGTCGAGATCTCGCCCTGGCTCATGTCGAGCGAGACGTTGAGCTCTTCGATGATCGCCTCGGCGCGGCGTAGTCGATCGCGCGTCGCGTTCGCGTCGCCGGCACGCATCGCGGTCGCCGCCTGCCCGAGAAATCGAATCGCGCCGTCGTAGAGCATGACAACGAGTCTCGCCGGCGGAGCCGTCATGACGCTGGCCGATGTGTAGGCCTGGTTGGCGTTCGCGTACTGATTCATCGCCGCGCCCGGGTAGTCGGCGACAGCCGCGTCAGTTTGAGATTGTGCGCCACGTGTTCAGATCGCGCGGCTAGCTACGGGCCGAGACGCGAGAGGTTGGCAGCGAGATACGCGCCCTGAGACTGAGCTGCGGCGAGGGCCACTTCCATCGCGGTGAACTGGCGACGCAGGTTGCGTTCACGCTCCTCGAGGCGCAGCTCGATCGTCTCCTCGCGTTTCGCCAGGGTCGCCAACAGGCTGTCCTCTGCCGTGATTCTGAGGTCGAGCACGCCGCTGGTCTTGGTGAACGGCGTCAGGAGCCGGTCGAGTCGCTGAGCGAACCCTTCTGTCTCGTAGGTGCCGGTGATGTTCGTGAGCATCGTCTTGACGTCAGAGAAATTGGTGTTCAGCTTGGCGACGAGCGCGTCTGCGTCGAGCGTGAGCAAGCCGTCGACGGCGTTCTGGTTGAGCTCGCCCGTGCCGGTCGTGGCGCCGGTCGAGAGCCCGATCTCAGAGAGCTGGTCAACCGCGCTCGGTTGGCCCGTGAAGATATCGGCAACGGCGGCGCGGAGGTTGCTCACAAGCGACGTCAACCCGGTGTCCGAGCGCAGGACGCCCTGGCGCCGCTCGTCATCGGTCTCGGGCGCGAGGATCCGCTTCTCGTCGAGCTCGTCGCGAATGAACGTGATCGTCGAGTTGTACTGCTCGACGAAGTCCTCGAGCACCTGCTTGACCTTGTCGGTATCGGCTCCTGGCGCTCCCACCGAGATCGTCGTTCCCGTCGTCTTTGCTTTGAGCGAGAGAGAGACGCCGGCGATCGCGTCGGCGACCGTGTTCGACTCCGAGGTCTGTGCGGTGCCGTTGACGGAGAAGCTCGCGCTTTGCGCCGTGATCGTGGTCTCGGCCAGGTTTGCGCCGCCGGAGGTGTTGAGGTTGAGCTCGTCCGCCAGCGCGGTGTTCGCGACGGTGATCGTCTGCGAGGCACCGGTCGTCCGTCCGGAGATGTAGAGGCGATCGGATACGACCGTGGCGTAGACGGGGATGTTGGTCGTCGAGTTGATCTTGCCCGCGATCGCGTCGAGATCGTCGCCGGCGTCGATTGCGACCGAGAACACGCTGCCGCTACCGACACTGACATCGAACGTGCCTGCCGCGGACGCTGACGTCGCGCCGCCGGTGCCCTGCCGAACCTGTTGGGCGCGGGCGAGCTCGGTCACGACCACGTCGTAGGCGCCCGGCGCCGCACCGCCGGTGCGGGTGGCGTCGAGTTTTTCGCTGTCGCTCGACGCGACCGTCTGCACGTCTCCCCAGGTGGCCGCGTCGCGCAGGCTCGTCACTGCGCTCTGCAGGTTCACGAGCCGGGTCTTGACGTCGCGTAGGGCGTCCTTGCGCGCCTCCTCGACGACCTGTTGCTGCTGGACGCGGATCTGAGGGCGCCGCTGAACAGCGAGGAGGGCGTCGACGAGCGCATTGGTGTCGATGCCCGAGGCGAGACCGCCGAAGTTGATGATTGGAAGTTGCGACATGTGCGATTGCGCTATCCGCTGGCGTCGAAGAGGAGGCCCTCTGCACCGCCGGTGTTGAGCAAGTCGAGAAGTCGCACCGAGGAGATCTCGGCGACATTGCCGTTTCCGTCCACGACCTCGAAACGAATCGCCCCGCCGCGCTGATCGACGTCCAGCGCAACGCGCAGGCCGCGGCTGGCGAGCTCTTCGAGTGCGAGGGCCGCCCGATCCAGCTCTTCGAGCGCATCGGGGGGTGGGCTCGGTGTGATCGGCGAAGGCGCCGTCGGACCAGTCTCGCGCACCGACGGCGTTTCCGTCGCTGGCTTGCGGTCAGGAAAGATCTCGTGCGTCCAGTCGGCGTTCGCCAGTTTCTCAATCACCCCTAACTCCCCTACCTGCCGCTCCAGTGGAGGCGACGTGACCGGCTTATCGACCTGTGTTTGCTGGAATTTAGGCACTCAGGATGCGGCTGCCGCCCTTTCCTTCAGCGCCGAGCGGTACTTCTGAGCCCGCTTGCTCGCCGGCTCGAGAGCGATCGCCTCGTCGGCCAGGTGCAGGGCGTCCTCGTCGAATCCGCGTGCCACGGCGACCTGCGAGAGCCCGATCATGGCGTTGGCGTCGGGGGTGGTCTGGGCAATCGAGATCCACTCGTCGGCGGCAGACTCGAGGAACCCGCGCCGCAGATAGATCTGGGCTAGAAGCTCGCGCCGCTCGCGGGCCTCGAGGGCCGTCGACTCATACACCGGAAGGAGGCCGGCAAAGGCGTCGAACTCCTGGATCCTGAGCAGAGCCTCGAGCGCCGTCGACGCTGGGAGTGCGATGTCTGCCGGCAGCGCGGCGGGCGCCTCCTCGCCGCTCAGAACTCGGTGCCAGGCACGGTAGAGCTGGAGCTGTTGCGCGCCCACCCGGGCCCCTTCGGCACCGACCAGCGCCGCGCCGAGCGCGTTCGTGTTGCGACTGACGGCCAGCGCGAAGAGCTGGGATACGGCTGCCTGTGCCCGAACGGGTGAGTCGTCGGGCTCTTCAGCCGCTTCCTCGATCGCCTCGTCGTAGTTCCTCAGGGAGAGCAACGACTCGATCAGGCCGATTCGAGCGGCGCCGTTCGCCGGCTGGCGCTCGAGCACGCGCCGAAACCACTCGGCTGTCGTCTCGGCGTGGCCCGCCTCGTAGCAGGCCGTTGCCGCAAGGAGTAGTGCGCTCGGCCGCGTCGTCGGGATCTCCGCCGCGACCTCGTCTGGGCTTGCGTCCCGCTCGAACATCGCGCTGGCGAGCGGAAAGACGGGCGCCAGATACTGCGGGTGCTCCCTGAGCGAGCGCATCCAGACTTCCTCTGCATCCGCTTTCTGGCCCTGTCGCTGGGCGATCTCGCCGAGGAGGTTGAGAGCGAGAAAGGAGCCGGCGCCGACCGTTGCCGAGTACTTGGCCGGCGCATCGCCCATCTTCAGGCAGCTCCTGGCATGAGTGCGCGCGGCGTCGAGCTCCTCGAGCGCGAGCGCGCACAGCGCGGCCTCGAAGACCAGATCGGTGTGATCGGGAAAGATGCGAAGCGCCTCCTCGATCGCGTCCTGCGCCGCGGCGAAGTCCTCGGCCTCGCGTCGTGCGCGCACGACACGGCTCGCGAGCAGCGGAACGTAGCCCTCGCCCAGCTTCTCCTTGTCCTCGAGAACCCGCGTCCACGCCTCGTCGAAGTGCTCGCGAGCGTCGTCGGCCTCGGCCAGGGCCAGGTACTCGGAGCCGAGGTTGAACAGCGCGAATGCGTCGCGATTGTGCCGGGTCTCTTCCTCGAGCAGCTCGAGGTTTCGGCGCGACTTGTCCTTCTGGTTGATCCGGCTCGAGAGGTAGCCGTAGTGGCGAATGCGGATCGTGGTCGTCTCGAATCGTTCGGGCAGGTAGGTGGGCATCGTCTGGGTCTTCTGTTCGTGAATGCGGCCCTCGAAGCGGTACTCGGGACGATTGCGGAACATGCGCAGAGCCAGGTGGGTGACGGCCGAGCCGCTGTCGTCTCCGCCGGTGTAGTTGGTCTCGACGAGGTAGAAGCCCTCGCGCCAGGTCTTCGAGACGAGCTCGCGCAAGCGCCGCGCGTCGCCGGGCATCAGGTGCTCGTCTGCGTCGAGATAGATCAGCCAGTCGCCGGTCGCTCGTTCGAGCGAAACGTTTCGGGCATCCGAGAACGAGCCGTTCCACGGGAACTCGACGACCGTTGCTCCGAACGACTCGGCGATCTCGACTGTGCGATCGCTCGAGCCCGTGTCGACGATGATGATCTCGTCGACCTCGGAGGCGATGGCTTCGAGGCAGCCCGGCAGCATCTCCTCTTCGTCCTTGACGATCATGCAAAGGCTCAGGGAGAGCCCCTTGAGGGGCTTGGCGCTCGCCGCGACGCGGCGAGCCCGATGGCTCAGCGCCCGCATCCTGACGGCGGCCTTGCCGCGTCGGGGCGCGCGACCGGGGCCTCGCTTGCGGGCCTGAACCGCCTTCAGGTTCTTGCGGACGTGGGGAAGCTCGGGGTCGAGCTTGGCGGCCGCCCTGAACAGCGCCTCCGATCCGGCGTCGTCGAGCAACTCGAAGAGAAGCGTGCCGGTGACGTTGAGGATGACCGGCTCGTGCGGCTCGCGCTCGAGTGCATCGAGCAGGACATCCAGGGTGATCTCGTAGAGGTCGATCAGCAGCGGACCGGGCACCTGGTCGCTGATGGCGCTGACCAGCTCTACGAGTTGCCGTTGGGCCTGATAAGCGCGCTGTCGATCTTCCCAGGTCGCGATCTCGTCGAACACGCTTCGCAGCTCCTCGAAGCGTCCTTGCTCGAGCGCATGCGCGCCCGTTTCGACCGTTTCCTCGACCCGGCGTCGCCACTGCTCGCGGCTGCGTGGTTGCGCGGTCTGCGTCGTATCCAGCGTGACGGTGCGAATGCCCATGGCGCTCCTAGGTCTCTATGCCGCGCTGGCGAGCGCACGCAGGGCGCTCGGTTCGGGGGGTAGGACGCGCCGGGCGCGTGAGGGCTCGTAGCCGTCGGCCGCGATCACGGCGTCACCGCCGAGCTGCAGCGAGATCGCGTGCTCGTCGTCGCTTGCCGCTAGGGCGATGTCGGGAAGCGCAGACGCGTCGATGCCAGACGTCTCAATCTCGCTCATGATCGCCTGTGTTGCGGCTGTCTCGTCGGCTGCCGCCAGCACCAGCGTGGTGTCGTCGTCGGGGGCAAAGGCCTCGACGTAGGCCAGCAGCGGCGTTTTCCAGGTCTCGGGTCGCTCCCAGTCGGCGAGCACGGTGAACAGGACCTTGCGACGATCGGGGACGGTTGCCGGAGCGATGTGGCGGACAGGCGTTCGGCCGCGCAGCTCCCGAAGTCGCAGGCGCGCCGTATCCGCTGCATCGGCCCAGGTGAGGGCTTCCGCGTGCGCTCGAGCGATTTGCGCCCGGGGGTCTCGTGCGCTCGCATCGGCCGCATCGCGGAACGCGTCGACGAGGGCATCGACGTCGGGTTCGAGCAGGAAGCCCGGCTCGCCTGGATGGAGCGAGGCCGGGAGCGTCGCGGGCTGAACCGGAACGCGGCGCGAGGGGATCAACCAGCCGCACTCGTTCGTCACGAAATCGTCGGTCGGGCCGTTGGCAGTCGCGATGACGGGTCGGCCGCAGGCGAGCGCCTCGAGGGCGGGCAGGCAGAATCCCTCGCCGCGGTAGGGCTGCACGAGAACGTGGGCGGCCCGGTACAGGGCCGGCAGCTCCTCGTAGCCGATCTCCTCGTCGAGCAAGACAACGTCGGGCGTGCCGGGATGATCGCGGTAGGCGACGACACCGTCCTCGTACGTCTGGCCACGGTAGACCGTCCCCCCTCCGAAGGACTTGACGACGAGGCTCACATCGTCGGCACTCGTGAACGCGCGCGCCCAGGCCTCGAGCAGAACGTCGATGCCCTTTCTGATGGTCGCGCCCCCGACGAAGAGGAATACAGTTCCTCGCGCTCCGGCGATCTCGCGGCGCGGTCCCTCCGGCCGGAAGCGCTCCAGATCGACTCCGTTGGGGACCACGTGCACGAGGTCGGCCGCGACGCCGGCGCGCAGGTAGGTCTGGCGCGACGCCTCTGATGGTGTCCAGACCTCGTCGACGAGATCGCGGATCTGACTGACCCATCCTGGTGGTACTGCGCCGAATTCCCAGGGCTGGATCAGCACGAAGGGCCCTTCGCTCGGCGCAGCGAACTTCGGCGGCCAGTGGTGCGAGATGCCGGGCACGTCGAGCTCTGCGCGACGCGACTCCGGCGCGAGCCTCTTGATCGTCTCGCCATCGTCCTCGAGCTTTCCCGCCAGCTCGTCGTTGACGATCGAGAGTGAGTTCCCTGCGCCCCACTCGCCGCGCCAGACGCAGGTGACGGCGCGCGCCGAGCGCTCTCGCCACGACTCGATCACCGCCTCGCAGAGCTCGGTGAGGCGGGCGGCGATCTGCTGCGGTCCGTAGCGCGACAGCAGGTCTTCGCGGGCAAAGGTCGCCTTGATGCTCGCCTCCTTGCCTCCGGCGCGGACCTCGCGCATGAGGCTGACCAGCGAGTCATGGTCTGGCTTGAACCAGCGGTGGCCTCTCCACATACTCTCGGGCAGCGGGTCCCACCGCTCGATCGGTGCGACCTCACCTTCGATCAGCCAGGAGTTCTCGTCGTTCATGAAGGCAAGATTGCCTCCCCAACGGCTCCCGATCGTCGGGAGACCCATCGACATCGCCTCCATGTAGGGGCGGCCCCAGCCCTCACCGCGAGTTGCGAGAACGTAGGCGTCGGCGTTCGCATAGACCCGCGGCAGCTCGGCGATCGGAAGGATCGACGTGTTCAGGATCACCGGCGCCGTCTCGCGCCCGTCGAGATGGGCATCGATACGGGCTCTGATCTCGTCCTCGCTGCTGTGCAGCGCGACGCACTTGAGGACCAGCGTGACGTCGTCGCCGGGTTCGAAGGCCTCGGCCCAGGCATCGAGCAGGATGTTCCAGCCTTTGCGATCGGTGAAGTCGAAGTTCGTGAGGAACGTGAAGCCGCGGGGCTCGTCGGGCTGATCCGGCTCGCCGGATCGAAGTGCTCGAAGTCGATCGTCCCCGGGAGCAGGCGCAGGCGCTCTGCCGGAATGCCCGAGCGTTGGAAGGCCTCGATGTTGTGCGGGCAGGGAAGCCAGATCTCGTCGACGTCGAGCAGCCACGGCCGCCAGTGGTGGGGAATCCGGTCGGTCTCGAACATCGTGCGCATGACGGCTGGACCACGCTCGGGATAGGGGTGCTCTGTGGGGGTCGGCTGCATGTGGCGCACAAAGGCGAAATCACCCTCCGGGGCATCGCGCGCGAGGGCGCGCTCGACAACCTGTGCTGAGACTCCGCTCAGGCCGCCGTTGAACCCGCTCAGCTGCACGTTGCGCGCAGCCACCTGGTAGCCCGAGCGTTCGAGCGAGAGCAAGAAGTTGCGGGCCTCGTCGGCATAGCCCGAGGGATCGAGAAGGGGCGCGAGCCAGACCGCGGGGAGCGTGCGTTGAACGCCGCCGCCAGGCGAGTCGAGGGCAGGGGACGCCATCGACCTCTTAATCGACTGCTGAGCGGCGCCTTTTAGGGCTGTGCTCGGCTCACGCCGCTTGCGGCTGCGGCTGCTGGATCGCGTGCAGCAGCCCGGTGACCTCTCCCCGGCAGTGGGCATAGGCCACGAGCGAGCGATCGATCAGCTCCTGCGCATCCAGCTGGGGCAGCTGATCCCAGGCGGCCGCGTTGTTCGCGCGAATCTGGAGAAGCGGCTGACGTCCGAACTCGGCCGTCAGGCCGAGCGCGTCGAGGCGCGCCTCGACGCGCTCGTCGATGACGTCGAAGCCCTCTGCCGGGACGAAGCGGCCGCCACCAGCCGACTGTGCGGGCTCGATTAGCCCAGCGGACGCGGCAGCCGCACTCGCCTCGAGCGCTCCCAGATCCACCAACTTCTTCAGACCGATCAGCGGGTCGTCCAGGAAGTCGTGCTCGAGCGAGAGCGACAGGTCAGAGCACCGGTCGGCGGCGAGCTCGCTCAGCCGCCACAGCGCCGAGTGCCGCTCGTAGAGCGAGGCAATGCTCGGGTCGAGGAGGAAGGGAAGGTCGTAGGCAAGCGCCATCGACCACTGAGTGAGGTCGTAGACATGCAGATCCAGCGGGTCGTCCAGCCAGTCGTCCGGAAGATGACGGGTGAGTGAGTCCCAGGAGTCGCGTCGGTCGCGCTTGAGATGAACGATCGTCGCCTCTGGAAACGTGCGTCGAAGCCAGGGCAAGCGGAAGTCGACGCGGTTGAACTGAAAGACGGCGCGCGACGGAGCGCAGGCGCTCGCGAGCTCGGAGATGTATTGCTCGAGCGCCGGCCAGTCGTCATCTGCCTCGAGAAGGAGACGTGTGATCCCGAATGCCGGATCGTGAAGGCGCTGGACGAGGTTGACGTGTTCGCCGTAGGAGTCCCAGTAGTCGGCGACACCGCGATGTGAGACGTGCGGGGCCGTGTATGCCATGTGCGCCCCGAGGTTGTCGTTGCAGGGCTCGTAGAACGCGTGACAGCCGGGGGCGCGATCGAAGACGCTCCACAGCATGGTCGAGCCACTGCGGAAGCGTCCGGTGATGAAGATCGGGGGCGCCGTCATCGTGGAGCACTCCTTTGATCGGCTCTCATGCCGTCCAGTTGAGCCGCCGGGGCTGCCCCGTGCGCCGGCGGGCGGCCAGAACGAAACAGGGGCGGGTGAGCCGGCTGCTCACCTCGCCCCTGCGCGACTCCTATTTCCGGTTCCCGTCTACTGCAGCAGCGAGAGCACCGATTGTGGTGCGAGGTTCGCCTGCGCAAGCATCGCCGTGCCCGCCTGCTGGAGGATCTGCAGTTTTGTGAACTCCACCATCTCCTGGGCCATGTCCACGTCGCGGATGCGACTCTCGGACGCCTGCAGGTTCTCCTCGAACACCGCGAGGTTATTGATCGCCGAGCCGAACGTGGCGCGCTGAGTCGCGACGTTCTGGATCGCGGCGTCGATCGACGCGAGGGTCACGGTGCCGCTGAAGCTGAAGATTCCGGCGGCGACCGCCCCGCTGGCGCCGAACAGCTGCGTGCCGGTCACGGCGAGTGTCTGCCCATCGTCCGGGCCCATCTGGAACGTGATCGTGGCGTTGCCCGTGAGCAGGGCGAGGCCGTTGAACTTCGTGTCCGACCCGATGCGAGCAACCTCGGCGCAGAGCTGCGAGACCTCGTTCGTGATCGCCGCCTTGTCATCCGCCGAGAGCGTGCCGTTGTTGAACTGCACGGCCAGGTCTCGGACTCGGGAAAGCATCGCGTGCACTTCGGCCAGCGCACCCTCGGCAGTGCCGACGAGGGAGATTGCGTCCTGAGCGTTTCTCTGTGCCTGAGCGAGGCCACCGATCTGCGCTCGGAGCTTCTCCGAGATCGCGAGCCCGGCGGCATCATCGGCAGCCCGGTTGATCCGGTAGCCGGAGGCGAGTCGCTCCATCGACTTCGAGAGCTTCATGGTCGTGCCAGTCAGCTGTCGATGGGCGTTGAACGCCTCGATGTTGTTCTGAATTCGCAGGGACATGGAGTGGGATCCTTCCTTGGATTCTGGTGATCAGGGGACGCGGAGGGGTGTTGCGCAGTGGCTAGCTGTTCTGAGAGGGCAGCTTCGCCTTACCCGTCTTTGCGGCGTCGCGGTTCTCGGCCTTGACTGCTTCCCAGATCTCGTGTCTATATACGGGGATCTCGGAGGGGGCTTCGATACCGAGCCGAACCGTGGAGCCGACCATCTCGAGGACTGTGATCGTGATCTCGTCGCCGAGACAGATCCGCTCTCCGGCCTTGCGCGTGATGACGAGCATGTGCTGGGTCCCTCCCTTCAGTCGGCCTTGGCTGCCACTGGCACACCGGTTGAAGGCGGCTCGACCTGCTCCTGATCGACTTCGTCGAAGAGTGGCTGTTGAACCATGTAGCCACCGACGTCGTTCATGATCTGGCGACCGATTCGCTTCTCCGCGTGGATGATCACCGGCGCTACCAGGTTCGTGCTGAACTCCGACAGTTCCTGCGCGGCGCTGACGACGACCAGGATGTCTGCTTGCTCCGGCCGCTCGAGATCGAGCCGGCGGGCGTCCTCGTCAGAGATCCGCACCTCGTAGTTGGCAAAGAAGAGCCACGGCGTGGTCACGGGCAATGCAATGTCGGGATCCTCGACGGAGTGCAACCAGTAGAAGGCCGAGTCCTCCGAACCCGCGATCAGCGCGTAGCGGGTCCCCGGAATGCCGATCAGGCCTTCCGGGAAGTTGAGAACCGCGTCATCGCGGATCTCGATCAACCCGAATCGCGTACTGTGGATTTTCATCGTGGGTGGGCCTCCTTCGGTTAGCGCAGGAAGTCGATGAGGGACAACTGCATGATTTGGGCGCCCGCGCGGAGCGCCGATTGGTACGCGGACTGCTGCTGCGAGTAGCGGATCAGCGTTTCGGCCACGTCCGCGTCCTCGGTGTTTGAGAGGAGCCGTCGGCTGACCTCTTCGAGCTCGCCGAGCCGGCCCGATGCCGCCTCGAGTCGGTTCGTGCGGGCCCCGACCACCGCCCGCTCGTTCTGGAGTGCGTCGTTCGCCGCCGTTATCGCTGCCAGGTCGGTGTTGCGAAGCGCGTCGCCGTCGTTGGCGACGAGGTTGGCCTCGATCTGGCGAAGCGCGCCGATCAGCCCCGTCGATCCGTCGCCGATCACGGTCGCGGTGACGGCGTTGACCTGGAGCTGGACGCCGGGCCCGATCTCGCGGTTGACCGCGTCGCTGTTGCCGTTGAATGTGTCGGCCCCGCCGGCCGTGTACGGCGGTGTCAGCGTGGCCGAGCCGGAGAGGACGTAGCGGCCTGCGTACTGGGCGTTGGCCGCGCTCTTGATCGACTCGACGAGGGTGCCGACCTCGAGCGCGATCGCTGCCCGCCCGTCGGCGCCGATCGTGTCGTTCGAGGCCTGGATGACGAGCTCGCGGGCGCGCTGGGTGAGGTCACCGATGTTGGCCAGTGCGACGTCGGTGATGGCCTGCCAGGAGTTGGCCTCTGAGACGTTGTCCTGGTGCTTGGCTGACGCGGCGAGCTCGGCCCGGTAGTCGAGGGCGCGTGCTACGGCGAAGGGGTTGTCAGACGGGCGTGTGAGCTCCTTGCCCGACGAGAGCTTCCGCTGAGTTTGATCGAGCTGGTTCGCCACCGTCTGAAGATCGGCGAGGATCGAGCGCGATGTCATCACCTGGGTAATGCGACCGCTCACAGCCCGACTCTCCCGGTGCGGTTGACAAGGATGTCGATCATCTCGTCCATGGCCGAGAGGGCTCGCGCCGATGCCTGATATGCGCGCTGGTAGCGCACGAGACTGGCCATCTCCTCGTCGAGAGATACACCCGAAACCGACTGGCGTCGGTCATCGAGACCGTCGCTCAGGATCGTCGCGTTGTCGAAGCTGCGCATTGCCTCGCGGGCGTCGGAGCCAATGGTCGTGACGAGCTGCTGGTAGGAGTCGTCGATGGTCGCGCCGCCGAGGACGGCGAGTGCCGTGGTGCGGAGCGCAGCCAGCGCGAGCGCATTGTCAGCGTTGCCGGGCTGACCGTTGCTCGATGCTGCAACGAGAGCCGGTGCGGCAATCAGCGCAGCGCTGACGTCGATGTCCGCGGCACCCGCTCCGGTGAAGAAGGCACCGCCGCCCGCGCCGTTCAGATCGAACCCGGTGGCGTGCAGCGCGTTGGTCTGGGCGATGAGTTCGGCGGCGACCGCGTTCAGCTGGGTCCGGTAGGACGGAATCGTCGTGTCGCGTAGCTCCACGAGGCCGGCGAGTTTGCCCATTTTGCCGGCGAGGCTGACGCTCTCGGCTAGCGCGAGGTTCTCGAGATTGCCACCGCTCTCACTCACCGTGTAGGCGGTCAGGTCGTCGACGAGCGTGACGCCGTTGAGCGTGACTGTCAGCGCGCCATCGCCGTCTGCGTCGCTGGTAACCACCGCGCCGAGCTCACCGAGCCGATCGAGCAACAGATCGCGTTGGTCGAGGAGATCGTTCGGCCGGTCGCCAACGACGAACGCGCGCCCGATCGAGTCGTTCAGGTCGCGGAGGTCGCTCGCAAGCGAGTTGATCTCGTCGATCGTCAGCGTGACGTTCTGGCCGGTCTGCGAGGCAAGCGTTGCGAGCTGCGTGTCGAGGTTGCGGAAGCCATCGCCGAGCGCGGCGGCTCCCTGAAGGAGGGCCTGGCGTGTCGCGGTGTCTTCGGGCGTATTGGAGACGTCCTGCCAGGCGGCCCAGTAGCGGGCAAGGAGCGAGCCGACACCAGCGTCGGAGGGCTCGTTGAGCGCCAGCTCGATCTGCTCGAGACCGTCGCGGCGTGCCTCCGCGTGGCCGCGGCGCATGGTCTGTGCCCGCAGCTGGACGTCGATGAACTCGTCGCGAATCCGCCGAAACTCGATCACGTCGACGCCGGTGCCGATCTGGCCGGCCTGCGGCGGGCGCGAGACCGCGGGCTCGGTGTAGGGCATCGTTGGCGCCAGCAGCGCTTCCTGGCGCGTGTAGCCGACCGTGTTGGCGTTGGCGATGTTGTGCGCGGTCGTGTCGAGTGCGCGCTGCTGGGCGAGGATGCCGCGCAAAGCGGTCTGGAGGCCCATGAAGGTCGAGGTCGTCGTCATCTCGCCGTCATGCCCTCGTGTCGACTGCGTTGGTTGCCTGCGGCATCGGCGTCTCGCCGAACGGCGAGTACGAACCCTGTGGCGTGCCGGAAAGGACGCGCATCAGGTGGCCGAGAAAGCTCAGCTCCTGGCGAATCAAGACGCGGTTCTGGTCGTGGACGCGCTCGATCTCGCCGAGCAGGCCGCGGAGCTCGGCGCTGAGAGCGCGTGCGCGGCTGGCGTTGTCGGCGTCGGCCGTCGCGAGCATGGCCTCGAGCGTGACCTCCTCGGGCGTGACGCCGAGCCGCATCGCGGTGTCTCGGATGAGCAGATCGCGTTCCTGCTCGAGCTGCGCGCGGTTACCGAGCTCTGCTTGCACTTCGCCCAGCTGAGCGAGTACGGCCTCGGTGTCTTGCTCGCGGTTCGCTCGACGCAGCGGCTACTGCAGATCGTGCTCGCGCAGACCGACTCGATCCCTGATGCTGGGCGATCGACTTGTACAGCTCCGGCGCCAGCCCGATACCGCCGCCCGCCGCGATGCCTTCGGCGAGCGCATCGGGCAGCATCTGGCGGTACACGGATGCCGTCGCGTTGGATTCGTCGGAATCGACCGACTCGAGCATTGTCTGCGCAAGCTGTCGCACCAGGATCTGCTCGAACCCGAGCGCCGCCAGGTATGCCCGCTGGGCATCGCGACTTGCGTCGCGGATCTCGGCGGGCAGCTGGCTAGCGTCGACCGGCGGTAGCACGACTCAGAACCGCCGTATCTGGTTGGTGATCATCATCAGCTGGTCCTGCGTCTTGACCGCTCGGCTGGCCAGCTGGAAGGCGCGCTGCGCAGCGATCATCTCGACCATCGCCGTGGCCAGATCGACGTTCGAGCGCTCGACCATCCCCTGCATGAGGGTCGAGGAGGAGCTTGCGGTCGGCGCACCGCTTGCCTCGGTCGGCGCGAACAGGTTGCCGGACACCGCGCTCAGGGCGCTTGGCGCAGGAACCTCGACCAGCTCGATTCGCCCTAGCGCCTGCCCGTTGGCCGACAGCGCACCGTTGGGTGCGATCTCGACTGCGCTGGCAGCTGTTCCCTGCGGCAGCGTCACTGGGGGTACGAGGCGATCGCCCGCAGCTGTCACGATCGCGCCGTTTGCGTCGAGGCGCAACTCGCCAGCCCGTGTGAGCGCGATCGAGCCGTCGGCTCGGCTTATCTGCAGAAAGCCCGGGCCATCGATCGCCACGTCGAGCGGGTACTGGCTGTCGACGAACGCGCCGGGTCGAAGCGACAGGCCGAGCTCGATCGACGCTGAGCCGGCTCCTGAGCCGTCTGCGTCGACGAGCTCCTGAAACGCGATCCGGGTTGCTTTGTAGCCCGTGGTCGAGATGTTGGAGATGTCGTGAGCGATGGCTTCCAGCCGAGCCTGATGAGCCATCAGGCCCGTGGCGGCGGTGTTGATGCCCTTGAAAATGGTCATCTCATCTGCCGCTCGCCGAGGCAGCCCTGATCCCGCGGGCAAGCGTCTGGTCGATAGCTCGTACCGCTCGCTGTGAGGCCTCGAACGCTCGCAGCGAGGTCATCATGTCGACCATCGCCCGCGCGGAGTTGACGGACGAGGCCTCGAGCTTGCCCTGCTCAACCGTGGTCCCGGCGGGTCGCGGCCCGGGTGTGCCCGAGAGCAGGTCGTCGCTGCTCTTGCTCACGCCACTCAGGCCGACGACCCCGAGCTGGCCGGCGAGCCTGCCGTCGCGCGTAACGGTGCCGTCCTCAGAGATCGTGATCGGACCCGAACCGCGGACGACGATCTCGGCGCCGCCCTCGCCGAGCACGGCAAAGCCCTTAGCCGTTACCAGGCGTCCGGCTCCGTCGAGCCGGAACTGGCCATCGCGTGTGTACTGCGGGCCAGCAGGCGTCTCGACGGCGAACGCGCCTTCTCCCTGCAGCGCGACCGTCAGCGGCTCGCCGGTGTCGCGCAACGCGGCCTGGGTCATGTCGGTCTCGACAGTGATACTGGCCGGGCCGCTGCCCAGCGCGCCGACCCTCTCTCCCGTGGCCTGGTTGCTGAGAAGCAGCTCGCCGAAGCCCTGCTGGGACACGCGATCGCGCTTGTAGCCCGCTGTCGACGCGTTCGCGAGATCGTTGGCGATCCGCTGCTGGCGCTCGAGCTCAGCGAGCATGCCTGAAGCTGCTATGAAAAGACCGCGTTCCAAGGTGGTCGAAAACGGGGGGGGGGGGGGGGACGCCCGTCAACAGCCGGGTAGTCGACCCAGCCTTCTCGAACTTGAGGTCGGCAGACGCGGTGCCGCGGAGCACGCCAGCGGCTCGTCAGACCGGGCGCGCCGACGAGCAAGCGCGCCGGCCCGCCACTGTCTAGCGGTAAGCGGCACCAAGGGTGTATCCCAGCGCACAAAGCGGAGCGCAGCGCGGAATCAGGCTTCGCGTGACTCGACTAGGCTGCCGCTGCTCGATCGGATCCTGATGCCGACTGCCGGACTCCAGCGGAAGCCCGAGATCCTGTTCGGCGCAGCCCTGCTCTTCGGTGCGCTCGTTGCGCTGCTGGCAGGTGTCTACGGCAGTGTCCACGATCCGGCCTCAGAGACCACGGTTCAGTGGTTCTTCTCGACGACGCTGCACATGAAGGCGTGGATGACGACCCTCGCCGTGTTGTTCGGCGTCCTTCAGGTGCTGTCGGCTCTCTGGATCTGGGGAGGCTGCCGCTCGTGGGCAAGCCGCCTGCCTGGCTTGGCTCGACGCATCGCATCTTCGGCAGTCTTGCGCTCCTCGCCAGCATCCCGGTCGCCTACCACTGCCTCTGGGCACTCGGCTTCGAGGGCGACATCGGCGAGTCGCGTCGGTTCTGGCACTCGGTCTTTGGCTGCATCTTCTATGGCGCCTTCGCCACGAAGGTCGTGGTCGTCCGCTCGCGCAAGATGCCGGGATGGGCCCTTCCTGTCGCGGGAGGCCTGCTGTTCACGGTGCTCGTCGTGGTCTGGCTCACGAGCTCGGTCTGGTTCTTCGACAACTTCGGAGCCGAGTTCTGATGTGGCGCGCCGCTGTTGGCGTCGTTCAAATCGGCACCGCTGTGATCCTCATCTTCGCGATCGTGATGCTGTTCACCAATGACCCCACGCCGCCGCCGGCGCTGGTCGCCGACACCGACGTTCCCGCTGACGTCAACGCCGCCGCGCTCTATGGCGCGAGTTGCGCCGGTTGCCACGGCGGCGATGGATCGGGCGGCCTCGGGCCGCCGATCAGGACGGGCCGGGTGCTCGAGCGATTCCCGCAGGTCGCCGACGAGATCGCCGTGGTGGCGAACGGGCGCGGCGGCATGCCTGCGTTCGGCGGGCTGCTCTCTGACGAGGAGATTGCCGCCGTCGTCGAATACACGCGTACCTCGCTCCCCTAGCGCCATTTCTATAGGAGCCTGCGTGCGGCGTCGCGTTATGGGCGCGTTAGGTACAGGCGCCGCGTCGCGGGGCCGATGGCAACATGTGATCGAACATGCCCCGAAAGTTGACTATGCGCTCGCTGTATGTGACGGCCGCGACGGCAGTGACCCTCGCGGCGTTGAGCCTCGCAGTCGCGGCGTGCGGCGGAGAGTCGTCGGCGCCAGCTGCTTCGGCGCCCCCGGCCGAGTCACTTCCGCCGGCCGAGCCGGCCAGCGACCCTGGCGAAGCTGCCTACGCTGCAGACAGCGACGAGGCGATCGAGGGCGAGCACAGCGACGAGCCGGGCGGCCCGGATCATGAGGGCGCCGGCCACGATGAGGATGCGGCGGGCGAGGAGCACGCGGAAGGGCTCGAGGAGGCGCCCGCTGACGAAGGCACCGGCGACGAGCCCGAACACGTCGACGCGGTGCCCGGTGACAAAGGACATGAGGACGAGCCCGCGTCGGAGAGCGAGCCGCCGGCCAGCGAGCCGGTGGAGCCGGTCGTTGCCGACACGCGCCCCGTTATCGAAGTCGTCGGTGGTGAGCCGGTCGACGGCGTGACCAAGATCACGGTGAAGAAGGGCGAGAAGGCCAGGTTCACCGTTAGCTCCGACACCGCGGGTGAAGTGCATCTGCACGGCATCGACGTAACGAAGAGCGTCGGCCCGGGTAGCGACGCCAGGTTCGACGTACACACCGAGTTCGAGGGCATCTTCGAGATCGAGATGCACGGCCCGAACGGCCAGGCCGAGATCGCATCGCTCGTCATCAAGCCGAGCTAGCGACCGATCTACAGGGCCTCGCGGTAAATCTCGGCAATCACCGACCATGCCTTCTTGGTGCGCGTGCGCCGCTCGGTGCCTGCGGGCTCGCCGAGTCGCTCGAAGCCGGTCTGCTCGATGCGCACCTGCGTTCCGTTGTCGCGAGCGCTGAAGCTCACGACGACCTCGGTCGCCTCGCTTCGCGCGAAGAAGAGATGCCAGAGGAACGCGAGTCGTGTCGGAGGCTGCCAGTCGACGATCTCGCCCCAGTGGTGCTCCCTTCCATCAGAGCCGCGCTCGAACACGCGCCCGCCGCCGAATGGCTCGAAGACGATCGTCGCCTCCGGGTCCCTTGTCACCGTGTGGCTGCGCGGCCACCAGAGCGTCGGGCGAGCCGTCCAGACGTCGAACGCGTGCGCCGGCGTTGCGTCGACCTCGAATTCGACGACAAGCGGCTCTATCACTCGCGCTCGCTCAGATTCTCGGCGGCGATCCGAAACCGGGCGGCAGCCTCACCCCAGACCTCCTCGAGGTATGTGGCGACGGCCGCGACGCCCTCATCGTTAAGCCGGTACACGCGTCGAGTGCCCTCGGCGCGACTCTGAACGAGTCCAGCTTCCCTGAGCAGCCGCAGGTGTCGCGAGACCGCGGGTCGGCTGATCGGCAGCTCCTCGGCGATCTCACGCACCGACTTGTCGCCGTCGGCGAGGCTCTCGACAATCGCCTGGCGATTCGGGTCGCCCAGCGCGTCGAACGGGTCGTGCGCGAGTCGGCGGACCGCATCTGCCATCAGGGCTGGGCCTCGGCCGCGTGCTTGAGTCCGTCGGCGAACTGCTCGAACGACTCAGTCATGTCGGGGATGCTCTTCGAGATCAGCGGCTCGAGGAGACCCGAAAACACCTCTTCCATCGCGAACTCGATTGCCCCGCTCGCCTCCGGTGTGAGCGTGTATGTCCCGCACGCCCTTGAACAGCCCAAGCGGCATGCCGTCCGCCCAGATCGTGGTCCGCGGGGGTGAATATTGCTCGACCGTCAGCTTGAATGCGCGCTTCGGGTTAACGGTCGATGTCAGCTTGATTCGCTCTCCGGGCCCGATCGTGCCCTCGATCCCGATTACGCTCGGGTTCCACGTCGGGTAGCTGCCTGCGTCGGTCAGAAGGCCCCAGATCGCATCCGGCTCGGCCTGGATCGTTCGCCTCACGGAATAGGTGGTCACTCTCGTACCTCTCGCTTCGTAACCTTATTGTTACTATAGCGGCCGGTCCCGACACGCGACGGCTCGTGCGGCTCGACACCATTGAGAAAGAGAGAGGAAATCGTGGCAACTGCTTCGTTCACAGGTTCCGGCACCGCCGATGATCCGTGGGTCTGTCAGACACCGAGCCTGCGCTCGGAGTTCCGGCTCCACCGGGATGACGACAACGACCCGCCGGTGATCGTCAGCACGGTGGGAGACACCGTTCTGCACTACGACGCCCGCATCGTCGATGACCTCCACGAGATGCTCGAGGCGAGCGGGGACTGGGTCCCGCTCGGCAACGCCGACGAGCAGAAGGAGGCCAAGGAGGGCACCGTCGAGGCCTGGGCTCGCTCGAGCGACAATCCGCTCGGCGGCTGGTACGGCCTAAAAAAGGGGCTTCGGGGCCGGGTGGGGAACTACATACCGCCGCTGCTCGAGGGGCTCGGACTCGCCGAGGTCGAGCACAACGCACGGGGGAATAGAATGCGCGCCTTGTGACCGTCTTCGAGGCGCACGGCTCCGTGGCCGGCCGGCAAGTCAGCATCGAGGATGAACAGCCGCTCTGTCCCGAGGTTCTCGACGTCGTCAGCGAGTGGATCCTGCGTGCCGCAGCCGCGGCAAGGCAGGGCGGGGTTAGTTGACCGTGTAGCTCGGAGCTATTTCGACCAGCGCGATACCGGTGGTCGTCGTCTGAGGCATGCCCTCGAGGATCGGAACCGTCGAGTTGCCGCCGGGAACCGGCCGGATCGTCGAGGCGTCCTTGAACTCGATTTTTCGCGCGATTGCCGATCCCCAGAACTCGCTGTCATCGGCGATATCGAGCTCGGTGAGCGAGTACGCACCGCCTTGGAACTTTGAGTAGTCCTCGACGTCGATGCCCTGGCTCGAAGTGCCACCGTCGGCGACGAGGGCGAGCATGTCCATGTCTGGATCCCAGGTGATGTGCCCTCGGTTTTGTGGAGCTATGTTTCTAGACTCGGGCGGCCTCGATGATCAGTTTGGAGGTCGTTTATGTCGCGGAAGGGGTATCCGGCGGAGTTTCGTCGGCGGGCGCTTGATCTGGTCGCGGCTGGGAAGCCGGTGGCGGAGGTGGCGCGGCTGTTGGAGGTCAGTGAGCAGTCGATCTACTCGTGGCGCCGTCAGGAGAGGATCGATCGGGGCGAGCTGCCCGGGTTGAGCTCTGAGGAGCGCGAGGAGCTGCGCGCGGCCAGGGCGAGAATCAAGGAGCTCGAGACGGAGGTCGCGGTTCATCGCCGCGCCACGGAGTTGTTGAAGGAGTCGGTGCGCCCAAAAGGCGGTTCGAGGCGATCGCCGTGATCGCCGGCGCGGGGTTACCCGTCGAGGTTGCCTGTCGCGTGCTTGGTGTATCGGGCGCGGGCTATTACGCGTGGCGAAGCAGGCCGCCATCGGCGCGCACGGTTCGCCATGCGTGGCTGACCGATGTGATCCGCGAGGTGCACGCGGCCGCCTACGGCAGCTACGGCGCCAGACGGGTGCACGCCGAGCTGGTCCTCGGGCGCGGGATCCGGGTTGGTCACAACGCGGTCGCGATGCTGATGCGCCGCGCGGGCATCGCGGGTCGCACGGGAGCGCCGAAACGACGAGGGATGCCGGGCCAGGCGAGCGCGGACGATCTGGTCGACCGCAGATTCCGTCGGGAAGGCCCGAATCAGCTGTGGCTGACCGACATTACCGAGCACCCGACCCGCGAGGGCAAGGTGTACTGCGCGGTCGTTCTCGACGCCTACAGCAGACGCGTGATCGGCTGGTCGATCAGCCACAACCCGACCGCCGCGCTCACCACCAACGCGCTCGGGATGGCCATAGAACAACGCGAAGCCCAGCGCGGCAGCACCATGATCCATTCCGATCACGGCACCCAGTTCACCTCCTGGGCGTTCACCGAAAGGGCTCGCCAGTCCGGGCTCGTCCCCTCGATGGGCTCGGTCGGCGACTGCTACGACAACGCGATGATCGAAGCATCCTGGTCACGCATGCAGATCGAACTCTTGAACACGCGCCGCTGGAAAACCAGGGTCGAGCTCGCCAACGCCATCTTCGAATACATCGAGATCTTCCACAACCGCCGCAGACGCCACTCCAGCCTCGACATGCTCACACCAATCGAATATGAAAAACTCAACACACCCACAGCCGCCTGAACCCAGAAACCCGACCCCACCAAACCCGGGACACTGCGAGGTCTCGTCGCAAGCCGGGACACCGCAGAGCCAGACGTCGTCCTCGACCTCGATCTCGGCGCTCGAGTAGAGGGTGGCCTGCCCGTCGTATTGGGCCCGGACGCCGACGCCGTCGCGAACGTGGATGTCGCCGTCGAAGAAGATCGTGCCGAGGATCGTCAGCGTGCCTGTCGTGCCACCGCTCCAGGCGAGGCGTCCGATCAGCCCACCCGTCACGGGGTCCTCGTACTTGCAGTCATAGGCGGCGACGGTGGTCAGCTCGAAGGTGTTCGCGGACTCGTTGTTGACGATGGTGTCGTCGTCGAACTCCTCGCCCGAGGGCAGCGATCCGGAAGTGCACGGATACATCGGCCCTGGCTTTGAGTTGTTGTACCAGTAGTCCAGATCCATCGGCGGCATGGTCAGATCTTCAGGCGAGTCGGAGAACACGGTCGAGTACGTGCTGTTGGCTGCAGTACAGGGGGAATCGAACGGCGCCGGATTGCTCGAGCTCCAGTCCGGCTTCTCGTCGCGGCAGCCGGCGCCCAGCCCCTGGCCCGCCCACTTCTGCGTGTTGCCGCCGACAGCGAGGAAGGGAATTGGGTTCGCGGCCGATCCGACGCTTGAGTCGTCGTCGACATCGATGTTGCCCCAAACCTGGACCCTGCCCGCCTGTGCGTCGATGGTCGAGTCGTCGTCCATGCAGAGGTCGCCGCGTATATAAACCTCGATCCTGATGACGAAAGTGTCATCGACCTTGGCGCACGACGGCCCGTCCGGTGGCGCCCAGTAGTCGACGTATATCGATGACCAGGCGGCGACCGTATTGTCGTCCGGCACGGTCGCTCCCGGTGCTACCTGAACCTTGCTCGAGACGCTCTTCACGATGTCGGCGCCGGTCGCGTTCGGGTTGTTCACGCTGGCCGTGCCCGTGAGAGTCCAGATCTTCGCTGCGCTGTCGTAGGAGCCTGAGTATGTGACCATGTTCCCGTCAATCGTCGCAACGGTCACTGGTATCGCCGAGGGGTCGTTGACGTCTGTGCCTGGATCCCAGAGAACCGATCGCGCCAGAGCATGGCCGGCGTCGGCCAGCACCTGTGCCTCTGACTCCGTGAACGATCTCTCAGCGGCGAGTTCGTTCGACGATGCGAACTGGATCGCTGTGGCACCAGTAATGGAGATGCCCCCGAGAATGCTGACGGCAAGTACGAGCGAGATCCCGCTCTCGCTTCCGATCGCCCTGTCGCGTACTCGGTTCCAGATCTGCCGCATGCCGCTCACGCACTCGCTCCTGATCGAAGGTGGGACTGGACGCAGGATGAGGCCGCTTGAGAGTGTCGTCCTCCCCTGAGCGGGTGAACTGGCCTACCGCCAACGCGCCATAGGGAACGGCGCCCGTCGGCCGGCATCGACGCGGCAGCGCGTCGACCAGAGGCGCGCTAGCGGGACGCGGCCCCTCCGATCAGGGGACAGCGTTCGGGGGAAGTTCGGTCGCGGGCGAGTGAGTTCCCTGTCGTCCGCGCGTTCAAGCACCGATGGGCGGGCTGAGCGCTTCTGCGGCGCGATTCGACAAAGGCCACGCGATCCCGGCAGGCCGCCGACACCTCGCTGGCTCAATAACGGAGGCTCACATGCACGCCAGCGGCCACGCAATCGCGCTCTCAACCCCGCACGGGGGTGCGGCGACGCGTACTCGGCCTCTTCATCGCTACAGCATTCGCCCTCGTCGTCTTCGCGCAACCTGCGCAGGCACTCGCCCACCACGCGAGCGCAGACATCACCTGCACCGAGATCACGATCGACTACGTCGCCTTCGCGAACAAGCAGAACAACACCGTCAACTACGAGATCCTGATCGACCCGGGCACGCCCGACGAGGTCGTGTTGGTCGGCGAATTCGTCTTCAACGGGCGCAACGGCCAGCTCGTCGTTCCGCTTGAGCTGGCCGATGGCGAGCACCACGTCGAGGTCTCCGGCTGGTGGAACACGAACGGGCACCACAAGTCCCGGCACTCACATGGCCAGGCCGATGTGGAGTGTGGCGACCCGCCGCCGCATGGCGACTGCACGATCATCGGCACCGATGGCGCGGACGAGCTGTTTGGTGACATCAACCAGACGCCGTTCGAGGACATCATCTGCGGGCTAGCGGGTGACGACACGATCGGCGGGCTCGAGCTCGACGATGACCTTCGCGGGATGGAGGGCTTCGACTTCCTCGAAGGTGGCAACGGCAACGACCGCCTCGACGGCGGCGCCGATGACGACACGTTGAACGGCGATGCGGGCGACGACGAGCTCTTCGGTGAGGACGGCGCTGACACGCTTGACGGTGGCGAGGGCGATGACTACCTATTCGGTGGCGACGGAGACGACTCGCTCGACGACGGTCTAGGCGGCAACGACTACCACCATGGCGGCCGCGGCGATGACTCGATCTCCGATGGCGCGGGCGACAACCGGGTCTTCGGGGGCTGGGGCAGCGACTCCATCACTGTCGGTGACGGCAACGACCGCGTGCGTGCGGGTGCGGATGACGACTTCGTCCTGGCCGGCGGCGGCAACGACCGGGTTGCTGGCGGCAAGGGTGCCGACTTCATCGATGGCGGGCCTGGGAACGACCGTCTGTTCGGAGCCTCCGGCGACGACGTTTTCTTCGACGAGGGCGGCGACAACAAGATCAAGGGCGGCAAGGGCAACGATCAGATGGCGACCGGCCCCGGCGCGGACAGGCTGTTCGGCGGCCGCGGCGACGACCTGCTCGAGTCGGACGGCGGCTCCGACATCCTCAAGGGCGGCTACGGTGCCGACCATTTCAAGGCCGGTTCCGAGGACGACATCATCAAGTCGCGCGCGCGCGACAACGCCGTCGACATCATCGAGTGCGGGCCGGGCTACGACCGGGCCTACGCGTGCGCAGCGAGGACGTTGTCGTCGACGAGCCGAACACCGACCCGGCGCTCGACAACGTGTGCGAAGAGGTCTTCGTCCGCTAGCAAGGTCTACGCGAACGGGTCTACATCGCGGCGATCAGAGACGGCGTGCCGGGCAGCGCGATGCCCGCTGCGCCTACAGGTAAACGCCTAGAAGGCGCCCGAGACCGGCTCAGCTGGCCGATCACCGGCGACGCGCGGCACCGCGCCGGGGACGGTGGGCTCTTTGTGACCCTCCGAGGAAAGAAGTCCGACAGCCAGCTTCGCGAGCGCCCGCTGCTGGCCGGGTCCGAACTCGACGCCGAGGTCGGCACGGTCGGGCGTTGTTGTTCCTATGCGTTTGACCAGGCCGTGGATCTCGACGATGCGACCCGCGATGTCGAGCGTTAGGCGTACGGGCTGCGAGGCCAGCCACAGTGCCGAACGGGTCTCGACACGCGCTCCGGTGAGTGACAGGTCGAGGACCTCGCATGGCGTGTCGTTGATCGTTCCTGCCAGCAGGACGTCGAGCCTTGCACCCGCTCGGCGGTCGCTGCCGAATCGCGTATTGCGGATCCGTCGAGCGGCAGCGGCGAGAACGAGCGAGTTCCCGACGAGGAAGAACGCCACGCCGCCCATGGCCGCCGGGCTCTCATAGTGCATGGGCGTGAGGCCGGCCATGCTCAACGCAAACCAGGCAACGGCTGCGGCGGAGCCCGCGAGGAGTGCAACGAAGAGCCGCGGCAAGGGCTGACGTAGACGCTCGGCCTGGCGACCCTTGGGCGTGACGCGGAACGTCTGGGACTTGCGGCGAAACAGCGACAAGGTGCCTGCGAGCACAGCAGGCATGCGCAGGAACTTGAAGAGGATCGAAAGAAACGGCGGATAGTACCCCCGCGCCAGGAGCCGCATCGCGATGAACTGGATGGTCAGCGTCCCGAGGAAGGCCGGCCCGAACACCGCTACAGGCGCACTAATCGGTACTGCTGCGGTCGCGAGCGCGAGTGCGGGCAGCACGATGTAGCTCAGGCTTCGCCACGAGTCGAACCACGCCCAGAGCGTCGTCGCGTAGCTGAGTCGCTGACCGAACGAGAGCCCCTGGGAGGTGAGCGGATTCTCGGAGCGGAGCACCTGCATCGCGCCGGTCGCCCAGCGATGGCGCTGCAGCAGGTACTCGTCGAGGCTTCGTGCGGCGAGGCCACGCGCGAGGACCTCGTTGTGGTAAACGGTCTCCCAGCCGCGGCGGTGTATGCGCACGGTCGTATGGATGTCCTCGGTGACGGTCTCGGTCGCCACTCCGCCGACCTGGCGGAGCGCATTCGTTCGAAGCAGCGCGCTGGTTCCGCACCAGAAGGCAGCGTGCCAGCGGTTCTTGCCCGGGGCAATGACGCGGTAGAAGATCGCCTGCTCGTTGATCAGTACGGCGACCTTCAAGCCGGCGCGCGCCTCTTTCGGCCTGGCGGGATGAACGTCGACGTCCCAGAGCGCGACGCTGAACATGAGCAGCCCGAGCGCGTTGTGGAACTCGAGCACGAGCAGTGGCAGCGCAACCCACCAGTAGGACAGATCGATCGTGAAGCCGGCGCGCCAGGTCAGATACGCGGCCGTCACCAGCAGCGCCGCAATCGAGACGCTACGGATCAGCCACTGGCGCCGGGCCGATTCCGGCGCTGGAACGTGCCGATCCGGCAACATGGGCAGCCTTGCGGCCAGGCCCTCGACCCGGGAGCGGTTCGGCGAGTCATACACCCACTGTGCATCGGCACGCTCGGACGGTGGCCGTCATCCCCTCGAAGGGTCACAGCCGCGGCCACGAAACCGGTTGAGGCGAAGGCTCGACGTAGAATCAGCGCGTGCCCAACGAGCTGCAAGGCGGCTCAGCTCGCCCTGCAGCGCTGCTCTGGGACAACGACGGCGTGCTCGTCGACACCGAGAGGCTGTATTTCGAGGCCAGCCGCGAGGTGCTCGCGGGCGCGGGAGTCGAGCTGACGAGCGAGCAGTTCGTCGAGATATCGCTCCGGTGCGGCGCGAGCTGCCTTGAGCTAGCGACCGATGCCGGCGCGTCTCCGGATCGGATTGCCGCGATGCGGGCCGAGCGCGACCGCCGCTATACGCAGCTGATAGGCACCGGCGTGCCCGTGATCGACGGCGTTCGTGAGGTGCTCGCGACGTTCCACGGGCAACTGCCGATGGCGATTGTCACCAGCTCGAAGCGGGAGCACTTCGACGCGATTCATGCGGCGGCCGGGCTGCTCGAGTTCTTCGACTTCGCGCTCACCGCCGAGGACTACGAGCGCACGAAGCCCCACCCGGAGCCCTACCTCGCAGCGGCGGCGAGACTAGACGTCGAGCCGAGCCATTGCGTCGCGATAGAGGACACCGAACGAGGCGTCAAGGCGGCAGTGGCAGCCGGGATGCCCTGTCTCGCCATACCGAACGAGCTGATATCCGAGGGCGACTTCAGCGCGGCCTGGCAGGTCCTCGGAACGATCCATGAGCTGCCCGGTGCGATCGCGCGCTATCAGGACAGCGCGCCGACGCGTTGAGCCCGATCCGCGAGCCACGAGCCCTCTCGAGCCACGCCAGGGAGGGAGCCACGCGCCTGCGAGCCGGGCTGTCGCGCGCGTCTGCCGAGGCGATCCTGATCGTGATGGTGCTCCTCTGGAGCGGCAGCTACACGGCGTCGCGCTACGGCCTGACGCATGGGTTCGAGCCGGTTGCATTCTCGGCCGTCCGGTTTCTGATCGGCTCGTCCATCATGGTGGCCATCGTGCTCTGGCGCGAGGGGAGTCTGCGCTTCGAGCGGCGAGATCTCGCGCTGATCGTCCCGGCCGCGCTGATTGGCGTCGTTGTCAACCAGGTCGCCTTCAACTACTCGCTCTCGCTCGCCGAGGCAGCGATCGTCGCGCTGATCTTCGGCACGTTGCCGATCTTCGCCTCGCTCATCACCATGCTGCTCGGCTGGGAGGTCCTGACGCTGCGGCACTGGATAGCAACCCTCGTCTCGTTCGCGGGCGTGGCGCTCGTCGCGCTCGGCGTTAGCGGCAGGCTCTCGGCCGACCTTGGCGGCGTCTTGCTCGCCCTCGTCGCATCCGCGTCGTTCGCGTTGTACTCGGTCTACAGTGGGCGGCTCCTTCAGAGCTATTCGCGCTATCGCGTGTCAGCCGTGCTCGTGCTCGGGGGGACGATTCCGCTCGCGATCGTGGCGTCTCCGCAGCTCGCGACGCAGGACTGGGGCGGTCCCAATCCGCTGGCCTGGGGAGCGCTCGGCTACATGGTGTTCATGTTCGTGACCACGACGTACATGTGGTTCATCGCACTCGAGCGAGTCGGCGCTGCGCACGCAACGCTCTGGGCCAATGCGCAGCCCTTCCTCGGCGCCATCTTCGGCGTCATCCTGCTCTCGGAGACCCTCGCTGTACTCGAGGTTCTCGGCGGCGTCGTGATCGCAATCAGCATCGTCATCGCGCGCTCGCGTCGCACCCCGGTCACGCCAGGCCCGGACTAGTCGGAGAGCAGGCGGTAGGAGCCAACGACCGTTGCGTCGAGGGCGAGCGGTGGCTCCTCACATCGTGCGGGAAGCCCGCTCGTGAACTCCTTAAACGCCGCCAGTTCGCTCAACGGGTTGGAGCCATCTTCGGTTTCGATCGATGCGACGTGGACGAACGTCCCGCCGTCGTCGAGCCGGAATGTCCCGTAGCGCAGCCCCTCAGGCGCGGTCGCAGCGAGCTCTGCGAATACGGCCTCGACAAGGCGCTGATTCTCGTCGGCGTGCTCCGGCCGGACCTTGTAGCGAACCACTACCTTCTTCATCACATTCCTCCTGCGGTGGCGAACACCGTAACAAAAGAGTTACGGTACGCGGGAGGTCTAGACGGACTAGAAGATGCGACTGGAGCCGCTGGCGCCGCCGGTGGCCGCATCGAGCTGGACGCCCGCGGCTTTCATCAGCGCTTCGCCACGAGCCATCTTCCGCAGGCCCCGCTTCGCGAGCGCCTTGTCGCCGGTCTCGAGCGCGCTGCGGTAGTCGTCGACGCCCTGCGCGGCGACCCGAAGTCCGCGAGCCTGCTTCTTGTACGGAGAGAGAAGCTTCGGCGTCGCCTGTTCTCCAAGCGCAGCCCGAAGTGCAGCGCGATAGTCGTCGGTCGCTGGGCCATGTTAGATAGGCCTCATTCACCTCAACGGCCTTGCGTCGCAGCTGAGCGCTCTCGCCGGCCTTGACGAGCGCGATGAACTCGCGATCGAGCTCGATCATGCGCTGCTGGGCCGCAATCGCCACACGCTCCGCCTGCTCTAGGGCGTCGCTGGCAGAAGCGGAGCCGTTCCCTGGTGCCTGTGGTGCGGCGGCAGGCGCGTTCGTGCCCGCGTCTGAGGAGGGCTCTGGCCGCGGCGAGCTCGTGCCGCTCGGCGCACCCTGCTCGGCCGCGCCGAGTGTCGGGCCGCTAGCGCTGCACGCCGCAATGGCGAGCGCGACGAGAGCCGTCGCGAGAGCGCCCACCACCCACTGCACGCGCGCGTTCCTGCCGATCGGCCTCAACCAGGTGCCCATATTCCGATTGAAGGCCGTAACGCAGCGGCGGTATCGGCAAATCACTCGCGGGAGGGACGTACGTCACTCGATGGAGGGACGGCCGTATGGTCGAACTGCGGATCGCAGCCGACGCAGGGTTGGTCGCCCGGTCTCGCTGGATACCACAGTGCTCGTACCCAGCAGCTGGACCGCCCTCAGCGACGAGCACGGAAACCTGATCCGGACCAGCCAGCTCTAGTCTTTTCGACGGCCTGTGCGCGGTGTCAATAGGAGCGCCGAGCACGGATGCTTGCCGGTAGCCGCGTGCGCTTGGCGAATAGTGATGAGGGGGCCCACGGGGGAGAAGCGCGAGCTTTTCCCCCCGTGCAACTACAGGATGCCGGTGTCCTCGAAGACCTCAACCAGGCTGGCGCCGGCGCGGAGCCGGTCACGCACGTCGTTCTCGCCAGACACCTTCTCGCGGGCCCTCGCGATCGCGTCCTCCTCGGCCCCAGCCGGCACGACCACGACTCCGTCGGCATCGGCGATCACGAGCTCGCCGTCTTGCACGACGACGCCGCCAACCGATACCGGGCACCTGATCTGCACGGCATCGATGCGGCCCTTGGCGTCGGCCAGGGAGAGGCCTGCGCAAAACACCGGGAAGCCCATCTCGGTGATGTCCTCGACATCGCGGGTCAGGCCGTCGATCACGGCGCCGCGGCCTCCCAGGACCTTTGTCCGGGTCGAGAGGAGCTCGCCCCAGATCGCTGCGGCTCGCGTCGACGGCGTCGAGAAGACCAGGACCTCGCCCGGCTGGACGCTGTCGAGCAGCTCGAGCTTGTACGGCTCCGCCGGCATCTCGAAGACGTCGGCGACCAGCATCGTGGCGGCACGGCCGACGACCTTCGCGCCCTCGTATAGCGGACGGATCTCGTAACGCATGACCTGCTCGCGGTAGCCGAGGTCGTCGAGCACGTCTGCGACGACCGCGCTGTAGAGCTCGCGCTCGATCGTGTCGTAGTACTCGGCGCTCGTGTCGGGCACGGCGGGCGATTCTAGATGGCTCCGCCGGAGTCGGCCGAGGGCGTCGCGGGGCGGCCACCTAGGCTTGGCTCCATGAGCGAGCGTTCCGAGGGGCCGGACGAGAGTCCGGCTTTCCCGGACACGTCCCGGACTCCCCCGGCCAGATCCGGGCCCGCGGCACCCGTCAACACGAGCGCCCGGATCACCAACCTCGACCTGGTGCGCGGAATTGCTGTGCTCGGCATCCTCGGTATGAACGCGGTCTCCTACGGACTCGGGACGGCCCCCTACTTCAACCTCGACGCTGGCGGCTCGGACACCTGGCTCGACTGGATCATCGGCGGGTTTGGCGAGATCTTCCTCGATCAGAAGTTCATGGGTCTCTTCTCGCTGCTGTTCGGGGCCGGCATCGTGCTCTTCGCTGACCGTGCTGCGCAGAAGGGTCGCCACGCCTGGGCTCTCAGCCTGTGGCGGAACGCGCTCCTGCTCGGAATCGGCTTCGCTCACGCCGCGCTCTGGGACGGCGACGTCCTCGTCGTCTACGCCGTCTGCGCGCCGTTCCTCATCCTGCTGAGAAAGCGCCGGCCGCGGACGCTCCTCACGGCGGGCGTGGCCTGCGTCATGGTCTCTCCGCTGCTCGCCATCGTCGCCCAGGCCAACACGCCGGCGAGCGGTGCCGGGCTCGGTGACTACTGGTTTGCCGACGGCGGATCAATGTCGAACGCTGTCGGGATCTTCCTGCTCGGCGACTTCTTCTTCCGGGCACTCGGGATGATGCTGATCGGCGTCGCCCTCTACCGGACGGGGCATCGTCAATGGGAAGCGCTCGGCGAGGTTCTACAAGCGCATGGCGGTCTGGGGCTCGGGCTCGGGCTGCCGCTGTCCGCCGCCGGACTCGGCCTCGTTGCGGCGCGCGACTTCTCGCCCGAGATCTCGCTCGTCGGGAGCATTCCCAACACGATCGCGACGATCCCGATCGTCATGGGCTACCTAGGCCTGATCACGCTCTGGAACATGCGCCCCGACACACGCGCGCACACAACGCTGCAGGCCGTCGGGAGGATGGCGTTGACCAACTACCTGACGCAGACCACCATCGGCATCGTCGTGGCTGCGCTACGCGCTCGACAGCGTCGACCTCACGCGCTCGATGCTGCTCGCCTTCATCGTTGTGGTCTGGGTCTCGCAGCTGCTCTGGTCGCCCTCATGGCTGAAGGTGTTCAAGTACGGGCCCGCCGAGTGGCTATGGCGATGTGCGACGTACAGGCGCTGGCAACCGATCAGGCGAGCCTCGATCGCGTCAGCGTGACGCGAGGTCGATGTCGTCCACCGTCCCGTTTCGGCTGCTCTGGAGCACGCCGGCGAGCGCTTTGTGGGGGCGCACGCGTTATGCGAGACTAGGCCGTCTTCTCGGGCGCTTCGACGAGTGGGCCGAGGAGGCTGGCCACGACGGCGACGTGGGCGACGTCGAGCGCTTTGTCCAGACCGAGGTCGACGACTCGCCGCCGCTGATGCTCGATGTCGCAAAGGGGAAGATTCGTACTGTGGTCTGGGCGACCGGGTTCAAGCCCGACTACTCGTGGCTCGACGTTCCCGTCGTCGACCGGAAGGGCCAGCTCCGCCACGAGGGGGGGCGTCGTCACTGAGTCACCCGGCCTCTATGCGATCGGCCTGACCTTCCTACGGCGCCGCAAGTCGAGCTTCATCCACGGTGCGGCAGACGACGCGCGCGATCTGTGCGATCACCTCGCCGGCTACCTCGATGGCGCGGGCCTTGCCGGCCCGCAGGGCTCGGCCCGGGCTCAGAGCGAAGGCATCGTAGAATCGACCGCCTAGTGCTAGAGCGGTCGCGCACGCACCACCTCTTCGCGCCGGGTAGCTGAGTGCACGCCGGCCTTCGCTTCGGGATCTTCCTCGCCCCGCAGCACCAGCCTCAGGGCAACCCGACGCTGGCTCTGCAGCGCGATCTCGAGCTGATCGAGCACCTCGACCACCTGGGGTTCGACGAGGCCTGGATCGGCGAGCATCACAGCGCTGGCTCCGAGATCATCGCCTCCCCAGAGGTCTTCATCGCCGCCGCTGGCGAGCGAACAAAGCGGATCCGGCTCGGCACAGGCGTTGCCTCGCTGCCCTATCACCATCCGTACATGACGGCCGAGCGGCTCGTGCTGCTCGATCACCTGACCCACGGCCGGGTCATGCTGGGCGCCGGCCCGGGCGCGCTACCCACCGACGCGTACATGCTCGGCATCGACCCGGTGACCCAGCGCGAGCGGCTCGCCGAGGGCCTCGATGCGATCCTGCGCTTGCTCCGCTCTGACGAGCCCGTGACCGTCGAGACCGAGTGGTTCACCATGCGCGACGCGCGGCTGCACCTGCGGCCCTACACCGATCCGCACTTCGAGGTCGCCGTCGCCGCGGTTGCCTCGCCGACCGGCTGGGCGCTCGCGGGACGCAACGGCATCAGCGTGCTCGGCGTCGCGGCGACGAGCGAGAAGGGCTTCGAGACGCTCGCCGAGAACTGGGCGATCACCGAGACCGAGGCGGCGAAGCACGGACACACGGTCTCGCGTGGCGACATGCGCCTCGTTGGGATCGTGCACATCGCCGAGACCCGCGAGCAGGCGATCGAAGACGTCCGCTTCGGGCTCGATCACTATGTCGACTACTTCCAGAAGACTGCCGCGTTCCCGCAACTAGGCTTCGCGGGCTCGACGTTCGAGGAGCGGGTCGAGGCCGTGAACAACAGCGGCTTCGGCACCGTCGGCACCGTCGAGGACGCAATCGCGCAGATCAGGCGGCTGCACGACCAGTCAGGCGGCTTCGGCTGCTTCCTGATCAACGCGCACGAATGGGCCAACCTCGAGGCGACGAACCGCTCATACGAGCTGTTCGCGCGCTACGTGATGCCCGAGTTCCAGGGCTCGAACGCGAGCACGCTCTCCTCGGAAGCTCGCGCACGGGAGCTTCGTGACGAGCTGTTCGAGCGCCAGCAGGAGGCGCTCGATCGCGCGGTCGCGCGCCACGCCGAGTCTTCCTAGCTAGGCGCACACCCTCAAAGCCTGGCGCGAATTGCGGCGACGTCGCCCTGCCAGCAGGCGAACTCGCGGTAGAGCTCGAAGCCCATCTCGGTGTTGATGGCTCGCATGGCAGCGTTTGACGTGCCGTTGCCCGTGTCCAGGTAGCGGACGTCGGGGCGCTCTGCGCATAGCCGCAGGAACATCGCCGCCTTCAGCCAGCGGCCGAGCCCGCGGCCACGGTGCTCGGCGAGCACGACGGTCGACCACTGCTCCGAGTAGGCGGGCTCGTGCTCGTTCACGAGCACCTCGGTAACACCAGCCGCGGAGCCGTCGGCGCGATCGACGACGAGGTACACCCATGGCTCGAGGCCAGCGTCGATGAAGGCGTTGTCGCGCGCGCGCACGAAGGCGACGTCGTAGTCGTAGTCGTGCATCTCGAGCTCGTCGATCGGCGCGTCATTCATCGCGTTCTCAGCCTGGGCGTACGCGCCAGCCCACCGCTCGGTGCGTGCGCCTCGCCAGAACACGAGCTCGTAGTGCGCCGTGTGCGCAGCTGCCGCGTCGATCCATTGCTGCATTAGCGCCGCGTTGGTCTTCGTGAGGTCGCAGCGCTGGGTCTGCTCGACGTAGCGCTGTACAAGACCGTGCGCTTCCCAGAAGCCGGTACAGGCCGCGGTTCGCGGGCCCCATGCGATCAGCGACGAGCGATCGTCTGCCTCTGCGAGGTCGAGCAGGTGGGCGAGCAGGCTTCGGGCCACGCCGAAACGTCGAGCCCCTGAGTCGACGAGGATCTCGCAGTCGGTGATCTCGCGGTTGGCGCTCTGAAACCAGCGCTCGAGATGCGCGAGCCCGCGCGGCCGGCCGCCACCGTCTCTCTCGACGAGCCAGTCGTGGCGTATGCCCTCGTGGCCCGGGTTCAGGAACCGCCGGCGCAGCTCCCCGAGACCGATCCGCCGGCCACCCGGCGGGAGCTCCGCCTCCCACCGATTCCACAGCCCGAGAATGTCGGCGCCGGCCCCGAGGTGATCCAGCTCGGTGATCATCGAGCTGGGCCGCTAGCTGCCGGGGTCGCCATCGTCCAGGGGCGGGACGACCACCTCGATGGTCGCGCCGCCCCAGCCGTTGAGCAGGTCGCGACCCTCGAGCTTTACTCGTGCAACCCCGGCCGGGATCGCGACGCCGTCGAGCGAGCGCGTGAAGGGCTGCTCACCGGCGTGGTCATGCAGTAGCTCGCGCACGCCGTAGACGGTGCCGTCCTCACCGATGACGCGCCAGGCGTCGGCGTAGCGCTCGGGCGAATCGTAGACCGAGCTGACAGTGACGTCGAAGCGCAGCGAGCCATCGCTCTTGCGGCGCGCCTCGGCTGCGACCACGTTGGGAAACATCGCGCTCGTCTCGGCAGGCGGAGCGTCAGCGAGATCCCGCACCGGAGCAGATGCGTCGGCCGGCGCGGACCGAGCTCCGCCGCCGGATTCCGAGCCGCCGCAGCCGGTCGTCGCCGCCGCGAGAAGCGCGAGCGTGGCCAGCAGCGTGAGTCGAGCGGAGGTCGATCGGTGCATCGGTTGCTTTCGGTCCGAGACTACGTGAGGGTCGGCTGTGCGCCGGGGCTCGCGGGTGGAGATCGCTGCACCTCGCGACACCGAAACCGGGTGTGTTTGGCGAATTGCCGCAGAGCGCCCCAATCTCGTGCACAATTGCAGCGCATGGAACTCGTCCGAGCAATCCGTTTCGTCGCACGGCTGGTCGGAGTCGTCGTCGGCACGCTCGCGTGGATCGTCGCTGTTCCGGTGATCGAGTTCGGCCGCGGCGTCGTCGATACGATCAGGCGTCGCAGTGCGTCGGCCACTCAGGGCGAGCGCGCCGAGGTCGAGCGCCAACCCTCCGCGCCGCGCCTACGCCGTTCGGGTGGCTTCGACCCGGCGCGTGTGAGGCCGATCTGGACGGCGGCAGAACCGCGCCCGCCTGGACCGGTCAAAAAGCACCGCGAGCCGGGTCAAGGCGAGCATCGCAAGGCCAGCTAGGCCGCGGCAGCTAGCGAGAACGAGGGAACTACCGCGGTGCGTCGACCCGGCGGTGAGTAACCCGCGGGGGTATGGCGAGTGGTTGCAGCGCGGCCGTCTGGCGCGGCGGCGCGGCCGACGCTGACAGCACAGCCGGTGAGCCGGACGGCGGCGTCGAGGAGGATGTTGGTACCGACACCGGTGCGGCGGCCGGCGGCGAGCCCTCGACGATAACGAGCTCGGGCGGGTTCGACGACTGGCGACTCGCGTAGCGAACGGCCGTCGAGCTAGGCGAGGTCAGGGCGAGGCTGATGAGCCCGTTTCCGGTGACGAGCGACGTCACGTCGACCTCGACGTAGACGCCGGCCGAGAAGGCGCCCGACGAGCCGACGTAGCTGCCCACCGGCGGGCTATTGGCGTAGCTGATCGCGAGCTCTCCCCACGAGTCGTCGGTGACGTCGTGGACGTCGAAGCCGACAGAGTTGCCCGTCTCGGCGTAGATTCGCAGAGTTGTCTGACTCGGGGGCTCGACGAGCCCGGTCACGCTGAAGCGCAGGTAGGAGCGGATGACCGGCGACGCGTCCGTGCGAAGCACGGTCGAAGACCCGTAGTTCGTTGTCGGCTTCGAGCTGTTGACATAGGCGTCTGCAACCGGGTTGAAGGGCTCGCCGGGCTCATGGGTGATCTGGGTGTCGGTCCCGAGATCGTTGATCTCGCCGACGCGATTCCCCGTGAAGTCGTTGCCGTCGACCACCGTGCGGTTGCAGAGCGCGTTCGAGATCGACAGCCCGTAGCGCTGCGTCTTCGTCGCCTGATTGTCGGTCGCCGTGTTGCCCTGAACGATGTTGTCGTCGCAGGTGATCGAGTGCGTCGAGGTGACGCGGATGCCGTCGCGGTTCGACGTGTCGTCGGCGCTGTTGGTGATCAGGTTGTCGATCAGCAGGTTGTCGTCGCTCGAGATGAGGTTGATCCCGTCTTTGCCCGCCTGGTCGATCGTGTTGTCGCGGATCTCGTTGTCGTTCGACTTCTTGTTCGGGTCATCAGCAAAGGGAGACGACTTCGTGATCTGGATCCCGTGGCCGCCGACGTTGGTGATCGTGCAGCCTTCGATCAGGTTGTTGCGTGAGGCCAGCAGCTCGATTCCGTCGCCCGGGATCCCGTCGATGACGCAATCGCGAACCGTGTTGCGGTCGGCCGAGCGGCCCTGCTCCTTGCCATCGAACACGATGCCGCGGCCGCGCGAGTCGCTCACCTTGACACGCTCGATGACCACGTCGTTGCCCAGATCGAAGTCGATCGCGTCGCTCGTCGTCCGCTGGGGCCCGTCGGCGTCGACCGTTAGGTCGCGGATCGTGACACGGTCGGCGCCGACGAAGTCGAATGGCTCGGTGTCGGTCGAGGCGCTGGAGTCGTTGCCAATGGTCGTGACGTCGATTCCCTGCCCCTCGAAGATGATGTCGGCGACCTCGTCGAACTCGAAGTGGTCGCTGCCGAGGTCGAAGTCATCGGCCGTGAACGTCAGGGTTCCGCCGCCCGTCTGATCCATCAGGAGCACCGCTGACTGGACGACGGACTTGAGCGATCCCGTGAACACATCCGTCGTCGTCTGTGACTCGGCCTCGTAGGTCGTCGCGTTGATCTTCGATACGAGGAACGGAGATGGCGAGGGCAGGGCCGGCACGATCAGCTCCGGTGCCTCGACCCCTTCGCCGCTTATGATCTTTGCCGAGCTCGAGCCGGTGGTCGTCAACGCGAACGAGATCGGCCCGTTGCCGACGACCTCGTCAGAGACGTCGAGGAGGTACCAGTTGCCCGCAGAGAGCGGGCCAGTCGAGCCGATGATCGGTCCGAAGGCCGGGGCGTTGTTGTAGGTGATCGTCGACTCGCTCCAGCTCGTGCTCGACACGGTGCGAAGGTCGAGGCCGACGCTGTGGTTATTCACCGCGTAGAAGCGGAGCGTCGCTGTCGGGTCGCCACTCGTTCCGGTCACGTCGAAGCGCAGGTATGCGTTGCGCTCGGGCGTGGCGTCGAGGCGAAGGGACGTCGACGAGCCGTAGTTCTGGGTGGGCGACGCTGCGTTCACATATGAGTCGTCGGTCGGCGTGAACGTGGCCGCGCCGGCGGCCGCGCTGAGCGCGAGTGCCAGGAAAACGGCAGGCAGAAAAAATAGAAAGGTCCGCAGTCGTCTCATGAAGCCTCCCCCCGAGGCTCTCCTGAGTATGGCGTACTTTCGCCGTTACCGCGAGTGCTCTCCTTCGTCACCGCTTTGCGGCTCCGCCAGGTCGCGCCAACGATGGCAATGACACCGAGCGCGAGGACGCCGCCGAGCAGGGGCGCGCCATAGCCGACTCCGGTCGCAGAGCGCTCGTCACCGGCGGCCTCGCTCGAATCGATGACCGCCTCGATGTCGAACGTTGCGCCGCCCACATCAGCGAGGATCTCGAGGTAGCGCTGGCCGTAGAGCTCGCTCGGCTCGATGTGGGTGTTCTCGGAGAACTCGTTCCAGCTGATCACGCCGAGCGCGTCCGGCGCAGACCGGGTCGCGCCGTCGAGGCGCGCACGGAACGTGTCGCCCGAGCGTCGCTCGACCACCGACGTTCCGCCCACGAGCCGCGCGTCGAAGCCCGGGGCAGCGGGCGCGATCCAGAGGCCGCCAAGATCATGCACTGCCTCGCCCATCGCGACGAGCTTGTCCGAGAAGCTCATGTAGCTCTGTGGGTCGACCGACGACCAGTAGTAGGCGTTTCCCTGCACGGCCTTGCCAAGTCGCTCGATGCCCTCGACGTTCTTCTCGGACGCGAGCACGAGTAGGTCATCCTGTCGCGGTGCAACGGTCCGCGCAATCTGCTTGCGCCTGAATTGCTCGGTCCCCGTCCAGATGACGACGGGCTTTTCGAAGATGTCGAACACCGGGTCGTCGGCGTAGCGTTCGATGAAGAAATCGAGATCGGCCCGTATCCGTCTGATCGAGAGGGGCTCTCGCTCGAAGTCGAGCGCCTGATAGACGATGCCGAGCTTGAAGTCCTCTTCGGCCGCCAGCCTGGCCAGCTTGTTGAGACGTTGGTTGAGCGACGACGTCGCCTTCCAGCTGACGAGGAAGCCGTCAATACCCGCGGCCTTCGCCCAGCGCACGTGCCGACGCATGACGCGCTCCTCGTCGCTCGAGTAGCGACCGAGGATCGGGTAGTCGCTCTTGGCGCGTGACCACGACGTGGGGTTGAACCAGATGTAGTAGTAGGCGAGGATCGGATAGGGCGTCGTCGTCGCGGGCACCGTGGCCTGGTCGGCCGGTTTGCGATCCTCGTTTGCTCCCGCGGCCGGCCCGGCAAACAGAAAGAGCGCGATGACGCCAACCAGGAGCGTTGCGGCGGCGGCAGCTCCGCGTGGGCGCAGCTGAGGCGCTCGAGCCGCGCTGGGAAGCCGGAGCAAATGCGGTCGTCCGATCAACAGCAGGCCGATGACGGCGATGGCGAGGACGAGCGCAGTGATGCCGAGATCGAGCCAGCTCAGGACGTCAAGCTCGACGTCCTGGTCGCGCGTGACGGTGACCGGGCGCTCGAATGCCGGGCCGGGCCCGATCACGCTGACGATGTACTCGCCACGTGGGAGGCCGGCGAGCACAAGCGTGCCGCCGTCATTGAACGCGTGCTCCTCGACAACGCCGTCCGGGCGCTCGAGACGGATGCCCGACCCTGTCGTGTGGCCGAACAGTGCGTCGGTCGCCGTGAACGTGGCGGTGAAGTACAGCAGCGTGATCGCGAAGTCGCGGGCCTCCTCCGGCACGAAGCGCTGCTGGGCACGATTGACGACGTTCGAGCCGTTGACGATCACCTGCTCGACGCTGTAGAGGATCTCCTTCGCGAACGGGCCCTCACGCCGCGAGACGACGCGTGTGCCGTGCAGCCAATGCTGGCTTTGCAGCGCCTCGCCCTCGAACTCGAGAATGTTGCCGACGCTCGAGCGAAGCACCATCCTGCTGATCTCGGCCGCGTCGATCGGCTCGCCGTCACGGTCGATGAAGTTGAAGCCGACGAGATAGTCGACATCGAGCGCGGCCGTCAGCTTCGAGACGTTCTGGCGATTCGGGTCGCCGTACCATCGGGCGAAGCGGCTTCGCACGTGCTCGGCGGGCTGCGCATCGGCGACCGTGAGGCGCTTCTTCAGCTTCTTGTCGCCGGAGTGCGTCAGGATCGCCAGTCCACGGCGTCCTGTGTTCTTTTTCTTCTTGTTCAGCTTGACCGGGACGCCCTTGAATGCGGGAATTGTCCGCACGACCAGCTTGTGGGGCGTGCCCTGGTGACTCGCGCGGGCCTCTGTGGCGGCGGCGAGCGAGGCGAGCAGAGCCGCCGCGACGACGGTGGCTCCGAGGATCACGGGCCGGCGGCTCATGTCTCGTCCGGTCGTCGGGCGCGGTAGGCCTCGGCAAGCTCTTGCAGATCGCGTCGCCGCGTCACCAGCGCAACGCCGACGAGCAGCAGCGGAAGGCCGATCGCCGAGCCGTAGGCGGCGTAGATGATCGGTCTGCGCGGGACGAACTCCTCTTCGCTCGCGCGCTCAGCCGAGAGCAGGACGGGCGCGCGGGCCGGCTGCTCGAAGTCGAATGCGTCGAGGAAGTTGTTGGCGTTGCGATCCCGCTCTGCGAGCGGCTCGATACCCCAGTTCTCCTGGATGAACTTGAGTGGTGAGGTGAAGTCGAGCTCAGTGCTGTCGATGTGGCCGCGCTTCGCGTAAGGGCTGACCAGCAGCGCCGGAACGCGGAAGCCGTAGCCAAACTCGTCGACGCTCGGCGGTGGGACGTGGTCGTACCAGCCACCCCAATCGTCGTACGTCCACATGAAGGCCGAGCTATCCCACGAGTCGCTCGTCATCAATCCCGTGATCAGCGTGCGCACGAAGCGCTCGCCGGCCTGGATGCTCCCCGGCGGGTGCTCGCTCGCACCCGATGGAACGATGAACGCAACCGAGGGGAGCGTGTCGTTGGCCAGATCCTCGAAGTACTCGGGGAGATCGACGATCTTCCCGAAGAGCTTCGGGTCGTTGATGTAGCGGGGATAGGCCAGCAGCGGATTCCAGACGATCTGCGCCCCGCGATCGCCGATCTCGGGCGTGGCAATCGTGATCCGGGGGTTGTAGTTCTGGACGTAGAACTTCCACGAGATGCCGGCGTCCTCGAGCCGGTCGAAGATCGTCGGGATGTCGCTCCAGCCTTCAGCGGGAATCTGTGAGGACTCGCCGGGCTCGCGACCGGGCACACCCGCGATCCAGTACATGTGGTTCTCGATCGAGCCGCCCGAGGCCGACGAGAAGAAGCGGTCGAAGAGGACGTACTCGTCCGCGACGTTCCAGTAGTAGGGGAGGTCGCGATCGTCGTAGTAGCCCATCGTCGTCTCTGCGTCCTTGCCGGCCGCGCGTAGCGCGAAGACGAAGCCGTCCATCGCACCGCCGCGATACTGCGACTCGTGGGTCGCCTCGCGGTGCTCGAGATCGACTACCGCGCGACCGCGAATGGGGAACGGCTCGACGCAGCCGCGCTTGGGCTTCTTTGGGTTGCGCGGCATGCAGACGTCCTCGGGGATGCCGTCGGCGCCGGGGTAGGTGCCGAAGTAGTTGTCGAAGGTGTGGTTCTCCTGCATCAGGACGACGTAGTGCTTGATCGGTGTCGTCGTCTCGGTGCCGTCGGCCTTGCCGGCTGCCGGGGCGGTATGCGCGAGCACGAGGCCGATTGCGACGAGAGCGGCGACGAGCCCGGCTTTGAGAAGGGGTCTAATCATCCTCGTCTCCCGGACGAGCGCCCAGCACGGGTCGCACCTCGTAGACGACGATCAGGGGTTTCTCGGCGCTGGCTCCCTCGGGCGTCGTGACCGTGACGGTCTCCGAGTGCACAACGCGCCCGTTGTAACGGTCGGCATAGCGCAGCAGCTTGCTCGAGAAGAACTCCGAGCGCCCGGCCGAGAACGAGTCCCAGACGAGGTACTGCACCCGACTCTCGCGTATCTCGAGGTCGGGGTTGCGAACGGGCTCGTAGGCGGGGTTGCGCCGGAGCGGGTTCGGGCTCACCGAGAGTCCGCGCGCCTCGCGCCCGGAATAGAACTGGAGGATGTTGGCCATCGACGGGCCGACCGTGACGAGCCGGGCACCCTCGGGCACGTTGTCGCGGATCCACTCGCCGGCCTCGCGACCCGCAGGGACGCCGCCCGAGCCGGCGAGGAACGTGTCAGACGTCGTCGGCTGTATGCGCTGCCACGACGGCACGATCAGCGAGACGCCGATCGCGGCGGCGGCGGCCACGCCGACCCAGCGCATATGCGCGCGGGGCTCCCCGAGCGCGAGACGGCGCGTGCGAATCCAGTGCGCGACCGGGCGCGCGGCGAGGATAGCGACGGCGGGCGCAAGGGCGATCAGGTACTGGAATCCCTTGACCGGATAGAGCTCGAAGAAGATCGCCGGCACGACGATCCACGAGATGAGGAGCGTCTCGCGCCAGCCGAGCCGGCTGCGGAACAGCCAGAGGCCGACGATCGCGGCGATGAGCACGCCGTAGCCGACGGCCGCCGAGACCTCGATGGGGTAGAAGCTGTAGGTGTGGTTCGGTCGGCGAAACAGCTGCCAGACCAGGTACTGGCCGCCGGTCGTCGACTGGCCGGCGAGCGAGACCGTCAACGGGAACGACGCCACGAGCAGCGCGAGCAGGCCAGTTGCGCCGGCGAGGTGTCGTAGCTTGACCCGCACTCGTGGAGTGAGCGCGAGAAAGACGAAGATCGAGCCGACGAACAGGATCGCGGCTTCCTTGGCCAGAAACGTCAGGCCCAGCGAGCCCGCCGTCGCGTATAGCCAGATCGTCCGCTGCGACATCGCGTAGCGGACGATCGTGTAGAGCGTCAGGGTCGCGAACATGGCCATCGGGCCGTCGAGCAGGATCTGACGTGTGACCAGGACGTGGTACGGCATGACCGCGATGAAGCCCGCGGCGAGCAGGCCCGTCGGGCGGTTGAAGAGAAGGCGGCCCGTGTGGTAGGTGAGCAGGATCGTGATGAGCCCGATCACGGCCGAGAGCATCCGGCCGAACAGCTTGACGCCACCGAAGACCCAGCCGATAGAGAGCGTCGACTGGAAGAGCAGCGGGTGCGCCCGGAAGATCGGAAAGAGCTCCGAGACGGCAGGGTCATTGGCGATCGAGCCGCCCTGGCTCGAGTAGACGACCTCGTCGCTGTTCAGTCCGTAGCGATTGATCGCGAAGAAGCGCAGAAACGCTCCCGCGCCGAGAATGCCGAGAAGCAAGATGGTCGTGAGCACGCGCGGCTGCAGAAGCCAGCCTGTTGCGACCTCTGTCGCGTTCCGCCACCAGCTACGCGCGCGCACCGCCGTTTGGGGCTCGGCGAGCTCCTCGGCGATGGCCACGCCGATGTCGGGTTCGTCCGCGTCCGGCTCGGGCTCGGGCGCGGGCTCGGGTAGGGCAGGCGGATCTGGCTCGGGTGTCTCGATCGGCTCGACCGGGGTTTCGACGTCGGCGCCGGCCTGATCGGCTCCGTGCATCGGCTGGTCGACCGGCGTCTCGACCTCCGGTATCAGCGCGAACTGCGGGGTCACCGTGCCGTACGACGGCGCGCCCTGCCCGTTCGCCGAGTGGCCGTTTCGCGTGGGGGCTTCTGGCGCTTCCACAGCGCTCTGCGGGCCGTTGTCGCCCGGGCCTCCGTTGCTCGAGTCACCGTTTCGCGCGCGTCCGTTGCCCGAGACGCCGCCGTCGGCGATTCCGCCCGGGACGATCCCCTCGACGACCGACGGCAGCCGCAACCACCAGTCCATCGTCGAGCTACGGATGAGCCGTGCGGGCAGGTGGCGAAGCGCCCGCTCGACGATCCTGCGCTCGTCGTGGTGGAGGTCGGCGGCGCCGGTTCCGTGCAGGAAGGACGCGAACTCGTCGTAGGGCGGGAACCCATAGGCGTCCTCGCAGTTGCTCAGGACGATGCTGGTCGCCTCTTCAGCGCCCAGAACGATCTCCTCGTCGTCGCCGCGCTCGATGACCACGACCCCTGCGAGTCGCGCCTCCTCGGCCACGTCGACGCCCGGGATCAGGGTTTCGATGTCGTACTTCGGAGGCGGCACCATCAGCTGCACGAGCGCGTTGATCGTTGCGACAGGCAGTCCCGTCTTGGCCAGCAAGAAGCCGAACTGGCGGCCCGAGCGCGAGTGCAACCGGCTCTGCAGCGGTAGACCCAGACGCTGCCTGCGTGTCAGCCGCGGCGTCTTGACGGCGCCTACCGTGTGCGCCGAGACCGTGAGCGGCTTGGGGTAGGTGAGAACTCGGCCCTCAGGGGTAAGGACGGTGAGATCGTCAGAGACGAATGCGCCCGGGTGGTTGTCGAGCGTCTTGAGGATGGTGGTCGTCTTGCCGGTGTCGGTCCGCGCGGTGACGAAGACGGCATTGCCGCCGAACGAGACGCAGGCGGCGTGCACGAGCGTGTGGCCGCGCTCGACGAATGCCCAGCGCATGATCGGCTCGACGACGTTCGTGTACAGCACGTGCGGCGAGTTGCGCAGCAGCGGTGTTGCGACCACATGGGTCGAGTGCGGGCCCTTGGTGATCTCGGCGGCGAAGCCGAGCGCGCCGAGCCCCTCGTCGTAGCGAATGCGGCGCACGTCGCTCGCGAGCCACTCGCCGGAGCGCCCGTCCTCGAGGCGCGGGAGCTTTCCGATCTCGACGCTGATCGTCGGCTCCTCAGCGAGCTCGGGAACCCGGAAGCGCTCGAGCTCGGGCAGCCGAGCCTCGGACGCGACCGTGACGATGCCGTGGACGTCGTAGGTGTGCGTGAACTGAGCGCCTGGAGCGGCTTTCCGCCAGATCCAGGTGTCGGCCACAGCGAAGCGAGCGACCGTCAGCACGGCGAGCGAGACGAAGTTCGCCACCAGCTCGTTCATTCCGGCGGCAGAGACCAAGGCGTACAGAAGCGGGCCACGCAACATGAACGCGGCGTTGTTTATGGCGAAGTACAGTCCGACGCGTGAAGCGGTCGCATAGTGGAGGCGCCGGCCGCGGAACACCCACCGGTCGGTGAGAGCGAACAACCAGAGCGTCGAGATCTGTGTCGCGTCGATCGCTGCCACCAGGTAGTGGAGACCCGCGGCGAACAGCAGCGCAAACGCGCCCATGTTCACCGCCAGACCCGTGGCGCCGACAAACGCAAACCGCGTGAAGCGACCCGCCGAGGCGCCAAAGCGCAGCCTCACGAGCTGTGACAGGTAGATCAGCCCTTCGCCGATCGACGCCTTGCTCTCGCCGGCATGGCGCTCGCCGAAGGCGAAGGGCACGTCGGCCACTCTCAACCGCGGGCTGCGTGCCACGATCTCGAGCAGGATCTTGAAGCCGCGCGGCTTCAGATCCTCGACCGGAACGGCTTCGCGGCGCACCAGGAAGAAGCCGCTGAGCGGGTCGCTGACCACGCTCATCCGCTTCGGGAAGAAGACCTTTGCCGAGCGCGTCATGGCCTGCGAGGCCAGGTGGCGAATCTTGCTGAGACCGCTTCCCACCGTGCCGTCACCGACGTAGCGGCTCGCGACAACGAGATCAGCGTCGGCCTCGTGTGCGCGCCGGAGGAGCTCGGGAATCACTTCCGGCGGGTGTTGCAGGTCACCGTCCATGACGCAGACCCACGGGGCGCGGGCGATGCGCAGGCCGGCCTGTACGGCGCCGCCCAGCCCTCCTACGCGCTCGTCTTCGGAGCGGTGGAGAAGCCGCACGTCACGGGTAGCCGAGCGCGCGACGTTGGCGACGGCGGCAGGAGTGTCGTCGGTGCTGTCGTCGACGAAGATGATCTCGAGCGGGCGGTCGGGAAGGATCGCCTCGAGGCGTCGCACGAGCGGCTCGATGTTGCCCGCCTCGTTGCGCGTCGGGATGACGAGCGAGAGCGCGAAGGGCGCATCCCAGATCGCCGAGCGCGGCCGGCGATCGGCTGAATCGCGCTCGGCGATCAGCGGTGATGAGTTCTCGATTTCTCTGGTCGCCAAGTCGTTTTCGCGCGGTCAGGTACGCCTACAAGACGCGGCTTTTCGCGCCTGTGAGACGGCCGCAGGACACCTCCCCCTCTCTCAACTCAAGATAGGGAGGGGTAGACGAACGTCAACCCAAAGGGGGATGCATTACCTCGATCGAGGGAAGAGCGCCGCGGTGGCGGCCTGGCGCGCTGTAGAGCTAGACGGCTCTATGCGCTGCGGAGCTACGGATCTATACGGGTCTAGGCGAGCACAAAGCCGTCGTAGCCCTTGGCCGCGACCTCGTCGCACTTCTCGCGGTAGACGCCGACGCCGCCGACGTAGGGCGTGAAGATCCGCACCTTGGTCACGTTCGCGCTGTCTTTTACGTTCGCGCCCGTGTACCAAGAATCCGTGAGCGGGAATAGCGTCCCGTCTGCGACCTCGTTCACGTGATCGACCCACGCGTCCTCGGCCTCGAGGGTCGGCTCGATTGTCTCGTGCCCCTCCTCGTCGAGGTGACCGATGCACTCCGACACCCATTCCACGTGCTGTTCGACGGAGGTCATCATGTTGCTGAGCACCGAGGGACTGCCCGGGCCCGTGATCGTGAAGAGGTTCGGGAAGCCGGCCGTGCCGAGCCCGAGGTATGTGCGCGGCCCATCGGCCCACTTCTTGCGCAGCTCTACGCCGTCGCGCCCGCGGATGTCGATCGCAAACAGCGCTCCGGTCATCCCGTCGAACCCCGTCGCGAACACCAATGCGTCGAGCTCGAACTGCGCGTCGCTCGTCGTGACGCTGGTCTGGGTCATCTTCTCGATCGGCGTCTGTCGGAGGCTGACCAGCTTGACGTTGTCGCGGTTGTACGCCTCGTAGTAGTCGGTGTCGACACAGAGCCGCTTGGTCGCGAATGGGTACGTAACCGGCATCAACAGCTCGGCGACGTCGGGATCGTCGACTCGCTCGCGGATCTTGTTGCGGACGAACTTGCCCGCCTCGTCATTTGCCTTCTTGTCGGTGAGAAGGTCGTTGTAGGCAAAGAGGAAGGCGAAGCCGCCGTCCTGCCAGCGCCGCTCGAACTCCTTCTCGCGCTGCTCGGGCGTCTCGTCCCAGACAGAGACGTCGCGAACCTCGTAGACCATCCCCGTCGAGCCGTTGCGGCACTGTTCCCAGAGCTCGTCATAGTTGGCCTTGATCTCGGCCTCGTACTGGCGATCGATCGGGCCGTTCCAGGCCGGGATGCTGTACTGCGCCGTTCGCTGAAAAACCGTTAGGTGCTTCGCCTCTTTGGCGATCACCGGGATCGCCTGGATGCCCGTCGAGCCCGTTCCGATCACGCCCACGCGCTTGCCGGCGAAGTCGACGCCTTCCTTGGGCCAGCGGGCGGTGTGGTACGTCTCGCCGGCGAAGTCCTCGACCCCCGGGATGTCCGGGAGATTCGGGCGCGTGATACAGCCGGTCGCCATGATGCAGAAGCGAGCCGTGAAGCGCTCGCCTGCCTCGGTCGTCACGGTCCAGCGCGTTGCCTCCTCGTCGAAAGTCGCGCTGGCGACACGCGTGTTGAACTGCATGTCTCTTTCGAGATCAAACTCGTCGACCACATGCCGGATGTATCCCTGGATCTCGTGCTGCTCCGGGTAGCGGCTCGTCCACATCCACTTCTGCCGCAACTCGGTCGGCCACGAATAGGCATAGAACATGCTCTCGGTGTCGCAACGGGCGCCGGGGTAGCGGTTCCAGTACCAGGTGCCGCCGACATCGGACCCGGCCTCGAGGACACGCGTTCTGAGGCCAAGCTCACGCATGCGGTAGAGCAGGTAGACGCCCGAGAGACCTGCGCCGACGACGACCACGTCGAGGTCAGCCGGCTCGGCCCCGTTGGTCGCCTGCGGGCTGCCGTTCGTCTCGCTCATCGAGACACCTAGCGTAGCTCAGCGCGCACAGGCCCGTTTTGGCAAGGGCGGCGCGGGATATCCTCGGGCCCGTACCCGCTCTGCAGGAGTTCCGCGTGGAAGCTGTCCGTGAGACCGTCGACAAGCTCAAGTTCGCTGCAATCTGGACGCTGGTCGGGCTGGCAGCGTTGGTCGTGCTCTCCTGGCTTCTCTGGCCCGCGCTTCTCGGCCTCGGCTTCGTCGCCGTACTTGTCTTCGCGATCTGGCGCACCAGGGAGCGCCTCGGGTGGCTGCACGTCCTCGTCGCACTGGCCGTCATCGCGATCTTCGCGCTCGTGTTCTGGCGCACGTGGCTGCTGATCGCGATGGCCGCGGTGATCGCGCTCATCGTCGTTCGCGTAGCTCGTCGGCCCGAGCGCGATCCCGTCAGCCCGGGTTGACGGCATCGCGACGCACTAGAGCTCGATCACCATCGCCTTGTCGACCGCCTCGACCTTCTCGAGCTCTTCGATCACGAGCTCGGCCGGCGGCGAGTCGAGGTTGATGAACGAGAGCGCCTGACCCCCGCGCTCATCGCGCCCGAGCCGCCACTCGGCGATGTTGACGCCGTGGTGACCGAGGAGGGTGCCCACCTCGCCGATCACCCCGGGCATATCCCTGCTGAGCATGAGGAGGATGACTCCGCGCGGCTCGGCATCGAGGTGGTAGCGGCTGACCTGAACAACGCGACCTCGCCGGTTCTCGAAGACCGAGCCCGACATCACGCGCTCGCCCTTCGCCCACGTGACCCGACAGGAGATGAGGTTGGCGTAGTCGCTCGAGCCGATGCCATGGCCCTCGGCGAGGGCGATCCCATGCTCTGCCGCGAGCGCCGGTGCGTTGACGAGGTTGACCGAGTCTGGCAGGAACCCGGTGAGCAGCCCCGCGAGAACGCCGGTCGCGACGGCTCGAATCGACCCGTCGACTGCGGCGCCGCGCGCTTCGATCTCAACCCGCTCGATACGGTCGGGCGCCATCGCGAATTGCAGCCGACCGAGTGCGTGCGCGAGCTCGAGCCAGGGTTTCAGCTCGGCGTCCATCTCGAAGGGAAAGTTGACGCTGTTCCGGATCTCTCCGCCATGGAGCACATCGATCATCTGCTCGGCTGCCTGAAGGGCGACGTCGCGTTGCGCTTCACGCGTGCTCGCGCCCAGATGCGGCGTGTGGACCACCTTCGGATGGCCGATCAACGGGTGGTCGGCGGCCGGAGGCTCACTCGAGAACACGTCGACTCCGGCGGCGAGTATGTGACCCGACTCGAGAGCGTCGGCGAGGGCCTGTTCGTCGACCAGCTCGCCCCGGGCCGCGTTGATCACGATCGACCCGGGCTTGAGCAGCCCGAGCGCACGCGCGTCGAGGACGTGGCGTGTCGAAGGCGACAGCGCGCAATGGAGAGAGACGACGTCGGCCTGGCCGAGGAGCTCGTCGAGCTCGAGCAACCTGATGGACTGGTCGCGCGCGACCAACTCCGAGATGTAGGGGTCGTAGGCCACGACCTCCATCCGGAACGCGCGGGCGCGCCGGGCGACCTCGCGGCCGATGCGGCCGTACCCGATGATGCCGAGGGTGCGGCCAGCGAGCTCGATTCCGGTGAACGCGCTACGAGCCCATTCGTGTGCGGCTAGCGACGCGTGCGCGTGAGCCGTGTGGCGGCTGGCCGCGAGCATCAGCGCCATCGTCTGCTCGGCCGTCGCGACGGCGTTGGCTTGCGGCGTGTTCATGACGATCACACCCTTGAGCGTTGCCGCCTCGACATCGATGTTGTCGACGCCCACGCCTGCGCGGCCGATAACGATCAGCTCGTCAGCGTCCGCGAGCACGTCGCCATCGATCTGGGTCGCGCTGCGCACGATGATGCCGTGGTAGCTGCCGACCTCGGCGATGAGCTCCTTCTTCGTCTGCCCCGTCCTGACGTCGACCTCGACACCGTCGGCGCTTCTGAGGAGCTCGAGCCCTGCTTCGCCGAGCTCGTCGGCGACGAGGATGCGGTGCGCTGGCATAGCTACATGCCTCCGACCGCGAGCGCTGCCAGCAGCTGGCCGCGCTTGCTCTCGTCGCGGAAGCTCACGTCGCCGTGCTCGATCAACGCCAGCCCGCGCGCGAAGGTGTCTCGCGCATCGGCCGAGCGCAGGCGCTCGCGCCCGCCCGGTCCGGCAGCAATGGGCAAAACCGGGGCCAGGCTCGCTGCTGTGATGTACACCGGCGCACGGTCCTCAACGTACTGGCGGCGAGTAGCGCCGCCGAAGCCGACAAAGAGATCGACGCTACCGGCGGCACGCTGATCGCTTGCGCCGTCACCGACCAGCATGCTCGCGCCGGTCGAGCCAGAGAGCAGGTCACGGATGACCTCGGGCTTGCCGTCGCTGCGGGTCAGCGCGCCTTCCTCGACGCCTGCGAAGTCCTTCTCGCCCGCGCCGTGGCGCTGCCACCACGTGCCGCTCAGCTCGTCGTAGTGCGCCCGCACTCCACGAACGTTGTCCGCGTCGACCCCCAGGTGGACGGCGAACTCGACGACCGGCTCTGCCAGGCCGCCGCTGACCACGTATACCTCGATGTCGAGCTCGCGGAGCGCGCTGATCACATGTCGCGCGTCGGGCACGGTGTGCACCTTGTAGGCCGAGCGCAGGCTCGCCACGGCTCGCTCGCTCGGTTTCAGGCGCTCGAGGCGCGCGCCGTAGACCTCGCCGAGGTCGACTTCGCCCGCCATCGCCGCGTCCGTGAGCGCGGCTATCTCATCTTCGATGCCCACATCGGCTGCAAGCACGTCGACGCCCTCGACGGCGGCAAGCGTCGAGTCGCAGTCGAAGATCACATGCGCAAACTCTGGCCAACGGACTCGGCGCTGAGGCTCGTGCTGGAGCATGTGGCCATCGTGCCATGGGCCTGGGATGTGACAGAGGGCCCTCGTCCCTAGGATGCGCGCGCAATCCGATCGCGCGTTGTCTCGCGTATCGCGAGGCACAAGCAGGCAACGAAGGGAGGAAGGTCGATGAAACGACGCTTCTGTGTAGTGCTGGCCGCAACGGGCCTCGTCGCGCTTCTCGTGCCGACGATCGCCTCGGCAGCCAAGAAGGGCGGGATCGTTCAGAAAGTTCCCGTGCGAATGAGCGAGTTCGCGTTTGCGAGCGCGAAGTTGAAGCCGGCCGGGTTCGGCGAGGCAAGCAAGCTGAAGCCGGGTAAGACACGGTTCGTCTTCAACAACAAGGGTGACTTCCCGCACAACTTCCGGATCATCTTCCGGAGCGCGGGCGGCTCCAAGTTCAACTCGGCGACCCTGGATGGCGGCAAGAAGCAGCGCCGCACGATCAACCTCAAGCCAGGCTCGTACATCGCGGTGTGCAACGTCGGGAACGGCGCGCATGCAGCGGCTGGGATGTTCATCAACTTCACGGTCGGCCAGCAGGACGTCGCGGGCGACTTCAGCTGGAAAGCGGCGACCGGCTAGCTAGATCTCGCTTGGCTTTGTGCTGAGTGGACTCATGGGCTGACCGACTGGCCGCGCCGGCGGTCGGTCGGCCCCTGCGCTCCGGGCGGCGCCTCCGAGCTGCTCGCGCGCCGCGTCGCGCCCGGGAACTTCCAGGGCCGCCGGGCGTCCAAGTTGGTGTGAGGGTGCTTCTGGCGGGTGCGATCGTGATGGCCGGGGTTTGGCTAGCTTTCCCAGACTCGGCCCTCGCGTGCAGCTGCGCTGTACCGGAGCCGCTCGAGCTGCTCGAGGCTACGCCCGCGGCATTTGTCGGTGAGGCCATCAAGCGGGAGGTTGACGGGAACGAGGCCGTCTGGACGTTCCGGGTTGAGCAGACGGTCAAAGGCGATCTCGGCGACGAGGTAGAAGTTCGCAGGCCAGTCGCGGGCGCCACCTGCGGCTTCGAGTTCCCCGTCGGGACTCGCGCAGGGGTCTTCCTGCGCGGGTCGCCGGGAGCATGGACGAGTGGTTTGTGCAGCTTCATCACGCCCGAAGCACTTCTCGCGGCGGGCAAGGGCCTTCCCGAGCCGACGAGTGACGCGCCCATCCGGTACGTCGTCGGTGGCGCGTTCGGCCCGGCGCGGCTTGTCGCGCTCGACAGCTCGGGCGACACGGTCGCTTACGGGCTCGGCGACGGAACGACGGTCGCCGTCGCGCCATGCCCGGGTGGGCAGCGCGTCGTCGAGCACGTCGAGCATCGGCGAAGTCGACCCGGCTCGCCGATCCTGGCGGTGCGCGAGCTCAGCACGATGAGAGTGGTCGACGAAGTCGACCTTCGCCTCGCCGGGCTCAGAGCCGATGTTCTCGATCTCGAATGCGGTTCGGCCAGCGGCGACGAGCTCGTTGTCTTTGCGGATCGACATCGCGGTCCTCAGGTGGTAGCCCGCGTCAGCTCGGGCGCTCTCGTGCCCCTCTGGGAGGGACGCGCCTTCGCGGGCCGCCTATGTCTGCGAGGGCCGAAGGGGTACCCGTGCCGTGTCGATCGATCTCGAAACCGGCGAGCGCCGCGAGATTGCTCGGCTGCCCGATCGGACGGGCCCGCTCTCGGTCAGTCCCGATGGGCGCTGGCTGGCTGGGGTAGCGAAGACCCGCGCCCGCGGCCCGGAGACCCGACCCAGTCGGGTCGTGTTAATCGACGTCAGCGGCAGCGAGCCGCAGGTGCTCACCACGAGTCTGGAGCGCAGAGGTCGAACGGGCCGAGCCCTGTGGCTATCAGATGACCGTTTCATGGTTGTTCCGCCAAGCGGTGCGCGCTGGCCCATGCGCCTATTCGATACGCGGCTCCGCCCTCACGGGCGCAGCAGTGCTGTCCCCGTCCTGGACGCCATCCTGGCAGGAGGCAACGTCGCTGTGCTTCGGCCCGACGCGCGGGTCGTCACGGGCACGCCGCCCCGCGTCGGAACCCAGCTCGCCGTGCTGCCCGGCAAAGCCGTCTCGGCGCTCGCATGGGTGCCGGATGGGCCATCCGTCGACCAGGAGGTCGCGGGGAGCGACGCCCCCGTGCCTACCCAGCCGGCGCCGGCCTCGATCAGCGAGCCCGGCCCGTTGGCCGAGGCAGCCCCCAGCACGCCGTTGCCCGGCGAGGGGGGCGAAGGACGCGGTCGCTGGGTCACGGTCCTCGCGATCGCACTCCTAGCGGCCGTTCTCGCTGCGGGCGCGGCCGCGCTGGTGCGACGGCGACGCGCCGGCTAGCCGGCGGGCTTGTCGGGCACGGTCGCCCATTGCGGCCCTGCGAGCCGGCCGGTGTCAGTCTCGACGAGCACGGTCTCGATGTCGGTCGCGATGTCGATCGTTAGCACGGACGAGCGATATGCATCTTGACCCGGCCCGGACGTCCGTGCCAGCCGAGCGAACACGAGATGCGAGCCATCGGGCGACCAGCTCGCAGGCGAGTCAATGGCCGGGTTGTGGGTCAGCCGACGCTGTCCCGTCCCATCGGAGCGCATGACGTAGAGCTCGCCATTGAAGCCGCTGCAGTCGCCGAAGTAGCAGGCGCCGTTCTCGTCGCGCGTCGAAGTGAAGGCGAGCTGCTCGCCGCTCGGCGACCAGGACGGACCGACATCCGTTCCGGTCTGGGTCACTTGTTCGGGATCGCTCCCGTCCGCGTTTGCAACCCAGATATCGCAAGCCGGCTCTTGAACGACGGTGCACACCGCATAGGCGATCCGATCGCCGTCGGGCGACCAGTCGTATCCGGCGACGAACCCCGTCAGTTGAAGCCGCTCGTGGTCATCCGTGCCGTCTGGGCGTATCGCCAGGATCATGTGCCGGAACTCCCCGGTGGCAGCTCCGCTTGCGTCGATGACGCCGTAGGTGATCCATTCACCATCCGGTGTCCAGCGCAGGTCGGCTACCTGGCCGTGCGACGTGAGGCGGCGCTCGCCGGAGCCGTCGCTCGCCATGACGTAGAGATCCCAGCTGCCCGAGCCGTCGCCTTCGTACTCACGCGTGCTCAGGAACGCCACGTGGCGCCCGTCCGGCGAGACCCGAGCTCCGAGATCATCCGCTTCGCTCGTCTCGCTCGCCTCGTTGGTCGGGAGCTCGACGAGCTCCGCCCCATCCGTGCTGACCGCAGCGATCTCGAAGTCCTCTACGAGTTCGGACTTCGTCGCCAGCGCGATCCAGCCGTTGTCGGAGGTCGGCACGGGCACCTCGATTGCCTCCAACGGGCCGTAGTTCGTCCATCCGTCGTCGCCTACTGGCTCCGTCTCCTCGCCGCCTGTCGGCGGCTCCGTGTCAGGGGGCGGCTGAGGAGGCTCATGGACGGCGCTGGGAGCCGTTGGCTCCGCCTGCGACGCCGTGTCTGGAGACTCGGACACCGTGGCTGATTGCGTCCGTTGCTCGGGTGGCGGCGCCGAGCCGTCTTCACTGCCACCGCAGGCAGCTGCGACGAGCGCGAGTCCGAGGCCGACGAGCGCAAGCCGCTGCAGCCTCGAGCGGTCTAGGCTGCGACCCGCACCGGCTGGTCGATCGCCGGCCATTGCGCTGATAGTACGTAGTCGAGAACGGGTCTTCCCGTTCGACGACTGAACGAAGAGACCGCACCGTCGGCTTCCGCGCGCCGACGGCCCAACGGAGGGGAGGACCACATGAAGTTCGTGTGCCTGATCTATTCGGACGAGACAGACCCGACTAGCCATCCGGAGCCTGGCAGCGACGGCTTCAAGGAGATGCTGGCGGCGTACCACAAGTTCGGCGAAGAGGCTGGAGATCGCGTCGTCGCCGGTGCGCCGCTCGAGCCGACGCCGGCGGCGACGTCCGTGCGCGTGAGGAGCGGCGAGACGATCGCGACCGACGGCCCGTTCGCCGAGACCAAGGAGCAGCTAGGCGGCTTCTACCTCCTCGACTGCGAGTCGCGGGACGAGGCGCTCGAGCTGGCGGCGAAGATTCCGCACGCGAGCAGCGGCACCATCGAGGTGCGCGCCGTCCCCGACCTCAACTGAGCCGAGCTACCGCTGCGTGGCTATCGTCGCGGTCCGGAACCGCCGAGCGGAGGGAAGATGATCAAGCTCTACTACCTACCGGGAGCGGCCTCGCTCGCACCGCACGGCTGCCTCGAGGAAGCCGGGGCCGACTACGAGCTCGTTCGCGTCGTGCGTGAGGACGGTGTGTCGATCGATCCGCCGAACTACCTCGAGCTTCAGCCGAAGGGCCGGGTGCCGGCGCTCGTCGACGGAGACGTGGTCACCTACGAGTCGGCGGCTTGTTGCATGTACATCAGCGAGCGCTTCCCCGAGTCTGGGCTCGCGCCGGTGAGCGGTCAAGCGGCGCGGGCGGACTGGCTGCGCTGGCACACACATCTGACGAACACCGTCCAGACCGACTCCATGTCGTTCTTTGCGCCGGCGCGCAGCGTCGACAGCGACGCCGCGCAGGAGGAGCTACAGGACTGTGCGAGCTCGCGGCTGCGAGAGACGCGCGACTGGCTCGACGCCGAGCTCGGCAATGCCGGCGACTATCTGGTCGGCGGCCAGTTCTCGAGTGCAGATCTCTACCTCGCGATGCTCACACGCTGGGGACGTCGCTTCGACGATCAGTGGTGGGATGCCCCGAACCTCGGCGCGCACTACGAGAGGATCATTAGCCGCCCAGCGATCCAGCGGGTCTACGAGCAGCAGGGCCTCGACGACGAGACGTAGCTGGCTAGCTCGTCGACTCGTCGAGCAACCCTTTGCCGCGCAGCTCCTCGAGCGCTTCCTCGGTCTTCTCAGGGGGCTCGATCCCCATCCCGCCGAGGATGGCCGGGGTCTTCGTGAACTGGACATCGCCGTAGTCGACGATCTCGACCTGGTTGCCCCAGGGGTCGCGGAAGCGCAGGCTGCGCCCGGGTAACGCGTCGACCCCGGCGGCTTCCATCGCACGCCGCGTCCGTTCTTTCGAGTCGACGACGAGACCGAAGTGGCGATCGTCGTCCGGCGCCGGGGCCGGGTTGGTCGAGAGCGCGATGAACTGGTCACCGAGGTCGATCCACGCCATCCGCTCGAAGCGGTTGCGCAGCGAGAACTCGAAGATGCTGCCGTAGAAGTCGAGTGCCTCGCCGATGTCCCCGACTTCGAGCGCTATGTGGTTGAGGCCGATCAGCTGCGGCTTTGTTGCGGAGTCAGTCATCAGACCATTGTTCCTTTTCTCTTAAGGTTGGCCGCGCGCCAGAACTAACAACGCCCAATGTGCTCGCGGCTACGGTTGGCGCAATGGCACTGCGACTCCTAGCCATAGGCGCTGTCCTCGTGCTGCTGGCAGCCGCCTGCGGCAGTGAGCGCGATGGCGACGCTCGGCCTTCAGACGCGGCGAGCCCGGCCGCCGTCGACGCTGGCGATGCGGGTGGGGCCGGCGAGGGCTCGGCTCAACCGGCGCCCGCTTCATCCGAAGACAATGCGTCGACGGACGCGGATGCTGAGTCGGAGCCCTCGAGCACGACCGATCCGGGCGAGACGCTCGATGTGTCGCCCCCGACCGCGCCCGCAGATCAGCCCTACGGGCCGCCGCCTGCGGCACCCATTGGCCCGCTGCTCCCGGCGCTCGCGATCACGATCGACGAGCTCTTCAGCGATCTCTCCCAGACAGTCGACCCCGGAGCCCTCCAGGCCATCGCTCAGTCAGGCGACCCGCGCCTGGGCTGGCTCCTCGCCGACATCCTCCGGTTCGCTCCGACCGGCCAGATCGGCGCCGCACTCGTCGCCGGCTTCGAAGCCGTCACGGGGACGGAGCTCACAGCTGAAGAGCGCCAACCCGGCCGCTCCTGGCTCGAAGTCACGAACCGCCTGATCGCGTGGGACACTCCCGCGCCGCCCGACTATCAGCGCCTCAAGCAGCAGCTGTTCACGTTGATCGAGCCTGGCTGGTTGCGCTTCTTCGCCGACGAGGACTCGAAGATCGACTGGCGCTGGGTCAGCTGGGGCGGCGTGTTCATCGACAATCGCTCACTCGGTGATCCCGACGGGTGCCCGCGAGGCTGCATCCCCGCGCTGGATGATCCAGCCGTTACCGACGCTGCCGGCGGGTCCTGGTACGCCGACGACGAGTTCGTCTTCGGCGTCGTCGTCGACGGCGAGGCGCGCGCCTACCCGAAGCACATCATGGAGATCCACGAGATGGCCAACGACACCCTCGGTGGCCGTCGGATCGGGATGCCCTACTGCACGCTCTGTGGTTCCGCCCAGGCCTACTTCACGGATGCGGGCGCGGCGGATCTCGTCCTGCGCACCTCGGGTCTCTTGGCCCGCTCGAACAAGGTCATGTACGACCTGCAGAGCGGCTCCGTGTTCGACACCTTCACCGGCGAGGCGCTGTCCGGGCCACTCGAGGACGACGGCGTGTTGCTGGAGCAGGTCACGGTGGCGACGAGCACCTGGGGCGAGTGGAAGCGAGCCCACCCCGACACAACGATCGTGGCCGAGGACGGCGGCATCGGGCGCACGTACCCGCTGGACCCGCTCGGCGGGCGGGACGACAACGGGCCCATCTTCCCGGTTGGCGATGTCGATCCGCGTCTCTCGGTGCACGACCGCGTCGTCGGCGTCGTCGCCCCGGATGGCACTCCGGTCGCGTTTCCCACCGTGGCCGTGCGCCTCGCGCTCAGCGCAGGAGAGGTCGTCGAAGCCGCCGGCGTGTTGCTCGAGGCAGACGGAGGCGGCTTCCGTGCCCGCGACTTCGATGGCGCCGACCTGGCCGCGCACGAATCGTTCTGGTTCGCCTGGAGTCAGTTCATACCGGACACCAAGGTCTGGGTGTCCGCCGCGCCCTGATCTAGATGTCGTCGTCCGCGCCGGCGAGCGTGACGACGAATCGGGTTCCGCCCTCGTCGGGGAGCTCGATCGCGATGTCGCCGCCGTGTGCCCTCACGAGCTCGCGCGCGACCGCGAGCCCGAGCCCGCTGCCGCCCGTGGCTCGACTACGCGACTGGTCGGCGCGTGCAAAGCGATCGAACGCGAAGGGAATGAAGTCCTCGGGAATGCCGGGGCCGCTGTCGCTGACGGCAATGGTGGTCGCCGAGGCGCTCTGAGCGACGCTGAGCTCGACGCTTCCTCCTGGCGGGGTATGTGCGAGTGCATTCGCCACCACGTTGTCGAGTGCCTGGCGAATGCGGCGGGGGTCGACATCGATCGGGGCCGGCGCCTCGCCGAGAGTCGTGAGCGCGACGCTGCCCGCGGCGGCGCGCGGTCGGTTTCCCTCGGCGACGGCGTCGACGATGTCGTCGATGACGACAGCAAAGCGCTCGAGACGAAGCGCGCCCTCGTCGGCCAGCGCGAGCTGTTGCAGGTCGTCGACCAGGCCGGAGAGCTGCTCGACCTCGCGCCGCACCGTCTCGAGTGTGTCGGGCGCGGGCGTCTCGACGCCGTCGATCATCGCCTCGACGTGACTCGTGACGTTCGTGAGCGGCGTCCTGAGCTCGTGGGCAACGTCGCTCGTAAAGCGCTTACGGCGCTCGTCTGAGCGCTCGAGCTCGTCGGCCATCTCGTTGAAGGCGGCCCCGAGCTCACCGATCTCCGACCGGTCACGGGCCTCGACGCGTGCCGAGAGATCGCCACGGCGGACCCGGCTCGCCGCATCGGTGAGGAGCTTGAGCGGACGCGCAAGGAGCCCCGACATAAGGGCTGCTGCGAGCGAGCCCGTAAGCACGACGCCGGTCGCAGTCGCCGCGACGATCCACCAGTTGACCGACGGCTGCGGGCCGGCCCCGAGGAAGAGGAGCGCTGGCTCGATGGTCGGGTGCCTCGGCTCCCCGAGAAACTCGAACTCCTCGAAGAAGCGCGGGTCAACCATCTCGAACGCCTCCTCGAAGCAGTCGTCGATCGCCTCGTCCAGGCTCGAGGGCTCGAGCGGCAAGATCTCGAACGACCCGAACTCGTCGAGCAGCACGTCGGCCGGAATGCCACGCTCTTCGAGACAGTGCTCGATCGCGCCGGTCGCGAGCTCGCTCTCGCCGAGGAACGCCTCTGACGGCGCAACCTCGAATGCTGGATTCGCTGGATCGATCACCGCAGAGGCCGACGGCGGCAGAGGACTGTCGTCTGCCGAGTCGGCGAGCGGTCTGCCGTCGAGCGCGGTGAGCGCGATCCGTATGCCGAACTCCGCGCTCAGCTCGTCGAGCAGCGGCTGCGCGTCGTCCCAGTCGCCGTTCAGGGCCGAGTAGGCCGTCAGGTCCGAGAGTATCACCGACTGCGCGGCACGCAGGTCATCGACGTCACCACGTAGATCCGCCGACGTGGTCTCGGTCACGATCCAGGCAGTCACCGCCACAGACACCACGGCGAGCAGTGCGCCGCCCAGGGCGAGGCGGCCGCGAAGGCTAGCTGGCCACACCGCGAAGATCCTTCGCCCGGTAGCCCACGCCGTAGACCGTCTCTATGTAGGTCGGCTCGGCGGGATCGTCGCCGATCTTGCGCCTCAAGTTCCGGACGTGGGCGTCGACCGTGCGCTCGAGCCCCTGGTAGTCGAAGCCGAACGCAGCCTCGAGCAGCTGGGTGCGCGTGAACACGCGACCGGGCTCCGACGCGAGGGCGGTGAGCAGGTCGAACTCCTTCGCCGATAGCTCGACGAGCTCACCGTCGACTCGCAGCTCGCGGCGTCGAAAGTCGAGCCGGAGCCCGCCGAGCACCAGCTCCTCGTCGGGGTCGGCGCGCAGGTGGCGCCGCAGCATGGCGCGGACACGGGCGACGAGCTCGCGCGGCCGGTAGGGCTTCGTGATGTAGTCATCGGCGCCGAGATCGAGACCGCGGAGCAAATCGTCCTCGGCGCTTCGGGCCGTGATCATGATGATCGGGACGTCAGACTCTGCACGGACGACGCGACAGACGTCGAGCCCGTCGAGCTCCGGCATCATCATGTCGAGCAGAACGAGATCGGGGCTGCGTCGGCGGATCGCCTCGACGGCCTCCAGTCCGTTCTCGGCCACGATCACCGAATGCCCTTCGCGCTCGAGGTAGAGCTTCAGCACCCGAGCTTGCTGCGGGTCGTCCTCGGCGACGACGATCCGACCGGTCACCATCTGATCAACGTAGCGCGCGCTTCGCACGGCGCGAGGGGAGCGGCGACGCCGCTCCCCTCTTGAGGCCGAGCGTTGCTTGGTGCGCTACCGCGCTTCAACCTCGTCGCACTCGAGCTCGTGCTCGAAGAACGGGAACTCGTCGGCGCGATCCCCGAAGAACTCCTCGGCGGCCGCGTTGGCCTCCTCGTTCGTCTCGTCCCACTCGACGAGGCGAAGGTCGCCCTCTTCGACGATCTCGTACTCGATGCCGTTAGCGTCGAAGTGCGCTGCGAGCTCTTGCATCTCTGCGTTGATCTCGTCGATCGCCTCGGGCGGCAGCTCGTCGAAGTGCTCGCCCGCGAGCTCGAGCTCGTCGAACTCGCCGAACATGTCATCGAGGGCCTCGTCGATGACGGCGTCGATCGCTTCCGGGTCGCCGTCGATCGAGAGGCAGCTCGAGCCGTCCTCGGCGGTGGTCTTCTCGACGGTGAGGCCCTTCTCGGTGAGCAGCTCTGCGAGCGCATCGAGGTCGCCCTCGAGCATGGCTTTGAACTCGGCCGGCGGCAGCTCGTCGAACTTCTCGAGCTCGCCTTCGAGCCCCGCGTGGAGCTCTTCGAGCTTCTCTGGGGAGATCTCTGACTCGTCGAACGGACCCAGCTCATCGAATCCCTCCGGATGATCGCCGGGGAAGCCCATCCAGTCGCTGGTGCAGATCTCGTTCAGGTTGTGGTCCGAGCCGAGTTCGTCGTGCGTCGGCTCCCCGGGTCCGTTCGCATCCGGGTCATCGCCCTCTTCATGCGTCGGCTCGTCCGTCTCGCTCTCGACCGACTCGGGCCCGGCGAGCTCTGCAGCGGGCGCCTCGGGCACGGCCGGCGCTGCCGGCTCGGGCGAGTCGCCGCCGCCTGCAATCGCGGGTCCGGCTATCAGCGCCGTGATCACGGCGACTACTGCGAGTAGCGCGAGTTTGCGTCGGGTCAACATCGTTACGGCACCTCCTGTTTCGGTGGACGCTCTCATCTGAGCGAAGCGCCGTGAAAAACCTGTGAAACGGTGGTGGGGAACCGATTTTCTTTCGTGAACGGGCTGTCGGGCCGCGATTTCGGCGTAGGGCTAGGGCGGCAATGAAGAGGGTTCTGGGCCACGATTAGACTCGGCCGCCATGGCCGACTACTACGACCTCGGCTCATACACCTGGACCGTGTCGACAGCGGCATCCGCGGCGCAGCGCTGGTTCGATCGGGGGCTGATGTGGACCTACGGCTTCAACCACGAGGAGGCGATCAGCTGCTTCGAGCAGGCCCTGGCGGCCGATCCCGAGTGCGCGATGGCCCACTGGGGGATCGCCTACGCCCTGGGGCCGAACTACAACAAGCCCTGGGAGGCTTTCGACGAGCTCGATCTGGCTACGTCACTGGCCAGGGCACACGCCGCCACGAACGAGGCGATGTCTCTGCGAGAGCGCGCTACGCCCCTCGAGCGCGCCCTGATCGACACGCTCCCGGCGCGCTACCCGGAGTCGGCGCCTTCCGGCGATTGCTCGCCGTGGAACGCAGACTACGCCGCGGCGATGCGGACGGTGCACGGTGCTCACGGCGGTGACCTGAACGTCGCGGCGCTGTTTGCCGAGGCACTCATGAATCAGACGCCGTGGGCCCTCTGGGATCTCGCGACAGGTGAGCCGGCGGAAGGCGCGAGCACACGAGAGGCCATCGACGTGCTCGAGGTCGCGCTCGCACAGCCAGACGGCTACGGGCACCCGGGTGTCTTACACATGTACCTCCACCTCATGGAGATGTCGCCGCATCCCGAGCGGGCCTTGCGCGCCGCCGACGCGCTCCGCGGCCTGGTGCCCGACGCCGGACATCTCGAGCACATGCCGACTCATATCGACGTGCTCTGTGGCCACTACGAGAGAGTCGTCGCCTCCAACGCATGCGCCATCGTCGCTGACCGGAAGTTCCTCGAGCGCGAGGGCGCAATGAACTTCTACTCGCTCTATCGCTGCCACAATTACCACTTCAAGCTCTACGGCGCCATGTTCCTTGGCCAGTACGGCGAGGCCATGGCGGCCGCCGACGAGATGGTCGCCACACTTCCCGAGGATCTGCTGCTCGTCGAGGTGCCTCCGATGGCCGACTGGCTCGAGGGGTTCGTGCCGATGCGGATGCATGTCCTGATCCGCTTTGGCAGGTGGGCCGAGATCCTCGCGACGGCCGCGCCCGAGAACCAGGAGCTCTTCTGTGTCACGAGCGCCATGACGCATTACGCGCGGGGCGTCGCTCTCGCGGCCACCGGCCGGCCGTCAGACGCCGAGGTAGAGCACGGCGCGTTCGAAGAGGCTCGAGCGCGAGTGCCCGCGACCCGCTACGTCTTCAACAACACCTGCCTCGACATCCTCGCCATCGCCGCCGAGATGCTGGCGGGCGAGCTCGAATTCCGGCGCGGGAGCTACGACGAGGCCTACGCGCACCTGCGTCGCTCGATCGAGCTCGACGATGGGCTTCCCTATGACGAGCCCTGGGGCTGGATGCAGCCGACCCGTCACGCCTACGGCGCCCTCCTGCTCGAACAGGGTCACGTCGAGGAGGCGGAGGTCGTGTACCGCGCCGATCTCGGCCTCGACGCAACCCTCGCTCGCGCTTACCAGCACCCCGACAACGTCTGGAGCCTGCACGGCTTCCACGAGTGCCTCGTCCGCCAGGGCAAGCGGGACCAGGCGGCGATCATCAAGCAGCGCCTCGATCTGGCCCTTGCACGAACCGACGTGCCCGTCCGGGCCTCGTGTTATTGCCGGCTCGACGAAGCTCAGCGGATCGGATAGCCGGACATGATCTACGCGTTCGAGGACTATGTGCTTGACACCGAGCGCTACGTGCTGCGCCGGGGAGGAGAGCACCACCGGCTCGAGCCGCAGGTCTTCGGCGTGCTTGCCCACCTCGGCCGAGCCCGACGCGCTCGCTCGGGCGGAGGCGGCATTCCCTGACCTGCGCGCGGCACACAGTTACGCCGTCCAAGAGGGCGACGCGGCGCTCGCGCTCACGCTCGTGAGTGCATTGCGCGAGTACGGAATGCGAGCGATGCGCTACGAGGCGCTCGTCTGGGCCGACGGAGCGCTGGCATGCGACGGCGCAACTGAGCATCCGCTGTTTCCGACCGTCATGGGCATCAGCGCCTATCGAGCATGGATTCGTGGCGAGTTCGACCGGGCGCTTGCCGTCGCGGAACAGATCGTCAGCGACGAGTGTGCCCGCGGCGACGCCGGCTCGGGCCTTGCGCGGCGCGTGCAGGCGAACGTGTACTACGTGCTGGGACGGGTCGAGGAGGGACTCGCAGCCGGCCGCCTCCAGGTCACGCTCGCCGAAGCGGCAAACGACCCATCCCGCATTGCGCACGGCGCGTACATGTTGTCGGTCGCGCTCGCCTCCGTGGGCCAGTTCGATGAGGCGCGCGAGCTCGCCACCCGCGCGCAAGCCATGGGCGAGGCGACCGGGAGCCCAACCGATCTGGCCTCGGGATGGGCCGCTCGCGGGTTCGCGTCCCACGACGATGTGCCCGCAGCACTGGATGCATTCGCAGAGAGCGATCGGATCGCGTCCGAGGCCGGCAATCGCTGGATGAGCGCGTTCGCACGGACGGAGGCGAGCGCACTCCAGCTCGTGCATGGTCAGCTCGACGCCGCTACGGGCGGGACTGGCTGAGGCGGTCGATACCTGGTACCGCGCGGGGGATTGGTCGCAGCAGTGGCAGACGCTTGCGCTCTGCGTTGTGGCGCTGGCCGCCGCGGGCAAGGACGAGCTTGCCGCCGAGGTCACAGGTGCCGTCGAGCGCAGGGCCGCGCTCGGCTCCCCGCCCGTGACAGCGCCGTTGCGCGAGCGAACGCTCGCCGCCGCCGAGGCGCTCCGCACGCGGCTCGGCGCGGAGCGCTATGACCAACTCCATGCCGAGGGCGGGGGCGCTCCGGTCATCGACGTGGTGCATCGAACGCGCGCAGTTCTGCTCGGCTAGGCGCCCTGTTCGCGCCCCAAAAACGGGGCTTCTTCAGACTTCTTCAGCTCCTCTCCAGACGCTCTGTGGCCGGCCTCCAAGCACCGTCACATGGCCGTTCATAGGTTGGTTTCAGGACGCCGCGACGCGCGGCAGACGCCGAAGCGAGAGGAGCAAGAAAATGTCAGCAACAGCACAGACCCCAAGCATCGATCAGCCCGCGACCCCTGACCTTGCGGCAGTCAAGCAGCGCCAGCAAGCAACCTGGGCCTCGGGCGACTACGCGGCCGTCGGCACGACGATCCAGATCGTCGGCGAGCGACTCTGCGAAGCGCTCGACGTACGTGCCGGCGAGACCGTTCTCGACGTCGCCGCCGGCAACGGGAACGCGAGCCTTGCAGCCGCGCGTCGTTTCTGCGACGTAACATCGACCGATTACGTCGAGTCGCTGCTCGAGCGCGGCCGCGGCCGCGCTCGAGGCAGAGGGGCTTCCGATCAGCTTCCAGGTCGCCGACGCCGAGAGCCTGCCGTTCGAGTCGGGCGCATTCGATGTCGTAACGTTGACGTTCGGTGTGATGTTCACGGCCGACCACGAGGCCGCGGCGGGCGAGCTGGTGCGCGTGTGCGAGGCGGGAGGTCGGATCGGCATGGCCAACTGGACGCCCACCGGGCTCGTCGGGCAGTTCTTCAAGACGATCGGCAGCTTTGTGCCACCGCCGACCGGTGTTCGCTCGCCCGCAGAGTGGGGCACCGCCGAGCGTCTCGGCGAGCTCTTCACGAGCAACGTCAAGACGATCGAGGTCGAGCCGCGCACCTTCGCAGTCCGCTTCCGCTCACCCGAGCACTGGATCGCACTCTGGCGTGAGATCTACGGGCCGCTCCACAAGGCGTTCGGCGCCCTCGACGCCCAAGGGCAGGACGGGTTGACGCGTGCCCTCGTAGACGTCATCGAGTCGCACAATCGCGCCGACGATGGAACGGTCGTGGCCGAGGCGGAGTACCTCGAGGTGGTGGTCCACAGGCGCTAGCTCATCTCGAAGCCAGAGCAACGAGCTCACCGGGCCTGCAGTGACGAAGGGAACGGATCCAGCGTGAGGCGTCGCCTGCCAGTATCCAGGTGGCGGGTCGCGCCCGACAGCTACGGAGGTAACTCATGCCTAGATTCATGATCGAGCGAGTCATTCCGCAAGCGGGAACGATGGAGCGCGAGGATCTTCGAGCGGCCAGCGCCAAGTCGAACGACGTGCTGACAGAGATGCGCGCCGAGCGGAAGAACATCCTCTGGGAGCAGTCCTACGTCGCCAGCGACGCAATCCACTGCGTCTACATCGCCGATGACGAAGAGCTGATCAGGGAGCATGCCGAGCGAAGCGGCTTCCCGGCCACGAAGGTGACGGCACTGCGCAAGCGGATCGACCCGACCACCGCCGACGAAGGGGCCTAGCCCAGTCGGATCAGGTCGAGAGCTTCGCCGGTCTAGTCCTGTGCCGCGCGGATCAGCCCCTCGCTGGTCACGATGCGCTTCGGCAGCTCGGTGGAGCTCTCGACCGCTCCGCCGAGCGCGCGGAAGGGCTCCCAGACGAAGGCGCCATCGAGATCCTCGCGCCACAGGCCCAGCGCCTGGGCGACGCCTTCGTCGTGCGGGAACACGAACAGACAACCCGGCGAGAGCGGTGGCTCGGCCTCGGCTGAGGGTGCGCCCGGCAAAGGGCTCCCGTACGCCTTGAGCCGCGCGATCGTGGTGGTTGTGGCACCGAGGGTTGCGACGCGAAGTTGCTGCTCGCTGTTGTTGACGATGTTCCACTCATCGATGCAGCGCGCATCAGCCGGGATCGGGGAGCCCGACAGGTCGAGGTGTGCGACGTCCGTTCCGTTGCAGCCCGGACAGGCGTTCTCCTCGAGCTGGATGCGGAAGGCGCTGGCGGGGAACGTGGTGCGCTCGATCGCCACGACGTAGGTATGTGGGTTCGCGTCGGCCGTGCAGCCGTCGGGCGGCTCGCCTGGGAGCACGATCTGCGGGTACACGAGATCGTCCCGCACGACGAGCCCGTCGAAACGGATGTCCGAGCAGCTTCCGCTCACGCCCGGACTGAACTGAACGACGATCTCTTCGGTGAAGTCGACCGGAGGGCGCGCTGACCCGGGAGCGAGCTCGTCCCAGAGGATCGCGTACTCCGCGTCGTTGACTGCGGCAGCCGTGAACCAGATCGGACCGTCACGCGCTTCCCACAGAAGGCGCCAACCGTCGCCCGACTCGGGCTGCGGGCCCTCGGGGATATGCGACCCAGGCGGCGGAACGTGGACGCAAACGGCTCGACCGCCCAGCTCGGCGATCGTCGCGAGCGCGGCCTCGTGCGCCGTGCCGAAGCCGACCTCGACCCTGTTCCCCACCACGTCGAGATTGACGCTTGTGGATGGCCCGAGCTCGCGCGCGAGTTGATCGCGGAGTGTCTCGAGCTCACGGAAGCTGTACTCGACGGCCACCACTCGGACGTCGACCTTCGGGTGGAGCTCGAGTGCGGAGATCGCGGAGCGGTGGCGCTCGATATCTCTGCTGAACGCGATCGTGACGCCTCGGGGCCGGTCCCAGTGCAGCCACAGCCCTGCGAACCCCTCGAGCCTCGAGCCGTAGCGCCTGAGTCGCCCTGCCGTGTCGCCGGCCCGGTTCTGATGCCGGGCAAGCGCTCGCGCCTCGGCACTCGTCACGGGAATCCCAGGCCCTCGTCGAAGTCACCAGCGGCCGTGGCCGGGTCGGCAGCGCGCTCGTGCAGGCGGGCGACCTCCTCTACCCACTCGGCGTCGCTTCGAAGCCCGAACCGGGCGCGGGCCCGCTGCTGGTCGGCGATCGCAGGACGCTCCGAGAGGGGGCCGTCGGGTTTGGCCTCAGCGTCGGTGAGCGTGCATGAGGGCGGTGGCTGGGCCGGGGCGCGTGGCGCCGAGACACGCGGCTCGCGCAGGTCGGCTACGCCGACCTCGGTTGGCGCCGGCTCGATGGCCTCGGGCGGAGCCGGTGAGCGATCGCGCTCTCGCGGCTCCGACGCGGGCTCCTCCGGCCCGCTTCCGCACGCGGCCACCACCCCGACCGCCAGGGTCAGGAGCGCGACCACGAGACCGAGTCGTCGACTCATGCTGCGATGCTACGACCGGATTCTCGGGCGGATAGTTCCCGCCCGCGCTCGCGCGGGCAGGAAGCGTCGCGTCTGGCGCGTCTACGCTTCACAATGACGGGGTGCCACGCACGCGCGTCCTGCTGGTGGTCGTCGGTCTAGTCGTACTCGCCGTGGTCGTGGCCGCCTCGTCGTTTCGCCAGGACAGCGGTGCCGCCCGAGACGAGAGTCGTCGCGGCGAGCCGACCGCCGGCTCCGACCGCCTGCGCGGGCCGGACGTTCCGCCGGAGGGCGCGCTTTCCGGCCGTCTCTGGGTCGTCGTACCCACGCCGGACTCGACCACGGCCCAGTGTCGCCTGCGCGCCGTTGACCTGGGGGCAATCGAGCTCGAGCCGCCGGGCGAGCTCGACCACTGCACGGTCGTCGACGTGTCGACGGACGGCTGCACTGCCGTGGCGTTTGACAGCGAGCTTCGGCTCGCGTTACTCGATCTCACCGACCGGCCCGAGAAGACGCGTGACCTCGAGCCGAGCTTTCGAGAGCGCTCGCCGCGAACGAGCCGCATCGCGGCTGTCTCTGACGACGGTGCGCGCGTTGCCTGGTGCACGGCGGCCAACGAGACGGCTGTTCTCTCGATCGACGAGGGCACGGTCGAGCGGGCGGTCGGTTGTGACCCGAGGTTCGGAGGCGGCGGCGATCTCTTCACGAGAACATTGCCGCCGCTCGCCGACGAGATCCGGGTAGGTGGCAGGGTTGTGCTGGGGAGCGACGAGTTTCGCCAGGGTCTCGACCTTCCCGAGGACGGTCTGTCGTCCCTGCTCGCCTATGACGTCGGCGCCACCGACCTGATCGCGACAAAGGTCAGGCGCGTCTTCGGGCGCCCTCAGCCGACCGTCCAGATCTGGGATGACGGCGCGGTCCTCGGCTTTCATCGGGTATCGGGTCTCGCCCCGACACTCCGAGCAAGCGGCGTCGAGCTCAGCCCGGACGCAACCCGTATTGCCTTCGGATGGCCCGGGCTGCTCGCCGGCGTGCTCGACTTCGACTTCCGCCGCGTCAGCCGCACATTCGAGCGCGGTGCCTACGCCTTCTCGCCCGACGGGCGCTGGCTGGCGATCGGCGAGGGCGACAGCATCGAGATCTACGCACGCGGCAGCGACGCGCCGAGCTACGCGCTGCCGATTACGACGCTCATGCTCGCCTGGAGCGAGTAGCGGCAGTCACGCCTCGGGCGCTCGACTAGCCTGGCCACGCCCGATTGGAGAGTTCCGTGCCGCCTGACCGTGATTTCACGACCAAACAACGCGAGATGTGGGACGAGTGGTGGTACGACCAATTCGAGATTCCGATGGACATCCCCGAAGGTGCCCGCCGCTTCGAGTTCGACATCGAGGGCGAAGTCTGCGGAGGGGTGTTACTTGAGACTGCGGCTCCCAGGACGTGTGACGCGTTCTGGGAGACGCTTCCGATCGAGGGACACATCATCCACTGCGCCTTCTTCGGGCATGCCGCCTTCTACCTCGACCGGATCGAGATGCCCCAGCTTGGCTTCGAGCTCGAGAATCGCAGCACGAAGATGGCACGCGGCGATCTGATCTGGGATCCGTGGCTGAAGGAGATCACGTTCGCCTACGGCCGCCACGCCGGGATGCGATTCCCGACGACTCTCTGGTACGACGACGGGCCGCATCCGAATCAAGGTTGCATCTTTGCCCGGATCGTCGAGAACGTCGACGGCTTCACGCGCGCCTGTAAGAGCACTCGTTATGAGGGCACGAAGAAGATGATCACCCGCTGCGCGTAGCCTGGCGGTGACGACGCGACCCGAGCTCGACGGCGCGCAGCTCGCGATCATCGCGAGCCGCTTCGAGGGCATCGCGAGCAAGATGGGAAACACGCTGCTGCGCGCCGGTCGCTCGGCCCCGGTCAACCGCGCGCGCGACTTCTCGTGCTGCGTCGTGACGGCTCGCGGCGACCTACTGGCCTACGCCGAGAGCATCCCGATTCACGTGCTCGGAGCCGACCTGCTTGTCGCGGCCATGAAGGAGTTCCACCCGGACATAGCCCCGGGCGACGCGTTCCTGCACAATTCGCCCTACCACGGCAACACGCATGCCGGGGATCACGTGATTCTCGTGCCGGTGTTCGACGACGAGGGCGAGCATCGCTACACGATGGTCTGCAAGGCCCACCAAGCCGACGTCGGCAACTCGCTTCCGACCACGTACCACGCCGAGGCACGCGACGTCTACGAAGAGGGAGCGCTGTTGTTCCCATGCGTGCGCGTGCAGCGTGCCCACGCGGACGTCGAGGACGTCATCCGCATGTGCCGGATGCGCATTCGCGTGCCCGAGCAATGGTTCGGCGACTACCTGGGAATGATCGCGGCGGCGCGGCTCGGTGAGCGTGAGCTGATCGCGATGGCCGAGGAGACGGGCTGGGACGTGCTCGCGGGCTTCGACCAGCAGTGGCTCGACTATTCCGAGCAGCGGATCGCCGCAGCGATCGCCGATCTCCCGGCGGCAACGGCGAGCGGGCGCTCTGTCCACGACCCGATCCCAGGCACGCCTGCCGAGGGCATCGCGATCCGCTCGACCGTTGCCGTTGATCCCGAGGCCGAGACGATCGAGGTCGATCTTCGCGACAACCCCGACAACCTCCCCTGCGGTCTGAACATGACGGAGGCGACGGCCATGGCGGCGGCGCTGATTGGCGTGTTCAATAGCCTCGATCCTTCGATCCCCAAGAACGGCGGCTCGGCGCGCCGCGTCACCGTGCTGCTCAGAGAGGAATGCGTCGCAGGGATCCCGCGGCACCCGGTCAGCTGCTCCGTGGCGACGACCAACGTCGCCGACCGCATTGTCAACGCGACGCAGCAAGCCATGTCCGGGCTGCGCCACGGGGTCGGCATGGCCGAGTTCGGCGCCTTCTTCGTCGCGAGCTCGGCGGCCGTGTCGGGCGTCGACCCGGACACCGGTAAGCCGCACGTCAACCAGATCTTCCTGGGCGGCACAGCGGGAGCGGGCGGCCCGTTTTCCGACGGCTGGCTCACCTATCTGAACGCGGTCAACGGTGGCATGTGCCACCTCGACTCGATCGAGGTCGCCGAGTACTACCAGCCGCTCGTCGTCTCGGAGCGGCGTGTCCAGCCCGACAGCGAGGGAGCCGGCTGGCGGCGCGGCGCTCCCGCCCTTCTCGTTGAGTACGGGCCGCGCCGTGGCGAGCTGACCGTCGGCTATGTCTCGGACGGCGAGCACAATCCGGCTCAAGGCGTGCGTGGTGGCCTCGGCGTCGCACCGGCCTGGAACCGACGGCATCGTCCCGACGGCAGCGAAGAAGGGCTTCCCCAGTCAGGCCTGGTGACGCTGGCCGAAGGCGACATGGTCGCCTGCCTGGCGCAAGCCGGCGGTGGCTACGGCGACCCGCGAACGCGCGAAGAGGAGAGAGTGCTGCGTGACGTGCGCCAGGGGGTCGTGACGACCGCTCGTGCACGCGACGTCTACGCGGTGTCGATCGACTCGCAGGGCGAGCTCGACGCGCGGGCGACGAGCGAGCTACGACGGCGATAGCCGAGTCTGCGGCGCCCTCATGGAGCCACGCGGCCGGCCCGACCGGCAGGACTTCGTTCTGGCGCCCACGAAAGCCGAGGCATGGACGACGCCAGCCAGAACGGCGAATCGATCGTGTCCTCCGCGGGCGCACCACGAGCCGATCCGATCAAGCAGGCTGCCACGCGCCCTCCAGCGCGTGGTCTACCCGCGGCCATCGGGCGCCTGCCGCGTCCCGTCATCCCGACCCGTCCTGAGCTTGTATCGCGCTCGATGGGAGCGAGCGCCGACGCAAGCCATTTCGTTGCCCGCGAGACGAAAGGCGCCGTCGGCATGTTTCTCGACGTCCGTGGCACGCACCTCGCTGCGCTGATCGCGTTCTACGGTCTGCTGGCGTTCTTTCCGCTCGCGCTCATTGCCATCGCGCTGCTCGGGTTGTTCGGTGAGCAGAGCGAGTCGAGTTTTGTTATCGAGCAGCTCAACCGGGTGTTCCCCGGTGTCTCCGGTCGCCGTCTCGCGAACACGGTCAACGAGTTCCGCGACCAGGCCGTCTACCTCGCCGCGATCGGGGGTGGCGCCGTTCTCTGGAGCTCGCTCGGTCTCTTCAGCGCGCTCGAGTCGGCCTTCAACCTGGTCTACGGCCTGCGCAACCGTCCTTTCGCACGCGGCAAGGCGCTCATGTTCGTCATCCTCGTCGGCTCGGTCGCCGCGATCTTCGTCGCCCTCATCGTGGGGTCGGTCGGCGTCGAGTTCCTCGTCAGCGTTGGCGGAACCGGCACACCAGTCGCATACGGCTACGCGATTGGCGTCTCCGCAGTGATCATCTTCTCGATCCTCTGGGTCGCCTACCGCGTGCTACCGAATACGCAGGTTACGTGGAAGCAGGCTCTTCCCGGTGCGTTCGGCGCAACTGCGGCGCTCGTTGCCAGCTTTCAAGCCGTGCCGCTCTTCGTGCGCGCGACCGACAACCTCGTCGCGCTTCGAGCCTTCGGCGGCGCGACGCTGCTGCTGATCTGGCTCTTCCTCATGGCGAACATCATCGTGATCGGCGCCGTCGTCAACTGGCGCCTGGCGCGCGCTACGCGTACGGCTTCTTGAGCTCGGCGTACGTCTCGAGCAGCGGCACGATCTCGCCGGCGGGCGCCGAGGGCAGACGCAGGATCGCGCGGTCGACGCCAGCCGCCGCGTGGACGGCCAGCGCGTCCGGGTCGGCCTTGGCACCGTAGATCGACACGCTCGGTCGACTCTTGCCCGCCGCCTCGAAGCCGTCGCGCAGCTCTCGGATCAGGGGACCCCAGTCGCTCACCCCGGCGAGGCCGCTCGGCATCCAGCCGTCGCAATAGCGAATCGCACGAGGCACGGCCCGCTCGGTACTCGAGCCGAGCAGGACGGGCGGGTGGGGCTTCTGCAACGGCTTGGGCCACTGCCAGAGATCGTCAAACTCGAGCGTCTCGCCCTGGTAGCTCGCCTCGTCGTTCGTCCAGATAGCGCGCATTGCCTCGACGCGTTCGCGCAGCACCTTCCAGCGTTGCCGCGGGTCGGTGCCGTGGTTCTCCATCTCGTCCTCGTTCCACCCGGCGCCGACACCGAACAGGAAGCGACCGTTCGAGAACTGGTCGAGCGTCGCGACCTCCTTCGCAGTGACGATCGGATCGCGCTGCGTCATCAGGGCAACACCCGTGGCGAGCAGCAGACGCTCGGTCACCGACGCGACGGCCGTCAGCGTCAGAAACGGGTCGTAGGTGCAGGAGTACTCGCGTGGCAAGTCGCCGCCGCCGGGAAAGGGCGTCCGCCGACTCATGGGAATGTGCGTGTGCTCGGGCAGGAACAGCGAGTCGAAGCCCATGTCCTCGAGCCGTTTGGCCAGCTCGACGGGGTCGATCGAGTAGTCGGTCGAGAAGATCGTGACGCCGATTTCCATGACGGCGAAGCTTAGGAGTCCCGCCGCGCGCGCGCTGATCTACACGAGCGGTTGGAACCGATCCGGGCTAAGCGCGTCGAGCGCGTGGCTCGGTTCCTCGCGGCGCACGATCTGGCGCACGAGCCGCCCGGTGATCGGTGCGAGCGCGAGACCCATGTGCGCGTGTCCGCTGGCGACGACGAGGTTCGCCATCCGCCGGCTCTCGCCGACGATCGGGACGCCATCGGGTGCGCATGGTCGAAGTCCGCGCCAGACTTTCTGCCGTGGGCGGCCGGCCAGGCCAGGAAGGGCACGAGTGGCACCCTCCACAATGGCGTCTACACGTCGAGGCGAGATCGACTCATCGAGCCCGCTCAGCTCGAGCGTTCCGCCGATGCGCAGGCGGCCCGCGAGCGGTGTGACCCCGACCCGCGCCTCGTAGAGGATCATCGGCATCGTCGGCATCGAGGGCTCTGGCGGCAGCTCGACGTGGTAGCCCTTCCCGCCGGTGATCGGTACGAACACGCCGGCCTGTTCGGCCAGTTTCGGCGTCCAGGCGCCTGCGGCGAGCACGACCGCGTCGGCGACCAGGCGCCCCTGCGTCGTCTCGACGCCGTGGACGCGGGCGCCCGTGTGCAGGAGGCGCAACACCTCGACGCGCGTGCGGATACGCGCGCCCGCCGCCTCGGCGGCCGCACCGACGGCGCGCACGAAGACTGCCGAGTCGCAGTGCGCCTCGTCGGGGTAGTAGACGCCGCCGACGATGCTTGGCCCGAGCACGGGCTGGAGCTCACGTACCTCGTCGGCGCCGAGGGTCTCTACGCGCAGGCCGGCCGTCGCGTTCTCGTCGCCCTCGTGCGCGAGCTCGGCGAGCCCGTCCTCGGTCTCGGCGACGTTCAAAAGGCCCCTTCGTGTGAACGTGGTCTCGAGGCCTTCGTCCGCAAGCGAGGCGTGCAGATCGAGGCTGGCGACGGAGAGCTCGCGCATCACCCTGACGCCTCGCGCGACCTGTTCGGGCCGGCACGCGGCGGTGAAGCGTGCGAGCCAGGGGAGGAGTGTGGGATCCGGCTTCAGATAGAAGGCGCCGTCGGGCTTCAGCAGGTTGCGCAGACCAAGCTTCAGCGACGCGGAAGAGGCGATCGGTGCCGAGTGGCCCGGGCAGATCATTCCCATGTTTCCCCGAGAGCACGCCCAGGCCAGCTCGGCGCCACGTTCGAGCACGGTCACGCTCGCGCCCGCCCGGGCCAGCTCGAGTGCGCAGCACGCTCCGACGGCGCCACCGCCGACGACGATGACATCGCTGCCGTCGCTCAACGCGGCTCAGCCTTCCCAGATCACTTCTGGGTGCTCGAGGACCCACCGCGATCGTAGGAACCACGTGCCGAGCACCTCGACTGGATTCAGCTTATGCATGTGGTGGAAGAGACCCGACTTGCCGAGCTCGAAGGTGCCGTCGCCCGACCAGATCTCATCGATCTCGAAGTCCTGTGGCGGGATGTTGAGCAGCTGCCTGATGGGCTTCCCGTCCTTGGCCGGGTTCGGGAACTTGCGCAGCTGGATCCAGGCGCCCGAGAGGTGCGTCCAGAACTCGGCTTCGACGTCGGCCGTGCGTCGCTCGGGCGGCTTGCTCGTCACGTTCATCGAGAGATGCATCAGCTGCTCGCCGTAGCGGGTGCAGCGCCCAATGATCTGGCTCCCGTGCATCTCGAGTGGCGTGTTGTCGCAGATAGCGGCGGGCCAGCCGTAGATCTCGCGCTCGAAGGCCATCGCCATGTCGTGGTGCACGAAGATGTAGGGGATGTACCAGCCCTCGTAGTCCTCGTAGCGGATTTTGATCCCGAGGACGCACTCGTGGTACAGGTCGACCGTGTGGGGCGGCTGGCAGAGGTCGCTTACCCAGCCGAACATGAGGCCGCTGCCGTCGGGCTCGAGCGGCTCGGGCACCTCCCAGGCGACCTCGTCGGGGTCGGCGCGGTAGGCCATGAGGACGAGGCCGCCGCGGTCTCCGCCCCCGAACGGCGGCTCGGCGTACAGGGAGCCTCCGACCGGCATCGAGTAGCCCTCTTCGTGTGGCTTCATTGTCCCTCCTGGATCGTTGCTGTCCGTGTTATAAGCGTTCTCACAGAGAGCCGGCAATGCAGGAGGCCCACCGCGAACACCTTCCCTACCCGCTGCCGCCGTGGCGGCACAGGTTTCGCACGCTCAGCGTCTTCTGTCGTGCCGACGGCGACCGCGTAGCCACTCTTCTTCCGCCGCAGTTCGAGCTGCGCGGCGACGTGTTGCAGATCACGGCGATGTACTTTGACTCGACGATCCCGGAGCGGCCCTACTACGACAGCGCTGTGATCGCACCGGTCCGCTACGACGGGCTCGACGGCGGCTACTGGGTGTTCGGCTACACGAGCACCGATCAGGTGCTTTCGGGGACGCGGGAGATCTGGGGCTTCAAGATGAAGCTGGCCGACCGTATCGAGCTGTGCGAGCGCGACGGGAAGATCCATGGCGAGACCGAGCGGCTCGGGACGACGCTGATCTCGCTCGAGCTCGAGCCGACGGGCGAGCCATTCGAGGTACCCGACACGTTTCCACGGCTCTTCTGGAAGGTGATCCCGCAGGCCGATCGGCCCGAGTCACTGAGCGAAGAGGTCGTGCGGTTCCCGGTCGAGACGCAGATCGACGAGACCGTGTGGGGAAATGGGGCCATCGAGATTCGGGCCACCTCCTCCGACCCGCTCGACGAGCTTGGCTCGCTCGAAGTGCTCGGTGCGAGCCTTGTCACTGGCACTCAGGTCCTGCCCTGGGGCGAGCTCGTCTCGTAGCCCGCCTCTACCGTCGCGCTGCCCTCTAGACTGCCCGCGCTCACTCCACCCACCGGGCGCGCGCATGGGGGCGCCCGCTGGATCGAAACGACGTGTCTCGACCTTCGTGGTACCTCCATGCTCTGGGCGCGCTTGGCGTGGCCTTCGCCGTCGTCGCAGGGGCGGTTTCGTCGCCTGCGGCCGCCGCCGGCGTTGCCGCGCACGACAGCGCTGGAGGCCTGTCAGGTTCGCCGCTCGCCGCGTCGATTGGCGTCGAGGATCCGGTCGCGGCGCTCCCGGACGCGGCGGCGCGAGACACCCAGGCGCCTCGGCTTCGCGCGGGCAAGCTTGTCTTCGACTCACGCCGCCGGGTCCGGCTCAAGCTTCGGTGCCCGACGCATGAGACGCTCGGGTGTCGGGGAACGCTCACGATTGCGACAGTGCGCAAGATTCCGGCACGGATCCTTCGACAGGCGAAGCTTGCGGCCGGAAAGCGCGTAGAGCCCGTGCGCGTGGTGTTCGTGCGCAAGCTGCCCTTCCTGCTGCGCGGCGCCAGCACCCGAACGGTGTCGACACGCCTCAGGAAGAAGCATGTCCGGCTGCTCCGGTGGATCGGGAGGACACGGGTCGACGTCACCCTGATCGCACGTGATGTCGCCGGAAACGTCGCCAGGAGCAAGCGCCGAGTAGTGATGCGCCCGCCCACGTCACGGTAGCGCGGCAACGCGGCCGAATCGCCCGAGCCCGTATCTGCGATGATGGAAGCCGGGCAGAGCGCCCGGTGTCCAATGGTCACGCACGGGACGACATACGAGACGCGCGCGGTCGACACCGAGGTCGTCGACGGCGTACGTGCTCTGGGCGCAATGCTGCCCATCGACGGGCGGTTGAGCTGGATCGCAGGCGGCGTCGAGGGGTTCGCGCCGCTTCATTGCTATCTGCTCGACACTGACGAAGGACCCATACTCATCGATACGGGCGCGCCGATCTACGAGGCGACATTGCATGCCCAGCTCGATAGCCACCTACCCCGGGGAGAGGGCGTGACGCTGGTCCTTTCGCGCATCGTCGAGTTCGACAGCTTTGGAAACGCCGGGAATGTCCTCGAGCGCTATCCGGTGGCGCGCGTCTTCTCGCAGTTCCCCGTGCTCGAGTGGGTGTACTACCGCCACGTGCACGATCAGGCGCCCCTGCGCGCGAATCCGGCCTGGACGCCGCTCGAGGGCGGGCTCGAGATTGCGGCCGCAGGAGGCGACGCGGCGGCGCTGAGCGCGATCGACGCGCCGGTACGGTTGCTTGCGACGTGGTGGTTCTACGCACCGGGACCTCGTGTGCTCTTTACCTCCGACAGCTTCGGCCACGTGCCCTACGCGAGCCCGGACACGCCGCCGTGTTGTACCGAGGATGACGATGAGACGACATACGAGGCCGTGCGCGATCACCTGCTCGCGAAGTTCGACTGGGTCGCTCTCGCGGACACAGCGCCGATCGCCGCACAGCTCCGTGACATTTTCGAGACACGCGAGATTGACGCGATCGCGCCAAGCTACGGACGCCCGATCGTGGGTGCAAGAACCGTACGGAGACACTACGAGTTGATGCAGCAAGCTCTCCTCGAGCTCGGGGCCGGCAACAGTGGCCCAACCCCTGTCGACCCTTCGGGCCAATGACGCGGCCCACTCTCACCGAGACCGCCAGCGCGGAAGGCCCGCGCACGCTGGTCGACGGCGTCCATTGGCTCACCGACTGCCTCGTGATGCAACACGAGGGCGAGACGATCCACGCGTACAGCTCGGCCTATCTCGTCGAGGGCGACACGCGCTCGCTGATCGTCGACACCGGCCATCCAAAGGACTGGGCCAGCATCGAAGCGCAGCTCGAGACGCTCGAAGCGGCGGGCGTTCCGCCGGTCGAACACGTCTTTCCCACCCATGCAGAGGTCCCCCATGCTGCCAACCTCGGCCGCGTCCTCGACCGCTATCCCGATGCCGTGGCGGTGGGCGACGTCCGCGACTACCACCTTTTCTTTCCAGAGTTCGCCGATCGCTTCGTCGCGATGGAGAGCGGCGAGGCAATCGACCTCGGCGGCACACAGTTCTGCCTGATCGACGCCGCGATCAAAGACCTCGTGACGTCGTTGTGGGCCTACGACACGCGCAGCCGGACGCTCTTTCCCAGCGACGGCTTCGCCTACATGCACCATCATCACGCCGGCGAGTGCTGGCGCACGGCCGAAGAGGTTCCCAACCTCCCGATCCCCGAGTTCACGGCGCTGTTCAGCGCCTACGCCCTCTACTGGACGCGATTCACCGACATCGAGCCCCACATCGATGCCCTCGACCGGCTGCTCGAGCAGTACCCGACCGAGCTGATCGCTCCCAGCCACGGCTCGCCGGTGCTCGACCCGGCAGCGACGCTGCCGCGGGTCAAGGAGGGCCTGCGGCTTGGGAGCGACTTCGTCCTGGGCAAGTCCTAGCACCGTCGACGGTTGACCGTCGTCGCACCGGCCGCCAGCCGGCATGATTGTCTGGCGCGCGGTGACGTTCGCCGACAACTCTCCGTGCAGCGCAGCCAGCCGATGACGATGAAGCGCCTCTACCTCCTCCGCCACGCCAAATCGGTCCAGACCGCGGACCTGAACGGCGACCATGAGCGGCCGCTTGCGCCTCGTGGGGTTACGGCGACCGAGCGTCTCACGCGCTACCTTCGCGGACAGGAGACACACCCGAGCCTCGTGCTCTGCAGCTCGGCTCGACGCACGCTCGAGACCCTCGAGCGCATCGCACCGGCCCTGCGCGGAGACCCGGACGTGACCGTCGACGCACAGCTCTACTGTGCCTCGAGCTGGCAGCTCCTCCAGACGGTGCGCGGCGTCAACGGTGACGTCGACGTCGCCATGGTGATCGGCCACAACCCAGGGCTGCGCGACCTCGCCGTCCTCCTCGCCCACAGGGATGCGCACCCACGGCTGACATCGTTCCCCACCGGCGCGCTCGCGACACTCGACCTCGGCTGGGCCAGCTGGGCCGATCTCGACGAGGGCTCGTGTCAGCTGTTCGACTACGTCGTCCCGAGGGAGCTTCAGTGATGGAGCGCTTCCCGGCCCTCGTCGACTGGGCCGCCACCCGCGACACGCTGCACGCATACAGCCGTGTTGCAGGCTCGATCCTGCGCGCCCATGCCGAGCCGACGCCCGACTGGACACACGTCAGCTTGCTGCTCGAGGACACGGGCTTCGGCACTCGCCCGTTCGCGATGCGACGTGGCGAGGTCACGATGCAGCTCGACTTGCAGCGCCACCGCTTCGAGCTCCGGGCACCCGGTGGCGTCGCCAGCATCTCGCTCGATGGCGGTCTCTCGGCCACGGAGCTCGCCGACGAGGTCGTCCGGCGGGGCGAGGCGCTCGAGGTCAAGCTCGATCCCGACCCCGAGCACCACGCGGACGATCGTCCAACGGGCTACCACACGGCCAAGGCCGAGGCATACCTGCAGGCGCTCGAGGACGTCGACGGCGTCTTTGCGGCGGTGCGCGGCGAGCTCTCGGGTGACGTCAGCGGTGTCCAGCTCTGGCCCCACCACTTCGACCTCTCGTTCGCCTGGCACGGCAAGGAGGTCACCTATCAGTCGAAGGACGGTGGTGAGAAGACGGGCCGGGCGCTGATTGGCATCGGCTTCTCGGCCGGCGACGCCAGCCATCCCGACGCCTACCTGTATGCGAATCCCTGGCCATTCGACGATGCGCTCGTCGAGCGCGCGTTACCCGGTGGTGCGAGCTGGTACACGGATCAGTGGAAGGGGAGCATCCTTCCCTATGCGAACATCGCCGAAGGTGGTGAGCAGCCGCTCTATGAGTATCTCGTCGCGGTGTACCAGCACGCGGCGCCCGGGCTCAGCCGCTGACCCGCTCAGCCCCGCGCGGCTCCGTCGGGCGTTAGCCTGACGAAGCCGCGATAAGGTCAGGCCGTGCGCTCTGCCCGCGTCGCAAGCTGGGATGACCTTGCCGATCGCGCCCCCGCGTACGCGCTCGTCGGCGACGTTGCCCTCGTAGTTGTCCGGTTCGACGACAACGTGTCGGTGTTCTACGGGCGCTGCCTGCACCGCGGCGCGCTCCTGGCCGATGGTCACGTCCGTGGCAAAGATCTGATCTGCGGCGTTCACAACTGGGACTACCGGCTCGACAGCGGTATCAGCGCCTACAGCAACGACGAGGCCCTTCCCAGGTTCGCGGCGTGGGTCGAGGACGGGTTAGTGCTCGTCGACGCCGACGAGATCGCCGGCTGGGCAGAGGAGCACCCCCAGTCGTACGATCGTGACGGCTACCAGGGGCTCTATCAGGATCACACGGGCACGGTCGCCGAGCCCCACACGAAGGCGATCCACCGCCTCGCCGCCGAGGGTCTCGAGCGGGTTGGCCACCAGGCGAGGTGGCGGCGATGGGCGTGCCGGCGCCGGAGCTCCCTCGCTGGCACGACATCCAGTTCGTCACCGCGCAGCTCGCGCGGGCGCCGCAGCTCGACGACGTCGAGGTCGGCACGAAGCTCGTCGTCGGCCCGAAGGCCGCCAGGCCGCTCGCGCTCGACATCCCGATTCTCGTCTCGGACATGAGCTTCGGCGCGCTCTCGGAGGAGGCAAAGGTCGCGCTCGCTCGTGGCGCCGAGCGTGCCGGCACCGGCATCTGCTCTGGCGAGGGCGGGATGCTGCCCGAGGAGCAGCAGGCGAACGGTCGCTACTTCTACGAGCTCGCATCCGGGCGCTTCGGCTTCTCGCTCGACAAGCTCGCGGCCGTGCAGGCGTTCCACTTCAAGGGTGGCCAGGCCGCGAAGACTGGCACGGGTGGCCATCTCCCCGGCGACAAGGTCAAGGGCCGCATCGCCGAGGTGCGCGGGCTGCCCGAGGGCAAGGCCGCGATCTCGCCGACACGCTTTCCCGAGTGGGACGACGAGGACGGGTTTCGCCACTTCGCCGACGAGGTCAAGGAGGCCACCGGCGGCATCCCCGTCGGGTTCAAGCTATCGGCGCAGCACATCGAGGACGACATCGACGCGGCCCTTCGGATCGGCGTCGACTACGTGATTCTCGACGGGCGCGGAGGCGCGACCGGCGCTGCCCCGACCATCTTCCGGGACAACATCTCCGTGCCGACGCTGCCCGCCCTCGCGCGGGCGCGCCGCCACCTCGACGAGCGCGGCCGAAGCGGCGAGGTGACCCTGATCATCACGGGAGGCCTGCGCACGCCGGCCGACTTCGCCAAGGCGCTCGCACTCGGTGCCGACGGCATCGCGGTGTCGAATGCCGCGATCCAGGCCGTCGGGTGTCTCGCAATGCGTGCCTGCCATACGAACAACTGCCCCGTTGGAATCGCGACGCAGAAGCCGCACCTGCGCGCGCGTCTCGACCCAGACGAGGGCGCGCTTCGCCTCGAGCGCTTCCTCACGTCCTCGGTCGAGCTGATGAAGCTTCTCTGTCGCGCGTGCGGGCACACCGACTTCGCCGAGTTCCGCGCCGAGGATCTCACGACCTGGAAGCGTGACATCGCCCATCTCACGGGTGTGGCCTACGGTGGTGTCAGCGCTCCATGAGACTGGCGGCGCAGCGCATCCCATGAGCGAACCCGACGCCGTCTGGGTCAAGGCGCTCGAGCTCGACGAACTCGCCGAGGGGCGCGTCAAGGCCGTCACCTGCGCCCATCGCACGCTCTGCATGACGCGCCACGATGGACGCTACGGGGCCCTCGACAACCGTTGTCCGCACCAGGGCGGTCCACTCGGCGAGGGCTCAATCGAGAAGGGCCTCCTGCGCTGTCCCTGGCACGGCTGGGACTACGACCCACTCAGCGGCAAGGCGCCCGGTTTCGACGACGGCGTCGAGAGCCTTCCCGTCGATGTCCGCGACGACGGCGTCTACGTCGCGATCGCGGCCGAGGCCCCGCACCAGCGCACGGTCAGCGATCTGATCGTCGAGACTCTGGTCCGCTGGGGTGTCCGCAACGTCTGGGGCATGGTCGGACACTCGAACCTCGGGCTTGCCGACGCCATCCGCCGCCAGGTGGCGGCCGGCGAGATGAGATACGTCGGCATCAGGCACGAGGGCGCCGCGGCGTTTGCGGCCTCGGCCTACGGGAAGTTGACCGGTCGCCCCGCCGCCTGCTTCTCGATCGCTGGACCCGGCGCAACGAACCTGCTGACCGGGCTCTGGGACGCCAACGTCGATCGCTCGCCCGTGATTGCGCTGACCGGCCAGGTCGACACGCAGGTGCTCGGTCCTGGCGCCTTCCAGGAGGTCGATCTGCAAGCGGCGTTCGGAAAGGTGGCGCAGTGGAGCCAGACGGTGCTAACCACCAGCTCACATGCCGAGCTCGCCAACCTGGCCGTCAAGAGCGCAACGCTCAACCGCGGGGTTTCGCACCTCATCTTCCCCGACGAAACGCAGACGCGCCCGGCCGGCGACGCTCCAGCCGGCTCGCCCGACGGACGGCTCCCTGACCGCGCGATCGCTCCGCCCGAGGACGCGCTGGCCGCTGCTGTGGAGCTACTCCGCGGCGCCCGCCGGCCGCTGATCATCGTCGGGCACGGTGCGCGCTTCGACATGACGGCAATCGTCGAGCTCGCCGAGCAGCTCTCGAGTCCCGTCGTCACGACCTTCAAGGGGAAGGGCCTGATCCCCGACAAACATCCACTCGCCGGCGGCGTGCTCGGCCGCAGCGGCACGCCCATCGCGAGCTGGCTGATGAACGAGTCCGACGCGCTGCTCGTTTTCGGGGCGAGCTTCTCGAACCACACGGGCATCACCAGCAAGCGACCGACGGTGCAGGTCGACTACGACCCGATGACGCTCGGCAAGTTCCACGCTGTCGACGTTCCCGTCCTGGGCGAGATCGGCGTCACCTCGCTCCTGCTGAAAGAGGAGCTCGCCGGCGTCGCCGACACTGTCGATCAGCGCCCCGATGTTGCTGAGCGCTGGGCGATCTGGCGGCGCGAGAAAGAACGCCGCCGTGGCGAGCAGCGTGATCAGGGGCTCGCCGCCGCCTCCGTGTTCGATGCCCTTTCGCGGCTCGCACCCGAGGACGCGATCATCGCCGTCGACGTCGGCAACAACACGTACTCGTTCGGGCGCTACTTCGAATGTGCGCGGCAGTCGGTTCTGATGTCCGGTTACCTGGGCTCGATCGGGTTCGGATACCCGGCCGCGATCGGCGCCTGGTCTGCGACACAGGAGGACGATCCACGCTTCAGCGGCCGACACGTCATCGCCCTCACAGGCGACGGCGGCTTCGGCCAGTACATGGGCGAGATCACGACCGCGGTCAAGTACGGCATGCGGATCACCCACGTGCTGCTGAATAACTCGGAGCTCGGGAAGATCTCGAAGGAGCAGCGAGCCGGCAGCTGGGACGTGTGGGAGACGAGCCTGCACAACCCGAGCTTCGCTGCCTACGCCGATCTGTGCGGGGCGCTCGGGATTCGCGTGGCAGCCGCATCCGAGCTCGAGCCGGCGCTGACGCGTGCCCTTGGCTACGACGGGCCCTCGCTCGTCGAGGTCGTCTCGGACGTCGACCTGGTCTAGGAACGAGCCCCGTCGCGGTCAGCTCGATGCGAACGCTGCGGCTCGAGGACCCGCCGCTCGAAGGTCGCGACGTCCGGCGTGTCCAGAAGGCGCTATCGATAGCGACCGACGGGGTCTTCGGGCCGCGCACGGCTGCGCACGTCCGGTCATGGAAATGGCGTCCCGGCGGGATCCGCCGGCGAGACGTCGACGAGCGGCTCGCACTGCTCGAGCAGCAGTGGCTGCTCGGCGAGGAATCGCTTCCGCGCCGCAATCGCAAGCGCGCACGACGGCGCAAGCGGCCGCTCGAGCCGGTCTGGCCACTCAGGGTCGACCCGGGTCGGCGCTCTGAGTTCCAGCTCCTCGACCTCCACGGTGCTCCGAGGCTCGACGGTCGTCGCCATCACGCCGCAAAGGACTGGTTTGCGTTCGCAGGGAGCCTCGTGCGCGCTCCGGTGACCGGCACGCTCGTCGAGGTCAAGCTCGACCGGCGCCGCTACGGCCAGATCTTCGGTGGCACGGTCAAGCTCGAGAGCGACCTCGATCTACGCGTCTGGGTGCTTCGTCACGTCAACCCGCTTCCAGGCGTATCCGTCGGTGATCGCGTGATTGCTCGCGCGCCAATCGGCCTGGTCGCGCCCTGGGCCGACGGCCATCCGCACGCGCATGTCGAGCTCTGGAGCTGTCTCGGCGGGGGCTACCGGTTCGAGAACATGCTCGACCCGCTCCCGGTGGTCCGCCGCGCGCGCCGTGCTTGGAAACGGCGCCCATAGCGGGCACCGGGCTAGTCGCGAAACGACTAGCCGGCGTCGCGCCAGCTAATCAGCTCGCGCACGGGTCCGAGGTCGTATTTCGGCCCGTCCATGCCAATCAGCAGATGCGTGGCGCCTACCGCCGCGTACTCATCTGCCTGATCGATGTTCCTCGAGTCGGGGAAGCTCATCGAGCGGTCGATAGCCGCCGGATCCCGCCCGACCTTTGTGCACCACTCGGTCAGCTGCTCGTTGATCTCGCCCCACTCTTCGGGCGAGCCGAACGAGTGCCAGATGTCCGCGTGCTCGGCGACGATCCGAAGCGAGACCTTCAGGCCTCGTCCTGGAATGAGCAGCGGCACCTCTCGCGTCGGAGGCGGGTTGCCGGCCGCGATGCGCTCCTTGATCGTCGGTAGCGCCGCGTCGAGCGCGCGAATGCGCGTTCCCGCGGTGCCGAACTCGTACCCGAACTCGTCATAGTCGCGCTCGAACCAGCCAGCGCCCAGACCGAGGATGAGGCGGCCGCCAGAGATGTGGTCGACGGTCCGCGTCATGTCGGCGAGCAGGTTCGGATTGCGGTAGCTCAGGCACGCGACGAGAGCTCCCACCTCGGCGCGCTCGGTGACTTCGGCCATCGCGGCCAGGGTTGTCCAGCACTCGAAATGCTTGCCGTCGGCTTCGCCGTAAAGCGGGAAGAAGTGATCCCAGTTCCAGAGCGTATCGACGCCAATCTCGTCGGCCTCGATCCAAGCTCGCCGCATCTCGGCATAGTCGGCGTGCTGCGGCTGGGTCTGGACACCGACGCGGATCGTCACGCGCGCCACTCTAGCGTCTCGCGCCATCTCAGGTCCGTCCACAGATCGTGTCTCGATCGCCTAGTCTCGCCGCCGTGCCAGCGATCGGTATCGACGTCGGCGGAACGTTCATCGACATCGTTCATCTCGGCGATGACGGGACGATAAGCGTCGGCAAGATCCCGTCGAGCCCGGCGCCGGCCGTACTCGTCGACGCCGTCGGCGAGTTCGTCGAGCTCGATTCGCTCGATCTGTTCGCGCTCGGCACGACGGTCGGAACGAACGCGCTGATCGAGCGGCGCGGCGCGCGCACCGCGCTGATCGCGACCAAGGGCTTCCGAGACGTTCTCGAGCTGCGCCGAACGAACAAGGGCGACCTGTACGACCTGCAGTGGGACCCACCGCCGCCGCTGATCCGTCGCGCGGATCGGCTAGAGATCACCGAGCGCGTCGGCCCCGATGGTGACCTGGTCGCGCCGGTCGACGAAGGAGAGGAACTCGACCGTCTGGTCCGCATCATCGAGAAGCGCAAGATCGAGTCGGTAGCGATTGTCTTTCTGCACTCCTACCTCGACGGCCAGAACGAGCGTCGTCTTCGCGATCTGCTGAGCGAGCGCTGCCCTGGCCTCTCCATCTCGATCTCGTGCGATGTGCTCCCGATGTATCGCGAGTTCGAGCGCTCGACGACCGTCGCGGCGAACGCGTACCTGGCGCCGGTGCTGCGCCGCTACTTCCATGACCTTCGCTCCGAGCTCGAGGCGCGCGGCTACACACGCGAGGTACAGGTCATGCAGTCGAACGGCGGGCTCGCGTCGCTCGAGAGCGCGACGGCGACGCCAGCAAAGCTCATTCGCTCTGGCCCGTCGGCTGGATCGGTCGCGCTCGAGGAGCTAGCGACCTCGATCGAGGCACCGAACATGATCGGCCTCGACATCGGTGGCACGAGCGCCGACGTCTCGCTCGTCTGGCAAGGGCGCTCGAAGCTCGCTGACCGGGTCGTGCCGGAGTGGGGGCTGCCCGTACTCCTGCCGAGCCTCGACATCATCTCGATCGGCGCCGGCGGCGGCTCGATCGCGCGGATCGACGCCGGCGGCTCGCTGATCGTCGGGCCCGAGAGCGCCAGCTCCGACCCTGGCCCCGCCTGTTACGGGCGCGGTGGTGAGCTTCCGACCTCGACCGATGCACAGGTCGTGCTCGGACGCCTGGGAACCGAGCTCGTCGGGGGTGAGCTCACGATCGAGCCAGACCTGTCGCGTGAGGCCCTCACGACGCACGTCGCCGAGCCTCTCGGCATGGACGCCATCGAGGCTGCGGCCGGCGTGCTCGAGATCCTCACCGACACGATGATGCGTGCGGTCAGGCTCGTCACGATCGAGCGGGGATACGACCCTCGCGACTTCGTGCTCTGCGGCTTCGGCGGCTCCGGCCCCATGTACGCGGTCGACATCGCGCACGGGCTCGCCGTTCCACGAGTGGTCGTTCCGCGTCATCCTGGTGTGTTCTCGGCGTATGGGTTGCTGCGCTCGGATGTGGTCTACGACGCGACGCGTAGCATCCTGCGCGAGATCGCTCGCGGCGAGGTAGTCGACGTCGAAGCGCAGCTCCAGGCGCTCGAATCGCTCGTCGCCGCCCAGTTCGAGCGCGACGGCTTCGCGCCCGAGGAGATCGGCTTCCGGCGTATCGGCGAGCTCCTCTACTCGGAGCAGATGCACGAGCTACCGATCGATCTTGGCGAGCCGCCGTTGACCGAGAGCTCGCTCGAGCGAACCCTCTCCGAGTTCCACGAGGAGCATCTGCGCACCTACGGGCACAACGAGCCCGACGATGCGGTGAGCTTCGTCAACCTGAAGGTGCTGGGCGAGAAGACCCGCGTCGCGACGGCCGAGCCGCGTGTAGCGGAGGAGGCCGGCGAGCCGACGCCCGCCGAAACGCGCGACGTCTACTACGCCGGCACCGGCTGGCTCGCGAGCGACGTGCTCGCCCGCGCCAGCCTCGCGCCCGGCACGACCGTCGCAGGGCCCGCGCTCATCACGCAGGTCGACACGACGGTCGTGTTGCCGCCAGGCAGTGACGCCGAGGTACTGCCATCAGGCGACCTCATGGTTGCGGTCGGCGAGGAGTACGAGCCTCGGGAGTTCGGAGCGACTGGAGTATCGCGCGTAGGCGCGATACTCCCAAACACCTAGACCGCTCAGCGGTCTAGGTGTCGTCTTCTGACTCGGCTGCGACGAACTCGAGCGCGGCCGAGTTGATGCAGTAGCGGTCACCGGTCGGCGTGGGACCGTCCGGGAAAACGTGTCCCAGGTGCCCCTCGCACGAGGAGCAGAGCACCTCGGTGCGCACCATTCCGTGGCTGTTGTCCGACTCCGTGTCGACCGCGGCCTCGTCGGACGGCGAGTGGAAGCTTGGCCAGCCGGAGCCCGAGTCGAACTTCGCGTCGCTTGCGAACAGCTCAGCGCCACAACCGGCGCACTTGTACATGCCCGGCTCGTAGCATTTGTCGTACTCGCCGGTGAACGCGCGCTCGGTGCCCTTCTGGCGCAGGATCTTGTACTGCTCGGTGGTGAGGCGCTCTCGCCACTCGTTGTCAGTGGGTCGGTTGTCGTCAGTCATCAGGCCTCCTTGTTTCTAGCGGCCCTTGAAGTCGGGCTCGCGCTTCTCTGCGAACGCCCTCGGACCCTCGACGTAGTCCTCGGTCTTGGCGAGCGAGGCGAAGAACATGTGCTCGAGGTGGATCGCGTCCTCGAGCGTTCGCCCGATCCCGCGCAGCGTCGTCTCTTTCGCCGAGCGCACGCCCAGCGGGCTGTTCGCGGCGATTCGGGCCGCGAGTCGCTCGGCTTCGCTCAGCAGCGCGTCGCTCTCGACGACGTCGCTGACTAGGCCGATCCGGTGGGCTTCGGTGGCGTCGATTCGCTCTCCTGTAAGGGTCATTCGCAAGGCGTTACCGAGTCCAACGATCAGCGGCAGGCGGATGTTCCCACCGTCACAGTGGTGGAATCCCCAGCGGACCTCCTGCGAGCCGAACTCGGCGTTCGGCGAGCAGATGCGGATGTCGCAGGCGAGGGCGAGCTCGAGCCCACCCGAGATCGCGTAGCCGTTGATCGCTGCGATGACCGGCTTGTAGAGCTCGAAGCTGCGAGTGATTCCGCCGAACCCGCGCTGCCCGGAGAGAGCACGCAGCTGGTAGGGGGTCATCTCGCCCAGCAGCGGCGTGTAGGCCTTCAGGTCGGCGCCCGAGCAGAAGGCCTGCTCGCCTGCGCCGGTGATCACGGCGACGCGGAGATCGTCGTCGTCCCTGTACTCCTCCCAGGTCTCGACCAGGGCGTCGTTGGCCTCGAAGTCGAGGGCGTTCATCGCCTTCGGACGGTTGAGCGTGATCAGCGCGAGCGGCCCGCGCTTCTCGAGGACGACCGCGTCGGTCACGTTGGCCGGGTGTCGCGCCGCTACGCGGCCAGGATCGTGACCATGGCGGCCGCGACGTCATCGCCGATGAAGCCGCCGCCGTTCTGGGAGATGCCGAACTTCGGTGCCGGGTCGACCTGGCGCCCGCCCGCCTGTCCGCGCAGCTGCGTCACGAGCTCGAAGATCTGCAGCGCGCCCGTCGCGCCCACGGGGTGCCCGCGCGAGATCAGCCCGCCCGAGACATTGACCGGGATCCGGCCCCCCAGCGAGGTCTGCCCGCTGGCGGCCATGCCGTAGGCCTCGCCCTCCGCGGCGAGCCCGAGGTTCTCCATCTCTTCCAGCTCGGCGCTGCAGGCCGCGTCGTGGACCTCGGCGACGCCCATGTCGGCCGGACCAACGCCCGCTTGCTCGTAGGCGGCCTCCGCGGCCCGTCTCACGGCCGGTGATCCGGACCCCGGCTTGCCCGAGGCGCCGGCGGTCGCGGCGACGCGAATAGCGCCATCGCGCCCCTTCGCCCGCTCCTCGGTCGTCACGACGATCGCCGCCGCGCCATCACCGATAGGTGAGCACATGGGCAGGGTGAGCGGGTCGACGATCGGTCGGGCGGCGAGCACCTCTTCGACCGTCATCGTGTCGCGGTACTGCGCCACTGGGTTGAGCGCCGCGTGGTCGCGGTTCTTCGAGACGACACGCGCGAGATCCTCTTGCGTGGCGCCGTACTTCTCCATGTACTTCTTCGCCTTGTTGGCGTAGATGTCCATGAACACGGAGCTCTTTCGGCTGTCGTCGTCCAGCGGATACTCCTCGACGTCGAGCGCGCCCTCGAGCGCGGCGAATGAGCGCGCCTTGTCCTCGTGCGTCATCTTCTCGACGCCAATCGCCAGCACGGTCTCGTAGGTACCGGCCTTGACGCCCTGGCCGGCGAGGTGGAACGCACTCGACCCGGAGGCGCACGCGTTCTCGACGTTGAAGACCGGCTTCCCCATCAGTTCGGTCGTCTGAAGGAACGCCTGTCCGCGTATTGACTCCTGGCCGCCGATCAGGCCCGCGACGGCGTTGCCGACTACGACCGCGTCGACGTCCTCAGCGCTGATTCCTGCGTCGGCGAGAGCGCCGTTTGCGGCTTCCGCGGCGATCTCTTTCGGGCTCTTCTCGAGGTACTTGCCGCAGGGTGTCGCGGCCACTCCGGTGATGTAGAGATCAGTCATGCCCCGACTATACTCCCGCCCTTATGCCCACCGCGGCTGAGCTCGATGCGGTCACCTTCGAGGTGCTGAAAAACGCTTTCGTCTCGGTCTGTAACGAGATGGCGCTCGCGGTCGAGATGTCGGCGTACTCGCTGATCATCTCCGAGGGCAGGGACTTCTCGGCAACGCTGTATGACGCCGACGGTCAGCTCGTCTCGCAGGGCGAGAACGACCTTCCCTCACACGCGGGAACCGCGCCGTTTACCGTGGCCGCGGTGCGCGAGCACTACGGGGTCGACCGAATGCGGCCGGGCGACGTCTACGTGATGAACGACCCCTACATGGGGGGAACGCATCTGCAGGACGTGCGGCTCGTCAAGCCGATCTTCCTGGGCGAGGAGATCATCGGCTACGTCGCGACGACCGGCCACTGGTCGGACGTCGGTGGGATGGTCCCCGGCTCGTTCTACATCGAGGCGTCCGAGATCTACCAGGAGGGCCTCAGGATCCCGCCCGTCCTGATCTATCGCGACGGCGAGCTCAATCGCGACGTCGTCGATCTGATGCTCTCGAACATGCGGGTCGCGCACGAGCGTCGCGGCGACCTGAACGCGCAGATCGCGGCTTGTCGCGCAGGCGAGACGCGTCTGCGCGAGCTCGTCGAGAAGTACGGGCTCGAGACCGTCCATGCGGCCATGAAGCAATCGCAGGATTACTCCGAGCGCCTCTTCCGGTCCGAGATCGAGAAGATCCCCGACGGCGAGTACGAGTGGGAGGACTGGGTCGACCAGGACCTCAAATCGGGCGAGCCCCAGTACGTGCACCTGACGATGCGGATCAAGGGTGACCAGATCACCTACGACCTGACCGGCTCGGGGCCCGCGGTCCAGGGCGCGATCAACTGCACCTACCCGGGGCTCGTCGACTGCCTGTTCGTGACGACGAAGGCCCTGTTCCCGCACGTCGTCATGAACGACGGCCTGTTGCGATCGATGGAAGTGATCGCGCCCGAGAACTCGATCGTCAACTGCAGCCCGCCTTCGCCGGTCGGCGGCATGGCGGCGACGGCCTTCGAGCGGATCATCGGCTGCATCTTCGGCGCCTGGTCACTGGCCGCGCCCGAGCGCACGATCGCCGGCCACTACAACATCATCAACATCGCCTTCGGGGGGCGCTATCCGGACACCGGCGAGGAGTACGTCGCCTACGTCTGGACAGAGGGTGGCATCGGCGCGCGTGCAACCAAGGACGGGCTGAACGGGATCATGAGCTTCTTCAGCGGCTCGACGATGAACGTCGCGGTCGAGATTCGCGAGCGGCGCGCGCCCGTGAGCTGGCATCGCTACTCGTTCCACGAGGACTCGTGTGGTGCCGGGCAGTACCGCGGCGGCTTCGGCTCTTCGCGCCTGCTCGAGTGCGATCTCGGCGACGTCGTCCTCTCGGCGATCGGCGACCGCGAGCGCTTCACCCCGTGGGGTCTGTTTGGCGGCAAGAACGCGCCACCGCAGCGCATCTACCGACACAAGTCGGGTGGCGGCACCGACTCGATGGGCATGTTCTTCTCGAACCGCCCGCTCGACAAGCACGACCGCATCGAGTACCTCTCGACGGGCGGCGGCGGCTACGGACCGCCCGAGAAGCGCGTACTCGAGCGGATCATCGAGGACGTCGAGAACGAGTTCACGTCGCTCGAGTTCGTGCGCGAGAACTACGGCGTCGTGGTCGAGGCCGTCGATCCCGAGGCGCTCGACTACCGCGTCGACGACGCTGCGACGCGCGAGCTCCGAACCGAGATGTTCGGGAACGAGTGGGCCGACGTCCCATTGCTTGCCGACGAGATCGCTGCGGGTGAGGGAAGTACGGGAGCCGGAGAGCGCCGTGTCGGCGCTCAGGCGCGGCTGGATCGCTAACCATCCGACGACACGAACGAACCGCGGAGTGGAGGACTGAATGCGACGCATCGCCATAGACGTGGGCGGCACGTTCACCGACGTGGTGATCTCTGACGCTTCGGGCTCGCTTGCCGTCGGCAAGGGGCTTACAGATCGCGAGCGTCCGTTCAACGGCTTCGACGCCGGCTTCACCACCCTCGCGGCCGAGCTGGGCGAGGATCCTGCCGAGCTGCTCGCGCAGACCGACGTCGTGGTCTACGGGACGACCCGCGCGACGAACGCGATCGTCGAGGGGAAGGTGGGGAGGACGGCGCTGCTGGTCACCGAGGGCTTCCCGGACATCCTCGTCTATCGCCAGGGTGGAAAGCACAATCCGTTCGAGCTCTCGCGCGACTTCCCGGCGCCCTACGTGCCGCGCAACCTGACGTACGAGATTCCCGAGCGGATCAACGCCGAGGGTGGCGTCGAGAAAGAGCTCGACGAGGCCGCCGCGTGCGAGGTGCTTGCCAGGCTGGTCGGGCGCAACGTCGAGGCCATTGCGGTGTGTCTGCTGTGGTCGATCGCCAATCACGAGCACGAGCGGCGCGTGGGCGAGCTGATCGAGGAAGTCTTGCCAGGCGTCCCCTACACGCTCTCGCATCAGCTCAACCCGGTCGTGCGCGAGTACCTGCGGGCCTCGTCGACGGCGATCGACGCCTCGCTCAAGCCGCTCATGCAAGAGCACCTGCGCTTCTTTCAGGAAGATCTCACGAACGCGGGTTTCGACGGTGAGCTCCTGATCAGCACGTCGGGTGGCGGCGTCATGTACGCCGATGACGTTATCGAGCGGCCGATCAACATGGTCAAGTCGGGGCCGGCGATGGCGCCGCTCGCCGGTCTGGCTTACGCGGAGTCGAACGAGCTCGGAGGCGACGCGATTGTTGTCGACACCGGTGGTACGACGTTCGACGTGAGCCTGATTCGTGACGGGTTGATCAAGTACACGCGCGAGACGTGGTTGATCGAGGAGTTCGTTGGTCACAACCTGGGTGTGCCGACGGTCGACGTCCGCTCGATTGGCGCGGGAGGTGGCTCGATTGCGTGGATCGACGACGGCGGGCTATTGCGCGTCGGCCCCCAGAGTGCGGGCGCCGATCCGGGTCCGGCCTGCTACGGGCAGGGTGGGGAGGAGCCGACGGTGACCGACGCGGCGGTCGTGCTCGGCTACATCGACCCGGGTCACTTTCTCGGCGGGCGAATGGAGCTCGACGTAGATGCCGCCAGGGAGGTGGTCTCGCGACTCGGCTCGGAGTTCGAGCTGACGCCCGAGGAGGCCGCCAGCGCGATTCTCACGCTCTCGAGCGAGGAGATGATCAAGGCGATCGAGCAGATCACCGTCAAGGACGGCGCCAACCCGGCCGAGAGCGTGCTCGTCGCCGGCGGCGGAGCGGCCGGCCTCAACATCGTCCCGATCGCGCGCGCCCTGGGCTGCGAGCGGGTGCTGGTACCGCGGACGGCCGGGGCGTTGAGCGCCTGTGGTGCGCAGTTCTCGGACATCGTCGCCGAGTTCACGGGCAGCCAGTACGCACACACCCAGCACTTCGACACCGACGGCGTCAACGGAACGCTCGGAGAGATCGCGAGCGAGATCGACAGCTTCGAGGAACGCCTGCAAAAACGCGGAATCGGCGAGTTCGAGCGGAGCTGGTTCGTCGAGGCTCGATACGTCAACCAGCAGTGGGAGATGGAGGTCCCGCTTGCAATCGAGCAGTTCGCTTCCGGCGGTGACGTCGCAGAGCTCAAGCAAAGCTTCGACTCTGTGCACGAGCGTCTCTATGCCGTCAACGACCCGGAAGGCCCGATCGAGTGCCTCAACTGGAAGGGGCGTCTGACCGCCACGCTGCCGAAACCGGTCGAGCCGGTGGTGGAGGCGGCCTCCGGGGGCGCGCCTGTCCCGAGCAGAACGACCAGGGCCTACTTCGAGGGCAGCGGCGCAACCGAGACGCGCGTGTACGAGGGCTCCGAGCTGAAGCCCGGCGACGTGATCGAGGGCCCTGCGATCATCGAGGAGCCGACCACGACCGTCGTCGTCTACGCCGGCTCGAGTTGTCGGGTCACGCCGACCGACAACTACCTGCTCGACGTCGACCCGGCTGTGGATGCGGGCGCCGAGGCCGAGGTGGAGGGCCGTGACTCCGACGCCGAGATCGACGCGGTACAGCTCGCGGTCATGGCGAACCGCCTCGACGCGATCCTGCGCGAGATGACCGAGACCGTGGTGCTCACCGCCCGCTCCGCGATGATCGGCATGTCACGCGATTTCTCCTGCGGGATCAACACCTCCGACGACGAGCTGCTCGCGCTGGCGGCCGGGCTCCCGATGCATATCTTCGGCACCAGCCGGCAGTGCAAGTCGATGAAAGAGCTCCAGCCCGACTTCAAAGAGGGCGACGCGTTCATCGACAACGATCCCTACGTGGGCAACTCGCACGCTGCTGATCACGCCACACTCGTGCCGGTCTTCTACGAGGGAGAGCACTTCTTCACCGTCACGGTGAAGTCCCACCAGGCCGATTCGGGCAACAGTATCCCGACGACGTACATGGCCAATGCCCGGGACGTCTACGAGGAGGGCTCGCTGATGTTCCCCTGCGTCAGGGTGCAGGAGAACTACGAGAACGTCGACGACATCATCCGCATGTGCCGGCGCCGGATTCGGGTCCCGGAGCAGTGGTACGGCGACTTCCTCTCGGCGATCGGGGCGGCTCGGGTGGGCGAGCGCGGGCTTAAGGCCTTCGTCGCCAAGTACGGCAAGCGGACAGTCCGGCGCTTCTTCAAGGAGTGGATGGACTACACCTCCAGACGCGTCGAGGCCTCGATCAAGCGGATGCCGAAGAAGACGATCACGGCCTATGGGAAGCACGATCCGGTCATGCCGGTCCTGCCCGATGGCGTTCCGGTGAAGGTGGAGATCGACGTCGACCCCGACGCCGGCACGATCACGGTCGATCTGCGCGACAACATCGACAACCTCCCATGCGGGATGAACCTGACCGAGGCGACCGCGACGAGCGGGGCCGCGCAGGCCGTCTTCTGCTGTCTCGATCCCGACATTCAGCACAACGCGGGGAGCTTTTGCCACGTCAAGGTGCTTCTTCGCGAGGGCTGCATCGTCGGCATTCCCGAGTTCCCCTTCAGCTGCTCGACGGCGACTACCGGGATCTCCGACGTTGTGATCAACACGGTGGAGGCCGCGTTCGCCGAGCTAGGCGACGGCTTCGGGCTCGCCATGTCGGGCATCCACAACTCGGCTGGCGCCGGAGTGGTGTCGGGCACGGACTACCGCAAGGACGAGGCGCCCTACATCAACCAGCTCTTCATCATGGGCGGCGGTGGCCCGGCCACGCCCACCCACGACGGGATGAACTACGTGCTGATTCCGCCCGGTCTCGGCCTGCTCTATCGCGACAGCGTCGAGGTCGACGAGCAGCGTATGCTGATCCTCATCGAGACGATGCGTCTGATCCCCGACTCGGCCGGCGCAGGGCGCCAGCGCGGCGGCGCCGCTACCGAGGTGATCTACGGAGCCCGCGAGAGCACCGTGACGCTCGTCAACATCTGCAACGGGATCGAGAACCCGGCCCGCGGCGTGCGCGGCGGCCACGATACGATCCCGGGCAGCAACGTCATCTTCCGGGCGAACGGTGACCGGGAGGTGCTCGGGAACTTCTTCATGATCGAGCTCGAGGCCGGCGATCGCATCCGCGGGATCGACCAGGGTGGCAGTGGCTACGCGCCGCCGACCGAGCGCGACTCGCGTCGCGTCTTCGAGGACGTGCTCGAGCGCTACGTGACGATCGATGCGGCGCGTGACGTGTACGGCGTCGTGATCACGGGGAACGCCGACGACGAGACGCTCGCGCTCGACGAGGCGGCAACGGCAGCGCTGCGCGCCTGAGGCGCCACGGAGCGGCGCGGAAGCGGCATGCGACGAATCGTCATCGACGTCGGCGGCACCTTCACTGATGTCGTCATGTCCGACGCCTCTGGCGCGCTCACCGTCGGCAAGGGGCTTACCGACCGCGAGCGACCCTACAACGGGTTCGAGGCCGGCTTCACGAGCCTCGCCTCGGAGCTCGGTGACGACCCGGCCAAGCTGCTCGCGCAGACCGACGTCTTCGTCTACGGGACGACGCGAGCGACCAACGCGATCGTCGAGAGCACGGTGGCGAAGACAGCCTTGCTCGTCACGAAGGGCTTCCCAGACATCCTCGTCTATCGCCAGGGTGGCAAGCGCAACCCCTTCGATCTATCGCGTGACTTTCCGCCGCCATACGTCCCGCGCAACCTCACCTATGAGATTCCCGAGCGCATCAATGCCGAGGGCGGTGTCGAGACCGTGCTCGACGAGACGGCCGCGCGAGAGGTGCTTGTGAAGGTCGCCGAGCGCAACGTCGAGGCCGTTGCAGTGTCCTTTCTCTGGTCGATCGCCAACTCCGACCACGAGCAACGCGTCGGCGAGTTGATCGAGGACGTGCTCCCCGGCGTGCCCTACACGCTCTCTCACCAGCTCAACCTCATTGTCCGGGAGTATCCGCGGACCTCGTCGACCGCCATCGACGCGTCATTGAAACCGCTCATGCAGGAGCACTTGCGCTCATTCCGCGAGGACCTCACGAGCGCCGGTTTCGACGGCGAGTTCTTGATCAGCACGTCCGGCGGCGGCATCATGCACGCCGACGACGTGATCGAGCGGCCGATCAACATGGTCAAGTCAGGGCCTGCCATGGCGCCCCTCGCCGGGCTCGCCTACGTCGAGTCGAACCAGCTCGGCAGCGACGCGATCGTCGTCGACGCTGGCGGCACGACCTTCGATGTCAGCCTGATTCGAGACGGGCTGATCAAGTACGCGCGGGAAACGTGGCTGATCGAGGAGTTCGCAGGTCACAACCTGGGCGTACCCACCGTCGACGTCCGCTCGATCGGCGCCGGGGGCGGTTCGATTGCCTGGATCGACGACGGTGGCCTGCTGCGCGTTGGACCGCAGAGCGCGGGAGCGGATCCGGGCCCGGCCTGCTACCAGCAGGACGGCGACGAGCCGACGGTGACCGACGCGGCTGTCGTGCTCGGCTACATGGATCCGGGTCATTTCCTCGGCGGGCGCATGGAGCTCGACGTCGAGGCGGCACGGGCAGTCGTATCGCGGATCGGATCCCGGCTCGACCTGACGACCGAGGAGGCGGCGAGCGCGATTCTCACGCTCTCGAGCGAGGAGATGATCAAGGCGATCGAGCAGATCACCGTCAAGGAGGGGGTCAACCCGGCCGAGAGCGTGCTCGTGGCCGGTGGCGGGGCGGCCGGCCTGAACATCGTCCCGATCGCTCGTGCGCTTGGCTGCGAGCGGGTGCTGGTTCCGCGCACGGCCGGTGCGCTCAGCGCCTGTGGCGCGCAGTTCTCGGACATCGTCGCCGAGTTCACGGGAAGCCAGTACGCGCACACCGACCACTTCGACACCGATGGCGTCAATGCGACGCTCGCCTTGATCGCCGCCGAGATGGACGCATTCGCCGAGCGCATGCAGGCGCGAGGCATCGACCGATTCGAGCGGAGCTGGTTCGTCGAGGCCCGCTACCTGAACCAGCAGTGGGAGATGGAGGTGCCGCTCCGGATCAAGCGCATCGGCTCCGACAGCGACGTCGTCACGATCAAGGAGACGTTCGACGCCGTGCACGAACGGTTCTACGCCATCAACGACCCAGAGGGTCCGATCGAATGCCTGAACTGGAAGGGGCGCCTCACCGCGATCCTGCCTAAGCCCCACGAGCCGACCATGGAGGGCGTCACCGAGACGACGCCGACTCCGAGTAGGACGACGTCGGCCTACTTCGAGCGCACCGGTGCGACCGAGACGAGCGTCTACGAGGGCGCCGAGCTCGAGCCGGGGAATGTCATCGTGGGGCCGGCGATCATCGAGGAGCCGACCACCACCGTTGTCGTGCATGCCGGCTCGACCTGCCGCGTCACGGCGACCAACAACTACCTGCTCGAGGTCGACCCGACCGCGTATGCGGTCGCGGCGGCCGAGGCGGTCGGCATGGACTCCGATGCCGAGATCGACCCCGTCCAGCTAGCGATCATGGCGAACCGCCTCGACGCGATCCTGCGCGAGGTGACCGAGACGGTCGTTCTCACGGCGCGCTCGTCGGTGATCGGCATGGCGCGCGACTTCTCCTGCGGCATCAACACCTCGGACGACGAGCTGCTCGCAATCGCGGCGGCGATCCCCATGCACATGTTTGGTTCGCACCTCCAGAGCAGATCCATGAAGGAGCTGCATCCCGACTTCAAGGAAGGCGACGCGTTCCTCGACAACGACCCCTACGTCGGCAACTCGCATCCCGCAGACCACGTCACCCTTGTACCCGTGTTCCACGAGGGCGAGCACTTCTTCACGGTGACCGTCAAGTGCCACGTTGCCGATACAGGCAACGCTCTGCCGACGACGTACATGGCCAACGCCCGTGACGTCTATGCCGAGGGCGCGATGATCTTCCCCTGCGTCAAGGTGCAGGAGGACTACGAGAACGTCGACGACATCGTCCGCATGTGCAAGCGACGGATTCGTGTGCCAGAGCAGTGGTATGGCGACTTCCTCTCGGCGATTGGGGCGGCTCGCGTCGGCGAGCGCGAGCTGAAGAAGTTCGTCGCCAAGTACGGCAAGGAGACCGTTCGGCGCTTCTTCGGCGAGTGGCTCGACTACACGTCGCGTCGCGTCGAGGCCTCGATCAAGCGGATGCCGAAGAAGAAGCTCACCGCGTCCGGGCGACACGACGCCGTCATGCCGTTCCTGCCTGATGGCATTCCCGTCGACGTCGACCCTGACGTGGGCACGATCACCGTCGATCTGCGCAACAACATTGACAACCTGCCGGTCGGCATGAACCTCACCGAGGCGACCGCGACGAGCGGGGCTGCGCAGGCCGTCTTCTGCTGTCTCGATCCCGACATCCAGCACAACGCCGGGAGCTTTCGCCACGTCAAGGTGCTCCTCCGCGAGGGCTGCATCGTCGGCATTCCCGAGTTCCCCTTCAGCTGCTCGACCGCGACGACGAACGCATCAGACCTCGTGATCAATCTGACGCAGGCGGCGTTCGCCGATCTGGGCGACGGCCATGGCCTTGGCATGTGCTGCTACTGCAACTCGGCCGGCGCCGGCGTCGTCTCGGGCAACGACTACCGGAAGAACGACGCCGCCTACGTCAACCAGATCTTCATCATGGGCGGCGGTGGGCCCGCCACACCCACCCACGACGGAATGGACTACGTGCTGATCCCGCCGGGCCTCGGCATGCTCTACCGGGACAGCGTCGAGGTCGACGAGCAGCGCACGCCGTTCCTGATCGAGTCGATGCGGCTGATACCGGACTCGGCCGGCGCCGGGCGCCAGCGCGGCGGGGCCGCGACCGAGGTGACTTTCGGCGCCCGCCAGAGCACCGTCACCGTGATCGACATCTGCAACGGCATCCAGAACCCGCCGCGCGGCGTGCGTGGCGGCCATGACGCTAAGCCGGGGAGCAACGTCGTCGTGCGTGCCGACGGGAGCGAAGAGGAGCAGGAGAACTTCTTCCTCGTCGAGCTCGAGGCCGGTGACATGATCCGGGCGATCGACAACGGCGGGAGCGGGTACGGGCCGCCGACCGATCGCGACCCGCAGCGGGTCTTCGGGGACGTGCTCGAGCGCTACGTGACTCCCAAAGCCGCGCGCGAAGTCTACGGCGTGGTCGTGACCGGCAGCGCCGACGACGAGACCCTGGTGCTCGACGAAGCGGCGACCGCGAAGCTGCGCGAGTAGCGCGCTCAGGTATGCGCGCGCCGGTCCCGCGCTAGCGGATGGCGTTGCGCCGCCACACGCGCGCGACTAGAACTCCCCGTATGAAGCGTCTGGGCGCAGTCGTCCCCGTCCTCGATCCGAGCCTGACGACGCACGATCTCGTCCGCATGGCGACCTTCGCCGAGGAGCAGGGCTACGACGCCGCGTTCATGCCGGAGGCCTGGAGTCGCGACGCCATCTGCATTCTCACGGCGTTCGCTTGTGCCACCGAGCGGATCGAGATCGGCACCGCTGCGATCTCACTGCCGGTTCGCTCGCACGCCACCGTCGGCATGGCCTCGGCGACGATCGACGACCTCTCCGACGGCCGGTTCATCCTCGGCATCGGCGTCGGCCACGAGCGGACCACCACGCGCTGGCACGGGCTCTCGTACGAGCCCTCGCTGCAATGGATGCGCGAGTATGTCGAGGTGATCCGCCGTATCCACCGCCGCGAGGTGATGGACTTCGAGGGCGAGCGGGTGAAGAGCACGCAGTACCGGCTCGGCTTCGAGCCACGACGCTCGCACGTGCCGATCTGGATCGCCGTGCTCAAGCCCGGGATGATGCGGCTCGCCGGTGAGGTCGCCGACGGCATGCTCATGTACTTCTCGCCGCTCTCCTACGTCGAGATCGGAGTAAAGGCAGTCGCCGAGGGCCTGGCCAGAGCAGGCCGCGCGCAGGCCAACTTCGATCTCGGGCTGATGATCCCGACCTGCGTCACCGACGAGCCAGAGGCGGCGCGCGCCATCGCTCGCCGCCAGGTTGCCTGGTACAACAACTTGCCCTTCTACAACGACATGTTCGCGCTGGCCGGATTCGAGACCGAGGCTCGCCAGCTGCGCGATTCGTGGGGCGAGATCCGTGAGCGCGATCCAGAGGGAAATGGCTGGACGCAGCTCGATACGGGGGAGACCGAGCAGTTCGTGACCGATGAGATGGCCGATGCCGTTGTCGTGATCGGCGACGCCGACCACTGCGCCAGACGCATCGAGGAGTGCGTCGCAGCGGGTGTCGACACGCCGATCGTGTTCCCGTTTGGTGGCTACGAGCCAGGCGAGTCGTGGGACGGCTTCACAAACACGCTCGCCGAGGTCCGGAAGGCCTACAGCTGATGGCCTTCGACGCCGTCGACGCCTATGAGCGGATGTTGCGCCTGCGTCGCGTCGAGGAGCGGATGATCGAGCTCGTCGAGGACAAGCACGCCGATGGGACGGTGCTGCACAGCGGCCTCTGTCAGGAGGCCACTCCGGTAGGCGTAGCGATGGCGCGTGGCGAGAACGACGTGCTCTTCTCCACCCACCGGGGCGTCGGGCACTGCCTCGCCTGGGGAGCCGATCTCGAGTCGCTTCTCGCCGAGTCGATCGGCCGCACCGGGGGCCATGCCGGTGGGCTCGTCGGCCACATGCACATCGTCGATCTCGAGCATGGGATCGTCGGCACGAACGGCATCGTCGGGGCCGGGCTCGTGCTTGCCGTCGGCGCTGCGATCGGGCTCCGTCAGCAGGGCTCCGACGGCTGCGCGATCGCGTTCTTCGGTGACGGTGCTGCAAACACCGGCGCGTTTCACGAGGGGCTGAATCTCGCCGCCGCCTGGAAGGCCCCGGTCGTCTTCGTCTGCGAGAACAACGGCATCGCCGAGATGACCTACTCCGACCCGCTCACGGCGGGCACGGTCGCCGGTCGTGGCGAAGCGTACGGAATGGCCACGGTTGCGATCGACGGCTCGGAGGTGCTCGACGTCGCCAGGGCCGTCCATGACGGGCTCGAGCGTGCGCGCGCGGGGGAGGGCCCCTCGGTCGTCGAGTGCCGCGTCCACAGGGCGCTCGGGCACTGGATCGGCGATCCGCAGCATTACCGTGAGCCCGAGGAGCTCGACCAATTCGAGGAGCGCGATCCGCTGACACGGCTTCTCGACACCGGCGCGGTGCCGGGCGACGCGGTCGAGCAGGCCCGCGAGCGAGTCGAGCTCGAGCTCGAGCAGGCACTGAGCGCCGTCCTCAAGCAGCCACGGCCCGAGCCGGGCGATCTCTTCGTCTCACACCTCGCCACATGAGCAGCGAGCAGGCCACCCCGACCGCCGAGCCCGCCGAGCAGAGCGCCGAGCCCGCCAAGTACTGGCAGGCGATCAACCAGGCGCTTCGCGAAGAGATGGAGCGCGACGCGCGGGTCATCCTGCTGGGCGAGGACGTCGCGGTCGCCGGCGGCACGTTCGGCTGTACGCGTGGGCTCCTCGATGCATTCGGGCCGGAGCGCGTGCGGGACACTCCGATCTCGGAGCAGGCGATCGTCGGCGCCGGCGTCGGCGCAGCGCTGGTCGGGATGCGGCCGGTCGCCGAGATCCTGCTGATGGACTTTCTCGGGATCGCCTCCGACATGCTGGTCAACCAGGCCGCCAAGTTCCACTACTTCTCCGGTGGGAAGACATCGGTGCCGCTCGTCGTCAAGACCGCGGTTGGCTCCGAGGTCGGGATGGGCGCGCAGCACTCCCAGGCCTTCGAGGGCTGGTATGCGCAAGTCCCTGGCCTGAAGGTGCTCTGGCCGGGTGGCGTGAGCGATGCAAAAGCCCTGCTAAAGGCCGCAATTCGCGACGACAACCCTGTTCTTTTCGTCGAGAGCCTCAGCATGCTGAGAGCGCGCGAGGTGATCGGCGGTGCCGATGACGTCGCCGAGATCGGGCGCGCGCGCGTCGTCCGCGAGGGCGCCGACGTGACGCTGGTCGGCTACGGCGCCATGCGCGCCAAGATGCTCGACGCCGCCGAGCTCCTCGCCGGCGACGGTGTCAGCGCCGAGATCGTCGACCTGCGGACGATCGTCCCGTGGGATCGCGAAACGCTGTTCACATCGGTCGCGCACACGAACCGCTGCGCCGTCGTGACCGAGGCGCCCCGCGACTACGGTCCGAGCGGCGAGCTCGCCAGCGAGGTCGGTGAGCACTGCTTCGACGACCTCGACGCACCGGTCGTCCGCATCACGAGCCCATCGATCAACGCTCCGCACTTCGCCCAGTACGACGCCTGGCGCCTGCCCCAGGGCGAGACGATCGCCGCCGATGTGCGCCGCATGCTCGGCCTCGCGGCCTGACCGGCACCGCCGCGATGCACGTCTACCCACTCGAGGAGCGCACGATCGGCCACATCCTCGCCGACGCCGCCACGCGGAATGGCGAACGCCCGTACCTCATGTTCGAGGACGAGGTCTACAGCTACGCCGATGCGGAGCGACTCTCGAACGAGCTTGCCGCTGGCCTCGCAGGCATCGGCGTCGAGCGCGGCGACCACGTCGCGATCATGATGGAGAACTGCCCCGAGTACCTGTGGCTCGTCTTCGCGCTCGGCAAGCTCGGCGCCGTCGGCGTTCCGATCAACAACGCAGCGAAGGGCGCGCTGCTCGGCTACTACCTGGACGACGCCGACTGCACCCTGGCGATCGCCGACGCGGCCTACGCCGACTCGGTCGCTGAGGCCGCCACGGCGGTCGGGGTCGAGCTACGCGGCGTTTACGCGCGCGCTGACGGGGTTGCCGAGGCCAGCGGGCCCGCACTCGACGAGCTGTTCGAGGCCGGCAAGGGCGCCGCCGCACCGGCCGAAGAGGTGCGGTTCTGCGATCCCTGGCTGATCATGTACACGTCCGGGACGACCGGGCCCTCGAAGGGCTGCGTCTGCCCGCACGCCCACCCGCAGACAGTCGGGTACCGCGTCGCAGCGAACTTCGAGATCACTCCCGACGACGTCTTCTACACGTGCCTGCCGCTGTTCCACGGCAACGCGCTCTGGTACCAGGCGCTCACCGCGCTCTGGGCCGGAGCCTCGGTCGCGCTCGTGCCGCGCTTCTCGGCGAGCCGCTTCTGGAGCGACGTCCAGCGCTACTGCGCCACGTTCTTCAGCGCGATCATGAGCGTCGCGACCATCCTCGAGAAAGCCGAGCCGGTTCCCGAGGAGGTGGACAACCCGCTGCGGATCGCCTTCGTCGTGCCGCTGCCGCGCGAGCGAGAGGCGCTCGAGCGGCGCTGGGGTCTCGAGTTCGTCTGCAACTACTCGATGACCGAGCTGTTCCCGCCCTACGTGCTCGGGCCCGGGGAGGGCTACGACAACCCTGGCTCGTCCGGGACAGCGGCCAGCGGGATCAAGGCTCGGATCGTCGATGAGAACGACGAAGAGGTTCCCGCGGGCACCGTCGGCGAGGTCGTCGTCCGTTCCGAGGAGCCCTGGACGATCTTCACGGAGTACTACAAGAAGGCCGAGGCGACGGCCGATGCGTTTCGCAATCTCTGGTTCCACACCGGCGATCGCGGCCGCCTCGACGCCGACGGGCATTTTCACTTCGCCGACCGCGCCAAGGACGCCATCCGGCGCCGCGGCGAGAACATCTCGGCACACGAGATCGAGGAGATCGTCACGGTCAACGAGCGCGTCAAGGAAGCTGCGGCCGTTCCCGCCCCGTCCGATTTGGGGGAGGAGGACGTCGTCATCTACGTCGTCAAAGCCGACCAGACACTCAGCGAGCGAGAGGTCGTCGAGTACGCGCGCGAGAATATGGCGTACTACATGGTTCCCCGCTACGTGGCCTTCGAGGACGAGCTTCCCAAGACGCCCACCCACAAGATCGCGAAGTTCGTGCTGAGGGAGCGTGCCCAGACCGAGTACGAATCGATGTGGGATCGCGAGCAGCACGGCATCGAAGTGCGGCGACCTGGGCGCTAGCCGCGTAGTTCGGCCCGGGGTTTTTCGGCGACTTCAAGGTACCGCTCGATAGCAAGAAGTTCCTGCAAACAGCACATTTACCCCCTGGTCTCAGGCTTGTTTCAAACGCAACGAGTCTGAGCGGGGCGCTACGATCCGGCCGGCGTGTTTGTCGGCATCTCATGTGGTGGAGAGTGGTGGGGGGTCGACGCGTATCGCCGCGTCGAGGAGCTCGGGTTCGACGGGCTGTTCACCGGTGAGCACATCATGTTTCACCGGCCCACCTGGGACGCCGTCACGATGTGTGCGGCGATGGCCGCCGTCACTGAGAAGATCGCCATCGGACCGGCCGCCACGATCGCTCCGCTGCGGCATCCGACGCTGCTCGCCAAAGAGTTCACCGGGGTCGATCTCGTCTCGAATGGGCGGCTGATTCTGTGCCTCGGGGTGGGCGGCGACTACCCGAAGGAGTTCGAAGCCACCGACATCCCGCTCGAGCGAAAAGGACGGCGGACGCAGGAATCACTCGAGATCTTGCGGAAGTACTTCACCGGTGAGCGCTTTTCCTACGACGGCGAGATCTTCCAGCTCGATGATGTCTGGCTCGAGCCGACCCCCGCGCAAGAGGGCGGTCCGCCGCTCTGGGTCGCCGGGCGACAGGAGCCGACGCAGCGCCGTGCCGCACGGCTCGCCGACGGGTGGCTTCCCTACATGTACACACCAAAGAGCGTGAGACGCACCTTCGACTTCATCCGTGACGACGCCGAGAAAGTGGGGCGCGAGCTGCCGGCTGACTACGCCTGGGGTGCGTATACCTACCTCGCTCTCGGAGACGACCCCGACGAGGCGCAGACCAGGGCCGACGAGCATCTCGCTTGGCGCTACAACGAGCCTCGCTTCGTGGGCGATCTCGCCGGGCGCTACAACGTCGCCGGCGATGTCGACGCCTGCGTCGAGGGCCTGCTCGAGTTTCGCGATGTCGGCACCACGCATCTCGTGCTCTTCCCGGTCCCAGCCGAAGGCCAGGAGCCGGCGGACTCGGCCGACGAGATCGGAACGATGCTTCTGCCGGCGCTGCGCCAGGCGGCCGGGTGAGCTGAATGGCACGCGCGCGACCAGTTCCGCCGACCAGAGCCGACGTGCTCGATGCCTCGTCGCGCATCGCCGGTCTCGTGCGACCGGTCACGGTCGTCGACGCGCCGAAGCTTCGACAGGGATCGGTCCTTGCCGTAGAGACGTTGCAGCCGACCGGCTCGTTCAAGATTCGCGGTGCGCTGACCGCCCTGATGCCGCTCGCGACGGGGACGCATGTCGTCAGCGCCTCGATGGGTAACCACGCTCTTGCCGTCGCGCATGCCGCCGCCGTGCTCGAGCTCGAGTCAACGGTCGTCGTGCCCGAGGGCGTCGAGGCGTCGAAGCTCAGGGCACTCGAGGGGCTCGAGGTCAAGGTCGTCAAGTACGGCGCGTCGTATGACACTGCCGAGCGCCACGCCCTCAAGCTCTCGAGCAAGGATGGGCGCTTCATCTCGCCCTACAACGATCGGCTTGTCGTCGCGGGGCAGGGAACCATCGCCGTCGAGCTTCTTAAACGCATAGAGGGGGCGCTCACGATCGTCTGCCCCGTCGGAGGCGGCGGCCTGCTCAGCGGTGTTGCACTCTGGGCGACGCAGCGGACGGGCGTCCGCGTAATCGGCGTCGGCGCCGAGAACGCGCCGGCGCTCAGCACCGCTTTCGACGGCGGCAAGGCCAAACGGGTCAAGGGCAAGTCGACGCTGGCCGACAGCCTTGCCGGCAATCTCGAGGAGGGGGCGATCACGCTCGACCTCGCGCAGCGCTACGTCGACTCGATCGTCTCGGTCTCTGAGAAAGAGATCGAAGCGGGCATGCGCTACCTGGCGACCGAGCACGGTCTGATCGTCGAGGGCGCCGGGGCGGTGGCTTCCTCGGCCGTGCTCGCCGAGAAGATCGATTTCGGCAACACGAGGCCGGTCGTGCTGGTCACGGGTCGCAACGTCTCGCCGCAGACGTCGGCCAAGATCCTCCGCACCAGGGGAAAGTAGCCCCCTCGATCGGCGGTACGGCCCGCCCGGGTCGGTCCCCAACCTGGGCATCTCTCGCCCGGCGAGGCACTATGGTTCAGTCCATGTCAGAGCCACAGGTCGCCTCGATTCATGGCTTGTCACCGACCCAGATCGCGGACGGGGTTCAGATGAAAGCTCTGTTCGGCGACGCAGCGATGCTCAACCTCGTCGAGCTCGAGCCCGACGGCGTCGTGCCGCTGCACTCACACCCTCACGAGCAGATCGGCTACGTCGTCTCGGGCGAGATCGTCATGACGATCGCCGGCGAGGACCACCGGCTCGGCCCCGGCGGTGCCTACACGATCCCCGGCAACACCGAGCACGCGGGTGCGGCGGGACCCGAGGGCTGCGCGGTTCTCGACTTCTTCCACCCGATCCGCGAGGACTACAGAGCACTCATCGAGCAAGCCGGCTAGGTCGTTGCGCCGGGTTCAGCTCTTTGCCACCTGCCTGGGGGATCTGCTATTCCCCGATGCCATCCGTGACGCCGAGAGGCTGCTCGGCGACGCGGGCGTCGAGGTCAGCTTCGTCAAGCGGCAGGTGTGCTGCGGGCAGCCCGCCTTCAACTCGGGCCACCGAACAGCCGCGCGACGCGTCGCGAAGACGTTCGCGAAGGCGTTCTCGCACGATGCCCCGGTCATCGTTCCATCGGGCTCATGCGCGACCATGGCGTCGCACTACCTCCCAGAGCTCCTCGGCACCGAGCCTCACGAGGTGTGGGAGCTTGCGTCGTACCTCGACCACCTCGGGGTCGAGCTGACCCAGACGAACCGCGGGCGGACGCTCGCCTACCACGACTCCTGCCACATGCTGCGCGACCTCGGCATCCATGACGCGCCTCGCCGGCTGCTCGAGCGCACGGGCGCCACCCTCGTCCCACTCGTGCGGCCCGATCTCTGTTGTGGCTTCGGCGGGACATTCTCGGTTCGCCAACCCGAAGTATCGGTCTCGATGGCAGACGACAAGCTCGCCGGGGCACGGGACGTCGGTGCCGAGGCTCTCGTCACCGCTGACCCGGGCTGCCTGATGCACCTCGGCGGCCGGACGACGAGAGCCGGTGGCCTCCCGGTCGTCCATCTCGCCACGGCCCTGCGCCAGGGGGTTGACGCTGTCTGATCTGACGCAGCCCAGGCAGCGCTTCCGCGTGATCGCGCGCGGCAAGCTCGCCGACCAGCGTGTTCAGGGGGTGATCGACAGCTCGACCGCGCGGCTTCGCAACGAGCGCGTCCGCGCCTGGGAGGAGCTCGGTGATGTCGAGGCCCGGCGGGAGCGCGCCCATGAGATCAGAATGCGCGCGATTCGCGACCTCGATCGTAATCTCGAGCGCTTCCGAGAGCGGCTCGAGGCCATGGGCGGGCATGTCGCCGTCTGCGCGACCGCAGAGGAGGCCAACGCCTACATCGTCGACGTCTGCCGTCGGCGAGGCGCGAAGCTGGTCGCGAAGTCGAAGTCGATGGCAACCGAGGAGATCGCGCTCAACGACGCGCTTGAAGGGGCTGGCTTGAGGTCGGTCGAGACCGACCTCGGCGAGTACATCCTCCAGCTCGAGAACGAGCACCCGGTCCATATCGTCGCGCCCGCAATCGAAAAGTCGAAGGAGGATGTGGCGCGCCTCTTCAGCGAGATCGAGGGAGTCGAGGTCGCGCCCGAGCTCGAAGCGCTGACCGCGGCCGCGCGTCGCCAGCTTCGCGAAGTCTTCCTGACTGCAGACGTTGGTGTGACCGGGGCCAACTTCGTTGTCGCCGAGACAGGGACGATCGTGACCGTCACCAATGAGGGCAACGGACGCCTGGTCGCATCGCTCCCGAAGGTGCACATCGCGGTCACCGGAATCGAGCGCCTGGTCGAGCGGCTCGATGACCTTCCAGACCTGCTCGAGCTACTGGGTCGGAGCGCAACCGGCCAGCCGCTGACCAGCTACACACACCTCGTGACCGGCCCTCGCCGCGAGGGCGAGCAGGACGGCCCGGACGAGCTGCACGTCGTCTTCCTCGAGAACGGGCGGCGCAACCTTCTCGACAGCAAGTACGAGGAGATGCTCGCCTGTATTCGCTGCGGCGCCTGCCTCAACGTCTGCCCCGTCTATCGCCACACTGCTGGCGAGGCCTATGGCCCTGTGTATTCCGGGCCGATGGGGGCGGTGCTTGTCCCCCTGCTCGTGGGCCTCGATGACGCACCCGGTCTGCCGCATGCGTCGTCGCTCTGCGGCGCGTGCACCGAGGCGTGTCCCGTCAAGATCCCACTCCACGAGCTCCTGCTCGAGCTGCGCCGCGACCTCGTCGAGAGCCGCAATGCTCCCTGGCACGAGCGGCTCGGCTTCTGGCTCTGGTCGCATGCCTGGTCGACGCCCATCGGCTACCGACTGAGCACATCACTGGCTCGCATCACACAGCGCTGGGCTGCGGTTCTCGGCCCGGGCAAGGTCTGGGCGAGCGGCCGCGAGCTGCCGAGCTTCGCACGGCGCCGCTACAGGGATGCGCGATGAGCGACCTCGTCGAGACGTTCACCGCCAACGCAGAGCGCAACGGGCTGATCGTCCATCGCGGCGTCGTTCCCGACATCGCCGACGCTGGCCGCTCGGCGGCGATCTTCGGCCTCGCAGACCCTGGCAGTGTCGTGCTCGCCGCCGCTCCGACCGAGGCGCGCGCGAGCTCGCTGCTCCCCGACGTTCACATCGTGGTCCTCGACGAGCGACTCTTGCTGCCCGATCTCGCGGCGCTCTTCGCCGCGCTCGATGGGCGTCTGCCGAGCTCGCTCGCGATCATCTCGGGCCCGAGCAAGAGCGCCGATATCGAGCAGATTCTCGCGCTCGGCGTCCATGGGCCCCGTGAGCAGCATGTGGCCCTTGTCCCGCCAGGAGCGCGTCGCGAGGCGGGCGCTTCCGCCTAGCAGCGCTCCTGGTCGAGGCGGCCTTCGATCCTCTCGGCGACTCGTCCTAGCCCCGCCTCCCTGGCCCAGCGGGCGGCGCCGTCCCAGTCGGGAGCCGCGTCGGGCAGCGGTGGGAGGGGCGCGTCCTCCCGCATCGTCGCGATCTCGCGGTACGTGCGCAGTGCCTCTGCTTCGCTCTCGAAGCGGCCGGCCTCGAGGATCGCTTCGAGCGAGCCGTGCTCGGCGAGCAGGGCGGCTGCGCGGACCGGCCCGATGCCCTTCGCGCCGGGAATCCGGTCTGACGGGTCGCCACGCAGCGCAATGAAATCCACGACCTGGTCGGGCCGGACGCCGTAGCGCTCCATCACCTCGTGCGGTCCGACATGTTCGAGCTCCGACACTCCCCGTTTCGGCAGCAAGACCATGACCGAGTCGCTGACCAGCTGAAACGCATCCCGGTCACTCGTGACGACCGCAGCCACTCCATCCTGCTCCCGTTCGACCGCGCACGCCGCGGCTAGGAAGTCATCGGCCTCATAGCCCGGCGCTTTCGCTTGAGGAAAGCCAAAAGCCTCCGAGAGGCCCGGTAGCCGATCGAGCTGCTCGAGCAGCTCGGGGTCGAACTCGCGCCCTTCCTGGTAGCTAGCCAGCGTCTCGTGCCGGTAGGTGGGCGTGGTGAGCGTGTCCCAGCAGGTCAGAATCGTTCGCGGTCGAGACGCGTCCCACAGTGTGGTGAGCATGTTCGCGAGACCGGCCAGCATGTTGGCGGGCCGCCCGTTGGCGTCCTTGGTCGACTTCGGCAGCCCGTGGAAGGCTCGGTGCGCGAGCGAGTCGCCGTCGACGACCAGCAACGGCCGCGCCGTCATCGAAGGACGGCGAGGGCCGCCAGCATGGCCGGGTTCATCGCCCGCAGACTACGCGCGCCCACGAGAGGCGCGCGCATCGGTGAACAACGTGTGTCGTCCGGGGGGTGACGAACAGCGGCATGCTAGTGGCTCACGCCTTGCCGTGGCGATTGGCGCCGGTCGAGCTGCGGTAAAGGGCACGTCCCGTCCGTCCGATATTGAGACCCACAGCGAGGCCGTAACCTGAGCGTTAGCTAACGTGTTGCCGTGTCCAAGACTCTGATAGTCGCCGAGAAACCGTCCGTTGGTACCGACCTCTCGAACGCCCTTCCAGGGGCGTTCAAAAAACATCGCGGGTACCTCGAGTCCGACGAGTATGTCATCGGCTGGGCCGTGGGCCATCTCGTCACGCTTGCCGAGCCCGAGGACTACGACGAGAAGCTGAAGCGGTGGAAGTTCGACGACCTGCCGATCGTTCCGAAGGAGTTCAAGCTCAAGCCGCGCGATGCGAAGTCGACCAAGCAGCTCAACGTGATCCACAAGCTGCTGGTGCGCGACGACGTCTCCCAGGTCATCAACGCCTGTGACGCCGGTCGCGAAGGCGAGCTGATCTTCGCCTACATCATCGACACCGTCGACTGGGGCAAGGGCAACGAGCCCAAGCCGATTCAGCGCCTCTGGATTTCGAGCATGACCAAGCAGGCGATCAAGGACGGCTTCGAGGAGTTGCGTCCCGCCGAGGAGCTCGGACCGCTCGAGGCTGCCGCCCGCTCGCGCTCCGAGGCCGATTGGCTCGTCGGAATGAACGCAACTCGCGCCGCCACACTTCGCGGCCGCGCCTGGGTCGGCGGCGTCGTGTCGCTTGGCCGCGTGCAGACGCCAACGCTCGCCCTGATGGTCAAGCGCGAACGTGAGATACAGGCCTTCACGCCCGAGCCGTACTGGCTCGTCCATGGCACGTTCGAGTCGCCCAGCCGGGCCGGCTACACCGGCCTCTGGTACTCGGTCGAGCTCGAAGAGCGACGAGAAACCGAACGCGACCAGAGCCGGATCAAGAAGGAAGGCCAGGCCACCGACATCGTCAGCCGCGTCTCTGGCGCGGACGGCACGGTCGTCAAGGCCGAGCGCAAGAAGCAGACCGAACGGGCACCGCTTCTCTACGACCTGACCAGCCTGCAGCGCGACGCGAACTCGCGTTTCGGCTTCTCGGCACGCCGGACGCTCTCGGCCGCCCCAGTCGCTCTACGAAGGCAAGAAGGCGCTGACCTACCCACGAACGTCGTCGCGCTACCTCTCGGGCGACATGGTCCCACAGCTAGTGCCGATCGCCGAGACGTTGCTGCCGATTCCGGCCTACGCGCCGTTCGCGCAGAACGTCATCGATCTGTTCGGATCGGGCAACGAAGTGCCGCTCTCGCGCATCGTCAACGACGATCGCGTCGATGACCACCACGCGATCATCCCAACCGACGTCCAGCACGACACCGACGAGTTCTCAGAGGACGAGCAGAAGATCTTCGATCTCGTGACGAAGCGCTTCCTCGCGGTCTTCCACCCTCCGGCCAAGTACGCCAGGACGCTGGTCGTCACCGAGGTCGACAAGGAGCATTTCCGCACCCGCGGCAAGATCACGCTCGAGGCCGGTTGGCGTGCGATTTACGGAGTCGAGCCCGACGAGCCCAAGGCGCAGGACGAGGACAGCACCGAGGGCGGCGAGCTGCCCGAGCTCGAGGAAGGGATGAAGGTGCGCTGCGCCGAGGCGACGATGGAGGCGAAGGAGACGAAGCCGCCGCCCCGCTACAACGAGGCCACCCTGCTCTCTGCGATGGAGACGGCCGGCAAGTTCGTCGAGGACGAGGAGCTTCGCGAGGCCATGAAGACCGGCGGCCTCGGGACGCCTGCGACCCGCGCCGAGATCATCGAGACGCTCATCCGCCGCGAATACATCGAGCGCGGCGGTCGCGAGCTGATGCCGACGCCCAAGGGCCTCCAGGTGGTGAACATGCTCGACGGCCATGCCCTCACCCAGCCCGACTTGACGGGCGAGTGGGAGCATCGCCTCAGCGAGATCGAGAAGGGCAGCGGCGACCGCAAGGGCTTCATTGATGGCATCGCGGCATTTGCCAAGGAGACCGTCGATCGAATCGAGGCGCTCGACGCCGAGAAGCTGCGCCCCGAGCGGGTAGAGCTCGGGCCGTGTCCACGTTGCGGTGACGAGACCGGCGAGATCATCAAAGAGAACAGCCGCGCCTATGGCTGTACGAGCTGGAAGAACCGCGAGGAGGTCGGCTGCGGCTTCGTGATCTGGAAGCGCGTCGCCAGTCGCACGATCACTCCTGAGCTCGCGCGGCAGCTGCTCGAAGAGGGAAAGACCAAGGAGGTCGTTTCCGGCTTCCGCAGCAAGGCCGGCAAGCCGTTTCGGGCGCGCCTCGTCCTGAACGAGGAAGGGAAGGTCGAGTTCGACTTCCCGCAGCGAAAGACCGACAAAACCGCCGTCGCTGCGGGCGGTTAGCCCTTTTCGCTAGCCCTCAGAGGAATACCCGGCCCCCTGCTGGCGTTACCTCTATTGCGGGGCAGAGATGCCCCGGCTAGGGAGTCACCGACTACACGGAAGTGACGCCTCGGCAGTGCAGGGTAAGTATCCTGCAGGAACCCAGCAGTAGGAGAAAAGTGAGCCGTACCGCAACACCATTGCTCGAGACCGAGCCTGGCCGCATCCTGCTCCACAACGCAGAGGAGCGCGGCTACGTCGAGCCGACCGAGTTCGAGGCGTTCGTCGCCGAGCACGAGGTCTCAGACGACGATGTAGCCGAGCTTCGTGAGGAACTCGATGCGCTGGGCGTTCAAATCACAGAGGCCGCCGCGAAGCAGGCGGGGAAGCTCGACTTCACACCCGACTCCGCGGCAGGCGCTGGCGATTCGCTGCAGCTGTTCCTTGCCGATATCGGGCGACACAAGCTGCTCACGGCCGCCGAGGAGGTGGCACTCGCGAAGCGCATCGAAAAGGGCGATCCCGTCGCAAAGCGCACGATGATCGAGTCGAACCTGCGTCTCGTCGTGTCCATCGCCAAGGGCTACCGGGGCGTGGGTGTCCCGTTCCTGGATCTGATCCAGGAGGGCACGATCGGCCTGAACCGCGCCGTCGAGAAGTTCGATTGGCGCCGCGGGTACAAGTTCTCGACCTACGCGACCTGGTGGATCCGCCAGGCGGTCCAGCGTGCCGTCGCAAACCAGGCGCGCACGATCCGCGTGCCCGTTCATGTCGTCGAGCGACAGCAGAAGCTCACTCGCGCCCGCAGGCGCCTCGAAGCCGAGCTCAACCGCGAGCCAACGGTCGAGGAGCTCGCCAAGGTGACGAGCCTCGAGCTGCAGCACGTCCAGGAAGCCCTTGATGCGGCACACGCATCTGTGAGCCTCAACCAGACGGTTGGCTCCGAGGACGAGGGCGAGCTGGGCGATCTGTTCGCCGACAACGAGGCCGATGATCCGTTCGAGGAGGCCGAGGAGTCGCTGCGAAAGCAGGGCGTTCGGCGCGGCCTCGACGCTCTGCCAGAGCGGGAGCGCCGCATCCTCGAGTATCGCTTCGGTTTCGCGGGCGATCCGTGGACGCTCGAGGCGATCGGCGAGGAGCTCGATCTCACCCGCGAGCGGGTGCGCCAGCTCGAGACCCAGGCGCTGACGCGGCTCGCCGCCATGCGAGATCTGGCCGCCGTAGCAAAGCTCGAGCGGTAGTTCCCCCACCAGCCGAGCGGTTGGGTGCCCCCCGTTGGGAGTCGCAGGCACCCCTCGGTTGAGGGTTCTCGGCTAAATCCGTCTATCCGTCCCTCGATATGGGGAAGAGCGGAACGGGGTACCGCGCCGATGCTTGGGACGTGGATCAAGCAGAACGCAGAGAGATTCTGGCGCGGTACCTCAACCACGCTCGTCGCTTCGAGGAAGCGGCGCAGCGTCGGGGCGCCGCCAGCAGCTCCGCTGCGGAGGTTGTACCACTGCGGACGCCGCCAGCGCGAAAGCTGGAGCAAGAGCCGACGGCTCGTGAGATCGAGGTCCTACAGCACATCGCTGAGGGGCTCGTGAACCGAGATCGGCGAGCGACTCTTCCTTTCGGAAGAAACGGTCAAGTCCCACGTGAGACATCTCCTGGCGAAGCTGCAGGCGCGCAGCAGGGCGCATGCCGTCGCCATCGGATTTCGCCGAGAACTGGTCGACTAACGCGCTCCGCGCGTTAGTGGTCCGCCAAGCGAGGAAGCCCCCGCCAGGCTTCCCAATCCCCCATTGGAGGGATGTGGTTGTCCTGACGGAGGTCTACCTCTACGGGTAGTGGATCGCTTACCAGCCGCGAATGCCCGCGACCACCGCTGCAAGTGCAGCGAGCGATCCCATAACCAGAGTTAGGCGGACTACCTTGTTGCCCACGAAACTCTCCCTTCCTCGAAGGGGCGACGGCGAAGCGCGTATATCCCTCGTTTGGGGGGCCGCGCAACCGAACCGCAGGGCGTTGATCGCCTACTTGGCGACCCTGGCCGGTGGCGCAATCGGCTGTGTCGCATACGCCGTCAGTTTTGGTTGGACAGGACCGCTTTGGGTGATGTTTGTCCTTGCGGCGCTTGCCGCGGGCGCGGAGCGGAGCACGGTGCGCGTGCTCGCAGATGTCGAAGTCTCGATCTCGCTACTGCCGGTGATCTTCGCCGCAGTGGCACTCGGGCCCGTCGAAGCGATCATTGTTGGCGCTGCCTCCATGCTGACTCTCCCGATTCCGCTGATGCGGTGGGCGGTTTATACAGCTGCGCGGGCTGGAACGGCAGGCGTTACCGGGTTAGTTGCCGAAGCGGCTGGTGGACTCTCGCTGCAACACGAGTTCGTGCTCGTGGCACTGATCACGATTCTGGCTGCCGTGGCAGCACACGTTACCGACGCCGTTCTCTCGGGAGTCGTGTTGCTGCTGCGACGAGTAAGCCTTGACGACGCGTTGCGCTATGCCGCACCGCAGATAGTGGTGTCGTCCCTTCTGGCCGCAACCGTGGTTGGCCCGCTCGCATATGCCTATCTGTCAGTGTCGCACTGGGTCGTTCTCTTGTTTCTCCCACCCGCTTTCGCTGCACAGCGGCTGTTCGCCCTGTATCAGGAGCAGCGGGAATTGGCCCAAGATCTCCGCGGCGCCAATACGCGGCTCGAAAGGGCGAGTCTTTCATTCGCCCGCTCACTCGTGGCTGCGCTAGACGCGCGAGATAGATACACGGCTGGCCACTCCGCTGCCGTAGCAATCTACTCACGTGACATAGCGGAGATGCTCGAACTGGATGACAGGACAGTGCGACGAGCGCATCTTTCTGGCCTTCTCCACGACATCGGAAAGGTCGGCCTACCCCCGGAGGTTCTCGAAAAAGCCGGTCCGCTGACGCCGGAGGAACGGCTACGAATGGAAGAGCACCCGGTCATCGGTGAGCGCATTCTCCGGAACGTCGAGGACTACGACGAGATCGCAACGATTGTTCGTCATCACCACGAGCGAGTGGACGGGAACGGGTACCCAGACGGCGTGCCCCGCAACCAGATCCCCCTCATCTCGCGAATCATCTGCGTCGCCGACGCCTACAACGCCATGACGTCCGGCCGGCCGAACCGTGGTGCGCTCCCGGTGAGTGAAGCGCTTCGACGATTGGCAGATGGAGCCGGAACTCAATTCGATGCGCCAGTTGTTGACGCTTTCCTCGTGGTGTTGGCAAGGGGCGGCGATCTCTACGCGAGGGGCGCTACCGCGCACTTCGCCATTGAGGCGCAGGCTCACCCGGAGCTAGAGGAGGCGGAGGCGTCGGCTGCCTGAGTTCCGGACCCGTCTATCGCAAGATAGAGGCGAGTAGCTTCAGCCCGGTTCCGCACTTCTAGTTTTCCGAGAATCCGGCTGACGTGAGTCTTCGCTGTAGCGAGACTCACGACTAGCGCTCGCGCGATCTCGGCGTTCGTCCGACCCTGCGCGAGGAGTGCGAGCACCTCGAGTTCTCGTGGCGTGAGCCCTCGCGCTGCAAGATCAGCAATGCATTCCGGCTCGCCCAACCCGCTGGCGGTCGCGACGAGGCGGGCGCGACCGAGCGCTTCAGCCAACACGGGCCGAGTAGCGCCCCAAGTGGCGAGCGGCTCGTGACGGCGCGCCACGACTAGAACGGCCTCGACGAGCCTTCGAGCGATTGCGTTCGCGACAGCGTTCTGGAGCGCTGCTGACGGTGACAGATCGCCTTCCTCGAGGTCGTCAGCCAACGCTATGGCGAGACCCGAATAGCAAACCGGTTCGACGGCGCCGGACATGGTTGCGGCTTCCCTAGCAAGGCGTTTCGCGGCCTGTTGGTCGCCTCCGAATGCCGCCCGCAGAGCTGCGAACGCTCGGAGCTCAGCGACCGGGGCTGCGGCGACGGGCTCGATGGCGGGAGGCGGTTCGTAGTCGGCTTGGGGCGTGCTGGCTTCAGCCAGTTCGAGCTGAATTCGTGAGCGTGCGTACACGAACCGGAACGCTGTGTCCTCAGTCCGCTCGGCTGCTGACTCAAGTCTCGCAAGCAAACTTCGACTCTCTGCCACTCTACCGAGGCCCAGGAGAGCGCGGACTCCGGTCAGCTCGATCCAGTCGCGAGCCCACGGGAGGTGGAATCTCTCGCAGAGGTCGCATCCCTCATGGACCACTTCTAGCGCGTCTACAAACAGCGCTTGGCCGCACAGGACGTGCACCTTCGCGTTCAAGGCCGCGCTGTGCACGAGCGGATCGATTCCACCGATCTGGACCGGTTCGATCGCGCGAAGCATTCGCTCGGCCTTCTCAAGGGTGCCCAGGCGATCGTCGATCGCCGTCCACCGTGTAAACGACCGAACGCGGTTCTCGCGGTCCGCCGGTGCTTCTCGATCGAGCGCCTCACCGAACTGAATTGCGCGCGGATCCTCCAGCTCTGCGGTTGCCATGACGGCTCCAGACAGGGCATCAACTCGGTCGCGGGTCGTCGCTGCGTGGGCGCGGGCTCTCAGGAACTGCTCGAGCGCGTCCTGGGACCGCCCAAGAGCAAACGCGGCTCGCGCCGCAAGGTTGACCGCGCGCGCAGAGGGCACGTCTCTCGCGCTTGAGAGCTTCTCCGCGTCGAGCGCAAGGCTTCGCGACGATGCAAAACGCCCCGCGTGATACAGCAAGGTCGCGCTGGCAAGCGTCGCACCAACCGACTCATCTGCGGCCTCGCCGCAGGCAGCCAGCCAGCGCTCGAGCGTCTCGATTCGGCCGGCTCGGATGAGATCCTCGGCGGCGTCGCCGGCGACGTCGGCCGAGCCGCGCGCGTCGTCGAGCATGAGCGAAGCGTCGAACGCATCCTCCCAGCGCTCCTCGGTGCGGGCTCTGTCGAGCAGCTGATGTGCGATCTCGTGTAACTGGCTCTGATCGTCGCGGCGCAGCTGCTTGAGGAGGAACTCCCGGACCAGCGGATGGAAACGAAGCTCTCCGTCTGCATCCTCGGTGAGTAGTCCGAGCCTTCGGAGCTCCTCGAGGCGCGACACCTCGCTCTCGCCGACGAGGTCCCGGACGAGGCCCGGGGTCAGTGAGCGTGGAACCGATGTGAGCAGCACGAGCCGGCGCTCCTCCGGGCTCATCGAGCGAAGCACCTCTTCGGCGAAGTAGCGGAAGAGGTCGTCGGCGATGCGTGGCGCTGCGTCGAGGTCTGGGGTTGGCGAAAGAGCCGCCAGACCGATCACGGCCGGCCAGCCTTCGGCCTTGGCAACGAGGTCACGCACCTCCGGTTGGGTGTCGCCACCAAGGACAGCCGTGACCTCTTCATCCGTCATCGAGAGGACGCGCTTGTCGAGCTCGAGGACGTCTCCTGCGAGGACACGTCTGGCGCTCGCCCAGGTGGGCCGGCGTCGCGTCGCAACAAGCAGTCGTAGCGACCCGCGAAGCGCGAGCAGCCAGTCGATGAATGACTCTGCTGCATCCGATTCCGCGAGGTGGTGGTAGTCGTCGATGGCGATGATGCCGCCGCTTGGCCAGTCCGCGAGGTCCTCTGCGAGGATCTCGGCGAACGTCACCGCTGCCTGGGCGGGTTCTTCGACGATCGACAGGCGCTGGCGCACGCGGTCTGCAGCCTGGGGCAGGAGACGTGACGCAGCGAGCGCGACGCCGAGCACTGCAGCCCCTACGTCGCCCGAGTCCGGGCGTGCGGTGAACCACGCCACATCGTTGCGGCCGCGCAGCCATTCGACCGCCAGTGAGGTCTTGCCGTAGCCGGCGGGCGCGTCGAGGATAAGCGTCTGAGCCCGGGTGTCATCGAGCAAGCGGGTGAGCCTGGGCCGCGGGACATGCCGCGGACTCAAGTTCGGTAGCGCGTGTGGGAACGGCTCGTCCGTCACCCTCTTGCTCCCATGCGGAGGGCACGACCCTATCGCGCTCACCGCTGCGATTCCAGCAGTCATCCGTTTCCGATCCGAAACCGCTGCACGAGGGGGCTCGAGAGTTAGCCGCCCCCGCGAACGAGTCGCGGGGGCGGTGCCGTCGGTTCCCCGGCAGGGGTGGCTGGCTCGCGGGCGTCCTTCATACGCCAGACGCCACCCTGCTGAGGCTCAGCGGGTCGTGGCCTGTGTTCGCGCGAAACGCGAGCGGGATCTGACGGCGCTTGCTGACTCGCAGTTTCGTGCGGAGCACGTCGCAGTGGGCCTTGGCCGTTCGAGGCGAGACGCCAAGCGAGTCGGCGATCTCGACATTCGAACATCCCTGAGCGATCAGGGACACGACCTGAACTTGACGTTGCGTGAATCCTGGGATGCGGGGGTCATCTGCTGTCATGGGCCGGCATGCTGCCAGCGCATCGCGGCCTTGACAATTGGTCGATCAGCCTATCTTTCGGGACTCGATCGAAAGGTGGACGAACGCGCGTTCGCGAGGCCGCCAAACGCGTCATCCGGGGCGGCCGCATCGTCGGGCGGCCGCCGGGGCGTGGTCCAACAAACCGTCCCAGAAATGCGGAGCGGCGGCGTTCGACGGCCGCCGCTCCCTGCCGCTAGAGGTGCCGTCGCCCCCGGCCGCAGGAGGAGGAAGTTCCTCGCACTCGTTATGCGCGATGATCGAGCAAACCGCAAGAGCGCGATAAGCTCCGCCGGTGAAGGTTGGCATTGTCGTCCCGTTCTCCTGGTCGTTCTGGGGTGGGGTTGTCGACCACGCCGACCACCAGGCGCGGACGCTTCGCGACCTGGGCGTGGACGCCCGCATCCTTGTGGGGAACGACCCTCCTGGTCGTCTGACTCGGCTCCTGCATCCGCGACCAGGGCGCCACGACGAGCCGCCCGAGTACGTCATGCCGATGGGGCGCACCGTGATTGTTCCGGCGAACGCGTCGCTGGCGAACATCGTCCTCAGCCCGCGGGCGATGGTGCGAATGCGCAGCGTGCTCCGAGACGAGCGCTTCGACATCCTCCACGTTCACGAGCCGTTCGCACCATTGCTCTCGGCGTTTGCGCTCGCCATCGCCGACTGCCCGACAGTCGTGACCTGTCACGCCTCCGGGGGACGCTGGTACCCGGGGGGGCGAATGTTCTGGGGCCGACTCCTCCGAGAGTCATTCGACCACCGGATCGCTGTGTCCGACGCCGCGCGGCGCTCGGCGGCGCCCCACGTCGGCGAGCCCTTCGAGGTGATCCCGAACGGGATCGTCGTGGGCGATGAACCGCGGCTCGAGGGCCGCGATCACGCGGTGCTGTTCGTCGGTCGACACGAGCCGCGTAAGGGTTTGCACGTTCTCTTGCGTGCGTGGCCCGAGATCGCGGAGCACACGGGAGCGCGATTGCGCATCGTCGGGGCTGATCCCCTCGCCGTCCGCTTCTTGATGCGCCGGATGGGCGTGTCAACCGACACCGTCGACGTGCTCGGCGTCGTGCCCTCGGACGAGCTCGAGAGGCAGTTGCGCTCGGCGAAAGCGCTAGTCGCTCCCTCGCTGACGGGCGAGAGCTTCGGGCTGGTGCTGGCGCAGGCGTTCGCGGCCGGCACTCCGGCTATCGCGTCCGAGATTCCCGGCTACGTCGAGGTGGCTGACGACACCACGGGGGTCCTTGTGCGACCAGGTGACAAGGACGAGCTCGTGGCGGCGACGAACCTTCTTCTCGGCGACGAAGCCTGGCGACTCGAGCTGGCTGCCCAGGCGCGGCGCCGAGTTGTCGAGCGGTACGATTGGGGAACAATCGGTCGTCGTCTTCTAGGCATCTACGAGCTGCTGACGGGACTTCGAGTGGCGGCGCCGACACGAACCAGGTGACGCGCAGGCTTCTCGACACCAGAAACGGGCGACTCGCGATTGCCGGCGTGGTCGTTGCCGTTGTTGTGGGCGTCGTCGGCTGGCGCGCGCCCGATCTCGGCCCCGTCAAGGACGCGTTCACAACCGTGGCCTGGGCGTGGGGTCGCAGCAGCGTTCTTCGCCAATCTGCTGTCGACCTGGCTCCGTGC
>CBDCXJ010000033.1:0-46093 GCA_965223695.1 Gaiellaceae bacterium | reverse complement strand
ATCGTGCCACCGTTGCCGCCGCCGCCCCCGAGCGGGCCATTGCCACCGAAGACCTTGATCTCGGTCGCGGCGACGTGGCCGCCGGCCGTGATGCCGACTGTGCCGCCGGCGCTCGGGGCGCTGGCGCCGCTGCCGCTACCGGTTGCATCGAGCGTTCCGAGTGCGTAGGCCCATCCGGCGGCCGTGAGAGAGATGGATCCGGCCGCGCCGGCTGTCGAGCTGGCTCCCGTGCCAGAGCCCGGGCCGATGTCGATGAAGCCCGTGCGGACATTGCGTCCGTTCAGCGTCACCGTGCCGCCGTGGCCGTCCGAGAACGGGCTCGTGCCGCCGCTTCCGTTGGCGAGGATCGAGGCCAGCACGAAGACGTCGCCCTTGGTCGAAGAGACGTTTGTCTGGCCGCCGTGCGCCGCCTTGCCGGCAAGCGCCGGAGAGTCGCTGTTGGCTTGCACCACGATCTGACCGCTGACGGTGACACCGCCGCCGCCCGCCACCGTCACGACACCACCGTTCGCGGTCAGCTGCTGCGTGTCGATCGTGCCGCCCGCGTTGAGCTGGATCGTGCCCGTCGAGCCCTGGTCGCGCCCGGTCGTGTTGACCGAGCCGCCGAGGGTGATCTTCGCGGCGTTGATCTTCAGCGAGCCGCCGCTGCGCGGCGTGTTGTTATCTGGAGGCCTCAGCGTCAGCGAGTTGCTGAACGTGACCGAGCCGGTTGCGATGACCGTGAAATTGCGGCCGACGGTGCAGGCGTTCGCGTTGTTGTCGCCGGCGACGAAGCACGAGCGAACGCTTGAGCTCGGGCCGAAGTAGACGCTGTTCGCATTGATCTCGGCGTCGCCGACGAGGCGCACCTGGGTGTCGACGTAGACGAGGCCGTACGTCTGAGAGCCAGAGAGCTCGAGGAACGGGTCGCCCTCGAGCAAGATCAGGTCCTGCACAGCTCCGGCGTGGGCTACCGGCGCGAGTGCGGCGGCAACGAAGAGCGCCGACAGCGTCGTTAGGACGCGAGCCAGGCGGCTGCGGTTTCCGGCGGCAGAGGGCATCATCTCTCCGCACTCTGCATCGGCTCTCGATCGATGTGCCACGATCACTCTCCCGGTTGAACTTCGGCACACGGCGTTAGGTTTTTTTAGCCGCTCCTTCTCCCGGCGAAAGAGCGCCTCCCTGCGATGACGCGCACGCTATCTACGGGGCATGATCGGCCTGTTCAAATCCTGTAAGGGAGGTGTGAGTTTGAGGTGGGGCCCGGGGTTGCGGCGTCCAGCGCGTGCGGCCGGCGCGTGAACGGGTCTCGAACGGTCTGATCGGGACCATTTCGGCGCCACACTCGTTCGGGATCGACCGGGCGTGGCCCCGAACCGACGCCCCGCCCGGATCCCCCATTCGAGGGGCACCACGTCTCCCCCAACAGGGCTACACTGCGACCATGTCCACTGGGGCCCGCTCGCCGGAGACGGCGGGTGAGGGACAGCTGTCAGCGCTCTCACCGAGCGCCTCTAACACCGAATCCGCGAGTTCGAAAAATGAGCTTGCGCAGCAGTGGCGTGCCTTCGGTCGGGGCGCGACACTCGTCGGGTTCGTCTCGGCGCCGGCCGTCTTCCTCGTCTTCTACCTGAGCCTCGACTGGGCCCTCGGCTGGTCGCTGCTCGGGACGCTCGTGGCCGTGGCCTGCTTCCGCGGTGCTGTCGACCTCGTCACGCGTCGCTACATCCCCTGGCCGACGCTGTTTGGCGAGGAGAGCGTCGAGATCAAAGAGGCAGATCTCGTGGCTCGGCGACGTCTCCATGCATGGCGTCGCGTCTCATTCTGGGTGTTCTTCGTCGGTGGGACCATCACCGTCGCGTGGCTGATCATGCGCGCCACCGCAGACGCCGGCGAAAGCGTTGGCTGGTTCGCGCCGCTGGCCCGACTGGGCGGAAGCTTCGGCGAGATCGGTGCCTTCGTCCTCTTCTTGCCGCTCCTCTTCCTGATCAACTTCTTGATCCTGTTTGGCCCCATGGTCTACATGGGCATCTCGCAGATCAGGGCCTACGAGCCCGGCGAGTCCGACTGGGGCGTCAAGCTCGAGGACGTCCGCGGCCAGGCCGAGGCCAAGGAGGACGTGCGCCGCATCGTCACCCTCTGGCAGTCGGGCGAAGTCTTCGAGAAGGCTGGTGGCAAGCGGGAGCGCGGCCTGATGATGCTCGGCGCGCCCGGCACCGGCAAGACGATGATGTCGAAGGCCATTGCGACGAACTTCAACGCCCCCTTCGTCTCGATTCCCGGCTCTGGATTCGCGTAGACGTTTATCGGGATCGACGTGATCATCGTCCGCTACCTGGCCTGGAAGGCCAAGCGGCTCGCACGAAAATGGGGCGGCCAATGTCTCGTCTTCATCGATGAGATCGACGCCGTCGGCATGCGTCGTGACTCGCTCGGCGTGGGCGAGGGCATGCACCGGCCGCTCAACGCAAGCTACGACGAGCTCTTCTCGTACGGGCCGATGGGGGCGATCAACCCCTCCGAGGATCTCGTGCTCGAGACGCGACAGTGGCGTGAGCGGCTCTTCGCCGCTCGACACGCGCCGACACCGCAGCGCCAGTCCGCGATGGGCCAGCGCTTTGCGGGGATCATCAACATGGCGATGCCCGGGATGATGGGCGGCGGCGGGCTTGCGCTCAACCAGCTGCTCGTCGTCATGGACGGCATCGGCGACCCGCCGTTCTGGCGGCGCTTCTGGACCGGTCGCATCAACACGATCCTCGACATGCTCTACGTCGTTCCGAACCGGGTACGCGGCCGCCGCCTGCGGCTACCGCGGCCGAAGCCGCGCACCGAGCAGATCTTCTTCATCGGTGCGACGAACGTGCCCATCGATGCGCTCGACCCGGCACTGATGCGGCCCGGGCGTATGGGCCGCCACATCTGGTTCAGGACGCCGACGAACAAGGACCGCCTCGACATCTTCAACCTCTACCTGGGCAAGGTCGCCCACGAGGACGAGCTCGATCTGCCAAATCGGCGTGAGGAGCTAGCGCGGATCACCAACGGCTACTCGCCGGCGATGGTCGAGCAGACCTGCTCGATGGCGCTGACGATCGCCCACTACAACGGCCGCGAGCGCTTCGGCTGGCAGGACATCGTCGACGCGATGACGACGATCGAGTCGGGCACCGCTGTTGGAGTCGAGTACGTCCCCGAAGAGACCCGCGCGGTAGCGATTCACGAGGCAGGACACGCCGTCGCCGCGCACGTCTACATGGAGGAAGCCGAATCGACGCGGCTCTCGATCCGGATGCGCGGCCGCTCGCTGGGCCACCACCAGGCCCTCGAGAAGGAGGAGCGCTTCAGCCGCTGGCACCACGAAGAGATGGCGCGCCTGATCTGGACGCTCGGCGCGATGGCTGCCGAGCGCGTGATCTACGGCGAGAACTCGAGCGGCGTCGGCGGTGACGTGCAGAGCGCGACCGCGCGCGCAGCACTCATGGTCGGCTCCGAGGCGATGGGCCCGGAGCGCATCGACCTGACCGGCTGGCAGAAAGAGCGCCGCGCCGGTTTCGTCAAGGACAACGGAGAGCGCCAGTTCAGGAGCCGCGACGAGGAGAAGGCCGTCCGCGAGAGGATCATGGAGCGCTTCGAGGAGATCGGAATCGAGCTCATGAACAGGGCCGGATCAGGCTTTGGAGCGGACCCTGTCTCGGGCGTGCTCGACGATCCCGACAAACGCGTGCTGGCGGCCCAGATCCTCGGTCAGGCCTACATGAAGGCCTACCACCTGATGTCGGCCAACCGAGAGGCGCTCGTGCTCGAAGCAGCCGACCTGCAGGTTCCCGAGGTCGACTACACCCGCGACGAGGCCTGGCCACGGCTATGAGCGCGAGCGGCACCAACCAGATGCCGGCGCCAGATCGCGACGAGGCGCGAAGCGCCGCAGGCCATGCCATCGCCGCCGGCGAGGAGCTGACGCCGGACGCGGCCAAGAACGACCCGATGGCGACCATCCTGGCTCGCCACGGCGTACATCGCGGCAAGTTTCGAGCGGCCTACGCGATCCTCGCGGACGTCTTCGCGATCGCCGTCGCCGCCTTCGTCGTGCTGCTGCTCCGCGGAGGGCCGGCCGATCCGCGGCCGTGGTCGCTCTTTGAGCCGGCCGTCGCTGACATCGGCGCGGCGAAGGAGATCGCGGCGTTTGTCGAGTCGCGCTACCTGTTCGAGGACGGGACACCGCTCGTCGACGTGAGCGCGGACTGGCTTACGCTCCAGGGCAAGCAGGTCGAGTTCGTCTCGATCGAGCGGCCCGACATCAACGGCCGCGCCGATCAGCTGCTCACTCCGGTCAGCTCGAGTGTTCGCTTCGGACTCTGCGGCGAGGGGCTCAAGTGCGCGATCACCAAGGGCGAGGCCTCGCCCGAGCGGCTTCGCTATCTCAGCCGAGCCTCGGTCGAGCTCGCCGCCTACACGTTCACCTACATGCCGCAGGTCGAGTCGGTCGTTGCCTACCTTCCCCCGCCCGAGGGAACCGAGCCGACCTGGGCGCTCTACTTCGAGCGCGCAAACTTCGCGGCCGTCCTCGAGAGCCCGATCGACGACGTTCTCACTCCGACGCCCCCTCCGAACGCGGCAGCGATGAGCGCCGAGGAGGCGGCGTTCGTCGAGGGGCTGTCCGTGCCGGCGCAGTTCCGGTACGAGTTCTGGGAGACCGAGGCCTCAGAGACAGTCCTCAAGCTGGTTGCGCCGGGCCTCGAATAGCGACGCCGCGACTGCGGCCCTGGAGCGGGCCCGCGATCGGCTGAACCCGCTCGAGCTCTATCCGCGTCCAGTCGACGTCGGCGGCATACGCGTCACGCACGCACCGCGCTTCTTCTGGCTGCCCTTCCTGCGGAGATTTCAGGGCTACGCAACGCACGGCCGAATCATCACGCGTCAGCCGATCGAGGCGTGCCCCGAGGAACTCGTGACGCACGAGCTCTGCCACGTGTGGCAGATGCAGCACCACCCGATCAAGATGCCGCTCTCGTACCTCATGCGCGGGTACATGGACAACCCATTCGAGCGGGAAGCGCGCTGGGCGGCCCGGACGACGTGTGAGTCGCTCGAGCCACCCGGCTAAGCGAGTCGTTCAGATCAGGAGCCGCAGACGGTGAGACCGATCTCTTGCGCGATCTCGTCGAGCTCGTCGCTTGCCGCCGCGGCCGACTCCAGAATCTCCGACCCCCGGCGAGGTCACCATCGTCGAAGGCAGCAGCCGACTCGCGCGCGACCTCGTTGACCTGGTCGAGTAGCTCGTAGGCTCGTTCGGCTGTCGCCGAGAGCTCCTCGGGGGCGCCGAGCTGCCTGAGCTGATCGACCTGCTCCTCGGCGATGGCTACGCCCTCGAGGAGGAACGCGCCGAGTCCGTCTTCGCCGGTCGGCTCGCCGAGCGCGTCGAGCTTCTCGTCGGCCTCTGCGCAGATCGCGTCTGCCGCGGCGATGTACTCGGCTTGCGTGAGCGGTTCACTACCTCCCGAGTCGTCGCCACCACATGCGGCGAGCGCGAGGACAGCGGCAGCAGCCAGTGCGAGCAAGAGCAGGGATTTCCTTCGCATGTGCTTCTCTCCTTGGTTTCGCGCCACCTGTGGCGTCACGCAGGTTCTCGGCCGCCTCGGCGGCTGCCTTGAGTCAGCCGCGCTGGGCTAGAACGTGACGCGGGCGCCCGGGTAGTCCAGAAGCCCGTCGTTATAGGACCTCACCACTCGACCCCGAGCCGTGCAGCGACCTGGCTCGCCGAGCGGAGGCCGTCCTCGTGGAACCCGAACCCCTGCCAGGCGCCGCAGAAGTAGGTTGAGGCGCCACCCTGGATCTCGTCGAGACGCGTGTGTTGTGAGACGGCGCCCACGGTGTAGAGCGCGCCCATCCAGCGCGAGGGAAACCGTGTTTGTGTGCCCGCCGAGGCGACGCTCCTGCTCGAACAGGGTGACATCGTGCTGTCGCGAGAGCAGGTAGGCGGCACCGAGGCCGGCAATTCCCGAGCCAACGACCGCAACCCTCACGGGGCTTTCCGGCAAGACACGACGCGCGATCGTCTCACGGGGTCTGGCTGGTTGCGAGTCGAGCACCCTGACGGCGGCTGAGCGGAAGCGAGCATCTACACTCGCGCGGTGTCCGAGCTCGCCCTCGACAAGCAGCCCGGCGCGTCCACGAGCGCGCGGGCTGGCCACCTGGCCGACGACTCGACCTCGCTGGACGCTCCCGAGGTCGCCGGTGTGGCAACCGTCCGCGGGCGCACCAGCTTCGCGAGCCAACTCGCCGGCGTCGTTGCCGTGTTCGGGCCACCGATCGGAATTCTGAGTGCGATGGGTGTGCTCTGGGGCGTCGCCTTCTCGACGCTCGACCTCGCCCTGCTACTCGTCCTCTACGTGCTCTCCGGACTCGGTATCACGGCTGGCTGGCATCGCTACTTCACGCACCGGGGCTTCGAGACCTCACGGCCCATGCAGGCCGTGCTTGCAGTGCTCGGGTCGATCGCCATGCAGGGCCCGCTCACGCAGTGGGTCACTGACCATCGAAAGCACCATGCGCTCTCTGACCGCGAGGGAGACCCGCACTCGCCGCACGCCGGCCGCGAGCCCGGCGTCGGCGGTCGCCTCAGCGGTCTCGTACATGCACACGTCGGTTGGCTCTTCACGACGAAGGGCCTCGAGCGCGGCCCCCACTACGCACGCGACCTCTACGCCGACCGGCTGATCGTCTGGATCGACAGGCTGTACCTCGTCTGGGTCGTGCTGTCGGTCGGCATCCCGTTCGCGATCGGCTTCGCGTTCGGCGGGCTAAGCGCCGGGCTGCAGGCGATGGTCTGGGCCGGGCTGATCCGGATCTTCGCGTTCCAGCACGCGACCTTTGCCATCAACTCGATCTGCCACGTCTTCGGGAAACGGGCGTATCGATCGCGCGACGAGAGCCGCAACGTGTGGTTGCTCGCTCTGCTCTCGTTCGGAGAGTCGTGGCATAACAATCACCACGCCTTCCCGGCCTCTGCACGGCACGGGCTCGACCGTTTCCAACTCGACCTTGCCTGGCTGTCGATTCGTGCCCTCGAGGCCTGCGGGCTCGTCTGGGACGTGAAGCGTCCGAGCCCGGCGCAGCGGTCGCGTCGGCGCGTCGCCTCGTAACTGCTCGAGCGCCGCCAAGGCTGTCGGGCTCAGCGAGCTAGAAGTTCTTCTTGGGCGGCTTCTGGCCCCAGCTACCCATGCGGTTCCATTTGATGAAGCTCGGCCGCCACTTGGTGCCAAACGGCCCCCATTGCCGATCGACCTGAGCTGCGCCGCACTTCGGGCACGGCGGCTCGGGCGACGTCGAGGTCGGGAGGTACTCGTCGAACTCGATGTCGCAGCTGGCGCAGCGGTATTCGTAGACCGGCACGTCGACTCCAGTCTACGCCTCTGACGTGGCCCGGTATAGAGTCCTCGCGTGGCTGATCGGGCTCCGTCGATCGAGTACCTACGCGCGGCGGCCGCCCTGCAGGGAGTCGAACCCAGCGACGAGGATCTCGACGCGGTTCAGGGCTTCCTGGGAGTCCTTCTCCCCGCCTTCGACGTCCTCGAGGATGTGACGCCCGCCGAGACGGTTCCGGCTGCAATGTTCGTCCCGACCGACACCGTATGAGCCTGAGCGATCTGGCCGCTCGGCTCGGGCGCTCTGAGCTGTCACCGCGCGAGGCGGTCGAGCACTACCTCGATCGCATCGAGCGCTACGACAGCTCGATCAACTCGTTCATCACCGTTTTGGGTGACGAGGCTATGGCCGAAGCCGAGGTGCGCGAGAACGACCCTGCATCCGAGCGCGGGCCTCTGTGGGGCGTTCCAGTTGCGGTCAAGGACGTCATCGATGTCGAAGGCGTTACAACCACGTGTGGATCGCACGTCACCGAGGGTGCTCAACCCGCCGAGCGCGACGCGACCAGCGTGGCCGGCCTTCGCCGCGCCGGCGCTGTCATCCTCGGGAAGCTCAACACGCATGAGTTCGCCTACGGCGCGATGACCACCAGCCCGCGTTTCGGCCCAGGACGCAATCCATGGTCTTCGGAGCGCATCGTCGGCGGATCGAGTGGCGGCAGCGGGGCAAGCGCGGCGGCCCGTCTGGTCGCCGGAACGCTCGGGACGGACACGGCCGGCTCGGTCCGCATTCCCGCCGCATTCAACGGCGTCACCGGCTTGCGCCCGACGACCGGGCGCGTCTCGAATCGTGGGGTCTTTCCGGTCTCGTTCAGCTTCGACGCGGTCGGCCCGCTGGCCCCGAGCGCCGAGGATTGCGCTCACCTCCTGCGTGCGACTGCCGGCATCGACGCGGCCGACGCATCGACCGCCGACGCTCCGGTGCCCGACTATGCAGCGGAGCTGTCGGGCGGGATCTCAGGCCTGCGAATCGGTGTCGTCCGCTCGTTGCTCGACGGTGATATCGACGCCCCCATCGCGGGAGCCGTGACCGACGCGATCGCAGAGCTTCGTAGGCTTGGCGCCGATGTCCGCGATGTCGAGATCCCCGACATCGAGCACTTCGGAACGATCCAGCAAGCCATGCAGTTCTCGGACGCGACGCAGGTGCACCTGCCGACGTTGCGCGACAACCTGGGCGCGTACGGCGCCGACGTCCGCGCGCGGCTTCTGAGCGGGCTGTTCATTCCCTCGACCGTCTACGCCGCGGGTCAGCGTGCGCGTCGCGTCGCCCACGGGATCATGCGACAGGTCTTCGCAGACGTCGACCTGCTCGTTGCGCCAACGATGCCCGTATTGCCGCCGCGCATCGGCGAGGACAGCGTCGAGCTCAACGGTGAGACGACGCTCTATCGCCTGACGATCATCCCGTACAACTCGCCCTGGAGTCTCGTCGGGCTTCCCGTTCTCAGTGTGCCCTGTGGGTTCGTCCAGGGAATGCCGGTGGCGATGGCGCTGATCGGGTGGCGCTTCGCCGAGTCGATCGTGTTTCGCGCGGGTCACGCCTACCAGCAGGCGACCGACTGGCACGCACGCGAGCCCGAGCTCACGACCAGCTAAGGAGAGGACCCCATGCGGGCAGCAGTCATCACCACGCTCGGATCGCCGCCGTCCCAGGCCGATCACCCGGCGCCCACGCGTGGAGCCGGGCAGACGCTGCTCGAGGTCGCTGCGGCGCCGCTCAATCCCGTCGACATCGCCGTCGGCTCGGGACGGTTCTTCGCAGGCAACCCAGAGCCGCCCTACGTCCCATGCGTCGAAGCAGTCGGGCGTGTGGTCGAATCAGACACGTTCGCCGAGGGCGCGCTCGTCTATGCCGGCATGGAAGGCATGGGTCTCAGTCGCGACGGCGGTGCCGGGGAGCTCGCAGTCGCCGATGACGGCGGCGCCGTCGAGCTCCCCGCCGACAGCGACCCGGCGATCGCCGGGTCGCTCGGCGTCGCCGGCCTCGCCGCCTGGCTCCCGCTCGCCTGGCGCGCGCCGGTCGAGGCCGGCGAAACGGTGCTCGTGCTCGGCGCAACCGGCACGCTAGGGCTGATCGCCGTGCAGGCCGCCAAGATCCTGGGAGCGGGCCGCGTGGTCGCGGCCGGCCGGCGACCCGAAGGCCTCGAGCGCGCGCTTGCCAACGGGGCGGACGCAACCGTCCAGATCGACACGTTCGGCACCGACGCACCGGGTGCGCTCGCGGCGGCCCTCGCAGAGGCCTGTGGCGGCGAGGGCCCGACGTTGATCATCGACCCGCTCTGGGGCGAGCCGTTCGCTGCTGCGCTTCAGGCCGCTGCACCGGGCGCACGTATCGTCCAGCTCGGCCAGTCGGCCGGTGCCGAGTCTGTCGTGGCCTCCGGGCTTGTCCGCGGCAAGGCGGTCGACATCCTCGGCTTCACGAACTTCCGTGTCCCGCGTGACGTCATGCACGAGGCTCTGCTTGTGCTCGTCGAGAACGCCAACGCCGGTCGGATCGCCTTCGACCTCGAGCGTGTGCCGCTGAGTGAGGCCGGCCCCGCCTGGGAGCGGCAGACGCAGGGCGTCGATACCAAACTGGTGCTCGTCCCGTAGCTGTCGGACCACCCAGCGCCGACGCCGGATCGCGGCGAGCAACGATCGCGCTCGCCTCGGTCGGCATCGCGCTCGGCTTCAACTTCGGCAACCTCGGCCCGATCGCCGAGCGCGTCTCGGCCGACTACGGCATTGGCCTTGCCACCGTCGGCGTGCTGACCATGCTGCTCGCGCTGGTCCACGCGCTCGTTCAGATCCCTGCCGGTCGCGTCACCGACCGTATCCGGCCACGCGGCGCGGTCCTGGCTGCGGCCCTTCTGGTCGTGGGCTGCAACGCCGTCGCGCTGCTAACGCCCGATACTGGGCTCGCCATGGTGATGCGTGCCCTCATGGGGGTAGGCACGGGGATGGGGTTCATCGCGGGGACGCAGTACATCCGCGAGATCGGCGCCGTCGCTCAGGGCGTCTTCGGCGGCTCGGCGCTGGGCGGAGCCGGTCTGGCCGTCGCCGTTATGCCCGCACTGGCGGGTGCGTTCGAGAGCTTCCGCACTCCGTTTGTAGCCGGCGCTGCGCTCGCGCTCCTGAGCCTCGTCCTTCTCGCCGGGGCGCCGCTGGGGCCGGAGGCTGCGCGCCGGGGCGCCGCCCGCTCTGAGCCCCGATTCTTCGCGCCGGGATCGCTCTTTCGCGACCCAGGCGTCTACAGGCTGGCAGTAATCCACATGGCGGGAATGGGACTCGCGATCCTCGTGGCCAACTGGGTTGTCCTCCTTCTCGAGCGTGCGGGCGATGTCGAGGCAGGCGTTGCAGGCCTGCTCGGTTCGCTCACCCTCTTGCTCGGCATCGGGACGCGGCCGCTCGGAGGCTGGATCTTCCACCGCCGTCCGTCGTGGCTTCGCCGAGCCCTGGCAATCGGAATCGCGACCTGCACGATCGGTACGGGGCTGGTCGCGATCGGCGGCCCGCTTCCCGTTGTGACGCTTGGGGCGGTCCTGATCGGCCTCGCGGCCGGCCTTCCCTTCGCTCCCTCGTTCACCGGAACGGCGCTTCGTCGACCCGAGGCTCCCGGGACGGCGGTCGGGTTCGTCAACACGCTCGGCAACGGCGTCGTCGTCGTGGGGACGCCGCTGCTTGGTCTCGCGTTCTCCTTGCCCGGTGACGGGCGCATCGGATTCGCCATCGTGGCAGCGATCTGGGCCGCTTCTCTGCTTGCGCTACCGAGCAACGAGGAGCTCGGCGTGGCGGATCGGATCCGTGGCCGATCGGCGGTCTAGCCAGGCCCCGTTCCCAGTGACGCTCGGTGGACCCCCCGACTAGGCTTCGTTGCCGCCTGAACCGGCCGTAGTCAGCGTGCGCAACAAGCTTTACATCCAGCTGGTCCTTCTCAGCATCGTCATCGGGGCGATCTCGTTCGTCGTCGCCTTCCTCCTCTTCGACTGGATGCCGAAGGTGGCCTCGGAAGAGGGCGAGAAGATCGACGACATCTACGTGTTCACGGTGATCATCTGCGTCGTGATCTTTGCCGTCGTCGCGGCGGTCTCGGTGTATGCGGTCTTCAAGTTTCGCGCCAAGCCGGGAGATCTCGAGGATGGTGCGCCGATTCACGGGCATACCGGTATCGAGATCGTCTGGACGATTGTCCCGACCATCCTCGTGACGGCGATCGGCATCTGGAGCGCGATCGTCCTCGTCCAGAACGACAATCTTCCCTACGGGCACCGCGTCATCAACGTCGAGGCGCGACAGTTCGCCTGGTCGTTCGACTACCCAGACGAGCAGGACGGCCTCCAGGGCATGCGTATGGGCGAGCTCGTCGTACCCGTGAACCAGCCGCTCGAGCTGCACATGAGATCGCCCGACGTGATCCACGCCTTCTGGGTGCCAGAGTGGCGCCAGAAACAGGATGTCGTGCCGGGAATCGTGACCTTCTATCGAATAACACCAACGGTGGAAGGCACATTCCCCATCGTCTGCACCGAGCTTTGCGGCCTCGGTCACTCGGTCATGCGCAACCAGGTTCGTGTGTTGAGTCAGGAGAAATTCAACGCCTGGCTGGCCGAGAAACGCGCCGCCGTCGAGGGCGGTGGCGGCAACCTCGGCGCCACGGTGTTCCAGAACCTCGGCTGTGCCTCCTGCCACGCGCTCAGCGAGGCCGAGGCGACCGGCGCCGTCGGCCCAGACCTCGATAGTGTCCTACCCGGCCAGAGCGTCGATCAGGTCAGGCAATCGCTCGTGGATCCGAACGCGGTGATTACAGAGGGCTTCGCAGAGGGCATCATGCCCTCGTTCGGCGACGTTCCGCCCGATCAGCTCGAGCCGCTGATCGAGTACATGTTCGACTCGATCGAAGGGCTTGGCAACTGATGTCGAGTCACGCGACCGAGCACGGCGCGCACGACGTCGGCCACGCTCCGCCTCCGGCACAGCGCGGCATCCTGCTCCGCCCGGGCTGGGTCCGCGCGCTGCTCATGACGGCGCTCGGCTTTGGCCTGATCACGGCGTTCATAACCGGCATCCGGGCCGCGACCGACCTCGACCCCGTGTGGGAGCTCGACGTCCTGCTCACGGGCTGGACGATCGTGCCGCCACTCGCTTTCCTCGGCGGCATGGGCGTGTTCAGCTACTGGATCTACTGGGTGAGCGGCAAGCCCACGCGGCCCGACGACCACTCCAGTCACGGCGCCGACTCCTGGAAGGACTACTTCAAGGTCAACACCGACCACAAGGTGATCGGCGTTCAGTACCTGATCACGGTGTTCTTCTTCTTCGTCGTCGGCGGCCTGATGGCGATGTTCATGCGCGCCGAGCTGGCCGAGCCAGGCAGCCAGTACATCGACTCGAACGCCTTCAACGGCTTCACCTCGGTCCACGCGACGCTGATGATCTTCCTGTTCGTCGTGCCCGTGTTCGCTGGCCTCGGCAACTACGTGATCCCAATCATGCTGGGCGCCACCGACATGGCGTTCCCACGCCTGAACGCCCTGTCGTTCTGGATGCTGCCGATCGGCGGCCTGATCATCGTGGCGAGCTTCCTGCTCCCCGGCGGCGCGTTCTCTGCCGGCTGGACGAACTACGCGCCGTTAGCCACGCAACAGCCCGACTCGAACCTGATGTTCCAGATGGGCGTGCAGTGGGCCGGGGCATCGTCGATCGCGACCGCGCTCAACTTCCTGGTGACGATCATCACCATGCGTGCGCCCGGAATGACCTTCTGGCGCATGCCGCTGCTCTGCTGGGCGAACTTCACCACCTCGCTACTCGTCGTGCTGGCCACGCCGTTCATCGCGGGCTCGCAGTTCCTGCTCATGTTCGACCGCGTCCTGCACACCAACTTCTTCGAGGTGGCGGGCGGCGGCTACGTCGTCGGCTACCAGCACATCTTCTGGTTCTACTCGCACCCGGCCGTCTACATCATGTTGTTACCCGGGTTCGGGATCATCAGCGAGGTCTTATCCGTCTTCTCGCGCAAGCCGATCTTCGGCTACCGGCTGATGGCGCTCTCGCTGGTCGCGATCCTGTTCCTCGGCTTCTCGGTCTGGGCGCACCACATGTTCGTCGCCGGCATGGCGCCGTGGCTGCGCATTCCGATGATGATCACGACCCTCCTGATCGCCGTGCCAACGGGGATCAAAGTATTCAGCTGGTTAGCGACGTTATGGGAGGGGAAGATTCACTTCAAGACGCCCATGTTATGGGCGCTCGGGTTCATCTCGATGTTCGTTCTCGGAGGGCTCTCCGGGATCATGCTCGGCTCGGTTCCGATCGATCAGCATGCGAGCGACACCTATTACGTAGTCGCCCATATCCACTACGTGCTCTACGGCGGCTCGGTCTTCACGATCTTTGCGGGCGTCTACTACTGGTTCCCGAAGATGACCGGGCGGATGTACAACGAGACGCTCGGGAAGCTGCACTTCTGGCTCACGCTCATCTCGTTCAACGTGACGTTCTTCGTGCAGCACTACATCGGCCTACAGGGGATGCCGCGGCGCGTGGCTGACTACGACCCGGTCTGGGCCGACTGGAACATGATGAGCTCGATCGGCTCGTTCGTGCTGGGCGCCTCGACCTTGATCTTCCTCTACAACATGGCGGTCAGCTGGCGCAGCGGCGAGCCGGCGCCTTCGAATCCGTGGCGGGCGCTGACGATCGAATGGCAGGTCTCATCGCCGCCCTCGAAGTTCAACTTCGACGAGATCCCGCAGGTTGTCGGTGGGCCGTACGAGTACGGCGTGCCCGGGGCGCGGCATGTGGTGATGAACGGCTCGCGTACGACAGTCGAGCAGCCGGAGCCTGCCACGGTCGGCGCGGGGGCGCCTGACGCCGGGGAAGAGCACTGACCGGCGGGCCTGCCTGTCGGCTAGCTCGATGACGAGCGTCGCACACACCGAGTCCGACCACGGGCACGCACACGAGGACCACGGCGACCACCCTCCCGAGCAGTACTACAGCTCGAAGGTCGAGCCGCCGATCCTCGGCATCTACCTCTTCCTCGCCTCCGAGGCGATGCTCTTCGGGTCCTTCTTCGCTGCGTACTTCTTTGCGCGCGTTGCTGTCCCGCACGAGTTCTGGCCGCCGCTCAGGCCGGGGACCGAGGTGCAGTTCGAGCTGCCGGTCTTTCTCGCTCTGATCAACACGATCATCCTGGTCACGTCGAGCGTCACCGTCCACTGGGCGGTGACGTCCTGTAAGAAGAACTACCGGGCCGGCCTGATTGCGGGTCTCGGCCTGACGGCGTTCCTCGGCTTGACCTTCCTGCTGGTTCAGATCCGTGAGTACATGAAAATCGGCTTCAGCCCGCGCGACGAGGCCTTCGCCTCGACGTTCTTCGCGCTGACCGGCCTGCACGGCGCGCACGTGTTCATGGGCCTGACCTTCTTATGCTTCGCGCTGTGGCGCTCGATCAAGGGCCACTACACGCCTAAGCACCACCTCGGGCTCGAGTTGCCGGCGATCTACTGGCACTTCGTCGACGTCATGTGGATCGTGGTCTACGTGACGGTCTATGTGATCTAGCGCTGGGGTCGCGGCGTCCGGCGCGCGCTGCGAGAGTGTGGGAAGGCGAGCCATGAACCCTCTCCGCAGCGAACGAGACGCCTTCCGTCTGCTCCTGCTTGTGATCGGTGGCGCGCTCGGCGTTGCCGCCGCCGGCGCGCTTGCCGACGGCTGGACTGCGCTCGCCGTCTTTCTGTCGCTCGTCACGGGCGTCGGCGTTGGTCTCTGGGTCGCGCGCCAGCGACCGGAGGGCGCTGGGGGCAATCCGGGCGCGGTGGCTGACCAGCCGGCGCGTATCCCGGGACAGCCCGTCCTGGTGGTCGCACCGAGCGAGCTCGCCGGCGCGACCCTCGCTCGCGAGGTCGTGGCCGAGGAGTGCGCGAGCGCCGTTCGCGTGGTCTTACTCGCCTCAGGCGACGCGCTCGGTGGCACGGCAAGTCGCGCTGCGGCGGAGCTGCGCGCCCTGTTCGAGGAGCTCGGCGTCCCGGCTCAGGCGATCTCTGTGGCACGTGCCGACGCCGAGAAGGCAGTTGCCGCTGAGCTGCGTGACGGCGTCCTCAGCCACGTGTTCATCGCGACGCACCGGCCCGGGCACGCCGCGTTCGAGGCCGAGGAGCAACTCGTTCACGCGATCGACGAGGCGTCGCGGATCCCGGTCGTCGCCGTGGCGTTCTCGGCGCCCTAGAAGCGGGCTAGCCTTCGGAGGCCGCCGGAGGCTCTGGCTGCGCCGGCTCCGGCACGCCCGCGCAGAGGGCGGCTGCTGACTGTGTCTCAGGGAGGTCGGGGTCGAGGAACTTCAGACCCGCGCAGGTGGCAACGTAGAACGCGATGTCGTTTGCCTCATCGTCGGTGAAGTCGTAATCGTCGCGGCTCGGCATCGCAACACGCGACTCACCGTCGACGTCGTTCTGTGCGACGTCGGTCGGCACGCCCGGGATCTCCATCTGCACACGCACGACCTGCTCGAACGTGCTGAGCGCGAAGCCCTCGGAGCGAGCTGGCCCGAACGCGTCATCGAGATTCGGGCCGAGGACGCCCTGAGCTCGTGGGCCTGCGGACTCGAGCACATGGCAGGCGCCGCAGCTCGGGACTGCGAATTCAGGATTGCCGTTCAGGAAGAACGCCTTGCCCGCGGCGAGGTTGTCGCCCTTCGTGACGCCTGGGTTCCCGCCGCATCCGACGACCACGAGCGCAGCGGCGAGCACAGCGAAGGCCAGAGCGAGGCGCACGGGCCCGAAGCCTAGCGGCTCGGGTTTCGGATACGCCCTGCGAGCCGGGGGTCTCTAGCCGCCGTCGGCCGGCGGCTCTTCGGTCGGCTCGGCCGGCGATTCAGCCGGCGTGTCCGCCGGTGCTTCTGTAGGCGCCTCGCCAGGTGCCGGATCGGACTCGAGGATGCTTTCGCTCGGCTCCTCCTCGCTGCTGGGGGTGATCGGAATCCGCTCTCCGATCGAGCCGCCCTGCGCCGGCGCCGGGCCGGTCTCGCCGACGTCACCGATCGGCTGCTGCTCTTCGATCGATCCGTCAGGTCCAACTGCTGGGTCACCCTCGCCGCCCTGCTCGAAGATCGGCGTGTTCGGGTCGAGCGCGGGGTTGGCCACGTTCTCCTCGACCAGCGTGTTCAACTCATCGGGTACGTCGCCGCCCAGGCGGAAGATCTGGTCGCGAACCTGGATCGCGCTGGCGCTTGCAGGATCGAGCTCGAGCGCTCGCAGGTAGGCGGCGACGGCCCTATCGTTGTCGTTGGCCACCTCGGCGGCCTGACCGAGCTGCAGTTGGATCGTTGGGCTGGTCGGCTCGATCTCTGCGATTCGCTCGAGCGCCTCGACCCAGGGCACAGCAGCCGCTGCGGCCTCGTCAAAGGCCACGAGGGCCCGGCCTTGCAGAGCCTGAGCTATCGCCGCCTCGAGGTCGTTCTGCGCGAGCGTCTGCGTGAACTCCGTCGAGTTGGGATCGAACAGTGTTGCGGTCGCCGGGTCGGCCTGGAGCGAGTCCTGCTGAAGTGTCGTCGCCCGGTTTAGCGCGGTGCTGGCGTCCTGCTGGTAGAGGAGCGCGAGTTGGCGCAGGGCCGACGTGTCTTGCGGCGCGAGCTCGAGGTAGCTCGTATACGCGGTCTTGGCCTCGTCGAAACGCTGCTCGCTGAAGAGCGCGTCAGCGTACTGCTGCCGCGCCTCGGGATCGTTCGGGTTGTCGGCAAGGCGGCCTTCGGCCTCGCTGACCGAGGGGAGGGCGCTGCCCGACCGACCGAAGATGTCGCCAATCACGTCGGCTACGCCGCCGCCACCGGTCCCGCCGATGCCGAACCCGATGAAGCCGATGCCGAACGCTGCCGCGAGCAGCACGAAGATCCACTTCGCGCGCTTGCGAAGCTTCATGAAGAACATCAGGTCCTCGGCCTGACTCTCGGTGCGCCGAGGCTGGGGTTTCTTTACGGGCTGCTCCTGCGCCCGGTCCGCCCTTATGTGGCGGCGGTCACGCTGGCTTCGAGCATGCGAGCGCGAGCGGCTCTTGCGGCCTCCCGAAGCTCGTGCCATTCGAATTCTCCTCGTCCATAGCGGGTGACACCACTTGTGATGGTACGCAAGATCCGGTGGGGAGAGCCCCCATAGACCACAGCTGTCTCGGGCTCTTCGATCGGATCGTAGGGCGAATCGGCAAGCGAGACAATCGCCAGATCGGCCCGTTTGCCCTCGCGCAATGAGCCCACCTGGTCGGCGAGCCCGACGGCACGGGCAGAGCCCAGCGTTGCGAGCTCGAGCGCCTGGCGAGCGTCGATGGCGGTGGCGGCGCCCTGGCGCGTGCGCGCTGTCGCAATCGTTGCGCGCAGTTCGGCGAACATGTCGAAGTCTGGCGCAGACGCGGGGCTATCCGTGCCTATTCCGACTCGCACGCCTGCATCGAGAAGCTCGGCGAGCGGTGCGCTGCCGCAGCCGAGCTGGGCGTTGGAGCGCGGGCAATGTGCCACGCTCGTGTCGCTCTGCGCGAGAAGCTCGACGTCATCCTCGTCAACGGTGACGCAGTGCGCCGCCGTCATGTGATCTCCGAGAAGCCCCTCATCGTGGAGGTGTTTGACGCTCGTCGTTGAGGGTGAGTCGACGTTGCACATGGCAGCAACTTGTTCTATCGGCCCCGAGCCAGAGAGCATGAACTCGCGCTCGTGTGCCGACTCTGCGAGGTGCGTGGTTGCTGGCAGGTCGAGCTGCTGAGCCCAGCGGTAGACATCGGCGCCGACCGTGTACGGGGCGTGGGGCGAGATGCCGAGGCGTAGCGGTGGGCTTGACGATGCCGCGATCGTCTCGCACGCCTTGTCGAACGAGTGTCGGAGCTCGTCGAAGCGCTGTCTGGCTGCATCAGGGTCGGCTCCAAAGACCTCGGGGCAGACGATGCCGCCCAACCCGAGCTCCGCGCAGGCCGTCGCCGCAACACCCGCAAAGCTCGCGTCCATCGTGCTCGTGATGCCAGAGGCGAGGCAGCTCGACGCGCCGAGGCGGGCGCTCGCTTGCAGCTCGAGTGGCCCGATCTGCCTCTTCCGACGCATGTGCAGCTCGAGCCATTGACCGAACTCGAGGCCATCGCCGAAGCCGGCGAAGCTCGCGTACTCGAGGTGGGAGTGGGCGTTGACGAACCCGGGAATGAGAACCGCGTTCTCGTAGCTACTGGTGTGCTCTGCCTCGAGCTCGTGCCGGTGATCGACCGCCACGATCTTTCCGTCGGCGACGACAACGCCGCCGTCGCGGATCGGCTCGCCCTCGATCGGGACGACCCAGCCGGCCGTGATCAGCTCGCTCGAGTGCGCCTGGCTAGGGGCGCTGGTCATGTCGATCTAGGCGCGTCGCCTGGAGCAGGGGCACGCCGCGGTGACGCGGCCTACGGCTCACCGGGCGTAGGGATCGGGCCGCCCTCCGAGTCCGCGGCGTCCCGCGCAGCCTGAGCCAGCCACCGCTTCTCGAAGTAGACAGATAACCAGATCGTCGCCTCGAAGAGGATCACGAGCGGGACCGCCTCGACGATCGTCGTTACCGGGTCGACACCCGGCAGCACGACGGCGATGGTGACGGCCACGACAATGCCGATTCGCCGGTTTCGGCGCAGCTTGTCGGCGGACAGGATGCCGAGGCGGACCATGCCGAGCAGCACCATCGGCAGCTCGAAGACGATGCCGACGGCGAGCATCGTCACCCAGCTGAACGAGAGGAAGTCGCGCGCGCGGATCTGGATGTCGTAGATCTCGGAGTCGAACCCGAGCAGGAAGGGAATCGCTGCGGGTAGGACGACGAAATACGCGAAGGCGACGCCGCCGACGAAGAGCCCACTGCCGACCCAGACGAGCCGCGAGACGACCTTCTGGTCCTTGATGTCGAAGGCGGGCGCAATGAACGCCCAGATCTGCCAGAGCACGATCGGCAGTGCCACGGCGATACCGGCCCAGAGGCTGACCGTCAGCGATGTCAGAAACGGCTCGGCGACGCTGAGCGTGATGATGTTGTCGCGCAGGTCATCGGGAATGGGCCGGTAGAGGAACTCGATGACCTCTTTGCGGAACCCGTAGGCGAGACCGAACGTGACGGCGACCACCCCGAGGCAAACGATGACACGAGCGCGAAGCTCTGTCAGATGGTCGGTCAGCGGGACCTGGTCGCCATGCCCGAGGCGACGCGGCAGGCGCAAGGGCCCTCCGAGCTAGCTCGACTGCTCGGTGCTGGGCGGATCCTGCTCGGCAGGGGCCGCCGCAGGCGCCGGCGCCGGCTCTGCAGGCTGCGGAGCTGCGGCCGTGGCCGCCTGGGGAGCTGTCTGGGGCGCCGTGGCGGTCGCCGGCTGGGCGAGCGCCGCTGCAGCCTCATCATGCTCCTGCTCGAGGTCGATCTCCTGGCCCGTTATCGAGTCCTTGAACTCGCGCATGCCGCGCCCGAGCGAGCGACCCATCTCGGGCAGCCGTTTCGGGCCGAATACGAGCAGGAGTACGAGGAGCAGAAGCAGGATCTCCCAAACTCCGACACTCTGGAATATTCCAAGTGACATGCGACGAGGATACCACCGTGCTCTCACTCGAGCGAGGGAACCGACCCTTACTCGAGACGTGCCGGTGGGTCGAGAGGTTGACTGCTATTAGCTCGCGGCGGCGAGGCGAGCCACGCAGCTGCCGGGCGCTGGCTGCAGCTCGACCGCACGGGCCTCGGCTTCGGCGCCGAGTGCGCCCTGGATGACACCGCGGTGCACGGCGCAGGCGATCTCGAGACTCTCTGGAGCGAGATCCTCGAACGGGCAGCAGCGCATCTCGATCTCGACGCTGGCTTCGGTCGGGCGACGCATGATCGGGTCGAATCCCAGTCGGGCGAGCACTCGCACTACGTGCCTCATCGGCCCGGCTTCGACCGCTCGCTCTTCGGCCAGCGCTCGCCCGGCGGCGTGCGCGGTGAGTTCAGCCCGCTGCGCCGTCGCCGCGCCGCCGCGCGCCGCGGACTCGGCAAGGACACGCGCCAGGAGGCGGTATGCGTTGAAGCTCTCGTTCGAGTCGGGCGCCGTTGCGAGCGGCCGGGGCTCGACGAGTTCGAAGAGAACGTGGGGGCGCCCGGGCTTGCCCTGTGCGTCGGGCCAGGCGCGAACCAGGCCAGCGCTCTCGAGCTGCTTCAGGTGTGAGCGGACCGTATTGGTGTGAAGTCCGACTGCCTCGGCGAGCTGCGTAGCGTCGAGCGGCTCGTCGATCGCCTCGAGCGCATCCAGGATGCGGACCCGGCTCGGGTCGGCGAGCGCTCGGTGGAGCAGGACGTCGCGGTCGACACTGGGCTTCTCTGGCATCGGCTTGCGCTTGATGCTACCCATACCTCAGTGTTAAAACAACCGCTGTCGGATAAACTCCAATCGACAGTTCCGATCGGCTGAAACGACCCAGACCTGTAGCGAGGGAGGCACGCACCGAGGTGGCATTGCTCGAGATCAACAACCTGCACGTGAGCCTGGAGGATGGCACCGAGATCGTTCGTGGCGTCGACCTCGAGGTGAACGCCAACGAGGTGCACGCCGTCATGGGCCCGAACGGCTCGGGCAAAAGCACGCTCGCGTACGCGCTCATGGGCCATCCGACCTACGAGATCAACGACGGCGAGATCCTGCTCGACGGCGAGAACCTGGTTGAGCTCGGCGCCGATGAGCGCGCTCAGCTCGGCCTCTTTCTTGCCTTCCAGTACCCGCACGCAGTACCCGGCGTGACAGTTGCGAACTTTCTCCGAACCGCGGTCAACGCCGTGCGCAAGGCCAAGAACGGCGGCGAGGACGACCCGGTCAAGGTTTCCGAGTTCCGCAAGCAGCTGGGCGCCGAGATGGACAGGTTGAAAGTGCCCAAGGAGATGATGGGCCGCTACCTGAACGAGGGCTTCTCGGGCGGCGAGAAGAAGCGCGTCGAGATCCTTCAGATGGCGATGCTGCAGCCTCGGATGGCCGTTCTTGACGAGACCGACTCGGGGCTCGACATCGACGCGCTCAAGGTTGTCGCTGGCGGCGTGCGCGAGCTCGTCGGCCCGGCGATGGGGGCCGTCGTCATCACCCACTACCAGCGCATACTCGACTACGTCAAGCCCGACCACGTACACGTCTTCATCGACGGCCGGATCGTCGAGAGCGGCGGGCCGGAGCTCGCCGAGAAGCTCGAGGCCGAGGGCTACGAGGCGTTCACGCCGGCCGGCGTGACAGGAGGGGAGAGCTCATGAGCACATCCGAGACCGACGTCGTGAAGGAAATCGGCGGCGACTACGCCGAGAAGTACGGGTTCCACGATCCCGAGCAGTTCGTGTTTAAGGCTGAGCGTGGCCTGACCGAAGAGGTCGTCCGTCAGATCTCGGCGCACAAGAACGAGCCGAAGTGGATGCTCGACTACCGCCTCAAGTCGCTCGAGTACTTCAAGGCGCGCCCGCTGCCCGAGTGGGGCGGCAACGTCGCCCAGATCGACTTCGACTCGATCTTCTACTACCTGAAGCCGACCGAGAAGCAGGCCAAGTCCTGGGAGGACCTCCCGGACGACATCAAGGACACGTGGGACAAGCTCGGGATTCCGGAGGCCGAGAAGGATTTTCTCGCCGGTGTCGGTGCGCAGTACGAGTCCGAGGTTGTGTACCACAAGCTGCAAGCGGATCTCGAGGAAAAGGGCGTGATCTTCAAGGACATGGACTCCGGGCTGCGTGAGCACGAGGACCTCGTCCGCGAGTACTTCGGCACGATCATTCCGCAGAACGACAACAAGTTTGCCGCGCTCAACTCGGCCGTCTGGTCGGGCGGCTCGTTTATCTATATCCCGCCCGGCGTCAAGCTGGAGCTGCCGCTGCAGGCCTACTTCCGCATCAACGCCGAGAACATGGGCCAGTTCGAGCGGACGCTGATCATCGTCGACGAGGACGCCTACGTCCACTACGTCGAGGGCTGCACGGCGCCGATCTACTCGACCGACTCGTTGCACTCGGCCAACGTCGAGATCATCGTGAAGAAGGGCGGCCGCTGCCGCTACACGACGATCCAGAACTGGTCGACCAACGTCTACAACCTCGTCACCAAGCGCGCGGTTGCGTACGAGAACGCGACGATGGAGTGGGTCGACGGCAACCTGGGCTCGAAGCTGACGATGAAGTACCCGGCGATCTGGCTGATGGGCGAGGGCGCCCACGGTGAGGTGCTCTCGATCGCGTTCGCCGGCGACGGTCAGCACCAGGACGCTGGGGGCAAGTGCGTGCACGTCGCGCCGAACACGACCTCGGTGATCAACTCGAAGTCGATCTCGAAGAACGGCGGTCGCGGTGGCTACCGCGGGCTGCTCGAGGTGGCCAAGGGCGCCAAGGGCGCCAAGTCGAAGGTTGTCTGTGATGCGCTGATCCTCGATGAGAAGTCGCGCTCTGACACGTACCCGTACATCAGCGTGGACGAGAACGAGGGCGTCTCGACCGAGCACGAGGCCACCGTCTCGAAGATCGGCGAGGAGCAGCTCTTCTATCTGATGAGCCGCGGTCTCTCGGAGGCCGAGGCAAGCGCGATGATCGTCAACGGCTTCGTGGAGCCGATCACCAAGGAGCTACCGCTCGAGTACGCCGTCGAGCTGAACCGCCTGATCGAGCTGCAGATGGAAGGCTCTGTTGGCTAGCACCGTCGCAGCGCCGGACCGCGAAGCGGCGCGGGCACGCTACGACGAGCTCTCCCTCCCGACAACCAGCGACGAGCACTGGCGCTTTACGAGCCTGAAGGGCTTCGATCCGGACGCCTTTGACGCCGATGCGTCAGGCAGCGGCTCGCGGACAGACTCGATGCTCGAGGTCGACGCCGCCGGTGTGGCTTTTGTCGACGAGAGCGGTATCGAGATCGTCGAGGCGCCCGACGGGATCGCGTTCGAGCCGCTGGCCGAGCACGAGTTGCTCGGGCAGCTAGTCGGCGCCGACGACAAGTTCACGGCCCACAACGCCGCGGCGTGGCGACATGGCCTACTCGTGCATGTCCCGAAGGGTGTCAAGGTCGAGAAGCCGCTCTACGTGCGGGTCGCGAGCTCGGCTGACGGAGGCGCGCTCTTCTGGCGTCTCGTCGTGGTTGCCGAAGAGGGCAGCGATGCGACGTTCATCGAGGAATACGTCTCCGAGACGCCCGACCTGAGCGCGTACACCAACGCCGTGACTGAGCTCTACGTCGAACAGGCCGCCAAGCTCGAGTACGTCTCGATCCAGAACCTCTCGACCGAGACCTGGCACTTCGCCTCGCACCGGGCGCAGGTCGGTCGTGACGCCGAGCTCGACTGGGTCGCGGGCGGCTTCGGCTCGAAGCGCGGCAAGACCTGGATCCGGAACATCCTCACCGGCTCGGGCGCGACCTCGCGGGTGACAGGCGCGTATTTCGCCGACGGTGATCAGCACCTCGACTACGACACCTACCAGGAGCACGCGGCGCCGAACACCGAGTCGGACTTTGCCTTCAAGGGCGCGCTGCGCGACGCGTCGACGGCGGTCTGGCGCGGGATGATCCGCGTCGAGCCCGACGCGCAGAAGACGAACGCCTATCAGGAGAACCGCAATCTGATCCTCTCGACGGAGGCGCACGCCGACTCGATTCCGGGCCTCGAGATCCTCGCCAACGACGTGCGCTGCACGCACGGCGCGACCTCGAGCCCGGTCGACCGCGACGAGCTCTTCTACTGCATGGCACGGGGGCTGACGCAGGGCGATGCCGAGCGGCTGATCGTGCGCGGGTTCTTCCAGGACATCCTCGACCGGATCGAGCTCGACCCGGTACGCGATGCCGTGGCACAGGCGCTCGAGGCGCGGATTCCGCGGGCGTAGTTCGTCCTAGGTCGCGATTTCGCTACAGCTCGGCTGGAGATTGCGATCGCTGTCCTACGAGGGTCTTGTCGGCTGGGGGCTGCTCAGAGAAATCCTTTTTCGACGCTGAAGCGTCGAGAAAAGGTTCGTCCGAGCAATACCGCCGACGGTTCTCCGTGAGGTAGAACGCTGGAGAAGTCTGTCCGGGTCTGTCCGGGATCAGCCGCGGATCACGCCCGACTCGAGAAGGGAGTGGAGGTCGTGATCAGGCAGCCGGTGAACCTCGAGGAAGCGCTTGCCTCGTTCGATCAGCAGTGGAGCCCACGGATCGTCCAGCGGGTCAACGACTACGACGTGCGCGTCGCCAAGGTCGAGGGTGAGCATGTCTGGCACGCGCATGACGACACGGACGAGTTCTTCATGGTCATTGACGGGGTGTTCGAGCTTGCGCTGCGAGATGCGAGCGGCAGCGAGTGGTCGGTCAGGCTCGAGCGGGGCGACACGTTCGTCGTGCCGCGCGGCACCGAGCACCGGCCGACCTCGCCGGGTGCCTCGATCCTGATGTTCGAGCCTTCAGGGACGCCGACGACCGGCGACCGGCACGACGAGATTCCTGATCATGTCGACTCGACGACGGGGCATGATCTATAGACGGCGCGGCTGCTTCGCGTGGCGTGCTGCACACGGCGTGTCCACCACTTTTCCCCCGTGCTACTAGGCGAAGGCCTTCGTCTTGATCTTCTGAGCCTCCGGCAGCACCTCTGCTCCAAACCGCTCGGCCTGTTCGAAGAACTCATCGGTGGTGCCCGACGGGCAGTCAGGGTGGAGCGTCACGTGGTGGTAGCCTGCGTCGGCGAACTCCTCGAGCTCGGCGAGGATCTGCTCGGCCGTCCCCGTCAACCCGGGCCGCCGGTCGCCCTGGGCGAGCGGGTCGTCGGCGTCGACGATCCGGGCTGAGCAGAACGAGCCGTACCAGAAGCCGGACATGTCCTTGCCGTGCTTTTCGCCCTCGCGGAGCGCTTCCTCCTTGAGCACGTCCCAGACGCGCACGCCCGGGTATGGGTCGAGGTGCACGGTGTAAATGCCGTCTGAGCAGCGCGCGGCGCGGCGCGCGCCGAGCGGCGTAATCCCGCCCCACACGATCGGCGGATGGGGCTTCTGGAAGGGCTTGGGCTCCATCGTGACGTTCTTGATCGTGAAGAACTCACCCTCGAAATCGAGGTCCTGCTGCGTCCAGGCCGCCTTGAGCACAGCGACCTGCTCCTCTGTCTCGGCGCCCTTTCGCTTGAAGTTGGCATCGAGCGCCGCGAACTCCTGCTCTTCCCAGCCCGGGCCGATCCCGAAGATGAGGCGTCCGTTCGAGAGCTGGTCGACCGTCGCGAACTGATGCGCGGTCGAGAGCGGGTGTCGATAGGGCCCGATCCAGACCGAAGGAGCGAACTTGATCCGCTCAGTGATTGCGGCGATCCCGCCCATGACGGCGATGTTGTCGAACATCACCGGCCTTTCCGGATACGCCTTCGTCCCCGAGAGGTTCGCCGGATAGAACATGTCGAGGTCCTTGCCCATCACGATGTGATCGGAGAACCACACTGAGTGGTATCCAAGCTCCTCCGCCCGCTTCGCGAACTCGAACGCACGGATCTGGTCAGGCTCGACCCGCTGCAGGAAGAAGTCGCGCTCGTTGCGCGTGATCACACCGTGGGTGGGCATGACGAAGCCGATGTCCATCAGGGTCTCCTGTGCCTCGGAAGCGATGCGCTGAGGGCGTGACGATAGATGATGTAGGCCGCTGCTAGCCTCGCCCTGAGGTGACCGAGAGCCGACCGCTCAAGTCGACGTCTGGCCACGCCGAGGAGACGCGGGAGATGGCTCGCGTTGACCCTGCCGACGGCAGCTCGCTGCCCGACGCGCGAGCGGACGCGCTCGAAGAAACCGCCGATGACCTGACCGAGAAGCCGACTCGCGGGCTGAGCGAAGCCGAAGCCGCGCGCAGGCTGGCCGAGCGCGGCCCGATTGAGCAGCCAGCGACGAGCCGCTCGATGGCCTCGATCATTCGGGCGAACGTCTTCACGGTGTTCAACCTGATCCTCGTTTCGTTCGGCGTTCTCACCTTCGTCTTCGGGCACTTCGAGGACGCGCTGTTCATCGCGATCCTGGTCGGGAACGCCGGCATCGGGATCATCCAGGAGTGGCGCGCAAAGCGAGCGCTCGATCGACTCGCGGCCCTCGTCGCTCCTCACGCGACCGTCATTCGCGACGGGTTCGAGCGTGAAGTCGGCGTCGACGAAGTTCTGGTCGACGACCTCGTCCGCGTTACCCAGGGCGATCAACTCGTTGCCGATGGCGACGTCGACGAGAGCCACGGTCTTCGACTCGACGAATCGATCCTGACCGGCGAGACGCGCGCCGTACGGCGCGCGTTGGGTGAGGGAGTCAGGTCGGGCTCGTTCGTGCTCGAGGGCAGCGGCAGCTACACCGTTACCGCTGTCGGGCCCGACAGCTACGCACAGCGTGTCGCCAGCGTCGCGCGCGAGTTCCGTCATCCTCGCTCGCCGCTCGAGCTCGACATGAACCGCCTCCTGCTCGTGCTGGTCGCGGTGATGATCCCGCTCGGCTCGATCCTCGGCTATGCGCTATGGGAGCGCGAGACGGGTGCCAACGAGGCCGTCACCACGTCGGTCGCCGCGGTCGTGACGCTCATTCCCGAAGGTCTGATCCTGCTGATGAGCCTGACGTACGCGTATGCGGCCCTGCGGATGACCCGCCGCGGCGCCCTCGCACAGCAGCTGAACGCGATCGAGTCGCTCGCCTCGGTTGACGTCATCTGCCTCGACAAGACCGGCACGCTGACCGAGCCGGCGCTTCGTGTCGTCGACTACGTCTCGGCAGCCAACGTCGACCGTGAAATGCTCGAGAAGTGTCTGAGGCGCTACGGCGCCAGCCAGCCGGTTCGCAACGGCACGCTCGACGCCATCGCCGACGCTCTTCCCGGCAAGGCCGAGGAGCCCTCGGGGCACGTCCCCTTCCTCTCGAGCCGGCGTTGGAGCGGCGTTCGGGTCGGTGCGCTCGGGCTCGTCCTCGGCGCGCCCGAGCACTTCGATCTGGGCGAGCTCCGCCAGCGTGTCGCGTCCGAGCAGGACGACGGCCGACGCGTCGTCGCGCTGGGCACCACTGCCGCGCGCCTTGACGAGCCGGTCGGCCCAGACGCGAAGCCGCCGAGCGACCTGAAAACGTTGGGTGTCGTCGTGCTGGCCGAGCGGCTGCGTCCCGACGCCTCTGAGACCGTCGACTTCTTTACTCGCCAGGGTGTCCAGCTGAAGGTCATCTCGGGCGACGCTCCGCGCACGGTCGCGGCGATCGCCGAGGACGTCGGTATCCCAACCACGGAGGTTCTGGACGGGCGAGAGCTACCCGACGACCCCTACGAGCTGCGGCGAGCCGTTGCGGACGCAAGCGTGATCGGACGCATCTCGCCCGAGGGCAAGCAGCGGGTCGTCGAAGCGCTGCGCGACTCGGGCCGCTACGTGGCCATGATCGGCGACGGCGTCAACGACGTCCCGGCGCTCAAGGCGTCACGGCTCGCGATCGCCCAGGGCAGCGGCACGCAGATGGCCAAGTCGGTCGCCGACATCGTGCTCGTTCGCGGCGACTTCTCGGCCGTGCCTGCGATGGTGGCCGAAGGGCGCAAGATCATGCGCAACCTGCAGCGCGTCGCGAAGCTCTTCGTGACGAAATCCGTGTTCGCCGCCTTCGTCGTCCTGACGGTCGGGCTCTCACCTCAGAGCTTTCCGGTGCTGCCGCGGCACCTGACGCTCGTCGCGTCGCTGGCGATCGGCTTCCCGGCCTTCTTCCTCGCGCTGGCCCCGTCGAGCGGAACATGGCGACAGAGCGGCTTCCTCCGCGACATCGCGCGCTTTGCCATCCCCGCCGGAACGGCGGGTGGACTTGGTGTCGTCTCGAGCTACCTGTTCGCGCTCGAGGTGATCAACCTGCCGCTGATCGAGGCGCAGACCGTGGCGACGACGGTGCTGATGATCGTCGGCCTGTACTTCATCCTCGTGCTCGAGGCGGCTGGCCGCACGCGTGGCGCGGCGATCGCGGGTTTGTGCGCGGTGATGCTGATCCTCTACATCCTCGTGCTCGCGTTCCCCGCGACGCGCGACTTCTTCGAGCTCGCAGTGCCGAATGCAGCGATCATCTTGAGCGCGCTCGGCGGCTCTTTGCTCGCGGTGCTAGGCCTTGCCTCGATGGACGAGCGCTTCGTCCCCGGTCGGGCGTTCGAGGGCCCCGGGAGTGCCGAGGACGAGCCTCCGACACGCCGCTGAGCAGCCGGTCGTTACGATGAAGCGGTGAGCCCGACGACCACCGCCCCTGCCCTCGACGTATCGCGGATCAAGGCCGACTTCCCGGTCTTCGAAGAGCGGTTCAACGGTCACGAGCTGGCGTACCTCGACTCTGCCAACTCAGCGCAGAAGCCACGGCAGGTAATCGAGGCGCTGGAGGCGTTCTACGAGCACTCCTACGCCAACGTGCACCGCGCCGTCTACGAGCTCGGCGAGCGCTCGACCGCCGGCTACGAGGGCGCCCGCGAGAAGGTGCAGACGCTGGTCGGTGCCGGCTCGAAACGCGAGATCGTCTTTACGCGCAACGCGACGGAAGCCCTCAACCTCGTGGCGTACGCCTGGGGCCTGGCCGAGCTCGGCCCGGGCGACGTGGTAGTCAGCACAGTGCTCGAGCACCACTCGAACTTCGTTCCCTGGCAGTACGTCGCCAAGCGCACGGGCGCCGAGTTCGCGGTCATCCCTGCCGACGGAAACGGTGAGCTCGACCTCGACGCGCTCGGCGAGATCGCAAAGCGTGGACGCGTTCGCGCGGTCGCCATCGCGCTCATCTCGAACTCGATCGGGAGCATCAACCCGGTCGAGACAGTCGCCGCGTGGGCGCGCGAGCGCGACGCCCTGACGGTGGTCGACGCGGCCCAGGCGACGCCGCACCGCCTCGTCGACGTGCAGGCGCTCGGCGCCGATTTCGTCGCGTTCACCGGGCACAAGATGCTGGGGCCGTCCGGCATCGGTGTTCTCTGGGGGCGCAGCGAGGTACTTGCCGCGATGGAGCCGTTCAATCTCGGCGGCGAGATGATCCGCTCCGTCACGATCGCCGAGACGACCTGGAACGAGCTGCCGCACAAGTTCGAGGCCGGGACCCCGCCGATCGCGCAGGCCTACGGCCTCGGCGAAGCGATCGACTACCTGACCGCGGTTGGCCTCGACCGTATCGAGGCGCACGAGCACGAGCTGACCGCGTACGCGATGGAGCGGCTCGCCGAGACCGAGGGTGTGAGCGTGCTCGGCCCGCCAGCCGAGCGCCGCGGCGGCATCGTCTCGTTCACGCTCGACTACGCGCATCCACATGACGTGGCGCAGATCCTCGACACCCACGGCGTCGCTGTTCGCGCCGGCCATCACTGCACGCAACCGGCGATGGATCACTTCGGGATCGTCGCCACGACCCGGGCCAGCTTCTACCTCTACAACACCCGTGACGATGTCGACCGGCTGGTCGACGGGATCGGGGCCGTGCGCGCGACGTTCGCCTAGACGCACGCAACGGTGACGCGAAGCACCTAGATGTCAGACCTTTACCGCGAGCTGATCCTCGACCACTACAAGAACCCCCGAAACCACGGGGAGCTCGACCCGTGCGATGCGAGTGCGCAGGGCACGAACCCGCTCTGTGGTGACGACGTTGCCATTAGCGTCAACTTCGAAGGCGACGCGATCTCTGAGATTCGCTTTCAGGGTCGCGGCTGCGCGATCAGCCAGGCCTCGGCCTCGATACTCACCGAGATCGTCGAAGGTCGAACCGTCGACGAGGTCGCCGCGCTCGACAAGGACGAGCTGCTCGACGAGCTCGGGGCGCCGCTCGCCAAGAACCCCGCGCGCCTCAAGTGCGCGCTGCTCGGGCTCGGCGTGCTGAAGCTCGCGCTGCACCGGGCCAAGGACACGCCGCTGCCCGAGGAGTGGGAAGGCTTCGACGAGCGATGAGCGGCACCGGCGATGAAGGCTGCGGCCCGACCGGCGAGCCTTTCTCCCCCGCCACGGGCGCGGCGGGAGCCGCAACCGATGCCGAGACGCTCGACGTCTGCGCGGTCGAGGATCTGCCGCCCGGTTCGGTAAAGCTCGTTCAGCACGGCGACACGGCGATAGCGATCTTCAACGCCGACGGCCAGCTCTACGCGATCGAGGACCGCTGCACCCACGACGATGGCACCCTCGCAGAGGGCGAGTTCGACGCCGAGACCTGCATCGTTGCCTGCCCGAGGCATGGCGCCGAGTTCGACGTCAGGAGCGGCGAGGCGCTGACGCTTCCGGCCTACGTTCCGGTCGACACCTTCCCCGTCGAGGCCCGTGATGGCCGCGTGCGGCTTGGGCCGCTGTAGCCATCTCAGCCCCTATGATGGGAGTAACCGCGGAAAGGAGGTGGTCCGGAACTTGAGTGACAGTAGTTCTAGTACGGGCAGTGGAGGTACTCGTTCGTAAGGGTGTGTCCCTGAGACCCACGGGGAACCGCCATAGCCACGCGTAGGGGGCGCTAAGCACCCTTACGAAGACCAAGCGAGTTTCCGGCCTGAGAGCCGCGCCCCACTGCGCGGCTCTCGGCTTTTGTGAGGGGAAAGCCTCCAGCCGGTGGAGCTACGTAAAATTCTGCCAGTAGCGGCTGGGCGTCGGGCCGCGTTGGCCCTGGTATTTCGAGCCGATCGACGCGCTGCCGTACGGCGTCTCGGCGGGCTCCGAGAGCTCCATGAACGAGAGCTGGCCGATCTTCATGCTCGCGTAGAGCGTGATCGGCAGGTTTGCGACGTTGGAGAGCTCGAGCGTGACGTGGCCGTCCCAGCCCGGGTCGACGAAGCCGGCGGTCGAGTGGATCAGCAGGCCGAGTCGGCCGAGTGAGCTCTTGCCCTCGAGCCGGGCAACGAGGTCGTCGGGCAGGGCGAGTCGCTCGAGCGTCGAGCCGAGCACGAACTCGCCGGGATGGAGGATCAAAGGCTCCTCGTCGTCGATCTCGACGGGCTCGGTCAGGTCCTCCATCGGCTGCTTGACGTCGATGAAGGGGTAGCGCGAGCTCCGGAAAACGCGGAAGTAGCGGTCGACCCGCACGTCGACGCTCGATGGCTGGACGAGTGCATCGTCGAAGGGGTCGATCACGATCGCGCCCTCGGCGATCAAGCGCCGTATCGTCCGGTCGGAGAGAACCACCGGCCCGAAATCTAGATGGTTCTAGTGCGCCAGCGTCCGTCGGCGCTCGTGCCGCTCGAGTGCGCAGTCGATCAGGCGCCCGAGCACGCTGCAGTAGTCGACGCCCGAGGCGTCGAAGAGCTTCGTGTAGACGCTCGTGGCCGTGAAGCCCGGGATCGTATTGAGCTCGTTGACGAGCACCGTTGCATCGCTCTCGACGAAGCAGTCGACACGCGCCATGCCGGCGCACTCGCACGCGCGAAAGGCCGCCGCCGAGAGCTCACGAACGCGCTCGCTGACGGCGGGCTCGAGCTGGGCGGGCGCGACGAGCTTCATTCCTCCGTCGCTGTACTTCGCCTCGTAGTCGTACCACTCGCCTTTGAGGACGACGATCTCGCCGGGAACCGAGACCTCGGGCTCGTCGTTGCCGAGCACGCTGCACTCGACCTCGCGGCCATCGACGTAGCGCTCGATGAGGATCTTGTCGTCGTGCCGGCGGGCGAGCGCGACGGCCGCCTCGAGCTCACGGGCATCCGCGGCGATGCTGATGCCGACGCTCGAGCCGAGGCGTGCCGGCTTGACGACCAGCGGGAACGGAAAGTCGACATCGACCGGCTCGCCGCGCCGGACGGTCACGCTGTCGGTCGTCGGAATCCCGTTAGCGCACATCACGTCCTTGAAGAGCGCCTTGTCCATCGCAACGGCCGACCCTGCGACGCCAGAGCCGACATAGGGGAGGTCGAGCAGGTCAAGCAACCCCTGCACGGTGCCGTCCTCGCCGAAGGGGCCATGCAGAGCCGGAAAGACCACGGCGCAGTCCTCGAGCGAGTCAAGGCTCCAGTTGCCGTCGGCGGCGATCTCGATCGGGACAGGCTCGTACCCGGCCTCGCTCAGCCCGGCGCAGATCGATCGGCCCGACTCGAGCGAGACCTCGTGCTCGCTCGAGCGTCCGCCCATAAGGACAGCGACCCTCATTGGCCCATTCGTACCAGGCGACTATGCGTGACTGCGTCACGCAAAGCCTTCCCCTAGGCTGGCGGCGGCTCGGCGGGCGGCTCGACCGGCGGGGGCGGCTCGGCCGGAGGTTCCGGAGGCGGTGGTGGGGGCTCCTCGGCCTGGACGGCCACGGTGATCGTGACGACCGTACCCTCCTCGACTTCGGAACCGGCGGGCGGATCCTGCGCGAGCACCAACCCGATCACCGAAGGGTCAGTCTCGGGCGAGGTGACGACACTGACGCCGAGGCCGCCGCCGTCGAGGATCGCCTCCGCGTCTGCCTGACTCTCGCCGATCACCGACGGGACCGTGACGGGCGGGGGCGGCTCAGGCGCCACGGCAACGGTGATCGTGACGATTGTGCCTTCTTCGGTGCGGACGCCGCTCGAGGGGTTCTGGTCGAGCACGAGTCCGAGCACGGACTCGTCGGTCTGCGTCGATTCGACGATGCTGACTCCGAAGCCGGCAGCTTCGAGGATCGCCTGCGCGTCTGCGGCCGACTCGCCGATAACCGCCGGCACGTCGACGATCTCAGGATCGGGTGGGCCCTCGGAGACGACCAGGACGACGACCGCGCCGCGCGTGATCTGCGAGCCCGCCGCGGGCCGCTGCTCGAGCACGGTCCCCACAGGCTCCTCGCTCTCCATCTGCTCGAGCTCGGCGGTGAGCCCGGCCTCCTCGATCGAGCGAACGGCATCTTCCTGCAGCTGGCCCACGAAGCTCTCCAGCTCGACGGGGCGGCGCCCCTGCGAGACCCGTAGCTCTACTTCGGTTCCGGGATCCACCCTTTCACCGGCGTCGGGGATCTGACGGACCACCGTCCCCGGCGGCTGCCGGCTGAAGACCTCGTTCGTGATCGGGATCAGATTGAGGTCCTCGAGAACCACGGTCGCCTCGAGAATGTCGTCCCGGGTGACGTTTGGAACGGTCACGAGGTCGAGACCCGACGAGATCGTGATCGTCACCTCGGTGCCCGGGTCCACGCGAGCGCCCGGGTCGGGCCGTTGATTGATCACGTTCCCTTCTTCGATGTCGTTGCTGGGTGCCTGGCGCGTTGCAACCGTGAGGCCCTCGGCCTCGAGCAGCTCGGTTGCCCTGTCCTGCGCGATCCCCTCGACGAGCGGCACGGCGACCGTCGCCGGCTTGGCGACCTCGCCCTGGATCTGCGTGTAGATGTACCACGCCGCGGCCGCTGCGATGCCGAGCAGGATCAGGAGCAGCACCCAGGGGAGCACGCGCGGACCACGTTGCTTCGACTCGCGGTAGGGGTCTGGAATCTGGGCGCGCACCAGCGGTGGCCGCCGCGGGGGCATGTTGTCGGTGCGCGGGTGCACGCGCGTCGCGCCTGTATCCGTGTCCTGAAGAACGGCGGCGGCCGCCTCCACGGTCTCCGGCGAGACCGGAGCGCCCTGGACGGCGCGGTCGAGGTCGACGTCGAAATCCTCGGCACTCTGGTAGCGCTCGACGGGGTTCTTCGAGATTGCGCGCACCACGATGTGGTCGAGCTCGGGCGGAATGCGGGGAACACGGACAGACGGTGGATCGGGCGGCTCGTTCACGTGCTTCATCGCGATCTCGACTGCCGAGTCGCCCGTGAAGGGCACCTTGCCGGTGAGCATCTCGTAGAGCACGATTCCGACCGAGTAGAGGTCCGAGGCGGCCGTTACCTGGCCGCCGCGCGCCTGCTCGGGCGAGAGGTACTGCGCGGTCCCCATCACAGCGCCGTCCTCGGTCATCTGCGACGCACCCGCACGTGCGATGCCGAAATCGGTCACCTTGAGGTTGTCATCGTGGCTGATGAGGATGTTGTGGGGCTTTATGTCGCGGTGGATGATCCCGTTGCGGTGGGCGAAGCGAAGCCCGGAGAGGATCTGCCGCGCGTACTCGGCCGCCTGCTTGGCGGGGAGGCGCCCCTGGGTGAGGATGACCTCCTTGAGGCTGCGGCCCTCGACGACCTCCATCGCGATGTAGTACGTGCCCTCGGCCTCGCCGCGATCGTAGATCGAGACGATGTTCGGATGCGACAGACTCGCGGCAGACTCGGCCTCGCGCTGGAATCGCTCGACGAAGCTGTCATCGCTCGAGTAGCGGTTGTTGAGGATCTTGATCGCCACGCGCCGACCGAGGTCCTCGTCCTCGGCCAGATACACGTCGGCCATGCCGCCCGAGCCGATCCGGCGGCGGATCCGGTAGCGCCCGTCAAAGAGCGCGTCGATGAGCGTGTTCGAGCTGGTCACGGTCCTAGGCTACTAACGCAGCAGTGTCTCCATCACCTCTTTGGCCTTAGGCGCCGCAAGTGCGCCACCGGTTCCCTCCTGGTCGGAAATCGCAACGGCGATAGCGATTTCTGGCTTGTCGATAGGGGCGAAACCGATGAACCATGCGTCGTTCAGGTCGTCCCGACCCGTCTCTGCCGTTCCCGTCTTACCGGCCACACGAACGCCGGAGATCTGCGCGCGTCGCCCCGTGCCGGAGTTGACGACGCGTTCCATCATCACGGCGAGCTCCGAGGCTGTTCGCTGCGTGGTCGCCCGGCCCAGGCTCTCGGGCTTGGTCTCGGTCAGCACTGACTCGTCGGGCTTCAGGATGCGATCGACGACATAGGGGCGCATGCGCTCCCCACCGTTTGCCACCGTTGCGGCGACGATCGCCATCTGCAGCGGAGTGGCCAGCAGGCGCTCCTGGCCGAACGCGAGTCGGCCGACGTCGACATCGCTCTCGAGCTCGGGCTCGAACAGACGGGCACCCTCGTAGAGGCCGCTCGCCAGACGCTCGTTCTCGGGCGTCTCGAGCTGCGGCCGCTCGTAGAAGCCAAAGCGCCGCGAGTACTCGAGCACGGTGTCGGTGCCGAGCTCCTGCCCGATATCGCAGAACACGGCGTTGATCGAGTGCTCGAGCGAGTCGCTGAGCGTCACGCTGCCGAAGCGCTCGGGGCCGTTCTGATCGGAGTAGTTGAAGATACGCTGGCCGTACTCGATGCAATAGCCACGGTCGAAAAAGCCGGACGCGGGTGTATAGAGACCGGTGTCGAGCGCGGCGGCGGCCGTCACGACCTTGAACGTCGAGCCTGGCGGGTAGAGACCCTGCGTGGCGCGGTTCAGCAGCGGCGCCGCCGGTCTGCATGGCCCCGTCTGCGAGAGGATGTCCGTAAACCGGCGGGCGACCAGATTCGGGTCGTAGGCGGGCGTCGAGGCCATCACGAGGACGCGGCCCGTGGCCGGCTCGAGCGCCACGATCGAGCCGCACGTTCCGGCGAGCAGCTCGAGCGTCTTGCGCTGCGCCTCGGCATCGATCGTCAGAACGAGATCGTTCCCCTCACGCACCTCTCCCTGGAAGCGCGCCCGCGTCCGCTCGATAATCGTCGCGAGGTTCGAGTTGCCGCCGGTCAGGAAGTCGTTCATCGACTCCTCGAGCCCGGTGCGAGAGTGCGCGATCGTCGCGTAGCCGACCACGTGCGAGGTCAGCTCCCTGGCCGGGTAGCGCCGGAAGAACCAGCGCCGGCCCGAGATCTCGCGGCCGCGGTTTCGTGCCAGGATCGTCTCGCCGTCGGAGGCGTAGATCAGGCCGCGCTTGGTCGTGATCTCACGGATCAGTTGCGTCGGATTACCCTGCCTGGCCTCGAGTGAAGGAGCGCGCCAGAGCCAGTAGCTCCCGACCGCGACGAGCGCTGCAAAGAGCACAGAGAAGACCAGGAACAAGCGTCGAAGCTCGGTATTCACTTCGAGAGCGCTCCGAAGCGGATGAGGCCGCGCTCGGGTATACCGAGCATCCGCCGATTCGCCCGGTCAGAGACCGAGAGCACGAGCGCCAGAAGCAGGAGGTTGGCGACGATGCTCGAGCCGCCGTAGGAGACGAACGGCAACGTGATGCCGGTCAGCGGGATCAGCCCGGTCACACCCCCAAGAATCAGAAACGCCTGAATCGAGAAGGTGGCGGTCAGGCCGCCGACGAGGAGCTTCGAGAAGCCGTCATCGGCCTGCATCGCGATGCGAAAGCCGCGATATGCGAACAGCACGAAGACCAGGACGAGTGCGGCGCCACCGGCGAGACCGAGCTCGTGGACCAGTGCCGAGTAAATGAAGTCGGTCTCGAGGAACGGGATGTACGTTGCGCCCTCGGGCGTTATCAGGGCCCCGCGACCCAGGCCCGAGCCAAACAGCCCGCCCGAAGAGATCGCGTAAATCGATTGCACGAGTTGGTAGCCGGCGCCGTCCGGCTCACTCCACGGGTCGAGCCAGATCGAGACCCGTTCGGCGACGTGTGGCGTAGCTCGGTACACGGCCAGAGCGCCTGCGGCAAAGAGGCCGAGGCCGCCGATGACGTAGAGCAGCCGCCCCGTCGAGATGTAGAGCATCGCCAGGAACACCGAGAAGTAGAGGAGACCACCGCCGAGGTCGTTGGTCAGGATCAGGACGACGATCGCGGCTCCCCAGACGACGAGCAGAGGCCCGAGGTCGCGAAGCGGCGGAAGGTGATACCAGCGCGTGCCGCGCAGAACCTCACGCCGGTCGCGCAAGTAGCTGGCGAGGAAAACGACGATCAGCACCTTCGCGAGCTCTCCGGGCTGAAAGACGAACGGACCGAGGTCGACCCAGAGGGTGGCGCCGTTGATCGTGCGGCCGAGGCCGGGGACGGCTGGTAGCACGAGCAGAACGACCGCCGCGATGCCGAGTGTGTACTTCAGCGCCTCGAGCTTGCGGTAGTCGCTCATCAGGACAACGCCGGCGACGAACAGGACGAGACCAACGGCGACCCAGACACCCTGTCGCAACGCCTGGTCGGGGTCGATCCGGTAGATCATCGTGACGCCGACGCCCGTGAGAAGGGCGGCGAGGGGCAGCATGTATGGGTCGGCATACGGGAGCGTGAAGCGCGTGACGAGATGCGCCACGACGTAGAGGCCGAGGAAGATCGCGATGTACGAGAGCGAGGCTCCGGAAATCGTCGACTGCTGCGCCAGGTACACGCTCGCAAACCCGAGCGAGACGATCAGCCCTGCGCCGAGCAGCGACGCCAGCTCGCGGTTGCGAAGGCTCACGGCGCCACCACGAGGCGCTCGAGCTCGGCGATCCGCTCGCGTGACACGGACTCGCCGCCGAGATCGTGGTCGAACAACGCTGCGCGCTCTTCGATCGACAGCTGAGGCGCGCGGAGTGGGCTCACGTAGATCTCGCGGTAGAGCTTGATCCCGTCGGTCAGATCCCACGGGACTCCCTGGTATACGGTGACGTAGCCCTGTTCGTCGGCGCCGACGAAATAGGCGCGCTTCGACCCCCAGACGGCTCCGACCACGACGACACCTGCGAGCGCCAGCGCAAGTGCCGTCAGAAGCAGGGGCAGGATGCTTCGTGAACTCCCGGCTCGTCCCGTGCTCGCCTGCCTCGCCGCGCGGCGCATTGCGCGCGTCTCGTGGCGCTCGGGTGCTTCGTCCGCGACACGCGGCAACGGGGGAAGCGAGGTGAGCGTGTCCTCGTCGGGAGTGCTCGCAATCTCTGGCTCGGGATCGGCCCACGCGTCCTCGACCACCTCGAAGACGACGACGCTGATGTTGTCGTCGCCGCCCGCCTGATTCGCGGCGCGCACGAGAGCTCGGGCGGCAGTCTGTGCGTCTTTCGACTCGAGCAGCGTGTGCTCGATCGCTCCGTCTCCGACCATGGTCGTCAGGCCGTCGGTGCAGAGCAAGAGCACGTCGCCCGACTTCGCGTCGATGGTTATCACGTCCGCCGCGACTGTCGGGTCGGTGCCGAGTGCTCGTGTAATCACCGCGCGCTGAGGGTGCAGCGCCGCCTCCTCGCGCGTCAATCGCCCCGAGCGCACGAGCTCCGCCACCAGCGAGTGATCCTCGGTCAGCTGTTCGAGGACACCGGCGCGCATGCGGTAAGCGCGCGAGTCGCCGACCTGGACTATCGCGAGTCGCTCGCCCTCGAGGATCGCGGCCGTCACGGTGGTTCCCATCCCGGCCAGCGCAGGCTCGCTCTGCGCCCGCGTGAAGACCTGGCGGTTTGCCTCGGTGACAAGCGCCCGCAAACGGGTCTCGGCGTCGATCGCGCTCGAGCTCGCGTGCTCCGAGAAGACGGTCGCGGCAAGTTGCGCGGCGAGCTGCCCGCCCTTGGCGCCGCCCATGCCGTCGGCGACGGCAAACAGGGGTGGCGAGACGACGAGGGCGTCTTCGTTGCGCAGGCGCTTGCGCCCCGTGTCGGTCAGAGCAGAGTGCTGACCGACCTTCACGGGCGCGCCCTCATCGAGTCAGCTTGAGCTCGGTCGCACCCACGCGGACGACGTCGTCGAGCCCAACCGGCCGCGACTTGAATATGCGCTCTCCGTTCACGAACGTGCCGTTGCGCGAGTCGAGATCCACGACGCGCGCCCGGCCGCTCTCGATCTCTACCCGCGCGTGGCGCGCCGAGACGAAGTCGTCGTCGGGTAGCGCCACCGCGTTCTCTGGGGAGCGCCCGATCGAGACCGCGACGGCGGCCCGGATGATCGAGCCGGCCTCGAGCGAGTCGCTCGCGACGACGACGAGCCGGGCCTCTTCGAGCGGGACCCCGGGAATCCCGGCGGCCGCGGCTCCTGGCCTGGCGAGAACCTGCGGCATCGTGATGCTCTTCTCCGCCACGGTCAGGTCGCGGTTGGCGCCGCGCAGGACGCGCCAGATGAACACGTAGAGCAGGATCAGGAAGAGAGCCTGCAAGACGAGAAGGAGCTGCTCGGTCACGAGAGCCTGGACGATCTCAGCACTCGAAGCGCATCTGCGTCCGACCGATCGAGAGGACGTCGCCGTTGCTGAGAACGATGCGGTCGATGCGCTCGCCGTTGACGTAGAGGCCGTTCGTCGACCCCAGGTCGACTGCAAACCAGGCTTCGCCATCGCGCCGAACCTCGGCGTGCCGTCGCGAGGCGCCGGCGTCGTCGACGACGATGTCGCACTGCTTGCTGCGCCCGAGTACGGCGAGACCGCCGCTCATATCGTGGCGCGCGCCACCAAGGACGATGGCGGGGCTGCCCGCGGGGGCTGCTGCCTCGGCCGAGCCGGGCTCTTCGGACCCCGAGTCGGTGCCGTCCGGGTGAGCCGGCGCACCGAGTGAGGGCCCAATGCCGATCGCAGCCTCTGGTGCTGACAGCGACGGCTCGGGTGCCGGCTGGCTCGGCGGAGCCTGCGTGGGCGTGCGCTTCGGCTCGACCATTCGGGTCGCGATGCCGAATAGCCCAACGCGCAGATCCTCGTCCTCTTCGACCAGCACGCGTGGCCGCGACAGCAGCGCGTAGCCCTGGTTTTGCGCGTGCTCGAGCAGGTATCCCGACAGCTCCTGGAGCAGCGTGTCCTCGTACTGGCGGTACTGGGCACGGTCGCGTGGGGAGAGGTAAAGCAAGTACTCGTTCGGGGCGTACACCCGCGAGACCGAGACGGCCTTGTTCGCGTCCATTTCCTTCGCCAGCTTGCGAGCCAGCTCGACCGGCTGCACGGGCGAGCGGAAGGCGCGCCCGAAGACGCCCTCAACAAGAGATTCGAGGTTCCGTTCGATGCGTCGTAGCACCATCTTGGCTCCGGAGGAGACCGTCCGGGGTCGAGTCTAGCCCTCAACCGGCGACCTGAGCCACCCTCCTGGGCCGGGCCGGGGCGCTCTCGAGACCACGATTACGCTTCGGGACCGACGAGCTGACTCCAGGCCTCTTCGAGCGAAACCGGGTCCGTCACGATCGGTCCCAGGGGGGCGCTGACCGAGGCCGGGCTCGGCGGTGCCACGGCGCCGGTCGTGCTTGCGGGTCGGGCCGCGTCCGCTCGCGGAGATAGCCGCCGGTTTCCGGCGGCGAACGGCGCGCTGACGCGCGCGCGGAGCGTCGCGAGCCTTCTCGTTGCGGCGCCGCTTGCTGCGGGCGCCTGGGCCCGGATGGCGGCAAGGGCGGGGGCGGAGAGAACACCGATGCCGAGCACCACGGCGACGACGACCTCGCCCGGTCTCACGTCTGCGCCGAGCGCGAGCGTCGGAATGAGCAGGACGGCGGCGACGAGCATGGAGCCTGCGAGCGAGAGCTGCCACAGCGTGGCGCGGCGCGCGAGCGGTGACAGGACAGCCGCGATGGTGAGCACACCGGTAACGGTGAGCAGCGCGGGCTGGCTCCACGCGTACTGGGCGAGCGCGGCGGCTACCGCGGTCGGGCTCTCGCTGCCGCTGATTCCGAGGCCTGCCGGGGCGAGCGTGTCGACGAACGGGAACGAGGCGCCACGCAGTCCCGCGAAGGCGACGCCCGCGGCGACTGCGGCGACGACGGCGAGACCGCGCTGCAGCGCACCGATGATGCGCACGCTGCCAAACGCGACGAGTGCGAGCAACCCGACCGCACCGAGCACCGGGCCGAGGACGAACGCAGCGCCCGCTCTCGGCTGATGCCAGTGAAGGTAGAACCAGCACGCCGCTGCGGCTGCGTAGGCGATTGCGAGACCGATCGAGACGTCGCCCAACGGGAGGATGGGCAATGCGAGAGCCAGTGCGAGACCGAAGCGGGGGCGCACAAAGGATGCCGCGCCGGTGAGCATCGCGACGGGCAGCGTGAAGCTCTGCGGCAGGAAGGAGAAGAGGAGCAGCATCGCGGCGACGTAGGCGGCGCTCATCGCAGCGTGGGCAGCCCGTCCGATCGCTTCGCGACGGTCGAGACGGGTGCGCTGGGGTGGCTCGTGCCGTCGTCGTCGCCGTAGGCGTGCGACCTCGCGCAGCTGCGCCGCGAGCTCAAGCGCGCTTGGTCGCTGGGTCGCGTCGAGTGAGAGCGCACCGTCGACCGCCCGGATCAGCGCAGGCGGCAGCTCCGGGCGCTCGTCGGCCACCGAGCCCGGCCCTTTCAGAATTCGCTCAGCCGTGCGCGAGTTCGGCTCGCCGAAGAACGGGTGCCGGCCACAAAGGCCCTCCCAGAGGACGAGTCCGGCGGCCCAGACGTCGGCGGCCTCAGTCGCCTCGGTCCCGTCGAGACGTTCTGGCGCGATGTAGGCGAGCGTCCCCGGCACGTCGCCTTCGGCCGTGAGCGGGTCGTCGTCGTCGATCAGCGCGAGACCGAAGTCGAGCAAGCGAAGTCGCAGACCAGGACCGTCTTCGAGGATCACGTTGGTCGGCTTGACGTCGCGGTGGACGATGCCCTGCTCATGCGAGTGGTCGAGCGCTTCGAGCAGCTGGACGCCGACCTCGACTACCTGCGCGTCGGTCAGCTCGCGGCTCCGAAGCGTCTCTCGAAGCGTCTTGCCCGGGATGTACTCGTACACGAGGTACACGTGCTCGTCGTCTTCGGTCAACGTCAGCGAGCGCGCACAACACGGATGGTGCAGGCGTGAGACCGCCTCTGCCTCGCGCTCGGCCCGTTGCATCGCCCGGCCCTGCCGCGGGACGATCTTCAGGGCAACCTCGCGTCCGCTGTCCTCGTCGAGCGCAAGCCAGACCTGACCCGAGCCGCCTGCGCCGAGCGGCCTGATCGGTCGGTACTGTCCCGCAAGCAGCTCAGTGCGGTCGATCTGCAGAGCTGTGGCGGCATTCGACGGCATTCCTGGCGAATTGGCCGCCGTTCCGAGAAGTCCTGCAGTGGTGGCAGAACCCCAGTCGGCATGGGTTATGTGCCGGTTCCGGCGGGTGTTAGACTCGACCGGCGCTCCACTGGAGCAGCCAAGGTGCTCCGTAGGAGCAGCCACTGACCGAGTAGGGCAACCGTGGTCGAGCGGGACAGAGCCGACACCGAAGGCGATATCGAGTTCGAGTTCTTCGACGATCCCCCGACGACCGAGGCTCGACCGGGGGACGTCGCGGGCACCAGCGACCCCGCGCCGACACCACCCAGGAAGAGCCCGCGCCCCTCGATGGGCGGCGTTCGCCGCGCACAGCGCGGCACGTCACCAACGCTTCGCCTGGCGCTGCTGATCGCCGGCATCGTCCTGCTGGCGATCATCATTGCCATCGCGGTGACGAGCTGCGGTGGCGGCAAGAAGGGTGAGTTCCAGGGCTACCTCGAGTCGGTGTCGGCGATCACCGTCGCCTCGGACGCGCTCGGCGAAGACGCGAACACGACCCTCTTCTCTCGTGCGCTTCCGGACCGGCTCCAGCAGGAGCTCACCGGCCTCGCCGACCAGCAGCAACAGCTGACGGATCGCACGCTGGCACTCGAGGTTCCGGGCGACCTGGTCGAGCAGCACGAGAGCCTCGTCACCGTCATGCAGCTTCGAACCAACGGGCTCCGTGGTCTCTCGGGCGCGTTCGGGCAGCTCGCCGAGCTTGGCAGCGACCAGGAGGCCGGGGAGGCGCTCGCGCGCCAGGCCAGCCGTCTGACCGCAAGCGACGTCGTCTACGCCGATCTCTTCGCGGGTCCGGCGAGAAGCCTGCTTGCCCAGCAAGACATTCGGGGCGTCGAGGTGCCAGGCTCGAGCTTCGTGGCCAACCCCGACACGCTCACAGCCTCGACGCTCACCGAGTTGGTGAGCAATCTGGGCGGCGGCGGCGAGCCCGGGAGCCCGGGCCTGCGCGGCACGTCACTCGTGTCTGTGACCGTGCAGCCCGCCGACCTCCAGCTCTCGGCGTCGGAGCAGAACCGGATCACGCTTGCCTCTGATCTCGCGTTCGCCGTGGTCGTGCGCAACTCGGGCGATGTTCAGCTCACGGACGTGCGCGTCCGCTTCACGCTCTTGCAGCAGGGCGGCCGGGTGCGGAAGACCGAGGTGATCGACGTGCTCAACCCGGATCAGGATCGGGTCGTGCGCTTCAGTGACTTCGCCGACCTGAACATCGCCGAGGCGTCCGTGTTGAGGATTGCGTTGCTGCCCGTCGAGGGTGAGAGCAACCTCGACAACAACTCCGAGGAATACGACGTCATTTTCTCGCTGAGCTAGATGGTTTTCGGGCCAGGCGACTCGGCGCGACCGACCCGCTAGAGCATGGACGTCTCGGCGAGTACCGCAGCCTGGATCGCGATCGGGGCTGGTGTCGTCGGGGCGCTTGCCCTGCTCGTCGCGTCGTACTTCTGGCTCGCGCTGCGCCGGGTGCGAGCCGCGCAGGCGACGATGGTCGGTGACAAGCGAGACGACCGGGTCGATTTCGCCGTCTCGCTGCAGGCGCAGTCCGATGACCTACGCAGAGCCGTCGACGAGGTTGCGGCCGGGCTGGCGCGCGTCGATCGGCGCGTCGACGCCTGCCTCGCGCGCACCGCCGTGGTTCGCTTCGATGCCTACGAGGACGTTGGTGGGCACCAGTCGACGGCGCTCGCCGTGCTCGACGGGGCCCGCACCGGGCTCGTGATCAGCGCGATCCAGGGCCGCGACTACGCGCGCGTCTACGTCAAGGACATCCACCGCGGCCGCCCCGCTGTCGCGCTCTCCCCCGAGGAGGAAGAAGCCGTCGAGCGGGCCATGGCGGCGGGCTGAGATGGTTGATTCCGCGATTTCGTAGCGCCAGCGTCCCGGCGGGCGCAATCGTGGAATCAGCCATCTGAGGTTACGATGAGACCATGAGCCACGTACTCGTTCTCAATGCGAGCTACGAGCCGCTCAACGTCACGACCGTGCGGCGCGCACTCGTGCTGGTCTTCAAGGAGAAGGCCGAGGTGATCGAGCAGGACAGCCGCCAGCTGCGCTCAGCCGCCAAACGATTTCCCTGGCCGCACGTGATCCGGCTCGTCTCCTACGTCCGTGTTCCGCGCGTTACCCAGCGCAAGGTCTCGCGCAAGGCGCTCTTCGCTCGCGACGGGAACCGCTGCCAGTACTGCGGCACGACGGGGAAGCTCACCCTCGATCACGTCGTTCCGCGTAGCCGCGGCGGGAACTCGGTCTGGGAGAACATCGTGGCCTCGTGCGCCCCGTGCAATCTACGCAAAGGCGATCGGCTGCCGCATGAGGCTCAGATGCACCCCGAGAAGAAGCCACGGCCGCCGGCGCCCTCGCTCTTCATCACGTTGTCTGCTCCTTCTGTGTCTGATCGATGGCGCCCGTATCTGCGCGGCGCTGCTGCTTAGAGGGCGTTTTCCTGACTGTCTAGAGCGCGGCTTGGGCCTCATACGCGCGGCTCACTTCGCGTCAGCATCCGCCCCGTGGTGCGGGGCGTGCGGTCTCCGGGGGTGTGGCCGAACTTGAACAGTGTGGTTCCGCGAGCGGGTGACGGTGGGGCGCTGCGGGTGGCGAAATGGCGAAACACCCCTGTCGCCACCTGCAGAAGCCAGCCCTAGACCGTCGGCCGAAAGCTATACTCGAGAACGAACCGAGGCGATGTGGCCTCAGGCGTTCAGGGCGCCTGGGGCTTTTTGCGTTTTCTGGGCGAGTACTGGGCACGAAACCGAGGAGGAAGTATGGGCAGAGCGACGAGCGATCCGGCGGCGCGTCAGGCCGTTCTCGAGCGGATCGAGAAAGAGGACATCGAGTTCGTCCTCGTCTGGTTCACTGACATTCTCGGCACGCTGAAGAGTTTCACGCTTGCGCGGGCCGAGGTCGAGTTGACGCTCGATGACGGCCAGGGCTTCGATGGCTCGTCGATCACCGGCTTCAACCCGATCGAGGAGTCGGACATGGTCGCGGTTCTCGACCCCGAGTCGTTCCAGCTGATGCCGTGGGGCTCGGGCGGCAAGAAGGTCGGCCGGATGATCGCTGACATCATCACGCCCGACGGCGAGCCCTACGAGGGCGATCCCCGTTTCGTGTTGCGGCGGGCTCTCACGCGGATGGAGGACATGGGCTTCGACACCTTCAACGTCGGGCCCGAGCTCGAGTACTTCTACTTTGCCGACGACGCTGGGACCGAGGTGCTCGACCACGGCGGCTATTTCGACATGACGACCCTCGATGTAGCTGACGAATGGCGGCTCGAGACCATCCGGGCCCTCGAGTCGATGGGCATTCCGGTCGAGTACGCGCACCACGAGGTTGGTCCGTCGCAGCAGGAGATCGACATGCGCTACGCGCCTGCCCTGGCGATGGCCGACTACACCGTGACCTATCGCATGATCGTCAAGGAGATCGCCCAGCAGAACGATGTCTACGCGACCTTCATGCCCAAGCCGCTGTTCGGGCATAACGGCTCGGGCATGCACACGCACATGTCACTCTTCAAGGGCGGCTCGAACGCGTTCTACTCGGCCGACGACGAGTGGCACCTGTCCGATGTCGGCAAGGCCTTTATCGCCGGTCAGTTGACGCACGCACGCGAGATCACAGGCGTGTTCGCGCAATGGGTCAACTCCTACAAGCGGCTGGTGCCCGGCTACGAGGCGCCGGTCTACGTCGCCTGGTCGCGCCGCAACCGCTCGGCGCTGATCCGCATCCCGCTCTACCACCCGGGGAAGGAGCAGGCGACGCGGGCCGAGATCCGCTGCCCGGATCCCTCCTGCAACCCGTACCTGACCTTCGCCTGCCTGCTCCATGCGGGTCTCGACGGGATTGAGAAGGGCTACGAGCTTGCCGAGCCCATGGAGCAGAACCTGTACGACCTCTCACCCCGCGAGCGCGAGGGGCTCGGCATCGTCGGGTTGCCCGAGAACCTGGGCGACGCCGTCGAGGAGCTGGCGCATTCCGAGCTCGCCAAACGCGCGCTTGGCGAGCACATCTTCGATCGCTATGTCGACATCAAGCGGGCCGAGTGGCACGAGTACCGCATCCAGGTCCACCCGTGGGAGATCGACAGGTATCTGGCCGTGC
>CBDCXJ010000032.1:0-6787 GCA_965223695.1 Gaiellaceae bacterium | reverse complement strand
CTCGCCCGGCGAGGTGTCGCACAGCGCGCGCGTCCCCGGACCGATCGGATCGATCAGGAAGCCGAGCTCACCGGTCGGCGCCAGGCACAGGCTCATCGGCCGAGGCAGCAGCCGCTGCAGAGTACCGAGCATGAAGAACTGGCCCGGCTCCCCGGCGTCGATGCCGCCCCGAGCGACCCGCACCAGGGCGTACGGCCCAACCGGCTCGTTGCCCACGACCGGTAGCTGCTCACGTCGAGGTCTCATGCGCTTCGGCGCTCGAGCCGGTCCTGGAGCGGCGCGACGACGTCGCGCTGGGCGCGCTCGATCGCCTCGACGCACGCCAGCGCACCCGAGATGGTCGTGATGCAGGGAATGCGTGCCACGAGCGCAGCTTCCCGAATGCGGTAGCCGTCCGATCGCGCCCCGCTGCCGGCCGGTGTATTGATGACGAGATCGCAGCTTCCTCGTCGGATCAGGTCGACAACGGTGTGGCCCGACCCACTCTCTGTCACCTTGCGCACGACCTCGACGGGGACACCGTCGACGGCGAGTGCGTAGGCCGTCCCCGACGTCGCCCGAAGCCGGAAGCCGGCCTCGGACAGCCTTCGGCCTAGCCCGCAGGCCGCAGGCTTGTCGGCGTCGCTGACGGAGAGGAACGCCGTGCCGTTCTCCGGCAGCGGTCGGCCTGCCGCGCGCTCAGCCTTCGCAAACGCCGTCGGGAAATCGTGCGCGCTCGCCATGACCTCGCCGGTGGAGCGCATCTCGGGACCGAGCACGGGATCAGCACCCGGAAACCGCTGAAACGGGAACACGGCTGCCTTGACGCTGACCTGTGAGAGCAGATCGTCCTCGGGTGGCAGATCGAGCGCCGCGAGGGAGGCGCCTGCCGCAAGCTTGCAGGCTGCCTCAACCAGGTTGAGGCCGATTGCCTTGCTCGCAAAGGGGACGGTGCGGGACGCGCGCGGGTTCGCTTCGATCACGTAGAGGGCGTCCGCGCAGAGGGCGAGCTGGACGTTCACGAGACCAACCACGCCGAGCGCCCGAGCGAGCACCCGCACGACGTCGCCCACGCCGTCGAGCTCGATGCGCGAGAGCGACGTAGGCGGGAGGACGCAAGACGAGTCCCCCGAGTGCACGCCGGCTTCCTCGACGTGCTGCATCACGGCAGCAACGTACGTGCTGTCCCCGTCGCACAGCGCGTCGACATCGATTTCGATCGCTCCCTCGAGGAAGCGATCGACGAGCACGCGGCCGCGCGGGGGGGTCGCTGCCGCGACCGCCTCGGCGTCGTAACAGACGCGCATGTTTCGACCGCCAAGGACGTAGGAGGGCCGAACCAGCACGGGGTACCCGACCTCGTCGGCGACCGCGATCGCATCGAGCGGCCCTTCGCCGATGCCCCAGGGCGGGACACCGACGCCCGCATCGTCGCAGAGCTCTGCGAACCGCTCTCGGTCCTCCGCGAGATCCACCGCGTCAAACGGCGTGCCAAGGATCGGAACCCCCGCCTCCTCGAGCGCACGGGCAAGCTTCAGAGGTGTCTGACCTCCGAACTGAATGACCGCGCCGACCGGCTGTTCACGCTCGCAGATCTCGAGTACCTCTTCGGCTCCGAGCGGCTCGAAGTACAGGCGGTCAGACGTGTCGTAGTCGGTCGAGACGGTCTCCGGATTGCAGTTGACCATGACCGTGTCGAAGCCGAGCTCCTTGAACGTCCAGGCCGCGTGAACACAGCAGTAGTCGAACTCGATGCCCTGGCCGATGCGATTCGGCCCAGAGCCGATGATGACCACGCACGGGCGCGTGGCGGCGCCGAGCTCGCAGGCCTCCCCCCAGGTGGAGTAGAGGTAGTTGGAGTGCGCCTCGACCTCGGCCGCGCACGAGTCGACGCGGCGGAACGCGGGCCGGATCCCCGCGGCGTGCCGGGCGCTGCGGGCGACGTCCTCGCCCACGCCGCACTGCTCGCCGATCGCCGCGTCGGACCAGCCGATTCGCTTGAGCCGGAGCCAGCTTTCGGCGTCGAGCGCGTCGAGCCGACTCACGCTGCCGAGCGCCTCACGAGCCCGGGCGATCTCGTCCGCGAACCAGGGATGCAGCCCGTCGGGGAGGTGGTCGAGCGTCTGCCATGGCGTGGCGGTGGCTGAGTCGAGCTCACGGGATCGCATGGCCTTGAAGAGTGCCTCCGTCAAGGTCCGCCCGATCCCCATCGCCTCGCCTACCGACTTCATCTGGGTCCCGAGCGTCTCGTCGGCGCCCGGGAACTTCTCGAAGGCGAAGCGTGGGAACTTGACGACGACGTAGTCGAGGGTCGGCTCGAAACTCGCCGGGGTTGTCCGCGTCAGATCGTTCGGGATCTCATCCAGCGTGTAGCCGACCGCGAGCTTCGCTGCGACCTTCGCGATTGGATAGCCGGTGGCCTTCGAGGCAAGCGCAGAGGAGCGCGATACGCGTGGGTTCATCTCGATCACCCGGAGCTCGCCCGACTCCCGACTGCGGGCGAACTGCACATTTGACCCTCCGGTCTCGACCCCCGCGGCGCGGATGACTGTCGCCGCGGCATCCCGCAGCTCCTGGTAGGCCTCATCCGGCAGCGTCATCTGTGGTGCGACCGTGACGGAGTCGCCCGTGTGAATGCCCATCGGGTCGAGGTTCTCGATCGAGCAGACGACAACCACGTTGTCGTGCCGATCGCGGATTACCTCGAGCTCGAACTCGTCCCAGCCGATCAAGGACTCCTCGACCAGGACCTGCCCGACCGGGCTCTCTGCAAGCCCGCGGGCCAGCAGGCGGTCGAGCTCCGTCTCGTTGATGGCGATTCCGCCCCCGTGGCCGCCAAGCGTGAACGACGGCCGGAGAATCACCGGAAACGACAGGTTCTCGGGCAGTCCGCCTGCCGAGGTAACGATCGCAGATTCGGGGACCCGAAGGCCCGCCCCAGTCATGACCTCGCGGAACCTGCTTCGATCCTCGGCCCGCACAATGGCCTCGAGCGAGGCTCCGATCAGCTCCACGTTGTTGGCGGCGAGGACGCCGTTCTCCGCCAGCTCGCGGGCAAGGTTGAGGGCCGTCTGACCGCCCAGCGTGGGGAGCAGCGCGTCGGGCTGCTCGGTCACGATGACGCCGGCGACACCGTCCGCGTCGAGCGGCTCGAGATACGTGCGATCTGCAAACCCCGGATCGGTCATGATCGTGGCGGGGTTCGAATTGACGACGACGGTGCGGTAGCCCTCGGCCCGTAGAACCTTCAGAGCCTGGCTTCCGGCGTAGTCGAACTCGCACGCCTGTCCGATCACGATGGGCCCGGCGCCGATCAAGCAGATGGTCTGGATATCGTCGCGGCGCGGCATGTCAGCTGACCATCGTCGGCGCGGCGGCCGGCCGCGATGCGGCGGTCCCGCCGAGCCATCGTTCAATGATCGGCCAGGCGTCGTGCGGCCCTGGGCCGGCCTCGGGATGAAACTGCACCGAGCACGCCTGTTCGTCCGCCAGCACCAGGCCCTCCACCGTCCCGTCGTAGAGCGAACGGTGCGTCACCTGCGTCCCATCGCCCTCGACTGCGAACCCATGGTTCTGGCTGGTCACGAGGACGCGCCCCGAACACTCGTCGCGAACGGGGTGATTCGCTCCGCGGTGCCCGTAGGGCAGCTTGTAGGTGTTGAAACCGGCGGCTCGCGCCAGCAGCTGGTGACCCAGACAGATGCCGAGAAGCGGCGCGCGGCCGATCAGCTCGCGCACGACGCCGACCTCGCCGTCGAGCGCTGCGGGATCGCCGGGCCCGTTCGAGAGAAGGATCGCGTCGGGCTGCTCGCGGAGAACGTCGTCGGCGCTCGTGTCGTGCGGGTGCACGGTCACGGTCGCATCACAGGCGAGCAGGCGCCGAATGATCGACTGCTTGCAGCCATAGTCGAGGAGCGCGACGTGCTTCGGCCCGGCGTCGATCCGGTAGCGCTGCGCGGTCGAGACGCCCGCGACCAGGCCTCGTCCCGACATGCGTGGCTGAGCCTGGATGTGCTCGAGCGTGCTCGCGGCGTCGATGGGCTCGGCGACGATCGCCGCGCGCATCGCTCCGCGCTCCCGCAAGTGCATGACCAGCGAGCGCGTATCGACGTCCTCGAGAGCGACGATGCCCTCGCGCGCGAGCCAGCGGCTCCAGTCGGAACCGCCAACGCGACGCATGATCACGCCTCGGGCTGCGGGTCGATCGGACTCGTTGCGATCGTCGTTGACGCCGTAGTTGCCGATCATCGGCGCCGTGAACGCGATCAGCTGCTCTGCGAAGCTCGGATCGGTGACGATCTCCTGGTAGCCGCTCATCGCCGTGGTGAACACGACCTCGCCAAACGCGGTCGAGCGGGCACCGACCGGGCGCCCGGGCAGCAGAGTGCCGTCCTCGAGCAGGACGTAGCCAGACCCCTCCGCGCCGCTCACGCCGCGTAGACCAGGCAGCCGTCGGCGATGGTCATGAGCACCTTCGACGCAAGCCTCTCGCCGAGGAGCCACGAGTTCGACGAGCGCGATGCGAAGCCCGACTCCTCGACCCGCCACACGGCTTCGACGTCGACGAGCGTGAGGTTCGCGCGCTCCCCGACGACAACACGCGGGGCGTCCAGACCGAAGATGCGAGCTGGCCCTGCGCTCAGGCGCTCGAGAAGCGTCTCGAGCGGCAGCTCACGCGAGAGAACAAGACGCGTGTAGAGCGCTGCGAACGCCGTCTCGAGACCGGTCACCCCGAACGGCGCCGCCTCGAACGGCACGTCCTTGTCGTGGTGCGCATGCGGCGCGTGGTCGGTCGCAATCGCGCCGATTGTGCCGTCACGCAAGCCGTCGAGCAGCGCGAGCCGGTCCTGCTCGGCTCGAAGGGGCGGGTTCATCTTGACGTTGGGATCGAGCGTCCGCACGCATTCGTCGGTGAGGCAGAGGTGATGCGGCGTGACCTCCCCGGTCGCGACGAGACCGTCGACCTGGGCCGCGCGAAGCGCCTCGACTGACTCCCGTGCCGAGAGGTGCATGAAGTGGATCGGCTGCTCCTCATGCCGTGCGATCTCGAGATCGCGTACGACCATGGCGCTCTCCGCGATCGACGGCCAGCCACCGATGCCGAGCTCCGCTGAAACAGCTCCTTCGTGCATGTGTCCCCCACGCGAGAGCGTCGGCTCCTCCTCGTGCAGGGAGAGCGGCTTTCCGGCGACGGCAGCGTACTGGAGCGCGCGCCGCATCAGCCCGGCCGAGACAACGGGCTTTCCGTCGTCGGTGAAGCCGGCCGCGCCACGCTCAGCGAGCTCGACCATCTCGGTCAGCTCGGCGCCCCGTAGGCCCGTCGAGATCGACGCGAAGAAGCCAAGCGGTACCTCGGCCTCGTTTCGAGCACGGTCGATCAGGGCTCCCAGCGTCGCGGCCGAGTCGACCACCGGATCCGTGTTGGGCATCGCGAGAATCGCGCAATAGCCGCCCGCCGCGGCAGCCAGGGTACCGCTGGCGATGTCCTCCGCGTGCTCTGCGCCCGGGGTGCGTAGGTGCACGTGCGGATCGATGAAAGCCGGCGCCACGAGCAGCCGGCTGCGGGTCTCGCGCGCGGGCTCGAGAGCGCTGATCAACCCGTCCGTGATGGTGATGTCGAGGGCGTCGTCGATCCCCTCCACGGGATCGACGACCCGCGCGCCTGCGAGGACGAGGTCGACGGGCTCGCCCTGGCGAAAGTTCAGGGTCTGTGCTGCGGTCGCGACAGCCACGCTACGCAACCTCCTTCATGGTCGCGATGTCCGCCGTGGCCGGGCCACGGGTCAGCAGGTCGTAGAGCACAGCCATGCGGACGACCAGACCGCTTCGCACCTGTTGCTCGATCAGCGAGACGGCCCCGTCCGCGACGTCGGCACCGATCTCGACGCCTCGGTTGATCGGGCCGGGGTGCATCACCCTCTGGCCTTCCCGGAGCCGATCGCTCGTGACACCCCATCGCGCCGTGTACTCGCGCAGCGACGGCACGAAGTTCGCACCTTCGAGCATCCGCTCCTTCTGCATCCGCAGCACATAGACGACGTCGGCTGAGCGGGTGGCCTCGATGTCATACGAGACATCACAGCCGAGGGCCTCGATGCCCCGAGGAATCAGGGCGGGAGGGCCGACGAGGGTCACCCGCGCACCCATGAGATGCAGCGCCTGCACGTTGGAACGGGCGACCCGTGAGTGCAGTACGTCGCCCACGATCGCAACATGAAGTCCGTCGATGCCGCCGAACTCCTCTTGCATCGTGTACAGGTCGAGCAGCGCCTGCGTTGGGTGCTGGTGCTTGCCGTCGCCCGCATTGACGACGTGGGCGTCGGTATGCGCCGCGATGAACCAGGGAGCGCCGATCTGCGGGTGCCTGATCACAACGACGTCAGGGTCGTAGGCTCCGAGCGTCAGCGCAGTGTCTTTCAGGGACTCGCCCTTGTCGACGGCGCTGCCGCTCGCCTTGATCGACATGACGTCCGCAGACAGCCGCTTGGCCGCGAGCTCGAAGCTCGACGACGTTCTCGTCGAGGCTTCGTAGAAGACGTTGACCACCGTCCGCCCGCGCAACGTGGGCAGCTTCTTGACGTCGCGCTCGAGCGTGCCGGCGAACGTCCGCGCGAGACCGAGCAGTCGCGCGACATCGTCGCGTTCCATGGCTGCGATCGAGATCAAGTGACGCCTGCCCTTGTTGTGCGGCGGGAGCAGCTCCTCCCGCAGGACCGGGCGCACAGGCGTGTCCTCAGTCATCGTGCTCTCCCTCCGAAATCAACAGAACCCGATCGACCTCGTCGATCTCGACGAGCTGGACATGCAC
>CBDCXJ010000031.1:0-235247 GCA_965223695.1 Gaiellaceae bacterium | reverse complement strand
GGCTGAGCTGGGCGCGGGGCTGCTGCGGGCAACGCCGAGATCGCCGAGCTGACCGCGACGATCGACGAGCTCTGGGACGAGCTGCGCGCGACCCGTGTCGAGTCGGCGCACGGAGCGCCCGAGCACATCAAGCGCCGCGCCGATCGCGAGCGGCGGATGGAGATCGAGCTGAACCGAGCGACGCTCAGCGTCGCCGGGAAGGCTGCCTAGCCGACTACCAACTCGCTCGCCCGACGCGTCGCACCGACGCGCTCGCGGCGAGCGCGAACGCACCACGAGCCCGGCCATCAGGCCGGGCTCGCGTGTTCAACGAGCCCTTCGTCGAGCGTCGGATCGTGGGTCGAGCGCACCGCCGCCAATCCTCTGCGCAGGCGAGGAAGCGCCGAGATCGCCACGAGCGCGGGCGGAATCTCGAGCCAGTAGCTGAAGAAACGGTAGGCGAACGTCGCCAGGAGCGCGGGTGCAAGCTCGACGCCGACCGCATGCAGGCCGAACGCGAGCGAGGCGTCGATCGCTCCGGCGCCCCCCGCCGGGAGCGGGAGCAGCGTCACGACGTAGGCGGCGGCGTAGGCGAGCAGCAGCTGCGGCAGACCGATCTGGACACCGAATGCGCGCAGCGACGCCCACAAACAGATCAGCTCTCCACCCCAGTTGAGGATGGGTCCGCCGAGCGCTGCCTTATGGGTACGCGCGCTCGATCCCATCTGCCGGCACAGGATCACCGAGGCGACCGCATCTCCGAACAGGCGTGACCAGGTGCGCTGCATCGGCCTGCTCGCGATCCGTCGCCCGGTGGCCGACCCGCTCAGCCAGATGCCGAGCACCACGCAGGGCGGGACGATGATGAGCCAGGGGATCGCCACGCCGAGCGGCACATCAGCGACGTTCGCCGCCACCAGGATGGCGACGACGAACGCGCCCACGCCGAATACGGCGTAGAGCAACGTGTTCAGCGCAAGCACGCGCCGCACCGCAGACCGCGTCGATGCGCCCGCCTCGCGCAGCATCCAGAAATCAGTCGCGAGGCCGCCCGCGGCGTTCGCGGCCGCGAAGGCCCCGAACGCGACGAAGACCCCGTGTGTCATCACCCCGAGCGGGATGCGCGGGCCGCCCCACGCTCGGCTCGTTCCCCAGAAGGCGAGGATGTAGCCGACGTAGGCGAGAACCTCGCCGAGGAAGCAGACGGCGAGCCAGGCGGGCGAGGCCTCGCGGATCGCCATGAGCACCTCGTCGAACTCGGCGAGGTTGCCGATGATCGTGCCGATCCCGATGACGAGGACGGCGCCGACGACGAGAACGACAGCCGCGCGCGCCTTCGTGTCGAGCCGATCCCAGCGTCCTCGTAGGCGGTCGATCAGTGGCAGCTTGCGCTCGCCGGATTCGGGGTGTGCAGACGAGCTGGCGGCAGGTCCGGGGCTCGGGGGTTCGCGCTCGGCCATGACGTAAGCACGTCACCGTAAACCAGCCGGCCAGCCGGCTGCGATCGCTCGGGCCGCAGGAGCGGCGCCAGGCGACGAGTATCGTCGTTCGGCGCAGGCCGCTAGGACTCGCTAATCGACCACACGACGTCACCCGACCCGCACCGCTGGCGGGTGCTCGCCGTCCTGGGCGTCGCCTACCTGATGGTCGTCCTCGACTCGGCGATCGTGAACGTTGCGCTGCCGACGATTCAGGGTGAGCTGGGGTTCGCACCCGAGAACCTCCAGTGGATCGTGACGGGATACGCGCTCACCTTCGGCGGCCTGCTCCTCCTCGGCGGACGCGCCGGTGACCTGCTCGGACGTCGCCGACTGTTCATGGTCGGGCTGGCCCTGTTCGCCGTGTTCTCGCTGCTCTGCGGGCTCGCCGTCTCGTCAGGAATGCTTATCGCTGGCCGGGTGCTTCAGGGAGCGGGCGCAGCGATGCTTGCGCCGTCTGTCTTCTCGATCGTCAGCGTGACCTTCCGCGAGGGATCGGAGCGGAACACCGCACTCGGCATCCTCGGAGCGATCGGCGGCTCTGGCGCCGCGCTCGGAGTCCTGCTCGGCGGTGTCTTCACGGAGTTCGTCGGCTGGGAATGGGTCTTCTTCATCAACGTCCCGATCGCGGCGATAGCGCTCGTCTTCGTACCGATCTTCGTCAAGGAGAGTCGGGCCGAGGGCCTTGGACGCCAGTTCGACGCTGCTGGTGCCGTCACCGTTACGGCGGGCCTGATGCTGTTCGTGTTCGGCGTGACCCAGACAACCCAGGTCGGTTGGGCCTCGGCACAGACGATTGGCTGTCTTACCGGATCGGCCGCGTTGCTCGGCGCCTTCCTGCTGATCGAGTCCCGGCGACGCGCGCCGCTCGTGCCGCTCGGCTTCTTCCGCAAGCGGACGCCGCGGGCGGCCAACCTGGCCGGCTTCGGCGTCGGTGTCGCGATCTTCGGGACGTTCTTCCTGCTCTCGCTCTACCAGCAGCAGGTTCTCGGCTTCTCGGCACTGAAGACCGGCATCGGCTACCTGGCCGTCTCGCTCTCGGCGATCGCGGCCTCGGCCCTCTCGCAAGCGCTCGTCACGCGGGTCGGCGTCCGGCGGGTGCTCAGCACGGGCCTCGTGCTGCTTGCCGGCGGCCTCTTCCTCTTCACGCGGTTGCCGGTCGACGGCTCCTACTTCGTCGATCTCTTCCCCGGCTTCCTGCTCGTCGGCGTCGGGATCGGCTTCTCGTTCGTTCCGATCTCGATCGCCGCTCTCGCCGGTGTGACGGGAACGGAAGCGGGCTTGGCATCGGGCCTCATCAACACGAGCCAGCAGATCGGCGGTGCTCTGGGCTTGGCGCTGCTCGTAACGATCGCGAACACACGCACCGAGAACCTGCTTGGCGCGGGAGGCGACCTTCCGGGGGCGCTTACATCGGGCTTTGCGCTCGCGTTCTGGGGAGGAATTGCCGTCGCCCTGATCGCGCTGTCTGTGACGCTCGTCGCCTTGCGCCGCAGCGATATCCTCCTGCCGTCCACGGCACGTCGACCAGATGGCTAGGAGGCCACGATGTCTGAGCAGACCTACGAAACCGGCATGTCCATCCGTCGCGAGGTTCTCGGAGACGAGTACGTCGACAAGGCGATGGCGAGCGCCGATGAGTTCACCGCCGACTTCCAGCGCTTTGTGACGGAGTACTGCTGGGGAGCTTGCTGGGGCCGCGACGGGCTCGAGCGCAAACAGCGGAGCCTGCTCAACCTCGGCCTTCTCGCGGCGCTCAACCGCGGCGAAGAGTTCGAGCTTCACTTCCGCGGCGCGCTTCGCAACGGCTGCACGCACGAGGAGATCCGCGAGACGCTGATCCAGGTCGGCGTGTATGCCGGTGTCCCGGCAGCGGTCTCGGCGTTCAGGATTGCGCGGCGGATCCTCGCGGAGGACGATCCGACCGCGTAGGCGCGCGCCTGGTGCCCGTCGGCGCGCCGAGCGCCGATCGGGTGCGGAGTCCCCGCGCGATCATCGCCCGAACAGCGTGCGCAGCGCGGGCGCGAGCTCGGGGTCGCTGTACGCGAACCCGCTCTCGGCGAGCTTGCGCGGAACGACATGCGTGCTCGCCAGGAGAAGCGCATCTGCCATCTCGCCGAGCATCAGGCGCAGGCCGAAGGCTGGCGTGGGCAGGATGGTCGGGCGCCTCAGCACCCGTCCGGCCGCGCGTATGAATTCGCCGTTTCGCAACGCGGCTGGCGAGACGAGGTTGACCGGCCCCTCGAGTGAGTCAGTCTCGATGAGATGTCGGAGCGCGCGAACCTCGTCGGCAAGGCTGATCCAGCTCCACCATTGCTGACCCGAGCCGAGCGGTCCGCCGATCCCGAGCTTGAGTGGGCGCGCGAGCTTCGCCAGCGCGCCACCCCTCGGTGAGAGCACGATGCCGGTGCGCGCGTGGACGACGCGGGTTCCGGCGGCACGGGCGCCGCCAGCTGCGTCTTCCCACCCCCGACACACATCTGCGAGGAAGCCAGCTCCGGCCGGCGCAGACTCGTCGCACTCCTCGTCGCCACGCTCGCCATAGAAGCCGGTTGCCGATGCGCTGACGAGCACCGACGGAGGGTTGTTCAGCTCCTGGATCGCGTTCGAGAGGAGCTGGGTTCCGTCGATGCGGCTCGCGCGGATCTGGGATTTCTTTCGCGGCGTCCAGCGCCCTGCGATCGACTCGCCGGCGAGATGGACGATGGCGTCGAAGTCCTCGAGCGTGGTCGGGTCGAGGACGCCAGCAGCGGGGTCCCAGCCGAGCTCACCCGTTCCGGACGGGCGCCGGGCGAGCGCGACGGTCGAGTGGCCGTCGGCATCGAGCGACGAGCGAAGAGCCTGTCCGATCATTCCGCTGGCCCCGGTGATCAGAATTCTCATGACATGCTCGGCGTCATCGCGACGCGCGCTCCGTCCTCTCGCCCCTGAGCATGATCGCAGCTGTCGCGGCGCCGGCGAGCGCGAGCCCGATGCACAGGCCGACTGCGGAGCGGAACGCAGTCACCGACCCGTCGCGAAGCACCGCTGACGTCTCGTCGAGTTGAAGCGGCACTGCCGTCGCGTCGCCGGTGACGTTCTCGAAGACGAGCGCGACGACGAGGCCAGCGATCGCGACCGTGACAAGGTTTCCCACGCGCGAGACGGTCTGGTTGACGCCGGCCGCGATCCCCGCCAGCTCGGCCGGCGCGCTCGAGAGCGCCGTCGAGGTGATCGGCGCGACGACCTGCGCGAGACCGAGCGCGAAGAGCACAAGCCCCGGCGGGCCGAAGACCCAGAAATCGGACTGCTCGCTGATGCCGAGCAGACAGGCCATGCCGGCCGCCATCAGGACGGGTCCCAGGCTCAGTAGCCCGCGTGGGCCGCGGGTGTCGGCCCAGCGCCCGAGTGTGGGCGAGAGCGCGATGATGACCACGCTGAGCGGCAAGTTGACGAGACCCGCTTCGAACGGGCTGAAGCCCAGGAACTGCAAGAAGATCGTGAAGAAGAAGAAACCGCCGAGCGCGCCGTAGACGAACAGCGTCTCGATGTTGGCCGCGGCGAACAGGCGGCGCAAGAACAGCTCGAGCGGCAACATCGGCGTACGCACTCGTCGCTCGACGATCGGAAAGGCCACGAGCGCGGCGGCGCCGAGCGCGAGCGCCCACGCCACGCCGGCGAAGCCGGAGTCCTGACCCTGGACGAGCCCGAACGTTACGAACCCGAAGCCGATCGCCGCGAGCGCTGCGCCGGCAAGGTCGAACGCACGTCGCTCGCCGGCGTCTGCGCGTGGCTCCCGGCAAGTGAGCAAGAGCGCGACCGTGATCGCAGCGAGCGGCAGGTTGATGAAGAAGATCCACCGCCACGAGGCCCACTCGACGAGTGCGCCGCCGATCGGCGGGCCGAGCACGATCGCGGCGCCTGTCAGCGCCGTCCAGAGCCCGATCGCGCGGCCGGCGTCGCGGCCGTAGACCGCGCGGAGCAACGCCAGGCTGTTGGTGGTGAGGAAAGCACCGGCGACGCCCTGAAGCGTCCGCGCCGTGACAAGCAGCTCCTCGCTGGGCGCCGCGCCAGCGAGTGCCGAGGCGGCCGCGAAGCCCACGACGCCCCATACGAACATTCGCCTTCGGCCGAAGCGGTCGCCGGCGGCCCCGGCGACCAGATACAGCGCGGCCAGCGCGACGGAGTACGAGAGCACGACCCATTGCTGACCCGTGAACCCGAGCCCGAGGTCACGCTCGATCGTCGGGAGCGCCACGATCACGACCGACGTGTCGATGAAGGCCACAGCCGAGCCGAGCGCGGTCGCCGCAAGCGTGAGGCGGCGTCGGCGCAACTCGCTTCTCGAGAGCTTGGTTGTCGACGACTCGCTCGTCGACACCTCGCTCGCCTGTGGCTCGGGCACGCCCGGATCATGCCCGACGGCCCGTTCTGCCAGCCCGGATCGGGCTCCGTGGCCCGTGCGAGAATGCCTCGATGCCGAGACGCCGCGCCGCCGAGCTCGTCCGCCCCCTGATCAGGCGCATCGAGGGCTACGTGCCGGGCGAGCAGCCCGCAGGTGCCCGGCTGATCAAGCTCAACACGAACGAGAACCCGTTCCCGCCGTCGCCGAAGGTTCTCGAGGCGACGCGCGCGGCCGTCGACGAGAGCCTCCGTCTCTATCCCGACCCCACCGCGGCCCGTCTGCGCGCCCGGCTCGCGAAGCTCCACGGATGCAAGCCGGAGAACATCATCGTCGGCAACGGCTCCGACGAGCTTCTCGCGGTTTGCATCCGTGCCTGCGTCGAACCGGCCCGCTCGGTGGCTCCGGCGCGGCGGCGAGCGGCCACCGTGCAGTACTTCGAGCCGAGCTACTCGCTCTACCCGGTGCTCGCCGAGGCGCACGGTGCGCGGCGCCACGCGGTGCCGCTCGCGGCCGACTTCGCGCTGTCGACCGACGGCTGGGATCCGCGCGCGGCCCTCTCGCTCGTCACGACGCCGAACGCGCCCAGCGGCCGCGGCTACTCGACCCGCGAGCTCGCCCGCCTCTGCCGCAGCACGAGCGGCGTCGTCGTCCTCGACGAGGCCTACGCGGACTTCGCACGAGAGAATGCAATGCGCCTCGCGCTCGAGCACCCGCACGTCGTCGTGCTGCGCACGTTTTCCAAGGCCTACTCGCTCTGCATGCAGCGGATCGGCTACGCCGTCGGCAACGCCGGTCTGCTGGCCGAGCTGATGAAGGTGCGCGACAGCTACAGCGTGAACGGGCTCGGACAGATCGCCGCGCTGGCGACGCTCGGCGATCGGCGCTACTACGCCGGGCGGATCAAGCAGATCGTTGCCGGCCGCGAGCGACTGGCCGCCCGTCTGACAGACCTCGGCTTCGGCGTCTTGCCGAGCGAGACCAACTTCCTTCTGGTCGAGCCGCCCGGCGCGCCTGCAGAGCAATGGTTCAACGAGCTGCGCGACCGACGCATCCTGGTTCGCTGGTTCAGCGGCCGCCGGGTGCGAAGGTACCTGCGCATCACGATTGGTAGCGACGACGAGATCGCCGCGCTCCTGCGCGCCGTCGAGCGCATCCTCGCCGGGTAACCGACGTGCAGACACGCTGCCCCCGCTGTCCCTCGGATGCCGTGTTCGAGCGCGGCTTCGCCAGCATCCGACGTGAGCTCGACGTCACGGTCGAGTTCCCCGATGCCGTTGCCAGGCACGCATCGGCCATGGCCGAGCGCGGCCCGAGCGTGCCCGCCGGCGCCGCCGCGGCACGCGACGCGCGCGAGCTTCCGCTGGTGACGATCGATCCGGCGGGCAGCCGAGACCTCGACCAGGCCTACGCAGCCGAGCGGTCGGGCGCGGGCTTCCGCGTCTTCTATGCGATCGCAGACGTCGCCGGCTTCGTCGTCCATGGCGACCCCGTGTCGCAGGCCGCGCACGAGCGGGGAGTCACGCTCTACTTCCCCGACCTGCGCGCATCGTTGCACCCGGAGGTGCTGAGCGAGGGCGCGGCGAGCCTGCTTCCGGGACAGGATCGGCAGGCGATCCTCTGGACGATCTATCTCGACGAGGAGGGAAACACCACCGGCGTCGAGGTCGGCCGCGCGCTCGTGCGAAGCCGCGAGGCGCTGTCCTACGTCGAGGCGCAGCGACGGATCGACGGTGGGGACGCCGACGAGTCGCTGGCGCTGCTCGCGCCAATCGGCGAGCGACGCCAGCAGCTCGAGCGCGATCGCGGCGCCGTCAGCCTCAAGCTCCCGTCGCAGGAAGTTGTGCACGCGGGCGGGGGCTACGAGCTCGTCTACGACACATCCCTTCCGGTCGAGGGCTGGAATGCGCAGATCTCGCTCATGTGCGGGATGGCCGCCGCCGAGCTCATGGTCGAGGGCGGTGTGGGGCTGCTCCGGACGCTTCCCCCGACCTCGAGGGAGGAAGCGCAGCGGCTGCGGCGCGTCGCGCAGGCGCTCGGGATCGAATGGCCGGCCGAGCTCTCCTACCAGGAGCGGCTCCGCTCGATCGACGGCGCCACGGCGCATGAGGCTGCGTTTCTGCAGCAGGCGGTGAGCGTTTTTCGCGGCGCTGGCTACGAGGCGCTCGACGGGCGCATCGAGGAGCCGCCGATCCATGGCGCGATCGCGGCGCCCTACGCGCACGTGACGGCACCGCTTCGGCGGATTGGTGATCGCTATGCGAACGAGGTCGTTCTCGACCTTGCCGCTGGGCGCGCCCCGAGCGACTGGCTCCGCGAGGAGCTCGGCGGGTTGCCGCCCGTGCTCGGCGACGCGAGGCGTCGCAGCGGCACCGCAGAGCGAGCGACGATCGACTTCGTCGAGTCGGTCGTCCTCTCGAGCCGGCTCGGGCAGGTAATCGAAGCCGGGGTCATCGACGTCGATGGCGACGACGTGACGGTGCAGCTTCGCGATCCGGCCGTGATCGCTCGCGTCGAAGGCAAGGCAGCGCTTGGCGCGCTGGTCGAGCTGCGCGTGGCGAGCGTTGAGCCCGACGAACGCCGCGTCGAGCTCGAGCTTCTCTAGATCAACCATCTAGGATCTCGCCCGATGAGCGACGCCTACCCCCGCGACATGCTCGGGTACGGGCGCACGCCGCCCGACGCCGCGTGGCCGGACGAGGCACGCGTCGCGGTGCAGTTCGTCATCAACTACGAGGAAGGGGCCGAGAACGCGATCCTTCACGGCGACGCGGCATCCGAGTCGCTTCTGACCGAGTTCGGCTTCGCGCTGCCGCGCGAGGGCGAGCGGTACCTGCCGGTCGAGTCGATGTACGAGTACGGAAGCCGCGTCGGCTTCTGGCGGCTGCACCGGCTCTTCACCGAGCGCGACGTCCCGATCACCGTGAACGGCGTGACGATGGCGCTCGAGCGCAACCCCGACGCCGTGGCGGCCATGCTCGAGGCGGGCTGGGAGATCTCGTGTCACGGGTACCGCTGGATCGACCACCACGGGATGCCGGATGACGAGGAGCGCGAGCACATCCGCCGCTCCGTCCAGACGCAGACACGGCTGACCGGCTCACGGCCGCTCGGCCACTTCCTGGGACGGCGCAGCGAAAACACGGTGAGGCTGGTCGCCGAAGAAGGCGGCTTCGTCTACAGCCAGGACAGCTACGCCGACGAGCTGCCCTACTGGGTCGTCGAGTCAGGCAACCCGCTGCTGATGGTCCCGTACACGGCCGACGTGAACGACCATCGCTTCGCGACGACGCCCGGGTTCGACTGGGGTGAGCCGTTCTTCGCCTACGCGCGCGACGCGTTCGACGCTCTCTACGAAGAGGGAGCGGAGACGCCGCGCCTGATGAACATCGGCCTGCACTGCCGGCTCGTCGGCCGGCCTGGGCGCATTGGCGCGCTACGCCGCTTCGTCGAGCACGTGCTGGGCCACGAGCGGGTCTGGCTCGCACGCGGGATCGACATCGCCGAGCACTGGCGCGCGCGCCACCCGTTCGAACGGACCTAACTGAACTACCAACAATGAGAACGGCCGTCAGGCCGTTCTCGCAAGGTAGCCGCGGAGCGCCTACCCCTCGGCTTCGAACCCGGCCGTCTTGTGCATGCCGTCGCAGAAGGGCTTGTTCGTTGACTTGCCGCAGCGGCAAAGCGCGCCCTTGGTGCCCTGCCAGGCCTCACGGCCCGAGCCCGAGACGATCGTGACGTTGCCCTGCAAGAGCAGCGGGCCGTTCTCGGCGCGGCCGATGACGAGCTTCCCGCCCGTTGCCTCGAGCGGCTCGCCGACCTGGCCGACCGACCCTCGATCGTTGAAGTCCTCGAGATCTTCATGGCTGTTGTCGCAGAAGGGCTTGTTCTTCGACTCGCCGCAGCGGCACAGCGCGGCGCGGTACTGCAGCCCGGGCGCATCGTCGGGCGCGCCGTCGATCTCGAGGTCGCCGCGCACGTAGAGCGGCCCCTGGTTCGACACCACGACGGTGTTGTGCGCCGGCGCGGTCTCGGCCGCGGCTCCGCGCGTCACGTTGAGCGCCCCGGTGGGGCAGCGCTCGACGACGGCAGCGAGCGCGTCGGTCGCAGCCTCGTCGGGCTTGCACCAGGGGTCGCGGCCGCTCTCGAAGAGCTCGCCCTCGGCACGCGTGCACTCGCCGACATGGATGCAGAGCCGGCCGTCCCAGGTCACGTCGGCCCGGTCGCCCTTGAACTCAAAAACCTGCTGCTCGTCAGACACGCTGCTCCCCTCCGTTGCCTCGGTCGGGGGAACGGTATCGCGCCGGGCTCGGTTCGCGCTACAGCGCTAGGGCGCCGTGAAGGTGTCGCGGCGCAGGAACTCGCCGCCGCCCTCGCCGCCGACGTAGTCGCGGTTCTCGACGAGCTTGCGTCCGCGCGACATGACGAGCGCCGGCGCGCCCTTCACGTCGAGGCCCTCGAAGGTCGAGTAGTCGGTGTTTCCGTGCACCTGCTCGAGGCCAAGCGTCCACTCGACGCTCGGGTCCCATATGACGATGTCGGCGTCGGACCCGACTGCGATGTCGCCCTTGCGCGGGTACAGGCCGAACAGCTTGGCCGGGGTTGTGGAGACGACATCGACGAAGCGGTTCATGCTGAGCCGGCCGGCCTCGACGCCGTGCGTCCAGACGCTGGCGACCCGCTCCTCGATGCCGGGCGCGCCCTGGATCATGTGGCGGAAGTCGTCGAGGCTCTGATCCTTGAAGTCCTTCAGCGGCCAGGCCGAGTGGTCGGTCGCGACCGTGTGGAGGTTGCCGACCGCGAGGCCTTGCCAGAGCGGCTCCTGGTTCGACTTGTCGCGTAGCGGTGGTGCCATGACCCACTTCGCGCCGTCGTCGCGCGTGTAGTTCGTCTCGTCGAGGACCAGGTATTGCGGGCAAGTCTCGCCCCAGACCTTGACGCCGCGCTCGCGGCCGCGAGCGACCTCCTCGACCGTTGTGGCGGCCGAGATGTGGACGATGTAGAGCGGAGCGTCGACGAGGCCCGCGAGCACGATCGCGCGGTGTGCCGCCTCGGTCTCGAGCTCGGGCGGGCGACTCTTCGGCCAGAACTCGACACCCAGGTCGCCGTTGGCGGCAAACCGATCCTGCAGCACCTGGATCGCGTCGCCGTTCTCGGCGTGAACCATGACGAGCCCGCCGTTGTCGTTGGCGGTGATCATCGTCTTCAGGAGCGTCTCGTCGTCTGCCTGGACGATCCCCTTGTAGGCCATGAAGACCTTGAAGCTCGGGATCCCCTCGCGGTCGATCATCTCGGGGATCTCGGCTAGGACCTGCTCGTTCAGGTCCATGACCATGGCGTGGAAGCTGTAGTCGATCACCGACTTACCCTCGGCCTTCGCGTGCCAGGCGTCGATCGATTCACGCAAAGACATCCCCGGGGCCTGCAGCGCGAAGTCGACGACCGAGGTCGTGCCGCCGCAGACCGCGCCGACCGAGCCGGCGCGCCAGTCGTCAACCGTCGTGTAGCCCGTCCCCCAGGGCGTGTCGAGATGCGTGTGCACGTCGATCGCGCCCGGCATCACGTATTTGCCCGACGCGTCGATGCGCTCGGCCTCGCCGACCTCGAGCTCGCGGCCGATCTGGGCGATCGTGCCCTTGTCGATCAGCACGTCGGCCTCGTAGCTGCCGAGTGCTGTGACGACGGTGCCGTTCGTGATCAGAGAGCGCACGCGTGCCTCCTGTGTGGGTCGGCGCTGGCTACTCGGCGATGCCGGCGTACGCGTCTGGCCGCCGATCTCGGAAGAAGCCCCACTCGTTGCGAAGATCGCCGATGATTGACGTGTCGATCTCGGCGTAGACAATCTCGTCCTGGTCGTCGCTCGCCTGCGAGAGGATCTCGCCCTTCGGGCTCGAGAAGAAGCTCGATCCGTAGTAGCTCTGATGCTCGGAGCCCCCGTCGTCGAAGCCGACACGGTTGACGCCCCCGATGTAGTAGATGTTGTCGATCGCGTGCGCCTGCAGCTCGATCTCCCACAGGTAGCGCGACATGCCGCCGGTTGCGGTCGGCACGAACACGAGGTCGGCACCGTTCAGGGCGAGCAGGCGCGCGTGCTCGGGGAAGTGGCGATCGTAACAGATCATCACGCCGATGTTCACTCCGAACGGCGTCTGCCAGACCGGGAAGCCCAGGTTGCCGGGCTTGAAGTAGTACTTCTCGTTGCCGACCAGCGACTTCGTCTTGACCAGCGGGATGCTCGTCTTTCGGTACTTGCCCATGATCTCGCCGTCGGTGCCGAGGATGACGGCGGTGTTGTAGAGCTCGCCTTCCATCGCCTTCTCGTAGATAGGGGCGACGAGCACGATGTTGTGCTTCTTGGCGAGGGCCGACATCGCGTCGACGGCCGGGCCGGGAATCGGCTCGGCGAAGTCCCAGTAGTCGGGATTCTCCTCGTAGCAGAAGTACTTCGTGTTGAAGAGCTCCTGAAGGCAGACGATCTGCGCGCCTGCTTCGGCTGCCTCGGCCACGTACTTCTGGGCCTTCTCGATGTTCTTTTCCTTGTCGTGCGCGCCCGTGAACTGGATCATCGCGGCCTTGGTCGGCGCCATCAGGTTCCTCCTTCTTCAGCTGGTGCGATGATAAAGGGCTCGCCGTGCCCCTCGTAGCCCATTCAGCGCTGCCGACCTTCGCCCGTCTGCGGGAGGAGGGGAACGAGGTGCTCGAGCTCGACCGGGCGCTCTCGCAGGACATCCGCGAGCTCCACGTCGGACTGCTCAACATGATGCCCGACGCCGCGCTACAGGCGACCGAACGACAGTTCATCCGGCTCGTCGGGTCGTCGAACAGGATCGTGCAGATCTTCGTGCATCCGTTCGCCGTCGACGCGCACGCCCGCGGGCCCGACGCCCAGGCCTACATCGCCTCGTACTACGACGAGTTCGACACCCTCGTCGAGAAGGGCCTCGACGCGCTGATCATCACCGGGGCGAACCCCGTGCAGGAGGACCTGCGCAACGAGGCGTTCTGGGAGCCGCTGGTCGACGTGCTTGCCTGGGCGCGCGAGAGCGTCTGCTCGGTGATCTGCTCGTGCCTCGCGACCCACGCCGATTTCAAGCTCACCTACGACGTCGAGCGTGTACGCCTGCTCAACAAGCGCTGGGGCGTCTACTCACACCGCGTGATCGAGCGCGAGCATCCGCTTGTCTCGGACATCAACACGCGCTTCGACGCACCGCACTCGCACGTCTATGACCTGAGTCCCGAGCAGTTTCGCGCGGCGGGCACGATCGTCCTGGCCGAGAGCGAAGAAGCCGGGGTGCATCTCGCGGTGAGTCCTGACGGCCTTCGCTTTGTCTACTTCCAGGGGCACCCCGAGTACGACGCGACGAGCCTGATGAAGGAGTACAAGCGTGAGGTCGGGCGGGCTGCTGCGGGAACGCGTGACTACCCACCCTTTCCCGCCTCCTACTTCGGCGGCGATACCGGGCGGATGCTCCAGGAGTACCGCTCTGAGCTCATGGCTGCCGCTGCGGCTGGGGCCGAGCTGCCGATCTTCCCCGAGGCGGACGTCGTGCCCCGTGTCGACAACACGTGGGCCGACACGGGCAAGGCGATCTTCAACAACTGGCTCGGGTTGATCTACCAGTTGACCCACGCCGATCGGCGCGTGCCGTTCGCCGAAGGCGTCGACCCTGCCAACCCACTGAGGCGCGCGGTAGGGTCCGTCGTATGAGCGAGCGACCGAGCGCAGTACCCACGACGCTGATCGAGAACGACCGCGTGCGCGTGACCGAGTGGCGCTTCGCGCCCGAGGCTGCGACAGGCTGGCACGTGCACGAGTACGACTACGTGATCGTCCCGCTCTCGACCGGGACGCTCCGGCTCGAGAACCCGGACGGCCCGGTCGACGCTGAGCTCGAGGTCGGCGTTCCCTACTTCCGCGAGAAGGGCGTCGAGCACGACGTCATCAACGCGAGCGGCGGCGAGTTCGCGTTCATCGAGACCGAGCTCAAATAGGCGCGCCGGGTAACGGCCCGGCGAGGCGCGCCCCCGGGCCCGGCTGACCGCGCCAGCTAACCCCGCGTCCTCATCTCGGGCGCCTCTTCCATCTCGGGGGCGTCGTCGTCCATCTCCTCGGCGTAGCCGCCATAGAGCCTGATCAGCGGACGCGCGCTGAGCCCATGGGCGAACACGCTGATCAGGACAGTGATGGTCATCGCGAGGAAGATCGTCTCGGAGCCCGCGATCGCCGCCTCCTCCTCGAAGACGACCAGCGCGAGGATGATCGACGCGAGGCCGCGAGGCCCGAACCAGCCGAGGAACGCGACGGAGCGCGCGTTGAGGCCTGTGCCGATCGTTGCGACAGCGACCGGGAGCATGCGCACCACGGTCAACGAGAGCAGGCCGTAGACGACGAGTTGCCACGTGAGCTCGTCGACGATCGAGGCGGCAAGCGCACCGAAGATGAAGAAGATCGAGAGGTTGAGCAGCTGCCCTTCTTCCTCGACGAAGTCAGTGATCATCTCGCCGAGGTCGCGGATCGCCTTGCTCGCAGCGAGGCCACAGACGAAGGCGGCGATGAAGCCGTTGCCACCGACCGCGTCGGTCGCGGCCCACGCCACGACCGGAAGCGCCGCGACCGACAGTTGCTCGTAGATGGGCGTAACCCAGTTGCGGCTACAGGCGCGCTGGATCAGCGCCCCGCCAACGAAGCCGACGCCGATGCCGAGCGCGGCGCCGTAGCCGATCTGCTCGAGCGCGAAGCGGATCCAGAAGCCCGCTCCCTCGACCTCCTCGCGCGCGGCTGCGAGCGCGATGAAGATCGTCAAGAGGGGAACCGAGAGGCCGTCGTTCAGGCCGCTCTCGACATTGAGCGCCTGGCGAATGCGGGCGGGCACGCGCGGGCTCTGCACGACGGCCTGGCCCAGCGCTGCGTCGGTCGGGGCAAGCACGGCGGCGATCACCGCCGCTTCCCAGAACTCCAGGTCGCTGATCAGCGGCAAGGCAAGGACGAGGCCGAGCAGCATCGTTAGTGGCATCCCGATGCCGAGCAGTCGCGTCGGCAGGCCGGCGTTGCCCCGCAACGCGCCGACGTTCATCCGCGATGCGTCGGCGAAGAGCACGAGCACGAGCGCGAGCTCGGCGATGATCAGAACGATCTCGTTGCCGAGCGAGAACTCGAAGCCGCCGTCGCCGCTGGCAAAGCCGAAGTCGACCGCTCCCGTCGCGCCCAGCACAAGGCCGGTGGCGACGAACGCGATCGGCGCGGTCACGAGCGTGCCCGCGAGCCGGCGGGAGACGAGCCCGTAGACGACGAAGCACGCAGCCAGGATGCCGAGCTCGGCCATGGACGCCTTCCTACCAGGTTCGCGAGCCCCGGATGTGTCGGGACTCAGTCCGGGATGGCGCCCGGGCGCCTACGCCATCGGAAGCTTGATCGCGACCGCGGTGCCCAGGCCGAGTCCGGCGGAGTGCACAGTGATCTCGCCGCCGTGCGCGTGCACCAGCTCCCGGGCGATCGTCAGTCCAACCCCGGTCCCCTGCCCGATGTCGGGGTCGGCGCGGTAGAAGCGCTCGAAGACCTGCGGCAGCTCGTCGGCGTCGAGCCCTCTGCCCGTGTCCTTGACGGTGACCGTCGTCGCACCGGGCGCCGGCGTGAGCTTGACCGAGACCTCGCCGCCGGCGTCCGTGTACGTGAGCGCGTTTCCGATCACGTTCGTCAGGATCTGCGCGATCCGATCGGCGTCGGCTGAGACGACGAAGCCCTCGGGTGCGTGCACGTCGAGCGCCACGTCCTTGGCCTCGAACTGGTGCCGCAGGCGCTCGCTGGTCGCCGCGACGGCCTCTCCGAGTTCGAGAGGTGTCCGATCGAGCGGGTGGGCGCCTTCCTGCGCCCGCGAGAGACTCGAGAGATCAAAGGCGAGCCGCTTGAGCCGCGCCGACTCCTGCGCGATCGATGCGAAGACCTCGTCGCTCGGCTCGACGACGCCGTCCATGAGCGCCTCCATCGAGCCCTCGATCGTCGTAAGCGGTGTTCTCAACTCGTGGGCGACGTCTGCGATCAGCAGCAGGCGGCGCTCCTCGGTCGTCTCGAGCTGTCTCGCCAGCGAGTTGACGTCCTCGGCGAGCTGCGTCAGCTCGGCTGAGCGCGAGGACGGGACGCGCACCGCGTAGTTCCCGGCAGCGAGACGTCGGGTCGCCTCGCGCACCTCGCAGATCGGGTGCGCAATGCGTCGCGCCGCGATCGAGCCGATAATCACGGCCGCGGCGATCGCCGAGAGGACCGCGATGACGATGCCGAGCACGACCGCTCCACTTACCCCGTCGCCGTTGTTTGCACCCTTGCCCTCGAACGCGCCCGCGCTGTTCAGGAGCGCGCCCGCCAGGCCGCCCACGAGGGCCATGACGAGCACCGCGAGCAGCATGACCATGAGGTGCGAGCGGAACAGCTGGCGCCGCAGGGTTCGCTGCTTCGTGCTCACCGTCGGCTCGCCACGAGCTTGTACCCGACGCCGCGAACCGTCCCCATTACGTCGGGGTTGGACGCGTCATCGCCGAGCGCTTTGCGGAGGTTCCCGATGTGAACGTCGACGATCCGTCCGTCGCCGAAGAACTCCCAGCCCCACACTCGCTCTATCAACTGCTGGCGCGTAAAGACTCGGCCCGGTGACTGGGCAAGGGCCGCGAGTAGCTCGAACTGCAGGGCCGTGAGCTCGACAACCTCACCGCCGCGCCGAACCTCGCGCCGGGCGAGGTCGACCGAGACGCTGTCGAACTCGAGTAGATCGCTCTCGTCCGCCGCATCGCCGCCGCGCGAGCGCCGAAGTACTGCTTTCACCCGCGCGACGAGCTCGCGCGGCGAAAACGGCTTCGTAACGTAGTCGTCGGCGCCGACCGAGAGCCCGATCGCCCGGTCGGTCTCCTCGGCTCGCGCGGTGAGCATGATCACGTAGACGTCCGAGATCGTCCGCATCTCGCGCAGGACTTCGAACCCGTCCATGCCCGGCATGCGCACGTCGAGCACGACGAGGTCGAGTTGCTCTCCCCTCACCGCGCGCAGCGCCGTCGGGCCGTCGCTGGCCTCGACAACGTCGAAGCCCTCGTCCCGCAGGTACGAGGCGACGAGAGTGCGGATGCTCTCCTCGTCGTCGACCACGAGGACGCGCCGTGTGCTCATCGCTCGCCGATCATACGGAGGCCCTTAGATGGTCGATCCCACGACATCGTGGAATCGACCATCCGCTGACCGAGCGGCCTCCGCGCGGTCGGGTCCCCTACTTCTCCAGCAGGTCCTGGCGGCGCTTGACGTACTCGTCACGTTCGATCTCGCCGCGGGCGTAGCGCTCATCGAGGACCGCAAGACCGGACTGGTGGAGTCGCGTGCCGCGGCTGCGGTAGCGCGTGAGCCCCCAGATCGCGAGACCGATGGCCACGAGGATGATCAGGATGAAGAAGCCGCCGGCCGCGTCTTCGCCACCGTTTGCCAACACCAACATGCCGTGCTCCTTTCGCTTGCTGCTCGGGTCTACTCCCATAGCACCAGAGCAACATCAAGGCACCATCCCGACGTTCATCAAGATTTGATGAAGGTGGCGAGCGGGCCGGACGGCTCAGCCGGCCGGTCAGGGGTTCTCAGCCGAGCGGCTCTCGTCGAGCAACCGCGTGACCTCACCGTCGCTCACCTGTCCGAAGTCCTCGTAGTAGAGGCCAACGGCCATGAAGCCGCGCGGTGTCTCGAGGCAGACGACTCGGTCGCTCCGGCGCTCGAGCGTGGCAGCTGTCTGGCGGGCCCCAACGGGCACGGCGACCGTCACCTCGCGCGCGCCGCGCGCCCGCGCCCAGATGGTCGCCGCGATCATCGTGGCGCCGGTGGCGAGCCCGTCGTCGACGAGGGCGCACGCTCTTCCGTCGAGCTCGTGCGCCGCCGCCGTCGCATGCAAGGTCTCGTCGAGCGACTCGGCATCTCGCGTGGCCGCCTCGACCGAATCGCGCACGTCGTCAGGCGTCAGCGTTTCGTGACCACGAATGTAGGGCTCGCTGCCCGCTGCAACGGCGCCGATTGCGAACTCTGGCTGGGCGGTGTGACCCACCTTGCGCACCGCGAGGGCGTCGAGCGGCCGGTCGAGCTCGCGCGCGACCTCGGCGGCGACGACCACGCCGCCCCGCGCCAGGCCGACGACGACGGCGTCCTCGGCCAGCGGTGCAAGGACGTGAGCAAGCCTGCGACCTGCATCCGCGCGATCTCTGAACAGCGGCCTGGGCCGGCGGAGCACGAAACGCCTCGGCGTGACCAGCCGCCGAGGTGCTCTTACGCGGCCTCGTCTGCGGTCGTCGGGTCGATCCGCTTACGCAGCGATGTCACCGTCGTCGCCGGAAATCCGCTTCTCTCCGCGTGCTCGCGGATCAGCTCCTCGCTGTCGGCGATGTACACGCAGAAGATCGCGTCGTTGGCGACGTAGGACTGCTCCCAGAGAATGTTCTTTCGCTCAGAGCGCATCGCTGTCAGGACGTCGTTCGACTTTGCGCTAGCGGCTCGAAGGTCCTCGCGCTCCATGGTGCCCGCCGCGGGAATGTCACGTTCGATCAGGAATCGAGGCATGTTCGCGTCCTTCCGTGAGGCCTTGCTACGAGCTCGTGTGAGCAGAATAGGCCTGCGAGGCCGGCCTGGCCCGACGTCCTCCGTTCAAACCCGAGCTGACTAACTTGAGATTGCTGCTGGCGCTGGCGCTACCTGCGATGGGTGTTCCGCGAACGCGTGGCTTGTGTCGACCGCGTAGGAGGTGTTCTCGCTGGAGTCTCCGAGGGTCGTGTCCACGTACTCCTGGACCGAGCTCACCGACTCGGCCTCCCATAGGCAGGTAACGGCCGAGCCGTCCTGGCTTGGGTAGAACTGAAGTACACGTACCCCCTGGGGCGCATCTTCGCTTGCGATCAGCCTTTCGCCGCGAGCGAACGCCGTCTTCGGGTCCTTGATCCGGTGGTGTACGACTACGTACATTCTTCGGCCCTCCTTGTTTCGGAACACGTTGCGATACATGTAACGTAACACGTGTCGCTACCATGTCAAGGTGGGAAGGCCAAAGGTGCACGACGAGCAGACGCGAGCTGCGCTTCGGGCCGCGGCCGAACGCCTCGTAACCGAAGGTGGCCCGGCAGCGTTCTCGGTCCGAGCCGTGGCTGACGCGGGCGGGACGACCACCCGGGCCGTTTACAGCCTGTTCGGATCCAAGGAAGGGCTCCTCGTCGACGCCCTTGCACAGGGGGCGTTTGATTTCCTCGCCGACGAGATCGACAAGCTCGACCAGACCGACGACCCGATCGCAGACCTGATCGCGGTCGGCGTACGTGCGTTTCGGCCGCTGGTCATCGAGCACCCGGCCCGCTATCGCATCGCGTTCCAGCGCGTCGTTCCGGGCCTACAGCCAGGGCCTGAGCTTGCCGCGGCGAGGGCGCGGGCTTGGAACGGACTCTTGGCGAGGGTCAAACGGCTCGATGAGGCCGCGCTGTTGGGCAGGAAGTCAGTCCACGAGGCCGCAGTCGAGTTCAACGCCATGCTCGAAGGTCTCGCCAACGCTGAGCTTCGCGGCGAGGTGTTCAGAAATCTGCCCGAGGGCCACGAAGAGCAAGCTTGGCGCGACGCTCTCGCAACCCTCGTACGCGGCTTCGGCGCCAGCGCCCAGGACATTGGGTAGGGGAAGAGAGAGCCCCGCCGGAGTGACGGGCCTCTTCTCATCACCCCCGGGGTGTGGCGCCAGCTGCGCGCCAGTAACCGTCCGTCTCCAGCGGTCTCAGGCGTCCCTGCACGTGGCTGGATCCGCGCAGAGCACACCGAGGGGCTCGCGTTCGCCAGCAAGCCCGACGTCCCGTTCTCGCACTCGGGCGTGAACGCTCGCGCCCGACGACTCTGGGAAGCGGCCGGTCTAGAGAAGATCCGGATGCACGAGGCCGGCACACGTTCGCGACGCTGATGATCGCCGCTGGCGTGAACATCAAGGCGATCTCGACCTACATGGGCCATTCCAGCATCAAGATCACGCTCGGCCCCTACGGGCACCTGCTCCCCGGAGCAGAGGCCGAAGCCGCCGCGCTTCTCGACGACTTTCTCGAACGCTCCACCGCCGATACCACGCAACCCCCCCGCCCCTTCGCGAACTAGAAGCTTTCTCGCCATCGCGCTGAGCGCGCTCGCGTTGTGCCCGGCGATTCCGCGCGGGCCGGTACCAACTCGCTGAGGGCTGTCATACGAACGGGCGGTTCGGTGCACTTCTAGGGTGAGAGCCAATTGGGGAGATCGATGGTGGTTTCCGACAGGACGTTGGTGCTCGACGAGACGGTTGCTGACTCTTTCACGGAGTGGTTCCGGGACGCCGAGCCTCGGCTTCGTCAAGCACTGAGCGCCGCGTATGGATCGGAACTGGGTCGGGAAGCAGCTGCTGATGCGCTGGCCTATTCCTGGGAGCATTGGGATCGTGTGAGTGGCAAGGCCAACCCGTTGGGCTACGTGTACGGAGTTGGTCGAAAGAAGGCTCACCGCATGAGCTTGCGACGTCGTCCGGCGTTCTTCGATGTGTTGCCCCAGCGGCTGCCAGACGTGGAGCCACAGCTGCCTGCGGCGATTGCGCGGCTGTCCGAGAAGCAGCGGATCGTGGTGATGCTCGTCTACTGCTTCGACTGGAGTCTGAGCGAGGTCGCCGACTTGCTCGGTGTGGAGAAGCCGACGGTGCAGAAGCATGCTGAGCGGGGTCTGGCGCGGCTGCGGAAGACCTTGGGGGTGGAGACATGAGCGACGCGCCTAACAAGCAGCTCCGCGAGTACGGGGAGTTCCACGACGAGGAGCAAGACGCCGTCACCATGGCCGAGATTAGGGAGCGCGGTGTCGCCGAGATTCCGGTCCGACAGGAGCAGACGCCCGCGCCCGAGACCACCGAGCCATGGCCCGAGTTCGAGGGCGAGGTTGAGGAGTCGCGACCCAGTCTTTGGGATGCGTTGCTCCGGCCGCGAGTGCTGGCGGCGCTCGGATCGGTGGTGGCGGTCGCGACGGTGATCGGGTTGGTGGTGATCCTGTCGTCTGCCGACACGGACTCGCCGCCAAGGGCCGAGGACGTCAGCGGGCCAACGGCGAGCCCGGCCGGAGGCGCGCCGGTCCCAACCCAGCCCCCGGCTCCGGTTGCGACTCCGGCTCCGGCAGTTTCCTCGCTTACGTGGTCGCGTGTTGCTGACGACGAGTTCGTCTCTGGCGGACCGATTGATCAGACGATGCAAAGCGTGACGGTCGGTGGCCCGGGCCTGGTGGCCGTCGGAGCGGATTCGTCCGGCGCGGCGGTCTGGACGTCCGTGGATGGGCTCAGCTGGTCGCGCGTTCCCGACGACGAGTCGATCTTCACGGGAGCGGGGATGGCGGGCGTGACGGTTGGAGGGCCGGGCCTGGTGGCGGTCGGAGGAGACCGCTCGGGCTCGCGCTCGTCGGTAGCGGCGGTGTGGACATCGGTCGACGGGCTCACGTGGTCGCGCGTACCACACGACGACGCGGTCTTCGGCGGAGGCGGATTCGAGTCATTCCAGTCAATGAAGAGCGTGACTGCCGGAGGCCCGGGCCTGGTCGCAGTCGGAGAGGACGTCCCGAATGCGGCCGTCTGGACCTCCGTCGATGGGCTGACGTGGTCGCGTGTCCCACATGATGAGGCGGTCTTCGGTGGAGAGGCCTCCAGCTCCTCGCCAGAACTCTTCGTGTCGATGGAGGACGTGACCGTCGGAGGTCCCGGCCTCGTCGCGGTCGGACAAGGCGGGGGGAGTTTTCACATGGAGTGGTGGACCGGGCTTGGATCTGCGGTCGTGTGGACGTCTGTCGACGGACTCAGCTGGTCGCGTGTCCCACACGATGAGGCGGTCTTCGGCGGAGACGGTGACCAGTTGATGACGAGCGTGACCGTCGGAGGTGCTGGGTTGGTGGCAGTCGGACTCGAAGGCTCACGGCCCGACGAGAACGAGACGGACGCGGCCGTGTGGACGTCTGTTGACGGGGCGACCTGGTCGCGGGTCCCGCATGAGGAGGCGGTGTTCGGCGGCGGTGCGCTGTACATGGGGAGCGTGACCGCTGGCGGCCCGGGCCTCGTGGCAGTCGGATCGGACTGGTCCGGGAGCGTGTCGGACGCGGCAGCGTGGACGTCTGTTGATGGGGTCAGCTGGTCTCGCGTTCCCGACGATCCGTCGGTCTTCGGCGGCCTCGGCAACCAGACCATGACGAGCGTGATCGCGGTGGGCCCCGGCCTAGTGGCGGTAGGTGATGACAAGGCGGGCGGGGATGCGGCGGTGTGGGTGGCGGCGTTCGAGGATTGATGGGGGCGCAAGCGTCTAGAGGAGGTCGTGTGATGGTGAGGCAGCTTCTGTTCGTGTTCGCGCTTGTGCTCACGGTGTTGCTGGTCGTGGTTGGGTGTGGTGGCGACGACGATTCAGCGGCCAATGATCCGGCCGCGATCCTTGCCGACTACCAGGACGCCCGCAACGCTGGCGACGTGGACGCCCTGATTTCGCTCTATGCGGAGGATGCCGTTGTCACGGAGCATCCGCTAGACGACGATGGCATGGCTGAGGGAGTCGAGGAGATCCGTGCCCTGGAAAGGGGTGTTCCTCTAATCCAGAGGTCAGAGGATGCGACTGAGTTCGTCGACGCGCAGGTGTCGGGCAACAGCGTGACCTTCGGCCATAGATTCTGGAACAACACCGGGCAATGCTTCGGGGGTGGCGGCGACAACGAAGTGACGGTGGAAGACGGCAAGATCACTCGCTACGACTGGGGCACCTCCGACGAGCCGTGCGAGTGACGCCGACCGGCGCGCAAGCCACTCGTTTGCTCTTCGCCTGCGCGCCAGTTGCGCGCCAGTAACGGCCCGGCTCCAGCGGTCTCAGGCGGCCTCCAGCGGTTTTCGTGTCACGGCGCGCGGCGACACCGAGCGCGACGAAACCCCTGCACTACCGCCAAAAACCCTGTGTTTATAGCGGCGGGGATGAGATTCGAACTCATGAGGCCCGTGAAGGCCCAACGGTTTTCAAGACCGTCACGGTGAAGGCAGGATCGCCCATGGGCAGTGCGATTTCGGGGTGTGGGGTGAGGGTGCGCGCCAGTCTGTGCGCCAGTGGTTATCTCGGCTCCGGCGTCGGAAGCCCTCTGCTTCGTGGCGTGGACCGCACACGGACCGCACAGGTTGAGCCGATTCAGTAACCTCGAGCATCTTTGAGCGAGCCTTCAACGAGGTACAAAGTCCCGCTCAGCGCAAGTTTCTGGCCTGGACCACGATGAGCAGTGTTCATCTGAACCGGGTTGTGGTCCCGGTAGTCGCGGGTTCGAGTCCCGTCGGCCACCCTTAAGAAATCGGCGCCCGGCAGTGAAGCGAATTCTCACGGTGCGCGGGCCGATCGACCCGAGCGAGGTCGGCCCGACGCTCATGCACGAGCATCTGATGGTCGACCTGTCGTGCAACTTTGTGCACCCTACGGACGCATCTGCCCGCAGCCTGCTGCACGCTCCGGTCTCGATTGAAATGCTCGCGCTGCTGCGACGTCGACCCTTCAGCGTGACGCTCGACAACATGGTGCTCGGCGACGAGGCGCTGGCCTGCGAGGAGGTCGCACGCTTCCACGACGAGGGTGGTCAGGCGGTGGTCGATGCGACCAACATCGGGATCGGTCGCGATCCACGGGCACTGCACCGCATCTCACGCGCCTCCGATCTGCACGTGGTGATGGGTGCGGGTTGCTACATGGAGAACTCACATCCCGACTGGGTGCGAGACGCGTCGGTCGACGACCTCACCGAGATCTTTGCCCGCGACGTGACCGTTGGCGTCGACGACACGCCGTTTCGGTCCGGGATCATCGGCGAAATCGGCACGAGTGGCGTCGCGAAGGGCTCCTGGGAGAAGCACGGCGACATCACACCTCAGGAAGAGAAGGTGCTACGGGCGGCCGGGCGCGCGGCGCGCACGACCGGCGTCGCGGTCAGTGTCCATCTCGATCTGCGAGGCCAGGGAGCGCTCCGCATCATCGACATCCTCAAGGACGAGGGCGTCGAGCCGCAGCGGATGGTCATGGGCCACATGGACCTGGTTCCCGATCTGGACTATCACCGCGCCGTGCTGAAACGCGGCGCCTTCGTCGAGTACGACTGCTTCGGTCGCGAGTACTACACCGACGAGCTGGGCGGTCTCAGCTGGGGCCACGACAGCTGGCGCGTCGAGGCGCTCGCCGCGCTTGTGAGCGAGGGGTACGTCGAGCAGCTGGTTCTGTCGCAGGACGTAGCGCTGAAGATGGACCTCTGCGCCTTCGGCGGGAACGGCTACGGGCACATCATGCGCACGATCGTCCCGTGGCTGCGCCGCGAAGGCGTCAGCGACGAGGCGCTCGTGACGATGCTCGTCGAGAACCCGCGGCGAGTCCTCACCATCGAGTGGGACGAGGACGTCTTCGCCAGCCCGAGCGGCGTCCTGGCCGTTGCCGCCGGGTCGGGGGCAGGTGGTTAGCGTCGAGGCGCACCCTACGAGGCTCATGGAGGGCGTTGAGGTCGCTCTTCGGAGCGGTTAGCAAATCAGATGGGGTCAAGGGGCTGACCCGCCAGCAGAGCCAGCCCCGCCGTCCCCGGCAACTACTTGCCGCCAGCGATCTCGATCTCGGCCACGCGGCGTCTTCTAGCCGCGGCGTTGCGGTGAGCGTGGGGCGGGTCGTAGGCTCTCGCCATGTCGGACTCGGTATCGGCTGACCCGCGTATCGGGACGGAGCTTGCTGGGTATCGGATCGAGCGTGTTCTCGGTCGGGGTGGCATGTCGGTCGTCTATCTGGCGACCGATCTGCGGTTGAAGCGGAACGTCGCGTTGAAGCTGATGAGTTCCGACCTCGCGGCTGATATTCGGTTCCGGGAGCGGTTCCTGCGCGAGAGCGAGCTGGCGGCGTCACTGGATCACCCGAATGTCGTCCCGATCTACGAGGCGAACGAGGTCGACGGGGTGCTGTATCTGGCGATGCGCTACGTAAGGGCACCGACCTCGCGAAGAAGCTCGCCGAGAGCGGCAGACTCGATCCCGCGGAGGCGGTGGGGATCCTGGAGCCGGTCGCCGACGCCCTCGACGCGGCGCACGCGCAGGGCCTCGTGCACCGCGACGTGAAGCCGGGCAACATCTTGCTGTCCGACGCCGGGCACGTGTATCTGGCCGATTTCGGTCTGACCCGCCGCACCGAGGAATCGGCGGCTCTGACGGAGTCACGTGAACTGCTCGGGACGCTCGACTACGTGGCGCCGGAGCAGATCCGCAACGAGGGCGTGTCGGCTCGAGCGGATGTGTACTCGCTTACGTGCGTGTTGTTTCGCTGTCTGACGGGTGAGCTGCCGTTTGCTGGTGACTCGGCGATGGCGGTGCTGTGGAGCCATCTCAACGACCCCGTGCCGTCTGTGACCGAGCGCAACCCGGACCTACCGTCAGCGCTAGATCCGGTGTTAGCGAAGGGCATGACCAAAGAGCCCGGGACGAGATACGCCAGGTGCGCGGAACTCGTTGGGGACGCTCGCTCAGCCCTCGGGCTGCGCGGTGAGACCGCTGCTTCCGCGACGGGCCTGCCACGTCATCGAAGGCGCTTGATCGCGGCTGTGGTGGCATTGCTCTTGGTGATCGCTGCCGGTGTGGTGGCCGCCGTGCTCGCAACGGGTGGCGGGGATGAGGCAGCCCCGCTCGTGGTCGAGGGGAACTCACTCGTCCGTCTGAATGCGGACAGCGGCGAGTTGAGCAGGGTCGTGCCCCTGGGTGCCCGACCGGATGCTGTGGCAGTCGGAGAAGGCGCGGTGTGGGCCACCGACCTGGTGGGGGGGACGGTGACGCGTGTGTCGGGCACGGGGAACGGCAGCTCAGAGTCCGTGAGCGTTCCGGGAACTCCGACCGACATCGTCACCGGCGAGGGATTCGTGTGGGTGTCTGGCTTCTCGCAGGGCGTCGGCAAGCTGACTCGGATCGATCCGAACGTACTAAGCACGAGGCGGACCGTTGACTTGGAGTTCAGCGACCCGGCTGCTCTTGGCGTCGGGGCCGGGTCGGTCTGGGTCGTGGCGAGCAATGTGGGCCGCCACGCGGTGCTGAGAGTCAATCCGGAGACGATGGTGGTCGAGGAGACGATTTCGCTCGCGAGCACCGCAGAGGCGCTTCTCGGCATCGCGGTGACCGAGGGAGCGGTCTGGGTGTCCGAGCAGCAGCCGGGTCTCGCCGGGACTGCTGGGGCGTTCCGTTCGCAGCTCTGGCTGATCAATCCTTCGACCAACGCGGTGGTCGGGAGCTTCGAGGTTGACCATGGCGGGTGGGTGATTGCCGCGTTCGGCGCCGTCTGGTTAGCAAACAGCAGCGACGACCGAGCGCTTCGTTTCGACCCTTCGACCGGTGCCGCGGTCCGGTTGTTGGATGGGAACCAACGGCAGTTCCCTTGCGCCGGGGTCCAGTTTCGTCGCGGGATCGCGGTGAGTGGAGACAGTGCTTGGGTGAGCGTGATCGACGGAGGAGTCGCCAAGATCGACCCGACGACGAACGAGTCCGAGAGTTTCTTCGTTGGAGAGTGCCCCGGCGGACTGACTGCAACCGAGGACGCGATCTGGGTTGCGGTCGCTTCAGGGGCTGGCTGATGTCTGACTCCGTCTTAGGCGACCCTCGAATCGGCTCCGAAATCGCCGGGTATCGGATCGAGCGTTTGCTCGGCCGTGGCGGGATGTCGGTGGTGTATCTGGCGCACGATCCGAGGTTGGATCGGCGTGTCGCGTTGAAGTTGCTCGCGCCGGAGTTGTCGGAGGACGAGCGGTTTCGAGAGCGGTTTCTGCGCGAGTCGAAGCTAGCCGCGTCGCTCGATCACCCGAATGTGATCCCGATCTTCGAGGCGGGTGAGGCGGAGGGCGTGTTGTTCATCGCCATGCGCTTTGTCGAAGGAGGCGATCTGAAGCGGCTGCTGGCGGAGGAGGGCCCGTTGGAGCCTGCTCGCACCGTGGGAATTCTGGAGCGCGTCGCCGACGCTCTCGATGCGGCACACAAGCGCGGCCTTGTTCACCGTGATGTGAAGCCGGGCAACGTCCTGATCTCCGAAGACGACCACGTCTACCTCAGTGACTTCGGGTTGACGAAGCAGGCCGGCTCGGAGAGCGGGGTGACAGAGACGGGCCAGTTTGTGGGCACAGCGGACTACGTGTCGCCCGAACAGATCGAGCACCAGGACGTCAGCGGGCGCACGGATGAATACGCCCTGGCGTGCGTGCTCTACGAGTGTTTGACGGGTCAGGCTCCGTTCAGGGGTGAGTCGTTGATGGGCGTGTTGTGGGGCCACATGAACCGTGACGCGACACCAGCAAGTGAGACGAACGAGGAGTTACCCAGCGAGATCGACGCGGTCTTGGCGCGCGGGATGGCAAAACAGCCTGGTGAGCGGTACGCGACTTGCGGCGAACTTGGGCAGGAGGCTGCGGCGTCATTGGGTCTCAGCGCCGAGATCGTGGCTTCTGGAGGCGTGCGCGGGTGGTCGACGCGTCGGTGGGTTGTCTCGGTGGTCGTGCTCGTCGTGGTGGTTGCTGCGGCCGTGGTTGCGTCGGTGCTTGTGATCGGTGGGGATGGAGGCGGGCCTGCGTTGTCGGTGGAGGAAGACTCGCTCGTCCGGCTGGACCGAACTGGGGAGGTCACCGGGGCTGCGAGGGTGGGACGGGCGGCGGCGCTTATCACGTCCGACAATCTTCAGCGGGTCGTTCTCAGTGACGGGGCCGTGTGGGTGGCGAACGCGCAGGACAAAACGGTCACGTCGATCGACGCAGACGACGTGACGTTTCGCCGGACTGTCGCCGTGCCGGGTTCCCCGAGCGACATCGATGCCGGGGCTGAAGCGATCTGGGTGACGAGCAACGACGGTACTCGGGGTCTGTTATCGGAGATCGACCCAGACAGCGGTCGTGTGCGCCGTACGATCGATACCGCCTTGCGCGGTGTGCGATTCGTTGTCGCCGCGGATCTGGTCTGGCTGGTCGGTAGCGATGAGACCCTGAACGATGCGCTCATCGGAGTGGATCCCGGGACAGGCGAGATAGCGATGACGGTGGCGCTTGGTGCCCGTGTAGCTGATCTCGTCGTGGCTGGCGGCGCGGTCTGGGTGATCGTCCAAACTGCCAGGGTCGGCGGTGGAGGGAGCAACGTTCGGGCGTTGCGCCTCGATCCGGCGTCGGGACGGACGGTCGCGACCGTGCCGTTTGCGGACGGCCTCGCTCCGCCAGTCATGGCCGTCACCGAAGACATGATCTGGGTAGCGCGTGCGATGGTGGCCGGTGGCGGCAGCGTGACTGGCATCGACCTTGGTACGAACGCGGTCGTCGAGGTCAGAGAGCTTGGCGATCTGGAGGTGGCGGCTCGGTTCGCGGTCGACGATGAGTGCTTCTGGTTCGTCACCGATACGTTCAGGACCTACTCACCCGACATTGCCGAGGTGCTGTGCGTCGACCGAGTCTCGCTTGAGGTCGTCATGCGCATCGGGATACCAACCACCGCGGCGACGCTGCAGATCGAGGACATCGCGATCGACAACCAGAGCCTGTGGGTGACGGCGACCCCTCGGTAGGTGTCCGGAGGCCGTGTGCGCGCCAGTTGTGCGCCAGTAACCACCTGTCTCCAGCGGTCTCAGGCGGCCTCCAGCGGTTCTAAGGTCGCCGCCCGAGCGACTCACACGCACCGGGAATTCCGCCGCCAGGCGCAAAAACCCAGTGTTTATAGCGGCGGGGATGAGATTCGAACTCATGAGGCCCGTGAAGGCCCAACGGTTTTCAAGACCGCCGCTTTCGACCGCTCAGCCACCCCGCCGTGCCCTCGATTCTAGGCGGCGCGGAACCCAGGTCCACCGCGTCCGCTGAGCGGAGTCCGCGACGCCTACGGTAAGGGGGCGCGTCGAGGCTCAGCTGAGGAGCGATTGACCTGATCGCGTCTCAATAGAGTTCCAACGCCGCAGGCGCCGCAGACTCGGCGAGCACTCTAGTCGGGCCTGGCGCGGCGCGCGGCGAGTACCCGCGTACGTGCGCCGCCGGTTGTCGCGAGCGAGCGCTACTCGCCGGCGCCCAGCACCTCGGGGGCGCCGCACTCAACCAGCGCGGACGGCATGCGCACCGTCCCGTCTTGCTGCTGGTGGTTCTCGACGATCGCGAGCAACGCGCGCGCCGTCGCGGCCGTGCCGTTCAGCGTGTGGAGCGGCGCGACCTTCCCGTCGCGCCGAAAGCGAGCAGAGAGGCGCCTCGCCTGGAAGTCGGTCGTGTTCGACGTCGAGGTGATCTCGCGGTAGCGCTCCTGACCGGGGAACCAGGCCTCGATGTCGTACTTCTTGATCGCCGACGCGCCGAGATCGCCCGCGGCGACGTTGACGACGCGATAGGGAATCTCGAGCGCGGCCGTCAGCTCCTCTTCGTAGGCGAGCAGCTGCTCGTGCATGTCGGCCGACTCCTCTGGGCGGCAGAAGACGAACATCTCGACCTTGTCGAACTGATGCACGCGGAACATCCCGCGTGTGTCCTTGCCTGCGGCGCCGGCTTCGCGGCGAAAACAACTCGAGTAGCCGGCATACAGCCGCGGCAGCTCCTCGTCGTCGAGGATCTCGTTCATGTGCATCGCCGCGAGCGACACCTCTGACGTTCCGACGAGGTAGAGCTCGTCGCGCTCGATCCCGTAGATGTTGACCTCGTCAGTGGGGAAGAAACCGGTGCCGTACATCGCCTCCTCGCGGACGAGCACCGGCGTCAGCACCGGGATGAAGCCATGCGCGCTCAGGCGTGTGAGGGCCATCCGGTAGAGCGCCAGCTCGGCGAGCGCGAAGTCGCCCATGCGATAGACGAATCGCGAGCCCGAGACCTGTGCGGCCCGCTCGAGATCGAGCCAGCCGGCAGGGACGCCGAGGTCAACGTGGTCGCGGATCTCGAACGCTGGTACGGCCGGCTCGCCGACGCGGCGAACTTCCACCGCATCCTCGTCGGTGTCACCGTCGGGCGCATCCGCGGTAGGCGGATTGGGAACGAGATCGAGCGCTGTCTGGCGCGCCGCTTCGGCCGCCTCGAGCTCATCCTCGAGCCGTTTCAGGTCGGCCTTGACGGTTTTGAGCTCCTCGACTTGCTCGGGCGTCGGCTTCCCCTTGATCTTTGTCTTGCCTCGCAGCTCGTCGACCTGGGGAACCAAACCGCGCCACGTCTCGTCTGCCTCGAGGAACGCGTCGAAGGCGTCAGCCGCTCCCTTGCGTGCGAGCGCGCTGCGCCACTCCTCGGGCGCGTTGCGCGCGGCCTTGGCGTCGATCATGGACTACAGGCTAGTGACTCGGTTCGGGCGATCCGGGCCCGCCGCCACGCTCGAGCAGCGCCTCGATCACCGCTGCGACCCCCTCGACCTCGGGGCCGTCGCAGCGGAAGTCGGCAACCGGGTCAAGCCGGGGGTGGGCGTCGCCGACGGCAATGCCGTAGGTCGCGGCTTCGAGTAGCTCAATGTCGTTCTCACCATCGCCGAAGGCGATCGTCTCGGCGAGCGTGACGCCGACGTGCTGGGTGACGAAGGCGAGTCCTGATCCCTTTGTCACGCCCTCGGCCGCGAACTCGAGGAAGTGCGGGAGCGAGCGGGCGACGAACATGCGCCCGGCGAAGTGGTCGCGCAGCCTGTCTTCGACCGGCCCGAGCTCGTCCGGGTCGGCCACGAGCACGAGCTTGGTCGGTGTCGGCGATCTTTCGAGGAAGGCGAGCAGATCGCCGACAGCCTCCACCCTTACGTGCTGGAAGTTGGAGTAGCGCCGCGTGTAGTCGGTGTGCTCGGCGACGTACATCACGTCGTCGATGTAGACGTTCGGCGAGTAGCCCTCGTCGAGGATCGCCGCGACCGACTCGCGTGCGAGCTCCATGGGGATCGGCGCGTGGTGCAGGGTCTCGCCCGAGTCGGCATCGGCGATCAGGGCACCCTGGTAGCAGACGACCGGGCCGGGCAGGCCGGCCTCGAGTGCGTAGGGGCGCGTGGAGGCAAACATGCGGCCGGTGGCGATGAAGAACGCTATGCCAGCCGCGCGCGCGTCAGCGATCGCGGTGCGCGTCCGTGCGCCGAGCACGCCGTCGCGGCCGATCAGCGTGCCGTCGAGATCGCACGCGATCGCGGCGACGCGTGCGGGGAAGTCGGGAGGGAGGGCCGGCGTCGCGCTCAGCGCAGGCTAGGACCCAGCGCCCTCGAGCAGCAGCGCGACGACGTCGGCGAGATCCTCGCCCTCGAGCGCGCCCGCGGGCATCAGGCCGGCGTCGAAGCCTTCGGCGATGACGGCATCCGGATTGACGATCGACTGCTGAATGAACGCCGCGTCCTGGCCAACGAGTGACTCGTTGAGGTCGGGGCCGAGCGCGCCGGTTGCCCCGTCGACGCCGGCGAGGACATGGCAGCCGCCGCAGCCGGCCGCGACGAACGCGCCAGCGCCGGCGGTGGCGTCGCCGATCGCGATCTCAGGTGCCTCGAGCTCGCCTTCGACCGTCTCTGGGAGCGGGCTTACGGTGCCTTTGTCGCCGCAGGCGGCAAGGCCGACACCGACGCCAAGGGCGAGGACGCAGAGCAAAAGGAGGCGTCGCATGCGGGCGCGAGTCTAGCGGAGGAACAGGCCGGGACGCCGCCCGCTCGGCGTCGGTCGAGCGCCGGCCGGGTACGCGCTTCCTATGCTGGAAACGTGATCATCGCCCACCTCGATCTCGACGCGTTCTTCGCCGCGGTCGAGGAGCTCGAGCGGCCCGAGCTGCGACACGTGCCGCTCGTCGTCGGTGGCGACCCACGCGGGCGAGGCGTCGTCGCAACGGCGAACTACCACGCTCGCCGATTCGGCATCCACTCGGCGATGAGCTGCGCCGAGGCGCGCCGCCTCTGTCCGCACGCCGTGTTCGTTCGCCCTTCGAAGTTGCACTACTCCGAGTACTCGCGCGCGGTGTGGGCCGTGGTAGGGGGCGTCGTTTCGGAGGTGCAAAAGACGGGCATCGACGAGGGATATCTCGACTTCACCGAGCAGGCGGCGACCTTTCGCGATGCTCGGTCACTGGCGGAGGCGGTGCGCGCGACGGTGCGTGCGAAGACCAGCCTCTCGTGCTCTCTCGGGGTCGCGACCTGCAAGGTCGTGGCCAAGATCGCGTCTGATCGGAAGAAGCCAGGCGGCATCACCGTCGTGTTGCCAGGTGATGAGCGTGCCTTCCTGGCGCCGCTCGACATCAGGACGCTGCCGGGAGTCGGGCCGCGCTCCGAGGAGCGCCTACGGCGCGCAGGCATCGAGACGATCGGCGCGATCGCCGACCTTTCCGATGAGGAGCTCCGCTCGGTCGTTACGGGCAAGGTTGGAACAGGGTTGCGTGATCGCGCCCGCGGGATCGACCCGCGCGAGCTCGAGCCCCCGGGCGAGGCGATCTCGATCAGCCACGAGGAGACGTTCCCGACCGACCTAACCGACCGTGCAACGCTCCATGCCGAGATCGACGCGATGGCCGAGCGCGTGGCCGAGCGCCTTGGCAAGCGAGCGACCGCGGCCCGCACTGTCACGACGAAGGTGCGCTACGCGGACTTCTCGATTCGCAGCCGCTCTCGGTCGCTTGGCGCGCACACGGACCAGGCGGCTCAGATCGCCCGGGTTGCCTGCGAGCTGCTCGACCGCGCGCTGAGCGACCGACCCGGCGCGCTGAGGCTTGTGGGTGTCGGCGTGTCGAACCTCGGCGCCGAGCGCCAGCTAGCGCTCGTTCCTGCGGAGGAGGGCTCGGCAGCGGGCGCCACGCCAGCGCCGCCGCCGCCCACAGACGCAGCTTGACGGGCGGCCGGCGAGCGTCGAGTATTCCCCTGTCTCGCTAGGAGGGAAGATGGCCGTCACGCTACATCGCTGTCGTTTCACCAACCGCCTGATCAACAAGCTCCCTGGTTACTCGTGCGGGCGCGTCGAGAAGGCGCTCGAGGCGCAGGGCATCGAGTACACGCGCGAGATCGTGCAGACGAGCCCGCAAAGCGCCCGCACGCGCGTGTTCGAGGCCAGCGGGCAGTACGTCGTACCGATGGTTGAGTTCGAGGACGGCTCCGGTTTTCGCGCAGAGTCGAAGGACATGGCGGCCGAGATCCGTGCCGGGCGCCTGTTCGAGCACCAGGGTCGCACGGCGCCTGAAGGAGACACGTCCTGAGCCTCTGGAAGGGCAAGTACCGCTGCGCGTTCACGCTCTCGGTCGACTTCGACGCCGAGACACTCTGGACTGGCACGTTCAAGCTCGATACGCCGAGCCCGATCTCGCGCGGCGACTACGACATCCGCGCGGGTCTGCCCCGAATCTTCGACCTGCTCGACCGCAAGAACATGCCGGCCACCTTCATGGTGCCGGGCCAGGTCATCGACGAGCACCCCGACGCCTGCGCCGAGATCAAGGAGCGCGGCGTCCACGACGTCGGCTACCACGGTTACTACCACGAGAGCGTGCTGAAGATCCCGATCGAAGAGGAGCGGGAGCTGATGAAGCGCGGCATCGGCCGGATCGAGGACGTCTTCGACGCGCCGCCGCGCGGCAATCGCTCGCCACCGTTCGCGCTCGGGCCCAACACCGCCGACCTGCTCGAGGAGTTCGACTTCGTCTACGACTCGAGCCTGTTCGGGCATGACGAGCCGTACCGCCCGCGGGTGCCGGTGCAGGGCGGCGAGCTGCGTGACCTGGTCGAGCTACCCGTCAGCTGGGAGCTCGACGACGCGCCGTACTTCCTCTTCAGCTTCTTCCCCTACATGTCCGGGATGGCCACGCCCTCGGACGTGCTCGAGATCTGGAAGGCCGAGTTCGACGGCTCTTACGCCGCCGGCGCGTGCTTCCTGCTGGTCGTCCATCCGTTCTGCATCGGCCGCTGGCCCCGGATCAGAATGCTGGAGGAGCTGATCGACTACGTCGCGGGCCACGACGACGTCTGGTTCGCGCACCACCTCGACGTAGCCGAGGAGTGGAAGCGGATGCAGGTTGCGGCCGGAACCTGGGACGAGTAGAGGCCGCGGCACTGGCACGCGGACGCCCTGAAGGGCACGCCTCGCTTGGCTAGAATCTGAACTCGCGGGGCTATAGCTCAGTCTGGGAGAGCGCCTGGATCGCACCCAGGAGGTCGGGGGTTCGAGTCCCCCTAGCTCCATCCTTACCAGGTCTCGCACGTTCTCTGATATTCCATAAAACCCCTCATATAGCGGGGTTTTCCTCTTTTAAAGGGCTTGACAGTTCCGTTCTGTTCCCATATTTTCCCTTGTAGAACGTTGGTGAAACCGAGGGGGAGAATTGGGAAAGCTTACTGCTGCGGGGATCAAGGGGCTTTCGAGGCCGGGTCTGCATGGCGATGGCGGGACTCTTTATCTGGCTGTGGCGCCGGGCGGGTCGAAGAGCTGGATACAGCGGGTCACGATCGACGGTCGCCGCCGCGACGTCGGCTTGGGCGGGTTTCCGCTTGTGAGTTTGGCTGAGGCCCGGGAGGCGGCGTTCTTGAACCGGAAGCTGGCGCGGGCGGGCGGCGACCCGCTTGCTGAGAAGCGCAGGGCTGCCGTGCCGAGTTTCCGGTGGGCTGCCGAGAGGGTGCATGAGGCGAACATGCCGCGCTGGCGTAACGCCCAGCACACCGTCTCTTGGATGCAGACGCTGGAGCGGCACGCCTTCCCGATTCTGGGCGGCATGCCGGTTGATCGGATCGGTCGCGAGGACGTGTTGGGTGTGTTGGCGCCGATCTGGGGCGAGAAGCAGGAGACGGCACGGCGGGTGCGCCAGCGGGTCCGCACCGTGTTGCGTTGGTGTCAGGCGCACGGCTACGTGGAGCACAACGTTGCCGGTGAGGCGATTGATGGTGCGTTGCCTGCGATGCCGGCTGTGAGGGAGCATCTGCGGGCGTTGCCCTATGCCGATGTCCCCGAGGCGCTGCGGATCGTGGAGGCGTCCGGGGCGTCGCTGGCGGTGCGGCTGTGTTTCCGGTATGTGGTGCTGACGGCTGCGAGAAGCGGGGAGGCGCGCGGGGCGACCTGGGGCGAGATCGACCCCGGTGGGCGGCTGTGGGTGATTCCGGCCATCCGTATGAAGGGCGGGGTCGAGCATCGCCAGCCGTTGAGCGACGCGGCAATGGCCACGTTGGAACAGGCGCGGGCGATCGATGACGGTTCGGGGTTGCTCTTCCCGTCCCCGGCGAGGCCGGGTCGCCCCTTGTCCGACATGGCGATGACGAAGCTACTCCGCGGTGTTGGGCTCGCAGACCGGGCGACCGTGCACGGTTTTCGCTCGTCGTTTCGGGACTGGGCCTCCGAAAACACGAACGCTGAGCACACGATCATGGAACTGTCGTTGGCACATCGCGTCGGGGACTCGACAGAGAGGGCGTACGCGCGATCGGATCTGCTCGCCAAGCGTCAGCCGTGCTGATGGAGTGGTGGGCCGACGTTCGTGACCGGCGACGGGGACACGGTGTAGCCCCGTGGCTGAGCTGACGATCGAAGAGAAGGAGGAGTTCCGGGCCTTACTGGAAAACAAGGAGGAGCTCCGGGCCTTCCTCGAAAACGAGGACGGCCTGTCCCCCGAGCTGGCCGACTTGCCTGCATGGTGGGATCTAACTCCAGATGCGCCCGACCCGGAGCTGCCTAAGCTGTTCCCAACGGCTCATCCTGATTGTGAGCTACTCGAATTGGGCATTCACCAAGACATGGGCCTGGGAAGGGCTGCGGCGGCTTCTGGCTGAACTCATCGAGCGCGGCGAGCCGGTCCCCCTGGCCCTGCGGTTGGCGTGGTCTGACCCCTTCGCCGCCGGCCGGCGCAAGCCGCCATCCCGGCGCGGCCGGCCAGACAAGACGGATCGTGACGCACGGATCACTCACGTCCTGCGTGCGTTGCAGGGGCAGGGACTCACGCAGGAGGACGTGATGCGCGCAATGGCGGACGCGATGGGCCTGAGCTACGAGACCGTGCGGTCGGCTGTTCGCAGAGTGAGGAAAACCGGCCTTTTGGGTGACAAAATAGCCTGACTTTCTCACCTGGACACTCGAGGGAGCGACCGGCACCATGTGGGCATGGACAACGTCACACAGCCCGCTGAGCGTCTGTTGACTCGCCGCGAGGTCGAAGCCCGTGCCGGCCTGAGCCGCTCTTCGCTTTACCGGTTGATGAGGCAGGGGATGTTCCCGGAGCCGATTCGTGTTGGCGTCCGTGCCGTTCGCTGGCCGTCATCTGAGATCGAGGCCTGGCTCGCTGCGAGACCGCGCGCGACTGGGCAATGAGCGCGGTCTTCGTGGCGTTGCGCGATCCCGACATGTCAGCTCAGTGCGAGGTTCCTGGACATGCCGGAGTATGAGCTAACTGACTGGGTCCTTGCCCTTGAGAGCGCTGGCTGCAAGCCGCGCGGGTCGGGGGATAGCTATAAGGCGCGATGTCCGGCACATGACGACAAGAACCCGTCCTTGCGTGTCTCCCGAGGAGAGAAACAGGAGGTTCTCGTCTACTGCCACGCCGGGTGCACGTTCGAGGCGATCCGGGGAAGACTCGGCCTCGACTCTGGAGACAAGCGGGCGGGTGAGCCGCGGGCCGTCGCGGCAAGGCCGGCGAACGGTCGCTATCCGACCCCGAAGCCGCTGCCCGCGGGCGCGTGGAAGTACCACGACGCTGACGGGCTGCCGCTGATGGCCGTGGTGAGGCATGACCGGGCCGATGGCTCCAAGACGTTCACGCAGTGGACACCGAAGGATGATGGGTGGGTGTCGAGGGGTCTGGCGGCTCCGCGGCCGCTGTACGGGCTGGTCGAGCTGGCCGCCGATCCCGAGGGGCACGTGATCGTCGTCGAGGGCGAGAAATGCGCGGACGCCCACCGGCAGGCGTGGCCGAAACGGCTCGCCACGACCTGGCCCGGTGGTTGCAAACAGTGGCAGCACACCGACTGGACTCCGCTCGCGGGCAGGGCCGTCGCGGTACTCGCCGACGCCGACAAGGGCGGCCGCGACGCCGCCCAAGGCATCGCGGCGACACTTCACCGGCTCGGCTGCGAAGTCCACGTCGCGCTCCCCGAGGGCGAGACCGGCGAGGACGTCGCCGACTGGCTCGAACACGGCGCCAAACACGCGCACGACCGGATAACGGAGCTGCTGGATCCGTTCGAGCCGCCGCCCGCGCTCGAGCCAGCTGGCGGCGTGGGGCTGGGCCTGTACGGGCCCGGGAAGCTTGGTATAGAACCGCTCGCCGACGCCCGCCGCCTGCTCGACTCTCACGCGCCCGAAATGCTGCTCGCGGAAGGCCTGAACGAACGCGGCGAAGTCGAGACGACAGTCCACGCGCTACGACCGTCCGGGCTCTGGAGTCGCAACCCCGAACGCCTAGCCCAGTGGCACGACGAAGCCGCCCAGAATTGGGAGGCCGACGCGGTCGAACTCTGCACCGACCCAAAGGAGGCCAGACCCGTCCGCAACTACACGGAGCGATCCCGCACGCGCAAGGGAGCCAGCGAAGCCGTCGGGCACGTACCGATCCTCGCAGGCCACCTGCGCGATCGTGACGAGCTGCACGAGGGCCTAACGGAATGCCGCGCCGAAGACCTGAACGGACTTCGGTGGCTGGGATCGCCTACCGGCGTCGTTGACCTACAGGACGGGCGGCTGCTCCCGCCCGCCGAAGGCCGCCGGGCGCTCGTCACCTACTCGCTGCCGGACCCTTTCGATCCCGAAGCAATCGACCCTGACACCGAGCAGCTGACCGCTCACCTTGAGCCCGCGCTCGCGGCCTACCTGTGGCGCTCATTCGCCTTCGCGCTGCTCGGCCAGCCCAGCCGCACGTTTCTCGTCGTTGTCGGCGACCCCGGCGGCGGTAAAAGCACACTCGCGAGCGCCGTCGCTGCCTCGCTCGGATGCTACGCAGGGCCGCTCGCTGAAGGCGCAATATCGCCCGCCCGCGGCGGTAGGGCAGCGAACGCAGCGACCCCGGACATGGCGAGCGTGATGCGACCACGGCGGCTCGCGTTCGGAGCCGAAGTCGAGAAAATGCGGCCCGACGTAGCGCGACTGAAGGCTGTAACCGGGGGCGACCTCCTGCCACGCCGCAACCTGTATAAAAATCTCGGTGAAGGCACACCAAGCGCCACGCTCGTTCTATTCGGAAACCAACCGCCCGAACGTCTCGGACTCGACGACCAAGCGGTCCTCGAGCGAGCCCGCGCCGTCCCCTACCCCTGCATACCCGAAGCCGACCGCGACCCGCGACTGGTCGGTGCATGGGACGGCGCTTGCGCCGCCGCCGTCCGCCGCCGCCAGGCCGTCGTCTCGAAGCTCGTTCACTACGCAGCCGAGCAGACACACGGCCAGCCGCCCGAGCCGCCCGAGGAAGTGGTCGCGTACCTCGAAGAACTCAGAGACGCCGACATAGGCGACGTAGGCGTATGGCTGCGCGATCACGTGAGGTGTGGCAAGGAAAGTCGGACGTGCTCACGAGCGCCGAAGTCCACAACGCTCTACGGTGCCGCACTAGGGGCGGAAGGTGAGGGCAAGGACTGGTCAGTTCGAGCGCCTGAGTCGGCAGAAGGTGACAGGCAAGCTGGCGAACGCTTCACAACCTGCCACCTAGCAAGACCCAGAAGGGGGGAACCGTCCGCGGCTGGGCCGGCTGGAAGCTAGTTGAATAGGGCTTATGACGGCCTATGACGACCCGTATGGGAAGTCCTTTCGCGCGCGCACCCGCGACGGAGGAGGGTTCCCATACGGGTCGGTCATAGGTCGTCATAGTGAGGATTGTCACCAATAAATCGACGATGGCGCCGCTCGATCCGGGCCTGCCTTTGTACGCGTGGCTTTGGGGTCATAACCCACACACAAACAACGACGAGCTGGCGAGATGTCCGGGGCCTGTTGTCTCTGCCTCGTGGTAATGAGGGCTCTAGCTGACTGTGTACGTTGAGGGCCTGACGCTCTCGCAGGGGAGGCACGCTGGCGAGCCGCTACGCCTCAACCGAGGCAGCGGCGGCGGGGGGCCTGCGTGGCGCGTTCGTGCAGCCGGGGGCGCGGGGTGCCGAGTGCATTCTGGTCGCCTCGTCGCTGCGATCAGACGCTGATCGTGTTCAGGCTTACCTGCGCTTCGCATCCGACCCGTCACAGGTCGTCATAGGGAGGGCTGTCACAAGCGGGCGCCGCCCGCTTGGGGGGCTACCATAGGACCGTTGCTTTGGATCTAAAACCAACACACCAACGGTCGACGGTGGCCTCTGATGACGGAGCATAAAAAGCTCATTGCGTACTGGCGTCCTAGTGGACGAACCGGCAGCGGCGATGGTGCCCAGGGCTCCGGTCATGAACCGCGTCGATGCCGCCAGCATGGAGCATGTGTGGTCGGTTCCCCGCACTCAGGGCTCCGGTCACCCTGACGCCTCGCGTCACGCTGGAGGGTTCGACGCCTAGCTAACTAGGTTTCTCGCGGGCACGTTTCGGGAGCCGGGCGGCGAGTCGCCCGGCCGGAGCTCGTCAGAGAAGACCGGGATGATCCCTCGTGCGCTCCAACCTGGCACCGGGAGGGTGGGATGATGCCCCCGCTCGTGCTCGATGACGGCGAGCGGGACGACGACGCCGAGCGAGCGTGGCGCCTCCTCCCCGCTCGTCCGCTGCCCGTTCTCCGCCGCGTCGAGCGTGTGCGAGGGTCGCGCCGCCGAGGGAGATCCGGTGGCGCTCCTAAGGGGGCTGCAAGTGCTCGGCCCCGCTCGAGCAGCAAGGAAGTCGCAGCAGCATGGGAGATCCGGTGGGCTAGCTAGCCTGCGCGGCATGACTTCTGTGCTCAGCGGGCCCAGGGGGGGCGATGATTTGCCTGCCGGCAGGAAGCGGTGTGACGCGAAGACGAAGCGCGGCGGGCGGTGCACGCAAGGGGGCGGGCTACGGTACGCGCCACCTGGGATACGGCACTTGTAAGTTCCATGGAGGTTCGACGCCGTCGAGCACGAAGGGCGCGTTGCGCGAGATGGCGCGGGAGTGGAGCGAGCTTGAGGGTGTCGAGAAGTCGCCTGAGGAGACGATGCGTCACGTGCTCGCTTTGGCGAACGGTGAGGTGGAGTTCTTCCAGCGTCACCTGGATGGCGCTGAGCCGTTGTCTGATGAGTGGCGATCGCTGCTGAAAGAGCGTGCACGGGCGCGCAGGGAGGCGTTTGACTTCGCTGTTGCGACGCTGGCGGCGGGACTGGACGTGCGCGAGACGGAGATGGCTGAGCGGCTGGGGTCGTTGTTTGGCGGCGCGATGCGAGCACTCTTGGCTGACCTTGCGTTGTCGCCGGAGCAGCGCTCGCGGGTTCCTGAGCTGTTTGACTTCCACATGGGCAAGGCGGGCGTGAGGGTGGCCGAGCTCGAGCAGGGGAAGGACGGTGCTAGCTGAGGCGCCTGCTTTTGCGCGCGCGGTGAGCGTGCACCTCTCGCCGCGGACGCGTGGCCGCCATGGTCTGGCCACCGACGACGATCTCTGCTCGATGTGCGCGCACTACCACGGAGTCCTGTACGGCACGAGACCGCGCTCCCGCGCGTGAGCACCGTGGGAGAGTGAGCACCATGGGGGAGCGCACGGCCGAGGATGTCCCGGTGGCCGTGGATTTTCGTGGCGGCGGTCCCGGGTTTGGTGGTTAGGCGGTGAGGAGGATAGCGGGCTCCTCGTTCTGGGTCGGGACGGTGGGCTGATCGAGTTCGTGCTCGATCGCGATGACGAGTTTGGCGAGGTCGTGGTAGCCGATGATCCGACGGAATTGGTGTTCGGCTTCGAGCATCCCGGCCGCTGTCCAGCGCAGGCACATCTCGCCGGATTGCCAGCGCTTGGTGTTGCGGCTGGTGCGCCGGCAGATCTCGATCATCGACTCGCACGGGTTCGTGCTCTCGAGGGTGCGCTTCAGGTTGCCGCGGATCCCGAGCCGGGTGAGGGTGAGTGTCTCGTCGAGGCCTTCGCGCAGCGAGGCTGCGGCGCCGGGACGCGACCGCTCGAGTTCCGTGGCGAGCGCGTGTAACTCGCTGCGCGCTCGCTCGTGGTCGTGCTCGGCCCAGGCCTGGCGGAGCCGACGTTTGATCGGAGGCCGGTCGCGCTCCGGGAGATGCTCGAGCACGTTTCGTTCCTTGTGGCGGACACAGCGCTGGACGGGCGCGTCCTGGCCCGAAGACATCGCGGATCGCTTTGCGCAGCGCCTTGGAGCCGTCGATCACAAACAGGATGCCCTGCTCGGTGTCGAGCCCACGCTCGACCAGATCGGAGAGCAGCGCCCTCGCCACGGTCGCGTTCTCGCTCGAGCCCTCCCACAGCCCCAGCGGGATCTTGACGCCCTCGGTGGTGATCCCGAGCGCGACGATGTTCGTGCGCCCTTTCAGCTCGATCCCGTCGAGCATCATCACCGCCAGCCTGACGTCGTCGAGGCGGCGGCTGATCAGCTCCTCAAGCGCCACGCGGGTGCGCTCAACGAACGCCCGCGACACCGACGACTTCGACGTCGAGCGCGCCTTGGTCTCGACGCCAGTGCCGACCGGCTCCTGCGTTCGCGCGTAGCGGCGCGTCGAGACGCCGGCAAGCATCCGCTCCAACACGACCCGCGAGAGCAGATCACGATCGGCGAGGTGCTCGTACGTCGCCAGCCTGACCTCGCGTGATCCGTCCGCTGTGCGAACACGCGGCCGCTCAACCTGGACGCGCCGCCCGCCTAGCGTCACCTCCCCAGACTCGCGACCGTGACGGACCGCACTCCGGTCAAAGTCGTGCTTACCCCTCGGGCCGACAACGTGTTCGACCTCCTCCTCCAACAGTTCACTCATCACGCCAAGCCCGACCCCGACCGACAGCGCGAGCAGTCCCCTCCCTCGCTGCCCCGACCAACTGCCCCAGCGCCTCCTGAACGCGCTCCGGCAAAACGGCCTCATCCAGGGTCGCCTCAGCGACCGCTACGTTGCTCCCCACGGCGGTTCCTCCTTCGATCTTCGAGCGGATCGCTCGCCACGCTCCCAACCGGAACGGACGGGCACGAAGGGACCGCCGCCCCTACAAAGATCTACGAACTACGGGACAACCCCCGCACGGCCCCTTCGGTCTCCTCTCTGCGCGAGGTGCACGGGGCAAGGTGGATTGCCCCGGCCTGCGCGCCGGCGGAGCTTAGGCGCACTCCTGTGCCCTCGATTCTCGACCGGGCGCGTTCCTTCGCGGGAGACCCCCCGAAATTGACGGTGCGCGGAGAGGCAGGAGCGAGGGATCGGCTGGGAACCTGCGCCTAGAGCCGGGGACGCTCGCTGGGCTCGAGTCCGATGCCGCCACGCGTCTTGCCCCCTCGACGCTCGCCGTGCTGCAGGCCGAGGCCGACGAGCACGGCGTCTTGGTTGCCGACGGCCCGAGGAGCGCTCGAAAGGCCCCCGGATATGGCGGCTAGTCCGATGCTGGGACTCGAACCACCGCCCAGAAACCCAAGCGGGTCGGGTGTTACTGGGTAAGCTACGACTGCTCACCCCACGGTTTACCCACCGCAGCGATGATTTTCCCCCACTTTTAGGGCCCGGCGCGCCGCTTCCGGTAACGCGCGCGTGGACGGTCCTGTCTCGAGTGGGCCTGGTGAGTTCGCAGTCCGCTACCGCGCCCGGACGCGCGTTGTGAAAGACGTCTCGGGCGTTCTCAGCGAGCTGCACGACGCCGGGGATGCACCCCGCGAGCTTCCACCCGTCGCAGACGCCGAGCAGCGACGACGCGGAGACGATGCTCGCGACGAGCTGCTTCTGTTCGCTTAGTCCGACCCGAACAGCGGCGAGGCGAGAAACTCGTCTGAGGCGGAGCGGTCGGCCTACACGCCAGCGCATAGGGTGCCGGCGTGGCAGCCCGTTCCGTCGCCGAGCTTCTCCTTCATCCGTTCGCCGACCTCGAGCTCGATGACGTGGAGAGGATGATCGCCGCTGTGGGGGAGGAGCGCGAGTCGCTCTTCTTCGAGCGTAAGGCAGAGGTATCCTCAGCGGCGCTTGCGAAGAGCTGCTCGGCCTTCGCCAACACGATGGGTGGTCTCCTCCTCGTGGGAATCGCAGACCAGTGCGACGAGCTGATCGGGATCGAGCAGTGTCCATCCGAGGCGCAGGTTTGGGTCAAGGACATTCTCCGTGGCCACGTCTTGCCGCTGCCCCCGTTCCGCGCGAGATTCATAGCGCTGAGCGACGAGCGGTCGCTACTCCTCGTGCTGGTCGAGGAGTCTTCAACGACCCCGCACCTTCTCACTCGGGCCGGAGCGATCTACATCCGCAATCCCGGGGCGAGCGATCCCGTCCCGATCAGCGACCAGCGCCGACTCCTCGACCTCCTAGCCCGAGGGGAACACGCTCGCGAGCGGGCCGAGGAGCGTGTCCGCTCACTCGCGGCCGAAGCGCCCCTCGAGACCACGCACGCGCTAGAGCGGCTCCTGCCCATGACGCTCGCGGTAGCGCCGATCGGTGTCGCGGACTGGTTCGAGCGCGACCTGCTTGAAGACAAGGCCGGAGAGGAGCGCCTCCGGCAGGCGCATGGCGAACACAACGATCACAACCAGGACTATCGGCACACCACGTTTTGGGAGCAGCACTCAGTGGCCGTCGTCCGCACCCGGATCGATCCGTTCCCGCCCGCCTACAAGGAGATCGAGACGTTGAAGGTCTGCCGAGATGGAGCTCTGTTCTTCCAGCATGCTCCGCCAGCTCCGGGATCGACCCGAGCAGGCGCTCGCAACGAGCACGGGCACGCGGGATGACCTCCGCACGAGTGATCGCATCACGGAGAGAGTCCCGCAGTGGCGCCGTAGCCTGCTCGTCGCTGAGGTCGAGCACGTCAGCAAGCGAGGAGCCGAGATCCTGCCCGGTGTCAGCGAGCCAGACCGCGTGGATGTGCGAGTCGACGAGATCCTCGTGCCCGCGCGGCGCATCAGCATCGCGACCGCGTTGTGACCAACCCGGATCCCGCGCCCGAGGACCAGCTCGGCGTGCACCCGTCTGGCGCCGTAGCTGCCGTAGGCGGCCGCGTGCACCTCGCGGATCACATCGGTCAGCCACGCATGGCGAACCGTGCGCGCCGATGGCGGCCTGCTTCGCCACGCGTAATAGCCCGCGCCCGATACACCAAGCACGCGACAGGCAACCTCGACGGGTAACCCCGCGCCGGCGATCACGGCGATCGCCTCGAACCGCCTTTTGGGCGCACCGACTCCTTCAACAACTCCGTGGCGCGGCGATGAACCGCGACCTCCGTCTCGAGCTCCTTGATTCTCGCCCTGGCCGCGCGCAGCTCCTCGCGCTCCTCAGAGCTCAACCCGGGCAGCTCGCCCCGATCGATCCTCTCCTGACGGCGCCACGAGTAGATCGACTGCTCACTGACCTCCAACAGCCGCGCCACCTCCGCCACCGGCTTCCCAGCCGCGACCAGATCAAGCGCCCGCCGACGAAACTCCGCCGGATACCCCTTCCGCGACATAAACGACCTCCAAACTGATCATCGAGGCCGCCCGAGTCTAGAAACATAGCTCCACAAAACCGAGGGCACACCAGTCGCCTTCGCCGACGTGTTCCTGGAAAACGCGCTCACACGGGAAGATTCACCCGAACGCGTGTGACCTCGTGCAGCCCGCCGCACTAGTCTGCCGTACGTCTCCGTCGCGCCAGGGGGGTTCCGCCAATGCGTGCTCTACGCCGTTGCCGCTGCTATCGTGATATAAGAACACATGTTCGGTAACGCCTCTTTCGGCCCTGTAAGCTGTCGCGAACAGGCAGCCGTTCTTGCGCTCGTGGAGCGCACGGAATCCGAGTGGTATCGCGTCTCACAGCTCCTCGACGAGGCTGGCAGCAGCCTGCGCTTGGTCGAGAACGCACTCAAGGACATCGAGTCGCCCGAGCTTCTCGCGGCGGCCGACGACTTCGGCGTACAGGCGGGCGACATAGACCGCTTCGAGAACATGATCGAGGAGTTAGACGCCAGGGGAATCTCACTCGTCACGGTGCTCGATCCGGACTACCCAACGAACCTTCGCGAGATCCACAACAGACCACCGTTCTTCTTTGTGAACGGCACCCTGAGCGAGGATGACGACCGCGCGATCGCCGTCGTCGGTACGCGCAAGGCGTCGCCTGACGGCCTGTGTGTCGCCGCCAAGCTCGCCACTGAGCTAGTAGGCGCCGAGGTCACCGTCCTATCTGGCCTCGCAGCCGGTATCGACGCCGCGGCGCATAGCGCGACGATCGACGCCGGCGGGCGCACGGTCGCGGTCATGGGCACCGGCATCAACACGATCTATCCGAAGGCCAACCGAGATCTGGCGCAGCGGATCGTCGAGACGGGAGGGGCTCTCGTCTCGCAGTTCTGGCCCGACGCTCCACCGACGAAGTACACGTTCCCGATGCGCAACGTCGTGACGAGTGGGATGGCGCTCGGAACCGTCGTCATCGAAGCGAACTCGCGGAGCGGCGCACGCAATCAGGCCACGCATGCGCTCAAGCACGGAAAGCGACTCTTCCTCTGGGACACCCTCGTAACCCAGGAGGAGTGGGCGCAGCAATACGCCCTGCGTCCGGGCGCGCGTGTCGTGCGCTCCGTGGACGAGGTTCTCGAAGCGATTGAGCCCGTGCTCAGAACGGCGGAGCAGCTCACGCTTGGCTGACGGGCGTCGGGCACGAAAGACCGACGCTGGCGGGGCCCGAGCCCAAGACTGGACCGAGCCGCATCTCGACGCGTACACGCCGCCCCCGAACGCGGGAGCCGGCATCTGCGACGTGTGCTTCAGTCCCCCGGGCGGCGCCGACTACCCGATGTGCTGGAGCTGCATGGAAACCACCCGGCTCGTCAGCAACCCGGTTCGGTCCATCGTCCCGATCTCCCTCTACCGGGTCGGCGGCCAGCTCCACAACACGCTCGCGGGATACAAGCGCTCGCCTGACCCTGAGCTGCGCCGACGCCTTACGATGCAGATCGCCGCGATGCTCACTCAGTTCTTCGGCAACCACTTCGCTTGCCTGACCGAACACTTCGGATCGGACTGGGACGCGGTTACGGTGGTTCCCTCGAAGAGGCCGCACGCGAAGCGGCATGCGCTGGTGGGGGCCGTGCGCATGGTGAAGTCATCGCTCGAGCCCCTGCTAGTCGATGATCTTGTATCCGTCTCTCAGCCAGAGCTGATTGAGCGCAACCGTTCCGACGACAACGCCATCGAGTGCTCGGCAGACGCCGTCGGTCGCCGCGTGCTCATTCTGGACGACACGTCAACCACAGGTGCCACGCTTCAGAGTGTGGCTTCGGCGCTCACGCGTGACGGGGCGACCGTGGTCGGCGCCGTGGTCGTCGGGCGGGTCATCGATCTGGGCGACGTAACTCGCTTTCCGCACAAGCACGAGATCTGGGCGCGTCAGAACAGGATCGCTTTCACGTTCGACGCGTGTTGTCTCGAGTAGCGGCTGGCTCGCATACTGGTCCGCACAGCCACATGGGCCCGTTGGCTAGGTGTCTCTGGTTCGATTCCTGTCGGGGCGTCGAATCACCGTTCTGACCGTTCTCCGTGAACAAGGGATTATCGAGAGCAAACGGGATTGTTTCGTGGCGGTCTCCTAAACCGTGTGTTTTCAATGGGTTAGTTCTTTCCTAGCAGGCTTGTGTGTTCCAGTCGTCGACCTACCAGGCGCGGATAGCTACCGGACGATCCCGCCGGGTAGAAACACCCAGGTCTTCGACTCCTTCCCGCCCGGGCCGATCGAGCTTGAGTACCGAGACTGGCTAGGAGAAGAACCCTCTGGCCAGACCGCGACTCTCGATGCCGTCGACCCGGACGGTCTCTGGGTAAGCGACAGGCGCCACACGGTCAACTACGTGAGCGCGTTGCCGTCCCCGGACAGGTTCTTCGCCGACGCCGAGCCGATCGGCAGGGCTGTTGCCTGGCTCAAGTAGCTCGGCGATCACCGAGACCGACACGGTCGAGCCGGCCTGCTACCCGGACGCTCTCTGGCGAAGGTTCCGGGCTGTGCGGGAAGGGAAGGTCATCGCGATCGTCACCTTCACCCAGCTCCAGCAAGAACTCGAGGCGCCGCCCGACTTCCCCGCCTACTACTTCAGCGCAGCCCGTCAACCGGAGCCTTCGTGCTGGGGTTCGGGTTTGTCCTCTAGCCTCGCGGGGCGGAGGTGTCCGGGCGTCAGTTCCCGGCTGTCTCTTTGTAGGCCGCTTCCAACGCGTCAAGCAGTTGGGTCGTGATGTTATTGACGGTGTTTCCCTGCCGAATCTCGGTTGGCGCGATCGCGTGTTCGACGGGCGCGATCGAGTTGGGGGCACGCCGCTCGAACATCGATCGCCACAGAGAGATGTACGGTCGCTGGTTGTCGTTCCAGATGGTCATCAAGCCGCCGTTGTCCGGCATGACTCTCGGCAAGAGCGTGTACCGGCCGGTGCCGGCGTAGCTGAACAGACGCACGTTCGGCAGCTCGGTCAACCCTTCTGCCCATGTGATCAACTGATCGAATGTCGTGCGGGTCTCGCCGCTGGTGTCTTTGATCGAGGCCCGGAACACGTCGGGGCCCTCCGACAGGGTTCCGCGGGGTCTCGTCTTGGCGGGTGTTGAGGGGGATGCGGCCGCAGCGATGTCGGGCGAGATCCGTTGGGGCAGGGCGACCTGCGCCTTGTTCACCTCATACATCTTGAGCGCGATCAGGTCGATCGTCAGTGTCTGGACGGTGACAGCGTCCAGGTAGGCGACGACTCTCTCCAACTCGGCTGGAACCTCATCCAACACCAGGACCAGCCTGAAGCTGCCCTCGCTCAGGAACTCCTGCATAGAAGCCGGGAACGACAAGGCGTCCACGGCCCCTTCCTGGTCTTGGGCCTGCACAGCCTCGAGGATCGACCCGTAGCCTGCATCGGCGAGAGACCTGCGAAGCGGCCCCCGCTCGAGGCTCTCGACGTCGAAGCCGTGCAGGAACGCCGCGTACGCGATCACCTGCGAGACGACCGCTCTGCGTGCCTCGGGGTTGCTGGCCAGCTTCACCTCGACGATCGCGGGGCGCCCGGACGGCTCGACCGCCAGGATGTCCGCGTACCCGGCCCCCAGCTGCACCTCGGAGCCCAACACAGCAAGACGAGGCGACCCGGCCAGCGGCAGCAGCTGCGGGTTCTTCTCGATCAGGTCGTGTAGGGCGGCTTCGTCTTGGAACGCCCGCGGCGAGCCCAGCCCCCATCCTTCCCCCGTGTTTGTCCAGATACCGGTCATACCCACCTTCCGCCTCGCCGCACCCCCATCCGAGAGCCCGGCCGAGGCGCAACACGGAACCCCCGCATCCTCTCACGCCGCCCACCTGGCCTGCCCAAAGGCTGGTCGAGGTGCGGTGTTAGTACCCAGAGTCGGGGGAGGGCTGCGGGCCGGCTGGCGGCGCCGCGCCGGTTAGCCCGAGCTCGACAAGGCGTGAGCCTGCCAGCCCGCCGTTCGGGCTGACAGAGCCAACGAGCACACCCGGCCGGGCGCTGCCGCTGCTGCTGCGAACCCTCAGCCGCGACCAGTCGGGGTACACATAGCGCCTCAGCGTCACCATCCCGCCGCGTGTCTGGGTCCTGGTTGACGCGAGTTCCTCGGCCAGCCCGTCCAGCTCCGGCTCGTCGACCCCGTCCCTGAGAGCGGCCATCACCGGCGCGGCTTACGTCATCAGCGCACCCCTCTCCCGTCAACCGGTCGCACCCGGCCCGCTAGGAGGGTTTGGCGTAATGGCCGGTCACGACTCGTCTAATGCCCGCCCGCCGCCTAAGAAGCACGCTGGGACCGAGCACGCTGGGATCGGCCCGACCTGACGAGAGAGAGAGAGAGAGAGCAGAACGCCCTCGCTGTCGCTTTCGTCGAGTAAGTCGATCGGGCCTCTGCCGTCCAAGGCGGTACGTGGCCGGTCGAACCATGCGATCACTCCTTCCTCCGTCCATGCTCTGCGAAGGAGAGCAATCAGCCGGACGACTAACACGAACTGCGATGACGGCTCCGGGGCATCTCCGACGATCCAGTCGCTGAACGAGCCCATCTCGCATCCGATCAGACGCCCAAGTTCCCTGTTCTCACTGCTTGGTAGCCAACTGAGCAGGACGCTTGGGTGTCGTGACCCTGACGGGGGGTTGTCCCGTAGTTCGTAGATCTTTGTAGGGGCGGCGGTCCCTCCGTGCCCGTCCGTTCCGGTTGGGAGCGTGGCGAGCGATCCGCTCGAAGATCGAAGGAGGAACCGCCGTGGGGAGCAACGTACCGGTCGCTGAGGCGACCCTGGATGAGGCCGTTTTGCCGGAGCGCGTTCAGGAGGCGCTGGGGCAGTTGGTCGGGGCAGCGAGGGAGGGACTGCTCGCGCTGTCGGTCGGGGTCGGGCTTGGCGTGATGAGTGAACTGTTGGAGGAGGAGGTCGAACACGTTGTCGGCCCGAGGGGTAAGCACGACTTTGACCGGAGTGCGGTCCGTCACGGTCGCGAGTCTGGGGAGGTGACGCTAGGCGGGCGGCGCGTCCAGGTTGAGCGGCCGCGTGTTCGCACAGCGGACGGATCACGCGAGGTCAGGCTGGCGACGTACGAGCATTTCGCCGATCGTGATCTGCTCTCGCGGGTCGTGTTGGAGCGGATGCTTGCCGGCGTCTCGACGCGCCGCTACGCGCGAACGCAGGAGCCGGTCGGCACTGGCGTCGAGACCAAGGCGCGCTCGACGTCGAAGTCGTCGGTGTCGCGGGCGTTCGTTGAGCGCACCCGCGTGGCGCTTGAGGAGCTGATGAGCCGCCGCCTCGACGACGTCAGGCTGGCGGTGATGATGCTCGACGGGATCGAGCTGAAAGGGCGCACGAACATCGTCGCGCTCGGGATCACCACCGAGGGCGTCAAGATCCCGCTGGGGCTGTGGGAGGGCTCGAGCGAGAACGCGACCGTGGCGAGGGCGCTGCTCTCCGATCTGGTCGAGCGTGGGCTCGACACCGAGCAGGGCATCCTGTTTGTGATCGACGGCTCCAAGGCGCTGCGCAAAGCGATCCGCGATGTCTTCGGCCAGGACGCGCCCGTCCAGCGCTGTCTCCGCCACAAGGAACGAAACGTGCTCGAGCATCTCCCGGAGCGCGACCGGCCTCCGATCAAACGTCGGCTCCGCCAGGCCTGGGCCGAGCACGACCACGAGCGAGCGCGCAGCGAGTTACACGCGCTCGCCACGGAACTCGAGCGGTCGCGTCCCGGCGCCGCAGCCTCGCTGCGCGAAGGCCTCGACGAGACACTCACCCTCACCCGGCTCGGGATCCGCGGCAACCTGAAGCGCACCCTCGAGAGCACGAACCCGTGCGAGTCGATGATCGAGATCTGCCGGCGCACCAGCCGCAACACCAAGCGCTGGCAATCCGGCCAGATGTGCCTGCGCTGGACAGCGGCCGGGATGCTCGAAGCCGAACACCAATTCCGTCGGATCATCGGCTACCACGACCTCGCCAAACTCGTCATCGCGATCGAGCACGAACTCGATCAGCCCACCGTCCCGACTGCGAACGAGGAGCCCGCTACCCTCCTCACCGCCTACCCACCAAACCCGGGACCGCCGCCACGAAAATCCACGGCCACCGGGACATCCTCGGGGCGGGCGGCAGGTGCGGTTTGATGGGCTACGATGTCGTTGTTGGCGGCGAGAAGTCGTGAACCATTTTTGAGTCCACCCTCCGTAGCTTGAGAGGTCGAGGGGTCGCGTGGGTAGAAAGTGGTGTAGCGAGTTCGTGGTGATCTGACCGGCTCGGCGCGATGGCGGCTGGGAGGTGTGTCGGCCACCGTGGGCTCGAGACTCGTCGGTTGGCGACCAAGTCGACTGACGAAAGGGATGCACCACGGTGGTCGAGATGGAGAGCATGACGACCGCCGAGGTCGTTGCCAAGACGGTGATGGACGAGCACGCTCCGGTAGTGGTCGCCCTCAACAGGCGAGTTAAGGCTACGGTGCGCGCTGATGGGTCGAGCGCGAGCGCTCTAGTCCATGGTCGGCGCCGGCATGGACGTCACACCAAAGCGGCTAGCCTTGCGGGGCTCATGGACGCCGAGTATGTCCCGGAGAGTCCCGCATTGTCCCGCCGCCCGCGTGGGTATGAACGTGGTGATGATCGAAAAAACAAACAAATAGCAGGGAACTTCGAATCCCGCCGCCTCCATTACAGGGATTGTGGGCCACTCGGCCGGCGTTGCCTCACTTGGCGACGCTTGTGACACGTTCTCGAAGGCTTCCTCGAGGGCCTCTGCGGCGTCTTCGAGGACGCGCTCCTCGAGGTAGATCTTGGTGGTGTCTGGGCGGCTGTGGCCCATGAGGTATTGGATGGTGTGAAGGTCGACGCGCCGGCGGCCGAGCCTCGAGGCGAAGCCACGGCGCAGATCGTGTGGCTTGAGCGGCTCGACGACGCCGGCGCGCTCACTGGCGCGGCGCACCATCGCCCAGAGGCTCTTGCGGCTCGACGGCTGTTTCGGGTCGTTCGACACGCGGACGCGGTGGTGCTGGCTCTCCCAGAGCTCGCGCTCAGTCACCCACACGTGGCCGTCTGGGTCGGGCTGGAGGGTGGCGTAGCAGGCACGGAGGTCTTCGAGTACCTGTGCCTGGATCGGGCGCCACTGCCAGTGCTGCCCCTTGACGAGGACGTGGATGCGGCCCTTCGTGAGGTCGATGTCGCGCCATCGACACCCGACCACGGAGGCGACGCGGAGCCCGATACCTTCCATGAGCAGCAACGCTGGTCGCTCGCGGAGCGTGGTGCCTGCGCGGCCGAGCGCGAGCCTCGGTGTCGGTGGGGTACCGACGTCGTGGCTTCCGCGCGGGTGGCCGACGGATCTTGCGGGACGGGTCGACTTCGATCAGGTCCTCTGTCTCGGCCCACCTGAAGAACGAGTGGAAGATGGAGATCACCTTGGCGCGCGTGCGGTTCGAGCGATTTCCCCACCGGCCTGCGATGAGCTCGCGGAGTTTCTGCGTGCCGCTCGGGCCGTCGAAGTCCTCCAGCCGCACGTCGCGATGGGCGGCGATCAGCTTGCTCAACACGCTCCAATAGTCACGGAGCGAGTCCGGGGTGGCGTCTCGCTCGAGCCGCCGGTAGTCGAGGAACCGATCAACCGCTCTGTCGAGTTTCACGTCAGTACCTTGCTGGGCTGTAGTGGGGGCAAGGGCGGGATGATGCCATCCTGTTCGTGTTTGTCGTCATGGCACGCTCTCTGTGCTCTAGAAGGGTGGGTTGTTGCCGGGGTCGGGTGTGGGTGTTGGGAGCGCGCCGTCTGGGATCGTCCAGTACCACTGTTCGTGTGCTCTCCCGAGCTTCTTGAACGGCTTGTGAAGAATCGCGTGGTCGGCGTCGATCGCGTTCGCCTTGATCGCGGTGCGAACGTCGTAGGTGACCCGCGGCGCGACCTAGGTTACCTTCACGCGGACGCCGTCAGCGCTCTCGTAGGGCTGGTCGATATCGAGGTACTCGCGCACCATGAGCCTGGCCTGGTCGCGCTCCTTCTTGAGCTTGTTGAGGCGCGCCTTGGAGGCCTCGTAGCGTTGTTGGGCGCGTGCCGCCTCGAGCATGAGCCCGTCGAGCTGCCCGGCGGGCTGCTCGAGGGGCGCTGGTTGCCAGCCCTGGAAGCACGCGGTGGCGGCTCGAGGGACGGAAAAGCTGGAGCGTCGGCATCCCTGAGGAGGTGCGGGAGGTAATCGGCAGGCGCCTCGATCGTCTGTCCGAGCGCTGCAACCAGACCCTCACCGTTGCCGCGGTGATCGGCAGGGAGTTCGGCCTCCGCGAACTCAGCCGGCTCATCGACGACCTCCCTGACAACGGCCTACTGGAGGTGCTCGAGGAAGCCCTCGCCGCACGCGTGATCGAGGAGCTGCCTGCCGCCGTCGGCGCTTATCAGTTCACGCACGCGCTGATCCAGGAAGTAGTGGCGAACGAGCTCTCGACGACCCGACGAGTGCGGCTACACGCACGAATCGCCGACGCGCTCGAGGAACTCTACGGCGAGGAGTCGGGGGCGCACGCGGCGCAGCTCGCCCGGCACTACGCCGAAGCCGTGACGGTGCTCGGCCCGGAGAAGCTGGTGCGTTACTCGCTGCTCGCGGGCCAGCACGCGCTCGCCTCACACGCCTACGAGGAGGCGAGCGCCCAGTTCGCGCGAGCACTGGCCGCCAAGGAAGGACGGCCGACGGACGCCGAGACCGCCGAGCTGCTCTTCGGTCTTGCCCGGGCCGAGTTCGCCGGACACGAACAGACGGAGCTGAGGGAAGCGCTCGGTCACCTCAGGCAGGCGTTCGACCACTACGCGACCGTCGGTGACGCGCAACGAGCGGCATCGGTCGCCGCGCACCCCATTCCTCCGATGTACGGGCAGACCGGGGTGCCCGAGCTGATGTCCGAGGCACTCGCGCTCGCGCGTGCGAATTCACCCGACGAGGGACGCCTCCTATCGACGCTCGGCTGGTTCTCGGGAATCAACGAGGCCGACTACCAGCGCTCGCGCGAGGCCTTCGACCGCTCGCTCACGATCGCTCGGACGATCGGAGATCCGGCTCTCGAGACGAGGGCGCTGGTCGGCGCGGCAGCCGTCGACGGGTTCCACCTGCAGTGGCAGAGCTGTCTGGAGGAGAGTGCGCGAGCGCTCGAGCTCGCGCTCGCGGCAGGCGACGAGCGTAGCGAGATGATCGCCCGCGGCTGGGCCCTCCGAGTCTCGGCCTTCACGGGTGACCTCGCGGGTGGTCGAGCTCACGCAGCGGCCGCGATCAGCCTCGCCGAGAAACTACGCGAGCGCTACTGGCTCGCGACCGCACACGTCCACAACCAGTGGCTGGCCGTTCTTGCCGGTGACGTGCAGGCGGCTCGCGCGTCCAGCGACGCCGGGCTCCTATTACAACCTTTGGACGGCCGCAACCTGGGCAGCCGAGCGCTGCTCGAGTACCAGCTTGGACAATTCACGGACGGCGACGCCAACCTCGACCGGCTCTTCGAGGCGGCAGACAGCCCCGATCCTGAAGGGGGGGAAGCCATTCTGGCCGCGGTCATCCCGGCCGTCTGGCGCATCAGCGGAGACACCACGCGCCGAGACACCGCCTTGGATGCGGCACGAAACCTGCTCTCGTCGCCGACGGTCGCCCCGATCTTCGCGCAGTACGCGAGAATCGGACTCGCGCTCGACGCCGTGCAGCGCAACGATGCCGACGAGGCGCGGGAACAGTACGCGGCCCTCGAGTCGCAGCGAGACACCGCCTTCGCCGTCGCCGTCGGCATCGCAGCCGACCGGCTTCTGGGCCTGCTCGCCGCCACGCTGGGCGAGCTCGACTTGGCACTACGACACTACGAAAGTGCCCGGCTGTTCTGCGATCGCGCCGGCTACCGCCCCGAGTATGCTTGGACCGCCTCCGACTACGCGGAGGCCCTCCTCGACTCGCACGGCCCCGGCGACCACGAGAAAGCACTCGCCCTCCAGGACGAAGCGCTCAGCATCACCCGAGAACTCCGCATGACCCCACTCACCGAGCGGATCCTCTCACGGCGCGACATCCTCAAGGCGTAAACGGAGCGTCGACCCCGTAGTCGTACCGGGCAACCGTCTCCCGCCTGCTCAGTTGCTAGCGAAACGGGTTAGCTGGCGGGGACGACCCCCTTCTGATGCGTGCCTTCCGGCCCGCCAGAGCGGCACCTGAACCGGTGAGCTCGCCTCGTACGGTGTGCTTCCAGTGAGCGCCTGGTAAAGCACGCAGCCGAGCGCGTAGACGTCGGAGCGCGCGTCGGTGGCTCTCCCTTCGATCTGCTCGGGAGAGGCGTAGTCGATCGTCCCGAGTGACGTCGACGCTCGCAGAGCGACCGCCTCGTCACTCTCGCCCTCGTCTCGTTCACCGCTGTCGTGCGAGAGCCCGAAGTCAGAGAGGTAGACGTGCTCGTCCCGACCCATCTCGGGCGTGACGAGGATGTTGGCCGGCTTGACGTCACGGTGAACACGGCCGCGAGCATGTGCCGTGTCGAGCGCGCTCGCCGCCTGCCCGAGCAGCGCAAGCGCACGTTCCGGCTCGAGTGGGCCCTCGGCGTCGAGCAGTTCATCGAGGTCGGTGCCGTCGACGAAGCGCATCGCGATAAAGAGCTGGCCCTCGAACTCGCCAGCGTCGTGGATCGGGACGATGTTGGCGTGGTCGATCGAGGCGGCTATGCGTGACTCGCGAAGGAAGCGCCGGCGGAAGCGCTTGTCGTCGGCGCGCTCCGGCGAGATCAGCTTGAGTGCGACCTTGCGGTCAAGGGCGGTGTCGTGCGCTCGGTAGACCACGCCTATGCCGGCGCGGCCAACCAGGGCTTCGATCTGGTAGCCCGCGATCACGGTTCCGATGCGCCCGTCAGCACTCATCTGGGGCTCGGATCAAAAGGATCGTTACGCATAGGTGGCTCGATTGCGAGCTTCGCGCGATCTGGTTGGCAGACGCTTAACGCGTCCTTGGCACGCGGCTGTCTAAGCGCGGACCGGAGTTCGAGCGTAACCCGGGATGGCCGGGGATTGGGGTAACTAACACGCGACCCCGGGGGCCGAACGGGGGACAAGCTCCGCCCCTCGCTCAGGCGACCTCGAACGCGTGGGGCATCCGCTGACCGAACGGGGCTCGGCCGATTGTGCCCTGGGCGGCGCGCCGAGGGCGGCCGCCTGGTTGCCGGTGGCCCCTCTTGGCACGGTTCGGCACCCTGGCGGCGCCGATTTGGGCTCCTATCGGCCCCTTCGTGGCACCCTGGGGCCGCCGTGAGGCCTATGGACTGGGCGATTTTCGGGCCTGGGGGGCCAAGGGGGCCACCCGTTGTTGCTGGAAACCCTATGGATACAGGGGTTTCCCAGCACTTCGGCCGGTGTTTCCTTTAGGGGGCCATCTGGTGGCGGATCGCCGAGGACCGGCCCGGGCGACTACCAGGAATTGAAGTGGGTGATGGACTCCGGCGGCGGACGCTTCGCGTGCTTGAAGTCCGTGCCCTTCGTGTAGGCCACGGGCAGCAGCCCGACCTGGCTCACGTCGTCGGGGATGCCCAGGAGCTTGGCCGCGTCCTGCTCCTTGAACAGGTGCAGGGTCGTGAGAGCCGAGCCGAGGCCGCGACTGCGCAGGGCGATCTGGAAGCTCCAGACCGCCGGGAAGATCGAGCCGTACATGACCGCAGCCATCGCGTTGTTCGCGTTCTGCGGCAGCCGTCCCTGCATGCACGGAATCACGTGGACCGGAACGTCGGCGAGGATCTCGTTCAGGTAGAGGGCGGAGTCGTAGACGCGCCCGGTCTGGGCGTCGTCGTCGGGCACCGCCGCGCGCGCCTGGGGGAGATAGACGTTGCCGGGCTCCGCGTAGAGCTCCGCGAGGGCCTTGCGCTTGCCGGCGTCGGTCACGACGACCCAGCTCCAGTCCTGCCGGTTGCCGCCCGTGGGCGCCTGCTGGGAGAGTCGGATGCAATCGAGAATCACCTCGCGCTCGACCGGGCGCTCGAGATCGAGGCGCCGGCGAACCGCTCGCGTGGTGCTGAGCAGCTCGTCGGTGACGGACAGATCGAAGGGGGCAGACACGGGGCTCCTCGCCTGGCCCGGACGGGATGGCCCCGGGGACGCCCACTCTACCCACGAATTCCCCGCCGCTAGCGGAAGTCGAACAGCCAGATCGAGTGCCCGGCCGTGTTACTCGCCGAGCTGGCGTCCTGCTCGACGTAACCAAGACGCGACCCCGGGGGCCGAACGGGGGACATGATCCGCCCCTCGCTCAGGCGACCCCGAACGCGTGGCGGCGCCGAGGCTGACCGAACAGGGCCTGGCCGGTTGGTGCCCTGGGCGGCGCGCCGAGGCGACCGCCTGGCCGTCGGTGGCCCTTTTAGCGCCGTTTGGCACGCTCGTGGCCCTCTATGGCGCGCCCGTGGCACCCTGATGGCCCCCTGGCGCGGCCGGAAACAAGAGCAAGCTCGACTGCCGGCCGTTCAGGGTCAAGCTGGCCTGAGGGTCACGTCGGTAGAAGTGGTGTAACGGGTTCGCGGTGAGCGGGGGTAGTCCGGCCAGCGTGGGCTCCAGACTCGTCGGTTGACGCCAAGTCGACTGACGAGGGGAAACACCACGATGGCCGAGACACAGAGCATGACGAGTGGCGAGGTCGTTGCCAAGACGTTGATGTCCGAGCATGCCGACTTCCTCCGTGAGGCGGTGGCGGTGGTGGCTGGGGAGTTGATGGAGGCGGAGATCAGCACGGAGATCGGTGCTGCGCGTGGCGAGGTGAGCGCGGAGAGGGTGACGCACCGGAACGGGTATCGCCCGAGGTTGTGGGAGACGCGCGTTGGCGAGCTCGAGCTGGCTGTTCCGCGCAAGCGTGATGGGTCGTCGTATTTCCCGTCGTTTCTGGAGCCGCGTCGGCCGTGTGAGCAGGCGATCGTTGCGTGTGTGATGGAGGCCTACGTCAACGGTGTCTCAACGCGCAAGGTCGACCGGCTTGTCGAGCAGCTCGGGATCCACGGCATGAGCAAAGACAGGGTCTCGAGCATCTGCCTAGAGCTTGATGAGCGCGTCGATGCGTTCCGTAACCGGCCATTGGAAGGCGAGTTCCCTTATCTGTGGCTCGACGCCAAGCACCTGAAGGTCAGGGATCGAGAGCATGTCCGCAGCAAGGCTCTGGTTGTCGCCTACGCCGTTCACGAGTCACCTCAGCGGGAGGTGATCGGCATCGATATCGGCGAGACAGAGACCGAGGCGTTCTGGCTCGATTTCTTGCGTGGGCTTCGCTCCCGTGGCCTCCAGGGCATCCGCCTCGCGGTGTCCGACCAGCACGAGGGCCTCAAGACGGCGATCGAGCGGATCCTGGCCTGCCCGTGGCAGCGTTGCACGGTCCATTTCGTCCGCAACATGCAAGGCCACTGCCGCCGCACGGAGCGCGGTCTCGTCGCAGCCGCCCTCAGAGAAATCTTCGACGCCCCGAACCTCGAGGCCGCGAAAGCCAGGCTCGGTGAAGTGCTCGAGCGCTTCCAAGATCCACTACCCAAGATCGCCGAGCTGCTCGAGCGCGCCGAAGAAGACCTCCTGGCCTTCTACCACTTCCCGGCCGCGCATTGGCCCAAACTCAGAAGCACCAACCCCCTCGAGCGTGTCAACCGCGAGATCGGCCGGCGCACCGCCATCGTCGGCATCTTCCCCAACGACGCCTCAGCGCTCCGTCTCGCCGGCGCCTTGCTAATCGAACAGAACGACGAGTGGCTCGTCAACCGACGCTACCTCTCAGCCGAATCCATCAGCCAGATCCTCGACAACCACACCAACGAAGAACGAGAGGAACTCGTCGAACTCAAACCCGGATAACAAAACCGACGAGCAATTACACCACCACAGGCGACTTGACTGGCCTGAGCCCACCGAGGCAGAGTGCGGCGGTCGAGACCTCGCGCCACTAAGCGCGGGCACAGAGACCAGCCTCTGGGCTTCGACGCGAGCAGAGGCCCTCCTATACTGTGGCGTGCGGCTTAGAACCTCACCATATGACGGGCTGAAAACCCGCGCCAGGAGTGTGCCGAGATGCAGAATATGTCGGCGCATGAGGCGGAACCTTTGAGCGGCGTCTCGCGAACCGGCGCCCTGCGTGGCATCTCGGCCAACGGGCGGGCGCTCCATGCCGTCTGACTCGCTCTCGGCCCTGGCCGACCCGCTGGCGGCCGCCGCGAGTGCGCTTGCCGGCGAGCCCGTGGAGGTCGCGCTCGAGCGGCCGAGCGACCCGACTCACGGCGACTACGCGGCGACGGTCGCGCTGCAACTCGCCAAGAAGATCGGGAGGCCGCCGCGTGACGTCGCCAGCGAGTTGGCTGCAGAGCTCCGGGCATCCGACGTGCTTGCCAGCGAGCCAGAGATCGCCGGCCCCGGCTTCATCAACCTGCGCGTTGGTGACGGCTGGTATGGCGACGCCCTCGGCGAGATCCTCGCCGCGGGCGCGAGCTACGGCTCGGGCTCGGCCGCGCCCTCGGAGCGTGTCCAGGTCGAGCTCGTCTCGGCCAATCCAACCGGGCCGCTAACCGTCGGCTCAGCTCGTAACGGTGCCTACGGTGACGCGGTTGCCAGGCTGCTCGAGTTCGCGGGGCACGACGTCGAGCGCGAGTACTACTACAACGACGCCGGCACCCAGATGGAGCGCTTCCGGGCCTCGGTCGACGCGCGCCGGCGTGGCGACGAGCCGCCCGAAGACGGCTATCACGGTGACTACATCGCCGACCTCGCCGAGCTGGATGGCGACCCCGTCCCGGCGATGCTTGAGAGGATCGAGGTGACCCTCGAACGCTTTCGCATCTCGATCGACAGCTGGGAGCGCCAGAGCGCCCTCGAGGCCGAGATTCCGGCGTTGCTCCAGGAGCTCGACACCTACGAGGCTGACGGCGCCGTGTGGATCCGCTCGAGCGCCTTCGGCGACGAGAAGGATCGCGTGCTCGTTCGCTCCGAGGAGCGGGGCGGCCTTCCCACCTACGAGGCGGCCGACGCCGTCTACATGAGGAAGAAGTTCGCGCGCGGATTCGAGCGCCTCGTCTACGTGCTCGGCGCCGATCATCACGGGTACGTGCCCTGGCTGAAGGCGCTCGCCGGCGCCTGCGGCCGGACAGCGGACGAGGTCGAGGTGCTGATCTACCAGCTCGTCCACCTGACCGACAAGGGCGAGGCCAAGCGCGTCTCGAAGCGTCGTGGCGACATCGTGTTGCTCGAGGAGCTCCTCGACGAGGTCGGTGTCGATGCCGCCCGCTGGTACCTGGTCACGCGCGGGCACGATCAGACGATCGACATCGACGTCGAGCTCGCGGCCGAGAAGACGAACAAGAACCCGGTCTACTACGTCCAGTACGTGCACGCGCGTACGTGCGGCATCTTCGGCGAGGCCGTCGGCGCCCCGATCGAGCCCGCGCCCTACGAGGGGCTCGGCGACGAGGAGCGAGATCTCATCAAGCGGCTACTCGAGTTCCCGGACGTCGTCGCCGAAGCAACCGAGCGGCGCGGCCCACACGCGATAACGGTCTACGCCGTGCGGCTCGCCGACGACTTCCATCGCTTCTACCACCATCACAAGGTGCTGCAGAAGCACTTCGAGTCGGTCACCGCCGAGCAACAGACCTTCCGGCTGGCGCTCTGCAAGGCAACGCAGGGCGTGGTTGCTCGCTGCCTCGATCTCGTCGGAGTCGAGGCGCCAGAACGTATGTAACTGAGCTCGGCGCCGGAGCGACTACCCGTTACGAATCGCGTGCAGCGCCCGGACCAGCAGCGCGTCGATCCTGACGAAGTCGCCCGGTCCGTCGAGCGTAGGACGCGACTCGGTCGACGAGAACGCATCTGACACCGTGATCCTCACGTTCGGCGCCGTCTCCTGCAGGGCCTGCGCTTGCGCGAGGGGCACCAGGGGGTCGGCACCGGCCACCGCCAGCTCGACGCGGGCGCTCAGACGGCGTGCGTCGCGCGCGGGGGAGAGGCGCTCGACCCGGCGTCGCGCCTCGCTCGGCAGCGCCTGGTACAGAGCGTCGTAGGCTTCGGGGTCGTCGTTGGCGAGCAGGTCGACCACGGCCCGCGACGCGGGGTCGAGAAGCCCGTCCGGGATCGCCGCCAGCGCGGCAAATGGGTCACCAGCTGGCGTCGGGTCATCTCTGCGGGCCGCGCGGGCCTGTTCGCGCGCCTGCTCGGCGAAGGCGCTGTCGATCTCGGCGGCAAGCAGATCGCGCGTCGGGCCACGGGGCAGCGCCTCGAGCAGAACGTCCGCGGCGGTCTCGAGGAGCTCCTTGGGGACGGGAAGGCGCGTGAGCCCGGCACTTCCGTCGTGAAAGCCCGTCGTCGCCAGCCGTCCGAGCTCGACCAGGTCGGTGAGAGGCGAGACGGCCACCACGAGCGGCACTTTCGGAGCCAGCGCCCTGTCCTGGGCGATGATCAGCGCGAGCGTTCCACCGAGTCCGAGACCGACGAGCGAGAGCTCGCCGTCGCGGCTCGAGCTCGAGCGCGCCAGCGCGCGGGCGACGCGCATGGTGTCCTCTTCAACTGTGAGCGACAGCTCGCCGCTACTAGGGTCGGGCGCGTCGAGCACAGCCACGCGATGTCCCACGCGCGCCAGGCCCGTTGCCATCTGCAGGACACTGCTGTCGAAGCGCCCGCCGCTGGTGGCCCCATTGATCAGGAGAACCGTGTGCCAGGGACCGTCGCCGCTCGGCTCGACGATCGTCACTTCCTGCCCGGCCAGTCTCGTGTCCATCAGACGCGGCTCGTCGGTCAGCTTCTGCGTGACCCACGACAGAAGCGGCGTCTCGTAGGTCGTCGAGAGGGCGCCGACCGCGCGTGCCTGCGCTGCGATCCAAGGCCCGTAGATGACGCCGAGCGCGATCAGCCCCGCGAGGATGCCGATGAGAACCAGGCGCGCTGGCCGAAACAGGACGGCAAGGATCCACATTCGCTTGAGCACAGCGCTGTCGTTTTCGGGCTTCCGGCTGGGCGCCGTTGACCGACGGACGGACGACTAGGATAAGCGCCCAGGATGGCCAACGCTAGTCCTTCGACGCCTGGCCGAGACCTCGCGCTCGAGCTCGTCCGCGTCACCGAGGTGGCGGCACTCGCCGCCGGCCGATGGATCGGCAGGGGCCGCAAGGAAGACGCAGATCAGGCGGCCGTTGACGCGATGCGCCTCATGCTCGACACCGTGACGATGCACGGCGTTGTCGTCATCGGCGAGGGTGAGAAGGACGAGGCGCCGATGCTCTACAACGGCGAGGAGATCGGCAACGGCCAGCCGCCCGAGGTCGACGTTGCCGTCGACCCACTCGAGGGCACGCGTCTGACCGCGCTCGGCATGCCCAACGCCATCGCCGTCATCGCGCTCGCCGAGAAGGGCGCGATGTTCTTCCCGGGCGCGGCGGTCTACATGGACAAGATCGCCTGCGGTCCTGCGCTCGCCGACGCGGTCGACATCACCACCTCGCCGAGCGCGAACATCAAGCGTGCCGCCGAGGCCAAGGGCGTGCAGCCCAGCGAGATCACCGTGATCGTGCTCGACCGCGACCGAAACAAGGGTCTGATCGAGGAGCTCCGCGGCTGCGGGGCGAAGGTCAACCAGATCACCGACGGCGATGTCGCGCCTGCGATCGCCGCCGCGCGCCCGCAGGAAACCGGCGTCGACCTGCTCATGGGCATCGGTGGCACGCCAGAAGGTGTGATCGCCGCCGCCGCGATGCGTTGCATGGGCGGCGTCGTCCAGGGCGTTCTCTGGCCACGCAACGCCGACGAGCGGCGACAGCTCGTCGAGGCGGGCTATGACCTCGACCGCGTTCTCGACACGACCGACCTCGTGGGCGGCGAGAGCGTGTTCGTCGCCGCGACCGGGGTGACGAACGGCTCGATGCTCCGCGGCGTTCGCTACGAGGGCGGCGACGGCGGCGCCTCGACCGACTCGATCGTGATGCGCACGGGCTCCGGCACGGTGCGAAGAACGCAGGCAGAGCACATGCCCGCGAAGATCAAGCAGTTCGCCCCGCCACTCACCCTCTAGATCCAGGGAGGAACCACATGGCACTGGGTTACGACGAGAAGCTCTACATCCTCGCGTTCGACCACCGCGGCTCGTTCGAGAAGATGTTCGGAATCAGCGGGCGTGCGCCCACCGACGAAGAGACGGCGCAGATTCAGGACGCGAAGCGCCTGATCTTCGAGGGCTTCCAGCGCGCGCTCGAGGCGGGCGCACCCAAGGCGGCTGCCGGTGTTCTCGTCGACGGGCAGTACGGCCCAACGGTGGCGGTCGACGCCAAGGCGGCCGGGTTCAACCTCGCCATGCCGGTCGAGAAGAGTGGCCAGGAGGAGTTCGACTTCGAGTACGGCGACGACTTCGGCGCCAAGATCGAGGAGTACGACCCGACGTTCTCGAAGGTGCTCGTCCGCTACAACACGGAGGGCGATGCGGGAATGAACGAGCGGCAGTCGGCGCGCCTCAAGCGCCTCTCGGACTGGCTGCACGAGAACGACCGCAAGTTTCTGTTCGAGCTCTTGGTGCCGGCGACCGACGCGCAGCTAGCGGGCGTCGACGGCGACTCGAATCGCTACGACGTCGAGGTGCGCCCGGGCCTGATGATGGCCGCGATCCGCGAGATCCTCGACGCCGGTATCGAGCCTGACATCTGGAAGATCGAGGGAATCGACTCGCGCGACGAGTGCCGTGAGGTCGCCGAGCTCGTCCGCTCCGGAGGGCGCGACGCCGTGAGCTGCGTCGTGCTCGGCCGCGGCGCATCGCACGCCAAGGTCGACGAATGGCTACGCGCCGGCTCAGGCCTGCAGGGCTACGTCGGCTTCGCCATCGGCCGCTCGATCTTCGGCGACGCGGTCAAGGCGCTCGCCGCTGGCGAGGGCGACCGGGACGCTGGCGTTCAGGCCATCGCCGACAACTACACGCGCTTTATCGAGGTGTACAAAGCGGGATAGAATTCGGGCTACGCGGATGTAGCTCAGTTGGTAGAGCATTGGCTTCCCAAGCCAAGGGTCGCGGGTTCGAGTCCCGTCGTCCGCTTCGCCGACCGGTGGTTTGTCGAGCCGCAGCTACGTGAGCTCGACGAGCTCCGGCAAGCACCCGCAGCCGACCGGATGATCGGCCGACTCGCGCTCGAGGCCTACCCGATCTAGTGGGGATGCCGTCACGAGCCGACCCTCGACGCTCAGCCTGACTAGAGCGTTGACGAAGCGTTCGTCCCAGTGCGAGCCGGCGTGCTCGAGGAGGATCTCGCGTGCGCGCTCGGCGCCCATCCCGTCACGGTAGGGACGATCGATGGTCATCGCGTCGTAGGCGTCGCAGACCGCGACCACTCGCGCGACGACCGGGATCTCATCCGCTTGCAAGCCGTGCGGGTAGCCACGCCCATCGACCCGCTCGTGGTGCGCGAGCACCCCGGACGCGAGCCAATCGAGGCCCTCTGCCTCGCAAAGGATCCGGTGGCCACGTGTCGTGTGCGTTTGCATCACGGCGAACTCCTGCTGTGTGAGCGGCCCCGGCTTCTTGAGTATCTCGTCGGGAATCTCGAGCTTTCCCACGTCGTGGAGCAGGCCGACGAGACCAGCTTCGCGCACCTGTTCGGGCGGCAGACCGACATGAACGGCAAGGTCGATCGCGAAGCTGCCGCAGCGCACGACGTGGTCGCGGGTCAGCTGATCCTTGAGCTGGAGGTCGGCGACGAACTCGCGCACGACCGGCGCCAGACCAACCTCGAGCGCCGAATGCGGGTCATAGGCGACGACCGGTGCGAGGATGGTGCGCGGGGCACCGCTCCTCGCGTAGATAATCGCGCCGCCAATCGTTGCGAGGAACACGCCGCCAATGTCGAAGCCGTGCGCGAACCAGAAGTGGGGTGCGTAGGGCGGGCCGGCGATGAACACCAGCACCGAGGTTCCGACGAGTAGATATCCGCCGGCGATGACAAGCGGCCCAGGTCGCTGAGCGATCTGGGCCAGGCGTGCGTGACGCCACGCGGCGCCGACGCAGGCCGCCAGACTCGCCGCGGCGACCCCGATCGCCGTTGCGGAGCCCATGGGCGGGACGGGCACCAGCTCCGGCCCGGCGAGCATCAGTCCCGCGAAGCCGACCATGGCCGCAACCCACGACGCAGCCCATGCTCGCCAGCGGCGCGCAATCCAGCGCCCGGCTTTGCTCGAGCGCCATAGGCTCGGCGCCATCGCCGCCATGCCCACCGGCACCGCCCAGAACACGGCTGCCGCTGTGGCGCTGTTCGGCCCGTAGAGGATCCCAGGGGTCGTCAGACCGTGTGCGAGTGGGAGAACGGAAACGGCCATGAAGAACAGCGCGACGAAGCCGAGCTCCGGCTGGTTGTTGCGCACCGCGACGGCCATCAAGCCAAGGGCCGCCACAGCGCAGAGGCTTGCCGCGATGACTACTAGCCAGAACAGCGCAGTCGCGGCGACCCACTGTCGGTCGGTCGCAAAGAGCGCGAGGCAGAGCTCCGCCGCGACCACCGATGCGGCGAATATCAGGACGAGTCGTTGCGGCCTCGCCATAGGTAGGTAATCGACCGCGCGCGCGGGGTTTCTTAGCGCGCCGGCCGAGCGGCGAGCTGGCCTCGTCGGCGTGGGCCTGCAAATGCATCCATGCAGCAGGAAGGAGTTCTAGCGCCAACGCGGAATGGGTGACTTGGCGCGGCATGGGTGGCGCTGTTTGCCAACAGAAGTGGGAGGTAAGTCATGGGATCGCATGGGAAGCGAGAACCCCTACACAGGGCGAGCAAGGGCGTTAAGGGCGAGAACGGCGAAGACGGCGAAGACCAAGGACGGTGCCAACTGCTACCGTAACGGGCGTCAGGGCAGATGAAGCTGGCCCCGTTGGCCCGAAGGGTTACGCGTTAAGGGCGAGAACGGCGAAGACGGCGAAGACGGCGAAGACGGCAAGGACGGTGCCAACTGCTACGACGGGCGTCAGGGCAAGAAGCTCTATACGTACGTCTCGGCGTGCGTGCAGACACGGCCATTGAGGGCGTGGTCGGCCGCCGGTGGCTCTGGTCATCGCGCTGATCGCGTTGTTCGTGGCGCTTGGAGGTGGCGCGACGGCGGCCGGGAAGGTTCTCTTCACCGGCAAGCAGATCAAGAACAAGTCGATCACCGGCGTGGACATCAAGCCTAAGTCGATTGGTCCGAAGCACCTGAACTCGCGGGCGCTGGCGAAGCTGAGGTCAGCGGCTCCGGCGCAGCTCAACACCGGCGTCGGCCCGGTTGGCCCGAAGGGTTACAAGGGCGACAAGGGCGCTAAGGGCGCCAAGGGCAACGTCGGCGGGGAGGGCAAGGACGGCGCCAACTGCTGGGACTGGTGGCTGGACAAGCGCGCAGCTCAGACGTTCGACAAGGGCAAGAAGAAGAACCTCTGGATCCATTGTCGCGGCAAGCAGGGCCCGCCTGGTCCGCAGGGTGAGCCTGGTCCGCAGGGTGAGCCTGGTGCGCCTGGTGCGCCTGGTGAGCCTGGTCCGCTGCCGACACTCGCAGTGGACGACGTCATCGGCGCCGGCAACCCCGGTGGCCCGTTCACGACGATCCCACCCAACGGCGGCTCGGCTCTTGTGACGTCTACGTGCCCGGGCCTTGATCTGCTCACCGGTGGAGGCTGGATCACCGCGATAGTGCCTCAGGGCACGCCGCCCGTCACAGGCGTTGAGATCGTGGGATCTGCCCCGATCCCGGACACGAACACCTGGCGCGTGGCGGTTAGAAACAACAACACCACAGATTCCTGGCAGATCGCGGCCGTTGCGCAGTGCCTCAACGTCTCCTGAGCCACCCTGACCGCGTGTGCCCGCTGGAGTGGGCACACCGCACATAGTCGGTACCAACGACAGCGAGATGGCCTCCGCGACATGGGGCGGAGGCCACCTCGCTGTCACCTGAGGCTCGACCTCCCTCGAGCCTACGAGACCCGGTGCATGGCCGGGTCTCGCTCTTTTCTGAGGGAAATCTGGCGCGCTAGGATGCCCACCCTCACGCTGGCGACCGAGGGAGGAGCGACATGCTGACGACGACGAAAGACCTCGTCCTTCCGACCACAGTCACCGGGTCGCTTCCGCGTCCCGGCTGGCACAGAGAGAACCTCGAGGGCAAGGCCTATTCCGAGCGGCGCTGGACGCTCGACTTCGAAGAGCAGTACAAGGACGCGCTCGCCTGCTACATGAACGAGCAATGGCAGGCTGGGCTCGATATATACGTCGACGGCGACTGCCGCTTCGATCGCGATGTCGGTGGACGCTCGTGGATCGCCTACCCGCTCGAGCGCATGGACGGGATGGAGGGGCGGAGCGGCCGCGCCAAGATCGAGCTGCTCGCCGATCTTCCGGTTACGAGCCTTCTGCGCAAGCTCCAGGCCGGGCCGATCTGGCCCGAGGTGGTCGGCGAGCTCGGCCCCGGCACGCTCGAGTACGCCAACACCTGGAAGCTGGCCCAGCAGGCCTCGGGGCGACCCGTCAAGTTCGGCGCGATCTCCGCGCAGGCGCTCGAGCACTACGCCAGCAACAGCCACTACGCCAGCGACGATGAGCTACTCGACGGGCTCTGCGACGCGATGAACCAGGAGTTCAGGGCGCTTGCCGACGCCGGCTGCCCGATCATCCAGGTCGAGGAGCCGCTGATCCACTTTCTTGCCGCCGACCCGAACGTCGGCGACGACGTGCTCGACCGCTACGTCGAGGCCTTCAACCGCGAGGTCGCCGGCGTCGAGACCGAGATCTGGTACCACTCGTGCTGGGGCAACCCGAGCCAGCAGAGGGTGACGGAGAAGGTCGAGAGCTACCAGCGCGGCCTCAACTGGATGATCCAGTGCAACTGCGACGTGATCACGCTCGAGACTGCGACGACCAAGGGGATGGACCTGCATCACCTCGGTGAGCTCGACACCGACAAGAAGTTCGGCATCGGCGTGATCGACCACCACACGATGCAGGTCGAGAGCCCGGCAGAGGTCGCCGACCTGCTGCGGCGAGCGCTCGAGTTCCTGCCGCCCGAGCGGGTGATCGTGACGACCGATTGCGGCTTCGGCCGCGAGGGGCTCCCGCGCCGCGTCGCCTTCCACAAGATGATCTCCCTCGTCGAGGGCACGAACATCGTCCGAGCCGAGCTTGGGTTGCCAGAGGCCGAGCTTCCCGCGGCTAACGTCGATCTCGAGCTCTAGAGCCCGATGTCGAGCCCGGCCGGCGACGGGCCCATCCACGACGAGCGGGGGAGCGGGCCGGCCGTGGTGTTCAGTCACGGCACCGTGTTCGATCGCTCGATGTTCGCACCGCAGCTCGAGGCGCTTGCCGGCGAGTACCGCGTTGTTGCCTACGATCAGCGCTCGCGCACGGCGTGCTGGGACGACGACTACACGCTCGCCGACCTCGCCGACGATTGCGTGCAGCTGCTCGACGGGCTCGAGATCGAGCGTTGCGTGCTCGTGGGCACATCGATCGGGGGCTTCATCGCGCTCGAAGTGGCGCTCGCCCATCCACAGCGGCTCGCGGGCCTCGTCGTCATCAGTGCCCGGGCCGGGCCGTACTCAGATGACGAGCGCACGAGGTTCGCCAGCACTTTCGGCCAGCTCGACCACGAGGGCGAAGTCCCTGCCGAGTTCGCCGAGTGGCTCGCAGCGCTGATCTTCGCCGACGTCACTCACGACCGGCAACCCGAGCTGGTGCGCCATTGGACAGAGCGCTGGTGCACGCGCCCCGGACGCGCCGTGTACCGGGAGTGGCGCGCATGGATCGACAAGAAGGACCGGCGCTCGCAAGTTTCAGCGGTCACCGTCCCCACTCTTCTGGTGTATGGGAAAGACGATCGCATGCTCTCTCTCGATCGGATCAGCGCGATCACGGACGCGATGCCAGATGTTCGAGCTGCTGCGATTCCGCGCGCCGGGCACGTTCCGAATGTCGAGAACGCAACAGCCGTCAACGCCGAGCTGCGCGCCTTCCTTGACGACGTCTACGGCGCGACCAAGCGCCCGCCCTAGCGCTACCGGGCCAGGCGTCGCGCGCCGTTGCTACCTTCGGCACTGTGAAGCGACCCTTCAAGCTCGACGAATGGGTCTTGCTCGTACGAGAGCACAACGGCGTCAGAGCCGGCACGAGCGTTCGCGTCTCGAAGTGCTACAACTCGCCGCGCGTCGTCCAGGTGACAGCACCGGCGAGCGCCGGCGGCGCGGTTTTCGACGTGCCCGCGAGCAAGCTGGCGCCGCGGGAAAGGCGCGACAACCTGCTGCGCAAGCCCGGCGAGCGGTCGTGAGAGCGCGCGCCTGCGCGGCGCGCGTGTGAGGAGGCACTCAGCCATGTGGGAGGATTTCTCGCTATCGGGAGACACGGTCGGGCTTCGACCGCTCGAGCCGGGCGATGCGGCAGCGCTCGCCCAGGCAGCCGCCGAGTCTCGCGACAACTACGAGTTCGCGACGGTGCCCGACGGCGTCGACCGCGCGCGCTTCTACATCGAGCGCAGCCTGCAGGCACGGGCGGCCGGCAGCCGCCTGCCGCTCGCGATCGTCTGGGAGGATCGTGTGGTCGGGAGCTCGAGCTTCATCGGCATGCAGCCGTGGCTCTGGCCTGAAGGCAGCCCGCGGCAACGGGCAGGCGACCCCGACTCTGTCGAGATCGGTGCGACCTGGCTCGCGGCCTCGGCGCAGCGGACGCGCTGCAATACGGAAGCCAAGCTGCTCATGCTCTCGCACGCCTTCGACGCGTGGGACGTCTATGCCGTTCGCTTCCGTACCGACGCGCGCAACGAGCACTCCCGCCGGGCGATAGAGCGGCTCGGGGCGCAGCTCGAAGGCGTCCTCCGCGCCGACTATCCGGGCCAGGACGGGCGCCCGCGAGACTCGGCGAGCTACTCGATCCTCGCGTCGGAGTGGCCCGAGCTCAGGGCGCGCCTCCAGGCGCGGCTCGACGCGTAGCCGCGGCTCGACGCCTAGCTACACGTCGAAGATCGCGTCGATCGCGATCGACACGCCGACGAAGACCGCCACGGCTCCGAGGCCCCGCGCCAGAAGCGACATCACGAAGGCCGAGCGCGTAAGACGTCGTGCACCCCTTGCCGCGAGTAGGACGAGCGCGAGCCCCAGAATGAGCGCCACGAGCGTCTCGCCGATGCCCTCACGCGTGGCCGCCGTAACTGTCAGCATCGCCAGCTCCGGCGTGAACAGAAGTGGAACCGCGATCGGTATCAGCGTCGCGCGCATGCCCTCGAATCGCGGCAGCTCCCGGTACTCGGGAAAGACGACGACGCGCAGACCCATCACCGCCACGACAGCGGCGCCCGCGAGCGCGAATGTCGGGTGGCTGACGTTCAGCCCGTCGAGCACCGCGTCGGCGAGCGCCGCGATCACGACGCAGGCGACGAACACGAGGACGCACCCGGCGACCACCGCGCGCCCGCTGATCCCCTCGCCGTCCGATCGGCGCAACGCGGCTCCGACGCGAGCGAAGTTCGTCACGGCAACGAAGCCGAGAAAGAGGATCCCGAAGCTCACGCGCTCTCACGCTCCGCCAGCAGAACGGCCTTCGCGGCGATCAGTGCCGCCATCGTGTGCTGCTGGTCGTCCATCTGCGTGTAGTTGTTGGTGAACCAGGCGCCCACAACGGCCTCTGGGTTTCCGTCGTTCTCGGCATCGGCGGCCGTTGCCTGTCGACCCACCGCGCGCGCGGCCACGCAGCGTAGTCGCTCGGCGAGATCGCTCTCGAGGTCGGCGAAGCGCTCGTCGCTTCGACTCAAGCGCCAGTAGCCACCGAGTCCCTCCCCGAGTGTGCCCAAGCCGGCGCCCGAGGTTCGCGGGCCGCGGACCAGCTGGCCGAGCGGTCCGCCGTCGCTCTGGGCGTCGAGCCGGGCGCTCGTCCCGTGCAGCCCCGCCTGGCGGCGCACGTAGCGGCGCTCGGGACCTTCGATGACCGAGCCGTCGATCTCTGCGAACGCGTAGGCGGCCCAGTGATCCGGAAAGAGCACAAGCTCCTCGACGCGATCACGCTCGGTGGCGAGGTAGCGCGCCGTGCGTTGAGCCGCTACGCCCCAGCCCTCGCCGGGGAAGGCCCGCTCGAGCAAGGTCAGCGCCCAGAACGCCTCGCCCGTCGCGAAACGCCCGTAGGCCCCGGGCAGAGGCGCGTCTGTCCGCGGATCCCACTGCGAGAGGATGCTGCCTCGCGGCTCCTGCAGCGTGAGGATGAACCGGCCCATGCCGCGCGCGATCTCGTCGTGATCCCGTGAGCGTGTCGCGTCGCGACGGTGCATGATCGCGGCGAGGGCGAGCGACGTCGCTCCGAGCGAGTGCCGCGTGCCCGGCAAGGCGAACGCAACCCAGTCGTCCCGTCGCTGCAGGTTCCCGTCGATGAAGGCCAGCCCGCGCTCGCCCGCACGCAGCCCTCGCGCGTCGCCGGAAACGGCGAGCTGGTACAGCGACAGAACCACGCCGGCGTGCCGCGTGATGTTGTAGTCGGGTGAGTTCGAGCCAAGCGAGCGGTCATAGCCGTAGCGGTACCGTCCCGCGTCGTCGAGCCCGCTCGAGAGCCAGGCGACCGCGTGGCCGAGCGACTGATTGATCGCAGTGACGCTTACCGCCGGGCAGACCTCGGGTGGGACACCGGTCACGCGCACCGCCGCCAGCACCACGACCCAGAGCACAGCCTGACCGAGCAGCAGCCGACGGAGGGCGGTCACGCCGAGACGCTACCGGCAACGCTTCGCGTTGCCTCGGCCAAGCTTCGTTGGCCATGGCCGGCCATGCGTCAGGTTGCCGCTCTGAGCGCCTCGCGGGCCTAGACGGTGACGAACGCGTGCACTGCGTAGGGCTGAAGCAACGAGAGGTTCGCGAGTCCGCGTAGCCCAATGCGCCGGCGCTCGAGGAAGTCGAGCGTCTCGATCAACGCGACGTTTCCCGTGTCATGCTCGGCGTCCTCGTGCCGCAACTGCTGGTACACGATCGCAACCGGTCGCGGTAGCGCACGGTAGGACGACGCCAGGTTCTCGAGCACCGCGGTGAAAACGGGCTCGGGGAACGGATTGTTGAGGTAGATGACGAGCGGCGTCGAGGGAAACGCATAGTCGCGGACGTCGGCGAGCTCGATCCGCGGGCGCGCTCCGTTGAGAGCGCCGAGCGTCTCGAGGTTGCGCTGCGCGACCGCGACCAGCTCTTCCGAGTACTCCACGCCGACCACAGCCGCAAACGGCAGCTCAGCGGCGAGCAGGAGGACACGTCCCTTCCCGGCACCGAGGTCGATGAACGTCGCGCCCGGCGCACTCGATCGCAGCGAGCGCAGCATCGCGCGCCCGAGTCGCACGTGCGTTCCCGCATAGGGAAAACCGTCTGCCACGCCTGAGCTCGTCGAGCCTGCGGTGGGAACGACCCAGCCGCGCGTGTCGACCCCCCGGCGCTTGTCCCAGATGCGGTTCTCCCGCTCGAGCACCCGCTGTCTGAAAGCGTCAATTCGCTCCATCGAACGCATCTTGAAGCTAGTGCCGGTTCCCTGTCGACCACTCCCTCGATCGAGGGAACGTGCTTGGGACGGTCGAGGACAGGGCCGATCTCGGGATTGAGCTGCGCCCTCGCTCCTACCGAACCGACCGTCCTTACGAAGCCGAAACACGCTGGCGTCATAGTTTCCGTGGCATGACACGACACAGACTGAGACGAACGGCCGTCGCCGCGGTGCTCGTTGGAGCTGCGGCGCTCACGGTGACGCCCACGCCCGCGTCGGCGTCGGCTCAGCAGATCGCCGTGCTGCCGGCCGCGCTCCATGCCGAGCCGAGCTCGATCATCGTGGCGAGCAGCACCCGACTGAAGGCGCTCGAGCGCAAGGTTCTCCGCCGTCTCAACAGCTATCGGGCGAAGAACGGGCGGAACGCTCTACGCATGCAGAAGCAGCTGCGTCGCGCGGCTCTCGTGCACGCGCGTGCGATGGCGAAGAAAGGCTTCTTCACCCACGAGTCGGCCAACGGAGAGGCGTTCGACACGCGGATCAGGCGCTACTACACCGTTGGCGGCTACCGCTCCTGGAGCGTCGGCGAAAACCTGCTCTGGGCATCCGGGAAGCTGACCGCGAAGCGCTCGATCGGACTCTGGCACGGAAGCCCAGGCCATCGGCGCAACATGCGCGAGCGCGGCTGGCGACAGATCGGGGTCGCGGCGGTTCGCGTTCGCTCGGGTCCCGGCGTGTTCCAGGGCTTCGACGTCACCATCGTCGTCACAGACTTCGGCGCGCGCTCCTAGGCGCTCGCGCCCCCAGATATCACGAATCGCTTCCCCTCTAGACCCGGTTGGCCCGCGCCGATAAGGGTCGTGATGAGACGGATTCTCCTGGGAGCGCTAACCGGTGCTGGAGTGGCATGGCTCGCGTGGCAGCTGCGTGGCTGGCCACCCGCCTACTGGAAGCTCTCGGCCGCCAGGTCGAGCGCGAACGGGAAAGTGGGTGGAGTCAGCACGGTGGGCTCGGCCGGCCGCGTTCGCGAGGCGAGCTCCGTGGCTCGCCTGCACGCAGATCGAGCGCCGGCACGGCGAGGCGCCCGCGGACCACTGTTCGACGTGGGCGAGCTCGAGCTCGCACCACTGCCCGAGTTCGGAGGACGCGCGGCCGCAGCGGCCGGCAAACCGCGCCCCGGCCGGCTCGCGCTCGTCGCGGACGACGACGCCGATACTCGGACGCTCGCGGCGCAGCTGCTCGAAGGCGCCGGCTTCGAGGTCGTGACTGCGGCCGACGGCGACGAAGCACTACGGATCGCGATCGAGCGCAACCCGGCCGTCTGTGTCCTCGACTCGATGATGCCGAGGCGCAACGGGCTCGACGTGCTCGAGTCGCTTCGCGCCGGCGAGGGAACACGCGCGACGCCCGTGCTTCTGCTGACTGCGCGCGCCGGGCGCAAGGACATCGAGCGCGGCATGAGCGCAGGAGCCGATGGCTGTCTCACCAAGCCGTTCACACCCGATCAGCTGCGCGAGCGCGTGCTCGCGCTGGTCGAGCTTCGCGCCGCCTGAACCCCGCTCTCGCGCGCACGGCCACTGATCGGACAGGCATCATGTGCGACGCAATGGCGATTGACCGTCTGCGAGGTCTTCTGAGCGAGGCGTTTCCCGACGCGAGTGAGCGCGACGTTGTCGACCGGACCGGCACCGGCGACCATTTCCACGTCCTCGTCGTCGACGCCCGATTCTCTGGCATGCCATTGCTCGAGCAACATCGGGCGGTCAACGATGCCCTTGCCGACGCGCTCGCAGATGGCACGATTCACGAGTTGCGCATCACCACGAGAGGAGCGGTATGAGCGAGCTGAAGCAGAAGATCCGCGACGTTGTCGAAGGCGAGCCGGTGGTCGTGTTCATGAAGGGCACACCGCAGGGGCTCGCGTGTGGCAACTCCGGTCGCGCGCTCGAGGCGCTTCGCTCGGTGGGTGCGAGCGCTGCCACTGTCGACATCCTCCCGGACCCGCAGATCCGCCAGGAGCTGACCGACCTCTACGGCTGGCCTACCGTGCCCCAGATCTTCGTCAAGGGTGAGCTGATCGGTGGAGCGGACATCGTCGAAGAGCTGGCCGCGACCGGCGAGCTGGCACCCGAGATTGACAAGCGCCTGGGGGAGGGAGCTCGAAGCGGCGGCGAGGAGCGAGTCGTCGAGCTTGTCGAGGGCTCGGGCAACGCGTTCCGCGTCGTCTCCTAGCTAGAGCTTGACCGTCCAGAGGACGGCCGCCAGCACCACGCACGCCAGAGCGACGACCAGCCCGGTTACCCAGTGGGCGATGTCGGCCGCGCCGAGGATCGCTCCGATTGCCGTTCCGATCGCGACGATCCCGATCGTTGCCGTCAGCCGCTGGTAGGCCATGTCGGCGTGCCTGCGCTTGGCGGCCTGCGCTTCGATCTCCTGCTCCGTCGGCTCCTGCTTCGTGCGACCGAGGCGCATGGTGGCCGGAGTCTAGGACGCCTTTGCGGCCGCGGCGCGGAGCAGATCGCGGATCTGCGCGTGGCTCTCCGCGTCGGGCGATTCGCTGATCACCGTCGCGTCACGGTCGAAGCCGAGCAGCGCGTCGGCGAGCGGCTCGGCCCGTAGCGTGCCTTCGCCGTAGGGGAGATGCTTGGTCTCGTTGCGGTTCGCGTAGGCGATGTCAGAGAAGTGAATGTGGAAGGCAACGCCGTCGTCGAGCGCGTCGTCGGCGCGGCCGAGCGCGCCGGCGAAGTCGTCGCTCTCGACGAATCCGCCGTCGGTCACGGCGTGGAGGTGGGCGAAGTCGATGACCGGCTGGACCCACGAGTGCGCCCGCGCGATCTCGAGCACGTCGGCTTCGCTCCCCAGGTCGCGCACCCTGCCCATCACCTCGACGCCGAAGGGGACTGTCCGATCCTTGGCGACGAGCCGCTCACGAAGGCCGCCGAGCTGCTCAATCACCGATGCGATCGCCGCGTCGCGCTCGCGCTCGAGCAGAAACCCAGGGTGGATGACGACGAGACCCGCGCCGGCCAGCATCGCGAGCCCGCTCGCGTGGTCGAGCATGCCGATCGCGCGCTTGTGCTTCGCAGGCTCGACATGACCGAGGAACGCGGCGATCGGCGCGTGGACCGACAGCCTGACGTCATGCTCGCGGGCGACCTCGCCGATCGCCCGCGCGTAGTCCTTCTTCATCCAGAACCCGCCCGCGAGGTCGAGCTCGAGCGCATCGAATCCCGCCTCGAGGACCAGCTCGATCGCACGCCCGGGGTCATCCCGGTCGGGGACGCGCGCCAGGCCGACTCGGATACGCCCCACGGCGAGACCCTACTCCGTCCGGGCACGGCGCTACCTTCAGATTCGTGGCACGCCGACCGACCCGAATCGAGCTGCTCGAGCTCGACATCGACCTGAGGCTCGCCGACCTCTGGCAGGAGGCCGCCGAGGTCGACCGCTGGTCGCTCGAGGTCGTGGCTGCGTTCTTGCGCGCCGCCTACGGCAAGGGCTACTGCGAGGCGCTCACCGAAGAGAGTCCCGGCTCACTCTGCTCAGACCACGGCTACCGAGTGCCCGGCGCAGAGCAGCTCGCCACGACCGACCACTAGCAGTTAGGTCCACTTTGACAGGGGGCAGTGGCTACAATCGCGCCGTGGCCGAGCGACGCGTCCCGGTGCGCCTGATCGTCGCGCTCTCCGTGGCCGTCGTGCTCGCGGTCTTTCTCCTCTACACAAGCTTCGCCGGCGGCGCGACACCGTCGATCAGGCCGAGCCAGCTCAGCGACAATGCCAGTGAGAAGGTGAGCCTCGCCGGCATCGTCGTCGGGCCGATCGAGGGCGACGCGCGCGGCGATGGCATGCGTTTCCTGCTGAAGGACTTCGACGGCGACACCACCGCCCAGGTCGTCTACACGGGGCGCGTGCCCGATCTCTTCAAGGAAGGCCGGCACGTGTTCCTCGAGGGCACCTTGCAGGGGGGCGGCGGACTCGAAGGAACACGCGTGAACGGCGACTTCGTGGCGGTCGAGGACTCGATGGTCACCAAGTGCCCGTCGAAGTACGCACCGCCCGAAGACGACGGTCACCCCGAGTAGCCGGCCGGTCTGGGTAGATGCCCGGCCTCGGCCGCGCCGCACTCGCTCTCGCGTTCGCCCTCTTGCTCTACGCGGCGCTTGTTGGCGCCTACGCCGCCTGGAAGGGGCGGAGGCGGCTGCTCGAGTCCGCGCAGAGCGCACTCGTCGCCGCGTTCGGCACGACCGCGGTCGCCGCCGCCGTGCTGTTCCTGGCGATGGCCTACAACGACTTCTCGTTCCGCTACGTCTGGGAGCACACGAGCCGCGACCTGCCGGTGATCTACCGGATCTCGGCCCTCTGGGGCGGTCAGGAGGGATCGCTGCTCCTGTGGATGCTCGTGTTGACGCTTGTCGCCGCGGTCGCCGTCGTCTTCAACCGGAGACTGGTGACCAACGTGCTCCCGTGGGCGGCGCCGCTGTTCGGCGTGGTCGGCCTGTTCTTCGCGATCGTCCTCGTCTTCGTCTCGACACCTTTCGGGGCCCAGGCCGCGCCGCCCGACGGGCTCGGGCTCAACCCAAGCCTGCAAAACCCCTACATGGCCGCCCACCCGCCCCTCCTCTACCTCGGCTACGTGGGGATTACCGTGCCGTTCGTCTTCGCGATGGCTGCGCTCGTGTCTCGGCAGGTCGACGAGCGCTGGATTGTCGCAACCCGACGCTGGACGCTGTTTGCGTGGGCGAGCCTCGGCTTCGGCATCCTCCTGGGCGCGAAATGGGCCTACGAGGAGGTCGGCTGGGGCGGCTGGTACGCCTGGGACCCGGTCGAGAACGCGGCGTTAATGCCATGGCTCGTCGCGACGGCATATCTGCACTCGGTGATGATCCAGGAGAAGAAGAACATGCTCCGGGTCTGGAATGTCGTCCTGATCTCGATGACCTTCGTGCTGGCGATCTTCGGGACGTTCCTGACGCGCAGCGGGGTGCTCAACTCGATCCACAGCTTCGCCGAGTCCTCGATCGGCAGCTGGTTTCTCGGGTTCATCGCCGTCGCCGCGATCGGCGCGACCTGGCTGATCATCTCGCGCCTGCCGCTACTTCGGGCACGCGCGAAGCTCGAGTCGATGCTCTCGCGCGAGGCGGCGTTTCTCTACAACAACCTCTTCCTGGTGGCCCTCGCGCTGACCGTTCTCTGGGGCGTGACCTGGCCCCTTGTCTCCGAGGCCATACGGGGCGTTGCCGTCACCGTCGGTGCGCCGTACTACGATTTCTTCGCGATCATTTTCGGCCTCCCACTGATCCTGTTGATGGGCATCGCGCCGCTGATCGCCTGGCGCCGCTCGTCATGGCGCAGCCTGTCGCGACAGATCGTGGCGCCCGCTGCGATCGCGATCGCCGTCGGAACTGCGCTTGCGCTCGCGGGCGCCGGCTCCAGCGCGCCTGCTCTTGTCGGCTACACGTTCAGCGCGTTCGTGCTGGCCGCGATCGTGCTCGAGTTCGCGCGCGGCACGAAGGCCCGCCACCGCGCTGACACGACGTGGCTCGCGGCCTTCGCCGGACTCATTGCGCGAAACCGGCGCCGCTACGGCGGCTACGTCGTTCACGCCGCGGTCATTCTGCTTCTGATCGGCGCGGCCGGCGTCGGCGCGTTCTCGTCGTCGCAGCTGGTGCAGCTCGCTCCGGGAGACGACGTGACGGTCGAGGGCTACACCCTGACCTTCCTCGGTACGGAGCAGTCGCATACCCAGAACGCGACCGAGATACGGGCCCGTCTTGCGGTGACGCGCGACGGGAAAGACGAGGGGACAATTCTCGCCGGCCGCAATCGCTACTTCGCCGAGGACCAGACCTCGAACGAGATCGGCCTCCGCACGGACTGGTTGCGCGGCGAGGATCTCTTCGTTATCGCCGATCGCTTCGATCCGGACGGGCGCGTGTTCGTCCAGGTGATCGTCAACCCTCTGGTCAACCTGATCTGGCTCGCCGGCATCATCTTCGTGATCGGATCGCTCGTCGCTCTCTGGCCGGACGCGCGCGAGCAACGACGGCTCGCCGAGCGGTTCGAGGCACTCGCCGCGTTCAAGACCGGCGGCCCACTCGCGGGGCGCCCGGTCGGCTCCGCGCACGGCTAGATGCAATCAACCATCTAGACCCGGGACCGGCTCGGTGAGCACAGTCGCGCTCGTTCTCGCCGCTCTGCTTGCCCTCGCCTGCATCGCCCTCGTCGCCTGGCCGATCCTGCGCGCTCGAGGGCAGACCGAAGAAATCGATCAGCTCGACGCAGACGAGCGAGCGCAGCTCGAGCTCCTCGAAGCGCGCGATCGCAGTCTGATCGCACTCCAGGAGCTCGAGACCGACCACCGTGAGGGGAAGGTGACAGATGCCGACTACCGCGTGCTTGTCAGCCAGCTGCGCCGGGAGGCGGCCGAGACGCTGGCGGCGATCGACGCGGCAAAGGCAGAGCTAGAGAGCTAGTGCAACCGGCGGTCTACCGCCGAGGGTGTGGGACAATGGTGAAGCCGTCTTGCGGCACACGGCCGGGAGGGACGCCAGGTCTTCCGACGAACGTTCGCCCACATGCTCACGCGGAAAAGACTCGCGGTGCTATGCACTGCCGGCGTCGCCGTGGCGGTGCTAGCGGCCGGCGCTTTCGTCTCCTCGGCCGGCGGCGGCGGGACGCTCGAGGAACAGAAGAGCGCCGTCGACGCGCGCATCAAGGAGCTACGCGAGAACGTCCGTGCCGCGAAAGAGCGCGCCACCGTCCTCTCCAGCGACATCAGCGACGCGAATGAGCAGATCGACGTGCTGAGCCAGCAGCTTGCCGGTCGTCAGGACAAGCTCGAGCGGCTCGAGGGACGCCTCGGGCGAGAGGAAGATCGACTCGAGATGCTCGAGGAGCGACTCGCGTCAGAGACGGAGTTGCTGGCACTGCAGACCGAACAGGCTGAGCTCGCGGATGCGAGGCTCGAGGAGCGGCTGGTCGAGATCTACAAGTCGGGCGGGGTCGACATCGCCGGGACGATTCTTCTCGACATCGGCTCACTGAGCGATCTGGTTGATCAGCTCGAATACCTTCGGGATCTGGCGGCGCACGACGACGAGATCCTCACAGGCGTCACGGAAGCTCGGGCCGACACGCGGAAGGCGCGCGTCAGGACCCGGCGTACGCGGCGCGCCGTGGCCCGCGCCAATGCCCGGCTGGCGGCGCGAACCGAGGAGCAACGGCAGGCGCGTGACGACGTGGCGGCGCGCGAGCGTGACGTGATCTCGGCGCACAACGACAAGACGGCCTTGCTCGCCCGGGTTCGCGAGACACAGGGTGCCGCGCGAGAGGACATCGAGGAGCTCGCGGCCGCGAGCGAGCGGCTCGAGCGAGAGATTCGTGCCGCGCAACGTCGAATTGCTGCACCGGCCTCGAGTGGTTCGGGCGCGCGCCCCGCGAGCGGCTTCATTTGGCCCCTCAACGGCGTGCTCACGAGCGGCTACGGCCAGCGCTGGGGACGCCTGCATGCGGGGATCGACATCGGCGTCGGCTTCGGCACCTCGATCGCTGCTGTCGCTGCCGGTACGGTCGTCTACTCGGGTTGGCTGGGCGGCTACGGCAACCTCGTTGTCGTCGACCATGGCAACGGACTCTCGACGGCCTACGCGCACCAGCAGCGCATCTATGCGGCACGCGGTCAGAATGTCGCGCAGGGCGAGGCCCTCGGGGAGGTCGGCTCGACCGGCAACTCGACCGGGCCGCACCTGCACTTCGAGGTGCGCATCAACGGCGCGGCGGTCGATCCGCTCGGATACCTGTAGCCGACCGGGCCGGATCCAGGTGCGGGCTGGATCCGGCGGCCTAGGTGTAAGTCCTAGCTAGGTTGTTCCATCCGGGCCTGCTTGGAGGCTGGGGGTGTCGAAGCCACCAGTGCCAAGGAGGGTTCCGGATGAAGTTGCACGGTAACGCGAGGACATGTCTGCGTAGTCGTTGTTTGGCGGTTGGCCGGGTCGAGCAGGAGGGCTGGACGCTTGCTCGGGCTGCCGAGGCGGCTGGTGTGAGTGTGCGTACGCTCTCGAAGTGGTTGCGTCGTTTTCGCGAGGAGGGCAAGCCGGGGCTGCACGATCGCAGCTCGGCGCCTAGCGTGATCCCGCATCGCACACCCGAGGAGCGGGTCGTGGCGATCGCGGCATTGCGCCGGTTGCGGATGACGGGCGCCGAGATCGCAGAGTGTCTGAGGATGCCGCACTCGACCGTCTCAGCGGTGCTGACCAGGATCGGGCTGGGCAAGCTGTCTGGGCTCGAGCCGGCCGAGCCTGCGAACCGCTACGAGCGCAAACGGCCAGGCGAGCTCCTCCACATCGACATCAAGAAGCTCGGCCGTATTGCTCGTCCCGGCCACCGTGTCACGGGCAACCGCAGAAAGAGACGCCGCGGGATCGGCTGGGAATACGTCCACGTCTGCGTCGATGACGCGACCCGGCTCGCCTACGTCGAAGTGCTCGAAGACGAGAAGGCAGCCACAGCGGTCGGCTTTCTCCGTCGCGCAATCGCCCACTTCCGCGCGCACGGGATCCAAATCGAGCGGGTCATGACCGACAACGGCTCCTGCTACCGCGCCACCATCCACGCCCTCGCCTGCAAAGCACTCCGGATCAAACACCTACGCACCCGCCCCTACCGCCCACGCACCAACGGCAAAGCAGAACGCTTCATCCGCACCATGCTCGCAGGCTGGGCCTACGCCGCCATCTACGCCAACTCACACCAACGCCAACACGCCCTCCCCGGCTGGCTCTACTTCTACAATCACGAACGACCACACCGCTCCCTCAATCGCCAACCACCGATACAACGGCTGCAGACGCTCAGACAGAACAACCTAGCTAGGACCTACACCTAGGCCGCGCGCAGATGACGCAGCGTCGCGGAGCGCAGCAGATGAACGTCGGGCAATCGTGAGAACCGGCCGTCGTGCTCGAGGCCGTAGCCGACGAGGAGCTCGTCCGGGGCGCTGAAGCCCGTGAGTGACAGAGGAAGATCGACGACCCGCGCGGCCGGGCGATCGAAGAGCACGCAGAGCGTGACGCTGTGCGGGCCCCGGCGCTCGATCTCGCCGAGCACATACTTGAGCGTGAGGCCGGTATCGACGATGCAGTCGGCGACGATTACATCGCGACCCGCGAGGTCGAGCCGTGCGCCCAGCGCGTGCCTGATCCGGGCTGCGCCCCGGCGGCGCGCATAGGAGATGACGTCGATCGGCTCGAGAGCGTGCGCGCGCTCGAGCGCGCGCGACAGATCAGCCGCGAAGATCGCGCCACCGTTGAGTGGGCTGATCAGAAGCGGAAGCGCTCGCTCCTCGACACTCGGGCCGGCGCCGATCGCCGCGTCGAGGCGCGCAGCGAGCGCGGCACCAAGCTCGACAACGCGTAGCTCGAGCCGAGTCTTCGTGACGAAGACCTCGTCCGGGCGTTCCTCGTCGCGACTCACGCGGCCTGAACGCTGAACCCGTGCCGGGCCCCGAGCCGCTCGAGGTCGCGGCGGTACAGGACGGTGACTCGCACGCCCGGATGCCGTTCACGCAGCTTGCGAACCTTGCGGTTTTTCCGCGTCACGAGCGGCTGCCGCATGACCGTGACCTCGACGTACAAGTCCTCTTCGGGGAGATAGAAATCAGGCGTGATCGCTTCGGTCACGCGACCGTCGGCGTCCCGCTCGAGCACGAACGTCCGCGGTTCGTACTCCCACTCAACGCCGTGGTAGTCGAGGAGTCGCGCGTACTCCAGCTCGACGCTGTGCGCGAACTGCGGTGGCTCGTTCCCACGGTAAGCCTGAAACGGCGGCTGGTAGGAGGGCACGCACAGCGACGATAGAGAGGGTTTCGGATGCCGCTTCGCCCAGCTCCGAGGCCCGTTCTGCGACATGCGTCGTCCGCACAGCTCAGAATAGGCGCGATGGTCGGCGAGTTCGACGTCAGGGCATGCCTGTGTCAGGCCTACGCAGCGGTCACCGAACAGACCGCGGTCGTGGCCGGTCGCTGGCTTGGCCGTGGCGACGAGAGCGGCGCGCGCGACGCCGCGGCCGAGACGATGTACAAGGCCCTCGACGTGCTCGCCTGCGACGCCACCGTGGTCGCGGGTGGCGTCGCCGACGAGCAGCAGGAGACGCAGGCATTTCGGCTCGGCACCGGCGGCGAGTCGGTGCACCTCGCGGTGGATCCGCTCGAGGGCATCGAGGTCGTGGCTCGGGGAGGAACCGGCGCGATGTCCATGATCGCCGCGGGCGAGCCGGATACCGTTCCGGTGCTGCCCGACATGTACATGCGCAAGATCGCGGTCGGCCCGCGTGCCCGCGGCCGGATCGACCTCCGGGCGCCCATCGCCGAAAACGTTGCCGCCGTTGCCGACGCGTTTGGGCGCCGCCCGAATGACGTGACGGCGATCGTGCTCGATCGGCCTCGCCATCATGACCTCCTCGAAGAGCTCCGGGCTTCTGGGGCCCGGATCAAGTTGATTCTCGACGGCGACGTAACGTCAGCGATCAACGCGGCCATTCGCGGCACGAACGACCACATCTCGGTTGGGATCGGCGGCTCGCGACAGGCGATCATGGCGGCGGCGGCGCTGATGTGTCTGGGTGGCGAGCTACAGGCCCAGCTCTGGCCAACAAGCCTGGTCCGAGATCGAAGCAGCGAACCAGCTCGGCATCGTCGACACCGAGCGCGTCCTCACGACGCCCGAGCTGGCGCCGACGAAGGCGGTGGTAGCCGCCACGGGGATCTCGAACGGTCACTTGCTCCGTGGCGTCCGCTATCTGGGAGACAGCGCACGTACTCACTCGGTGGTGATGTGCTACCGCTGCAATCGCGTTCGCTTCGTCGACGGGATCCATTTCTATGATCGCGAGCGGCGGGAGGAGGTGCGGCTGCTTGGCTGAGCCGGCGCGCGGTATCCTTGCGACATGCCAACACGCGAACAGGTCTTCGACGCCCTGCGGGCGGTCGAGGACCCCGAGCTCGGGATGGACATCGTCGAGCTCGGCCTGCTCTACGACGCCGAGATCGACAACTCGCACGTCAAGGTGACCTACTCACTTACGTCGATGGGGTGCCCTGTCGGACCGTTGATCGAGCAGCAGATCGTCGAGACGGTCAAGGCCATGGACGGCGTCGAGGACGTCGAGCCGGATCTGACCTGGGATCCGCCGTGGAGCCCAGAGCGCATGTCCGAAGACGCGAAGTTCATCCTCGGCTTCGGCTACTGAGGCCCGGCGCGCTCGCGGCGACGGCCGCGATCATTTGTATGGCGCTCGCAAGCCCTATGCCGGCCCGAGCTCTGGCGCCCCCTCAATCTGCTGTCGCCGTCGAGCTCGCGTCGATGACCCCGCGCCAGAAGGCGTCTCTCGTCGTGGTCGCCGGCCTGCCTGCTCCACGTGGTGTGGGGGGCGTGATCGTGTTCTCGGCAACTCGCGACGTCGAGCCGCCCGCGCGGGCGCCGGTGTTCGTCGACCAGGAGGGTGGCGCCGTCAAGCGCTACCCGGGCCTGCCTCCGCACGCGGCCGCGTCGAGCCATCGGCGCAACCGCACGGCCTTTCGCGCCGGCCGGAACACCGGGCGCGCACTGCGGCAGATCGGCGTCGACGTCGACCTGGCGCCCGTCCTGGACGCGCCTGACGGCCCGCTCGGCTCGCGCCACTTCCGTCGCGCAGGCCTGGGCGTCTCGTTCGCGCGGGGCCTGGTAGCGGGCGGGACTGCGCTATGCGCGAAGCACTTCCCGGGACTTGGCTCAACGCCCGAGTCGACCGATGTCGCGCGTGTCTTCGGCTCCGTGAGGGCACGCGAGCTGCGCGGCTTTCGCGCGGCGATTCGTGCCGGAGTGCCGTGCGTCATGGTCAGCCACGCGATCTACCCGAGCCTGGGAAAGCGACGCGCTTCCCTCGAGCCGGCGACGTACGCGCTCCTTCGCCGACAAGGGTTCAGAGGAGTGGCGATTACCGACTCGCTGAGCGCGCTCGGCCCGGGCGCCCGTCGCTGGGCCCGGCTCTCCATGCGAGCGGGCGCCGATCTCGTACTCGTGCAGGAGCCGAGAGACGTCCGGCCGGTGATCGCGGCGCTGACGCCGCTCGCACGCGCCGGCAAGCTCGATCGGGCCGTCGCGCGCGTGATCGCCTTCCGGCGTTCGCTCGGCTACGTGCAGCTCCCGTAGCGCGGCTGGCGGCGATCACGCGCTGCTAACCATCTAGGCTGGCCCCATGGACGCGGCCGAGCTCGAGCGGCTCGCTGCCGAGGTCGGTCTCGATGCGGTCGGAGCGGCGCCGGCCCGACCGTACGTGGCCACCGAGGAGGCTATTGCCGATCGCGCGGCGCGTGGCCTCTTTGCGGACATGTCGTTCACGATGGCGCGGCCCGAGGCCTCGTGCCACCCCGAGACCCTCCTCGAGGGCGCACGGACGGTTGTCGCCGGCGCGCTCGCCTACGACGTCCACGGTCCCACGCCGGGTCCGGAGGACGCTGCGCTTCCGCGCTACACCTGGAGCGACAGCTACGCGGTACTACGAGAACGCCTCGAGCAGCTCGGTAGACGCCTCGGCGGACGCTGCCGCGTGCTGGTCGACGAGAACGATCACGTCGACCGCGAGGCCGCCGCCCGCGCCGGTATCGGCTTCTACGGGAAGAACACGATGATCATCAATCCAGAGCTCGGGTCATGGATCGTCCTGGGCGCCCTCGTCAGCGACATCGAGATCGAGGAATCAGAGCCCGTTGCGCTCGATTGCGGCGAGTGCAGGCTTTGCATCGACGCCTGCCCGACCGGTGCGCTCGACACCGCGGGCGAGCTCGATGCCGAGAAGTGCCTCTCGTACTGGACGCAGTCGCGGCGCGCTATCCCGCTCGAGATCAGGCCCGAGCTCGAGGGACGTGCATACGGCTGCGACATCTGCCAGGAAGTCTGCCCGTGGAACGCGGCGGCCTCGAAGCGCGCCGCAGGCGACGCGATCGCTGAGGGCGCCGAGCCGCACGTTGATCTGCGCGATTGGCTCAGCGCGTCTGATTCGAGCCTGCGCGGTCGCTACGACCGGCTCTACTTCCCACGCAACGACGTGCGTTTCCTGCGGCGCAACGCACTCATCGCTGCCGGCGCTGGCCGCACGCGCTCACTTCGTCCGCTTGTCGCCGCGTTCGCTGCCGGCGACGACGAGCTCCTCACCGAGCATGCGCGCTGGGCGCTCGCTCAGATCGACGCGGGCTAGGCCCTGGCTAGCGCGCTGAGCCGGCCTGCGTCTTCGCTTTGGACGCGGCCTTCTTCTTGCCCTTGGGCTTGTCCTTCTTGGCGCTCTTGGTCGCCGATCCGCTGCCGTTCGTCTTCTCGTCGCCGTTCTGGCTCGCTGCTTTGGCCTTCGCCTTTGCCTTCGGCTTGCTCTTGGTCGCAGCCTTTGGCTTCGCCGGCGCACGCTTCGGCTTCGACTTGCTCTTGGCCGTGCTCGTGGCCGCCCGACGTCGTAGCTTCAACGCCTTCTTCAGCGCGGCCGCACGCCCGGCGATCTCAGCGCGCAGGTCGAGCGGCTGGACGACGGCCGCGTCGCCCCGGGCCGCGAAGATCTCGCTCGCCAGCCAGCTGGCCGAGCCAATGGCGGTCTCCTCGAGCGCCGAGCCGTCCTTCAACGGGGTGGCGGTGCGACGCTCGAGCCGCCAACGCGCCACCGCCGGCGAGTACCACACGGTTGCCATCCGTGCTTCCTTGAGCTCGGTCGGGTCGAACTCGACACGTGGCTCGTAGCGCTTGTCGAGCAGCTCGGCGGTGTGCATGCGGTCGAGGCGGAAGCTTCGCTCTCCTTCGCGGGTGCGATCCCAGGTGTGGACGTACCAGTGCGGCAGCCTCCGCTCGAGCGAGTACGGCTCGACAGTGCGTGTGCTCGTCTCGCTATCGCTTGTCGAGAGGTATGTGAGCTCGACCAGCCTGCGCTCGGCGACACCTCGCGAGAAGACCCGGATCAGCGTCTCTTCCTGCGTCGTCGTCTCAGGCAGTGGAGGCGCCTCCTCGAGCTCGAACTGGCCGAATGTTTCCTCGAGCTTGCGCCGGACACGTTCGAGTGGTGTATCGGCCTCGGCTGCGATCATGGGGCCGACGAACTCGAGCGCAAGCCGGATCGCCCGCGCCTCGAGCGGGGTCAGGCGCGGCGAGCCACGGAAGACATCGCCGAAAAGCTCCTTCTCGACGTGGACCTTGGTGCCCTGGATCTGTGCAAACACTGCGTAGCAGCCGCCACCGAAGTTGATCAGGTTCAGCAGCTGCAGATGATCCTGCAGCGTCTCGCGGTCGACCCCGAAACTCGCCATGACCTCGTCGACGACGAGGGTCGCTTCTTTGCCCTCGCCACAGGCGGCGAGCAGGTAGGCGAGAAGCGCCTGGAGGACGGCGAACCGCTCGGGAACGAGCGGGCCGACCTGTCGATCCGCCGGCTCCGGGGGTGGCTCGGGGCGCTCGGCTGGTGCGGCGAGGGTGGGTGTCTCGGCCTCGTGGGCCTCGATCACACGCACGAGACCGTCGGTTACGGCTTCGACGAGCTCGCGGGGTGACAGCGGTCGCGCCCGACCGTCCTGGCGCAATATCCAGCTGGCGAGCTGGCCGATGTCGGAATACGGCGTCGTGAACACACCGTCCTCGACGACGCCTCGCTCGGCGTACTCGCGCTCGACCCACCAGGCAGTGTCCGGGCTCACCGCTACGCGGGCCTCGCCCTGCGGCTCGCCGACCTGCCACGCCGGTCGACCTCTCAGCGCCGAGGTGTCGTAGTCCTCGGGCGCCCTGAAGTCGCGCTCGCGGCGCGTCGCGAAGCGGATGTCACCGCGGATGCGGGAGACGCGGAACATGCGCTCGGCATCGCGATCGAGATCGTGGCCGACCAGATACCAGGAGCCGCCGTCGGAGAAGAGCGCAAACGGGTTCACGACACGCTCGGCCAGGTCGTCCCGGCCGATCGACCAGTACGTGAAACGGACGGTGCGCTGTTTCGAGATTGCCGCTTCGAGCTTCGAGAGCCGCCCGGGCATCTCGTGCGTGTAGTCGGCGCCGAGAACGTTGACGCGCACTGCATTCGCGCTGGGCGCCTGAGGAGCGCCCGGGCGCCCGAGCGCGAGGTTCTGGAGCGCAAGGCGTAGCGGCTCCGAATACGCGAACTGGCCTTCGAGCAGATACAGGCACGTCTGGAGCGCGGCGAGCTCCTCGTCGGACAGCTCGATCGCGGGCAGGAAGTACTGCTCGGAGCGCAGGGTGTACAGCTCTTCGCCGGTGAATTCGTCACGCTGCGACTCGAGCGGCACGCCCAGGGCCGTCAGCTCCGTGCGGTCAGAGTAGAAACGGCGCGCGAACGCCTCGTCGGACATGTCCGCGTACCCCTCGACGCATGACTTGACCTCGCGTGCCGTCAGCGCGCGTCGCTCGGCCATGAGGAAGGCAACGAGCGACAGCTGCCTGATCAGCTTGTCAGCGTCATGCGAGATCGTCACTCACCGCCCGCGCACTCTAGAGGTTTCGCACGATTCCGGCGGGCCTATTTCGCGCTCATTTCGCCTACCGTGCAGAAGGCGCGCACGGTTTGCGGCAAAGAGTGCCGCGAACGCGTGCGCACATGCTGGGCGAGCTAGACCGGCGCTGGTGTCGGCTCGAGGTGACGGTGCGACGGGCAGTAGTCGTGCTCGGGGAGCGGCGTGCGCTGACAGGGCTTGCCCTTGCGCGTCGTCGCGCGGCAGCGGCTCGAGCCAAGCTCGAAGCGGCCGGCGGCGATCTGCTCGTCGATGAACGTCATGGCCGCGTGGATGCCCTCTTCGATCGTCGCGCGAACGCGGCCCTGCTGCGCGATCGGGAAGTACTGCCTGATGTCCTGAAAGAGAACTCGCTCCGGGAACGCGAAGTACCGCCGATCTTGCGCCAGTCGCTGGAGAGTCTCCTCGCAGGAATCGAGGACGGCTCGCCGGTAGGTCAGGTGCGTCTCGCGATCGACATATGGGTCGACGAGGTCCTTGACCGAGCGGTAGATGGCCCGGGAGTAGTGATACATGACTGTGAGCGCTCCTTCATTCACGGCGTGACACCATTCTCACGCCTCGGCTATTAACTGCCTGCAAACGCTCGTTAAGCGGGGGTTAATTCTGCAGCAGGGTCACCATGGTAGACGAGGTCACCTCGTATTAGCAAACGCTCATGGGCGTCATGCAGGAAGGCGCGCCAGCCCGCCCACGCGGCGTGTGAGATCTTGAGAGCTAGCTCGCGACTCGTCGCGGATACGCGGTCGGGAACCCCGCGGCGCGTGCGCGGCCGAGCTCGGCCCGAGCGGCGTTCAGCGTCTCGTAGACGCCCGCGAAGGCGACCCAGTAGCCCTCGCGAAGGCTTCGGTAGGAGGAGGAGCGCAGAACGCCGACCTCGTCGAGTCCAGCGTTCCTGGCGCGGCGGGCGCGCAAATCGGCCTTCCGCTCGGCCACTGCTCTGGGGAATCGAGGCGAGGATCACCGTGAAGCCCTCCGTCCCCGGCGGCCAGCCCTCGAGCGACCCGGCACCGGGCGCCGGCTGCCCGTCGACGATCTCTGGCTCGCCGGGTTCGAGAAGGTCGCCGGCGCCTGGATCAGTCGACGCATCGTCTGGCACGAGCGCAGGGCTGCTGTCGACCGGATCGGGCGCTGAGCCCTGATCGTCCGGTGACAGGAGATCGCTAGCGGAGCCCTCGATGGGGACGGTCACCGGCGGCTCGATCGGCGCCGCTTGCGGCGCGGCCGGCTGCGCGACCGGGTCGAGCGGCGTCACAGGAGACGCTGGCTGCGCCACGACGGTCCGGGTCTCGACGATCACTCCCTCGTCGGCCGAGGCAAGAAGCGCCACGACAATGCCGGAGACGATTGCGACCATGGCGAGCATGACAACCGTCGCCCAGGCCCAGAGCGGTGGTTCGGCCGCTTGCCGCGGCGCCGCAGGCAGTCGGGCGCCGCACTCGAGGCAGTACTCCTGATCGGCGTCGTGTGGCTCGCTGCAGGTGTGGCAGCGTGGGCGCGAGACCCCTCGCTCCACCGTCGTCCCACTCACCAGCCGGCGCCGGTCGGGCTGTCGCGCGCCTCGCGCGCTGCACCGCACCCGGGGCAGAACTGCGCGCCGCCCGGCAGAGCTTGGGCGCAGTGGTGGCATGCCCGGAGCCCGGAGGCCGGTTTGAGCGCCCGGCCACAGGCCACGCAAAATGCAGCGCCGCGCTCGTTGCTCGAGCCGCAGCTGCAGGGCGAGCCCGGGCCGATGCTCGGATCAGGCACAGCCTCACGGGCATCGCTGAGCGCGTCCTGGACGTCGTGCACACCGTCTTCGAGGCCGAGGATGTCGCGTGCGCGCCTCTTGAGCAGGTCAGGCTTGAACGCTTCGCGGCGCACCATCTCGAGGGTAAGACCGCCGAGATCGCGCACAGACTGCTCGCGCGAGCGCAAGAGGCGGCGGCGCTCTCGTCGCAACCGGCCGATGTCGGCCGGGCTCGCCTCCACCGGCGCACCGCCGAAGCTCGAGAGGATGTGTCGTGACTCGGGGCCGTCGAGAGCCGAAGCTGCTGCGGGCGGGCCGGGCCACATGCCGCGGCGAATGCGCTCTCGCAGGCGCTCGATCATCTCGAGCCAATCTACCAGCCGCATTTACGTCCCAACCCGCACTCACGGGGCGGCGCAGGCCCGAGCCCGCGGGCATGCGCCCGCCGCGTCATCCGCTTCGGCGCGTACGCTTTTACTCCGGGTTGGCAGCTTGTGTCCGATGCCGTCGGCACCTCCTGACCGGCGAGAGCTTCCGGTACTGGTATCTGCCCCCCGAACGAGGCCGTGTGTTGACCGTCTGCTCGCTGTGCGAGCGCGACGCGCGTGCCCAGGGGTGGCGGCCGGCTGATCGGCCGCCCGGCCGCGAGAATGCGATCGGATTGCGCGGCACCGTGCGCCTCGTTGCGTAGGTCGCGATCGCTGATCTTCCCGCCGCTCACTATTTCTTTACAGGTCGCACACTCGGGCCACACCCGGCCTCTGGATAGTGTGATTAGTCATGGCGTGCGGCCGAATCATCAGGCGTGGAACCGTGCTGCTTGCAGCGGCAACGGCCTTGCTCGCAAGCGGCTCGCTTGCACACGCGGCCCCCAGCAGCGTGTCGACTCAGGCTCGCCAGCTGGACACCGGCTGTGAGCGAAACGGCCTACCCGGCTCGCTCGCCGTGTGCGACGGAACGGGTCGGCTGAACGTGCGGCTGAAGGGCACCGCGGTGCTCTCGGTACAGGGCGGCCGCGTCACGCTCAAGGGTAAGGCAGCTCGGAACTGCAGGCTGAAGCGCGTCAAGCGCAGGGACGGGACGCGCGTGACGCGCCGCGTGTGTTCGAAGCGCCCCAAGCCGATCCTGCCTCGCGGGGTCGAGACGCGAAAGTCACGCGGGTACACGATCTTCATCGGCGAACGCCTCTACTTCTATCTGCCGGCCGGGAACTGGCGTGTAAGCGCCAGGGGGCGGGGGCTCTCACTGAGCGCCGTCGGCGAGGGACGGGCTGGCGTCAAGGCGGACCGCATCCGCGACCCCGGCAGCCTCACAGTCGGGCTGATCTCGGTTGGCGGCCAGCTCTACAACCGCTGGCCCCGCCGCTGGACGAAGTACGACTTCGGGCCGGACATTCCCAGTCGTGGGTCCGGAGACGGCGCGGGTGACACGCCGACGACGACTCAGACGACGAGAAACCGCTCCGCGACGGTGCAGGCGGTCGTTTCGACCGTGCCCGAGCGCGACGCGTCCAAGGACGACGTTGTGAACCTCCTCAAGCCGGCGATCAAGAACGAGCCGACGAAGGACGAGGCGATCAAAGAGGAGGCGGCCAAAGCGCTGCTTGCAGCGCTGGCCGAAAGGACTGCGGCAAACGAGGCAGGAGCGCTCTACAGTTCCGACGCTCAGCTGCCGAATGACGCTGGATAGAGGCTTCGACGGGGAGGAAAGCCATGTCCGATCAACTGAACGGTCAACGAGTTCTCGTCGTAGAGGACGAATCGAATATCGCCTCGTTCGTGGCGATGTACCTGAAGAAGGCTGGTTTTGGCGTGACCGTTGCCGGCAACGGCGAGGAAGCGCTCGCTCGCGCCAAGAGCGATAGCCCAGCCATCGTCCTGCTCGATCTGAATCTGCCCGACGTCGATGGGATCGATGTCTGCCGCGAGCTGCGGCAGTCGTCCGATGTCCCAATCCTGATGCTGACGGCGAGGGACGACGACATCGACAAGATCATCGGTCTCGAGGTCGGCGCCGACGACTACCTGACGAAGCCCTTCAACCCGCGTGAGCTCGTCGCTCGGGTCAAGTCGATCCTGCGCCGGAGCGGCCCGGCAAGCCGCGAGCTCGAGTCGGCGACCATCGCGCATGGTGACCTGCACGTCGATCACGGCCGCCGCGAGGCCACCGTGTCCGGAACCGAGGTAAAGCTCCCGCCGAAGGAGTTCGATCTTCTCTGGGAGCTGCTTGACCATCGCGGGCTCGTGTTGACGCGAGACCAGCTGCTCGAGCGCGTATGGGGATACACCTTTGCGGGCGACACGCGCACGGTCGACGTGCATGTCCGTCAGCTGCGGCGCAAACTCGGCGAGAGCTGCCCGATTGTCACGGTCTGGGGTGTTGGCTACAAGGTCGGCCAGGACTCCAAGGTCGCCGAGGCCTGACGTCCGCATCGGCCGCTGCGCCGAGCTGCCATAGTCCAGAGCGCGCAATGATCTCCCGAGCGCAACCCCTTCCAACTGCCCCGTGCTGCGCTCCGCTGGGTCTCTGGGTGAGCTGAGGTGCGCTGGCTTCGCTCGCTTCGCGTCCGCCTGCCGGCCCTGTTCTTCACGGCGGTCCTCGTCGCCGGTCTCGTCACTGCGATCGTCGCCACCGGCCTCTTCCAGAACTTCACGCGCGACCGAACGCTGAACGAACTCCGGCGCCAGGCAACCGGCCTGGCGCAGCTCTACTCGGAGCAGGCGCGGCAGATCGTCGAGCAGGGCCAGCGCGCCCCGAGCTTCGCCGGCCCGCGACTCGAGCGCGCGATGGGCGCGCGCCTCTACTACGTTGGCGTGCCGATCTTCCCGGGCCAGCTGTCGGGTCTGCGTGAGCTGAACTCCGAGCTGATCGACTGGGAGCTTCTCGAGACCGGCTCCCGTCAGACCTTCGAGTTCACCGATCCCGACGCCGACCGAACGTTCCTCGCCGTCGGCAAGGCGCTGAGGCTCGACGGGCAGACCTTCGGCGCCCTCGTAGTAGCCAAGCCCAAGGCACAGCTCACCGCGCGCTTTCTAGGGCTATTGAAGCGCATCTCGATGGCGCTCGTAGGGGGTCTCCTCGCAGCCGGGATCCTTGGCTGGTGGCTGTCGCGACGTGTCACGAAGCCGGTTCTCAAGCTCTCACGCGCCGCCAAGGAAGTCGCAGGGCGTAACTACGACGTCGAGCTCCCCGAGGTGCGGAGCGACAACGAGATAGGCGAGCTCGCGGCAAGCTTCCGTGAGATGACCGACCGGCTCGCCGAGTCGGAGCAGCGAGAGCGCAACTTCCTGATGACGGTGTCGCACGAGCTGCGCACGCCGCTGACGGCGATCCGGGGTCATGTCGACGTGCTGCGCGAAGGGCTTGCCGACGACCCGCCGCACGAGCGGCCTCACTCGACGTCGTTGGCGCGGAAGCCGACCGGCTGTCGCGCCTCGTCGGTGACGTGCTCGACCTCGCCAAGCTCGAAGCCGATCGGTTCACGCTCAGAACCGAGGAGGTCGACCTGTCACAGCTGATCGAGCAAGCGCACGCGTCTCTGGCCGAGCAGGCGCGGCGTCGCGAGATCGACTTCGAGTGCGTCGTCGACGACGACATCGTCCTGACGACCGACGGCGATCGTCTGCTTCAGATCGTCAACAACCTGCTCGCGAACGCGCTGCAATGGACCCCCGACGCGGGCCGCGTCGAGCTGGCGCTCCACGCGGCGGGCTCGCCTGTCTTTGCTGCGCCGGTGTCCGAGCACACGGTGGCCGGCACCGCGAGCAGAGATCCGTGAGAGCCGTTTGATATCGACATGGACGAGCTCGCCGGGAGTGTCGCGGTCGCGCTAGCCGACGGCCGAGGACTGAGAAAGGCGTTCCGGCTCATCCGGCACGCCGACCTCGAGCGCTTCCGCGTCGCCGAGCCTCGCTTCGATTCGCGAGAGTCGGGCGTCGATTCCCTGCCAGCTCGAGACCAGCAGCTCGACGAGCACGTCGAGGTCGTCGATGCGCGACTCGCGCTCTGACTCGAGCGTCGACTGGGCATGTTCGAGCCGTCGGACGAGCTGGCTCGACAACCCGCGCACCTCGGCGATATGCCGTGCAACGGGCAGAACCTCGGCCTCGATGGCCTCGCGAATGCCTTCGCTTACCTGTACCGGAATGCTCGCGCGCAGCTCGGCCGCCGTCTGGCTGAGCTCGGCGACCTCCTCGCGCGCTCGCGTGACTACCTCGGCCAGGTCTGACTTCGTTGCCTCGCCACCCCGCATCGCAGTGATGCGGGCGCGGGCCCGCTGGATGGCGTCATCGACCATCAGATGCCCGCCACTGTAGCGTTGGTTGGCGACGGATGCGGGTGTCCGATCTCGACTACGAGCTTCCGTCCGAGCTGATCGCGCAGAGGCCGCTCGGCCGTCGCGACGAGAGCCGGCTGCTGGTGTACGAGCGCGCGTCAGGTGCGGTGCGGCACCGGCGCTTCAACGAGCTTGGCGACGAGCTCCGCGGAGACGATCTGCTGGTACTCAACGACACGCGGGTGCTTCACGCCCGCCTCTCGCTGCGCCGGAGCAGCGGCGGGGCGGTCGAGGTGCTGTTGCTCGAGCAGCGCGCCGATGACGTCTGGGAAGCGCTCGCGAGGCCCGCACGGCGTTTGCGCGCCGGCGAGCGGCTATGGGCTCGAGACTCCCACGCCGGCGCGCCGCTCGAGCCAGCTGTCGAGCTGCTCGAGATGCTCGGCGATGGCCGGTGGCTCGCGCGCCTGCTCAGTGCGCCGCAGGGCGAGCTCGCGCTCCCGCCCTATATCCGCGAGCCACTTGACGACCCGGATCGCTACCAGACGGTCTTCGCCAAGACGCTCGGTTCGGTGGCCGCGCCGACGGCCGGCCTGCACCTCACGTCGGATCTGCTTGCCGCGCTCGACCACGCGTTCGCGACGCTGCACGTCGGCCTCGACACGTTCCGGCCCGTGAGCGTCGAGACGCTCGAGGAGCACCAGCTGCACGGCGAGCGCTACGAGGTTGACGCGCGCACGTGGGAGCGCGTGATCCAGGCCGATCGCGTCGTTGCGGTCGGCACGACAACAGTCCGTGCGCTCGAGTCGGTTGGCGCGTCTCAGGCCGCGACGGGCCACGCGAGCCTGTCGGGACGGACAGAGCTGATGATCGCGCCCGGCCACGACTTCAGAGTTGTTGGCGGCATGGTCACCAACTTCCACCTGCCCAGGAGCACGCTGCTTGCTCTCGTGATGGCGTTCATGGGCGTCGACGAGACGAGAGAGATCTATCGTCGTGCGATCGCCGAGCGCTACCGCTTCTACTCGTTCGGCGACGCGATGCTGATCGTCTAGATCGAGTCGGCGGATGCTAGCGAGAGCTGGGCCGAGCCCGGGCGTACGATGATCGGATGAGCGACGACGCCCCCTTTTCGGTGCTCTCCACAGACGGCGAGGCGCGCGCGGGCGTGCTGCGGACTGCGCACGGCGAGATCCGCACGCCTGCGTTCATGCCGGTCGGGACGAAGGCCACGGTCAAGGCCATGGATCCAGAGCGTGTTCGGGCTGCCGGCGCCGACGTGGTGCTCGCGAACAGCTACCACCTGCACTTTCGGCCGGGCGCCGCCGTGATCGAGTCGCTCGGTGGTCTGCACCCGTTCATGAGCTGGAACGGAGCCATCCTGACCGACTCCGGCGGTTTCCAGGTCTTCTCGCTGCGACACACGATTCTCGGGCTCGACGAGGACGGGGTCTCGTTTCGCTCGGTGTACGACGGGACGCGCGAGCGGTTCACTCCCGAGGGCATCGCCGAGACCCAGCGGCTGCTCGGTAGCGACATTGCTATGTGCCTCGACGTCTGTCCGCCGGCCGACTGCGATCAGGCCGAGCTCGAGCGCGCGGTTGCGCTCACGAGCCGCTGGGCACGCCGGCAGCACGCGGCAGAGCGCGCCCCGGACCAGCTGTTGTTCGGGATTAGCCAGGGTGGCACCGATCGGGCGCTGCGCGAGCGGTCGATCGAGGAGATTCTCGCCCTCGACTTCGACGGCAACGCCCTCGGCGGCCTCAGTGTCGGCGAGGGCCGCCAGGAGCTCTTCGACACGGTCGCCTGGGCCGCTCCGATGCTACCGGCAGCGAAGCCCCGCTACTTCATGGGCATCGGTGACCCTGTCGGCATGCTTCAAGTGATCGAGTCCGGGGTTGACATGTTCGATTGCGTGCTGCCGACCCGGATGGGTCGCACAGGCACGGCGCTCACGCGCGCCGGGCGCCTCAACATGCGTAACGCGCGATTCGTCGATGACCCGCGGCCGCTCGACGAGGAGTGCTCTTGTAGCGCCTGTCGACGTTTCAGCCGCGCCTATCTGCGCCACCTGATGATGCAGGAGGAGGCCCTGGGGCTTATCCTTCTCTCAGAGCACAACGTGACCTATCTACTCGACCTGACCGTCGGAGCGCGCGCCGCGATTGAACGTGGTGAGTTCGGCGCCTTCAAGCGAGACACCATCGCGCGGCTCTCCCAGGGACGGCTCAAGCAAGGGGTGCCTGCGTGAACGGAACATTTTTTATCGTCATCCTGGCGCTGCTCGGGCTGATGTACTTCCTGATGATCCGCCCGCAGCGCGCCCGTCAGCGAGCGCAGCAGGACCAGCTCTCGCGTGTGTCGCCCGGTGATGAGATAGTGACGATCGGCGGCATCTACGGTGACGTCGTCGAGGTCCAGGACGAGAAGCTCGTCGTCGAGATCGCCGAGGACATCCACATCGAGGTCTCGCGCAAGGCCGTCGGCACCGTCGTGAAGGCCGACGAGCGCCTCGGCGCGACCGAGCTCGAGGTCGAAGACGATGCGACTCCGGCGCGAACGACCAAGTACGAGGTCGGCAGCGCCGAGGAGAAACAGGACGAGAAGAAGGAGCGCGCGCTCAGCACCAAGGAGCTTGCCGAGCGCGCCCGCACGTAGCGATCCGCACGTAGTTAGCCTCGGGGAGGCAGTCCGCGTTTCGAAGCGGCCTGCCGGCCGTGATATTGGGCTTGTGTTGAGCCCGTAGACGGCCGATACCTACACGCGAAACCCTCAGCTACCCTCTCCCGAGAAAGAACCAGCTAGGCGTGCGCCGAAACCTCATAATCCTGCTCATAATCGCTGCCGCTCTTGGCGGCGTTGTGGCCCTCTCCATCACCAAGGGCCCGGGCCCGAAACTCGGCCTGGACCTCGCCGGAGGCCTCGAGGTCGTGCTCCAGGGCGAACCGCGCCCGGGCGAGGAGATCCAGGACGAGGACCTCGACACCTCGGTCGAGGTCATTCGCGAGCGCATCGACGGTCTCGGCATCGCCGAGCCGGAGATCCGCAAGCAGGGCGACAACCAGATCTCGGTCGCGCTCGCAGAGGTGTTCGACCCGGCCAGGGCCTCGGAGATCATCGGCTCGACCGCCCAGCTCGAGTTCTACGACCTGCAGGGCGGTGCGGTAGCGCCGTCGATCGACGGAAACGGCTTCATGCAGTCCACGAACGACCTGTTCGGCCTGATCTCGGGCCTGCAGACCGCCGCCGCAGAGAGGGGCGCGAGCCAGTTCTATCTCTTCGATCAGAGCCAACAGCTCGTCACAGGCCCGTCGCGAAGCGAGGAGTCGCTGATCGAGCGGCTCGAGGGCGGCGTGCAGCCGCCCGACACGCAGGTCCTCGCGGTGCCGGCTGACCGCATTGTTCTCAGCTGTGACCGTGGCCGCTCCGACATCTGTCCCGGCGGCGGCGTGGGGGTCAGCTACTACCTCATGCGGTACGCACCGGACGCCGCCGAGCGCCCGATTCCGGAGCTCACGGGCGAGCATCTGAGCCGGCGCGGCACGAGAGCCGACTTCGGCGGCGGCGGCCAGGGCGGTGGGCTCACCAACGAGCCCGTCGTCACGATGCGCTTCACCGGCGAGGGCGAGGGTCGCTTCCATGACGTGACCCGCGAGCTCGCGCAGCGCGGCCAGTTCCGAGCCAGCTCGCTCCAGATCGATCCGGTCAACGCGTTCCAGAGCTTCGCCATCGTCCTCGACGGCGAGATCCGCTCGTTCCCGACGATCGACTTCGTTCAGAACCCGGACGGCATTCCCGGCGGCAACGGCGCGATCATCACCGGCCTCGACGACCTGCAGGAGGCGCAGGATCTCGCGCTCGTCCTCCAGTCGGGCTCTCTGCCGCTCGAGTTCGTGCAGGTCGACCGCACCGATATCTCGGCCTCGCTCGGCAAGGAGTCGCTGCGCGAGGCCTGGATCGCCGCGATCGGCGGCCTCATCGCCGTTGCCGCGTTCCTGCTCCTCATCTACCGCTTCCTCGGGATCGTCGCGCTTGCCGGCCTCGGCATCTACGGCGGGCTCCTCTACGGCGCGATCCTCCTGTTCGGCGTGCGACTCTCGCTGCCGGGCTTCGCAGGCCTGGTGCTCACGATCGGCGTTGCCGTCGACTCGAACATCGTGATCTTCGAGCGCATCAAGGAAGAGGTGCGCAACGGGTTAAGCGTGCGCGCAGCCATTCAGCGCGGATACAAGCTCGGCTTCACGAGCATCCTCGACGCGAACGTCGTGACGATGATCACCGCTTTCGTGATCTTCGCGGTCGCGACGTCCGGCGTGCGTGGTTTCGCGCTGATGCTCCTGATCGGCACGATCATCTCGCTGCTGACGGCCGTGCTCGCTACGCGCGCCCTGCTCGGCATCCTCAGCAACTTCCGCTGGCTCGACAACCCGAAGCTCATGGGAGCGACAGCGGCGAAGATCCCGTCCTGGCAGAAGATCGACTTCATGGGCAAGCGTCGCCTGTGGGCGGCCCTGTCGGCCAGTGTGGTCATCGTCGCCGTCCTGGCTCTCGGCGTCAAGGGCCTGAACCTCGGGATCGACTTCAACGGCGGCAGCCAGATCGACTTCGACACGGCTCAGCCTGCGCTCGTGCAGGACGTGCGCGACGACGTGGAGCCGATCGTCGAGGGCGGCTTCGTCGTCCAGGGCCGCGGCGTAGAGGCCGACGGCGGAGGCTTCACGGCCTTCCAGATCAAGGCGGAGTCGCTCGCGGCAGAGCAGCAGGACGCTATCCAGCGCGGGTTAACCAACAACCTGGGCGCCGACTCGTTCTCGTTCCGCAACGTCTCGGGCAGCTTCAGCTCGCAGATCCTGCAGAACGCGATCATCGCGGTCGTCGTCTCGCTGGTCCTCATCGCGATCTACGTGACGATCAGGTTCCAGTGGCGCTTCGCCGTGCCCGTGCTCGTCGCGCTCGTGCACGACATCGTGATCGCGGGTGGTATCTACGCATTGCTCGGAGCCGAGGTCTCCGCACCCACCGTGGCGGCCTTCTTAACGATCCTCGGCTACTCGGTCTACGACTCGATCATCGTCTTCGACCGCGTGCGCGAGAACATCCCGCTGATGAAGCGCTCGAGCTTCGCAGGCATCGCCAACCAGTCGCTCTGGGAGATGCTCAGGCGCTCGATCGCGACGACGGTGACGACGTTGCTTCCGGTGATCAGCCTGCTGATGTTCGGCGGCGCCACGCTGAAGGACTTCGCGCTCGCGCTCCTCGTCGGCATCATCTGCGGCGCGTACTCGACCATCTTCGTGGCCACGCCTATCCTGACGTGGATGTTCGAGCGAGATCCCGAATGGGCCAAGCGCGCCGTTGACGGCGGCATGCCGGTCGACAAGCAGTACGAGGACGAGGCGATCCAGGAGGGCTTCAAGCCCCCGCCCGTCCCGGAGCTAGCTCCAGAGCCTTCGCCGCTGACCGCGATGGCGCGCGCCGGCGAGGCGCCGCCCAGCCCCGAGGCCACGGGCGACGCCGCGCGTCAGGCCCGTCGCGACGCTCGCAAGAAGCGACGCCGATCGAAGCCGCATGGACGATCACGCTAGGACGGGCCAGAACGGGGCCGAGAAGCCCACGGAGCCGACTCCGTCTGGCGCAGCAGCCGATGTGAGCACGGGCGACGCGGAAGAGGGCAACGACCAGCGGGTCGGCGCCGAGTCTGGCCGCTCGTCGGAGAAACCTGCAGACACGATTAACGCGGTGCGAGGCCTCGTCGAGCAGGTGCTGGAAGAAGGACTGAGCAGGGTCAAGGGCGAAGGCGGAAAGCTCGGAAATCGGGCGTCACAGACTGTCAGCAGCATGCTCACCGAATTCGGGGTCGCCCAGAGGCGCGACCACGAAGATCTGGAGTTGCGAATTGCGCAGCTCGAGCATCGCGTGCGTCTGCTCGAGGGGCAGCAAGACGCAGGCGGGGAGCCTGCGTCGCTTGACCGCTCGGCGCCGGCAGACGCACCGGGTGCTGCAGACACGTCGTCCGACGACGCCTCCTAAGGATCGAGTGCGCAACGGGGCTCACCGGGTGAGCGGCGGGGCTCGATGAGCAGCGTTTCGACGACCCGGCGTCCGCGTCGACTCGGGCGGCTCGGCGAGATCGGCAAGGTCTCGGCGCGCCACGGTTTCGGCTACCTGTTCGAGACGCGACTCCCGTGGCGCGGGCAGAACGACGAGGGCCTCTCGAGCTCGGCGCGCGGGCAGCACCTGCGCGAGATGCTCGACGAGCTCGGGCCGACGTTCGTCAAGCTCGGCCAGCTCCTCTCGACGCGTCCTGACGTCGTGCCGCCAGACATCGTCCGTGAGCTCAAGCAGCTTCAGGACGATGTGAGCTCGTTCCCACTCGAGCAGGTCGAGGAGGTGATCGAGCAGGAGCTCGACCTGACAGTCGAGCGCGCATTCCTCGATTTCGACACGACGCCGCTGGCGGCCGCATCGATCGGGCAGGTGCACCGAGCTCGCCTGCCGAACGGAACCGACGCGATCGTCAAGGTGCAGCGCCCGGACGCTCCGCAGAAGATCGAAGCCGACCTCGAGCTGCTGTATCAAGCGGCGAGGATCGTCCGAGAACGTGTCAAGGCGCTCAGGTTCATCGACACGGTTGGCCTCGTCGACGAGTTCGCCCGCGCGATTCGAAGCGAGCTCGACTACGAGCGCGAGGCGCTCAACGCCGAGCGCTTCAACCGCGCCTTCGCAGCGGATGAGCGCGTGCGGGTGCCAAACGTGTACCGCCCCTACTCGACGCGGCGTGTGCTCACGCTCGACTACCTCGATGGCACGGAGCTGTCGCGGCTCGACGTCGACGGGTGGAGCATGGAGCAGCGCCGCCACCTGGCCTACGAGATCGCAGAGGCCTGGATGGCAATGATCTTCCGCCACGGATTTTTCCATGGCGATCCGCACCCGGCCAACATCATCTGCCTACCTGGTGGCCCGATCGGGCTTATCGACTTCGGCCAAGCTGGGCGCTTTTCGGACGACGATCTGTCGAAGCTGACCGCGCTGTTCATCGATGCTGTCAACGAGAACGTCGAGATGCTTCCTCGGCGGCTTGCCGATCTCGGTGTTCGTTTTCCCCGCGAGCGCGAGGGCGAGTTCGTCGCCGAGCTCGGTGAGGTCTACGACCGCTACTACGGCGTCACTCTGGGCGACATCGATCCGCTCCAGCTCGTGCGCGAGGGCTTCGCGCTGATCTACCGCATGAACCTCCAGTTGCCGACCCGCTTCGTGCTGCTCGACAAGGCGATCGCGACCGTCGGCTCGGTCGGCGTCGAGCTCTACCCGCAGTTCAACGTCTTCGATGTCGCGCGACCCTACGCCAAGGAGCTCGTGCGCGATCGCTTCTCACCGACGCGCGTCGCACGCCGCGTGAGCCGTGAGGCTCGCGCGTACGGAAATATCGTGGCCGAGGCGCCGCACCAGGTCCACGACGTGCTCGAGGAGTTCCGTGACGGACAGGTCGAGATCGGCTTTCGCCATGAGGGGCTCGACAACCTTGCCCACCGGCTCGACCTCGTGTTCAACCGACTCGTGGTTGCCGTGATCGCGGTCGGGGGAATCGTCGGCTCGGCGATCCTTGGGATCTTTGCGACGGGCGGGCCGCAGGTTCTCGGGATACACGTGATCGCGATGGCCGGATTCTGCTTGTCGGCGCTTCTGGGCCTGTGGATCGCCTGGGCGGTTCTGCGGTCGGGGCGGCTGTAGTTCGTGAAAAGCTGCGCTCTGCAGATGGGCCTCACGAGTTCCACGGCCGCTTGAATCGCGGCCGAGCAACTCGCGAGGCCCAATACGCGCCCCGCGCCACGACCTAGCACCTAGCGCGCCCGGTGGGGCGCATTCGTTGGGGTGGTCTGGATCTTGGCCGGCACGCGAGCAACTCGATGCTCGGGGATAGGCTGCGGCGACTCGGGATGGAGGGTGTATGACGCTCGCACTGACTAACGGGACCGTGTTTCCTGCTACGGGCGAGGGCGCGATCGACGGGGGCACGGTGGTTCTCGACGGCGATGCTGTCTCGTGGGTCGGGGCTGCGGCGGATACGCCCTCTGCTGATGAGACGGTTGACTGCTCTGGCAAGACCGTGCTGCCCGGGTTCATCGACGCCCATGCGCATCTGATCTATGACGAGGTGAGCGATCCGTACACGATCGAGCTGGGTCGGCCGCTCGAGCGAGCGGCCATCGACGCGGCGCTGAACGCGCAGAAGCTGCTCTCGCGTGGGTTCACCTCGATCCGGGATGTTGGCACACGTGGCAACATCGCGGTCACGATCCGAGACGCCGTCGCCGACGGGCGCCTGCCGGGGCCGCGGATCAAGGCCTCGAAGCAGATCATCTCGGTCTGGGGCGGGCTGGGCGACATGCACCCGACGCACATCTTCAAGCGCGAGCAATATTCGGCTGCTCTGACCGAGATCGTGAGCGGGCCATGGGAGGCGCGCGACGCCGTGCGCCAGCAGGTCAAGGATGGCGTCGACTGGGTGAAGTGCGAGGCGAGCGGGACCGGCTTCAACCCGCTGTCTCCGGCTGATCGCGACACGATGTCGTTCGAGGAGCTCCAGGCGATTTGCGAGGAGGCGGGGGAGAAGAATCGCCCGGTCGCCTGTCACGCGGAGTCCCGCAACTCGATCATCAAGGCGGCCAGGGCGGGCGTGACAACCATCGAGCACGCGATCTACCTCGACGACGAGGGCACGCAGGCCGTGCTCGACGCGGGCGTCGCGATCTGTCCGACGCTCGGCCTGTATACGGCGTTCGCGAAGAAGGGGCCGGCGTTCGGGATTCCGCCCGAGATCGTTGCGGCGCACAACATCACCCATGAGAAGCACGTGGCGGCGATTCGTAAGGCCTATGACGCCGGGATCACCCTGATCGCCGGGAGCGACTCCGGCCTGTCGGTCTTCCCACAGGGAGGCGGTTTGCCCGAGGTCTGCGCCTACGTCGATTTGCTCGGGCTGACGCCGGCGCAGGCGCTCCTGACCATGACGCGCGACGCGGCTCGAGTCGTCGGGTTCGACGATGCTGGAACGCTCGAGCCCGGGAAGCGGGCCGATGTCGTGATCGTTGCTGGAGACCCTCTCAGCGATATCGACGTGCTCACGCGGGATGGCGCGATCGAGACGGTCTTCCAGAGCGGGCTTACGGTCGCCGGCGAACTGAACTAGCTTCCCGACCGAGTCGGTTCGGGGATTCTCCGGGGGCGCGGTACGCTTTCTGGATGCGCGTAATCGGTGTCGACATCGGCGGGACGTTTACTGATCTCGCCCTCTACGACACTGAGTCGCGGGAGACGCACGTCCACAAGGTTCCCTCGACGCCCGAGGACCCCGGCCGCGCACTCGTGACCGGGATATCCGAGATCTGCGGCCATGCCGGGCTTGCTGCCTCAGACGTCGATGCTGTCTTCCACGGCACGACCGTCGCAACGAACGCCGTGCTGCAGTACAAGGGCGCAAACGCGGGCCTGATCACGACCCAGGGCTTCCGCGACGTCGTCCACATCGGGCGCCACCAGCGGCCGCAGAACTACTCGATCATGCAGGACATCCCCTGGCAGTCGCGCCCGTTCGTCAAGCGGCGCCATCGGAAGGTCGTGACCGAGCGCGTGGTCCCGCCATCGGGCGAGGTCCTTGTCCCACTCGACGAGGACGAGGTGCGCGCAGCCGCGCGCGAGTTGAAGGCTGCGAGCGTCGAGGCCGTGGCGGTCTGCTTCCTGTTCTCGTACCTGAACGACGCGCACGAGCGGCGCGCGGCCGAGATCGTTCGCGAGGAGATACCCAACGCGTTCGTAACGACGAGCGCGGGCATCTTCCCGCAGTTCCGCGAGTTCGAGCGCTTCACGACCGCCTGTATGAACGCCTTCGTCGGGCCGGGCACGGGCACGTATCTCGACCGAGTCGCCGGTTCGCTGGCCGACGAAGGGGTCCCAGGGAACCTGCACGTGATGATGTCCAACGGCGGCGTTGCGACGGCTCGTGCGGCCGCAGAGCGACCCGTAACGCTACTCCTCTCAGGACCTGCGGCGGGCATTCTTGGCGGCCAGTGGGCCGGCGAGCTCTCAGAGCGTCATCGTCTGATCACGTTCGACATGGGTGGTACTTCCGCCGACATCGGCATCGTCACCGAGCGTGGCGTGGCCGAAGCATCTGCCCGTGACACGTGGGTCGCTGGCTACCCGCTGCTCGTGCCGATGCTCGATGTGCACACGATCGGCGCCGGTGGTGGCTCGATCGCTCATGTCGACTACGCCGGTGCGTTTCGCGTCGGCCCCGGCAGCGCCGGAGCGAACCCCGGGCCGGCCTGCTACGGCAACGGCGGCACCGAGGCGACGATCACCGACGCCAACGTCGTGCTCGGCCGGATCGACCCCGACCGCTTCCTCGGCGGCGAGATCGCACTCGATCGCGACGAGGCAGTAGCGGCCGTTCAGCGCCTGGCTGACGCGCTCGGCCTCGACCTGCTCGAGGCGGCCGAGGGGATTGTCACGATCGCCAACGCCAACATGGCGCGGGCGATCCGCTCGCGCACGATCGAGAAGGGGCACGATCCGCGCGACTTCACGCTCGTTGCGTTCGGGGGCGCCGGGCCGCTACACGCGGCCGAGGTGGCGGACTCGCTCGGTGTTCCGGAGGTGCTTGTTCCGCCCTACCCGGGTATCACGTCGGCGACCGGCCTCCTGACCAGCGATCTCAAGTACGACCAGATGCGCACGGTCTTCCAGGTGGAGGGTGCGATCGACGCCGAGCGGATTAACCGCGAGCTGACCGAGCTCTCTAGCGGCGTGCGCGGCCGGCTCGTCGAGGATGGGATCGCCGAAGACGGCATCACCGTGACGGCGGCGCTCGACTGTCGCTACGTCGGCCAGGGCTACGAGCTGCGGGTCGGTTTGCCCGATCGACGATTCTCGGACGACGCGCTGGCACGCTTCCACGAGCTGCACCATCAGGAGTACGGCCACGCCATGACCGACCCGATCGAGGTCGTCAACCTGCGCGTCACCGCGGTCGGTGTACGGCCCAAGCTGGGCGAGCCGCAGCCGACAGCCGGTGATCTCACGGAGGCGTTGCTCGGCGAGGGCGAGGGCGTCTTCCGCCAGAACGGCTCGATCGCGGCGAGCCCGACTCGCTACCTCGAGCGGGCGCGGCTGCCCGTCGACGAGGCGGTGCCCGGCCCGGCGGTCGTCTTCCAGCGTGACGCCACCGTGCTCGTACCGCCCAGCTGGTCGGTGCGCTCGCAACCCTCCGGCAACCTCATACTGAGCAGGATGCGGCCTTGACGAGCAAGGTGAATCCATGAGCACACTCGAGACCCGCGTCGACCCGATCACCGCCGCGGTCATCTCTGGCGCTCTCGACTCGATCGCGATCGAGATGGGGCACAAGCTTGCTCGCATGTCGTACTCATCGATCATCCGCGAGTCCGAGGACTTCGGCACGGTCATCTGCGACCACGAGGGCCGCCAGCTCTGCGAGTCGCCGCAGTCGACACCGCTCCAGTCCGGGCCAATCCCGGGCTACGTCCGGGGCATCAACCGTCGCTTCGCGGAGATCGGTCAGGAGTGGAAGCCCGGCGACATCGTCATGCACAACCACTCCTACTACGGGGCTTCGCACGGTCCGGACGTCGGTTTTGTCGTGCCCGTCTACGCCGAAGGCAAGCTCGCCGGCTTCTCGGCAACGACCGCGCATCATCTCGACGTCGGCGCGCTGACGCCAGGCTCCTGCGGCATCGTCAACGCGACCGATACCTACGCCGAGGGCCTGCAGTTCAACGCGATCAAGATCGAGGAAGAGGGGAAGGTCAACGAGTGGATCTGGCAGATCCTGCGCGACAACATCCGCATGTCCGACATCGTCGTTGCCGATATGCAGGCCCAGGTCGCCGCCGCACGCATCGGGGCCGAGCGCTTCTCGGAGCTGATCGAGCGCTACGGGCTCGAGACGGTTCAGGGCGCGAGCGAGGATCTGATGGACTACTCCGAGCGCGTGTTGCGCCAGGAGATCGAGAAGCTCCCGGACGGCACCTACACCGCCGAGGGGAAGATCGACGGGTATCTCGACCATCCCGACCCGGCGTATCGCGACCTGTCGATGGTCGCCTCGGTGACCGTCGAGGGATCCGATATTCACGTTGACCTGACCGGCACGGCACCGCAGGTCGACCTGCCGATCAACATGCCGTTCGAGGGCACGGTCGACATCGCGATCTATCTGGTGCTGCGCTCGATCCTGCTCGACTCAGAGCGGCACGATCCCGTGCCCGCGAACTCCGGGCTCTTCCGCCCGATCAAGATCACCGCCCCCAAGGGCTGCATGGCGAACCCGATCTTCCCGGCCCCGGTCATCGCCCGCTTCGTCGGCGGAAACATCATCGCCGAGACCGTGATGCGCGCGATCGCTCCGCACAAGCCGGACGCCGTCGCCGCCTCGATCGGCAACCTGAAGGTGCTGGCCACCTCGGGGATCCGCGACGGGAACGTCTGGGTGCAGATGGACATCTTCGAGGGAAGCTACGGCGGCCGTTTCGGGAAGGACGGTCTCGACGCGGTCGACACGCTCTACGGCAACACGCGCAACAACCCGATCGAGGACACGGAGACGCATCTCCCCCTGCGCGTCACACGCTACGAGTTGTGGGAAGACGTGACCGGCGCGGGCACCTGGCGAGGCGGCCTGGGCTCGGTCCGCGATGTGGAGTTCACCGAGGCGGGCGGCTTCTCGATCGAGGCCGACGGGAACAAGTGGCCCCCGCTCGGCGCGTTCGGCGGCGCCGACGGTCAACCGGGATCGATCGTGCTCAACCCGGGGCGGGACGATGAGGAAGACCTTCCTTCGAAGATCCCCTACCGGAAGGTCGAGACGGGCGACGTCGTTCGGATGACCGGTCCGGCGGCCGGCGGCTACGGCGACCCTGCCGAGCGCGAGGTCAATGCGATCCGCGAGGACATTACCGACGGCTTCATCACGGAAGACTCGGCCGAGCGCGACTACCCCCACTACAGGAGGGCCTGGCCATGCGGTTTCTGGTGATCAACCCGAACACGACCGAGGCAATGACCGAGGACATCGGCGTGCAGGCGCGCCGCTACGCTCGCGAGGGGGTCGTGATCGACGAGATGCAGCCCGAGTGGGGGCCGGCATCGATCGAGGGCCACTACGAGGAGTACATCGCTGCGGCCGCGACCATCGAGGCGATCAAAGAGCGCGCCGCCGACTACGACGGCGTGATCATCGCGTGCTACGGGGATCCGGGCCTGTTCGCGGCTCGCGAGATCTCGCCGGTACCGGTCGTCGGCATCGCCGAAGCGTCGATGCTGATGGCCTGCACCGTGGCGCACAAATTCTCGATCGTGACGGTGCTCCCGCGCGCGGTTCCGTTGCTCGAGGACATGGTTCGCTTGCACGGGCTCGAGTCGCGCTGCGCGTCGGTGCGCCCAACGCCGCTCTCGGTCCTCGACATCGAAAAGGACCCGAGCTGCGCCGAGCGCGAGATCGTTCTGGCGTCGCAACAGGCGGTCGCCGAGGACGGCGCGGAGGCAATCTGCCTCGGCTGTGCGGGCATGGGTCCGCTCGACAAGGCGGTCGAGCCGCAGGTCGGCGTACCCGTGCTCGACGGCGTGGCCTGCGCCGTGAAGATGCTCGAAGGCGTCCTTGACTACGGGCTCGGAACGAGCCGTGTCGCGGCGTTCAAGGAGCCCGAGCCCAAAGAGTGGCGCGAGCGCGTCGATCGGGCGGCGCAGCCGGCCTGACTCCCGGACTGTCCCGGGCAGAGCTCGGACGATCCGCGACTTCACGTCCGGCGTCGGCCTGTGCGCTGTGCCGCCAGGAGCGCCCCCGAGTCGCTTCTCGGTAGCCGAGTGCTCTCGGGCTGGTCGCGATGAGGGGGCCCGTGGGGGAGAAGCGTGAGCTTTTCCCCCACGCTCTCTCTACGCGGGCCGCGCCATCTCGAGCGCCTGATCGCGTGCAAGGTCCATGTCGTGAACGTCCTTGGCGTGCTCCTGCGCGGCGGCGACGACGGCGTCGTCGCCGTCTCCCTCGAGCACGGTGCCACATGGACATTCGATGACCTTCTTCTGATCGCTCATCTGTTCCTCCAAAGGTCGTGTGCGGTACAAACCTACTTCCCCGCAGTTGCAAAAAACGTGGAGGAAGCGTGGCGCGGATCTACCTGACCGGACGGATGTGCATCGAGGGCTCACGCGCGGTAGTCGACGAGGCCGAGCTGCCAGGAGTACAGGGCAGGGTCGCACTGGCGCTGCTCGCGCTGGCACGAGGTCCAGTCTCACGAGACGTCCTCGCCGAGGCCGTCTGGGAGGGACGAGAGCTCCCGGCAGATTGGGAGAAGTCGCTCAACCCGATCGTCAGCAAGCTGCGAGGTGCGCTTACCCGAGCTGGTATCGACGGGCGCGAGGCCCTCGCATCGGGAACCGGCGCGTTCGAGCTGCGCAGGCGCGATGAGATTATCGTCGACGTCGAGCAGTGCGCCACCGCGGTCGATGCCGCGGAGGGGGCCCTGCGCCGGAGCGATCTGGCGGTAGCGTGGGCGAACGCGGCCGTGGCCTCCGCCATCGCGCGCCGCCCGTTTCTGGCCGGTGTCTACGGCGGCTGGGTGGTAGATCGCCGCCAGGTGCTCGACGACCAGCACTATCGGTCGCTCGAGGTTCTCGTCGACGTGTGGATCGCGCGCCGCGACTTCCATCAGGCCGCGAGGCTCGCTGAGGGCATGGTCAGCGTCGACCGGCTGCGCGAGCCCGGCTACCGTCGCTCGATCGAGGTGCATGGTCTCGCCGGGGATGCCGCAGCGGCTCAGCGCGCGTTCGTGCGCTGCCGCGCGGCGCTCGCCGAGCTCGGCATCGAGCCGTCTCAGCAGACACACGCGGCTCTCACGCAGGCGGGAGGCAAGAGTTAGTCACGAACGGCCGTGGCGCCTGCGGACATGTGTGTGCGCCACTGTGGACGAGGTGTTGCATTCGGGCCGAAAAAGACATCTAGCGCTCGCGCCTGCTCGCCACTAGCGTGGCCCTATGTCGAGCGAATCGGTTCTTCTGATCGATGACGATGCCCCGCCGCGCGCCTACCTCGAGCGGCAGCTCGCCGAGGACGGGTTCGCCGTTCTCGCCGCCGCAGAAACGCGCGACGCCTTCGTATTGGCTGAGACAGAGAACCCGGACGTCGTGCTGCTTGGCACCTCGCTTCGCTCCGGCTCGGGCTTCGAACTCTGCCGCACGCTACGGAGCGGCGAGGAGGGGCGCCGCTGGAATCGAGATGTGCCGCTGATCATGCTCGGCGAGAGCGACGATCCGGTCGAGCGTGTCCGCGGCCTGACGCGCGGCGCCGACGACTTCGTCTCACGTCCGTTCGCGTACGACGAGCTCCTCGCTCGTATGCGCGCGGTCCTTCGCCGCTCGGGCGCGTGCCCTCCCAGCGAGCGAATGGTGGTGGGAGAGATCGAGATCGTGCGGCCCTCGCGAATCGTGCGCGTCCATGGCGAGCGCGTCGTGCTGGCGGCCAAGGAGTACGAGCTGCTCGTCGCGCTGGCGGCCGAGCCCGAGCGCGTGTTCACGAAGGAAGAGCCTCTACGCGGCGTGTGGGGTTTTCGCAGCCTCGGCCGCACGCGCACGCTCGACTCGCACGCGAGCCGGCTTCGCCGCAAGCTGCACACGGCTGGAGCCGAGAACTACGTCGTCAACGTCTGGGGCGTCGGATACAGGCTCGTTCAGCCGCTCGAGTAGTCGGGGCACAACGTGGCGGCCGGCGGGCGCCTGGCACGGGGTAAGGCGTCGCGAATCGACCGTCTAGGGTACGACGATGCGCGGCGGCCGAGGGATGATCGCTGGATCGCTCAGCGGGGTCACGCTCCTCATCATGGCGATGGGCATCTGGGCGGGCTCGTTCCGGGTGACGGCGGAAGCCGCAGAGCACACATCGGCGTTAATGATCTCGGCGCTTCGTGCAGCTCCCGCGGGCTTGCTTCTGCTGGCCCTTCTGCCGCTTCTAGGAGCCCGGCTACCGCAGAGTCGGCGCATGTGGCTCTGGGCGTTTCTGACCGGGCTGCTCATGGTGGTTCTGTTCCTCGAGGGACTCTCGGAGGGCACCGCGAAGGCGGGCGCCGCGAACGCATCGGTGCTCGCGAATACGACGCCGTTCTTCGTGCTCGTTCTCACATGGGTCTTCCTCAAGGCCAGGACGAACTGGCTCGGAATCGTCGGGCTCTTCCTGGGCTTCGGCGGCGTCGTTCTCATGGTCTCGACACAGCTCGGCGGAGATCGCGATACCGGAGATCTCGTGCTTGGGATGGTGTTGGCGCTGCTCGGTGCTGCCGGTTGGGGGGTGGGGACGCTGATCGTCAAATGGTTGATGGAGCGTGACCCCGAGTTCGACTTTGTCGGGTTCACCACTGCGCAGCACCTGACCGGCGGAGCCGTCCTGCTGGCGCTTGCCTTCGGGATCAAGGGGAGTGGTGGGACGGCCTGGGACTCGGGCCAGCTCTGGGCGGCACTTGCCTACCTCGGTGCCGTGGCCTCAGCGCTCGCGACGGTTGCCTTCTACGGCGCGCTCCGACGCACGGACGCGACAATCGCCTCAGCGTTCCTCTTTCTCGTTCCTGCCGGCGCGGTCTTGATCGAGGTCGGCTTCGGGAACTCGCCCGACGCGATCGTCCTCGTCGGCATGTTCGTGGCGATTGCCGGCGTGGCGCTCGTCAACTTTGCGCCGATGCTTCTTGGTGCAACCGCGTCGGAGCGGCGCGATCGGCCGGCTAGCGGCTAACTCAGGATCGTGAACTCGATACGGCGGTTGCGTGCCTTGCCCTCGTCCGTGTCGTTGCTCGCGATCGGCTGGGTCGCGCCGTATCCGACCGCGCTGAGCAGGGCCGGGTCGACGCCCTGCTCGCCGAGGAACGTCTGCACCGTCAGCGCGCGCGCCTCGCTGAGCGCCTGGTTCGACGCGGCATCGCCGTCCGAGTCGGTGTGCCCGCCGATCTCGACGTTGACCGGATTCGTTCTCAGGTAGGCGACTGCGCGACTCAGAACGCGGGCCCCGGCCGGTGTCAGCTCGGCGCTTGCGACCTCGAACTGAACCGGTGCGAGCGCAAGCAGCTCGTTGACCGTGCCCTCGGCCGCGCCGAACGACGGCGGGATGATCACGCGGTCGACGACGTGAACGACCGCGTTGCCCGAGTCGATCGTCTCGACGATGCGCGAGCCGCCGATCCAGATCAGCTCTCCGTCACTGACGACGCCGATCTCTTCGCCGCTCGCGACTGCGAAGCCCTCGGCAGCGGCGATCGTCGTCGCTTCGGCCGCGCCGGCCGCATAGTGGGCACCGAGAACACCGGCGACGAGCCCTGGGTCGGCGTCGAGGCGGGCGCGGACGGACTCTGGTAGCGAGGCGTAGGCCTCGTCCGTGAAGGCGAACACGGTGAACGGCCCGGGCCCGCGCAGCGTGTCAGTCAGGCCCGCGCGCTCGACGAGGTCGAGGAAGGTGCCGAACTCGCCCGCCGCTTCGAGGCTGTCGAGCACGCTCTCGTCGGCGCCGAGCGCGAGACCTTCCGGCAGGATCACAGAGTCGACGACGTGCATGATCCCGTTGTCTGCACTGACGTCGGGCTCGGTCACCGCTGAGCTGCCGACCGTGAGCCCGGACGGGTCGGCAGTGGTGGGCAGCACCTGGCCCGTCAGCATCGTCAGATCGCCACGGGAGGCGAGCTCTTCACTGTCGTGGACGCCACCGGTGATGTGAGCGGTCAGCAGCTGCTCGAGCGCGGCCGGGTCGGCGATGATCGCGTCGAGTACGCCGTCGGGAAGCGCCGCGAAGGCGGCGTCAGTCGGGGCGAAGAGCGTGAACGGACCCTCGCTCTCGAGCGTGTCGGTCAGGTTTGCAGTGACGAGAGCGTCGAGCAGCGTCGTGAACTGACCCTGATCGGCGGCGACGTCGACGAGGGTGCGAGGTGGCGGCGCGACGAGCTTTAAGCCATCGGGGAGCGCGAGCCCGTCCAGGCCATGAAGGATGCCGTTCTCGGCCTGCTGGTCGGCGTTGACGATCGCGGCACCGCCGATCGAGACGTCGGCGCCGTTGGCCGAGATGGCAAGCGAGCGGCCGTCCGGGGTGGTGACCTCGTCGCGATTCGCCAGCGAGTCCTTGAAGTGCTCACCCTCGAGGATGTGGGCGCTCAGCAACTCCTCCAGCCGAGCTGGATCGGCCAAGAGGGCATCGAGTGCTCCATCGGGAAGAGCGGCGAACGCCTCGTCCGTAGGTGCGAGCAGGGTGAGCGGTCCTTCTCCGCGCAGTGCGCTATCGAGGCCCGCGGCCTCGAGCATGGCGAGCAGGGTCGCGTGGTTGCCGGCCCCCTCGGCGAGGGCTCGGACGTTTGTCGGTAGATCGGGCGTGGGCTCGGCTTCGGGTTCGGCGGGCGGCTCGGGCTCGGCCGGCGCTGGCGCGTCCGCGGCCGGCGCCGGCTCGGGCGCTGCGGCCACCGGCTCGTCGCCGTCGCCTCCCAGCGTGAGTGCGAGCACGATGGCGAGCACGACGCCCGCAACGGCGAACAGGGCGACGAATGGCCAGACGTACTTGCGTCGCCGCCGCTCCTCGTCTTCGTGGCGCGCCTCCTCCTCGCGTGTTGCGACAAGCGCCCGCGCGGCCAGCTGCGCCTCGGCAACAGCGGGCGTCTTCGCGGCCGCCGGAACGAAGGCGGCACTGCTCGCCGCTGTCACGCGCTCGTCGCGCTCGCCGATGAGCAGCGCGCCGACGCTCGCTGCGGTCAGCGATTGCTCGCGCTGCTGCTGCGCGAGGGCGGCCAACACGAACGGCGTCACCAACCCGAGTGCACGGCTACCGTCATCCGGGCCTGCGAGGCCCGCGTCTGTGCGAAGTGTCGAGCCAACCTCGGCACCGTGCTGGCCCAGGATCTCTCCGGCGAGGTGGGCACCCTCGGCGTCGCTCCCCTCGTCGATCATCTGATCGAAGCGCTCGAGCCCGTCGCTGCCGTGCTGTTCGAGCAGCGCGCCGAGTCGGGTTGTTCCGCCGGCTGGCGTCACAAGATCGGCTAGTCCGTCGAGGAGAGCGGCGACCGAGCCGCGCAACGCGCTGCGCGCCGTCGCCGGTGTAGTTCCGAGCGCCCTGCCGAACCGCTCAAGCTGATCCGACGTGACGAGCTCGGCGATCGTATCGGTCAGTCTTCGTGCCATGCCAGGGTCGTCTGCGCGGGCACTATAGATGGTTGATTCCACGATTCCGTGGGCGATAGCCGACGGCCCAGCGTCGCGTTTCCTCGACCCTCGGCTGGATCGAATCAGCGATCAAGATCTCTTATTCCACCTAATCGATCCAGCTCTTCGTTACCGCGAGCCAGAACGCGAGCCCGGCGAAGCGACCGAATGTCTCGAAGCGCCTGCGAATCTCGCCGTCCGTGGCAGCGCTGCCAGCGACCCTCGCGTAGGCGGGCCGGCTCCAGGAGTCGAGCACGGGCTGCGAGTAGCGGCCTATGAGCATCATGGCGTGGGACGCCGCGTACGGTCCTACGCCGGGAAGCCGAAGCAGCAGCTCGTAGGCGTCCTCATCGCTGAGCGGCGACGTGGTCGTTGGTCGCAGGGCCTCGAGGTCGATCTCGCCGGTGGCCACGCCCTCGGCGATCGCCGCGATGCGCTCGGCCCGGTAGCCCGCTCGTGCCACGTCCCGAAGGAAGTCTGCGCCAGCCCGCGCGATCTGCTCTGGGGTGGGAAACGCGCGCGGTGTGTGCGTGGTGTCTGGGCTGGCGGCGGGGGCGCTCGTGCTGCCTCCGCCGGAGCAGGACGCCGGGGGAGGCCCGACGGTCGCGTCGCCGAGCCGATCGACGGTCGCCACGATCATGCGCCGGGTCGCAGAGAACGCGCAATTCGTCGTGCAGATCGTCCGAATCACGTCCTCGAATACCGTTTGGCTCCGAACGAACCGACCGGCGCCGCTCGTTGCCCATGAGAGCAGCGGATCACGCGCGCAGGCGCCGTAGAAGCCGTTCAGGTCGACGTCGAGCGCGAGCATGCACGTCAGCGTGCTTCGTAGTGCGGCGCTCGCCGCGCGGTCAAGCTTCGGGCCGCCGACCACGACGCGACAGGTCTCTCCCGCGGCGCGGTCGCCCGGCCCATGCAAGACGATCGCTCTCGGCGAGCCGTCGGGCAGCCGTGCCACCGCAGCAAGCCAACGTGCGCCGTCACCGACCGCGAACGGCGCGACGTTCGTTAGCCCGTGAGACAGCGCGGCTCGTCGAAAGTCGACCGGTTCTCCCGATGGGCCGCGTAGCTTCAGAGAGACGGACGTGCTCGCGGCGGCCATGCGCGAATCCTGTCAGCTGTCGAGGTGCCGGCACGAGGCGTGGGAGACCGTGTTGAATATCGGCCATGGCCCTGGTAGGCATCGATGTCGGAGGCACGTTCACCGACGCCGTCCTGCTCGAAGACGGGCAGACTCGCACGGCGAAGGTCTCGACGACGGCCGAGCAGGAGCACGGAGTCCTGGCCGCGGCGCACGCCGTCGGCGGCGAGGCGATGGATCGGTTCACACACGGGACGACCGTCGCGACCAACGCCTTCCTCGAGCGGAAGGGCGCCCAGACGGCGCTCGTCACCACACGCGGCTTCGAGCACGTTCTGCACCTGCGCAGACAGAATCGCGCCGATCTCTACGACCTCAGCGTCCATCATCCCGCGCCGCTCGTGCCGCTCGATCGATGCTATGGGGTCGACGGACGGATTGGCCCCGAGGGCGAGCGTGTCGCGCTCGACCTGACGACGCTTCCCGAGATCGAGGGTGATGCGATCGCGGTCTGCCTCCTCTTTGCCTTCAGGGACCCCACGCACGAGAGGGCGGTGGCGGAGGAGCTGCGGCGCAGGTACCCGGACAAGCACGTGGTCGCCTCACACGAGGTGGCGCCCGAGTTCAGGGAATACGAGCGCGCGTCGACGACTGCAGCCGACGCGTATCTGCTGCCGATCGTCTCGCGCTACCTGCGCTCGCTCGCCGAGGCCTGCCACGAGGCCGGGCTCCCCGAGCCTCTCGTGATGCGCTCCTCGGGCGGGCTCGCGACGCTCGAAGAGGCGGCTGCCCATCCGGCCTGGATCCTCGTCTCGGGCCCCGCCGGCGGGGTGGTCGGCGCCGCCAAGGTCGCCGCGCTTGCCGGCTTCGAGAACGCCATCTCCTTCGACATGGGCGGAACCTCGACCGATGTCTGCCTCATCGCTGGCGGTCGCGCCGAGCGCTCGAGCGAGCGTCAGGTGGGCGGGCTGCCGATCCGTCTTCCGACGGTCGACATCCATACCGTCGGCGCCGGCGGAGGGTCGATCGTCTGGCGCGACAGTGGTGGCGCAGTTCGGGTCGGGCCGCACAGCGCCGGCGCACGGCCCGGGCCAGCGTCATACGGACGCGGCGGGTCGGAGGCAACTGTCACCGATGCCAATCTGCTTCTCGGGCGCCTTCCCAATACGCTCGCCGATGGGCTCGAGCTCGACCCCGCGGCAGCCGCCGCGGCCATCGGCGACGTCGAGCCCGCCGCGATCGTCGAGGTAGTCAACGCCGAGATGCTGCGGGCGCTGCGCGTCGTCTCTGTCGAGCGCGGGTACGACCCGCGCGACTTCGCGCTCGTTGCCTTCGGCGGTGCGGGGCCACTGCACGCATGCGGGCTCGCCGAGGAGCTCGGCTGCTCGACCGTGCTCGTGCCAGAGGCGGCCGGCGTGCTCTCGGCGCTCGGCCTGGTCGCTTGCGACGAGCGGCGCGACCACGTGCGCTCCTATGTCCGACCGCTACGCACGGTCGACGATGTTCCCGACGTTGGCGAGGCCGAGCTCCGCTACGCCGGCCAGTCGTTCGAGCTGAGCGTCGCTCTCGGTGGCGATCTCGCCGCCGACTTCCATCGAGCACACGAAGAGCGCTACGGCTACGCGGACACGTCCCGTGAGATCGAGCTGGTCGCGGTCAGAACCGCCGACGTCGTTGCGGCGCCGCCGCTCGAGCTCACGTCCGCGCTCGAAGCCAGCGTCGTCGGGCCGGCGCGGCTCGACCTGGCGGGCGCAACGTGCTGGGTTCCCGACGGCTGGGCGGGAGAGACCGACGCCAACGGCACGCTGCGGCTCGAGCGAGACGCGGAGAGCCGTCGATGAGCGCCGTCATGGACGTCGAGCTGCAGGTGATCGGGAGTGCCCTGCGTGCCGTGGCCGAGGAGATGGGCGCCGTCCTGATCCGCTCGGCGTTCTCGGCGAACATCAAGGAGCGGCGCGACTGCTCGACCGCGTTGTTCGATCACGAGGGTCGGATGATCGTGCAGGCCGAGCACATCCCGGTGCACCTGGGCGCGATGCCCGAAGCCGTCGCGGCGGTGATCGAGCTCGAGCCGGCCGAAGGCGAGCTCTACATCCTCAACGACCCCTACACGGGCGGGACGCATCTTCCCGACATCACGCTCGTCTCGCGGACGAGCCTCGGCTTTGCAGTCAGCCGTGCGCACCACGCTGACGTCGGCGGGATGGAGCCGGCGAGTGCGCCGGCCGCGTCGCGCGAGCTTTATCAGGAGGGAATCATCATCCCGCCCACTCTGCTCGACGAGCGCGTCCTTCGCCTGCTCGTCGCCAACATGCGAAACCCGGACGAGCGTCGCGGCGACCTGCGTGCCCAGATCGCCTCGCACCGACTTGCCGAGGCGCGGATCGACGAGCTGTGCTCACGCCGCGGCGCCGAACGTGTCAGCGCGGCGATGGTCGCGCTCTACGCGTACTCCGAGCGGCGAATCCGCTCCGGGATAACGAGGTTGCCCGATGGCGTCTACCAGGGATCAGGGCCGCTCGAGCCTGCCGAGGGCGCGTTGCGAATCGAGGTCACGGTCACGATCGACGGCGACAGCGTCGAGATCGACTTCGCGGGCACATCGGGGCAGGACACCGGGAACCTGAATTGCCCGCTCGCCGTCACGCGCTCGGCGTGTTTCTTTGTCGTTCGTGTCCTTGCCGACCCCGACGTTCCCGCATCGGGCGGCGCGTTCGCGCCCGTTACGGTCAGCGCGCCGGAGCGCAGCGTCGTCAACGCGAGTCCGCCGGCCGCCGTCGTCGCCGGTAACACCGAGACGTCGAGCCGCATCACCGACGCGGTGTTCGCGGCCTTCGGCCAGGCGACGGATATTCCAGCACAGGGACAGGGCACGATGAACAACACCACCCTGGGTAACTGGAACTTCACCTACTACGAGACGATCGGCGGAGGACAGGGCGCTTCTCGCCACGGCGATGGGCCGAGCGCCGTGCACGTGGCGATGTCGAACACGCTCAACACACCCGTCGAGGCGCTCGAGCTCGCCTACCCGCTCCGTATCGAGCGCTACCGCCTCAGAGAGGGCTCGGGCGGGGAGGGCGTCTACCGCGGCGGCGATGGGGTCGTCCGCGAGATCCACGTCCGCGAGGATTGCCGGCTCTCGGTGCTCGGCGAGCGGCGTCTCAACGCACCGCAGGGCGTTGCAGGTGGCGAGCCCGGCGCCTGTGGACGCACACTCCTCAACGGCGAGGAGCTTCCTCCGAAGGCGACACGTCAGCTCACGGCCGGCGACGTGATCGTGGTCGAGACCCCCGGTGGTGGCGGCTGGGGATCCTCGGACGCGGCTACAGGCTGACGCCTTCGAGCGTGAGCAGCGCCTCCTTGCGTGGAAGCCCGCCGGCGTAGCCGGTGAGGCTCCCGTTCGAGCCCACGACGCGGTGGCACGGGAGAACGATCGGGATCGGGTTGCGGTTCATGACGCCGCCGACGGCTCGCGCAGCGCGTGGCCGACCAGCCTCGGAGGCGAGCGCCCCGTAGGTCGTCACGGTCCCGTAGGGCACGTTGACGAGGGCAGCGAGCACGCCCTCGTGGAACGGGGATGCGGGCGAGACGTCGAGCGCAAGCTCAAAAGCCTCACGTGCGCCGCGGAAGTACTCGTCGAGTTGCGCAACCAGAACCTCGAGCGGCTCGCGAGCTTCGAGCACGCGAGCGCCAAACGTGTCGGCGAGGTCGTGCATCTGACGCTCCGGGTCAGGGTCGAACGCGATGCGGCAGACACCCGCCGACGTGGCGGCGATCAAGAGCTCGCCGATCGGGCTCTCGGCGATACCGAAGGCGACGTCGACCAGCCCTTCCTTGGACGCCCGCGCCCGAAGCTGCGCGTCGAGCGCGGCGGGAACCTGTGTCATCGTCAGCTCCTCTCCTCGGTTTCGGTGCTGGGGTCGACGAGCTCGCGCCGCAGCCGCCGGACGCCCGACGATGCGGCCTGCCGCGCAGCGTCGGGGCTCGCCTCGAGAGCGACGCCGATCTCGTCGTAGCTCAGGTCGAATCGATAGCGAAGCACGACGGCGGCCCGCTCGGTCGGCGGCAGTCGCTCGGCCAGGGCGTCGAGGCCGGCGAGGCCGGTCAGGTTCGCCGACGGGTCCAGAACATCACTGGTCCTCTCACGAGCCCCGAGCGGCACACGCGAAGGATCGTCGACGAGCACCTCCGGCGGGCGAGCACTCGCGCGTCGGGCGCCGTCGGCGATGACGCTGCGCGCGATCGTGTAGAGCCAGGCGCGCAGCTCACGGCCGTGCGCGAGCCCCGGATAGCTACGGAGCGCTCGCAGGAATGTCTCTTGAAACGCGTCGGCGGCATCCGCTTCGCGCAGCCGCTTGCGCATGAATCCGTAGATCTCGTCGCGGTGTTCGTCATAGACGAGCTCGAAAGGTGGCAGCGGCATGTCACTCCAGAGAACGCGTGCGGGCGCCCGACCGTGAGATTGTCGAGAATAGAGGCGTGCGCGCCGCGGTCGTTGGCCACGTCGAGTGGGTCGAGTTCATTCGCGTCGAGGAGATCCCGCGGGCCGACGAGATCGTCTCGGCCGAGGAATCGTGGGAGGAGCCGGGCGGCGGTGGAGCTGTCGCTGCGGCCAGGATGAGCGATGTCGCCGACGAGACGCTCTTCTTCACAGCGCTCGGCGACGACGAGCGCGGGCACCGCGCCAAGGAGCAGCTCGAGAAGCTCGGCATCAGCGTCGAGGTCGCCTGGCGTGCTGCGCCGCAGAGGCGGGCCGTCGTCTTCATCGACGCCGGCGGGGAGCGGGCGATCACTGTGATCGGCGAGCGGCACGGCCCGTGTGGAGTAGACGAGCTGCCATGGTACGAACTCGGCCGCACAGACGCGGTCTATTTCACCGCCGGTGATCGCAAAGCGCTCGAGCACGCGCGCAACGCGCGCACACTCGTAGCAACCGCCCGCGAGCTGACGCTGCTCGAGCACGCGCGCGTGCAGCTCGACGCCCTGGTGGGGAGCGGCTCCGACCCGAAGGAGAGCTTCGTACCGGCCGATCTGGAGCCCGCGCCTGGTATCGCGGTCGTAACGTCGGGAAGCCTGGGCGGCTGGATGCACCCAGGGGGCCCGTTCACGGCTCAGCGGCTGCCGGGCGTGGTACAGGACGCCTACGGCTGTGGCGACTCGTTCGCCGCCGGCTTGGCCGTCGCGCTCGCAGATGGCGATTCGCGTGCGAGCGCGGTCGAGTTCGCGGCGAGCTGGGGCGCGGCCGCCCTGTGCCGGCGCGGCGCCCTGGGCACGATCGCCAGCTAAGACGCTCCGTCCGAGAGCGCGACGATGAGGCCGGCGCCCGGGGCCGTCGTGGTGCACTGGGGTTGCATTGTGGGAGAAAGTGGGGTAAAGTGGTATTCCGTGGGAAACACGGATCGCCCCGATGCTGCTAGGAACCTATGAACACACGCTCGACGACAAGAACCGGCTCACGCTGCCGGCGCGCTTTCGCGACGCGTTCGCCAGTGGCGTCTTTCTTGCCCGCGGAATGGACGGCTGTGTGTCGGTCTACACACCGGACGCATGGGATCAGTTCACCTCCGTTCGACTCGGAGACCTGCATCCCTTGACGGAGGAAGGTCGGCAGATGAGTCGCTTTATCTACGCGGGCGCATCCGACGCCGAGCTCGACAAGCAGGGCCGCGTCGTGCTGCCGCAAGCGTTGCTCGATCGCGCTGGCCTGGGCCGCGAAGTCATCGTCGCCGGCCTCCGCGATCACCTGGAGATCTGGGATCGCACAGCCTGGCAGACGCACATGGAGGAGGTGGAGAGGAATGCCGAACGTGTTGCTCAGCGCCTTGCCACAGACGACTGATCACGCGCCGGTTCTGGCCGAGGAGGTCGTCGATCTGCTCGATGTCGCGCCCGGACACACGGTCGTGGATGGCACGTTCGGTGCCGGCGGCCATGCGCGCGCGCTTGCAGACGCGCTCGAGGGTCAGGGAAAGCTCATCGCAATCGATCGCGACCCGACTGTCGAGGCCTACTTCGATGCGTTCGCGGGCGCGACGCCGACCGCTTCCCGCTTGTTGCGCGGCGAGTTCGACGTGATCTTCCGCCAGCTTGCCCAGAACGATGTGACCGTCGACAGGATCCTGCTCGACCTCGGCATGTCGAGCATGCAGGTCGACCGCCCGGAGCGGGGCTTCTCGTATGCCGTCGACGCACCGCTCGACATGCGCATGGATCCATCGGCGCCCGTCACCGCAGCAGATCTCGTCAACACCCTCCCCGAGCGCGACCTCGCAGACGCGTTTCGGCGCTACGGCGAGGAGCGCTACGCGCGCCCGATCGCTCGCGCGATCGTCGGACGCCGCTCCGAGGAGCCCTACACGCGTACGAACGAGCTCGTCGACACGATCAAACAGGCTGTTCCCGCTCCGCGCCGCTTTGGCGACGGGCATCCGGCCAAGCGCGTTTTTCAGGCGCTTCGCGTGGCCGTGAACGACGAGCTCGGGTCGCTCGAGCGGGCGCTTCCAGCCGCGCTAGAGCTGCTTCGCCCGGGCGGGCGCCTCGCCGTCATCAGCTTCCAGTCGCTCGAGGATCGACTGGTGAAGAACTTCTTCAAGGCCCAGGTGGATCCGTGTACGTGTCCGCCCGATCTGCCGGTGTGTGCGTGTGGGCTCGCACCGCAGATGGAGCATGTCACGCGGAAGGCCGTTCGGCCCTCCCCGCAGGAGGTTGCCGACAATCCACGGTCAGCATCGGCGCGCTTGCGCGTCGCCCAGCGCACGGCCGAGGGAGCGAGCACCTGACATGGCCAGCCCGGCTCAGGTAGCCCGGGCCCGTGCTGCTCCTCGGTCTGATCGGGACGCGCCCTCTGGGGAGAGGGCGCGTCCCGCTCTCATTTCCAACCTTCCCGGAAGGGAACTGCTCCGCCGCCCGTACTCGGCAGACGAGCTGGTCAACAGGCGGGTGGCGTTCACGCCGCCGCGTCTGGCACGACCCGCCGTGGTGATCGCGGCGGTGGCGACCCTTCTCGCAGGGATCGTCGCACTCAACGTCGCGGCACTGCGCGAGCGGATCAAGACGGATGACCTCGACGCGCGCATCGTCGAGCTTCGCGATGAGAGGCGCCAGCTCGAAACGGCCCTCTCGCGGGCCGGCGCGGTACGCAGGATCGAGTTCGCTGCAAGGAATCGAGCCGGGCTCGTCGATCCCGATCCTGGCGACGTCCGCCACCTGCGGCTCCCGAGCCCGCGGGTCGAGGCGCCGTGAGCACGCACGCCGAGCAGTCGTGACGGCGCGCGTCTCCGATCGCCGGATCAGGGTGCTGATCGTCGTCTTTGCGTTCTTGCTCGCTCTGGCGCTGACGCGTGCGGTTTGGCTCCAGGCTGTTCGCTCGACGTCGCTTGACGCTCAGGCCGACGCTCAGGCGCGGCGCACGGTCCTGACCGAGCCGCGCCGCGGCACGATCTTCGATCGCAACGGACGCCGGCTCGCGATCGGCGAGCTGCGCACGACCGTCTTCGCAAACCCGCGCGAGATCACCGACCCGGAGGCCGTCACGGCGCTCGTCGCCGGAGATCTGCGGCTCGACGAGGACGAGGTTCTTGCCAAGCTGTCCGACCAGGAGCGCGGCTTCGTCTACATCGCTCGGAAGGCCGACCCCGCGCAGGCGGCCCGACTCGAGGAACGAGGGCTGGCGGGCATCGGCTTCCAGTCAGAGGAACGCCGCATCTATCCCCAGCGCGACGTCGCGAGCGAGGTGGTCGGTTTCGCCGGCCTCGACAACGTCGGGCTCGAGGGCGTCGAGGCCTACTACGACGACCTCCTCTCGGGCGAGGCCGGTCGCTTGACCGTGCTGAAGGACCCTTATGGCCGCACCATCGACGTCGTCGATCGCAACCCGGTCCGTGAGGGACACGACCTCTATCTCACCATCGATCACCGGCTGCAGCTCAAGGTCGAGAAGCTGATCCGTAGGGCCCGCGGGCAGTGGAAAGCCGAGGCTGTGACCGCGATCGTCATGCGTCCTGCGAACGGCGCAATCCTGGCGATGGCGGTGGAGCCCGGACACGACCCGAGCGCGGCTGTCGACGTCGAGGCCGACCAGCGCCGTAACCGGGCTGTCACCGACAGCTACGAGCCAGGCTCGACGTTCAAGGTCGTCACCGTCGCCGCCGTCCTCGAGGAGGGAATGCACAAGCCCTCGAGCAAGTTCCTACTCGGGAACGAGTTCGAGGTGGCCGACCGCACGATCGGCGAGGTCGAGAACCGAGGAACCGAGATCATGAGCGTCGCCGAGATCCTCGCCCGCTCCTCGAACGTCGGGACGATCACGCTCGCGCAGAATCTCGGTGGAGCCAAGCTCGAGCACTGGATGAAGCGATTCGGCTTCGGCCAGCCGACGGGAATCGACTATCCAGGCGAGGTCGAGGGCATCGTCCTTCCCCGCTCGCAGTGGTCGGGCTCGACGATCGGCAATGTCCCGATCGGTCAGGGCGTGTCGGTGACGCCGGTGCAGATGGCCGCCCTGTACTCGTCAATCGCCAACGGCGGCAAGCTCGTCAAGCCGCGTCTCGTCGCGCGGGTCGACGGCCGCGTCGTCAAGGCGGTCCAACCGGAGCGCACACGCGTGATCACGACCCGGACCGCGACGCAGCTCAAGCGGATGCTCGAGCGGGTCGTCGCGTCCGGATCGGGTCAGCGAGCGCAGGTGCAGGGATACAGGATCGCCGGAAAGACGGGCACTGCCGCCAAGGTCGAGCCCAACGGCACATATTCGACTGAGCGCTACGTCGCATCGTTCGTCGGGCTCGCCCCCGTCGAGGCACCGCGCCTCGTCGTCTTCGTGGCTGTAGATGAGCCGCAGGGGCAGATCTTCGGCGGTGTGGTGGCAGCGCCACTGTTTGCGCAGATCGCGAAGGCGGCGCTGACGCACCTTGAGATCGCGCCGAAGCGCTAGAATCGACCCCTATCGAGCTGGCTGAGTTGAGCGTGGCCATCGGGGCCCAGATGTCCGCACCGGCAGCTCCCATCGACGTCCGCGAGGTCGCATTCGACAGTCGCGAGATCGCCGCCGAGTCGGTGTTCGTGTGCGTCCCCGGGGAGGAAGCCGATGGGCACGCGTTCGCACATGATGCCGTCAAGGGGGGCGCTGTCGCCCTCGTGGTCGAGCGCGAGCTCGACGTCGATGTTCCCCAGCTTGTCGTGCCTGACGCTCGGCGCGCAATGGGCCTTGCCGCGGACGCGGTCTATGGAGCTCCGACGCGCCAGCTCGACCTCGTTGGCGTGACGGGGACGAATGGCAAGACCACGACATCGTTTCTCGTCTATGCAGTGTTGGCGGCCACCGGTCGACGGCCTGGCCTCCTGGGTACCATTGAGCGACGCGTTGGCGGTGAACGTCGCCCCGCCGTGCGAACGACGCCGGAGGCCGCCGAGCTCCATCGTGCCTTCGCAGAGATGCTCGAGGTTGGCGACCAGAGCTGCGCCATGGAGGTCTCGTCGCACGCCTCGGCACTGCATCGGCTCGTCGCTGTCCGCTTTCGGGCCCTGGCATTTACCAACCTGACACAGGATCATCTCGACTTCCATGTCACGATGGACGCCTACTACCAGGCCAAGCGAGCGCCGTTCCTCGAGATCTACGAGGATGCTCGACGCCCGGCGGCAGCCATCAACGTCGGCGACGAGTGGGGAGAGAGGCTCTGCGGTGAGCTGCGAGCGGCGGGCGCCTCGCCGCTCAGCTTTGCGATGGAAGGCGACGCCGACCTCGTTCCGAGCGAGCTGGTGCTCGAGCCGACCGGCACGCGTCTCGTTGTCGACGCGCTCGAGATCGAGAGCTCCCTGCGAGGGCGATTCAACGCCGAGAACCTTTTGGCAGCGATTGCGCTCGCGCGGCTCCTCGACGTGTCCGACGACGACACCAAGCGCGGGCTCGAGCATGTGCGCGGCGTTCCCGGCCGGTTCGAGGCGGTCCCGCATGACGGGGGCTTCGCCGTGATCGTCGACTACGCACATACGCCCGAGGCGCTGGCCACGGTTCTGCGCTCTGCTCGTGCTATCTGCCGGCGCTCGCTGATCTGCGTGTTTGGATGCGGTGGCGAGCGAGACCGCTCGAAGCGCGCGCCGATGGGAGAGATCGCGAGCGGGCTGGCTGACCAGCTGATCGTCACGTCTGACAACCCCCGCGGCGAGCGGCCCGAGGCCATCATCGAGGACATACTCGAGGGCATCGACCGGGCGGTCGAGGTCGAGCCGGATCGACGCATCGCGATCGCCCGCGCACTCACGGCTGCCCGTGCAGGCGACGTGGTCGTCCTGGCCGGCAAGGGGCACGAGACAGGGCAGGAGATCGACGGGACCGTTCTGCCCTTCGATGACCGTGAGGTAGCCGCAGAGCGCCTGCGCTCGATGGAACAGGATCCAGCGTGATACCGCTCGCGCTTGCCGAGCTCGAGAGCCTCGCACTGGGCGAGCTAAAGATCCGCCCAGGCGCGACCGTCGTCACGGGTGTCGAGATCGACAGCCGTCGCGTGGGCGAGCACGATCTGTTCGTTGCCGCCGGAGACGCTGGGGCGGCATACGTCGCCGACGCGCTCGAGCGGGGCGCTGCAGCGGCCCTCGTGCCCCGTGACGAGCACGAAGCGCTGGCCGCGCTCGGCGCCCTCGCGCGAGCCGGCACCCGCGCGCGCGCGGTTGCGATCACCGGCTCCGTGGGTAAGACCACGACCAAGGACATACTGGCCGCACTCTGCCGGCCGCATCTCGAGACGGTCGCCGCCGAGGCCTCCTACAACAACGAGCTCGGTGTGCCGCTAACCGTTTGCCGGGCCGACGCACGGACAGAGCTGGTTATCGCGGAGATGGGCATGCGAGGGCTGGGCCAGGTTGCCGAGCTCTGCGCGATCGCACGACCGGATGTCGGCGTGATCACATGCATCGGGCCAACCCACCTCGAGCTCGTTGGCACCATCGATGATGTCGCTCGCGGGAAGGCCGAGCTGCTCGCCCATCTTCCGCCAGACGGGGTCGCAGTCGTCCCAGCCGAGGAGCCGAGGCTCGAGAGGTACCTCGCAGCCTTCGAGGCCCGCGTGGTGACCGTCGGTCCGACAGGCGACGTCCGCCTGGTTGCCGCCGAGCCTGGCAGCGTCGAGACCGCCGTACAGGTCGAGGTCGAGGGTCGATCCCTCGAGCTCGAGCTGAACCTGACCGGGCGCCACAACGTCGAGAATGCCCTTGTCGCGATCGCGACCTACGCGGCTCTCGGTCTGCCGCTCGAGGCGATCGGAGCTGGGGCAGGGCAGGTCGAGCTCTCACCACTTCGCAGCGCCGAGATCGAGCTCAAGGGCGGTGGCCTGCTCCTGAACGACGCCTACAACGCGAACCCGCTCTCGATGCAGGCCGCACTCGAGCATCTGGCCGCACGCGCCAACGGGCGCCGGCGCGTGGCGGTGCTAGGCGCGATGGCCGAGCTCGGCGCAAGCGCGGAGGCGTATCACCGTGACGTCGGCGCGCAGCTCGCGCACCACGGCGTCGAGCTCATCATCGCGATCGGTGAGCTCGCGACCCACTACCGCGCGGGTCTACTCGAGGCCGGCGGCAGCGCTGCGGTCGAGCTGGTTGCGACGACCGACGATGCGATCGATGCGCTCCGACAGCTGCTCGAGCCCGGCGACTGCGTGCTGGTCAAGGCCTCCCGTGCCGTCGGAGCCGAGGTCGTCGCAGAGGCTGTCGAGTCGATCGTGGCGGCATAGCCGCCTAGACATGGTCCAGGTCCTCCTCTCAGGAATCATCGCAATGGTCATCTCGATCGGACTCGGTCCGAAGTTCATCGAGTTCCTGCGTAGCAACGAGTTCGGGCAGCAGATTCGCGAAGAGGGGCCCGAGACACACCAGTCGAAACGCGGCACGCCGACGATGGGTGGCCTGCTGATCATGGTCGCTGCCGCGGTGCCGTTCCTGATCCTCTCCGACCGGACAGTCGAGGGCCTGACGGTGTTCTTCGTCACGCTCGGCTGCGCAGCGATCGGCTTCATCGACGACTGGACCAAGCTCACGCGGAGGCGCTCGCTCGGCCTCTCGGGCCGCTGGAAGCTCCTGCTGCTCGCGGTGATCACGTTCATCGTCGCGATCGTGACGTACGACCGCGGCTTCAAGACGAGCCTCTACATCCCGCTGCTCGACTTCGATCTGCCGCTCTCGTGGTTCTGGTACGCGTTCCTGTTCATCATGATCGCCGGCGCGGCGAACGGCGTGAACCTGACGGACGGGCTCGACGGGCTTGCGGCCGGGACGGTGACCATCTCGCTCTTCACGTACACGGCGATCAGCGTGGTCGCCTGGATCGCCGGTGGAGGCGGTCTGACCGGCAGCCCAGCCGATCTGGATATGGCCATTCTGGGCGCAGCGCTGATCGGAGGCCTGGTGGGTTTCCTCTGGTACAACGCCTACCCGGCGCAGGTCTTCATGGGCGATACGGGCTCGATGGGCCTGGGCGGAGCTATCGCCGCGTTCGCGATCATGACCAAGACAGAGATCCTGCTCGTCTTGATCGGCGGCGTCTTCCTCGTCGAGGCTCTCTCGGTGATCTTGCAGGTTGCGAGCTTCCGCTACCTCGGCAAGCGCATCTTCCTGATGGCGCCGATCCACCATCACTTCGAGATGAAGGCGTGGTCGGAGGCGCGGATTATGGTGCGCTTCTGGATCTTCGGCGTGATCCTCTGCGCCTGCGCGTTCGTCCTGTACTACCGCTACTTCGAGAACTTCGCCGAGTAGATGGCTGACCGCCGCCGCTGCCGGGCGCTGAACCATTTATGCGTCTCACGGGTGCTCGTCGTCGGGCTGGCGCGCTCGGGAAGCGCCGCGGCGCTCGCCCTGATCCGCGCGGGCTGCGACGTGGTCGGTGTCGATGCCGACAGCGCGCGCGAGGTCGGGAGGCTTCGCGAGGCAGGCGTCGAAGTTCGTCTCGGCGGCGGGATCGAACCTGCTGTCGTCGACGGAGTAGAGGTAGTGGTGAAGAGCCCGGGAGTGCCCTCGAGTGAGCCCCTTGTCGCGCGCGCGCGCGAGGCCGGGGTCCCCGTCTGGAGCGAGGTCGAGGTCGGCGCACGTCTGTTGCCGCAGGCGATCGTGGGAGTGACCGGCACCAACGGGAAGACGACCACCTGCGAGCTCGTTGGCGCGATGATGCGCGCCGAAGGCCGGCCTGTGGTCGTCGCAGGGAACGTTGGTTACCCGTTGAGCGCGGTCGAGCCGGACGAGCGCGCGAACGCGCGGGTCGTCTGCGAGCTGTCGAGCTTTCAGCTCGAAGACATCGACCGCTTCCGCGCCCGCGTCGCCGTTCTTCTCAACGTCACGCCCGATCATCTCGACCGCCACCCGAGCTTCGAGGATTACCGCGACGCAAAGCTCCGGATCTTCGAGAATCAGGGTGCTGACGACGTCGCAATCGTTCCGGGCTCGCTTGGGTCGATCCCGGGTCAGGCGCGGCGGCGTGAGTTCGACGCAGCCGCAGAGCTTCCCGCCGAGCCCCGGCTGCCCGGGCCCCACAACCGCGCCAATGCGGTGGCCGCGTCCATCGCTGCGGCGGCCACCGGGGTCACCGACAGCGCGATCGCAGCGGGCCTGACCTCGTTTGCCGGCCTGCCGCACCGCCTCGAAGATATCGGCACCGTTGGCGGCGTCCAATATGTGAACGACTCGAAAGCGACGAATCCGGAGGCAGCCGAGCAGGCGTTGGCCGCGTACCCGTCGGCCCGGGTCATACTCGGGGGCTCGCTAAAGGGATCGAGCTTCGAGCGTCTCGCGGCGCGAGCTCGCGAGACGTCGGTGAGGCGCGCGTACCTGATCGGGGAGGCGGCCGAGAGTCTCGCTGCCGGGCTGGGACGCGAGGGCGTCGACAGCGTCGTCGTGGGTGACCTGGAGGCAGCTGTGAAGGCGGCCGCTCACGACGCACGAGCCGGTGAGGTCGTCGTCCTCGCCCCGGCTTGCGCAAGCTTCGACCAGTTCAGCGACTACGAGCATCGCGGCGAGTGCTTCCGTGCGCTCGTCAGCGAGCTATGAGCGGCGGCGCAGGCCTCGGCGTCCGCTGGCGCGGCCCGCGCTCGTTCCTGCCCGAGCGCGCGAGGCCGGCGGTTCGAGCACTCGCCGGGAAGCCCGCGGCGCAGCGGATGCAGCTCGCCTACGCGGCGCTCGCCCTGGCGACGCTCGCGCTTGTCGCGCTCGGCCTCGTGATGGTCTTCAGCGCCACGTCTGTGCGCTCCGCGCTTGCGAGCGGAGACGAGTACGGCTTCCTCCGCAGGCAGGGGATGTACGTGGGCATCGGCCTCGTGATCCTGTGGTTCCTGGCGCGCCTTCGCTACGACCGCCTGCGCCATGTCGCGGGTCCCATACTCCTCGGCTCGTTCGGCCTTCTGGTTGCCGTGCTGCTGGTTGCCGAGCCCGTCAACGGCGCACGCCGCTGGTTCGGCTTCGGAGACTTCGGTCTGCAGCCCTCCGAGCTGGCCAAGCTCGCGCTCGTTCTCTGGCTGGCTCTCTACCTCGCACGCCGTGAGGCACCGCGCACGCTGCGCCAGTTCGCGCGACCGATCGGCCTTGTGGTCTTCGCCGTGATGGGGCTGATCTTCATCGAGCCCGACCTCGGGACGACGCTCTCGATCTTCGCGATCGTCGCAGCGCTGCTACTGGTGTCGGGAACACCCATCCGTCTGCTGGTCATGCTGACGGCACTCGGTGGGGGCCTGGTGTTCGCGGCCATCTGGCTCACGCCGTACCGGCGTGAGCGCTTCTTCAGCTTCCTCGACCCCTGGGCCGATCCCGAAGGCGTCGGCTTCCAGTCGGTTCAGGCGCTGGTGGCGGTCGGGTCGGGGGGGTGGTTCGGGCGCGGCATAGGCGAGAGCGTGCAGAAGGTTCACTACCTGCCCGAGGCGACGACGGACATGATCTTCGCGGTCATCGCCGAGGAGCTCGGCCTGGTCGGCAGTCTCATGACTGTTGGCCTGTACGCGGCGTTCGGGTGGGCCGGTTTTACGATCGCGCTTCGTTGCGGCGATCCCTTCGGGAAGCGCCTCGCCGTCGGGTTCACGGCACTCGTCGTGAGCCAGGCCACCCTCAACCTGTCGGCTGTGCTCGGCCTGGCGCCGCTGACCGGTGTGCCGCTGCCGTTCATCTCGTTTGGCGGGTCGCACCTGATCACGACGCTCGCGGCCGTGGGCGTCGTCCTTAACATCGCACGGAGGGATGCACGAGTCGGGGCAGGTTCACTGTCTGATCGGGGCCGGCGGGACGGCAGGTCACGTGCTGCCGGCGCTGGCCGTCGCAGAGTCGCTGAGCCGCCGCGGCGCGCGCGTGCAGTTCGCGGGGTCGCCTGAGCGGATCGAGGCCCGGCTCGTCCCGGAGGCCGGCTACGAGTTGCTACCGCTGCACACGGCCGGACTCCCGCGTCGGCCGAGCATTGCCGGCTTCCGAGCACTTGCGGCGGCTGCTCGTGCCCCGATGGGGGCTCGGCGTTTGCTCCGGCGGCAGCGACCGGATGTCGTCATGGGTGGTGGCGGCTACGTCGGAGGCCCGCTCGTGCTTGCGGCGCGCCAGCTTGGGATTCCCGCGGCGCTCACCGAGGCCGACGCCCACTTCGGCCTGGCCAATCGGCTCGCCGCGCCGTTCGCGACGAAGGCGTTTCTCGCCTACCCGCTAGAGGGCCGTGCCGGCGCCAAGTACGAAGTCGTGGGCCGGCCGATTCCGGCGCGCTCCCGGGCGGCCGAGGACCGCGGCGCGGCGCGGCGCGCGTTCAAGCTTCCCGAAGAAGGTCAGACCCTTCTCGTAGTGGGCGGCAGCCTCGGAGCACGTGCGCTCAACCGCGCGGCACTCGAGGCGTTCGCGGCCGATGGGCCGGCGGTGCTGCATCTGTGCGGCGAGCGCGACTATGACGAGCTGGCGCCGCGGGTCGGCCGCGCCGACTACCGGCTCGAGGCGTTCACCAACCAGGTCGGCATGGCGCTCGCAGCCGCCGACCTCGCTGTCTCGAGAAGCGGCGGTGGAGTCTGGGAGCTGGCGGCTGCGGGGCTGCCCGCGCTGCTCGTCCCGTACCCGCACGCCACCGCCGACCACCAGTACAAGAACGCACGGCACTTCGCCGATGGCGGCGGCGCCGTCGTCGTGCGTGAGGCGGAGCTCAACCTGCGCCGGGACGTCATGTGCATTCTCGGCGACGCAGGCTTGTTGCCACGGATGCGCGCAGCCATGCTCGAGCTGGCGCGCCCGAACGCCGCCGAGACGATCGCAGAGGAGTTGATCGCGCTTGCCCGCGCTGGCCGGTAGGAAGCTCTGGCTCGTTGGCATCGGTGGCGCCGGGATGAGCGGGATCGCGCTTGTCGCTCACGCTCGCGGCGCGACCGTTGCGGGCTCGGACAGCACGCGGAGCACCGTGACCGAGCTGCTGGCGGACAGCGGGATACCCGTCGCGATCGGGCACGACGCGGCCAACGTCCCCGACGACTTCGAGGTCGTCGCCTCGTCCGCCATTCCCGCCGACAACCCCGAGCTCGCGGGTCGCCAGGTGCGTCGGCGTGCCGAGCTCCTCTCCGAGCTGCTCGATCCGGACCGCTCGATTGTCATTGCCGGGGCGCATGGCAAGACGACGACGGCGGCCATGGTCGCGTACTGCCTCGACCGCCTCGGTGACGACCCGACGTTTCTGATCGGCGGGGACGTCCCGCAGCTCGGAACCGGAGCGCGGCACGGAACAGGCTGGACTGTGGCCGAAGGCGACGAGAGCGACGGATCACTGCTCGAGCTGACGCCCACGATCGCGGTGATCACGAACATCGACCACGACCACCACTCGGCCTTCGCGTCGCTCGCCGACGTCGAGGACCTGTTCGCTGCATGGCTGGCTGGCCCAGCCTCAGGTGCCGCGTTTGTCCGAGGTGTCGACGTGCCCCTGAGCGACGGAATCGCGCTGGACGTACCCGGGGAGCACAACCGAGCGAACGCGGCGTGCGCAGTCGCGGCACTCGAGCTTGCCGGATTCGATCGTGCTGCCGTCGAAGGGGTGATCGGAGGCTTCACTGGAGTTGCCCGCCGCCTCGAGTCACACGGGAGCGCCGGTGGCGTCGCTTTGCGCGACGACTACGCACACCATCCGGCGGAGGTCGAGGCGAGCCTTCGCGCTGCCCGGACGCTGGTCGACGAGGGCGGCCGTCTCGTCGCGCTCTTCCAGCCGCACCTATTCACGCGGACGCAGTACCTCGCCCACGAGTTCGGGCTCGCGCTGGCCGGTGCTGACTCGGTGTGCGTGACGTCGATCTATCCGGGGCGCGAGCAGCCGCTGGCAGGCGTGAGCGCGAAGCTCATCGTTGACGCGCTGAGCGCGGCGCGGCCCGGTATGCGGGTGGGCCTTGGCGCTACGCTCGAGGCGTCGACCACGATCGTCGCGTCATGGGTGAGGCCAGGCGACCTGGCCCTGACAGTCGGTGCCGGCGACGTTCACCGCGCGGTCGAGCTCCTGGCGACACGGCTGTCATGAACGAGGGCATTCCGCTCGCGCGACTGACGACTCTGGGCACCGGGGGGCCGGCTCGGTACTTCGCGGAGGTACGGACGCCCGACGAGATCGCCGCCGCCATCCGGCTTGCTCGGGACGAAGGTGTGCCCTTCGCCGTCATTGGTCTGGGCTCGAACGTTCTCGTCGCCGACGAGGGTTTCCCAGGCGTCGTGGTGCGGCTCGTCGGCGAGCTCGCCGACGTGTCTGTGAACGGCTCGACTCTGTACGCCGGGGGCGGCGCGTCGCTCGCTGTGTGCCTCCACCGCGCGCGGGCGGCCGAGCTCTCGGGCATAGAGTTCGTTTGCGCGATCCCCGGAACGGTCGGCGGCAGCGTCTGGATGAACGCCGGCGCATACGGGGGCGACATCGCGAGCGTCCTCGAGCGAGCGCTCGTGGTCGACGTCCAGCGCGCGCGCTGGCGCAGCAACGCGCAGCTCGGCCTCGCCTACCGGCGCTCGGCGCTGCGCCACGGCGAAGTCGTGGCCCGAGCCGAGTTCACGCTCGCGCCCGCGCCAGTCGACGCGATACGGGAGACGGTCGCCGAGATGCAGGCGGCGCGTAAGGCCTCGCAACCAACCAATCGACGCACCTTTGGCAGCGTCTTCAAGAACCCTCGCGACGACCTCGGCGCCGGTCGCGCGATCGACGAGGCAGGGTTGCGAGGGCACAGGCACGGCGGCGCGCAGATCTCTCCCAAGCACGCCAATTTCATCGAGAATGCCGGTCGGGCAACCAGCGCCGATGCGCTCGCACTGATCCGCCTCGCGCGCGGGCGGGTACAAGAGAGTCTGGGGCTCCTCCTCGAGCCAGAGGTGCAGTTCCTCGGGCCGCCCGGTCCAGACAGCTCGTGGCCGCCCGCGGAGCTGCTCGAACCCACGCCGTGAGCGCAGGATCGACGCGGGGTGGGGCGAACTTCGACGCGTGGACACACGTGCAGTGACGCCTGTCCCCGCGCCGGCCTCCACGCACGGCTCCTCGTACGCGCTCCGCTCACCGGCGACCGCACCATCTAGCGCCCGTCCGCGTCAGGCGATACCGGCGAGTCCGAGCGGCCCGAGTCCGGTGCTCCTGGTCGTTGTGGCGCTGGTTGCCTGCGCGCTGGCCCTGCTGAGCTACGGCCTGGTCGACTGGACGGGCACGTTCTCGATCAAGCATGTTGTCGTGACCGGCGCGTCCGCCGAGCTCACGGGTGATGTCGAGCAGGCACTCGCACCGCTGGCCGGGGAGAGTCTCGTCTCGCTCGGCACGTCAGAGGTGCAGGCGCTTGCTCGAGCCGTGCCCTACGTGTTGGCCGTCCGGGTTGACCGAGACTTCCCGAGCACGCTCAATGTCAAGGTGGTGCCGCACGAGCCGGTGGCCGTCGTTCGCTCCGGGCCGGGCGCCTGGGTCGTATCGAGTCGCGGCCACGTGCTCGAGGCGATCAAGCCGAGCGCATCCCCGGCGCTGCCACGGGTCTGGATCCCGGCGGGTACTTCTCATGAGCCGGGCGACGTGATGCGAAGCTCAACAGCGCTCGCGGCCGCGAGCGCGATCGCGAGGCTGCCCGAGCCCTTCCCGCTCAAGGTCGTGTCGGCCCGCGGCAACGTCGACGAGTTGACGCTGATAGTCGGCGAAGCGAATGGCATCGAGGTGAGACTCGGTGAGGCCGAATCGCTCCGATTGAAAGGAGCCGTCGCGGCGCGCGTCCTGCGCAGCCTGCCGCGAGCCGAGGCTCGGACGCTTGCTTACCTCGACGTGAGCGTTCCCGAGCGTCCTGTGGCGTCGTGGGCAGAGAAAGTATCCTCAACCCTCAAGGCAGAGCCTGAGGGTTAGACTTCGAACTGTAATTGCCCTGCAAATGGGATGTTTGACATAGAGTTGCGAGGGGCGTAGGCTGAGGCGCACGCTCGTGTTGAGCTTCAGGTATATGGGACTTTAGGTGAAGGGGACTTGACCGTGAGAGAGCACGCAGGGAACTACCTGGCAGTCATCAAAGTGGTCGGGGTCGGCGGCGGCGGGACCAACGCGGTGAACCGCATGGTCGACGCCGGGCTCAAGGGTGTCGAGTTCATAGCCGTGAACACCGACGCGCAGGCGTTGCTGATGTGCGATGCCGACGTGAAGCTCCATATCGGTGCCGAGGTGACACGAGGTCTGGGCGCCGGCGCCGACCCCGACGTGGGGTATCAGGCAGCGATGGAGAGCCGCGACGAGCTTAAGGAGACCCTCAAGGGCGCGGACATGATCTTCGTGACAGCCGGTGAGGGTGGCGGGACAGGGACCGGTGCAGCTCCGGTGATCGCGAGCATCGCTCGTGAGCTCGAGGCGCTGACCGTCGGTGTGGTGACGAAGCCGTTCGAGTTCGAGGGGCAGCGTCGCGCCGACCAGGCCGAGCACGGAATCCGGAACCTGCAGGAAAACGTCGACACGCTGATCATCATCCCGAACGACCGGCTTCTGACGGTCGTCGAGAAGAAGACGTCGATCGTGGACGCTTTTCGCATCGCCGACGACATCCTTCGTCAGGGCGTGCAGGGGATCACCGACCTGATCACGGTTCCGGGCATGGTGAATCTCGACTTCGCCGACGTGCGCACGATCATGCGCGACGCCGGCTCAGCCCTGATGGGCATTGGCACGGCGTCGGGCGAGAACCGAGCCACCGAGGCCGCCAAGGCCGCCGTTTCCTCGCCGCTGCTCGAGGCGTCGGTCGAAGGCGCGACGGGCATCCTCCTGAACATCACCGGTGGGTCCGATGTCGGTCTCTTCGAGGTCAACGAGGCCGCGGAAGTCGTGACAGGCGCGGCGGACCGCAACGCGAACGTGATCTTTGGCGCCGTGATCGACGACACCGCTGATGAGGAGATTCGCGTCACCGTCATCGCGACCGGCTTCGATGCGCGCCTGCGCAGAGATCGCGGAGCTCGCGATCGCGGTGAGCGCTCTGAGCGAGCCGAACGAGCTCCGCGCGGCGAGCGGACCCGCCGCGCACCGGCACCGACGGGCCGCGAGGCGAGCCGCGACTCGGGCGGTTTCGAGATCCCATCAGAAGTGCTCGAAGTGCCGTCGTTTCTGCGCGACACCGACTGACCGACCGGCAGCGGCGGGCGATCTGGTCGATCGGCCGAGGCAGAGAATCAACCATCTAGGATGCGCTCGCTGTGAACGACCTCCGGCGTACGCCACTGTTCGAGCAGCACGAGGCTCTCGAGGCGCGGTTCGTGCCCTTCGCCGGCTGGGAGATGCCGGTCCAGTACGCGTCGATCGTGGACGAGCACCGCGCAGTGCGCACGTCGGCGGGCGTCTTCGACGTCTCGCACATGGGGCGATTCGAGCTCGAGACGCCGACCGCCCACGACGAGCTCCAGCGGCATCTGAGCAACGACCTCGATCGGATCGTCGCCGGCGAGGCCCAGTACACGCTCTTGACCAACGACGCCGGCGGCGTCGTCGACGATCTCATCGCGTACCGACGCGAGAGCGACTCGTACCTGCTCGTGGTCAATGCCGCCAATCGCGAGGTCGACATGGCGCGGCTCCCGCCGGTGCGCGACGTCAGCGACGAGACAGCGATGCTGGCGGTTCAGGGACCCGACGCGCTCGGCTTGCTCGGGATCGAGCTCGAGCGATTCAGCTGGCGTGAAGAAACGGTCGTCGGTGTGCCGTGCATCGCCGCCGGCACCGGCTACACGGGCGAGCACGGTTGCGAGCTCATCTGCCAGGCCGATGACGCCGGCGAGCTCTGGGCGCGCGTCATCGAGCGCGGCGTAGTTCCGTGCGGTCTGGGAGCACGAGACACGCTGCGGCTCGAGGTTTGTTACCCGCTTCACGGTCAGGATCTAACACCCGAGCGCGACCCTTACTCGGCTGGTCTAGGCTGGGCTGTCGCACGCGACAAGCAGTTCACCGGCTCCGACGCGCTCGCCACGATTCGCGACGCCGGGCCCGAGGAGAAGCTGGTGGCCTTCGTGTTGCGCGACAAGGGGCTCGCTCGCGCGGGGATGTCGCTCGTCGGTGGCGGGACGGTGAGCTCGGGCGCATACTCGCCGATGCTCGACGTCGGGATCGGCCTTGCCTACGTCTCGGCCGAGTGCTCGGAGCCCGGCTCGGAGGTGGTCGTCGACATCCGTGGGCGGCACCGGCGCGCCGTCATAGTCGAGAAGCCCATCTACCGCAAAGAGGAGCCAGACGATGTCTGAGAGCTACCCCGACGACCTGCTGTACAACCGCGAGCACGACTGGGCGCGCGTCGGGGATGCCGTGGCCGCCCTCGGGATCAGCTGGCACGCACAGGATGCGCTGGGCGAGGTTGTTCACTTCGAGCCGCCCGCCGTAGGCGACGTGATCGCAGCTGGCTCGAGCTATGGCGAGGTCGAGTCGGTGAAGGCCGTTTCCGAGCTTATCTCGCCTCTTTCGGGCTCAGTGGCCGAGGTCAACCAGCTTGTCGTCGACGCACCCGAGCTGATCAACGAAGCCCCTTACGGCGACGGGTGGCTGATTCGGATCGAGCTCTCGAACTCCGATGAGCTCGCCGAGCTCCTCGACGCAGCGGCGTACAAGGCCTGGGTCGCCGAGCAGTGAGCTTTCTCTCGCTCACGCCCGAGGATCGCGCCGAGATGCTCGACGCCATCGGCGTCTCGAGCATCGACGAGCTGTTCTCGGAGCTTCCGGCGGCGGTTCGGCTCGACCGCGAGCTCGACCTCGAGCCGGCGCTGACCGAGCAAGAGCTGGTCACGCATCTGGGCGAGCTCGCCTCGCGAAACGTCGATACCGGTCGCGAGCTCAGCTTCCTCGGCGCCGGTATTTACGACCACTACGTGCCGGCTGTTGTCGACGCGGTTCTGCAGCGCGGTGAGCTCCTCACCGCCTACACGCCGTACCAGCCCGAAATGAGCCAGGGCGTTCTACAGGCGATCTTCGAGTACCAGTCGGCGATCTGTGAGCTCACTGGCCTCGACGTCTCGAACGCGTCGGGCTACGACGGGCACACAGTTGCCGCCGACGCCTGTTTCCTCGCGAGGAACGTGACGGGTCGCTCGAAGGTCGTGGTGACCGAGACACTCAACCCACAGACACGCCACGTCGTGCAGACGTTCGCGCCCGGGTTCGGTCTCGAGGTGGTCGAGGTGGCCCACGCGAACGGAACGACCGATCCCGCCGACGTTGCGGAGGCGGCGGTCGACGCTGCCGCGGTGATCTTTGCCCAGCCCAATTTCCTCGGCTGCCTGGAGCCCGCGCCGCAGCTGGCCGACGCCGCCGCCGAGGCGGGCGCCCTTCCGGTGGCTCAGGTGGATCTCCTCTCGCTCGGAGCGCTCGAGGCGCCCGGTGCCTACGGGTGCGCCCTCGCGATCGGTGAAGGTCAATCGGCGGGCAACGCACAATCGTTCGGCGGGCCGCACTACGGCTTCCTTGCTACCCGGCAGGAGTTCGTGCGCAAGCTGCCAGGACGGCTGGTCGGCGAGACCCTCGACCTCGAGGGCAAGCGCGCCTACGTGCTCGCCTTGCAGACCCGTGAGCAGCACATCCGGCGCGAGAAGGCGACGTCGAACATCACAACGAACCAGACGCTGCTCGCTCTCGCGGGCCTCGTCTACCTTTGCTGGCTCGGTCCTCAAGGACTGCTCGAAGTGGGTGAGGTTTCGATGTCGCTCGCCGAGCACGCGAAGGAGCGGCTCGCCCGCCCGCTCGCCTTCGATCGCCCGACCTTCCGCGAGTTCGCGATCCGATGTCGGCGCCCGGCGGCGGATGTGGTCGCCGACGCGCGCAAGCTCGGCGTTCACCCGGGCTACGCCCTCGGCCGCGATTACCCGGCGCACGAGGACGCGCTGATGATCGCCCTCACGGAGCGACGCACGCTCGCCGACATCGAGCGTCTTGCCGAGGTGCTCGACGAGGTCGGCGCGTGAAGCTCGTCTACGAGCGCTCGCGCGCTGGGCGTCGTGCCGGCCGGCCTCCGCGCCCGCAGGTCGCGCGCGCCCAGGTTCCAGCCGAGCTCAGGCGCGCCACGCCACCGCGTCTGCCCGAGATCTCGGAGCCCGATCTCGTGCGTCACTTCACCGAGCTCTCGACGCGGAACTTCGGCATCGACACCGGCTTCTACCCGCTTGGCTCCTGCACGATGAAGCACAACCCGCGCGCCAACGAGCGCGTCGTCGACTTCCCGGGCTTCCGCGACCTGCACCCCCACCAGGAGGAGGATGGGTGTCAGGGTGCCCTCGAGCTGATGTGGAGGCTGCAGGAGATCCTGGCCGAGATCACGGGTCTCGATGCCGTGACGCTCCAACCGGCGGCCGGCTCGCAGGGCGAGCTCACCGGGCTGCTGCTGATCAAGGCCTGTCTCGCTGCGCGCGGTGAGCACGACCGAGTCGAGGTGCTCGCACCCGACACGGCACACGGCACGAACCCGGCGAGCGTCACGATGGCCGGCCTCGAGCTCGTCGGCGTCAAGAGCGATGCCCGCGGCAACGTCGACCTCGACGATGTTCGCGGCAAGCTCGGAGCGCGGACGGCAGCGCTCATGCTCACGAACCCCTCGACGCTCGGGCTCTTCGAGGAGGGCATCGTCGAGCTCACCGACGCGGTGCACGAGGCAGGCGGGCTCTGCTACTACGACGGCGCCAACCTGAACGCGGTCTGCGGAATCTCACGGCCCGGCGATATGGGCTTCGACGTCGTCCACATCAACCTCCATAAGACCTTCAGCCAGCCCCATGGCGGCGGCGGGCCAGGCGGAGGGCCCGTGGCCGTGCGCGACACGCTCGCGCCGTACCTGCCGGTGCCCATCGTGGCGCGCGACGGGGATCGCTTCAGCTGGAACGACGATCTCCCCGAGTCGGTCGGGCGTGTGCGCGGCTTTGGCGGCCCCTTCGGCGTTTTCGTTCGCTCCTACGCGTTCATTCGTCGCTACGGGCCAGCGCTGCGGGAGATGTCAGAGGTCGCCGTTCTCAACGCCAACTACCTGATGGCCCGGATCGCCGAGGACTACGACGTCCCCTACGAGCGCACGTGCATGCACGAGTTCGTTGCCTCGGCACGCTCGCTGAAGAAGGAGCACGACGTCACGGCGCTCGACATCGCCAAGCGGCTGATGGACTACGGGTTCCACCCGCCGACGGTCTACTTCCCGCTGGTCGTGCCCGAGGCGCTGATGATCGAGCCGACCGAGACCGAGGCGAAGGAGACGCTCGACGCGTTCGCCGACGCTATGCGCGAGATCGCGCGGGAGGCCGAGAGCTCGCCCGAGCTGCTGCGCGAGGCGCCTCACACGCGCGTGGTCAGGCGCCTTGACGAGGTGCGGGCAACGAAGCATCCGGTGCTTCGCTACCAGTTCGACGAGCATCCGAGCAGCGAGTAGCGATGGGAGGGGTCGAGACGCTCGACGACCTGCTCGGGCTCGGTGCGGACGACGCGCCCGCACTGGTGTCGCCGGAGGATGGCTTGACGACATCGCGATCGCAGCTCGTCGCGGAGGTAGACGAGCTTGCGCGCAGCTTCGCCGCTGCGGGCGTTGAACGCGGCGACACGGTCGCGTTCGTGCTGCCGAACGGGCCGGAGTGCGTCAAGAGCATGCTCGCCACCGCGAGCCTCGGCGCCGCGTTCGCTCCGCTCAACCCGGCATACACGAGCGACGAGTACGCCTTCTATATCGGAGACATCGCGCCGCGGCTCGTCGTGGTCGCCGCCGGCGAGGGACAGGCTGCGCGAGCATCGGTTCCCGCCGGCACACCCCTCGTCGAGGCCGCGAGTGGCGACACGGGTCGGCTCGAGCTCGCGATCGAAGGAGCCCGCGTTACTCCGGGCGAGCTGCGGACGAGCGGTGGGACGGACGACGTCGCCCTGATCCTCCACACAAGCGGCACGACGAGCCGTCCCAAGCAGGTTCCACTCCTGCAGCGCAATCTCGTCGCCTCGGCGAAGACGATCGCCGACTTCTACGAGCTGAGCGGCGACGATGTGTCGCTCTGCGTCATGCCGCTGTTCCATATCCACGGGCTGGTGGCTTCGACGCTCGCGGCCTTCGCCGGCGGCGGCAGCGTCGTCGCGCCGCGGCGAATCGCGCCGCGCCGTGTGTGGCAGCAACTCGCCGAGCACCGGGTGACCTGGTTCTCGGCCGGGCCGACGCTGCACCACATGCTGCTCGATCGAGCTGACGAGAGCGCCTCGCTCGACGCGCTCCGTTTCACTCGCTCGTGCAGCTCGGCGCTGAGCCCGGAGCTGTTCGAGCGAGCCGAGGCAAGCTACGGCGTTCCGATGCTCGAGGCCTACGGAATGACCGAGGCGAGTCACCAGATGTCCTCCAACCCGCTTCCGCCGGCCGAGCGAATCGTCGGGTCGGTCGGGGTCGCCACGGGAACCGAGATCGCCATCGCCGACGCGAGCGGGGGGTTCCTCGAGGCGGGTGAGGCGGGTGAGGTCTGTATCCGTGGACCCGGTGTCACGCCCGGCTACCTCGAGAATCCGGCGGCGAACGACGCGTCGTTCTTCGACGGCTGGTTCCGGACGGGCGACCAGGGAACGATCGACGCGGGCGGGTACCTCCGCCTGGTCGGCCGGCTGAAGGAGATGATCCTGCGCGGTGGCGAGAACATCTCGCCACTCGAGATCGAGGAGGCGCTGCTCACGCACCCGGCCGTTGCCGAGGCGGTCGCGTTCGGCGTGGCCGACGACAAGTACGGCGAAATCGTCGGGGCCGCCGTCTCTTTAGCCGCCGACGTTACTGAGGAAGAGCTCGTCGGCCACAGCCGGGAACGACTCGCTGCGTTCAAGGTGCCGGCTGCGATTCACATCCTCGACGCGATTCCGCGAACGGCGACCGGCAAGGTACAGCGCCGCCGAATCGCTGATGCCATCTACCCGCCCGATGGGGGGCAGGCCCTCGGCGCGACCGCGAACGACAGCGGGGGGGAGTAGTGCGCATCGCGGTCGTCGGCGCCGGCGCGATCGGCGCCTACGCGGGCGCCGCTCTCGCGCGTGGCGGGGCCGACGTGACGCTGATCGCCCGCGGCGCCCACCTCGAGGCAATGCAGAAGCGCGGGGTCGAGGTGCGCAGCCCGAAGGGCGATTTCACCGCACACCCGAGCGCCACCGACGAGCTCGCCGCGATAGCTGATGCCGAGCTCGTCTTCATCACGCTGAAGTCCTACAGCCTGCCCGCCCTGATGCCGCAGGTCGTCCAGCATCTGGCGCTCGACGCCGCGGTCATGTCGGGCCAGAACGGAATTCCCTGGTGGTACTTCGAGAGTCATGGCGGCGAGCTCGATGGACGGCAGCTCGAGAGCGTCGACCCTGGCGGCGTAATTCGGAAGAGCCTCGGCAGCGGGCGCACCGTCGGCTCGGTGGTCTACCCGGCCACCGAGATCATCGAGCCCGGCGTGATCCGCCACGTCGAGGGAACCCGCTTCTCGATCGGCGAGCCCGACCGCACCACGAGCGAGCGCTGCAAGCGCATCGCCGAGATCTTCAAGGCAGGCGGTCTGAAGTGCCCGATCGACGAGGATCTTCGCGCCCAGATCTGGCTCAAGCTCCTCGGCAACGCGTCGTTCAACCCGATCTCGGCGCTCACGGGCGCGACGCTCGGCGAGCTTGGCGAGCCGCCCTCGATGGTCGACGTGCTGCGCGCGATGATGCAGGAGATGGCCGAGATAGCGGCAGCCCTCGGCATCGAGATGCCGGTCGGCATCGATCGGCGCCTCGAGCGCGGCATCGCCATCGGTGACCACAAGACCTCGATGCTCCAGGACCTCGGAGCCGGCAAGCCGCTCGAGTACGCCTGCATGTCAGGCGCCGTCGTCGAGCTAGCAACGCTTCTCGGAATACACGCGCCCCACATGGCAACGGTCAACGCCGCGATCGCCACCCTCGACGCCACGAAGCGCGACACTCCTGAGGAACTAGCCCGTGGAGCGGGCTAGTTCCCGGCTTGGCCCGCGTCGGCCTGCGCGCTATGCCGCTAGGAGCGCCGGCCCAAGACGCTCTCGGTAGCCGGGTGCGCGTGGCCCGATAGCGATGAGGGGAAGTTTCGCGCCTTGCGCGAAACTCCGGGGCCCCACGGGGGAGAAGCGTGAGCTTCTCCCCCGTGACCGCTTAGGTTGCCTGTGGCGCTTCCTCGCCCGTCGGCCTGACGGGGCGGGGCGAGCCCTCGATACCCACGTTCGGGATCCACTCGAGCCGCTTCGGCAGGTACCAGTTCCAGCGCCCGAGCAGCTGCATCGCGGCCGGCACGAGCACGGAGCGAACGAGCGTTGCGTCGAGCAGGACGGCGACGGCGAGGCCGAAGCCCATCTGTTGGAACATCACGAGATTTCCGGCTGCGAAGCCCCCGAAGACAGCGACCATGATCAGGGCGGCGCCGGTGATGATCCGCGACGTCGTACTGACGCCGAAGACGATCGAGTCGGTGTTGTTGCGTGTCTGGTCGAAGCGCTCGCGGATGCGGCTCAACAGGAAGACGTGGTAGTCCATCGAGAGTCCGAATAACACGCTGAACAGGAACAGCGGTATCCAGGCCTCGACCGTGTCGACCTGCTGGAAGCCGAAGAGTCCGGCGAGGTAGCCCTTCTGGAAGACGAGCACCATCAGGCCGTAGGCGGCGCCCACGGAGAGCAGGTTCATGATTATCGACTTGATCGGGATGACGATCGAGCGGAACGCGACCGCGAGCAGGAGGAAGCTCAGCCCGAGCACGAACGCGAACACGATCGGCAGGTACTGGTCGGTGAGGTCGAAGAAGTCGACGTTGCTCGCGGTCTCGCCACCGACGAACACCTCGGCACTTCCGGCCGGGAAGCTGGCGGGGATGATGGTCTCGCGCAGGTCGCGCACCGCGCGGACGGCCTGGTCGGAGGACGCGCCACCGATGATCGGAGCTTCGAGCAGCGCCAGGTCGCCGGCGTCGTTGACGAGCGGCTCCGCCTCGCCGAAGCGCGGGTCGGCGGCGAGCGTGGCCTGAAGGTCGCCGATCGCGGTCTGGACGGGCATCGAGCGCACGTCGCCGTCGACCACGATCTGCACCGGCTCGGTCTGTGCGAAGGCGAACTCCTCGTCGAGCAGGTCGAAGCCCTGCTTCGAGACGAACTTCTCGGGCAGTGTGTCGACCCCCGCGAAGCCGGTATTGATGTCGGTGAGCGGGAAAGCGGCGGCGACCATGATCGCGACCCCGGCCACGAGGCTGAGCGCCGGGCGCCGCACCACGCCTCGCGCTATCGCGGCCCAGATGCCGCGCTCGTGTGAGGTCGCGCTCGGCCCACGACGGAAGGGGAGCCGCAGCCTGTCGATCTTGTCGCCGATCACATGCAGCACCGCCGGCAACAGCGTCAGCGCCGCGATCACCGAGACGAAGACGACCAGAATCGCGCCGATCGCGAGACTCATGAAGATCGTCGTTGGCACGATCAGCATGCCGATGAGCGCGAGCACGACGGTGACGCCGCTGAAGAAGACGGCGCGGTTGGCAGTCGAGCCGGCCATCGCGATCGCCTCAACCTTGTCGAGCCCACGCGCGCGCTCTTCGCGGAATCGGGAGACGATGAACAGCGCGTAGTCGATCCCGACCGCGAGGCCCATCATCACGAGCATGTTCACGACGAAGAACGAGAGCTCGAAGGCCTGCCCGATCAGCGAGGTCAGGCCCAAGGCTACGACGATGCTGACGATTGCGAGCAGGAGCGGCACGAGTGACGCGACGATTGCGCCGAAGACGAGGACGAGCACGAGGAGCGCCACGCCGATCCCGATGAGCTCGCCCTTCTTGAGGTCCTCCGAAGCCACCGTGTTGAAGTCCTCGTCGACAACGTTGACGCCGGTGACGGCGGTCTCGAATCCGTCGACGCCGTTGAGCGACAAGCCCGAGTCGACAAAGGCGCCGACGTCGTCGTCGTTGTAGAGCAAGAGGTTGATGATCGTCGTGTCGCGATCCTCGGACACGAGCTGCGGGTCGCGGCTCTCGTAGAAGGTGGACACGTCGCCGAACTGACGCAGATCGGCTGCGAGTGCGTCGACGCGCTGCTCGAAGGCGGGGTCGTCGACCGTGAGCGTCGAGGAGCGAACGAGGACGATGTCCGAGACGGGGTTCGTGTTCTCGAGGCGCTCGTCGATCAGGAGCTCGGCCGCCTTCGACTCGGGCGTGCCGATGAAGTCGCTGTCGGTGGTGAGGACGCCGCCGAGCAGCGCGGCGGTGGCCACCAGCGCGGCGACGAGCGCGACGAGCCGGAGTCCGATCGTGATCCACGGGCGCCTGGCGCTGGCTCGTGCGAGGTTTGCTGTTGAGAAAGCTTTGGTCATTGCGTCCTCCTACGACACGTGATGAGCCAAGCCTGCCCGCGCGAGCCGTTCACGGGTAGAGGGTGGCTACGAGACTTCGCGGGCGGCTAGTGCGAGACAGATGTGCGGCTAGCCGTACTGCGCTTCAGCGTTCGGCGCGCACGCCGCTCGGCCTCACGGGCGAGCCCGGCTTCCGTGGAGTACTCGGGCCGATCGGAATCTCGGCGCGCAGGGCGGTACCGCGCCCGACGGGGCTAACGATGTCGATCGTGCCCTCGAGCGCTTCGATGCGGTCGACGAGCCCGGCGAGCCCAGAGCCGATGTCGGGGTTCGCACCGCCGACGCCGTCGTCCACCACCTCGACCCGCGCGGCGCCGTTGACGCGCGACACCGAAACGCCGACCCGGTTCACGTTCGCATACTTGGCGACGTTGGTCAGCGCTTCGGCGACCGTGTAGTACGCGGCGACCTCGATCGACGGGGGCAAGCGATCGCTCAGGGCGACATCAAGATTGACCGGCGTCGGTGTACGTGCACACAGGGCCTGAAGCGCAGGCTCGAGACCCCGGTCGCTCAGAACGGCCGGGTGGATGCCGCGGGCGAGCTCCCGTAGCTCGTCGATCGCGACAGCGAGCTCGTTTGTGGCCTCGTCTAGCAGCTCGGCCGCCTCCGCCGGGTCGGCAGCGAGTCGGGATTGCGCAATGCGGAGCGTCAGCGAGAGCGCGACGAGGCGCTGCTGGGCACCATCGTGCAGGTTGCGCTCGATCGCTCGGCGCTCGTGCGTTGCGGCGTCGACGACACGCGCGCGCGACGCGCGTAGCTCTTCGATGCGCGCCCGCAGCTCGGCCTGGAGCTGCTGGTTCTCGAGCGCAAGCGCAGCCGCCGCGCAGACGGCGTCGATCAGCTCACCGTCACGGACTGCTTCGTCGACCAGCAGCGCTCCGATGTGCGTGCGGTCGTGAACGACCGCATGCGCGATTCGCCTCGAGCCAGTGGCTGGAAGCTCCATCTCGTGCCCGGCCTCGTCGATATAGCGCTCCTCGTCAGCGCGCCAGTACGCGATCTCGAGCTGCGGGTCGCCGACGGCGCCTGCCAGGGCTGTCTTGATCGCGCCGTGCGAGTGGGCGTCCCCGAGCGCGAGCACGAGCGGTGCGACCGCGCTGCGTGCTAGCCGCACGCGCAAGAGCCCGACGACAAACGCGACGGGCACCAGAGTGAACAGGCTCCAGAAGAGCCATTGGAGTGGATTGTCGGCGCGCGGTCCCGTCGCCGCGTCGATCAGCTGGATCACGAGTGCGGCGAAGGCGAGCCCGCCTACGGCGAGGACCGGTGCATAGGCGCGGCGCCAGGCATCACTGGCTCCTCGGAATGCACCAACAATGATGGCGACAGCGATAAACGACAGGAGCGCCCCGGCCGACTGCTCGAGAGTGCTGAGCGCCTCGGCAACGTTTCTATTGGGAAACGTGGTTACCGCGTTCGCAGGGCACGAGTCGCACGCGTGCCGCGCTCGAACAGCAGGTAGATGAAGTTGAGAACGGTGACGTCGAGGTAGCCGAGCGCGATCACCCATCGGCGAAGCGGCGTCTCGAGCCTGCCTGTCGGGAATGCCAGGAGCAGGTGGCCAGAAATCACGATGTAGAGCGCGCCGAAGATGAAGCCGGTTGTGTGCGCCGCCGAGTTGTCGATCAGCTGCAAGCCGCTCGAGAGCAGCCAGGCAAAGCCGACGCCGACGAGGAGAGGCCCCACCCGGTTTCCCGGCCGTTGCGTCCAGGCGATCATGCCGCTCACGTGAAATGACAGGGCGATCAGGACCAGGAAGGTCACGTTTGCTCTGGTCGTGAGCTCGTCGATTCCCGAAGCCGTCGCGCCGGCCGCGAGCGCTCCGGTGAGCGCGAAACCGAACGGCCAGAGCACGAGTCGCAGCAGGCGCCCCCAATCGTGCTCGCCCCGGTGCGCGACGGCTACGTACGCCATGGCTGAAGGATGGCAGCTGCTTGCCGGCGTCGCGTGCGGTCAGCCGGCAATCGAGGGTGTGGACAGCCGTACCGTTACGCGTGGTGCGCCGCGAGCTGGCCGCAGGCCGCGTCTATCGCCCGTCCCCGCGTGAGCCGCACCGTTGTGCGCAGGCCACGGCGCCTGAGGATGGTGCAGAAGCTCTCGATGCGCTCGGGCGGCGAGCCCCCGTACGCCCCTGTCGGGTTGTAGGGGATCAGGTTCACCGTGAACGACTTCGGCTCGAGCAGGGTGCACAGCTCGCGCGCCTGGTCGTCGGCGTCGTTCACCCCGGCGAGCATCACGTACTCGATGAACACCTTCTGTCTGCGCTCGGCGGCGTCGGCCCTGCATGCGGCGAGGACGTCGCGAATCGGATATCGCTCGTTGCTCGGCACAAGCCTCGTCCGCAGCCGATCGTCGGGCGCATGGAGCGACAGCGCGAGCCGTAGACGGGACGGTGTCCCGGTAAACCGCTTCATGCCCGGCAGCCAGCCGACCGTCGAAACGGTCGTTCGGCGTGGAGTGATGCCGAGATCGGGAAGTCGCTCGCAGGCGCCGAAGACGGCGTCGAGGTTGAGCATCGGCTCGCCCATGCCCATGAACACGGCATGGTCGAGAGCCTCTTTCCGGCGGAAATAGAGCGCCTGGTCGAGGATCTCGTCAGCGCTGAGGCTGCGGTTGAAGCGCATCGATCCGGTCGCGCAGAAGGTGCACTCGAGCGGGCAGCCAGACTGGCTCGAGAGACACACCGAGCGCCGCCCTTCGCGGAAGCGCATCAGCACGGCCTCGACGGCGTGCCCGTCGTGGGTGCGAAACAGCGCCTTGACGGTGCCGTCGTCGGCCTCTGACTCTTCGACGAGCTCGAGCGTCGACAGCGGCAGCTCGATCGCGAGGGCTGCCCGCAGTGCGGCCGGCACGTTGGTCATCTCGTCGTAGCTCGCCGCGCCGCGGGCGAGCCATTCCCAGACCTGCTTCGCCCGAAAGCTCGGCTCGCCGTGCTCCGACAGCAGGCTGGTCAGCCGCTCGCTGTCCATTTAGCTGGCCCGCAGCTGTGGGCCGACTGCGGACGACGCTGGATGTGAGGCGGCGGACGCGGTCGCGGGCGCGCTCTCGTGCTCCTCACTCCGGTCGCCGGCGATGAAGAACGCGGTGGCGATCGCGGCGTACGCGGCGACGAGCACGACGCCGCGCCAGGTGCTCGTGCGCCCGCCGAAGAGAAGCAGCGCCGTGAAGAGAGCGGCGCCGCCGAGAGCCGCGAGCTCGATTGGCCGGAAGCTGAGTGCCAGCGGATCGATGGCCCAGGAGATGATGGCGACCACCGGGATGAGCAATACGGCGACCTGCGCGCTCGAGGCGAGCGCGATCTCGCCCGCGAGCTTGATGTTTCCGCGTGCGGCGACGACGACTGCGCCGCCGTGCTCGGCGGCGTTGCCGACGATGGCGACGATGACGGCGGCGATGAAGAACTCGCTGATGCCGGCCGACTCGGCGAAGGCTTCGAGCTCACCGACGAGGATCTCGGCCACCCAGACCGTGATCCCCGTCGCCGCGCCGAGGACGAGCAACGATTGTCGGAACGTCCAGGCCCCCATCGCCGGGGCATCGTCGCTCGTGTGGTGCATCTCGTGGTGGCGGCGAAGCGAGAACCAGGTGACGACGAGGTAGACGACGAGCAGCACGATCGCGACCGGGAGGGAGAGCACGGCGAGCGAGCGTCGATCGGGGTCGCCGGTGAAGCCCGGCACCGCGGCTATCAGCAAGACCGCCGTTGCGCCGAGCACGAGCCCGATCGAGAGCAGGCTGGAGTAGCGGTCGAGCTTGCCCTTCCCGCCGAAGACAAGCGAAGCACCGAGCACCAGCAAGAGATTCCCGATGACACTGCCCGTGAGGGAGCCGCGCACGACCTCCGTGAGACCACCGGCGACGGCAAACAACGCGATGATCAGCTCGGGGGCGTTGCCGCAGCTTGCATTGAGGAACCCGCCGATGCCGGGGCCGGTGTGCTGCGCCGCGTGCTCGGTCGCCTCGCCGATCAGCCAAGCCAGCGGGATCAGCGAGGCGGCTGCCAGGATGAACATCGCCACCGAGCCGACGCCCGTGAAGCTCAGGATCACCGTCAGCGGGGCGAGCGCGAGAGCCGAGGTGAGGATGCGCCTTGTCACGACTGGTGAGGGTAGCGAGCCTGGTTGCGCCCGCTGCTAGTGGCAGTTGCCACGTGCCGAGGCGCGGTTCGCTACCTGCCAGAACGGCGAATGTCAAGTCTTGCGAAGTCGGCAATCGTCACGCACAATCGAGCGGTATGGAGCAGCGCGCTCTGGTCGAGACCCGGTTGCCTCTACGTCCGCAGGACGAGACCGAGTGTCGACGCTGTGCGGTTTTCTGCGACAAGGTCGTCTACCCGTCGCGGTGTGTCGAGCAGGCCTGCCCGTTCGTGTACGCCTACGAGGAGTGGGGCCGCACCTACATCGGCTGCATGCACAAGGTCTACGACGTCGAGATCGATCTCGATCTCCTCAACGAGACGCTCGGCCGCAAGGGCGGCTTCGGCGCCGTCCGCGCCAAGCGGCGTCCGCTTCCGATGTGCGGCGCCGAGGTCTCGCGCTGTTACGAGCGACGCGGCGACGAGCTCGGCTGTGTGAATCCCGAGTTCCACGAGCTGCCGCAGGGCAAGCCTGCGTTTCGCGTCATCGCACAGGTTCCGGTCGCCGGCACCGACGGCGATTCGGCGACGGCCTAGTCCGACCGGCCGCGTCGACCGCGTTCGCCCAGAGCGACCGGAGTGGTGGCAGACGGGTCTAGCTCCCGGCTGCCTGCAGCTCGATCACGAAGAGCGCCCCGCCGCCCGCCGCGTCGTCGACCTGAATCGTTCCGCCCATGCGCGTCACGAGCTCGTGGCAGAGCCAGAGCCCGAGTCCCGAGCCAGCTGGCCGATGACTCGAGACGCCTGAACTTCTCGAAGATCGCCTGGCGCTCGGACGCCGGGATTCCATGGCCGTCGTCGCTGATCTCGACGCGCGCTCGTGATCCATTGCCGCTCGCGATCAGGCGAACCTCGCCGTCCGCGTGCTTGATCGCGTTGTCGAGCAGGTTGTCGATCACCTGACGCAGCCGGTCTTCGTCCGCGCGCGCGCACGATGCCCGCCACATCGCAGACGATCGCGCGACCCTCGGGCGCTATCGTCTCCGCAGCTGCGGCCGCCGCCTGAACGAGCTCTCCTACATCTGTGTCACGAAGCTCGATCGGAAGCTCTCCGGCGTCGAGCTGAGCGGTCGAGATGACAGCATCGACGAGGCGCGCCAGGCGCTTCGCCTCGCTCGCGACGAGCTGGACGAGAGCGCGCTGCTTGTCGACGGGAAGCGACTCGCCTCCGCGCTCGAGCCCGCTCGCTGCCGCGGCGATGGTGCCGATGGGCGAGCGCAGCTCGTGTGCGAGCAGCGCGAGCGAGTCGCGCGTCGAGTCGGTCATCCGGCGAGTCTACGAAGCGGGGGCGATCCTTGAGCTAGCTTGCGCTGCCAGCGAGCGATCGCAGCGTCTTGACCTCGGCCGCGTCAGGGCCCTTGCGTTTCGGGCCTGGCGTCTCGAGGATGGCGGGTAGGCCCGCGAACGACTCGTGCCGGAGGAAGGTGGCGAGACGCTCGCCGAGCTCGCCTTCGAGCAGGTTTGCATGGCGATCGCGGTTCGAGCCGAGCTGTGCGTTTGCGTCGTTGACGTGCAGGCAGCGCAGCCGGTCGAGTCCGATCGTCTCGTCGAGCTCGGCGACGAAGCTATCGAGCTCGCCGGGGTCGCCTACATCGACGCCCGAGACGTAGAGGTGGCACGAGTCGAGACAGACGCCGAGGCGCGCCGGGTGGCCGAGATAGTCGATGACCGTCGCGAGCTCATCGATTGAGCGACCTATCGTTCCGCCCGCGCCGGCCGAGTTCTCGAGCAGCAGCCACGTGGGCCCATGGCAGCCCGCGAGCGCCTCCTCGAGCGCGTCGGCGACTTGCGGCAGCACGGCGTCGAGGCCCTGGCCCAGGTGCGAGCCGACATGGAAGACGACGGCGTCGGCCCCGATCGCGACGCCAACATCGACGGTGGTCGTGAGCGCCGTGCGGCTCTTCTCGTAGATCTCGGGATCGGGGTTCGCGAGGTTGATCAGGTAGAGCGCGTGGCATACGACGGCCTCAATGCCGTGCTCGCTGCGATCGGCGCGGAACCGCTCGAGCGCCTCGGCCGCATGGTCGGTAGGGCGCCACGCCCTCGGGCTCTGGGTGAACAGCTGCAGCGCGTCTGCGTCGACGGCGCGGGCGCGCTCGATGGCACGGTAGATGCCGCCGCCGCTCGAGACGTGCGCCCCCGGAACTACGGTCGGAGGCACGGGTAGGGCAGTGCCGCTGCGCGTCGAAGCCTGAGCGGGGCGCTCAGGAGAAGTTTGTGTCGTACTCGATTGTCGTGTCGGGGGTCGCGACCGCGACCGATCCATAGAGGGGTCAGGTCGCTTTGAAAATGTGGACCAGTCGCGAGGCCTGCTCGTCGTCGACGCCCGCGAAGCTGAAGTGCATATGAGCTACGTCGAGGAGCGTGTGCTCGCCTCGCTCCTTCTCGCGGTCGAGTGCGACGTCCATCGTGACGTGGCAGCCCTCGAGAGGAAGATCCTCGGCGCGCGCGATCCGGTGCATCATCAGCACGGCGCAACCGGTGATGCCCGAGACGAAGTACTCGCCGGCGTTGGGCGACTCGCCCGGCCCGTCGTAGGGCGGGGGCGCCGGGTCGTCGATGACGAAGTTGTTGCCTCTGACCTTCTGAAACGCCCGGCCAGACGTGTTGCTCGAGTAGGTCTCGGCCACGAAGTGGAACAAGCCATCGTCAGCCACGGCACTCCTCTCTCTCGCTGTGGCCACGCACGGTACAGACACTACGATGACGCGCGTGAGCCCACGCGTCCGCTTCGCGCCGAGCCCGACCGGCTTCCTGCATATCGGAGGCGTTCGTACGGCACTCTTCAACTGGCTGTTCGCGCGTAACGCTGGCGGCGAGTTCCTCGTTCGCATCGAGAACACCGACACGAGCCGTGAGGTCGACCAGGCCACCGAGCAGATCCTTGCGTCGCTGACGTGGCTCGGTCTCGATTGGGACGCAGAGCCGACCTTCCAGCTCGACAACGCGCCCGCTCACACGGCGGCTGCTCAGAGCCTGCTCGAATCCGGTGCCGCGTACGAGGACGATGGCGCTGTGCGGCTCCGTGTGCCGGATGAAGAGGCGACGGGGTGGACCGATCTCGTGAAGGGCCCCGTCGAGGTCGGGAACGCCGATATCGAAGACTTCGTGTTGCTTCGCTCCGACGGGCGCGCGACGTACAACTTCGCGGCGCCGGTCGACGATGCAAACACCGAGATCACGCACGTGATCCGCGGCGACGATCACGTGTCGAATACGCCAAAGCAGCTGCTCGTGCTCGACGCGCTCGGCTGTGAGCGGCCCTCCTTCGCCCACGTGCCCAACGTCTTCGGCACCGACGGCAAGAAGCTCTCGAAGCGTCACGGCGCCGTCTCGATCGAGGAGTTCAGGAGTACTGGCTACCTACCGGCCGCGATGATGAACTACCTCGCGTTGCTCGGCTGGAGCCTCGACGACAAGACCACGGTGATGTCCCGTGATGACCTCATGGGTGGCTTCTCGCTCGAGCGTGTCGGGACGAGCCCGGCGACCTTCGACTACGAGAAGCTCACGTGGTTGAACGGCGTGCACCTGCGCGAGCTGGCTCCCGACGACTACGTGGAAGCGCTGTCGACGTACCTCGCCGAGCAGGACTTCGACGGCGACGAAGACACCGTGCGCGCGAGCGTTCCCCTCGTCCAGGAGAAGATCGCGACGCTGGGTGAGTACCCGGACTTCTGCCGCTTTCTCTTCGGCGAGCCCGAGCCGACCGCCGAGCAGCTCGGTGACTCGGGCGAGATCCTCGCTGCCGCCGCATGCGTGCTGGCGGGCGCCGACCCGTTCGAGGCAGCGGCGATCGAGGCGGGGCTGCGCGATATGTCAGAGCGGCTCGATTTGAAGCCACGCAAGGCGTTCCAGCCGGTCCGCATGGCGATCACCGGCTCGAAGATCTCGCCAGGTCTCTTCGAGTCGCTCGAGCTACTCGGCCGCGATGAGTCGCTAGCCCGACTCGAGCGCGCTGCCGCACTCGTCTAGGTTCTCCCCTCCGCGGCGGTGCTTCGCTGCTCGCCGAGCGTGTTGGCCCTGACTACGATGCGCGGGCCCCGCCCAAGGAAAGGAGAGCGACGCATGAAGATGCGCGCCGCTGTACTGGAGGAATTCGGCAAGCCACTCGTCGTTCAGGAGCTCGATCTCGCTGAGCCCAGGCAGGGCGAGGTGCTCGTGCGGCTCGAAGCGTGCGGCGTGTGTCACACCGACCTGTACACGGCTTCGGGCGTCGACCCCTCGGGCTACGCACCGACGGTACTTGGCCACGAGGGCGCAGGCGTCGTCGAGAAAGTAGGCGAGGGTGTGACGGATGTCGCACCTGGCGATCACGTCGTAACGCTCTTCTCGCCACAATGCCGGGAGTGCGTGCACTGTCAGAGCTCGAAGACGAATATCTGCCTCGCGATCCGCGAGATGCAGGGCCAGGGGTTCCTCCCGGACGGAACGCCGCGGCTCGCGCTCGACGGCGAGCCGATTCGCCACTTCATGGGAACGTCGACGTTCGCGGAGTACACGGTCATGCCCGAGATCGCGCTTGCGAAGGTCACGCCCGAGGCGCCACTCGATCGCGCGTGCCTGTTCGCGTGCGGGCTCTCGACCGGCATCGGCGCCGCGACGAACACGGCCAAGGTCGACGCCGGCTCGACCTGCGTCGTCTTCGGCGCCGGAATGGTCGGCCTCGGTGCCGTTGTCGGCTGCCGGCTCCAGGGCGCGGAGCGGATCATCTGCGTCGACCTATCTGACGATCGCCTCGCCCTCGCACGCCAGCACGGGGCGACCGAGACGATGGTCGGCGGTGAGGACATCGTCGAGCGGATCGTCGAGGAAACGGACGGCTTCGGCGCCGACTACACATTTGAGGCGACAGGCAGCGTCGCCGTCATGCGCCAGGCCGTCGAGTCGGCCCGAATGGGCTGGGGCCTCTGCACCGTGGCCGGAGTCGCCGGCAAGGGCGAGACGCTCGATGTCATCCCGCGTTTCCTGATCACGGGCCGGCGCATCGCGGGATCATCGTTCGGTGGCGTAAAGGGGCGCGACGAGGTTCCCAAGCTCGTCGAGCGCTACCTTGCGGGCGAGATCGACGTGGACTCGTTCGTGTCGCACAGAATCTCACTGGACGACGTAAATCGCGGGTTCGAGCTGATGGAGGCCCAGGATGGGATCCGCAGCGTGATCGAGCTGCACTAGACGGCGTGCGCCGCAGATTCGAAAGGATGCCGAGATGATCATCGACCGAGCCGAGCACTCCTCGTGGTTGTCGAACGCCTACCTGGTCGCCGACGGCCCGGGCGGGAGCGGTGTGCTCATGGACGGAAACGGCGAGCACGACGCACTCCTCGCCCGAGCCGAGAGCGAGGGCATCACGATCACGCACATCCTTCTGACGCACGAGGACGTGGACCACGTCGTCGGCGTCGAGGCGATGCGCGAACGCTTCGACGCGCCGCTCGTTGCGAGCTCGACGTCGGCGGCCCAGCTGAGCTTCGGCGTCGACCAGACGATCGAGGACGGCGAGACGCTTAGCTCGGGCGAGCTCGAGATCGAGGCGATCGCAACACCCGGGCACAGCCCCGGACATCTCGCGTACCTGATCGGTGGCGCCGACTGCTTCACGGCCGACTGCCTGTTCAGGGGAACGGTCGGCGGCACGCGCGGTCGGGGCGCGATCTTCGACGGGCACAAGCACTCGGTCATGGAACGGCTCATAGGCCTGCCCGCCGAGACTCGGATCCATCCGGGCCACTGCGAGCCGTCGACGATCGGCGATGAGTACGACACAAACGTCTTCGTCCGCGCCTGGCGCGGCGCCGACGAGGCCAGCAACCAGCCGTGCAAGGTGCGCGGCGAGGATGCGACGCTGCTGCTCTGGGGCCCCGACTACGACGGCACCCACAAGGCGTGGGTGCGCTTTGCTTCGGGCGAAGAGGCAGTCGTCGGCGGCTCGCAGGTCGAGCGCTAGACGAGCCTGGATCCATGCACACGCGAAAGAAGGAGCGAATCCCGTGGCAATCGAGCGACTCGGCGTCAAGCCAAACCTCAGCCAGGCCGTCGTCCTCGGCGACACGGTGTACCTGTCCGGACAGATCGCGCGCACAGGAGACACCGTGCGCGATCAGACGATCGACATCCTCCAGCAGATCGACGAGCTCCTCGCGGAGGTCGGCAGCGACAAGTCGAACCTGCTCAGCGCGAACATCTGGCTGGTCGACATCTCGACGTTCAGCGAGATGAACGACGTCTGGAACGACTGGGTCGCGCCCGGTCAGCCACCCGCGCGGGCGACGGTTGAGTCGAACCTCGCGCTGCCGAATCTCCTGGTCGAAATAATGGCCGTCGCCGCTATCGAGTAAGCGCCAGCTCGTACGGCTGGTGGCGGGCGCCGTCGACGATGTCCGCCGCGATCTCGCCGATCACGTAGCAAGTCAAGTTCGTGTTGTTCATGACGTTGTCGGGGAAGATGCTCGAGTCGGCGACCATCAGACGGTCGATCCCGTGGACGTGCAGGTCGGGATCGACGACCGTCCGCGGGTCGCTGGCGGGCCCCATCCGGCACGAGCCGACGGGGTGCTGCGCGGTCTGAAGGCATCTGAGCGCGATCTCGCGCGGGTCCTCGCCCGCGGTTAGCTCGCGCGCGCCCGTCTTCGCGAACGCGGGCTTCTCGATCGCCTCGCGGAAGAACTCCCAGCCGTGGGCGAAGCGCTCGAGGTCGCGCTCGACCGACCCGTAGCGGTGATCGATAATGGGCGCCTGCGCCGGGTCAGCGCTCTGCGCGCGGACGTAGCCCTCGGCCTCCTGGCGGTTGTGACGGATGATGATGGCGGCCGTGCCATCGTCCTCGTCGAGCGGCACAGGGAATGCCTGCCACTCGGGTTCGTCGAGCATCCCGAGCGGCGCCCGGCAGCTGGTGAGGAAAAGGCGGCCCAGGCGCTCCGAGAGTGCCGGCGCGTGCATGACGAACGCGCAGTTGGCGTGGTCGAGAAGGCCGTGGCCGACCGGAAGCTCGTGGAGCGGCTGGATGCCGGCGGCGCGCAGCTCCTCGGCGACACCGATACCCGAGCGCTGGAGGAGCGGCGGCGTCGAGTAGGCGCCTGCGGCGACGATGACGAGGTCGGCGTGAACCTCCTGGCGCTCGCCACTCGCGTCGAAGTAAGCGACGCCCCGCGCCGTAGTTCCGTCAAGCAGCACCCGATCGACGAGCGCGTCAGATCGAAGGGTGAAGTTCTCTCGCCCGCGCGCGGCGCGGATGTACGTGACAAGCGTGCCCATGCGGATCTCGCGGTGGCGATTCTGCGGCCAGGGCCCCACGGTCGCGACGCTCGCCTGCGGCTTGTTCAGGTCGCGCTCGTACTCGAGTCCCATGTCGACGCAGGCCTCGACGAAGGCGTGGTGTACCGGGTCCCAGCTGCGCTCCCAGAAGCGTCGAACCGGGATCGGGCCGGTCGTGTTGTGCAGCTCCTCCTCACCGAAGTCGAGGTCGTTCTCGATCTCGAGGAAGTAGGGAAGCACGTCGGCCCATGACCAGCCCGTGTTGCCGAAGCTCGCCCAGCGGTCGTAGTCGAACGGGGCACCGCGCACGGCGACGCAGCCGTTGACCATCGAGGAGCCCCCGACCAGCCTCCCGCGTGCCAGTCGCACGCGATGACTGTTCGGCATCGGCTCGTTCCAGTAGCCCCAGTCCATCTCGGGAATGCCGGCGGGGAACCAGGCCTGGCCACCGCTGACGGCGAAGAGCGGTGCCAGCTCCTCCTCGTCCGGGAAATCGGGGCCGGCCTCGAGCAGGAGCACCGAGCGATCGGGGTTCTCGGAGAGTCGCGACGCCACGATGCCGCCGCTCGACCCGGCACCAACTACGACGACGTCGAAATGCTCCATACCGCCCTCCTCGACAAGACCCTGCGCGAGGCGAGCGTAGCGCCTGCTTCTGTATTCTTGCCCGGTACGGCCCGTTCGTCTAGTGGCCTAGGACGCTGGCCTCTCACGCCGGTAACACGGGTTCGAATCCCGTACGGGCCTTCCGCCGATTCTGTTCGAGTTGCGGCGCGAATAGAACCTGCGACACTGAACGGGCGGCGAGCTTTCGAGTCAACCATCGCTCGAGAGCTCGACGTTCCGCATCTCGGCGGGAGGCCGACTCCCAGCGGCCTCCCGCTCCGATATCTCCGTGATTCGGTTGAAGAGGCGGGCGAGGAGCGGTACTCAGCTGAGCTCGCGGACGGTCATCGTTCCGAAGCACATCTCGTCGTCGGTGCCGTCCGCCCAGAGCACGTAGGCCGGCTCGAGCTCGGGGTCGCGCAACGTGCGATCCCAGCTACATTCGATGCGCACCCAGTCTCCGGGCTTGACCATGATCTCGTCGATCGGGTAGTAGTTGAACTGCCACCCGAACTCCCAGCGGGGGATGTCGAGCAGCACCTGCTCGTCGGGGGTGCCCGGATTGAGCGTGAGCTTGAACGAATGGCCTAGCTCGTGCTCGTGACCGAGGACTGAGATGATTTGCCCGCGCGTCGCGATCGGGTTGTCACAGCGCGCGCTCGGGATCCCGTCGACGAAGTCGACCGACGACGCTCCGCCGCAGGCCTGCAGAATCGGGTTGGCTCCGACTCCCTCGCGCCCGTACTTCTGGATCGCGTTCGTCAGCGCTGCCGATCGATCGCACAGCGGGCCACTCTCGTTGGGTCCACAGGGGATCTCGGCGGGCGCTACGAACTCCTCGATGATGACCTCGTCGAGGTCCTGGCCTGGCTCGGCGAAATCGATCGCGATGCCCGAGAAATCGGCCGGTGCGTCGATGTCGAAGTGGTAATGGATCTGGATGATCAGGAAGTCGCCCGGCTCGAGTCGAAGGCCAGATCCCTCGGGGAAACGCACTGGACCCTGCCCGGGAGCCCAGCCGAGAAAGATCTCGTCTTCTCCGACGCCGGAGGCGCCGAAGCACTCCCAGCCGCCGGCCTGATCCTCTGCGGCGCGAGCGAGTGCGCGCTCGCGGACCGAGCCCGGCACGAGGTAGCCAATCGCGTGGTGCACGACCGCGGTCTGGTCGGGGAGGAACTCGTATGCCTGCATCCACGCCTCAGCGGTGAGTTCCGGGTCGTAGATGAAGCAGCGGTACTGGTCATCGTCTCCGGCACCGCCGTCGAAGCCCTCTGAGGGGCCGAGGACGGTATCCGGAGCCTCGAGGCTGAAGACGCCGGCGGTTGACACGATTGCCTTCTCGCTGTCGACGTCGAGCGGCGCCCCGTCGGCCGCCCATTGCGTGAGGGCCGCGATCTCGTCGTCGCTCAGGCTCCAGTCGTCGGCGAAGGCGACACTTGTCCCGGCGGCAGGCCAGGGCGGCATGAGCCTGAGGCTGACGAGGCTTGCCGCGACGTCAGCGACATCGGCGACGTCACCCGCTGTCTCCATCGTGACGTGTTGTGTCCCCGGTCCGTTGCCAGTGTGGCACTGAGCGCAGGTGCCCGTGACGATCGGCTCGATGTCGCGCGAGAAGCTGACGGGCACGGACTCTGAGCTCGAGCCGCTAGCGGATGGGGCCGGCGGCTCGCCTGGAGCGGGCTCGGGCGCCTCGGGCTGTGCGGCGGGCGGCTCGGCAGCCTCGGCCTCCGCGGGCGGGGTGGCCGGTTCGGACGCGCTGTCAGAGCCGGTACAGGCCGCAGCTACGAGTGCGACGAGCGCGAGCGCGGCAGCGAGCACGAGCCCTCGGCGTAGCGGTGCGAAGCGGCTGGAGTCGGGCGCCATCGGTTCGCCAACGATAGCCAGCGGCTGCCAGCGCTTCGTCAGTGATAACCCTGAACCTGGTGCCGCGCCTCAAACTGGTGGGCGCGCTTCTCGGCCGGCGGCTCAGTCGTTGGGAGTGCGCTTCATGTCCCGGTTGGTGACGAGCGCAAGCTGCGCCTCCCACGAGTAGCGCGGCGGCTGCGTGTTGTTGACGAACACGCAGAGCGTCACGTAGCTGCCGCTGGGGACAGTCCAGGTAAATCCGAGCCGGTGATCGACGAAGATCGTGTCGCTGCCCTGCCTCGGAGCAAGTCGCATGTTCCAGCGGCCGACGGTCGCGCGCTCGCCCATGACCTCGTGGAGCTCACCGTGCGAGCCCCAGGGTCCACCGCCTGGCAGCGGTTTCTCATGAACGAATACCTCGGCGAGGAACTGCGCGCGCTGTGTTCTCGCCGGGTGGTCCCAGTACCAGTGCGAAAGCGTGCCGGTAATGCCCCGCAGCCGCGTCCGCTCGAGCGCGAGCTGGCTAACCGGGCAGGTGACGACGCCAGCTGACTGGCCAAACTGGCGCGCGACCATGCGCTCTGCATCGAGGTGGGGAACGCCTGACTGCGCGTTTGCCCTGACGCCGGCGTCGAGGGCGTAAGGTCGCTTGCCCTTCGACGGGGTGTTGCCGCCGACGGCCGCGCCTGCGGCAACGAGGGCGATCGCCGAGATGACCAGGAATCGCCACGCTCGAAAACGCCGTAGGGACGGCCGCGCCCGTGTTGTATCGTCGGACGTTCGCCCTGTGTCAGCGCCCGGCATTCCGGTGCGTGACCGATGCCGCTCGGGGGGTGGCGACGGCTGGCCGGCTTCGATCTCTCATCCCACGCATACGTCCATGAAGACAGAAAACGCCGCCGGTCTCAACTCGCCGCGGCGTGCGGCGCCGCTGTGCGACAATCTCGCGCCAACATGCTCGAACAGCTGATCGATCCAGCGGCGGAGCTCGAAGTCCTCGCCGGCGGGTTCGGCTTCATCGAAGGGCCGCTCTGGCACGACGACGGCTTTCTGCTCTTCAGCGATATTCCCGGTGACACGATTCATCGCTGGGACGCCGATTCGGGCGTCTCGGTGTTCAGAAACCCGAGCGGGAAAGCCAACGGACTGGCCTGGGATCGCAGCGGCTGCTTGCTTGCGTGTGAGCACGTGCGAAGCGTGATCTCCCGGACTGCAGCCGATGGGTCGGTCGAGGTCCTGATCTCGCACTGGCAGGGCAACGAGCTGAACTCGCCCAACGACGTGACCGTGGCGCGCGACGGCACGATCTGGTTCACGGATCCCCATCCGGCTGGGCGGATAGAAGCGTGGGGGAAGGAGCGAGAGGCGGAGCTCGATTTCTGCGGCGTGTTCGGCTTCGATCCTGAGAGCGGCGAGCTGACGCTCGTCAGCGACCGGATCCGTTTCCCGAACGGGATCTGCATCTCACCCGATGGTTCGGTGCTCTATGCGAACGACTCGCTCGAGATGACGATCACGGCGTTCCAGCTCGGTGACGGCATCGCTGTACGGGGCGAGAGCCTGTTTTTTCGCCAGGGCGCCGGCGGGCGGCTGACGAGCGCTGGTATCGCCCCGCTGGACCCCGACGCGCCGGTCGGCGTACCCGACGGCATGAAATGCGACGAGCGCGGCAACGTCTGGTGCACCGGCCCCGGAGGCGTATGGGTGATCTCGCCGGAGGGTGAGCGGCTCGGCATTGTCGAAACGCCCGAGTTCGCAGCGAACCTGGGGTGGGGCGGCCCGAGCGGCACAACCCTCTTCATCACTGCGTCTTCGCAGCTGCTCAGACTCGAAACGCTCGTGCGCGGCGCGAACTAGACGCTTCCCGCCACGCAGAAGGAGGGGACACCCGCGGCGCGAAAGAGCGTGAGGGTGGACGAGCCAGTCGAGACAACCGGTACTTCTCGCGATGAGGCACGTCCGCGGCGCCCCGTACGGGTGCGCGTGGTCGACGAGCTTCCGTTCGCGCCGCCACAGCTCTACAAGACTGCAATCCGCCTGCGGCCGGTGATCGAGCCGCGGCGCGCAGGTGCGGCGCTCGCATCAGGCTCGGCGCGTCTGCGCGACCTCGCAACCATGACCGGCGCGCGGATTCGCGCCAGGGCGACCAGCGAAGATCCCGAGCTGGACACCGCTGAGACGTCGATCGCTGCTGCGTCGACGTCGACCGATGGCCGCAGCCCGAGCAGCTGGGCGGCAAGGCGGGCGCGGGCCAGCGTGTTGGGCCGGCGTGCGTCGAACAGGGCTCGGCGTGAGCTGCGATTGGGTCGCTACGAGCTTCGCGAAACATGGCGCGATGTAGCCCGCATCGCCCGCAGGTGGCGCCGCCGCCGCCATGGCGTTCGCGTCGGCCAGGAGGCGCTCGCTCGCTATCGGGATCTCGGTGATCACCGACGCGAGGCGCTTGAGCTCAACGCGCTCGCACGGAGCTACCGCGGCCGAGGAGAGTACGAGAAGGCGGTCGTCTGCTACACGCAGGCGCTGAGGATCTTTACGCGACTCGGCAACCGGCGGGGAGAGTGCCTATCGCTCTCGAACCTCGGTCTGGCACACACAGCGCAGGGCAACCGCGCAAAGGCCGTGCGCTCCTACGAGGAGGCTCTCGATATCGCTCGCCTTCTCGGCGACCGGCAGATCGAGGGTCAGATCCTCGCGAACCTTGGCACGTTCTACAACCGCCAGGGCCGCGCGCACGAGGCACGTGAGGTCTGGAAGAGCGCACTCGAGCTGCTCGCCCCGGGCTCGAGCGCGCACCGCCAGCTCTCGCAGCATCTCGGCTAGCCGGGCCCATGCGCTTCGGATCGGCATCGGCCCCCCACACGCGAGCGCTCGAGCGCGAGCCGGACAATCCGCGGGGCGCCGACAGACGGCGCCGTTTCTGGGCCCGTCGCGCAACTAGGCGCGGCGCACGCAAGATCGATCGGGCCGCCTCCTTCTTCCTCGAGGTGACCGGTACTGGCCGGGACAGGCCCTGGCGCTAGCCGCGATCGCGACCCTGTCGATCCGACGCAGGCGCTCGACGCGGATCGACAGCTTGAGCATCTGGCTACGGGACGAAAAAACCCTGCGTATGGGGGGCTTTCTAGGAAGCTGCGGGACTAGGATTCGAACCTAGACTACCTGATCCAGAGTCAGGCGTCCTGCCATTAGACGATCCCGCACAGGGGTCTCATTCTAGCCGGCCGAGCGACGATTTGAGCGCCGCCGATCGACGAGTTTACGGCCGTGCTTCCGAGCCCGTTCGTCGTTAGAGCTCGAGCCGATAGACCGGCACGAGTCGCTCCTCTTGCTCGGCCTCTATGTGCGCCGAGACCTCGACGTACTCCTCGAGCCCTGAACCCTTCAGCTTGCCCTTGAGCAGCTCGTCGACCTGGTAGATCCCCGAGGAGTTGGTCATGGCGATCTTGATCGCGATCGGCCGCTCCTCGCCGTCGGTGATCGTCACCGAATCGATCGCGGCGGCCGACAGCGAGTGACTCGACATACGCCCGCGCTCGAACGGGATCCGAGAGCGCCCTTTGGCCATGTCGAGCGCGTCGGCAACCCTCACGATCCCGGCCTCGAGCGTCAGTGGCTGGCCGTACTCACGGTGGCTCGTGATCGCCTGAAGGACTTCGACCGTGATCACGGTCAGCTCGGGCTCCTCGTAGATCCCTTCGAGCAGCTCGCGCATCTTCGGCTCGGCCAGGAACATGCTGAAGTCCTCGTGTCCCTGGCGGTGAACGGCCATGCCAACGCAGTGCAGGAAGGAGCCGAGTGCGACGACCACCTCGGCGTCGTCGCTGGTCATGCCGAAGTCGCGCACGACCGAGGCCTCGACCTTGTGCTTTGCAAGCTGGCGCAACAGCTTCAGGCCGATGTTGGTGACGACCTGGACGTGCACCCAGGAGTGATCGGTGATCTCGAGTCGCTTGATCGCGTTGCCGTTCGCGGCATGCCACCAGGCCTTGAGCTGGCGGTCGTCGTTGACGCGGCCGAACAGCTCGCGCAGCTTCTTGTTCGCCCGGTAGGGGGCCTTGATGCGCATCTGCCCGACCGCCTCGCGCGGCGTGAGCAGGGTCTCTTCGGCGGGTTCGACTGCCTGCGGCGGCTCGAGCTGCTCTTGCTGCTCGTCGTCGATCACGCGCTGCACGCTACTTCCTCAGCAGTACGCCATCGGCCCGCGTTGCGCCCAGGGCGGGCCGAGGAGCTGTGCGACGAGCAGCCTTCTCGTGCGCTATGCGGCGGCCGCCCACGCGCCATAGAGCCGCGCGTAGTGACCCGCGATTCGGATCAGCTCGCTGTGCGTCCCCTGTTCGACGACGCGCCCGTTCTCGAGCACGACGATCAGGTCGGCGCGCTGAATCGTCGAGAGCCGGTGCGCGATCACGAACGCGGTGCGGCCCCCGAGCAGCTCGCCGAGCGCCTCTTCGATCCGCTGCTCGGTGGCGATATCGACGCTCGAGGTCGCCTCGTCGAGGATCAGGATGCGCGGGTCGGCGAGCAGTGCCCGGGCGAAGGCGATCAGCTGGCGCTGCCCGAGTGAGAGCAGGCTGCCCCGCTCCCCGACGCGGGTGTCGTATCCCTCCGGGAGCGCGGCGATGAAGTCGTGGGCGCCTACTTGCTCGGCGGCCCGCGTCACCTCTTCCCGCGAGGACTGGGGGCGTCCGAAGGCGATGTTCGTCGCCACGGTCTCACCGAAGAGGAAGCCCTCCTGGAGCACGATTCCCAGCTGTGCGCGCAGGCTCTGCTGCTCGATCAGGCGGATGTCGAAGCCATCGAGCGTCACGCGACCCGCACGGGGGTCGTAGAAACGCGCGAGCAGCTTCACGATGGTCGACTTGCCTGCGCCGGTGTGTCCAACGAGTGCGACCGTCGTTCCTGTGCTCACGTCGAGCTCGAGGCCATGTAACACGGCCGGGCCCTCGCCATAGCCGAACGTGACGTTGTCGAAGTGCACGTCGCCGCGGGCGGTCTCGAGGCGCCGGGCGTCGTGGGCGTCGACGATGTCGGCTTCCTCTTCCATCACGTCGACGATCTTGTCGAGCGCTGCAACCGCCGCCAGAAACGTGTTGTACAGCTGTGAGAGCTGCTGCACGGGCTCGAAGAAGTTGGCCAGGTAGCCGATGAAGGCAAACAGCGTGCCGATGGTCAACGACCCGCCGAACACGAGGTAGCCGCCGTAGCCGAGGACGACGGCGGCAGCGCTGGCCGAGACGACGTCGACGAACGGGAAGTAGAGCCCCGAGATGAGCACGGTCCGCTCGTTGGCGCGGCGGTATGAGCCGTTGACCTCGAGGAACTGCTCGCGGCTCTTGCGCTCGCGCGCGAAGGCCTGCACGACGCGCATGCCGGAGATGTCCTCCTGCAGCGTGGCCGAGACGTGACCGATGCGCTCGCGCACGCGCCGGTAGGCACGGGAGCTGAGGCGGCGGAAGATGGCCGTTGCCAGCGCCATCAGCGGGAAGACAGCCAGCGTGGCCAGCGCGAGGCGCCAGTCGAGCACGAGCAGGATTGCGGCAGAGCCGACCAGCACCAGCGAGTTCTGCACGAGGCTGGCGACGCCGTCGGTGACGAGCTGATCGAGCGCCTCGACGTCGTTCGTCAGGCGCGAGATCGTCGCGCCCGTGCGGTTGCGCTCGTAGTAGCCGAGCGAGAGCGACTGCAGGTGACGGAACAGGCGCAAGCGCAGATCAGAGAGCACCCGCTCGCCGACCCAGCTCGTGAAGTACGTGTGCCCCGTGGTCGCGAGCCAGCCGAGCGCTGCGGCGCCGACGAAGAGACCAACGATCGTGCCCAGGCGTCCGCTGTCGCCTTTCGTGATTCCCTCGTCGATGGCGAGCTTGGCCAGGAAGGGGAGAGCCAGGGTCGCCGCAGTCGCCAGGAGCAGTGAGCCGACAGCGAGGAGCGCCTGGCCCTTGTAGGGGGCAGTCAGCCTGGCCAGGAGCGCCGTCCGTCGGATCGTGCGGCGCCAGCTCCAGTCCTCGACGTCCGCGCGCGAGGCGCCGCTCGGTCCCCGGTATGTCCCGGGCTGGTGCACTCTCATGGCGCGCGACCTGTCATGCGACGTCGGCGCTCTGCTCATCAGCCCCGGACGGCAGCTGCCCGTACTCGACGATGGTGCGGTACGTCTCGCTCTGCCCGAGCACGGCCTCGTGAGCTCCCTGGGCGATGAGTCGGCCCTCTTCGAGGACGACGACCTCGTCGGCGAGTGCGATCGTCGAGAGCCGGTGGGCGATAATCACCGTGGTGCGGCCGCGCAGCAGCGCCTCGAGTCCGCGGCGGATCTCGGCCTCGGTCTGCGCATCGACCGACGAGGTCGCGTCGTCCAGCACGAGGATGCGCGGGTCGATCAGCAACGCTCGCGCGATCGCGATCCGCTGGCGCTGCCCCCCGGACAACGTGATGCCCCGCTCGCCGATAACCGTGTCGTAGCCATCGGCGAGCTCGCCGACGAACTCGTGAGCCTGCGCCGCGCGGGCGGCGGCCTCGACCTCAGCGTCTGACGCGCCGGCAGCTCCGAAGGTGATGTTCTCTCGGATCGTCGCAGAGAAGAGGAACGGATCCTGTGAGACGACGCCGATGGTCGAGCGGAGTGAGCTGCGGGTCACGTCGCGCACGTCGTTCCCATCGACGAGGACGCGCCCGCGAGAGGGCTCGTAGAAGCGGGGAATGAGCGTCGTCAGCGTGGTCTTGCCCGAGCCCGTGGAGCCGACGAGCGCGACCGTGCGGCCCGCCTCGATCGTCAGGTCGATCTCGTGCAGCACGTCTCGGTCTGGCCCGTAGCCGAACGTCACCGACTCGAAGACGACCTCGCCCGGGCCGGGCGGGATGTCCTCTGCCTCGGGTCGGTCGACGACGCCCTCGGGCTCGTCGAGGATCTCGAACACGCGCTCGCCCGACGCGGCCGTGCGCTGTGCCTGGGCGACCCACATCCCGAGCATCCGAAGCGGCGCGACGAGCATGAGCACGTACACGTTGAACGCGACAAACGCGCCGAGCGTCAGGTCGCCGTTGATCACCCGCCGCCCGCCGACGATCAGCACGGCGGCCTGCGCGAGGAGCGGCAGCGTCGAGAGAATAGGGCTGTAGATCGCGCGGTTTCGCGTGGCTCGTACCGACTCGGCGAACAGCGACTCGACGCGGCCGGTGAACTCGCCCGAGACCCGGTCTTCCTGGGCGAAGGACTTGACGACGTTCACGCCGACGATCGACTCCTCCGCGTTGGCCGTCACGGCGCCGAGGCGTTGCTGCACCTCGCGCAGGATCGGGTGAGAGCTCTTGCTGAAGAGGTAGGCGACGGCGAGAACCACCGGTGTGATCGCCAGGGCGACCAGCGCTAGCCGCCAATCGAGGACGAGCAGGATCGCGGTCACGCCGACGACGGTGAGGATGTGTTGGGTGAGGAAGATGAGGCCGTAGCCGAGGAAGAAGCGGACGTGTTGCAGGTCGGCCGTGGCCCGTGACATGAGCTGACCCGTCTGGAAGCGATCGAAGAACCGGAATGAGAGCCTGAGCAGATGCGAGTAGAGGCGATTGCGGATGTCGTACTCGACGGCCAGGGCCTGCCGTCCTGCGATCAGGCGACGGCCGAGCATGAGCAGCGCCTTGAGCAGGCCGAAGACGACGACGAAGCCGACAAGCAGCCCGAGGAGCCGACCGTCGCGATCGGGAATGGCGTCGTCGATCACTTTGCCCGTCAACCAAGGGATCGTCATTCCCGCGAACTGCGCGCCCACGGCCAGGGCCGTCGAGACGAGCAACGACCAGCGGTAGGGCCGCAGGAAGCCGATCAGCCGGACGAATGTCCGGGCCCTCGACGGTGCCTCTCGCGGCTGGTCGGTCTCGCTCACTGGCCGAGTGTAGCCAGGCGTATCAGGTTCGCTGGCTCGCGCTGCAGACTCCCGTGAGGGGCCCGATCCGGGCCGGTTGCAGCGCTGGTGTGAGGCGGGTTGGCGACGCCTGGGCACCACTCGTGTTGCGCATCCGCGCAGTTCGTCGTACCTTCAAGACGAGGGAGATCTGCCTCTTTGGCAGAACACGGGAGGTATGGCGATTGTGAGCGGCGACATGTTTATCGATCTGACAGAGCCAACGTTTGCGCCGACGCTCGTCGGCCTGGGTCGCCCTGCGGTCGATGCTGCTCGCGCGGCCGGTGTTCTCGTCGAGGCCGTTCCCGACCTTGGTAGTGCCGTTGGGCGCGTGCCTGCTCAGGCTCCGACGTGGGTGCTGGAACACGCGAGCGCGCACTCGGCGTAGCGAACGCCCGCTCCTAGACTTGGAGCGTGCCCCTCCCACTCGAGGCAGTTCCGAACTTCTCGTCGGCGGCTGAGGACGACGTCGCCGCGATCGGTGACGCACTCGCGGTCAGCGCCGCGGTACTCGACGTCCACTCGGACGCCGACCACAACCGCACCGTCTTCACCGTCGCGGGAAGCGGCGATGACCTCGTCGAGGCGCTTGTCAAGGCGGTGCGCGTCGCGGTCGAGCGCATCGATCTGCGCCAACACGCGGGTGTCCACCCGCGTGTTGGCGCCGCGGACGTCGTTCCGATCGTGCCGCTGAGCGAGCGCGCACGCGACGAGGCTCACCGGGCCGCGCGTCGCGTCGCCGAGCGGGTCGGGGACGAGCTGGGCGTTCCGGTCTTCCTCTACGGGCAGCTCTGCCCCGAGCAACGCCTCCCGGACGGCGCTCGCCCCGCGTACTACCGGCGCGGCGGTCCGAGCGAGCTCGCCGAGCGCGTACGCGCCGGCGAGTTGAGCCCTGATCATGGTCCACCGACGCTTCACGGGAGCGCAGGGGCGACGATGGTCGGCGTCCGGGCGCCGTTGATCGCGTTCAACATCGAGCTCGCGACGTCCGATCTGGCGCTGGCGCAGGAGATCGCGGCCGAGGTGCGTGAAGTGGGTGGGGGATTTCGCGGCGTCCGCGCGCTCGGCCTGGCGCTCGAGAAAACGGGGAACGTTCAGGTGAGCATGAACGTCGAGGACTGGCAAGCCTGTGGCCTGCATGACGTCGTCGCTGCCGTCGAGTCGCTCGCGCTTGCGCGTGGGGTTGACGTTGTCGGGAGCGAGCTCGTCGGGCTGATGCCTGTGGGTGCCGTGATTGCGGCGGCGGGGACAGCCTTGCGCCTTCCAGCGCTGACGAGCGACTCGCTGCTCGAGCTTCGTCTGCTCGAAGAGACTGTCACCTCGGCGGAGCGAGCACGCCTCGCTGGCTTCGACGATATCGCTGCAGTCAGCGCCGGTGGCGAGCGGGGCTGACGTGGGTGCGCTCGCGCGCCATGTGGTCGCTGAGATGCGCGCAGATGTGCGGGCGCGCGTCATGCAACGCGCGACGAGTGCGATCTTCGATCCCGCGCTCGTCAAATCCGTCGACGCGATCGTCGAGGATGTCCGCGTTCGCGGTGACGAAGCTGTGTGCGCCGCGCTAGAGCGCTTCGACGACGTGCAGCTCGAGCCCTCCGAGCTTCCGGTCTCAGCGGCCGAGATGGATAAGGCAGCCAAGGCCGTCGCACCCGATGTCGTGGCCGCGATTCGCGCGGCGATCGCAAACAGTCGCGCCTTCAACGAGCGGGCGAGCCGCGACGCCTCCTGGCGCGATGAGATCGCGCCCGGGCACCTGGTCGGCGAAGATGCCGGCCCGATCGACTCGGTCGGTCTCTTCGTGCCAAGCGGGAAGGGGTCATTCCCGTCGGTGTTGGTGCAGATCGGTACGCCCGCTGTCGTCGCCGGTGTTCCCGAGCTAACGGTTGTCGTACCGCCGATGCCAGACGCCGAGGGCGCCGTCGACCCGGCGGTTCTCGTTGTCGCGCGCGAGCTGGGCCTCGAACGGGTGATTCGTGCCAACGGGCCGGCCGGGATCGCGGCACTTGCGCTCGGCACCGATACGTTCCCGCGCGTCTCGAAGGTCGTCGGCCCGGGGGGACCGGCGGTCACCGCCGCCCAGGTTCGGGTGCAGCTCGAGGGCTGCGCAACAGTGATGCTGTTCGGCCCGACCGAGAGCGTCGTCGTCGCCGACCAGCACGCAGACCCGCGGATCGTGGCCGCCGACGTCCTCAACGAGGCCGAGCACGGCAGCGACTCTGCCGCGCTGCTGGTGACAGCTTCCAAGGCGCTTATCGACGAGGTCGATGGCGAGATTGCCGCTCAGCTCGATGCGCTCCCATCCTGGCGCGCAGAGTTCGCGGCCGCGGCGATCTCGAACTACGGCGGCGCGTTTCTGACCGCGGACCTCGACGAGGCCGCAGCGTTCGTCAACGAGTACGCGCCCGAGCACCTCCTCGTAGCGACGCGCGATCCAGACGCCTTCGCCTCTCGGATCGAGCACGCTGCCGAGATCCTGCTCGGAGACACGCCGTTCAGCGCCGGCAACTACCTGCTCGGCGTACCGGCCACACTGCCGACCGGCGGTTTCGCGCGCCGCGCCTCGGGCGTCACGGCGCGAACGTTTCTGAAGACGAGCTCGGTTGCACGGACGACACCCGAGGCGCTGGCCAGGCTGGCGCCGGGAATCATCGCCCTCGCCGAGCACGAAGGCTTTCCGGCGCACGCCGCGGCGCTGACGATCAGGGGCCATGGGCGTGCCTGAGGATGCGCCGAGCGTCAGTTCCCCGGCCTGGTGGACGAGCCGATGCACCTCTTCGAGCGCGCTCGTCACGCACAGCAGGCACAATGTGCGAGCCGTGGCCGACGACCTGAGCCGAGCGAGCTGATGCCCTGGTGGGGCGTTCCCGCGATCGTCGGTGGCGCGCTCGGCGGTCTCCTGATCGCGGTACTCGCCGCCGCCATGCTCGGCGTGCGTAAGCCCGCAGCCGTCGAGCAGACGGGAGGTGGACCCAGGTGGCGCACCGACACGAGTGGCGAGCCCAGCCGCTTCAGCCGCGACAACGCGCTCCGGTTCAACCCGGTCCCTCTCGCAGTCGCGCTCGTCGCGGGAGCCGCCATCTCGGGTCTCGCAATCGGGCTCGCTCTCAGCTAGCCCGCAACTGCGATAATCGACTCGTGGCGACGAAGAAACAGCGCCGGCGTCGCGAGAAACAGCGGCGTCACGAATGGGAGTACGTCAAGGTCACTGACGAGGGCGACGAGGTCATCGTCGACTCGCCCCGGGCCGAGGCCGAGGAAAGCGCCGGCGGCCGGGCCGAGAAAGCCGAGCCGAAAGATGGGCGCGGCCGTCCTATCCAGAAGCCATCCCTGCAGCGACTCGGCAAGCGCGCCGCTATCTTCGGGCCGCTCCTGGTCGTGCTCGTCTTCATCACCGGTGGCGACGAGCTGTCAACCGGCGCCAAGATCTTCCAGGCCGTCCTGCTGCTGCTCATCTTCTTGCCGCTCAGCTACCTGCTCGACCACGTGATGTACCGCACCATGATGCGCCGCCACGAGCGCAAGCTCGCCGCTCGCGGGTCGAGCGGACCGCGCTCCGGACGCTCGTAGCTTCTTCACGCCGATAGCGGCTTCGTGGCCGCCCGGCCCTGTGGATTGCCGCCTATAGACTCGACTGGCGTGAGCCTGCGCGTCGATCAGCTTCCGCTCGGCCCGATCGAGACAAACGCCTACATTGTTGGCGCCGAAGGTCACACAGAGGCGCTCGTCGTTGACCCCTCCGCCGAGGCCAACGAGATCAGGCGCGCGCTCGACGATGCCGACCTCGTGTGCACGGCGATTCTGATCACACACGGCCACTGGGATCATCTCTGTGCGGTCGCCGATCTGGCCGAGATCACAGAGGCGCCCGTGTACATGCCTGCGGGCGAGCGCGATCTGCTCGAAAACCTCACCGAGTATCTTCCGCCCGGCGTCAGCGGGCGCTCTCACTCGCCCGACGTGCTCCTCGACGGCGGCGAGTCGCTGAGTCTGGCCGGCATCGAGCTCGACGTGCTCTCGGTTCCCGGCCACTCGCCCGCACACCTGGCGTACGGGGCATCCGGAAATCTGCTCAGCGGCGACGTGCTCTTTGCCGGCTCGGTCGGGCGCACCGACCTGCCCGGCGCCGACTGGGCAACGCTTCTCTCCTCGATTCGCATGCTGTTCGAGCGCCTTCCGGCCGACACGGTCGTACATCCGGGGCACGGGCCGACCACGACGCTGGCTGTAGAGCTGGATGCGAACCCGTTTCTCGAGGACCTGCGCGCCGAGCGCCGCACGTGAAGCTGCAGGCGCCCAGGGGCACCGGCGACGTCCTCCCGTCAGCCCAGCCGCAGAGACAGGCCGTCATTGGCGCGCTCGAGCTGGCTGCAGCACGGGCGGGGTACGGCCCGATCACGCTTCCGACCTTCGAGGATACGACTCTCTTTGCGCGCGCCGCAGGCGACGGGTCTGACGTCGTCCAGAAAGAGATGTACACGTTCGACGACCAGTCGGGGCGTTCGCTGACGCTCCGGCCCGAGGCGACCGCCCAGGTCGTGCGCGCCTACATCCAGCATGGCCTCCATCGCTCGCCGCTGCCGTTCAAGGCGCGCTACACGGCGCCGATGTTCCGGTATGCGACTCCACAGAAGGGTCGGCTGCGCGAGTTCTGGCAGGTCGGTGCCGAGGCGATCGGCTCCGACGACCCGGCGATCGACGCGGAGCTGATAGCGATCGTCGCGGCAGCGCTCGACGGCCTTCAGGTTGCGCCCGTCCGCGTCGACCTGAACACGATCGGCTGCGCAAGGTGCCGACCCGCCTACGTCGCCGAGCTCGGGGCCTTCCTCGAGGAGCACAGCGACCGCCTCGACGACGACACACGCGCCAAGGCATTGGTGAGCCCCTTGCGCGTCTTCGACACGAAGAACGGCGACGTTCGCGCGCTACTCGAGGACGCGCCCTTGCTCGGCGACCACCTCTGCGAGCCGTGCCGCGCCCACTTCGGCCAGCTCACCGACTTGCTCGGCACATTCGGCATCGAGTTCACACGCGCGCCGCGTCTCGTACGCGGCCTCGACTACTACACGCGGACGGTCTTCGAATTCGTTGACGAGGAGCTCGATGCGGCACAGAGCACGATCTGCGCCGGTGGCCGCTACGACGGCCTGGTCGAAGAGCTCGGTGGCAAGGCGACGGCGGCGTGCGGCTGGGCGGCCGGCGTCGAGCGAATCGCGCTCTCGTGCGAGCAGCGCAGCGAGTCCGGCGTCGCTGACGCTCCCGACGTGGCCGGCGTCGACGTGTTCTTCGCCTTCGCCGAGGGTGCGGCGCGAGACGAGCTTCTCGGCCTCCTCAACGAGCTACGTCGCGCCTGGACGTGCGAGACCGACTACGCGCGTCGCTCGCTGAAGGGCCAGCTGACCCACGCGTCACGGGTCGGGGCCCGCATCGTGGTCGTAGCCGGGCCGGATGACATCGTCGTACGCGCACGCGGTAGTGACGACCGGGCGGTGCCCGACGCCCGGGCGCTAGCCACAACGCTCGAGGAGATGCTGACATGACCTGGCGGGACATGATGTGCGGAGAGCCGCGACTCGAGCACGTCGGCCGTGAGCTAACCCTCTCGGGCTGGGTCGACACGCGACGCGACCACGGTGGCCTCGTGTTCATCGATCTGCGCGACCGAGCGGGCCGCTGCCAGGTCGTCGTCAACCCCGAGCGCAACCCGGAAGCCGCTGAGCTCTCGCACCAGGTGCGCAACGAGTTCGTGGTCCGCGTCCGCGGCGAGCTCGTGCGTCGCGAAGCCGAGGCCGTGAACCCGGGCATCCCGACTGGCGAGATCGAGCTGCAAGCCGACTCGCTCGAGATCGTCTCGCGCTCGACGCCGCTCCCGTTCCAGCTCAACGAGGAGAACGTGGACGAGACCCTCCGCCTGACGTATCGCTGGCTCGACCTGCGCCGGCCGAAGATGCAGCGGATGATCGCGACCCGCGCGCGGCTCGTCGGCACGATTCGGCGCGTGATGGAGGACGCTGGCTTCCTCGACATCCAGACGCCGATCCTGTTCAAGCCAACACCGGAGGGCGCGCGCGACTTCATCGTCCCGAGCAGGCTGCGCAACGGCCGCTTCTTCGCCCTGCCGCAGTCGCCGCAGATCCTTAAGCAGCTGCTGGTGATCTCTGGCTTCGACCGCTACTATCAGATCGCGATCTGCTTCCGGGACGAGGATCTCCGCGCTGACCGCGTCCAGGAGATCACGCAACTCGACGTCGAGCTCGCCTTCCCTGATCAGGAAGAGCTCTTCGGTCTCATGGAGCGCATGGTCGGAGCCGTCTGGAAAGCCTGCGGGGACATCGAGCTCGAGACGCCCTTCGAGCGGCTCTCATACGCCGACGCTCAGCTTCGGTACGGCAGCGACAAGCCGGATCTGCGTTTTGGGCTCGAGATCCGGGACGCGACCCAGGCCACGCGCGGCTCCGAGTTCGCCGTCTTCGCGGACGCCGAGTGCGTGCGCTACCTGACGGTGCCGCGCGTGCTCTCACGCGGGGAGTTGTCGAAGCTCGAGGATCGCGCCAAGGAGCTCGGTGCCAAAGGGCTTGCCTACCTGGTCTTCGAGAACGGCGCCGACGGCGCCGTCCGCTCGCCGATCGCAAAGTTCCTCTCGGAGGCTGAGATCGAGGCGGTAAGACCCGCCGAGCCAGCGACGGTGCTGTTCGGCGCCGACGCGCCGGGTGCGGCCGCGCGTGTGCTCGGCCAGCTGCGACTCGAGCTCGGAGCAGAGCTCGAGCTGATCGACGAAGACGCGTTTCGCTTCGTCTGGATCACCGACTTCCCCCTGCTCGAATGGGACGCTGACGCCGAGCGCTGGAGCGCGATGCACCATCCGTTCACCCGACCGACGCCCGAGACCGAGGGCATGGTGGCGACCCAGCCCGGCGAGTCGCTCGCGCACGCCTACGACCTCGTCGTCAACGGCATCGAGATCGGAGGCGGATCGTTCAGGATCCACGAGCCCGACTTGCAGGAGCGCGTGTTCGATGCCCTCAGACTCACGCCCGACGAGCAGCGGGCGAAGTTCGGCTTCCTGCTCGATGCGCTCGCGATGGGCGCTCCGCCGCACGGGGGAATTGCCTTTGGCATCGAGCGCATGCTGATGGCGCTCGAGGGCGAGCCGAACCTACGTGACGTGATTGCCTTCCCCAAGAACCAGGCGGGCGTCGACCCGATGAGCGGTGCACCCGGGCCGGTAGACGCGCCCCAGCTTCAGGAGCTCGGGATCGAGCTGCGCGCCGACGTTCTGGCCGCACTCGAGGCTGAGAACGCAGACGACAGCGCCTCGTAGCCCGTTGCGAGCGTGCGGCCGGGCCTGCCGGGCCGCGCGGCATCCTGCCCCGTCTAGATGGTTGACTCACGGCATCGTGGAATCAGCCATCTAGGGGAGGAAAGATCCCCCTTTTGGGGGTAGCCAGATCTCGAGCGGCTTGCCGACGCATGAGCTACTCATGTCTGGTGGAAGGCCTTCACTGCTCGCCCGCATCCGCTCTCGCGGGCTGAGTCGGGGGTCGTCGCCAGCGCGTTCAGCCACGGGCGGGCAGACCTACACGCCTGTGGGCGCGGGTCAGAGCTCGCAGGCCGCGACATGGCACGCACCGCTGGCGACGAGCCTCGATGACGCGTTGCCCGCCGGTCATCCGCCGACGCCAGGCACCGCCCGCACAGACGCAGCCTTCGCAATGGCACCTTTCGCGGCGCCGTCAGTCGACGCCGCCGCGATTCGCACCGAGGTCGTCAATTTCCTCGACCGTGCCGAAGCACGAGCACGCCGCCGCCCGGAATGGGTTGGCGAGCTCGAGCGCGAGCGAGACCGCCAGCGCGACGAGGAGATCGAGCGGCTTGCCGCGGAGGCTCACGTCGAAGCCTGCCGTGTTCTCGACGCCGCCCGTGCGGACGCGCGCGAGCTCGTGCGTCGTGCGCACGGCGAGGCCGAGCAGACGCTCGAGTGGTCACGCGCGCAGGGTGCTGAGATCGTACGGCGCTCGCAGCGCGTCGCGGCCGATCGCTTCGCGGCCGATCGCTACGCGCGTGAGACGCGGCCATGGGTCGCGTCCGAGCTCAGATCAAGATAGCCAGCCGGGTTGCGCCCGCCAGCACGCGGCGGAGCAACCGGGGCCGAGCGCTCTAATACGGGCGCTCGGACCGGCGCAGCTACCGTGGACGCATGACAGACGCGTCCACCGCCGCGTCGGGCCCCACGCGCGAGCTCCACGGCGATGCGACGCTCGCTGGCGACTACGCGTGGTTGCGGCTCGCCGTCGACGGCCAGAAGATCGCCTCGGCGGCGGGGGAGGGGCCAGGCGTGCGGCAGCTGCTGCGTGAGCTTCGTGAGCGAACGCTGCTCGAGGCAGCCGCGCTGCCGGGTGCACCGCTCGCGCTCGACGCGCTTCATGCGGCGCTCGGTGAGCACGTGGCCGCACCGCGGCAGGCGGGCCGGGTCGCCGTGGCCATGAGCGGCGGCCTCGACAGCGCGATGGCGCTACGTAGCGCCATCGAGGGCGGTTTCGAGGCCGTGGGCGTGACGCTGCGCCTCTGGATCGACCCGCGGGCCCCCGACGCCGAGCGGGCGTGTTGCTCGCCGAGCTCCGTCCGCGCAGCACGCGCGCTCTGCCACGAGAGCGGTGTTCCGCACGTCACGCTCGATCTGCGCCAGTCGTTTCGAGATGCAGTTGTCGAGCCGTTCGTCGAGGGCTACGCCTCCGGGCTCACACCCAACCCCTGCGTCCGCTGCAACGGCGAGTTCCGCTTCGCGGAGCTCGATCGCTTCTCGCAAAGAATCGGGGCCGAGCGCCTCGCGACGGGCCACTACGCGCGGATCGTGGAGCGCGAAGGCACGCTCCTGCTGGCGCGTGCACGCGACGACATGAAGGACCAGACATACATGCTCGCGACCCTGTCCCCAGCCTCGCTTCGTCGCCTGTGGTTTCCGCTCGGCGCAACGCTGAAGCGTGAGAATCGCGCCCGCGCCGCAGCACTCGGTCTCGCGGCCGCGGGTCGCGCCGAGAGCCAGGAAGCCTGCTTCCTCGGCGGTGCCGACTACCGCGACTTCCTCGAGCGCCATGGCGTACGAGCGGCGGCCGGCCCGATCGTCGATGCCGCCGGGCGCACGCTCGGCGAGCACGCGGGCGCGTGGCGCTATACGCCCGGCCAGCGCAGAGGTCTTGGACTCGGCGGCAGCGAGCGGCCGCTATACGTCGTTCGCACCGACATCGGGGCCGGCGTCGTGCAGGTGGGCGAGCGGGCGGCCCTCGCGTGTCGAAATGTGAGCTGCGCCCCCGGCGCGCTCTATACCGACGACGTTCGCGGCGAGGCCAAGCTGCGGTTCCGCTCGCCCGCAGTCGACGCAAGCGTCGAGCCCGTTGACGGCGGCTTCGCGCTCGAGCTCGACGAGCCGGTCGAAGCGGTCGCGCCGGGACAGCTCGCCGCGATCTACGTCGACGACGCGGTCGTCGGCGCTGGCACGATCGCCGAGGTCACTCCGGCGGCGTAGACCGCCGATCGGTGGCTTGCGGCGCACCATCTAGAATCGGCCCATGCTCGCTGACATCGGAGCCCTTGACGTCCTCTGGATCTGCCTGTCGATTTTCCTCGTGCTCGTCGGGCTCGCGCTTGCCGTTCTGCTGCTTCGCCTGAGCGGAACGGCGCGTCGGTTGACCTCGCTGCTCGGGGGCGTCGAGGAGAAAGCCGTACCCCTGATCAGCGACGTCAGCGGCACGGTCGAGCGAGTCAAACGCGCAACTCGACAAAGCTGACGTGGTTACGACGAGCGCCGTCGACGCCGTGTCGGCCGTCGATCGGAGCGTGCGCGGCGTCGCGGGTGCCGTCTCATGGCCGGTCCGGAAGATCTCGTCGTTCACGACCGGCGTGAAACATGGTGCCGCCTCGTACCGCACAGAGCGTGACGTCTCGCGCGCCTACGACGTCGGTCGCGGCGCCGCGGAGCGACGCTCCAGCGACATCGAGGAAGGGCTTGCCGAGACGGAGGCCGGGAGCGACGCCAGGCCCCCGTCCGAGACATCGACTGTGGCGTCCGATCGCGACGCCGAGACCGAGACGCAGGGCGGACGCGCCTGGATGAAGGGCGAGGAGACCGACCGGCTCGCGCGAGCGCGCTCGGCGGGCCGTCGTCGGGCTCAGGCAGAGGCCGGTACCGAGACCGACTCGCTCGACCTCGAGGGCTAGAGGAAGCATCGACACCGGGGCGCCCACAAGGGGGCGCTCGGCTGGCGCCTCGTAGAATCCGAGCGATGCGCACAACTGACGAGCTGCGCGAGGGCTTCCTCTCGTTCTTCGAGGGGCATGGGCATCTGAGGCGTCCGTCGGCGTCACTCGTTCCGGCGACTCACGACCCGACGGTGCTGCTGACAACGGCGGGAATGCAGCCGCTGAAGCCCTACTTCCTCGGTGCCGAGACGCCACCGAGCACCCGGCTCGTGACGGCACAGAAATGCTTCCGCACGACCGACATCGACTCGGTCGGGCTCACTGCCCGCCACCTGACCTTCTTCGAGATGCTCGGCAACTTCTCGCTCGGCGAGTACTTCAAGCAGGGCGCGGTCGAGCTCGCGTGGGAGTTCGTCACTGAGCATATGAAGCTCCCGTCCGACCGTATCTGGGCGACGGTGTTCGCAGGTGACAGCGAGCTTCGGCTCGGTGAGGACGAGGTCGCGATCGAGGAGTGGCAGAAGATCGGGATCCCGACCGATCGGATCCGGGGCCTGCCGCGCAGCGAGAACTTCTGGCAGGCCGGTCCGGTCGGTCCGTGCGGCCCATGCTCAGAGCTCTACCTCGACCTAGGCTTCGAGCGCGGTTGCTCGAAGGCCCACCTGCGGACCCGGCTGTGATTGCGATCGTTTTTCTCGAGTTCTGGAACCTCGTCTTCATGGAGCTCAACCTGCACGAGGACGGGACGCTCACTCCGCTGCCATCACAAAACATCGACACCGGGCTCGGGCTCGAAAGGGGAGCCTCGATCTTGCAAGACGTTCCCTCGGTGTTCGACACGGATGGCTTCCAGGCAGTCATGGCCTGGGTGGCGTCGGAGTCCGGCACGGCCTACGGCGACTCCGAGGAGGCAACGAAGGCCCATCGCGTGCTCGCGGATCACGGGCGATCGATGACAGTCCTCGTCGGCGACGGGGTCACGCCCTCGAACGAGGGGCGCGGCTACGTTCTGCGCCGCGTCGTGCGGCGCGCAGTGCAGCACGGAACGCGCCTTGGTCTTGAGCCGCCGTTCGTCGGTGAGCTGGCCGCTGTCGTGATCGAGCTGATGGGGCCCGTCTACCCCGATCTCGTCGAGAACGCGCAGACCGTGCGAACTATCCTCGCCGAAGAGGAAGAGCGCTTCGCGCGCACTCTGAGCACGGGCATGCGGCTGTTCGAAGACGTTCTTGAGCAGAGCGAGGGCGGCATCGGTGGCGAGGAGGCGTTCCGGCTGCACGACACGCACGGGTTCCCACTCGAGCTCACGAGAGAGCTCGCGCGAGAGCGCGGTCTGACCGTTGACGAGGAAGGCTTCAACGCGCTCATGAGCGAACAGCGGACGCGCTCGAGAGGCGGGCGCGACGACGATGCCGACCGCGCTGCCTCGTTCACGGTCGACGCCGGGTTTGCCACGGAGTTCGTCGGCTATGAGAAGCTCGATGTGCTGACGCAGCTCGGCGCATTCGAGCCGCTCGAAGACGACCTCTTCCTCGGCAAGCTCCGCGAGTCGCCCTTCTACCCTGAGGGCGGCGGCCAGGTCTGTGACGGCGGCTGGATCGAGAGTGCCGCGCTCGAGGCTGAGCGCACGGACGCTCGGGCCGAGGTCGTCGCCGTCTACCGGCTCGGCGACGACCAGGCGCTCCTGCTCCGAGGCGAAGGGTTCGCGGCGGGCGATCGCGTCCGCGCCGTGGTTCCGTGGTCGGTGCGGTTTCCGACGCAGGCCAATCACACAGCTACGCACCTCCTGCACCGCGCGCTCCGCACGGTTCTCGGCGACCAGGTCAACCAGGCGGGCTCGGCGGTGCGGCCCGACAAGCTCCGCTTCGACTTCACACACGGTGCTGCCCTCAGCGACGAGGAACGCGAACGGATCGAGGAGCTGGTCAACGACTGGATCTTCGACAACCATCGAGTCCGCACGTTCGAAACGCCACTCGAGGAAGCGCAGGAGCGCGGCGTCACGATGCTGTTCGGCGAGAAGTACGGCGAGATTGTCCGTGTCGTCGAGGTCGGCGATGTCTCTGCCGAGCTCTGTGGCGGCGCACACGTGCGCTCGAGCGCCGAGATCGGGGCGTTCAAGATCCTCTTCGAGAGCTCGACCGGGGCGGCGACACGACGGATCGAGGCGGTGACCTCGGGTGCAGCCGGTGCCTACTTCTTCGAGAAGGAGCGTGAGGCGGCACGCCTCGCCGAAGAGCTCGCGGGCGAGAGGCGGGCGCGCGCGAAAGACGAGAAGAAGACGCGCGCCACGCAGAGCGCGGGAGTCGCCGACGAGCTCGTCGCCGGAGCGACCGAGATCGGGCCGATCAAGCTCGTTGTCGCGAGTGCCGGTGAGCTCGACGCCGACAGCCTGCTCGCGCTGTCCGATCAAGTCAAGCAGCGCGCCGCGCCGGCCGCCGTCATGCTCGCCGCGGTCGGCAACGGGAAGGTAAACGTTGTCGCCAACCTCTCGCCTGAAGCCGTGAGCGCAGGCGCCGATGCCGCCGCGGCCGTCAAGGTCGCCTGCACGGAAGTCGGCGGAGGTGGTGGTGGGCGCGACACGATGGCGCGTGGCGCGGGCGGCCAGACTGACCGGATCGACGAGGCGGTTGCCGCCGGCGAGCGAGCGCTTCGAGCCGCGCTCGAATAGCGTTCATTCGCAGCGGATCGCGTAGTCCTCCGGCTCGGCCGTGCAGGTGTCCTGCCCTCGGCCACCGACGAGGAGGTCAGGTGCGGGCCCGCCGTCGAGGGTGTCAGCGCCCGGACCCCCAAAGAGACGATCGCGCCCATCGCCGGCCTCGATGACGTCGTCGCCGAATCCTCCCCAGATCCGGTCAGCGTCTGGTCCGGTCGTGACCCGATCGCTTCCCCCACCGCCGAAGACCCATGTTCTACCCGAGTCATCGATGATCGTGTCGTCGCCGCGGTTGCCGATCAGGATGTCGCGCCCTGGGCCGCCGCAGATCACGTCGTCCCCGCCGAGCCCGAACACGAGATCATGCCCAGCGCCGGCGTGGATGATGTCGTCGCCGTGCGTCCCGAACAGGATGTCGTGGCGGTCGGTGCCGCTGATCGTCGGCTCGGCATCGCAGGGGTCGGCAGCGGGTGGGTCGGTTGGCGGATCCTCACCCGCCTCGTGTGCTCCGAGGCCGTCGAACGTGTCGGGCGGGAAGCCATCCCACTCGGCGGCCGGATCGAACGGATCGGAGCCGTCTGGAGCCCCCGCCATCACGTCGGCTTTGCGACGCATCGTGCCGTCCTGCGTGCTCACGCCGCCACCAGCCCAGGCTGCGCCCGGGTCGTCACCGATCTGCCCGATGACGTCGATCACGACGCCGTCGCGACGCAGAGCTATCGCATCGTTGCCGTTGAAAAGGAAGTTGGTCGTCGTCTGGTCGGCGGCTGCCAGCAACTCGGCCGCCGAGCCGGCGCGGGCGAGCACGAAGACCTCACCCGCTGCGACCGTTCCGGCCAGAGCGATGGTCGCCGTCGCCGTTGCGCTCCCGTTGCCGTAGATTTGGAGGTCGTACACGCCATCCAGGGACACCGCGCCACCCGTCCCGTTGAAGAGCTCGATCGCCTTGTTCGTGCTCGAACCCTCAACGTACTCCGAGACGAAGAGATCGGCCGCAGCTGCACTCGCGCGCGACGCTGCATGCCCGAGAACGGCCGCGGCCACAAGCGTCACAAGCGCCGCGCCGAGTAAGAGAAAAGCGTGCACGGGTCGGGAACGCGGCTTTCTCATGGAATCTCCTGCCCTCGGGCCCCTATAGGGGCGTTGCCACACGAACCGTCGCCGCATCGAACGCACGCGTCTGTGCCGTCGAGGAGCAGAAGTGCAACGAACGTGCCTCGTTACAATCGCGCCAGATGGACGACCGGGGCCAGAAAGTGCTCGCCGTCGACTACGGACAGGCCCGGACCGGCCTCGCCGTGTCAGACGAGACAGGAGCGCTCGCGCGACCACTCGAGGTCGTCCACGAGCGCAACGCCGCGCTCGTGCGCGCCCGCATCCTCGAGGTGGCGATCCGCGAGGGCGTTGGCGAGATCGTGGTCGGCATGCCCTTCACGCTCAAGGGAGAGCGCGGATCCCAGGCGCAGCGCACGCAACAGTTCGTCAACGAGCTCGACCAGGGCACGAGCCTCAGGGTCACGACGTTCGACGAGCGCTTCACCACGACACTCGCGAATCGCGCCGGCAACGGCAAGGCCGCAGACAGCGACGACGCCGCTGCCGCGGCCCATCTCCTCAGCTACTACCTGACGTGGAAAGACGAACACGACGCATAGCAACACCTCCTGACGAAGCCGATCCCGAGCGGCCTCCACCACGACGGGAAGGAGGCTTCGCGCTCCCGCTCGCGATCCTCGTCGGTCTCGCCGTCGGCGCCATTGCGATCGGCCTTCTCGTCAACGCGGCGCGCAACTCCGACTCGGGCAACGGCGACACGCCGCTCGCGCTCGACCCGACCCCCACCGACGCCGTCGAAGAGCCCGAAGAGCCCCTCCGGGTCGTTTTTCCCGAAGGCTTCACCTGGCGGGAGATGGCGGTTCGCGTCGACGAGGTGCGACAGATCGCGATCCGCGAGCGGCAGGTCTCGCCGAGACTCTCCGAGGACGACTTCCGCGAGCTCGCCAAGAATGAGGTGTTGATTCCAGCCGAGTTCCTCGAGCCCTCTGAGAAGCCGAAGCACATCGAGGGCTTTCTCTTTCCCGCGACCTATGACTTCACGGAGACGACGACGACGGCCGAGCTGATACGGCAGCAGATCGAGCAGTTCGAGCTGACCTGGGCCGAGCTCGATCTCTCGTTCGCCGAGGAGCGGGGCATCTCGCCCTACGACGTCCTCAAGATCGCCTCGATGGTCGAGGAGGAAGTGAAGGAGCCGATGGAGCGCAAGATCGTGGCGCGTGTCATCTACAACCGGCTTCAGCGACGCATCCCGCTCGGAATCGACTCGACGTTGCGCTACGGGCTGCGCATTCCGCCAGACAAGGCGATTCTGCAGTCCCAGATCGACAGCGACAACCGCTACAACACACGCAGGCGCACCGGCCTTCCGCCAACGCCGATCGCCAACCCGGGGCGTGCATCGATGCAAGCCGCCGCTCAGCCCGGGAACAACCAGTTCCTCTTCTACGCGCGCACGAAGGACTGCAGGACGCACTTCTTCTCGAGGACACAGGCGGAGCACGACGAGTTCGTGAACGGACCCGACTCGTTCCTGAACGGGCCGGACAAGTGCGGTTAGACGGCGGCGCGAGACCGATCACGAGCACGACGCGGCTCGTCGGGATCATCGGCAATCCCGTGAGCCACTCGCTCTCGCCGCGCATGCACAACGCGGCCTTCGCGCAGCTCGAGCTCGACTGGGCCTACCTGCCGCTCCCAGTGGGCGACGAGCGCGTCGCCCAGGCCGTCGCCGGCCTCAGCGCGCTCGGCTTCGTCGGCGCGAACGTGACCATTCCGCACAAGCAGGCCGTACTCGAGCACTGCGACGTGATCGAGCCGAGCGCGGCACGGAGCGGCTCGGCAAACACGCTGATCGTCACGGAAGAGGAAACGGTCGCCGCGAGCACCGACGGAGAGGGCGTCGCACGCGGCGTCAACCCGTCTGGAGCTCACTGCTTGATCCTCGGCGCGGGCGGGGCGAGCCGGCCCGTCATCGTTGCGCTCGCCGACGCGGGCGCCCGAACGATCACGATCGCGGCGCGTCGGGCCGAGGCGGCGACCGATCTTGCGGCGGAGCTCGCTCACGCGTGCCCCACATGCGAGCTAGAGGCGGAGGCCGACTGGCCGCCGAGCGCCGAAGCCGACATCGTCGTCAATGCCACGCCGATCAAAGACGATCGGATCGTGGCCATTGAGTCGCGCCACCAGGTCGTCGATCTCGCTTACCGCAGCGACGGAGCGCCCACCGGACTCATTGGCGCGGCGCACGCCGCCGGCTGCGAGTACGTCGTCGATGGGCTCGAGTTTCTCGTGAGCCAGGGGGCGCTCTCGTTCGAGCGCTGGACAGGCCTGGAAGCGCCGGTCGCGGTCATGCGAGCGGCCGTGCGCGGCGACGTCGAGGGCTGACACGCTCGCGCTTCGGCGGCTGAGGCCCTCGGTACTGTTCAGCCGTGCCTCTGGAGCTGACAACAGCGGGCGAATCACACGGCCCTGCCCTCGTTGCGATCGTTGCCGGGCTGCCCGCCGGGCTTCAGCTCGAGCGCGAAAAGATCGATCACGATCTCTGGCGCCGCCAGCAGGGATACGGGCGCTCGCCGCGCCAGAAGCTCGAGAGCGACAAGGTCGAGATCCTGAGCGGTCTTCGCCACGGGCGCACGCTCGGGACGCCACTCACGCTCGTCGTCGCCAACCGCGACCACAAGAACTGGACCTGGGGGATGAGCCCGTGGCCGCCCGAGGGGGAGCAAGCCGGGAAAGGCACAAAGGCGGTCACGCTGCCACGACCCGGGCATGCCGACCTCGCCGGGGTGATGAAGTACGACCACGACGACGTCCGAAACGCGCTCGAGCGCGCGAGCGCACGCCACACGGCGGCGATCGTCGCGGCCGGGGGCGCTGCCAAAGCGCTGCTCGGATCGATCGGAGTCGACGTCACCAGCACCGTGCTCGCGGTTGGGGGCGCACAGGGCGAGGACGCCATCCGCGAGACGATCGACGGCGCCCGCAAGGAGCGCGACACGCTCGGCGGGACGGTCGAGGTCAGCGTGGCCGGACTACCGCCCGGGCTCGGCTCGTACGCCACCAAGGCCGACCGGCTCGATGGCAGACTCGCGGCCACGTTGCTCGCGACGCAGGCGGTCAAGGCAGTCGAGGTCGGCGACGGGCTTGAGCTCGCCAGCGCGCGCGGATCTCAGGCGCACGACGAGATCTTCCGCGACGAGCAGGGCTTCTACCGCGAGACGAACCGCGCCGGTGGGCTCGAGGCCGGTATGACCAACGGCGAGACGCTCGTCGTCAGCTGCTCGATGAAGCCGCTACCGACGCTGATGCGCCCGCTGCGCTCGGTTGATCTCGAGACGAAGGAGCCGGGCAACGCGCTCGTCGAGCGCAGCGACGTCTCGGCGGTCGAGGCGCTGGCCGTCGTGGCCGAAGCCGTCGCCGCGTTCGAGCTTGCGGTGGCGGCGCGCGACAAGTTCGGCGGCGACTCGATCGGCGATTTCGTCGGCGCGCGCGACGCCTACGTCGAGCGCGTCGACTGGTCGCCCCGGCAATAGCCTCTCTAGATGGTTGACCTGACCAGCCGCCACCTCGCCCTGATCGGGTTCATGGGCGCTGGCAAGACTACGGTTGGCAAGGAGCTCGCCCGCCTTCTAGCGCGCCCGTTTGTCGACGTCGACGCCGAGCTGGAGCAGAGGCAGCGCAGGTCAATCCCAGAGCTGTTCGCCGAGCACGGGGAGCCGTGGTTTCGCCAGCGCGAAGCAGAGCTCGTTGCCGAGCTCGTGCGCAACGTCGATCCATCGGTTATCGCGCTCGGCGGCGGCGCGGCGATACGCGAGGGTACGCGTGAACTCCTGCGCGGCCGCACGAGGATCGCCCACGTCGACGAGAGCGTCGAGGTCTGCTGGCGCCGGGCCGCGCTGAGCGATCGACCGCTCGCGCAGGACGAGGCGTCGTTTCGCGCGCTTTTTGACGAGCGAGCGGGGGTCTACGCCGAACTCGCGGACGTCGCCGGCAGCGAAGCCACCGAGATCGTGCTCGCGCTCGGAGACGTATTCGTTCGGCGCGGTGCCTACCAGCACCTCGACCGGCTCGTCCCCGGAGAGGGGCCGTTCGTTCTCGTCGCAGATGAGGCAGTACTGGCACTGCACCCGCCTCCGGACACCGGCCGGATCGGAGCGGTCCATTCCGTGCCTTCTGGTGAAGCTGCGAAGACTCTCGCGGTCTGCGAGGCCCTCTGGAACGAGCTCGATGCCGACCGCTCAACCCAGCTCGTGGCGCTCGGGGGCGGCACAACCACCGACGTGGCCGGCTTCGTCGCCGCGACGTATCTGCGCGGCCTCGGTGGCTGGACACCCGTGCCTTCGACGCTGGTCGGGCAGGTCGATGCGGCGATCGGCGGCAAGACGGCGATCGACCTCGCCAAGGGAAAGAACCTGGTCGGAGCGTTCAAGCTGCCAGAGCGCGTGCTGATCGACCCGGCGCTGCTCGAGACGCTGCCCGCAGAGCAGCTCGTCGAGGGCAAGGCGGAGGTCGTCAAGACAGGCCTGCTTAGCGGACGCCCGCTCTGGGAGCAGCCGCTCGACGAGCAGGTGCGTCGCACGGCGGCCTTCAAGACGGCGGTCTGCCTCACGGACCCCGAGGAGGCAGGGCGGCGCGCGATTCTCAACCTCGGGCACACCTTCGCGCACGGGCTCGAGGCCGCCGGCGCCTACGCCGGGCTCACCCACGGCCATGCCGTCGCGCTCGGCCTGCGTGCTGCGCTGCGCCTGTCGGTCGAGCACCGCGGTCTCGACGCGTCGATCCTGGCCGAGGTCGAGGAGGCGCTCGCCGTCGATCTCGCGTCGGTCGACGCCGATGCGGCCTGGGCCGCAATGGCACACGACAAGAAGGCGAAGGCCGGTCGGCTTCGCCTCGTCCTCCTCGATGGGCCGGGCGAGCCCGTGTGGGGAGTCGAGCTGCCCGAGGCATCTGTCCGAGGCGCGCTCGAGTCCCTGATCGCGCCACGCTAGCCCGTGCCCGACGAGTCCTAGACTGCCTGGATCAGCGCATGAAGATCGGCGTCTTCAACGGGATCAACCTCAACATGCTGGGCGAGCGTGATCCCGAGCACTACGGCGGCATCTCCTACGGCGAGCTCGAGACGCGAATCTACGCCTGGGCCTCCGAGCTCGGCTGCTCTGCACGCTGTCGCCAGACGAATCACGAGGGCGAGTTCGTCGAGAGCCTGCACGAGGCCCGCGCCTGGGCCGACGGAATCATCGTCAACCCGGGCGCATGGACGCACTACAGCTACGCCATCCACGACGCTCTCGAGCTGTTCGAGGTGCCGATCGTAGAACTCCACCTCTCGGACATCGGCTCGCGCGAGGAGTGGCGCCGCCATTCGGTGATCGAGCCGATCGCAACGCACCGCATTGCCGGCGAGGGGCCGGACGGCTATCGCCAGGCGCTCGCGCTGCTCGTCGAGTCGGCGTGAGCGCCCGCATAGGCGAGGTCAACGCCTGGCTCGCGAGCCAGGACGCCAGCGCATTTCTGGTAACAGCGCCCGTCAACGTTCGCTACCTCAGTGGCTTCGACAGCTCGAGCGCCGCCCTGCTCGTCGAAGGAGATTGCGTCCGGCTGTTCACGGATGCGCGCTACCGGGAGGCAGCGCACGCCGTCGAGGGCGTGGAGCCCGTCCTACTCGAGCGCAACCTCCTCGCCGAGCTCGGGCGCGTGCTCGATACCCATACGCGAGGACCTGTCGCCTTCGAGTCGACGGACCTCACGGTCGCAGCACATGCGCGGCTCGCCGCGACGAGCGTCGAGCTCGTCGCCGTATCTGGCGTCGTCGAGCGCATCCGGGCGGCGAAGGAGGCACACGAGCTCGAGGCGATCGCGCGTGCCGCGGACGTGCTCTCGAGAGCATTCGAGCGCGTTCCCGAGCTCGGGCCGCAGCGCAGGAGCGAACGTGAGCTCGCATGGCTGCTCGAGCGCCTGATGCGCGACGAGCTCGGAGCCTCGGCCATGTCGTTCCCGACCATCGTCGCAGCCGGCCCGAACGCCGCGAAGCCGCATCACCGCCCGTCGGAGCGCGCGATCGAGCGAGACGAGGTCGTGCTGATCGATGCCGGCTGCGTGGTCGACGGGTACTGCTCGGACTGTACGCGCGTGTTCACGACCGGCTCGATCCCGAACGCCGTCCGGGCCGCCTTCGACGCCTGCCGCGATATTCAGGCCAAGGCCGTTGCGTCGATCCGCGCCGGCGTCGAGGGCAATGCCCTCGACGAGACGCACCGCGAGGCCCTGACAGAGGCCGGCTACTCGGTCGACCACAGCCTTGGACACGGCGTCGGGCTCGAGGTTCACGAAGAGCCTCGGTTGGCCCGCACCAGCCCCGGCTCGCTCGAGACCGGTCACGTCGTAACGGTCGAGCCAGGGATCTACCTCCCGGGCCTCGGCGGGATCCGTATCGAGGACATGGTCGTGGTCACCGACGAGGGCGGCGACGTGCTGACGCATGCGACGAGGGATCTCGTCGCCCTGTGAGATGGTTCGGTCCCAGCCATCTGAGTAACATTCCAGATTGTGGCCGAGACCATCAATACGAGTCAGTTCAAAAACGGGATGCACATAGAGCTCGAGTCGCACGTCTGGCGCATCCTCGAGTTCCAGCACGTAAAACCCGGTAAGGGCGGCGCCTTCGTGCGCACGAAGTTGCGCAACCTCGACTCGGGCTCGGTCGTCGACAAGACGTTCCGCGCCGGCGAGAAGATGCCGCGGATTCACACAGAGACGAAGAACGTCCAGTACCTGTACGACCAGGGCGATGACGTCGTCTTCATGGAGGAGGACACGTTCGAGCAGCTGACCTTCGCGCGCGCCGATGTCGCCGATGAGCTCGAGTTCCTGCAGCCCTCGGCGACGGCCCAGATGCTCGTCGTCGACGGTCGGCCAGCGGGCGTTCAGGCGCCCGGGACGGTCGAGCTTGCGGTGACCGAGACCGAGCCCGGCGTGAAGGGTGACACCGTCTCGAACGTGACCAAGCCGGCGACGCTCGAGACCGGCGCCGTGGTACAGGTGCCGCTGTTCGTCAACGAGGGAGATCGGGTCAAGGTCGACACGCGCGAGCGTCGCTACATCTCGCGCGTCTGAGCGGCTCACCGAGCTGATGCCAAGCGTCGTCGACACCACGATCCGCTTGCTTACGCAGGACCCCCTCGCCGGGCGTGTGTCGACCGCTCGGCTGCTCGAGCTCGCCGAGCTGCTCGACTCGGCGGGGTTCGGGGCGCTCGAGATCTCGGGCGGAGGGTGCTTCGCGAGCTTTGTCGAGCGCGGCGTCGAGAGCCCGTGGGAGTTCGTGCGCGCGGTACGCGCGCGCTGCAGCTCGCCGCTGGCGATGGCGTTGCGCGGGCGCTTTCTCGTCGGGAATCGCCCAGCCTCACGGGAGGTCACTCACCGTTTCGTCGCGACGGCTGCGGCAAACGGCATCGACATCTTCCGCCTACACGATCCGCTCAATGACCTCTCGAATCTGACCGACGCCGCCGAGGCAATTCGTGAGTCGGGCAAGCAGCTGGCGGTTGGGCTCATACACAACCCGATCGACGACGATGAGGGGCGCCACCTCGTCGAGCTCGCGCGACGGGTGCCCGATCTCGGAGCGCACCGGGTCGTGATCGACGACCCGGCCGGCTCGCTCGATGCGCACGATGCGCGACGTCTCGTCGAGGCCGTGCGCGGTGCCGGGGGCCTCGAGGTCGGCATCTCAGCGCACGGCGCGGCCGGGCGTGCGCTCGCCGCCGCTGTCGAGGCAGCCCGCGCCGGAGGCTCGCCGATCGGGGCCGCTATCTACCCGGTCGCCGTCGCCCTCTACAGGCCCTCGGCCGAGGCGCTGGCCGACACGCTCGAGGGTCTGGGAACGCCGGCCGGCGTCGATACTGAGGTCCTCTGGCGCGCGGTCGCTCTGATCGGAGACGCCCTCGACGGCGCCGAGTCGACGGTGCTCGCACCGAGCATCGCCGCGAAAGCGGCACAACGCCGAACGCCGACGTGGCTCGTCGAGCAGCTCGCGAGCGCGCTCTCGGCCCAGGGACTTGCCGAGCGGCTTGACGAGGTGCTCGACGAGCTCGACGCCGTCCGGCGCTTCGTCGGCGCGCCGCCGCTCGTCGCGCCGGTCGGGCAGATTCTGGGCTCGCAGGCTCTCGTCAACGTCCTTGCAGCACAGCGCTGGGCCGTGATCGTCGATGACTTCCCGGCACTTGCACGCGGCAGCTTCGGCGCGTTGCCGAACGACGTCGACCCGGTGGTGCTGCGCACGCTCGATCTACGCGACACGGGCGAAGCTGCGCCCGAGCCGCAGACGCTAGAGCAGGTTCGAGCGGCTTCGAGTGACGTCGCCTCGAGCGACGAGGATGTCCTTCTTCTCGCGTTGTTCGACGACGGAGCGCGACCGTTGCTCGAGTCGATCCGCCAGCGCGGCAGCGCGTCGGCTCCGCTCGAGGCCAGCGGTGTCGAGCGCGAGCCAGCCACCCGCATTCGCGAGCTGATCGAGATCGTCGAGGCGAGCTCGGTCGACGAGCTCACGGTCGAGGAGGACGAGCTCAAGGTCACGGTGCGCAAGCACGAGCCCGGCGCCCCGGCCGAGGTGGCGGAGCCGCTGTCGTCGCCCGCGGCCAACGGCGACGCGCGCGCGTCGGTGCCCCAGCTCGATCTGCACCTGCTCGACTCTCCAATGGTCGGAACCTTCTACCGCGCTTCCGAGCCGGGCGCGGCGCCGTTCGTCGAGGAAGGCCAGACTGTCGAGAAGGGGCAGACCCTGTGCATCCTCGAGGCCATGAAGGTCATGAACGAGGTCAAGGCGGACATCGACGCAGTGGTGCGGAAAGTGTGTGTCGAGAACGCTGCGCCTGTCGAGTACGGCCAGGTCCTGTTCGAGCTCGAAGCTCTGAGTGGGCGCCCGCTCGACGCGGTTTCGTGACTCTGAAGAGGGTCCTCGTCGCCAACCGCGGCGAGGTCGCTGTGCGCGTCTTGCGCGCATGCCGCGAGGCCGGGGTCGAGGGCGTCTCTGTCTACTCGACGGCGGATGCTGACAGCGGCCACGTTGCACTCGCCGACCAGGCCGTCTGCATTGGGCCGCCGGCGGCCATACAGAGCTACCTCGACATTACGTCGGTCATCGCCGCCGCGACGACGACCGGCTGCGACGCGGTGCATCCAGGCTGGGGCTTCCTCGCCGAGAACAGCGCATTCGCGCGCGCGTGTGAAGACAACGAGCTCACGTTCATCGGTCCGAGGCCCGAGACGATCGACCTCATGGGCGACAAGGTCAGCGCGCGTGTCGCGATGCGCGACGCGGGTGTTGCCGGCGTGCCCGGCTCGCCTGGCCCAGTGACGCTCGCCGAGGCGCGCGCGGCTGCCGTCGAGGTCGGGTACCCGGTGCTCCTCAAGGCAGCCGCGGGAGGCGGCGGCAAGGGCATGCGCCTCGTCGCCACCGAAGACGAGCTCGAGAAAGCCTTCGAGATGGCAGGCGTCGAGGCGGTCGCGGCGTTCGGGGACGGTGACCTCTACCTCGAGCAGGCGTTGCTCGACGCACGTCACATCGAGATCCAGGTGCTCTGCGACGGGGCCGGCGGCATCCTCGCGCTCGGCGAGCGTGAGTGCTCTGTCCAGCGACGCCACCAGAAGCTGCTCGAGGAAGCGCCTTCGCCGGTGGTGTCTGCGGAGATGCGCGAGGCGATGTGCGAGACCGCCGAGCGCGCCTGCCGCGCGATCGGCTACCGCGGGGCGGGGACGCTCGAGTTCCTCGTCGCCGACGGAGCCTTCTACTTCATCGAGATGAACACCCGTCTGCAGGTCGAGCACCCGATCACCGAGCTCGTCACTGGCGTCGACCTCGTCCACGCTCAGCTAGCGATCGCAGGTGGCGCGACGCTTGCCGCGCTGGGTCTCGGTGCGACCGACCCGCGTGGCCATGCCATCGAGATCCGGATCAACGCCGAGGATCCGGCAAACGACTTCATGCCCTCACCGGGGACGCTTACGCGCTTCGCCCCTCCGCTAGGGCCCGGCGTTCGCGTCGACACACACGTGAGCGAGGGCTACGTCGTCCCGCCCTACTACGACTCGCTCATCGCAAAGATCATCGTCTGGGCCGAGGATCGCCCCCGGGCGATCGAGCGGGCTCGTCGCGCGCTCGAAGAGCTTGTGATCGACGGCATTCCGACGACCCGCGAACTGGCGATCGACGTGCTCGACCACGAGGCGTTTCGCGCAGGCGAGTACACGACGATGTTTCTCGAGCGCGTCGCCGGCGACTTGCCGGCTTTGGCGGCCGCGTGAGCTCGCGCAAGCAAGCTCGACGCACAGCGCTGACGCTGCTGTACCAGTGGGATCTGACCGGTCAGCCGCTCGCCTCCCTGCACGCCGGCGAGGTCGACCCGTTCGCGGAGGGCCTCGCACAGCGGGTGATCGACCGCGCGAAGGACCTCGACGCAAGAATCAGCGATGTTTCGGGCGACTGGCCGGCCGACCGACTGGGCGTCGTCGAGCGCACCGCGCTTCGAATGGCAATAGTCGAGCTCGACGAGGGCGATGTTCCTCCCGAGGTAGCGATCAACGAAGCCGTCGCGCTAGCAAAGCGTTTCTCCTCCCAGGAAGCCGCCAAGCTCGTAAACGGCATCCTCGGCCGCCTGGCCCAGGACATCCCGGACAACTAAGGTTGAATCGTGGAGAGCGAAGTCGAAGCGGTCGAGCGCGTACGTGCGCTTCTGGATCGACTCGAGGAGGCGCGCGCGAAGCTCGAGGCCGTCGAGGGGGACGACGCCGTCGATGTGCTTCGCGACCTCTCGGAGCTCGCGAAAGAGGTTCAGGCCGAGATCGACCGCACTCGACGCTCAGGGACGAATGCTCAGACCTGACGCGCTTCGCACGCGCGTCGAGGCATACCTGACAGAACTTGCTCTCGCCCCCGAGCTGGGCGAGCTCACCGAAGCCGTCCGCTACTCGCTCCTCGGCGGTGGCAAGCGGATCAGGCCCGTTCTCTCACTTGCGGCTGGAGAGGCACTTGGCGCTGAGGTCGAACAGATGTTGCCGGCCGCCTGCTCGCTCGAGCTCGTCCACACGTTCTCGCTGGTTCACGACGATCTGCCGGCACTCGACGACGACGATCTCAGGCGCGGCCAGCCGAGCTGCCACGCTCAGTTCGGCGAGGCTGTCGCGATCCTCGCCGGCGACGCGCTACTCACAGAAGCGCTACGTCTTGCTCTCAGCTACGACAGGCCCAACGTCGCGCGAGAGGTCGTCGATGCAACGCTCGGCATGATCGGTGGGCAGTACATCGACATCACAATCGAGGGCGAGCTCGATGCCGACGGTCTCGTCGAGCTCCACCGCCTGAAGACCGGCAAGCTGCTCGCCGCGCCGGTCGGCTGCGCGCTCGTGGTTGCCCAGCTGAGCGAGCATGAGCGTGCGCCGTGGCGCGCTTTTGCGGCCGACTTGGGCCTCCTCTTTCAGATCGTTGACGACATCCTCGACGCGACTGGCACGGCCGAGCAGCTCGGCAAGACGCCTGGGAAGGACGAGGCCGCTGGCAAGGTCACCTACGTGACGCTGCACGGGCTCGAGCGCTCGCGCACGCTGGCCGACGAGGTGCGTGCCCGCGTCGAGGGGCAGCTGTCGGCGCTCGACGCCGACACGTCGGCCTTGCTCGAGATTGTTGGCACGATTCGCGAGCGTCGCGCGTAGTTGACGAGACCCCCTGCCGCTACGCTTCGCGCCGTGAAGAAGAGGCTCGACGTCCTGCTGGTCGAGCGCGGCCTGGCCGACTCGCGGGCGAAGGCCCAGGCCCTGGTCCTCGCGGGTCGCGTTCCCGGCCACTCAAAAGCCGGCAGCCAGGTCCCCATCGACGCCGAGCTGGCGGTCACCGAGGGCCCCCGATTCGTGTCCCGCGGTGGCGAGAAGCTGGCCGGGGCGCTCGAGGCGCTCGAGCTCGACGTGTCCGCGCTCGCGTGCGCCGACATCGGCGCCTCGACCGGCGGGTTCACCCACTGCCTGCTCGAGGCCGGGGCGGCGCAGGTCGTCGCAATAGACGTCGGTTACGGTCAGCTCGACGCGCGGCTGCGCGATGACCCTCGTGTCGCTGTGCTCGAACGCACGAACGCTCGAATGCTCGAGTGCGACGACCTTCCCTTCGCACCACAGCTGATCACCTGCGACGTGTCGTTCATCAGCTTCAGGCTCGTCCTGCCGCCGCTCGCCGCTTGCGCGGACGCCGGCTGGAGCGCACTCGTCCTCGTCAAGCCGCAGTTCGAGGCCGGTCGTGAGCACGTAGGCAAGAGCGGGATCGTCCGCGACCCCGATGTCCATCGCGACGTGCTGATCGAGGCGTGCGACTGGGTACGTCAACAAGGGTGGAGCGTCAGCGGCCTGACGCCGGCGAGCGTGCGGGGAGCGAAGGGAAACCAGGAGTTCTTCGTATTGCTTGGCGAGGCCCCATCGCTTCGGGAGCGCCACGAGCTCGAGCTCGCGATCGAGGCGGCCGTGGCACGATGACCGACGTGGTCGAGGTTCGTCGCGTTGGCGTCGTCTCGGCCGGGCGTGCCGGCGTGGCCGAGCGGCCGCTCGAGCGTTTGCGAGAGCGAGCCGAGGCTCGGGGCGTCGAGGTGATCGAGGTCGACGCTCCGGGAGAGCCCGGGGCAGCCCCGGGCACGGACATCGATATCGACCTCGGCATCTCGCTCGGGGGCGACGGAACAATGCTGCGCGCGCTCCATCGCTTCCTGGGCACGGCGGTGCCGGTCATCGGCGTCAACTTCGGGCGGATCGGCTTCCTCACGAGCATCCCCGGCGAGAACCTGGAGCACGGCATCGACCGAGCCCTGGCCGGTGAGTTCCGCGTCGTCGAGCTCGCGACCATCGAGGCCACTCTCGACGGCGAGCGCCACGCTGCCGTCAACGACGTTGTTGCAACCAGCTCGGCGCCTGGCCGAATGATCGAGCTTCGCGCACGTCTCGGCGACGAGGATCTCGGCTCGACCGCCTGCGACGGGATGATCTGCTGCACGCCGTCGGGCTCGACCGCCTACAACCTCTCGAATGACGGACCGGTGATCATGCGAGGGCTCGACGCGATGGCGATCACCTACGTCGCGCCGCACTCGCTGCACGCGCGGCCGCTCGTGGTTCCCTCGGGGCTCCGCCTGCGCGCGAGCAACGAGACGCTCGGCGTTCCGGTCTCGGTTCTCGTCGACGGCCAGCCGGTCGGCGAGCTAGCCGACGGTGAGGCGCTCACCGTCGACGTCGGCCAGCAGCATGCGCGTCTCGCGCTGCTTCCCGACGTGACGTTCTTCAGCCGCTATCGCGAGGTGTTTCTCGGTGGTCTCTCGCCTTAGAGTCGAGAACCTCGTCCTCATCCGCGAGGCCGAGCTCGAGCTCGGGCCGGGGCTGATCGCGGTCACCGGCGAGACGGGCGCGGGCAAGACGATCTTCGCCCAGGCAATCGGGTTGCTCCTGGGCGCACGCGGCGACGCCGCGCTCGTCGGGCCGGCCGGATCCGAAGCCTACGTCGAGGCCGAGCTCGAGCTGTCCGACGGTGCACTCGACGCCGACGAGCTGTCTGCCGTGGCCGAGCTTCGACCCGAGGGCGAGGCCGCCGTCATCGTCGCGCGTCGTGTCTTCGCAGACGGGAGGAGCCGGGCCTACGTGTGGGGCCGGGCAGTCCCTCGGGCCGACGTCGCCGCGCTCGTCGAGCGGGCTATCGCGATGTCCGGTCAGTTCGAGCAGCGCCGACTCGCGCGGGCATCGCACAGGCTGGCCTTGCTAGACGCCTTCGCCGGCGACGAGCAACAGCGTCGCCTCGTCGAGACAGGGCTGGCCTGGAAGGAGCTACGAGCCGCGACGAGCGAGCACGACCAGCTGCTCGACTCGAGCGAGGATCGCGAGGCGCACCTCGCCGAGCTGCGTGCGCTGCTCGAGGCCACGGAGGGTCTCACGCCCGATCTCGAAGCTGAGCTGCTGACGGAGCAGACACGGCTCCAGCGCTCGAGCGACCTCGTCCGGGCTGCCGCGACGGCGGCCGAGGCGTTGTCGCCTGAAGGCGACGAGCCAGGCGCCGCGGCCGCGCTCGCCGCCGCCGACCACGCGCTCGGCGAGATCGACGGGCTCGTCGACGAGCTCGACGGTACCCGCGTCGAGTTGCGAAGCGCGGCCGTAACCGTTGGCGAGGCGGCGACCGCCCTGAGGGGCTTTCTGGCTGCCGAGCACGCCGAGCCGGCACGCCTCGACCAGATAGCCGGCGAGCTTCAACGCATCGCAGACGCGCAGCGCCGCTTCAGAGCTGACGACACCGAAGAGCTGCTCGAGCGGGCTCGCGAGGCCGCGGCAGAGCTCTCGCGCGAGGCCGAGGGCGACTCGCTCGAGCGGGCAGAGGCACGCCTCGCGGCGGCAGACGCGGCGTTCGAATCGTTGTGCGGAACGCTGCACGACGCGCGCACCGCCGCCGCGGCTCCATACGCAAAAGCCGCGAAGAAGGAGCTCCGCGCGCTCGGCCTCGGCACGGGAGAGCTCGTCGTCGAGCTCACGCCGCGTGATCGGGGGCCCGCCGGGGCCGATGAGGCCTCATTTCTCATCCGCGCCAACAAGGGCATGCCGCTCGCGAGTGTGGCCAGCGCCGCATCGGGCGGCGAGCTCTCGCGCATCGCGCTCGCGCTTCGCACGGTCGCACACCAGCGAGGAAGCGAGGACACGATCGTCTTCGATGAGATCGACGCAGGCGTGGGCGGAACGACGGCCCACGCGGTCGCCGATGCGCTCACTCGGCTCGCGAAGGGCACCCAGGTGATCGCGATAACCCACCTGCCGCAGATCGCCAGCGCCGCGTCGACCCACCTACGGGTGACCAAGCTCGACGGCGACCCCGAGCAGACGCAGATCGAGATTCTCGGCGAGGACGAGCGTCGCGACGAGCTCGAGCGCATGCTGGGCGGTGCGGAGTTCGTCGAGTCGCTGACGGGTACACAGGCGGCGGGCGCGTCAGCCTGATGGCCGCGGTGCGGCCCGTGGGCGGCGGGCCGACACGGACCCGCTCCCGGCTCGACCGATGGTAGGGTGGGTGTCCGTGAGCGTGTACCGCTCCCGGACGCGGAGAAACCGGCCATCGAGCGGCTGATGGCGCGACAGACGAAGTACGTCTTCGTGACCGGTGGCGTCGTCTCGTCGCTGGGCAAAGGCATCACCGCCGCCTCGCTCGGCGCCCTGCTCAAAGCGCGTGGCGCTCGCGTGCAGGTGCAGAAGTTCGACCCCTACATCAACGTCGACCCCGGCACGATGAGCCCCTTCCAGCACGGCGAGGTCTTCGTCACCGAGGACGGCGCCGAGACCGACCTCGACATCGGCCACTACGAGCGCTTCGTCGACGAGAATCTCTCGAGAGACGCCAACCACACGTCCGGCTCGATCTGGTACGCGGTGATCCGCAAGGAGCGCAAGGGCGAGTATCTCGGCTCGACCGTCCAGGTGATTCCCCATATCACCAACGAGATCAAGGACCGGATTCGTCGCATGGCCGAGACGACCGACGCCGACGTCGTCATCTCGGAGATCGGCGGCACGGTGGGCGACATCGAGTCGCTTCCGTTTCTCGAGGCGATCAGGCAGTTCAGGCGTGAGCAGGGAGACGAGAACGTCCTCTACCTGCACGTCACGCTCGTCCCCTTCATCGACACCGCCGGTGAGCTGAAGACCAAGCCGACCCAGCACTCGGTCAACGAGCTGCGCCGGATCGGTATCCACCCCGACATCCTCGTCTGCCGCGCGAGCGACCCGCTTCCGGACGAGGTGCGCGAGAAGATCGCGCTGTTCGCCGACATCGACGAGCGCGCGGTGATCGACAACCAGAACGTCGAAGACGTCTACCTCGTACCCGAGGCCTTGCACGAAGAAGGGCTCGACGAGCTCGTCTGCACGAAGCTCGACCTCGGCTGCGGCGAGGCCGATCTGACCGGCTGGCGCGAGCTCGCCCGGGCGATCCGGGCGAAACGAGACGAGGTGACCATCGCGCTCGTTGGCAAGTACGTCGCCGTCCACGATGCCTACCTCTCGGTTGCCGAGGCGCTGCGGCACGCCGGCCTCGAGCACGGGGTGTCGGTCAACCTCTCCTGGGTCGACGCAGCCGTGAACCCCGAGACGGCTGCCGAGCTCGAGCGTGCCGAGGGCATTCTCGTTCCCGGCGGCTTCGGCGGACGCGGGATCGAAGGGAAGATCATGGCGGCCGAGGTCGCTCGCGAGCGCGAGATCCCCTACCTGGGCATCTGCCTGGGAATGCAGATCGCAGTGATCGAGTTCGCTCGCAACGTCGCCAGCCTCGAGCGCGCCAACTCGAGCGAGTTCGACCCCGACACGCCTCACCCCGTCATCGATCTATTGCCCGAGCAAAAGGAGATAGAAGACATGGGCGGGAGCATGCGGCTCGGCGCGGACGAGGTCGACCTCGCCGCCGGCACCCGCGCGCACAGCGCATACGGCGAGAGCCAGGTGCATGAGCGCCATCGGCATCGCTACGAGGTCAACAACGACTACCGCGACCGCCTCGCGGACGCCGGGCTCGTGGTCTCGGGGACCTTTCAGCAGGGGCGGCTCGTCGAGGTCATCGAGCTCGCTGATCACCCGTGGTTCGTCGCCTCGCAGTTCCATCCGGAGTTCAAGTCGAGGCCGCGCAGGCCAGCGCCGCTCTTTCTCGACTTCGTCGGCGCCGCATGCGAGCGCTCGCGTGTTGGCGAGAGCGCGACGAGGACGAGCAGCAACTGAGGGTCCGGCGGCGTCACCGCTGAACGCCGATGGCAGCACCACTGCCCGAGCTCGTCCCACTCTTCCTCGAGCTGTGCGCTATTCCGAGCCCCCCTGGAGACGAACGAGCGGTTGCCGACCGAGTGCTCGACTACCTCGCCGAGCTCGGCCTTGAGGCTCTGGAGGACGACGCCGGCGCCGTCATCGACGGCAACACCGGCAACATCCGCGTTGCGCTCGAGCCGTCGTCCACGGCCGGCCAGCCCATCTTCCTCTGCGCCCATCTCGACACCGACCAGCCCGAAGACGAGATCCGCCCGGTGGTCGCCGACGGCTTCGTTCGCAACGAGGCCAACACGATTCTCGGCGCCGATAACAAGGCTGCGGTCGTGGTCATGCTGGACGCCCTTAGAGCTGTGCTCGATGAGGTGCGGCCCCATGCGGGCGTCGAGCTCCTGCTCACGCCGCGTGAGGAAACGGGGTGCGACGGCGCAAAAGCGTTCGACGCCGACGCACTCAACGCGCAGATCGGTTTCGTCTTCGATCACGCAGCGCCGATCGGCGACATCGTGCAGGCGGCGCCGTTCCAGACAACCATCGACGCGTCGTTCATGGGTCGCAAGGCGCATGCAGGCATCGCCCCCGAGGAGGGCCGCTCGGCGATCGCCGCTGCAGCGCGGGCTGTCTCCGAGCTACGGCTCGGGCGGCTAGACGAGCGCACCACCTCGAACGTTGGTCTGATCTCTGGCGGCACGGCGCGCAACATCGTGCCCGACCGGTGCGAGCTGACCGCCGAGGCGCGCTCGCTCGACGAGGCGACGCTTCGCGAGGTCGTGGGGGAGATGGTCGACTCGATTGGCTTCGCAGCCTCGCGCAGCGAGTGCGAGGTCGAGATCTCGATGGAGGACAAGTACGCCGGCTACGAGTTCGCCGCTGCCGATCCGATCGTCGCGCTCGGCGAGCGTGCTTTGCGACAGGCGGGCTATGCGCCGCGGCTCGTCGACTGCGGCGGCGGCGCCGACGCGAACGTGTTCAACGCGCGGGGAGTGCCTTGTCTCAACCTCGCCAACGGCATGGCGAAGATCCACTCGCCCGACGAGGAAATCGCGCTCGCCGACCTCGAGGGCATGCGCGACGTCACCCTCGCTTTGATCGACTGCGCGGCGCGAGGCTAAGAGCGTGCGAATCGGCGTTCCCACGGAGATCAAGAGCGACGAGTACCGCGTCGGCATGACCCCGGCCGGCGCGCGTGAGCTCGTCGCGAGCGGCCACTCGGTGCTCGTCCAGTCCGCTGCTGGTAAGGGCAGCGCCTTCGCCGACGACCTCTATCGCGCCGCAGGAGCTGAGCTCGGTAGCGCAGACCAGGTCTGGGAAGGCGCGGAGCTCGTGCTCAAGGTCAAAGAGCCGCTCCCTGAAGAGTACGGGCGGCTACGAGAAGGCCAGATCCTCTTCACCTACCTGCACCTCGCTGCCGACCGTGATCTCACCGAGGCACTCCTAGCGAGCGGGGCGACGTGCGTTGCCTACGAGACGGTGCAGCTCGATAGCGGCGAGCTGCCGTTGCTCGCGCCGATGAGCGAGGTTGCCGGGCGGCTCGCCCCGCAGATGGGTGCCTGGGCCCTCGAGAAGCCTCAGGGCGGGCGCGGCGTGCTGATGGGCGGAATCCCCGGCGTCTGGCCTGCAAGCGTCGTCGTGATCGGAGGCGGCACGGTCGGGAGCAACGCGGCGCTGATCGCGCTTGGAATGCACGCGCACGTGCTCGTGCTCGAGCGCTCGGTCGAGCGAATGCGACACCTGGAGCATGTCCTCGACCGGCGCGTCACCCTTGCCATGTCCAACAGCCAGCAGCTCGAAGAGGCGATCGCGCGTGCCGACATGGTGATCGGTGCGGTGCTTGTCCCGGGTGCACGTGCGCCGACGCTGATCAGCCGCGAGATGCTCGCCCTGATGCACGAGGGCTCGGTGCTCGTCGACGTCGCCATCGATCAGGGTGGCTGCTTCGAGACCTCGCGTCCGACGACGCACTCGGACCCGATCTACCAGGTGGACGGGATCATTCACTACTGCGTCGCCAACATGCCCGGAGCCGTGCCGACGACGTCGACGAAGGGGCTCGTCAACGTCACGCTGCCCTACGCTCACGCGATCGCCGAGCGCGGCCTCGCGGATGCATTGCGTGCCGACCCGGCGCTTGCGCGGGGCGTGAACGTGGCCAACGGCGCCATCACCTACGAGGCTATTGGCGAGGCGCACGGTCTCGACCACGTGCCGCTCGAGGACGCGCTCTAAATGTGGGTCTACCCGGTTAGCTCAACCAGCTAGGAGTCGGCCGGCTCGTCGGCGGCGTCTCCGTCGTCCTCGCCCTTGTCCCGCTGAGGCATGACTCTGATCATGAACCAGGTCAGCCCGGCCGCCATCGATACGACGACGATGATCCACGCGGCTATCTCGAGAAGGCCGATGAAGGTATCCACTGACTCCATAGAATAGCGCCGGTAGAGACCTGCACGGTTTCGGCAAGACCCAGACCCTCGCCATCGTGGAATCAATCTTCCTGTGCCCAGAGCCTGCGTGATCGTCCTCGACGGCGTCGGCGCCGGCGAGTTGCCCGACGCGGGCGAGTACGGGGACGAGGGCTCGAACACGCTCGGGAACGTCGCGCATGCCGTCGGCGGGCTCGACCTGCCGAACCTCGAAGCGCTGGGGCTCGGCAACGTCGTCGAGCTCGAGGGCTGCCCGCCTCAGGACGGCGCCCCCGCCACGGCAGGGCGCCTCGTCGTTCACTCGAAGGGCAAGGACACGACTTCGGGGCACTGGGAGATGATGGGGCTCGTCTCGAAGCAAGCGCCACCGACCTATCCGCACGGGTTCCCCTTCACGGTCATCGAGGAGTTCGCCCACAAGACCGGGCGCGGCGTACTCGGCAACGTGCCGGCTTCGGGCACCGAGATCATCCAGGAGCTTGGCGAGGAGCATCAGGCGAGCGGCAAGTGGATCGTGTACACGTCGGCCGACTCGGTCTTCCAGGTCGCCGCGCACGTCGACACCATCGAGCTCCAGGAGCTCTACGCGGCCTGCGAGCTCGCGCGGGGCATTCTCAACGGGGATAACGCAGTCGGGCGCGTGATCGCCAGGCCTTTCGAAGGTCAGTCGGGAAGCTATTCGCGCACGCCCGACCGACACGACTGGTCGTTGAAACCGAAGCGACCGAACTGGCTCTCGATCGTGCTCGAAACCGGCATCGAGGTCCATGGCGTCGGCAAGATCTCCGACATCTTCGCGGGTCAGGACGTGACGCATTCCTTCCCGACGAAGTCGAACAACGAGGGGATTGCTCAGACAGTCGAGTTGCTCGAGCATCTGGAGGAAGGCTTTGTCTTCACCAACCTGGTTGAGACCGACATGGTCTGGGGGCACCGCAACGACCCGGTCAATTTTCATCGCTGTCTTCAGGACTTCGACCGGCGCCTCTTCGAGATCCTCGGCTCGCTCCGACCGGGTGACCTGCTCGTGCTGACCTCGGACCACGGTGTCGATCCGACGACGCCGTCGACCGATCACTCGCGTGAGCACGCGCTGCTCTTGCTCTACGTCGAGGGGCGTAACGCAAGCGGCGCGCGCCACATCGGTGAGCTCGGCGACGTCGGCGCGACCGTCAACGCCTGGTTTGGTGGACGGGTACCCGCACGAGGTGTGAGCGGCACGCCGATTGTCGAGCCCCAGATGGCGTCATCCATCTAGATGGTTGCTAGTTCGGCCGGGCCGGTACGGGCCGTCGATCTGATCGAGCAGAAGCGCGACGGGCACGAGCTCGACGCCACCGCGCTGCGCGAGCTCGTTCTTGCGTACACGCGCGACGAGGTTCCCGATTACCAGATGTCGGCGTTCCTGATGGCGACGTTCTTCAACGGCATGTCGCCGGCCGAGACTGTCGTGCTAACTGACGCCATGGTCGAGAGCGGTGACGTGATCGACCTCACGCCGCTCGGCCGACCGGCGCTCGACAAACACTCGACCGGCGGTGTCGGCGACAAGACGTCGATCGCGCTCGGGCCGCTCGTCGCCGCCTGCGGCGCGCCGTTCGCCAAGATGAGCGGACGCGGCCTCGGCCATACGGGCGGCACCCTCGACAAGCTCGAGGCAATCCCTGGCTTCCGGGTCGAGCTCGACGAAGCCGAGTTCGTGGCGCAGGTCGGCGATGTGGGGATGGCGATCGTGAGCCAGACGCCGACGCTCGTTCCGGCCGATGCCCGCCTCTACGCGCTTCGCGATGTGACCGGAACGGTCGGCGAGATCTCGCTGATCGCCGCGAGCATCATGTCGAAGAAGATCGCGTCGGGAGCCTCGGCGATCCTGCTCGACGTCAAGGTCGGCAACGGCGCCTTCATGCGCACCAGCGAGGAAGCGCGCCGACTCGCCGAGACCATGGTCGAGCTGGGCAAACGCGCCGGCCGGGACGTCGTGTGCGAGCTCACCGACATGAAGCAACCGCTTGGCTGTGCGGTTGGCAACGCGCTCGAGATACGCGAGGCGGTCGACACTCTCCGAGGCGAGGGGCCTCTGGACTTCACCGAGCTGATCGTCTCTTCCGCCGCGCAGCTTCTGGCCATGTCTGATCTCGGCCTCGACCGGGCAGAGGGCGAGCGCCGAGCGCGCGCCACGCTCGAGAGCGGGGCGGGTGTTGAGGCCTACGAGCGGTGGGTGCGCGCGCAGGGTGGCGACCCCGACGTCGACCTGCTGCCATCGGCGCCGATGGCGCGCGAGGTGTCCAGCGCGTGTGCCGGCTACGTCCGCGGCCTCGATGCGCTCGCGATCGGCACGGCGACCGTCGGCCTGGGTGCGGGGCGCGCGCACAAGACCGACGTGATCGACCACAGCACGGGCATCGTGTGCCGACGCAAGCGCGGGGACGGCGTCAGCGTCGGCGACGTCCTGGCCGTGGTTCACGCCCGCACCGACGACGAGGCCGAGCGAGCGGCGGCCGCTGTCGCCGCCGCGTACGAGATCGGCGACGAGCCGCCGGCGCCCGCGCCGCTGGTGCTCGAGCAACTCGACTGAGATGCCAGAGCTTCCCGAAGTCGAGACCGTCCGTCGCCAGCTCGCACCGCTGATGCGCGCCAGGCGTCTAGCCGAGGTGACGATCGTCGACGAACGACTGACGCGGCCTGATCCGCCTGAGGCGGTGGCCGCGATGTTGGCCGGTACCGAGGTCGTCGACGTGGGCCGTCGCGGCAAGTACCTCGTGTTCGAGCTCGATGCCGAGCTCAGCTGGCTCGTCCACCTCCGCATGACGGGCTCGTTCGCGACCTCGGAGCCCTCGCGCGACAGCGACGCCGCCATCGGGCCTGCCGGCTCGACCGCGGAGCTCGACCAGGCGGGCCATCGTCGAGCAACGATCGTGCTCGACGATGGACTATGCGTCGAGTACCACGACGTGCGCCGGTTCGGCACGTGGACGGTGCTCGAGCGTGACGAGCTCGACGCCTATTTCGACATGCGCCTCGGCCCCGAGCCGCTCGACTCGGCCTTCGACCAGGCGTGGCTCTCACGCCGCCTCGAGAGCTCACGAGCACCGATCAAGGCCGCCCTGCTCGATCAACGAACTGTTGCCGGAGTAGGCAACATATATGCGGACGAGGCGCTCTGGCGTGCCGGCGTGCATCCCGGACGTGCCGGTTCGTCACTCCGCGCGCCCGAGATCGAGCGGCTTGTCGAGGCCGTCCGAGCCGCGCTCGCGAAAGGGATCGAGCGCCAGGGCGCGACGCTGCGCGACTACCGCGCACCGAACGGCGCGCGCGGCACGATGCAGGACGAGTTCGCCGTCTACGGCCGTGAAGGCGAGCCCTGCGAGCGCTGCGCCGCGCCGATCGCGAAGACGCGTCTCGCCGGGCGCGGCACCTGGTTCTGTTCCGGGTGCCAACCAGCTCCGAGGAGGCGCAGGACTCGTGCCTGAGCTGATCAACGGCTTCCTGGCCGGGCACTGGACCGATCTCGGCGCCTGCACCGGCTGCACCGTGATCCTGCCCCCGGACGGCGCCGTAGCGGCAGCCGAGGTCAGGGGCGGCGGGCCCGGCACACGCGAGAGCGAGCTCCTCCAGCCAGCAGCCTCGGTCGACGGGGTCAACGCTGTTCTTCTGACGGGCGGCAGTGCGCACGGGCTCGCCGCCGCCGACGGCGTCGCACGCTGGCTTGGCGAGCACGGCTGCGGCTACGCCACCCCGGCCGGGCTCGTACCCCTTGTCGCCTCGGCCGTCGTCTTCGACCTCGCCATCGGCGACAGTCAGACGCGCCCGGGCCCGGACGAGGGCTACGCGGCCTGCATCGAGGCTGGCGCCACGGTCGAGAGCGGCAACGTCGGCGTCGGTACCGGGTGCACGGTCGGCAAGCTGCTCGGAGCCGATGGTTGGTGTCGCGGTGGACTGGGCTTCGCCGAGAGCGTTCTCAGCGGTGGTGCCACGGTGCAGGCGATCGCAGCGGTCAACGCGTTCGGTGACGTGCTCGATGCCGACGGCTCGATCCTCGTCGGCGCCCGGCGTGGCGATGCGTTCGCTGGCACCGTCGAGCTGTTGCGTGACGGCTTCGGCCCACGACATGCGCAGGGCGAGGCGACAACGCTGGTGTGCGTGCTTACGGACGCGACACTCGACAAGCGTCAGGCCTGGCTCGTTGCGCGCTCGGCCGGGGCCGGCACGGCGAGAGCGGTGTCGCCGGCGGCGACAGCCGTGGACGGCGACATGACCTTCTGCATCGCCTCGGGCGCGTACGCTGCCGACCCCGTTGCCGTCGCCGCCGTCGCCGCCGACGTCGTGGCTGCGGCGATCAGGGACGGCGTGCGGAGGGCGACCTCGCTCCTGGGCTGCCCCGCAGTTCTCTAGACGCCGCCACTCGAGCGGTCGGCGCTGCCATCGGCGCCGTTGACGCTCAGCTCGCCGCTGGCGACGAGCCGAGAGAGCTCCTGGAAACCGCCAATCGGCTCGCCGTCGATGACGAGCTGGGGAACGGTCGAACGCCCCGAGAGATCGAGCATGCGCTGGCGAAAGTGCGGATCATCGTCGACCGAGACCTCGTCGTAGTCGAGCTGCTCGCGATCGAGCAGCGCCGTGGCCGCGCGGCAATAGCCACACCAGGCGGTCGTATAAATGGTGATCTCGGGCATCCAGGTCGTTAACGCTCGGCGGACACGGCGTATTCCGCCCGATCCCTACACTCGACTCAATGGGCGCCCGCAGCCTGCAGACCGAAGCCATCGTTCTGCGATCGATTCGCTACGGCGAGGCTGACCGCATCTTGCATCTGTTCACGCCCGGGGACGGTCGGCTGAACGCCATCGCCAAGGGAGCGCGCCGGGCCCGCTCACGCTTTGGCGCGCGGCTCGAGCCACCGAGTCACGTCGAGCTTCGGCTGCATCGCGGCAAGGGAAGCCTGGCGACAGTCACCGGAGTCGAGCTCATCCGCTCGAATGACAACGTACGACGTGACCACCGCCGGGCGGCAGTCGCCTCCATCGGCCTCGAAGCCGTGCTCCAGCTGTTTGCCGAGAACGATCCGAGCACGCGCGCCTTCGAGGCCCTTGCGCGGTTTCTCGAGCTGTTGTGCGAGTACGAGCCAGCCGGTCGCGAGCCGGCGACCGATCCGCTGGCGCTGTCGTTCCAGTTCAAACTGCTCTGGCTGGCAGGGCTCGCGCCGCATCTCGACAGCTGCACCAGCTGCGGAGAAGTCGGCCCGATGTCGGCGTTCTCGGCACCCGCTGGCGGCGTCGTGTGCGAGAACTGCCGCGACGCGGCCGCGGCCGATGTGTCGGGCGAGGCGCTCGCCGGGATCCGGGCGCTGCTCGAGTCGCCGCTCGCGGATGCATCAGCGCTTGCTCCCGGGGCGGGCCCGTCGGGCGAGATGCTCTGGCTGCTACGCGAGATCCACGCCTACCATGGCGGTTTCCGCCTGAAGACGCTCACGCGCTGAGCGCGCGCGTCCGTCCCAGCTCGCGTAGAGGCGTCACGAGGCCGAACATCTAGAGTGACTTCCAATGTCCGCGCCCTCGTTTCAGGAGCTGATCGCACGCCTCCAGGGCTACTGGAGCGACTATGGCTGCGTCGTCATGCAGCCGTACCACACCGAGGTCGGAGCGGGCACGTTCAATCCCGCGACGGCGTTGCGAAGCCTCGGGCCGCACGCGTGGAACGCGGCCTACGTCGAGCCGTCTATCAGGCCGACGGATGGTCGCTACGGCGAGAACCCGTTCCGCTTTCAGCACTACTTCCAGTACCAGGTGCTGCTGAAGCCGGCCCCGGCCGATGTCGTCGACCTCTACTTCGCCTCACTCGAGGCGGTCGGGGTCGATCTCGATCTCCATGACCTTCGGCTCGTCGAGGACAACTGGGAAGGTCCAACGCTGGGTGCCTGGGGGCTCGGCTGGGAGGTCTGGCTCGATGGGATGGAGGTCACCCAGTTCACCTACTTCCAGCAGTTCGGCGGCCTCGACCTCGACCCGATTCCCGCCGAGCTGACCTACGGACTCGAGCGGCTTGCGATGTTCATCCAGGGCAAGCGGACCGCCTTCGAGATCGAGTGGGCGTCGGGCATCACCTGGGGCGACGTCTACCGCGAGAACGAGCGGCAGTGGTCGCGCTACAACTTCGAGCTCGCCCCGGTCGACGTGCTGACGCGGCGCTTCGAGGAGCACGAGAGCGAGTGCCGGATGCTGGTCGACGAGGGCCTGCCGCTCGCTGCCTACGACCAGGTTCTCAAGTGCTCGCATTCCTTCAACCTGCTCGATGCGCGCGGCGCGATCTCGGTGACCGAGCGGGCCGGCTACATACTGCGGGTGCGCGATCTTGCTCGCCGCGTGGCCGAGCTCTACGTGGAGCAGGAAGGAGCGGAGACACGTGCCGACGCTGCTGCTTGAGATCGGCTGCGAGGAGCTCCCTGCGTCGACCTGTCGCTCGGTGATCCGCGAGCTGCCGCGCCTGTCTCGCGATCATCTCGGCGCCGACCCCGACCAGGTGTTCGTCGGGCCGCGCCGCATCGCTCTTCTCGTCGAGGTGCCCGAGACCGTCGAGACGGGACCGATGAGCGGCCCGCCCAGGAAGATCGCGTATGACGAGGCCGGCGAGCCGACGAAGGCAGCGCTCGGCTTCGCGCGCAAGGCGGGAGTGCCGCTCGAGGAGCTCGAGCTCGTCGACGACGTTCTCACGTTCCAACCAGCTCCCCGGCCGATCGACGACGTGCTCGGCGAGGCCGTTCCGGCGCTCGTTCGCGCACTCTCGATGCCCAAGCCGATGGTCTGGGACGAGCATCGACTTCCGTTCGCCCGGCCGATCCGATGGTTGTGCGTCAAGCTCGACGAGCGCACGGTGCCGGTCGAGCTAGCCGGCCTCGCTGCGGGCGGGTCGACCTTCGGGCACCGTTTTGGCGGCGCCGAGCTGACCGTGCCGAGCGCTGCCGAGTACCCGGCGCTTCTGCGGGCCGAGCGGGTGGAGCCCGACGCCGAGGAGCGGCGGCGCCAGATCCGCGAGGGCCTCGATCGGCTCGGCGACTGGCAGGACCCCGGCGGCGTGCTCGAAGAGGTCATCCACCTCGTCGAGGACGTCACCGTGCTCGAGGGTCGCTACGACGAGCGCTACCTCAGGCTGCCGGCGCGCGTGATCACGACCGCGATGCAGGCTCACCAGCGCTACTTCCCGCTCGACGACGGTCGCTTCGCGTTCGTCGCGAACGGCGGCGATCCCGATGTGGTGCGGCGCGGCAACGAGCAGGTGCTGGAAGGGCGTCTCGAGGACGCATCGTTCACCTACGACCGCGACGTCGCGCGCGGGCTCGACGAGCTCGCCGGCGCGCTCTCGTCGATCACGTTCGTCGCGCGCGCGGGCAGTTACGCCGAGAAGGCCGCGCGTCTCGAGAGTCTCGCCCGGGAGCTCGGCGGCGAGGAGGATGTGCTCACCGCGGCCAGGCTGGCAAAGGCCGATCAGGCTGCCGAGCTCGTCCGCGAGTTCCCTGATCTCGAGGGCCACATCGGTGCGAAGTACGCACGCCTGGCCGGGTACTCAGAGGCCGTGGCCGATGCGATCGAGGATCACTTCCGTCCCGATGCGTTCGAGGGCCCGTTGCCGAGAACCGAGGCGGGGCGGGTGGTCGCCGCCGCCGACAAGCTCGACAGCCTCGCCGTCGCATTCGGTCTCGGTGAGCGGCCCACCGGCTCCCGCGACCCCTTCGGCCTGAGGCGCGCGGCGACCGGGCTCTGCCGGCTGGCGCTCGAGGGCGGCCTCGAGCTCGACGTACGCACGCTCGCAGACACCGCCTATGGCCTGCTCGATAGCCAGGGCGCCGAGCTCAGCGAGAGCCGCGGCGACACGGTGAGCGCGATCGAGAGCTTCGTGCTCGAGCGCCTCGAGACGCAACTCTCCGTGCCGGTCGAGTTCGTTCGCGCCGCCCGCGGGTCGGAGCTCACAGAGGTCGGCGCGGTCGCATCACTAGCGGAGGGCCTCGCAGGTCTCGATCAGACGCGGCTCGAGCGGCTGCACACGATCTACACGCGCGCCGCGCGGATCGTCGACAAGGCCGAGAGCGCGGGGGCAAGGAGTGTTCGCCCCGACCTCTTCGAGCACGACGCCGAGCGCGATGTTCTCGACGCGCTCGAGCGAATCGAGGGCGAGTTGCGCGACGCGTCGAGCGCCGAGGCCGCGTTCACGAGCGCCGAGGCCCTCGCCGAGCCGCTCGAGCACTTCTTCGACGACGTGCTCGTTATGGCCGACGATAGCGAGATACGCGACAATCGTCTCAACCTGCTCCACCGGCTTCGCGCCAGCGTCTCGAGCAGGCTCGGTCATCTCGCCGAGATCGGAGTCTGATGACATCACAAGCGCCTGTCGAGCTCCACGTCATCTCGGATGCGACGGGGCAGACGGCGACGCGCGTCGTGATGGCGGTCGAGCGGCAGTTCCCCGACCTCGAGTTTCGGGTCGTGCACCATCCGCGCATCGTCAGCGCCGAAGACGTCGAGCTTGCGGCACGGCGCGCCCGCGGGCGCCCGGCCGTCGTCGTCTTCACCCTCGTCGATCCGGGATACCGCGAAGCGATGCGCAATGCCGGCGCCCGTTACCAGCTCCACACCGTCGACCTCTTGCGACACCCGCTCGAGGCGGTTGCGCGCGTGTCGGGCCTGCAGGCGACCATGAAACCTGATCCGCTGCCTCCGCTCGACGCCGTCTACTTCGGTCGCGTCGAGGCGATCGAGTTCGCCGTCCAGGCCGATGACGGCGTCGGAGCCCGCCGGCTCGAGGAGGCCGATGTTGTGCTGGTCGGCGTCTCCCGCACCTCGAAGACGCCGCTGTCGATCTACCTCGGCTACCTCGGCTACAAGGCTGCCAACGTCCCGATCGTCAACCGCATCGAGCCGCCCGAAGAGCTCTGGGACGTCGAGCGAGCGCGCGTCGTCGGCCTGACGATCGATCCCGAGCGACTGGCCGAGATTCGGAGCCGGCGCGCCGCGCAGATGGGTGGTGGGACGCAGGGTGGGGAGTACGCCTGGCTCACCGAGATCGTCGAGGAGCTCGAGTACGCGAGTGAGCTCCACAAGCGGCTTGGGTGCCCGGTGATCGATGTCACCGCCCTCGCGATCGAGGAGACGGCTCACAGGGTGATCCGCGTCGTCGAGTCCCGCCGGGCCGAGATCGCCGAAGCCGCGAGCGCCGAGCCTGCCGGCGCGGACACCGTGAGTGGCGGAGCAGAGGGCGCTGAGAATTCCGGGGGCGCATCGGCGTGAAGGTCCACGAGCGACCTCCGATTCGCTTCTACCACTGGCCGTTCTGGATGTTCCTGCTGGCCCTGGCCCTGATCGTGTTCTACGGGCTGTTCACTCCGGCCTGGATGGCCGTGCGCTTCGTCGCCTGGCTGACCGAGCGCGCCCCGCGTCGCAGGCGAAGCGCGCTCGTCAGCGCTCAGTAGCTCGACCACGGCGGGCTCCGCCTCGTTAGGCAGCGCCCGAGCTCGCGGGCGCACCATTCTCGCCCGCGCGTCGACGGCGGATCAGTCGCCAGGCGACGAACGCCGCGAGAAGGACGGCCATGATCGGACCCGCGGTTGCCAGGACGACGAATGCGCCTCCGATCACGGCGAGGAAGCCATCGACGGCGACCCGCCAGGCATCGAGTGGGCCCCATGGATCATCGGGCTCGCCGGCGGCGAGAGCGGCGGCCTTGGCTCGTGCTTCTTTTCGCTCCTCGGCCTCGCGCGCGAGCCGTGCTTTCTCCTCGGCCTTGGCCTGTGCCTCGGCGACGGCAACCGGGTCTCGCTCGGTCACCGCGACCGTGATCGTCGAGAACGAGGTCTGGTCGTCGAGCAAGCGCAGCTGGCCCCTGATCTGCTCGAGCTGGAGCTGCACGTCGTTCACGCGAGCCTGAACGGTCAGCGCCTGCCTGATCGTCTTCGTCTCGTCGAGGAAGCCGAGCATCCGGAGCTCGACGGCCTCGAGGTGGCGCCGACGAGCTTCGAGATCGACGAACTTGCGCGAGACGTCCTCTCCGCGCTCGGTACGGCCCTCGACGGTGCCCAGGTTGGTAAGCAGCTGCATGACCCGGGCGTAACGCTCGCCGGGAACGCGCACGGTGATCGATCCGTTGACGAGCTCGGTCTTCTCGTCGTAGACCTGCCGGGAAGAATTGGTGACGAAGCCGAGCACGCCCGAGGCGATCAAGCGAGTTCGATCGATCGTGAGATCGAAGGTGCCGGGCTCGACCCAGATCGCCATCTCGGCTGTGCGGATGACCCGCGGCCCCTCGCTGACGAGGCTGTTCGAGACGAGCAGCGCCGACTCCACAGCCGTCTCGCCGGTGGCGTTGGTGCCGGGGGTATCGAGCGGCGCGAGCTCGTCAGCCGGTCGCGGAGGCGGCTCCTCCGCCGGAGCGGTTGCGGGGGCGGGATCGGCCGCCGGTGGTGGAGGTGCGGCCGGCGCGGGCTCAGCGGAGAGGGCCTCGGCGGGCGCGGCCGGCTCCGCGGCGACGTCGGCCGGCGCCGGGGCTGCCGCGGGCGCCGGTTCGGCGCTCGCCGAGCTGTCGTCGCCGGTGCAACCTACGAGTAGCGCCGCCGCGGCAGCGAGCGCCGTGAGAATGAGTACGAGCCTGGCCCAGCGCATGTGTCCCTCCTTGCCGTTTGGCTCTCAGACTCGGTGGCACGCCTGGATGTTCCCGTGAGGAAACGCGGGTGTAGCGCCCGATTTGCGCCCGTTCATCTCCGACCAATCCACTAGGGTTTGCGCCCTCAGGAGCGTTGGTGTGCACGGAGATTCAGTGACTCGATACGTCTACGACTACACCGACGCCAACGGGGTCGGGCGTGAGCTCCTCGGAGGCAAGGGAGCAGGGCTGGCAGAGATGACGGCTCTCGGCATCCCCGTGCCCGCCGGGTTCACCGCAACGACCGCCGCGTGTGTCGAGTACATGGAGGCCGAGCGGCGCTTCCCCGACGACTTCGAGACCCAGATCTCGGAAGCAGTAAGCCGGCTCGAGGAGCGAACCACGAAGCGCTTCGGCGACCAGCGCAACCCCCTGCTCGTGTCGGTGCGCTCCGGTGCCGCCGTCTCGATGCCGGGGATGATGGACACGATCCTCAATCTCGGTCTCGGTGATGACGCCGTGCAAGGTCTCGCGCGGGCAACGGGGAACGCCTGGTTCGCCTTCGACTCGTACAGACGACTCGTGCAGATGTATGGCGAGGTCGTGGCACGAGTGCCGGCGCATCTGTTCGAGGATGCGCTCGAGGCGGCGAAGGCCGAGGCGGGCGTGACCGAGGACGCGGCGCTGGGCGGCGAGGCGATGGCGGCGGTTGCCCAACGCTTCAAGGCGATCTACCAGGAGCACGCCGGCGAGAGCTTCCCGCAGGACGCGCGCGACCAGCTCACGCGCGCGATACGCGCCGTGTTCGACTCCTGGGACACGCCGCGTGCGCAGGCGTACCGCCGTGCCAATGGCATAGCCGACGACATCGGCACGGCGGCGAACATCGTTCAGATGGTCTTCGGCAACAAGGGCGACAGCTCCGGCACGGGCGTCTGCTTCACGCGCGATCCCTCGACAGGCGAGCCCGGCATCTGGGGCGAGTTCCTCGTCAACGCGCAGGGCGAGGACGTCGTTGCCGGCATCCGAACGCCCGCGTCGATCACGGAGATGGATCGGCAGCTGCCCAACGCCTACGAGCAGCTCGTCGACACGATCGAGCGGCTCGAGGCGCACTACCGTGAAATGCAGGACATCGAGTTCACGGTCGAGGACGGCGACCTCTTCCTGCTCCAAACACGCACAGGAAAGCGGACCGCGCAGGCGGCGCTACGCGTGGCGGTTGACATGGTCGCGGAGCAGCTGATCACCAAGGAGGAGGCCGTCGCCCGGATCGATCCGGCGCAGCTCGATCAACTGCTCCATCCCACGATCGACGTTGGCGCCACCTACGAGGTTGTCGCGCGCGGCCTCAACGCCTCACCCGGCGCCGCCACGGGCGCGATCATTCTCGACGCCGACCTCGCCGAGACGCGCGGCCGGGCCGGCGAGGCCGTGATCCTGGTGCGCTGGGAGACGACCCCCGACGATTTCCACGGCATGCTGCCCGCGCGCGGCATCCTCACTGCGCGCGGCGGTTTGACGTCTCATGCCGCCGTGGTTGCCCGCGGAATGGGTACGCCGTGCGTCGTCGGTTGTGAAGAGCTCGTCATCGATCTCGACGCGCGGACGCTGACGATCGGCTCGCAGCTCTTCTCGGAGGGCGACATCATCACCATCGACGGCGCCACCGGCGAGGTGATTCCAGGAGAGGTGGCGCTGATTGCGCCCGCGATGACAGAGACGTTCGACGCTGTGCTGGGCTGGGCTGACGATATCCGTCGCCTCGATGTTCGGGCGAACGCGGATACGCCGGCCGAAGCCGCTAAGGCCCGCGAATTCGGCGCGCGCGGCATCGGCCTTTGCCGCACCGAGCACATGTTCCGAGACGACGAGCGTCTGCCGATTGTGCGGGCAATGGTGATGGCGAGTGCCGAGGCCGAGCGGCGCGCCTTGCTCGACGAACTGCTTCCGATTCAGCAGGCTGACTTCGAGGGGATCTTCGAGGCGATGGCTGGGCTCCCGGTAACGATTCGTCTGCTCGACTGGCCGCTGCACGAGTTCTTGCCACGACTCGAGGAGGCCGAGACCGAAGAGATCGCGGCACGCGTGCGCGCGCTACGCGAGGAGAACCCGATGCTCGGCTGGCGCGGCTGCCGGCTAGGGCTGCTTCGTCCCGAGATCTACGAGATGCAGGTACGCGCGATCATTCGCGCTGCGCTGGTGATTGCCAGCCGTATGGGCGAGCCGCCGCTCGTCGAGATCATGCACCCGCTCGTGGCCTTCGGGAGCGAGCTCGAGCTGCTTCGTCGCCTGACGCTCGAGACGGCGCAGGACGAGCTCGATCGGGCCGGTGAGACGCTCGAGTTCCTCGTCGGAACGATGATCGAGCTGCCGCGAGCATGCGTCCGGGCAGACGAGATCGCCGAACACGCCGACTTCTTCAGCTTCGGGACGAACGACCTGACTCAGACAACTCTCGGCTTCTCGCGGGACGACGCCGGGAAGTTCCTGCCCCAGTACCTCGACCGGCATGTTCTGGCCGATGACCCCTTCGAGACGCTCGAGCGCTCGGGCGTCGGCGATCTCATGAAGCTGGGCGTCCGGCGTGCGCGTGAGCGAAGGCCTCAGATCAAGCTGGGAATCTGCGGCGAGCACGGCGGCGATCCCCGTTCGGTCACGTTCTGTGACGAGCTCGACCTCGACTACGTGTCCTGCTCATCGTTCCGTGTGCCGCTCGCGCGGCTCGCTGCCGCGCAGGCCGTGCTTGCGGGAACGGGGCTGACCGTGGCCGAGGTACGTGGGTAGCCGCTTCACGGCTACCTTGCGAGAACGGCCACCGGCTCCGCCGCTGGCTTGCGAGAACGGCCTCGCGGCCGTTCTCGGGGCTAGCGATTGGGGACGGGGCCGTGCCGCTTAGGTGACACGCACGTAGGCGATCAGGACCGAGAGGGCGGCGACGGCGATCAGCGCTGCTATGACGGGGGCGCTCATCCGGGTGTACGCGGGGTTGGCTCGCCCGAATCGCGACAGGATCAGGATCACCAGCGCGCCGCCGAGCAGACCGCCCAGGTGGCCGCCGATCGAGATGCGCGGGATGATGAAGCTCAGCACCACGTTGAACGCCACGATCGGCAAGGCCGCTCCGCCGAAGACCATGATCCCGCGGCGCTCGAGCACGAGCCCGGCGCCGAGAACGCCGAAGACCGCGCCCGAGGCCCCGACGGTGAAGGAGTTGGGGCTGAGCAGCAGCGCGCCTGCGGCACCTGCGAGCAGCGAGATCGCGTAGATGGCGAGAAAGCGGCGCGAGCCGACCAGCGACTCGAGCGATCGGCCGAACCACCAGAGAATCAGACCGTTAAAGAACAGGTGGATGGGGCCGGAGTGCAGGAATGCGGACGTGACGAGCCGCCACCATTCACCATCGTTCACCGCGGGGCCGTTGAGTGCGCCGTTCAGATAGAGCTCGCCCAGGCCGCCGATGGAGCTCGACTCGGCAACCTGGGCAACGTAGATCAGCGCGATCAGGCCGACCATGACGCGCGTCACGATGTCGGACGACGACCTTGCCGATGTGAGGCCGCTCATGCTCGCTCGCGGCCGGTTGCGCTGCGCGCGTGCTTCGCGCTGACCCGAGCAGTCCGGACAACGGATGCCGACGGGCCCGAAGACCATGCAGTCGGGGCAGATCGGCTTGCCACAGTCGGAGCAGCTGACGGCGGTCTCGATGTTCTTGTGCTGGTAGCAGACCGCTTCCGTGCCGGGCTCCGTAGTAGTCATCTTCCTCTGATCCTACGTGTGGCCATGCGCCAGACCGCGCAGTCGATGGCCTACTACGATCGGCCGCCATGCGCATCGACGTTGCCTTCGCACCGGAGCTCGCGAAGCCTGCACCGACCGCGATAGTGGTCGACGTTCTCCGGGCCACCTCGACGATTGCGCAGGCGCTCGACGGAGGCTATGGCTGCGTGTACTGCTGCGTGAGCGTCGATGATGCTCGCGCCCTTCGCACAGAGCTAGGGGAAGGCGTGCTGGCTGGCGAGCGCCACTGCGTGCGTATTCCCGGCTTCGATCTTGGGAACTCCCCGCGCGAGTTCCTCGAACCGCAGGACGCTTGCGCGATCCTGACGACAACGAACGGGACCCGGGCTCTCGTGACCGCGACGGAGCGTGCCGAACGGGTGTTTGCAGCGAGCCTGCTGAATGCGAGCGCGGTCGCCTTGGCTGTCCGTGAGATCGGTGAGGACGTGTCGGTTGTGTGTGCCGGCGTCGAGGGCGCGTTTGCGATGGACGACGCCTACTGTGCGGGCGTTCTGGTGACCCTTCTCGGGGGCGAGCGCAGCGATGCGGCGGCGGCGGCCGTTCGGCTTCACGAGAGCTTCGAGACTGCCGAGGCAGGCCTCAGAGCGAGTCGGAGCGCGCGCAACCTGCTCGAGGCCGACCTCGAGGCGGACATTGCCTGGTGCGCCCGAGTCGATGCGCTCGACGTGCTGCCGAGGGCCTCGCAGGCGAGCCGACTCGCCGTCGCAGTCACCCGCTGAGACGCCCCTTGCCAGATCGGTCAGTTGGCCGCACAATGCGGTAGGTACAGCGCTAGCGGCTGGCGCACAGCGCGCCACGTCTTCGGGGGGAGACCATGATCGACTCGTGTACTGCGGAGCCTGCGCGGCTCAGAAAAGGGTGGCTCATGGCCGCCGTCATAGCGCTGATTGCGGCTTTCGCGGTGGTTCTCGCGCCCGCCGTCGCATCGGGCGGGATTCAAGGGCCGCCTCAACTGCAGAAGCCAGAAGTCACGAAGACGGCCTACGCCAAGTGGGTCAAGAAGATCGACTGGGAGACCGAAAAGACCCTCCGGATCAAGAACAACGAGTATGCTGATCGCCAGAACTGGCAAATCTTCTGGGGTGACAGCGTCTGGGCCAACTACCGCATCGACATTCGCAAGAAGATCGAGCACAAGTACTCGGTCCACGGCACGATCAGGATCCCCCTCGTCCTGCTCCAGAACGCGATCTTCACGGGTGACATCTACGTCAAGGACGTGATCTACCTCGAGAGCGGCAAGAAGATCGAGGTGCCCTACGAGAGCATGAGATGTGAGGGATACGAGAAGGCGCCCCAGACGGTCGACTACCGGGGCGAGCTCGTCTGTCACTACTGGGTCTACCTCGACAAGCCCGAGCACGGCAAGAACGTCGTCTACGTCTGGAACAAGCACTACGGCTACGACGTCGCCTACAAAGCCGAGGCTCCGTTCTGGTTCGAGAAGGAGCCCACCAAGGTGGTCGGACACAAGCGCGTGTGGCTGCACGACGCGAACATGCCGGACGAGCACCAGGGCCCGTATTACCGCTCCGAGCGGATCGACTACCCGAAGCACTTCGAGTGCAACGACAAGGAGAATCCGTTCTGGCACACGAACACGGCCAAGCTGCTCGTGCCGCTGAACGGCGACAACGCCGATGTCGTGGCCACGTTTGTCGACGGCGGCTACAAGGAGATCGCCCGCGACAGCGCGCGCCTGCACCTCGAGTGCTTCGGCCTCAAGGTGAAGAAGGAGGGCGAGGGCAAGTTCAAGCGCCTCTTCCGCTGGAAGATCAGCAAGGAAGCGAGCATCGACAAGAAGACGAAGATCGACAGGATCGAGCTCGCCAACTCGAAGGACGCCTCGAAGAAGGGGCCGCGCGAGGTGACCGTCACCTACACGGTCAAGGTGGACGCCTGGGCCGATGATCTCGGCTACGGCGCCAAGGGCACGATCACGATCAGGAACGAGCACCCGAAGCGGGTCGCCGAGATCGTCAGCGTCAAGGACACGATCCTGACGAAGGGCGAGGATCCGATCCCGGCCAAGGTCTCGTGTGAGAGCGACAAGAAGGGTGCCGAGCTCGGGCTCCCGGCAACGATTTCGCCCGGCGAGACGCTGACCTGCCTTTGGCACGCGAAGCTTCCGGATGGCAGCCCGCGCAAGAACCGCGCCGAGGTCGAGCAGCAGAACTACCACCGCGAGATCGGTCGCCGCGCCAAGCCGGAGGGCACGACGTGGTACCGGGCATACGCGCCGATCACGTTCCCGAAGGCGCCGTGGAAGCTGATCGACGAGACCGTCGAGCTGCGCGATCCACTGGCCCCGAAGAAGGCACTCGGCACGATCGATCGCAAGGACACGCCGAAGACGATCCGCTACGAGGTCGTCGTCAAGCCTGGTCACCTTGCGCCACGCTGCGGCAAGGGCACGCTCAAGAACACCGCGTCCCTGAAGCCCGCTGACACGCGCATCAAGTACGAGGCGAGCGTGTCGATCCCGGTGCACGTCACCTGTGACGATCCGAAGAAGGATCCACCGCCGAAGGTCGACCCACGGAAGGTCGATCCGCCGAAGAAGGACCCGCCCAAGACCGATCCGCCGAAGAAGGACCATCCGATCGTGTGCGAGCCCGCCAAGGGCAAGCCATGGCACCTGATCGGCTCGAAGGGCATCAAGACGCTCTTCTACGACTCGGGAATGACCTTCAAGAAGGTCATCAAGAAGAGTCGCGGCAAGAGCCCGCATTACCGGCTGGCGCGGGCGTACATCTACGCCCAGCTCTCCATCCTGGCCGGAGCCGACTACGGCAAGAACGTCGAGCGCGCGAAGCGCTGGGCCGAGCGGTACTTCGATTCGCACAGTGCGAACGACTCCAACGTCAAGCGGGCGCCCAACGCCGCCAAGGCGAAGAAGCTCCGCAAGGCGATGAAGAACAAGAAGCGCGTGCTCATTCGCTTCAACAAGCACGCGGAGACACCTAGCTGCCACATTAAGTAGAGGACTTGGGACTAGCACGGGGGAGAAGCTCTGCTTCTCCCCCGTGGGCCCCCTCATCTCTATTGGCGGAGCGCACTCGGCTACCGCGCACGTCTTACGTTGACGCTCCTAGCGGCATAGCGCGACGCGGGCAAAGCCGGGAACTAGCCCGTTCACGAGCTAGTTCCTTAGGAGTTTCGCGCTCTGCGCGAAACTCCCCTCCCCGGCTAACCGGGCGCGTGGGCCCTGGTTCGGGGGTGTTTTCTGAGAAGGAAGGAAGAGTGGCCTTGACATAGAACACATGTTCGTATAGAACATATGTTCCCATGGTTGCATGCCTCTCCATCACATCGTTTCCGCTCCGTGTCGCACTCCGTTCTCGACCTGATCTCAAGGGTGTTCCGGTCGCTCTCGCGCCTGCTCCCGGCGCGCCGGAGTTGATAGAGGGCATTACCGTTGCGGCCGAGAAGGCGGGGCTGCGATTCGGCATGCGTCTTGGGGAGGCTCTCGCGACCTGCCCGGAACTCGTTCTGCTCGAGCAGGATCAGGCTGGGGTTGCCGAGACGTGGGAGGGGATCCTGCGCAAGCTCGAGGATGCCGGCTTCGAGATCGAGCCGCTCGAGCCGGGGTGCGTTCTCTTTGACACGGCTCCCGTCGAACCACTTGCCGGCGGACTCGAGAAGGCGCTCGAGCGTGCCGCGGCAGCTGTCGACTCGCGCTGGCAGCCAAGCCTGGGCGTCGCCTCTCGTCGCTTCGCGGCGATCGCGGCGGCGCAGGTCACGACACCAGGTCAGATCCTCGTCGTCGACGACGAGGAGACATCGCTTTTCCTCGAGCCGCTTCCCCTTCATCTCCTGCCGCTCTCGCCCGAGCGCCGCGAGGAGCTGTCCGAGCTCGGCGTCCAGCGGCTCGGTGAGCTCGCCTGCCTGCCGCGCGCGTCCGTCGCCGACCGCTTCGGCGCAGAGGGCGCGGAGGCATGGGTGTGCGCGCGAAGCGAGGACCGCGCGCGGGTCGTTCCTCGCCAGCCGCCGGTCGATCTGGCCGAGAGCATCGAGTTTCCCGATCCGGTTGCGACCTCGGGCACGCTCGAGCACGCGATCGCACGGCTGGTCGATCTCTTGCTTGCGCGCCCCGATCGCAAAGGAAGGGCAATCCGCAAGCTCGCGGTCTCGGCGCGGCTCGTCAGCGGTGGATCGTGGCGGCGCGCGCTGACGTTGCGCGAGCCGAGCGCCGATCCATCTGCGCTTCGCAGCGTGCTCGTATCCAGACTCACCGAGCTGCCGGCGCCGGCAATCGATCTGCGACTCCAGGTCGATGAGCTCACCGAGTGGCAGGGCGTGCAAGAGGAGCTGATCACGACCCGTGGCAAACGGCTACAGGAGAAGTTGCGAGAGGGCCTCCGTCAGGTGCGCGCCAGCGTCGGGCGCTACGCGGTCTGCACGGTGGTCGAGATCGCCCCATGGTCTCGCGTTCCCGAGAACCGGGCAATTCTCGTGCCGCGCGACGACTGAACGCGCCCCGGCCGATCGCTGTCACCGCGCCCACGGGTTGTCCAACGGCGGTGGCCGGCGACCCGGTCGAGGCGGTTCGCGAGGAATGGCGCGTCGCCGACCAGTGGTGGACCGACACACCCGTGCGCCGACGCTACTTCGACGTCGTGCTCGAGTCAGGCAAACAGATCGTCGTCTTTCTTGACGAGGTCAAACAGGCGTGGTTCACCCAGCGGCCCTAACTGCACCCAAGGGCCCGAGCGCTCGGGCCCTAACCGGGTGACTCAGACGTGACGTACATAGAGCTGCACTGTCATTCGGCGTACTCGTTCCTCGACGGCGCCTCGCTGCCTGAGGAGCTCGCGGTTCAGGCAGCCCAGCTCGGCTATGAAGCGCTCGTGCTCACCGACCACGATGGCGTCTACGGCTCGCTCGAGTTCGCTCGGGCGGCCAAGGACTTTGGTGTGCGGCCGATCACCGGCGCCGAGTTGACGCTTGCGACCGATCCGCCGTCGCACCTAACGGTGCTGGTCGAGACGCCACGCGGTTACGCCAACCTCTGCCAGCTGATTACGCGTGCACACCGGCGAGAGCGGCTGCAGCCGCGGCTCGACCCGGCGCTCTTCGAGGAGTACAGCGAGGGGCTCGTGTGTCTCTCGGGCTGTGCCCGCGACGGGGTGGGGGTGAAGCACCCGAATGTCGCTGCCCGGCTGGCCGGCGTGCTCGGGCCCGAGCACTTCTACGTCGAGCTCCAGCGGCCCTATGCGCACGGCGACGCGCGCCGCAACGCAGCTCTTCGTGAGCTCGCACGCGACCTCGGTGTCGCGACGGTTGCGACGGGAAACGTGCACGCTCACCACCCGCGGCGCGCGCACCTGCAGGACGCGCTCGTTGCGATCCGCGAGGGCAGCTCGCTCGAGGGGTGTGAAGAGGCGCGACGTGGCAACGAGGAGTTCGTGCTTCGCGCGCCCGAGGAGGTGGCCGCGCATTTCCCCGACGATCCCGACGCCGTCCGCGCCTCGCTCGAGATCGCCGAGCGGCTGACGTTCGACCTGACTCAAGAGCTCGGCTACCGCTACCCCGACTTCTCTGATGGCGAGCTGAGCGCTGACGAGCAGCTCGCCCGAACCTGTCAGCCCGCCTTCGAGGAGCGCTACAAGCACTCGCTGCACAAGAACGACGCGAGAGCGCGGCTCGACGAGGAGCTCGCCCTGATCGCCGAGCTCGAGCTGTCAGGGTTCTTCCTCCTGCACCATGAGGTACTCGACCTCGCGCGCGAGGTCGCCGTCGAGGTCAGGGGCTCGAGCGCCGCCCGCCAGGTCTTGCCGCCCGGGCGCGGACGGGGAAGCTCGGTTGGCTCCATCGTCTGCTACCTAACCGGCCTTTCGCACGTCGATCCCGTCGCCGGCGGTCTCTCGCTCGGTCGCTTCATCAACCGCGAGCTGTCGGCGGTCCCCGATATCGACCTCGACTTTCCCCGTGATGTGCGTGCCGAGTTGATCGTGCGCCTGATCGAGCGCTACGGCCACGATCACACGGCGCTGGTCGCGACCTTCCCTACATACCGCTCACGTGGGGCGATCCGCGAGGTCGGCAAGGCGCTCGGCCTGCCCGCCGCCGAGCTCGAGCGGCTCGCGCGGCTCTCGGACGGCTGGGGCGCGATGAACGTCGAGGAGGAGCTTGCGCTTCTGCCCGATGCCGGCGCCAAACGGCGCTCGCCGCGCTGGCGCGCGTTCGTCGAGGTGTGTGGCGAGATCGCCGGGCTGCCCCGACACCTCTCCCAGCACCCAGGTGGAATGGTCATCTCGACCCGCCCGCTCATCGAGCTCGTGCCGCTCGAGCATGCGGCGATGGAGGGACGCCAGCTTTGCCAGTGGGACAAGGACTCCTGCGGCGACGCAGGCTTCCTCAAGATCGACCTGCTCGGGCTCGGGATGCTCTCGGCCGTCGAGGAGTGTGTCGAGCAGATCGCGAAGAAGCGTGACGAGCCGATCGACCTCTCGCGCATTCCACTCGACGACGCCGCCGTCTACCGCGAGATTCGCGACGCTGACACGGTCGGGGCCTTCCAGATCGAGAGCCGGGCGCAGATGCAGAGCCTCCTGCGCACACAGCCAGAGAATCTCGACGACCTGACGATCCAGGTCGCCCTTGTCAGGCCGGGGCCGATTCAGGGTGGCGCCGTCAACCCGTACATCGAACGGCGTCAGATGCGGCGCGACGACCCCGATTGCGAGCTTCCGATCGACCACGAGCTCCTACGCGAGCCGCTTGCCGACACGCTCGGAGTCGTCGTCTTCCAGGATCAAGTGCTCGACATCGCGATCGCGCTCGCCGGCTTCACGGTGGGGGAAGCCGAGAGCCTTCGCCGGGCGATGAGCCGAAAGCGCAGCCATGACGCGATCGAGGCCCATCGCGAGAGGTTCATCTCGGGTGCCGCGGCCAGAAACGTGCCCGAGGAGGTGGCCGAGTCGGTCTTCGAGAAGCTTCTCGGCTTCTCGTCGTTCGGTTTCCCCAAGTCGCACGCGGCAGCGTTCGGACTGCTTGCCTACCAGTCGTCGTGGCTTCGCCATCACTACCCGGCCGAGTTCCTCTGCGCACTTCTGAACGCCCAGCCGATGGGTTTCTATCCGCCCTCGAGCCTGGTTCGCGATGGCGAGCGTCGCGGCGTTGTGGTGGTGACGCCCGACATCAACCTGAGCGAGGTGCTGTGCGTGCTCGAGGGCGAGAAGATCAGGGTTGGGCTCGGCTTCATCCGAAGCGTTGGTGAGGACTCGGCTGTCGCGTTGGTCGAGGAACGCGAGCGCTCGGGGCGCTTCACGAGCGTGCACGACCTCGCTCAGCGCGCGCCGCTCACGAAGGCCGAGCTCGACGCGCTCGTCGTCTCAGGGGCCTGCGACACGTTCGGCTGGCCGCGCCGCCAGCTGCGCTGGCGCCTCGGGCTCGCGCCACGCTCGATCAGCATCGGCGATGGGGGAGAGTCGCGCCAGCTAGCACTCCCGCTCGAGCCGACGAGCGAGATTCCCGAGCTCGCCGACGAGACGGTCTGGGAGCGTGTCCTCTCCGACTACAAGACGCTCGGCATCGCGAGCGGTCAGCACCCGATGGAGCTGTTGCGTCCGCATCTGCCCGGTGAGGTGGTGGCGAGCTGTGACCTCGTCCACACCGAGCACGAATCGCAGATTGCCGTGGCTGGGATGGTCGTCGCACGGCAGCGACCGTCAACGGCCAAGGGCATCATCTTCATGCTGCTCGAGGACGAGCACGGGCATATCAACCTGATCGTTCCACCCCCTGCGTACAAGCGCTACCGCGCGTATATACGGGGTGAGCCGCTGCTTCTGGCACGCGGTCGCTTCGAGCACATCGGCCAGAACAAGAACGTCGTCGTCGACGAGCTCGCCTCGCTCTCGCCTCTCGCACGACAGGTCTCGGGCGAGGCCGAGATCCTCGGTGCCTTGCCGAACCCGCATAGCTTTGGCAGACGTGGGTAGCAGGGGAACTCGGCCGCGCAGCGGTCGAGTTCCCCTCATCTCTATTGGCGGGGCGCGCTCGGCTGCCGCGCACGAATTGGTAGGCGCTCCTGGCGACCCAGTGCACAGGCCGACACGGGCAAAGCCCGTATCGGGCGGAAAAGCGGCATCCGCGTCGACGATTACTAGATCCTCGCCGGTCAACCCTGCGCAAAGCCTCTAGTCAGACGCGATCTCGCGATAGAGCGCGACGTGCGCTTGTGCTGCTGCGCTCCAGGTGATCTCCTCGCGCGCACGTAGCGCTCCCGCCTGGGCTGCAGCCAGTCGCCGTGGGTTGTCCAGTAGCTCCGCGAGCGCCCGGGCCAGAGCGTCCTGGTCGTCCGGTGCCACGATGGCGCCGGCTCCGAACTGACGCACCGGCTCGGCCATGCCTCCGACGTCGTAGGTGACGACCGGAAGCCCGGAGCCGAGCGCTCGTAGCAGCGCGCCGCTCTGGTCGAGCTCTGCCCGGTAGGGAAAGATCGCGACGGAGGCCTCCCCGAGCGCCGCCTGAAGTTGTGCGTGGCTCACGTATCCGAGCCGCCACTCGGTGTTCGGGAGCTCGGTGCGTACGCCGAGGGCGAACGTGGGGCCCCCCACGACCAGCAAGCGCGCCTTGCACGCTCGGCACGCGGCGATCGCATGGTCGATCTGCTTGTACGGGCGGATCACACCGGGAGCAAGCACCGTACGAGCCGCGGGCGAGGCCTCGACGGCTTCCCCTGGAAACACGGGGTGTGGGATCACGTGAACGGCGGCGGAGTCAAGCTCGAGCTCGGTAGCGAGTCGCCCCCGAGCGTGCTCGGAGTGCACCACGATCCGATCGAAGCGCCCATATAGCCGGCGCCAGAGCTCGACCTTGTGTGCCGTGCGTCGCGGCAGAACGTCGTGCGCGGTCATGACCGAAGGTCCGCGTTGCGGAAGCCAGCGCGCGTCGGCCTGAGGAAGAGGAGCCCACTGCACGTGCGCGACATCCCACGAGCGACGACGCAGACGACCGAGTCCGACGATGTGCTCGGCCGCGCGTAGTGGCAGTCGCAGCCGTGAGCGACCCGACAGCCGCCCGCTCAACGGATAAAACAGCTCGGTACGCGTATAGGTGCGCGGCTCATACCCTTCCCCGAAGCGAAATCGGGACGTAATCAGCTCGACGTCGAGGTCGAGCTCCCCGAGGGCGGTGGCCAGATGGTGGTCATATGGCGTCGTAAAGGCCGCGGGGTCGATGAGCGCAACGCGCAAACTTCTACACTACTCAGCCGTCTTGCGGTTGCTCGCGCGCACCTGGAATCTCGCACACGGGAGAACCGAGCCCGAGAGTGAGTCGCTGTGGCTCGAAGAAATGGTGCGTCTCGTTGCCGGTGGCGAGCCGGATGTCGTCTGCCTCCAAGAGCTTCCGGTCTGGGCGCTGCGCTCGCTCGCTCGCTGGAGTCGCATGCAGGCGGTCGGGGCTGTTGCGATGCGCTCGAGGGTCGGTGGGCTCGGGCGCTGGCTCACGTCGATGCAGCCCCGCCGGCTTCGCTCGGCGCTGACCGGGCAGGCGAACGCAATCCTCGTTCACGGGCGCCACGGCGGCGTCGGGCCGAGCGCGACCATCGAGCTCAACGACCGGGTGCTGCGCGGCGAGACAGCGAAGAGTCTTGGCCTCGGCCGCAGCGAGCGCCGGCACTGGGCCGCTAACCGCCGCGTGTGCCAGACGCTGCGGGTGCGGTTGGGGGAGGCGGCTATCGTCGTCGCGAACATGCACCTGACCCACTTCGACCAACGGCTCGCCGGGGCCGAGCTGGCGAAAGCGGCCGCCTTCGTCGATCAGGTCGCCGGGCCGACAACGCCCGCGTTGCTCGGCGGAGATCTGAACATGAGCGCGAACCGAGCGCTGATACCCGGTGACGGTGCGCTGAGCTCGACTGCGAGCGGCGAGCTGAGCGCGCTCATGGCCGAGGGCTACAGCCGACCTGGGGCCGGGATTGACCATCTGCTCGGCCGCCGCATGACCCTGGTTCGCGGGCCGGTCGCGCTCGACGACATGGCGCGGTCGCGCGCCGGCGTACGCCTCTCGGATCACCCGATCGTCGAGGCTGAGTTCGAGCTCATATGAACCTCGAGGCAATTCGCGCCGAGCTGCCCGTACTTGAACACGTGGCCTACCTCAACACCGGCACGTTCGGGCCGCTGCCGCACGCAAGCGCCGCTGCGCAACGCACGCAGCACGAACTGGAGCTGGTCAACGGGCGCGTCGGCGCCGACTACTACGCCGGCATGCGTGAGCTGCGCTCAACGGTGCGAGCCGGGCTTGCCCAGGCACTCGGCGCACAGGACGGCGAGGTCGCTCTCACACGCTCGACCAGCGAGGGATGCGCGATCGCAATTAACGGGCTGCGCCTCTCTGAGAAAGACGAAGTCGTCACGACAGACATCGAGCACTACGGGTTACTCGGTCCGCTTGCCGCGAGCGGCGCCGGCGTGTCGATCGCGCGCATTCGCGATCGCCCGGCGGCGGCCGCGCTCGACGTCATCGCAGAGCTGGTCGGGCCGCGTACACGCCTCATTGCGCTCTCGCACGTTGCCTGGTCTACCGGGCACGTCCTTCCGATCGCCGAGCTGGCCGCAACCGGCGTGCCGGTGCTCGTCGACGGCGCGCAGAGCGCGGGAGCGATCCCCGTTGATGTTCATGCGCTTGGCTGCGACTTCTACGCGGTCTCCGGGCAGAAGTGGCTGCTCGGGCCCGATGCGACCGGTTGCCTGTTCGTCCACCCGCGCCGGGAGGACGAGCTCACGGTCACTGAGCCGTCGTACTTCGGTCGGACCGACCACGACGAGATGGGCGTGGCGACGCACACCGAGGGCGCGACGAAGCTCGACCCGGGCGCGCTGCCGCTGCCCTCGCTCGCGGCACTCGATGCGTCCTTGCGATTCGCAGACGCTGTCGGCCCCGCGCGTTTCGAGGCCGCGCAGGCCCAGACCAACCGTTGCATCGAGCTTCTCGGGGAGCGTGTCGACGTGGTCACCGAGCCCGGGCACGCAACCCTTGTCTCGTTTCGCGCGAATGAGCCGGCCGAGGCCGTGGTCGCGCGGCTCGCGAAGGCGGGCGTGCATGTGCGTGAGATCCCAGAGCTCGGCTGGGTGCGCGCGTCGCTCGGCTTCTGGACGTCAGACGACGAGCTCGATCAGCTCGTCGCCGGGCTCTAGCCCCGGGCTAGCCCGGGGCCGGCAGGCCTAGTTCCGCGGCGAGAGGTCGCATAGCCGCGATGACGAAGGTGATGTGCTCGTCGAGCTCGAGCTGTAGCGCCTCGGCGCCGTTGTAGACGTCGTCACGGTTGACGCCGGCCGCGAACGAGGGCTGCTTGAGCTTCTTCTTCACCGACTTGGGCGTCAGCGTCTCGATGCCTTCCGGCCGTACGAGGCCGCATGCGTGGATGAACCCCGACAGCTCGTCGCAGGCAAAGAGCGCGCGCTTGAGTGGGGTGTCACGCGGCATCGACAGGTGCTCCGCGTGGCTCAGAACAGCCTCGATGAGCTCCTCCGGGTAGCCCTCTTGTCTCAAGATCCGTGCCCCGTCCTGTGGGTGCTTGTCGAGCGTCGGGTGGATCTCGTAATCGAAGTCGTGGAGCAGGGCCGTCGCGCGCCAGAACTCCTCGTCGCCGTCGAGGCGCGCGGCGTACGCACCGACTCCGGCCTCGACGGCCAGCGCGTGGCGCAGCAACGCCTCGGCCTTCGTGTACGTGGTCAGCGTCTGCCACGCACCCTCTCGCGTCACGTCCATGAGCCGGAGTACCATAGCCCGGTCGGAGCCGGGAACCGACGTCCAGCACAATGAGCATGACTGCCGTACACGCGCCGCCGATGTCTCAGTCGTTCGCGATCGAAGGAGCGCAGCCGCTAGAGGGCATCATTCGCGTGTCCGGCAACAAGAATGCGGCGCTCCCGATCATCGCGGCGTGCCTGCTCACGGCCGAGCCGGTGACGCTCCACAACGTTCCCGCGATACGCGACGTCGAGACCATGCTCGAGCTCGTAGCCGACCTCGGCGTCGACGTCAATCAGCTCGGTCATGGCGAGGTCGTCGTGCACGCCGGTGAGGATCCAAACGACGAGCTGAACTGGGAGCTTTGCAGCCGTATTCGCGCCTCGATACTGCTCGCCGGCCCGCTGCTCGCTCGGCGCGGCCGCGCGGTCGTGCCGCCGCCCGGTGGCGACGTGATCGGGCGGCGCCGGCTCGATACGCATATCAACGCCTTTCGTGACCTCGGCGCTAGCGTCGAGGTCGAACGCAACTTCGTCATCGAGGCGACCGCGTTGCGTGGCGCCCCCCTCTTCCTCGACGAGGCATCGGTCACGGGAACGGAGAACGCAATCATGGCGGCCGTCCTCGCGCCCGGCGAGACCGTCATCTCGAACGCGGCGTGCGAGCCGCACGTCCAGGACCTCTGCAACTTCCTCAACGGGCTTGGCGCGCAGATCACGGGCGTCGGCTCGAATGTCCTCAAGATCAGCGGCGTCGAGGAACTCGGGGGAGGCAGCTACCGAATCTGCTCCGACCATATCGAGGCGGCGAGCTTCATGGGTCTCGGCGCGGTTACCGAGGGCGAGCTCGTGGTCGAGGACATCGTTCCCGAGCACATGCTGGCGATCTGGCCGGGCTTCCGGCGACTGGGGATGGACTGGCACGTCGAGGGAACGTCGGTCCGCGTGCCGGGCGGCCAGAACCTCGTCGTCGACGACGACATCGGCTCGCAGATCCCGAAGATCGAGGACGGGCCCTGGCCGGCGTTCCCAGCCGACCTGACCTCGATTGCGCTCGCCGTCGCGACGCAGTCGCGTGGCACGGTGCTCGTCTTCGAGAAGATGTTCGAGAACCGGCTCTTCTTCGTCGACAAGCTGGTCAGCATGGGCGCTCGCATCATCCTCTGCGATCCGCACCGGGCGGTCGTGAACGGGCCGGCGCTGCTCTACGGCGAGCGGATGGAGAGCCCCGACATCCGCGCCGGCATGGCGATGCTCATTGCGAGCCTTGCCGCAACCGGGCGCTCAACGATCGGCAACATCGGCCAGATCGACCGCGGTTATGAACGCATCGACGAGCGCCTGCGCGCGGTCGGCGCCCGAATCGAGCGCATCGCCGACTAGATTCGTGCCCGTGAGTACCACGGGCCCCGACCGATTCGCCGAGGCGCTCGCCGGCGTGCCTGGGTTGGCCCCAGTGCTCGAGGCCCTCGGCGCCGTCGAGGGGCGCTACGGGAGGACGTTTCTCGTCGGCGGTGCCGTCCGCGATGCACTTCTGGGGCGACCTTTCGTCGACGTCGACATCGCCGTCGAGGGCGCCGGCGTAGAGTTGGCCGAGGCGCTTGCCGAGCGCCTCGCCGGCCGCGCGACGGGTCACGAGCAGTTCGGAACCGCGACGGTCACCTTCGGCGAGCAAACCGTCGACGTGGCGAGCACCCGTTCCGAGACGTACGGGGCGCCGGGCGCCTTGCCGACTGTGGCGAGCTCGAGCGTCGAGCACGACCTCGCACGACGAGACTTCACGGTCAACGCGATGGCGATCGCTCTCGAGCCGTTGGAACGAGGGCGGCTTGTCGATCCGCACGGGGGGGAGAGCGACCTCGCCGAGGGCACGCTCCGGGTGTTGCATGACGCATCGTTCGTCGACGACCCCACACGTTTGATCCGGGCTGCGCGCTACGAAGCTCGCTACGGACTGACGCTCGACCCTCTTTCGGACACGCTGGCTCGGACGGCCGTCGCCGAGGGCAGCATGCGCACCGTCTCGGCAACCCGGATCGGCAACGAGCTCGTTCTGCTGCTCGACGAAGAAGCCGGGGTCGACGGGCTGGCCCGCCTGGCCCACCTCGGCGTCGTCGAGGCCATCCACCCGGCGCTCGACGCTGGTCAGGCGGCGCTCGAGACGATGCGGGGCGTCGAGGCGCTGAGAGGCGAGCTCCAGGTGTGCGTACCCCTTTGGCGCTTGCGCCTCAGCGTCCTTGCGGGTCGACTCGAGCCATCGCCCAGAGAGCGCTGGCTCGATGAGCTCCAGCTCAGCCGTTCCGACGTACATGCGGTCGGCCGCGCGGCGAGCGTCCGACTGCGGTGGGCCGACGACGCTCACGTAGCCGGCGAGGCTAACGTCCTTCGCGAGCTGAGCCGCGAGCCACTCGAGGGACCGCTGCTCGCTCTGGCCGACGCACGGCCCGGCTCGGCCGCGGCGCGCGTCTTGCGCGCGTTCCTCATCGAGCTTCGGCACATCGAGCTCGAGATCGACGGGAGCGATCTTGCGGCGCTCGGACTGCACGAGTCGCCCGCCGTTGGCGACGTGCTCGACGCCGTGCTTGTCTTGAAGATTGAAGGAGCCGTCTCGACGCGTCAGGAGGAGCTCGAGGCAGCGGCAGAGCTGATCGCTCGCGCGAACCCTCGATGAACGACCTCAGCACCATCGTCGCGGATGTTCCCGGCCCGTATCGCGTCGCTTTCTCCACGCGCACGGGCGGAGCGAGTGAGGACGCCTATGCGTCACTCAACCTCGGTCTCAGGACTGACGATCGGCCCGAAGCGGTGTTCGAGAACCGCAGGCGCCTGTTCAGGGGTCTGGGCGTCGACCCATCGCGCGCGTCGATGCGCCGCCAGGTCCATGGGAACGTCGTCGCGCGCGCGCACGCCGCCGGAGTCGAGGCGGCGCGGGATCATCCAGAAGGTGATGGCGTCTGGACTGACCGGCCGATGGAGCCGGTCCTTGTCCTCAGCGCCGACTGCGTGCCGATCGCCCTGTGTAGACAGGGCTCGAGCCCGGCGGTCGCCGCGGTGCATGCCGGCTGGCGTGGTCTGATCGGAGGCGTCCTCGATTCGGCAATCGCCTCGCTTGGCACCGCGGCACTGCACGCGTCGATCGGCCCTTCGATCGGACCTTGCTGCTACGAGGTCGGGTCCGAAGTTGCCGAGCCATTCCGTGCGCGTTTCGGCCACGGCGTCACCTCGGGTCGACAGCTCGATCTGCGCGCCGCTGCCCGGCGCGCCCCTCGAGGCGCTGGGCGTTCGTCAGATCACGACGATCGACGAGTGCACCGCGTGCGAGGAAGACCGTTTCTTCTCGCACCGGCGCGACCAAGGCCAGACCGGCAGGCAGGGACTTGTAGCTTTCATCGAGAATCGAGGCCCCTGATGGACGCCGATGCCCTTACGACTCGCTATCGCGCGCTGCGCGCCGACGTCGGCGAGCGTGTACGAGTTGTCGTAGCGACGAAATACGTCACCGACGACGACCTCGACGCGCTGGTGGCGGCTGGCATCGAGATCGTTGGCGAGAACCGCCTGCAGGATCTCGAGCGCAAGCACGACCGCTACGGCGAGAGCTTCGAGTGGCACTTCATCGGACAGCTCCAGTCACGCAAGGCGCCCGCCGTCTCAGAGCGCGTTGAGCTCGTGCACTCGCTTGCATCGATCTCGGCCGCGCGCAAGCTCAGCGGCCAGGCACTGGTACAGGTCGACCTGGCCGGCGAGGCCTCGAAATCCGGCATTGCGGCCGAGGATCTCCCCGCGTTTCTCGGCGAAGTCTCCGAGCTCGATGTCGAGGTCGTCGGCCTCTCGACAATGCCACCACTCGCACGGGAGCCCGAGGATTCGCGGCCCTATTTTCGACGGCTCGCCGAGCTTGCTCAGCACGCCAATTTGTCCGAGCTCTCGATGGGAACCACACAGGACTATCGGGTTGCCGTGGAGGAGGGAGCCACGTTCGTCCGGGTGGGGTCTGCCCTCTTCGCCGACTAAACTTCCCGCAAATGGGACTAGGAGAGGTCTGGAGCCGGGCCCTCGTCTACTTCGGCATCGCTGAGGAGGAGGAGTACTGGGACGAGGAGTCCTTCTCGGCCGAGGAAGAACTGGAGCGAAGCTACGCAGAGCGACCGAACGTGCGTCGGCTGCCGCGGCCACAGGATGACCTTGCGACCGCACGGGCCGAGCCTGACGACGGCTCGAGCCCGATGCAGGTCGAGCGAACGCGCAGGTCACGCTCGTCTCGCCGCGTGTCACCGAACCTGGTGCCGGTGCCCGAGGCGGCCGCAAGCGTGCACCTGGTCGTGCCGAAGAACTTCAATGACGCACAAGCCATTGGTGACCGGTTCAAGCGCCAGACGCCGGTGATCGTCAACCTGCAAGCGGTCGAGGCCGACCTCTCAAAGCGCCTGATCGACTTCGCAAGCGGGCTCACATATGCGCTCGACGGGACGATGCAGCGGGTCGCCGACAAGGTGTTTCTCCTCACCCCGCCCAACGTCGAGGTGTCCGCGGAAGAGCGGGCGCGTATCTCGGACAACAGCTTCTTCAACCAGACGTAGCCCAGTGCGCACGTGCAGGCGGTCGAGTCGGCCGCACGGCGAGATAGGTTGTTCGGATGCTTCTTGCCACAGCTGTGGACACGATTCGCTCGTTCGTGGACGCGGTTTTCGGTGTGTACCTGCTGCTGATCCTGATTCACATCATCCTTTCGTGGTTTCGGCAACTGCCGTACCACCCATGGCTCAGCAAGTTCCGCAGCTTTCTCTACGACGTCGTCGACCCGTACCTGCGGATCTTTCGCCGTTTCGTGCCGATGGCGCGTCTGGGCGGGCTCGGGCTCGACCTCTCGCCGATACTCGGAATCATCGTCTTGATCATTCTCCGATCGGTCGCGCGCACAATCATCGGTCAGTTCGACTAGCGCGTTACCCGGCAGGCTCGACGGGGTCGACAGCCGCAGGCCAGACGCTCGCGTCGGCCGCGTTGGAGTCCCGAGCGGCCCTGGATATACTCGACCCAAAGCTCGTGGTGCACCCCTCGTCCAGTCGAGCTCGGCTACGTGTGGCACCGGGGGCCGGACGTTCTGCGGTTATCGGCCGACATGGGGAGGCCTGGAAGGTGCGTGTGGCGGCGGCACCAGAGAAGGGGAAGGCGAACGCGGCGCTGATCCGGTTCCTGGCCGAGGCTCTCGACGTGTCTCGCGCAGCGGTGACTCTGGTGGCCGGCCAGGCAAGCCGCGACAAGGTGATCGAGGTTGCAGGCGTGTCACAAGCAGACCTCGATCGCCGGCTCGACGGCGTGTCGGAGTCGACGAGATGAGCGACAGCGAGCGCTCGGACGCCGTCGACGTCCGCGTCGGCTCGGCGACGGATGGGCGGGCGGCCGTCTCGGTCGTACACCGCTCGCTCGTGGCACGACCCACGCACTGGCTGGCACTTGCCGCGATCGCGGGCACGGCGATCCTTGCAGACCAGCTGACGAAGCTCCTTATCTCGAACCGGCTCGAGCTCGGCGAGTCGATCCACGTGTTCGGACCCTTCTACCTGCACCATGTGGAGAACCGAGGGATTGCGTTTGGCTTCTTCCAGGGGGCGGCCTCGCTTGTCACGATCCTGACGGCGATTGCGGTGGTGTGGATGATCACCTACTTCGCGCGTGCCGGCGCGAAGCACCCGGCGCTTTCCGTCGCACTCGGATTCCTCGTGGGGGGGAGCATCGCGAATCTGATCGACCGGCTCCGCTCGGGAAAGGTGACTGATTTCATCGACCCCCAGCACTGGCCGGCCTTCAATCTCGCCGACGTCTTCATCACGGTCGGCGTGATCCTCCTGCTGCTCACCATTGTGGCCGCCGAGCGCCGGCCGCGTTTGGGAACGCACAGCACCCAGTGAAGACGGTTGTCACGCCCGCGGACGAGGGCTCGCGCCTCGACCGCTTCCTCGCGACGCAGCCGGGCATCGGCTCACGCTCGGCGGCCGAACGGCTGATAGGAGGCGGTCAGGTGACCGTCGACGGGCAGCCGGCGGCGAAGAGCCATCGCCTCAGCGCAGGCGAGGAGGTCGTCTACGCCGTCGAGGTGCGCCGCGAGTCGCATCTCGAGCCCGAAGCCGTAGCCGACGTAAGCGTTGCCCACGAGGACGAGCATCTGCTGCTCGTGGAGAAGCCAGCGGGCATCGTCGTCCACCCGAGCGCTGGCCACCAAGGCGGGACGCTCGTCAACGCGCTCCTACACCACGGCATTGCTGGCGGTACGGGCGCATTCCGGCCCGGCATCGTCCATCGCCTCGACCGAGAGACCTCGGGGCTCCTCGTCGTCGCTCGCTCCGAGGAAGCGCACCGCCGGCTCGCGCGGATGATCCGCGAGCGGACCCTTCGCCGCGAGTACACCGCCCTCGTACGCGGTCGCCCGGCCTCCTGGCGGGGGCGGATCGAGGCCCCCATCGGCCGCGACCGGCGTGACTCGCTCAAGCACTCGATCGACACCGACCGCGCGCGGCCGGCCTTCACCGATTTCTCGGTCGAGGAGCTACTCGCCGACCACGCGCTGCTGGAGCTCGTGCTCGAGACCGGGCGAACGCACCAGATCCGGGTCCATCTCGCCGCGATCGGCCTTCCCGTTGCCGGCGACCGCCTCTACGGCGTGGCCGATGACCTCGGGCTGGTGCGGCAGTTTCTGCACGCCTCACGCCTCGCTTTCGAGCACCCGTTCACGGCGAAGCCCATCGAGGTCTCCTCACCGCTGCCGGCCGACCTGAGCGCCGCGCTCGATGCTGCACGGGCGGCCGGCGAGAGCTGAGCTCGAAACCGCTTCGCTACAGTTCACGAGCAACGACAAACCACGACCCGGTGGATACCGACGTGCGTGGCGGTGCCTGACCCGACCGAGGGGACGGTTCCACGCCGTACCTCCGGCACTGTCATTCGAAACCGAGGAGGAACTCAATGGCCGTCGTTTCCATGCGGGAGCTGCTGGAAGGCGGTGTCCACTTTGGCCATCAGACGCGCCGGTGGAACCCCAAGATGCGCCGCTACATCTTTGGCGAGCGCGGCGGCATCTACATCATCGATCTGCAGCGCACGCTGACCCTGCTCGAGGAGGCTGCCTCGTACAGTCGTAACGTCGCCGAGCGCGGCGGCACGATCCTGTTCGTCGGTACCAAGAAGCAGGCACAGGACATCGTCGAGCAAGAGGCCAAGCGTGTCTCCATGCCGTACGTGAACCAGCGCTGGCTGGGCGGGCTTCTGACCAACTGGCGGACGATCTCGGAGCGAATCGAGCGCCTTCACGAGCTGCGGCGCTTGCGCTCGGAGGGGCAGCTTGAGCTGTTGCCACCCAAGGAGCGCATGTCCATGCTCGCCGAGCTCGAGAAGCTCGACACCAACCTCGGCGGCGTTGCCGACATGCGCTCCGTCCCGGATGCTGTCTTCGTCCTCGACCTCAACAGGGAAGAGATCGCCGTCCGCGAGGCCCGTCGCCTCAATCTGCCGGTGCTCGGTCTCGTCGACACGAACTGCGACCCCGACGATGCCGATCTCGTCATCCCCGGCAATGACGACGCGATCCGGTCATGTTCCCTCATCGTGCGTGTGATCGCACAGGCGATCGCCGACGGCCAGGCGAAGCTCACCGTCGCCGAGGCCCGGGCGAAGATCAAGGCCGAGGAGGAAGCGGCCGCCGCAGCACGGGCGGCCGAGGCACAGGCCGCCGAAGCCGAGGCGAAGGCCGAGGCCAAGGATGCGGCTGACGCTGGGGCCGAGAAGCAGCCCGAAGCGAAGGCCGAGCCGGAGGCCAAGACTGAGCCGGAGGCCAAGACCGAGCCGGAGGCCAAGACCGAGCCGGAGGCCAAGGTCGAGCCGGAGGCCAAGCCTGGCCCGGAGGCCAAGGTCGAGCCCGACGCGAAGACTGAGCCGGAGGCCAAGCCTGAGCCGGAAGCAGCCGCAGCCGCCGCCGACACCGCCGAGACGCCAGCCGAAAAGGAGAAAGCGTGAGCGTCTCCGCGAGCGCAGTCAAGGAGCTTCGCGACCTCACGAGTGCCGGAATGATGGACTGCAAGCGGGCGCTCGAGGAGGCCGCGGGCGACCTCGACAGAGCCCAGCAGATCCTCCGCGAGAAGGGCATCGCCGCCGCAGGCAAGAGGGCCGACCGCGACACGACCGAGGGGCAAGTCGTCGCACGACTAAGCTCCGAGCACGCGACGCTCGTCGCCGTGGGCTGCGAGACCGAGCCCGTGTCGTCGAACGACGAGTTCCGTGAGTTCGCGGCGGCCGTGGCCGAGGCGGTCGAGGGCGGTGGGACGGCCGCCGCAGAGGGGTTCGAGGAGCAGCGCGTTGCGCTCGCCGCCCGGCTGGGCGAGAACATCTCGATCGTGGGCGTCGAGCGCTACGACGCAGACGCCGGCGCAACCATCGCGAGCTACGTCCACCCACCTGCCAACAAGATCGGCGTGATGGTCAAGCTCGAGGGCGACGTCGAAGCGCTTGCACGGCAGCTGGCCATGCACGTCTCGTTTGCGAACCCGAGCTACCTCACGCGCGAGGAGGTGCCGGGAGAGGCCATCGAGGCCGAGCGAGCTGTCCTCGAGAAGCTCGAGGCGGTGACGTCGAAACCGGTCGACATCCGACCCAAGATCATCGAAGGGATGCTCAACAAACGTTTCTTTGCAGATAGCGTGCTGACCGATCAGCCCTGGATCCATGACGACTCGGTCTCGGTCGGAAAGGCGCTCGGCGATGCTCGCGTGGTCTCGTTCGTGCGTTACGCACTGGGGTGAGTCGAGAGGACGCGACGGGAAACGACGAGGCTCGAGCGAGGGAGAACGGCGCGATGTTTGGCCGCGTCTTGATCAAGCTTTCCGGCGAGTCGCTGCTCGGCGAACGACAGTACGGCATCGATGCCACAACGGTCGACGGCATCGCGCAAGAGATCCAGAAGGTCGCGGACGACGGTTTGCAAGTCGCACTCGTACTCGGCGCTGGGAATATCTACCGCGGCCTCGAGGGCGCCGCGAGCGGTATGGACCGAGCGACCGCCGACTATGCGGGGATGCTCGCGACCGTCCTCAACTGCCTCGCCGTCCAGGACGCGCTCGAGAGCCTCGGCGCCCAGACCCGCGTGCTCTCGGCGCTCGACGTTCGCGAGGTAGCTGAGCCATACATACGGCGCCGTGCGATTCGCCATCTCGAGAAAGGACGAGTTGTCATTTTCGCCGCAGGAACGGGCAACCCGTTCTTCACCACCGACACGGCGGCAGCTCTTCGAGCGTTGGAGATAGGTGCGGAGGCGATCATGATGGGGAAGAATGGTGTCGACGGCGTCTATGACGGCGATCCACAGACAGACCCCAACGCTAGCTTCCTGCCGACGCTCGAGCATCGTGAGGCGATCGAGCGCGGGCTGCGCGTGATGGACACGACGGCGCTGTCGCTCTGCATGGACAACGACCTGCCGATCTACGTGTTCGGGCTCGACGACGAGAGCAATATCGGCCGCGTGCTGGCTGGCGAGCGGGTAGGGACGATCATCTCAACGCCACGGAGGTCGCCATGATCGACGAACTCATCGAGGATGCCAAGCGTCGAATGGGCAAATCCGTCGAGGCGACCCAGCACGAATTCAACACCGTGCGCACGGGCCGCGCCTCGGCGGCGCTGCTCGATCGCGTTGTCGTCGCCTACTACGGGCAGGCAACTCCTGTGAAGCAGCTCGCGACGCTCAACGTGCCCGAACCGCGCATGCTGACCGTGCAGCCGTTCGATCCGAGCTCCATGGAGGCGATCGAGCGAGCCGTTCTCGAGTCGGACCTCGGCCTCATGCCTTCGAACGACGGGAAGATCATTCGGCTCCCGATTCCTTCACTGACGGAGGAGCGCCGCAAGGAGCTCGTTCGCGTGGTACGTCAGCTTGCCGAGGACGGGCGCGTCGCGATACGAAACGTCCGCCGCGACGTCATGGGCGACCTGAAGGAGCTCGCGCGCGACGGCGACGTGGGCAAAGACGATGAGCATCGCGCCGAGGATCGCGTGCAGAAGCTGACCGACGGCTTCGTCGACGGCGTCGATGACCTGCTCAAGAAGAAGGAAGAGGAGATCCTCGAGGTCTAGATGGCGCGCGTCTGCGGCACGGCCGTTGACGTGACCGCCCAGGCCTGTCGCTGCACGTGGTGAATCTGCTCAACCGCATTCGCCAGTTTCGGTGCGATCCGCCCGATTCTACGAAGGACGAGCGGGTCGATCAGTGCTCGTTCGATCGCTCGTCATCATGGATGGCAACGGGCGCTGGGCCCGCCGCCGACGCTTGCCCGTAGCTGCGGGCCACCGCGCAGGCACACGTGCGCTTCGACGCACGGTCGAGGCTGCGATCGACCTCGGCGTCGAATCACTCTGCGTCTACGCCTTCTCGACCGAGAACTGGTCGCGGCCGCCCGAGGAGATCGACGCCCTGATGGAGATATTCGTCGAGTCGATCGACCGCGAGATGCCCGACCTCAAGCGGCAGGCCGTCCGCACGCGCTTCGTAGGCCGTCGCGACCGTGCGCCCGACCGGCTCCTCGCCAAGATCGAAGAGCTCGAGCACACCACTTCGGGTCTCGACCGCCTTGATCTCTGGATTGCGTTCGACTACGGCGGCCGTGCCGACATCGTCCAGGCGGCGCGCCAGCTGGTAGAGGAGAACGTCGACCCGCGCGATATCGATGAGAACGCCATCGCGGCTCGGCTGTACGCGTCGGACATGCCCGATCCCGACCTGTTGGTTCGAACCTCGGGCGAGGAGCGAGTCTCGAACTTCTTGCTCTGGCAGCTCGCCTATAGTGAGCTCGTCTTTCTCGACGTCCTGTGGCCCGACTTCGGCAAGCGGGAGCTAGCCCGCGCGCTCGAGGAGTACGCGA
>CBDCXJ010000030.1:0-102260 GCA_965223695.1 Gaiellaceae bacterium | reverse complement strand
GGTTGATGACCGGAACCGGCACCACCTCGGCGAGATGGGGGCCGGCCGCGTGCATCGTCGTGGATCCGAGGCAGATGACGTCGGCACCGTCCTCGATGCACTGCAGGCACGCGTCCGACCATCAACGGGTAGGCCTCTTCCTCGCGCCCGCCCAGCAAGTGCTCGACGTCGAGCGAGGCGTCGAACTGCCTGATCGACGCGCACTTCTCCATGAGCCCAGCCTCGAGCAGCGCCGGCCTGTAGAGGTCAGGATAGTACTGACCTGATCGACGCGCACTTCTCCATGAGCCCAGCCTCGAGCAGCGCCGGCCTGTAGAGGTCAGGATAGTACTGACTCATCCGTGGGACCTCGGGGTTTCCGTAGGTCAGGATCGAGAAGCGGTTGCCGAGCATGAGCGCGACGCGTTCAGGAGGCGCTGGGGCAGTTGGTCGGGGCAGCGAGGGAGGGACTGCTCGCGCTGTCGGTCGGGGTCGGGCTTGGCGTGATGAGTGAACTGTTGGAGGAGAGGTCGAACACGTTGTCGGCCCGAGGGGTAAGCACGACTTTGACCGGAGTGCGGTCCGTCACGGTCGCGAGTCTGGGGAGGTGACGCTAGGCGGGCGGCGCGTCCAGGTTGAGCGGCCGCGTGTTCGCACAGCGGACGGATCACGCGAGGTCAGGCTGGCGACGTACGAGCATTTCGCCGATCGTGATCTGCTCTCGCGGGTCGTGTTGGAGCGGATGCTTGCCGGCGTCTCGAGGTAGGACGCCCTGCCCGGGCCGATGACCGGTATGTCGAGGATCGAGCGCAGCGCACTCATACCTGGATCGTTCATCGCGTCAAGGACGACCGCGTCGTAGCCCTCATCCTGCGCGGTGATACCCGCCTCGTACATGGACATGTCTGCGAGCAACCAGTCGTGGTAGGAGTCGTACATCTCGGGTCCGGCCTTGACCGGCCTGAAATCGAACTGGATGTCAGGCCCGAGCTCTACCCACTGCTTGGCAGCCTCCCGGTTGGCGACACCCTCTTCGCCGAAGGCGAACGGGACGAGAACGAGCACCCTGTGCATGAAGACCTCCCTGACGCGAATCTCCCTCGCGGGCGTCGTGCGACTCTACGAGAAACTCGGCGTCTGGTCGAGCGCGGCGAGCCGAGCGCTGACTTACACCAGATCGACGCTCCCACGCGGAAGCTTTCGTTCACCCGCGGCCGCGGCATGTCAGTCGGCGGCGAGCTACGGTGGCTGCGACTACTCCGGGGGGCTGGTGATGCGATTCGTAGCCGCTGTTGCTCTTTCGCTCGTCGGCGCGGTGCAGCGGCAGAGGCGATCCGAGGAAGGTTGAGCCCGATGACAGCACACCCGCACACGAGTGTCGTCCGCGGCGGGCTCGTCTGGAGCGGCGGCGAGAGGCCCGAGCTTCACGCGAACGTCGATCTTGTGATCGAGGACGGCGTGGTCGCCTCCGTCGAGCCTGCCTACGCAGGCCGCGCAGACGTCGAGATCGACGCCGATGGCTGCCTCGTCCTTCCCGGGCTCGTGAATGCGCACACGCACGCCGGTTGCACCCCGACCGCACGTGGCGTCTCGGAGGACCTTGATCTACCGGAGGCCGGCGCCTTTTACCACAGCTTGATCCCGCTTCTCGGGCTCGGCTATTCCTCCCTCACCCGTGAGGAGTTTGCGGCGATCATGGAGTGGGACTTGATCGCGATGCTGCTCGGCGGCGCCACCACGGTCGTCGAGGAGAACTTCGGCGGCGCCGACATCTGGATCGAGCTCGTCGAGCGCCTCGGCTTCCGCTCCTCGCTCGGGCTCACGTACCCCGGGAACGTCTCTGCGATCGGATACGTCGCCGACGGTCGGATAGTCAAGGACGACGCCTACGACGTCGAGGCGGGCCTACACCGCGGCCTCGAACTGCATGACAGCCACGACAGCACACTCGACGGCCGCCTGCGCGTGCACCTCTCGCCGCATGCGTCCGACACGGTGCCGGAGGAGATCCTGCGTGAGACGCGTCGCCTCGCGAGCGAGCGTGGAACGACGATCCACCTGCATCTCGCACAGCACCTCGACGAGAATCGCACGATCGAAGCGGCGAAACGCATGAGCCCGGTTCGCTACCTCGAGTCGATCGGGTTCCTCGGCCCGGACGTGCTCGCCACGCACATCACGTACACGGACGAGGCCGACTGGGATGCCCTTGCCCGCACCGGCACGACCGTCGTCCACACCGCCTACCGGAAGGCCAAGGAGGGCCTGACGAGCCCGTTCTGGGAGCTGCTTACCCGCGGCGGCAACGTCGCGATCGCAACCGATTCCTTCTCGCACGACATGATCGAGAACCTGAAGTTGACCGCGCTGCTCGGCAAGGTTCGCGAGCATGCGGTCGGGCATCCGCGTGCCGAGCACGCGCTTGTCTCGGCCACCTGGCACGCGGCGCGAGCGCTCGATTACCCCGATATCAGCCGACTCGAGGCCGGAGCGCGAGGCGACGTCGTCGTCGTCGATCTGGACACACCGTTCAACGCGCCGGTGTTCGACCCGATCCGCAGCCTTGTCTACTACTCCAATGGCCACGACGTCCGCCACAGCCTTGTCAATGGGCGACCGGTCGTGCTCGATCGGCAAGTCGTCGGCTCGGACATGGCGGCTGTCCGCTCGAGCGCCGCGGCCGCCTGCCAACGGCTCTGGGAACTTGCCAGCGAGCAGGAAGCGCTCCCCCACGGTGCGGTCCACGCCTGCTCATGACCGGCGTGCGTCGCCTCGACCCATACTGAAGCTCGCCGAGCGCGCGACGTGTTCTGAAGCTCCGGTTCCTAGGGCACAACCCAGAAACGCACAAACGAGCCCGCCAGGACGCTGCGGCAATCGGTTTTCCCTCAGCCGTGTGTCACATGTTCGATGCATGCTTCGGCAGGTTCCTCGCTCGGTTCGACGACTCGGTTGCGTCAGTCGGGATGGTCGGTCTCCGCGGGCTCCGACAGTGAAGGAAGGACGTCGGCTCTGTTCGTGCCCGGGCCGAGCGCCGATCCTGGCCCGGCGAAAGCCGACACGTCACTCGCCACGACAGCTCGCCGACACCCTGCGCAGACGAGATCCGCCGCCAGCGTTGTCCCGCACACATGCCGGAAGACGATGGGCGGGCCTTTGCCGTCGTCGAGCCAGCGATCGCCCCACCGCGAAATGGCGACAACGAGCGGGACGAGCTCCTGTCCCATCTCGGTGAGGACGTACTCCTGTCGTGTCCGCGTCGTGGATGGGTATGCCCGCCGCACAATTACGCCGGCCTGCTCGAGAGTGCGCAGCCGGTCGGTCAGCGTGCTGCGGGCGATCCCGAGGTCGGCCTGAACGTCATCGAATCGTGCGAAGCCAAGCGAGAGGTCGCGAATGATCAGCGGCGTCCAAGGCTCGCCGATCACCGCCCAGGCCCGCGCTATCGAGCATGCCATCGCCGAGAAGTCGGTGCGTTGAGTCACGTCCCCAAAGTAGCTGAGTTGCATGACGCGACTTAGCGGCGTAAGGTTTGAGTCCTATTAACAGACCCAACAGCCGGTGGCACGTTGCGGCGACGCAAGATGGCCGACGGAAGGAAACGTCGATGAGAGAGCTAACCCAGACGTTCCATTTCCCAGGCGCGAGCGCCGATCGGCTGGCGCACGTCCCCGCCAGCGCTCCGCTTGTCGGCGAGGCGAGCATCTTCGGGAAACGCAACGTGAGAGGGACCGCTACGGCGGATGGCGTTCGTCGCGCGGTCGGCTTCGAGCCGGCGCCAATCCCTTTGCTCAGGTTCGACGTCGAGATGCGTCAAGAAACAACTCGCTCGGGCTCCCTGGTTCTGCTGGAGTTCAGTCAGCCTGAGCGCAGCCGACCCTACCTCGCCGGCCAGTTCATATGGGAGCTCGTGGACGAGCCCGACGAGACCGCCGTTCTCCACGAACACATCAACACGACCCAAGCGCTCGCCATCGTGAGTAGTCCTCTTCACGGCCCGCGGCCGAGCTTGCGACGAGAGCTGTTCTTCAGGGGCGGCCACCAGCGGCTGATGAAGGACACCGCAAGCAACCTCCACTCGCTGCTTGCCGTGTAACCGGCCGGCGTTGCCGACTATTGTCAGGGCGATATGGCAGAAAAGGTCGAGGTCGGTCCTGAAGATCTAGCCCACCTACGGCGCGCCGTAGAGCTGGCGCGAGAGGGCCACGAGGTCGGAAATCCCGCCGTGGGCTCTGTGATCACGCTCAACGATGAGCCGATCGCCGAGGGCAACAACACGATGATCGTGCCTGCGTACGATCCGGCCTGGCACGCGGAGACGACGACGATGCGCCGCGTCCCGGTCGAGCTGTGGCCACGAGCGAGAGAGATGACGTGTTACTCCACCCTCGAGCCCTGCATCATGTGCACTACGACGCTTGTGATGCACGGCTTCGGGCGTGTCGTCTTCGGCTCGACTGACCCCGACGTTGGCGGTACCGCGCTGCTATCTCACCTGCCGCCTTACTACGAGGGCGACCGTGGCGTGCCCGAATGGTTAGGGCCCTGCTTTCCCGAGGAGTGCGACCCTTTGCGCGCGCTGTGTCACGAGCTCTTCTCGCAGCTGCCCGTGGGCAGCGAGAACCTCTAGTCAGCTCGCCCGAGCCCGGTTGGCTTGACCCTCCCGCGTTGCGGGCCGATGAATGCTGAGATGTCGCGCCCACGCCAGCTTGCGGCCTTGCTAGCTGCGCTGATGATCGCGGCTGCGGTCATTGGCGCCCTGGTCGTACTCCCCGGCTCGAAGGCGAGCTTCTCGGGCGTAACGGCCAACAGCGGCAATGCGATCGGCGCCGACACGATGGATGCGCCGACGGCGCTAATGGCCACTGACGGCGTGACCATTCAGCTCGATTGGACAGCGACTGCCGACACTTATGCAAGCGGCCATCGCATCCTGCGGTCATCGAGTTCCGGCGGGCCGTACACGCAGATTGCCGAGCTCACACCTCGAGCGACGGTGAGCTACGTCGACAGTGCCCCCGAGGGGACGTACTACTACGTCGCGCGCTCGTTCTTCGGTAGCTGGGAGAGCACGGATAGCGCCGAGACCACCGGGTGGGCCTGGCGCGCCTTCGATTGTCCGGTGGATCCCGATCTGCGTGCTTGCATTCGGTTCGATACAGACCTGGGCGGCACCTACGCGGATGAATCCAGCTACTCGAATACCGTCGTCCACTCGGGAGGGTCGCAGGTTCCGGGAATCAGCAGCAATGCCGTGCTGGGGTCACCGACCGCGCAGTACGAGATGGCGGACAGCCCATCGCTCGACTTGACCAGCGCCATGACACTCGAAACCTGGGTGCGGTTTGACTCCGTACCTTCGAGCGGGCGAGCCGGCCTGATCGACAACGACGGACAGTACAGCCTGATCTATTTCGCCGGAACCGGGCTGCGATGCTCCAACGGAATAGACGACCTTCCTCACATCCCGGTGTCCACGGGCGTGTGGTTCCACGCGGCCTGCGCCTGGGACGGCGCGACGCTGACGCTGTACTTCGACGGCATGCCGGTCGCGACCATGCCGTCGGTCGGAACGATTGACACGACGAATACCGACCCCGTCAGCCTGCTCGACTCGAGCCCGCTCTTCGACGAGCCGCTGGACGGCGCGATGGACAACGTGCGGATCTGGCACTCCGGACGGACGCAGGCGCAAATCTGCGCCGACGCCGGCCTCAGCGGCTGCTGACCGGCTCGACGTCGACGGCGCGCGCCGGTTCGAGCTGCTGTTGCCCGTCGAAGGCCACATGCACAAGCCGGCTGCGCCCCGCGTCTTTGGCCTGGTAGACGGCGCGATCGGCCGCCTCGAGGAAGTCCTTCGAGACAAGGGGAGCCGTTGAGGTCGCGAGGCCGACGCTTGCGTGCACGCGTAGTGAGACTCCGCTGACGGTCAAAGGCGCGTTGATCGCGGCCACGATCTCCTCGCCGACCTGCTGTGCGCGTGCCGGCGTGATCTCCCTGAACAGGATGACGAACTCGTCGCCGCCGATTCGAACGACGAGATCTGTCGGACGCACGCCTGAGCGCAGGCGCTTGGCCGCCACCGTGAGAATCTCGTCTCCGACGAGGTGTCCGTGCTCGTCGTTGATGCTCTTGAAGTGGTCGAGGTCGATGAACATCACGGCGACCTCCCACTCGGAAGCTGCGTAGCGCTCGAGTTCCTCTTCGAAGACCCGGCGGTTTGCGAGCCCGGTCAGCGGGTCCCGGGCGGCCTCTTCGCGCGTTCGCGCCAGCAGCGAAGACGTTTCTATCGCTGTGGAGGCATGCGCGACGAGGGTGCCAAGGGCATCTGCTTTTTGAGGGTCTATTTCTTCCTCCGACCAGCCGGTGATGACGGTGTTGCTGTGGGTTTCGAGTGCGGACGCGCTGTGGGCTGCCACCGTCCCGCCCTCGACCCATGTCGTGAGCGCGATTTCGCCGGCCTCGACGGGCTCGGGGTTCTCCGGCTCGGCGACGAGGTCGGCACGACCCACAACCAGGTTCGGGCGGGTGCCGTAGCGATCGCGAATCGTGGCCGCCGCGAAGCCCAGTGCGAGCGTGTTTCCGAGACAGGCCCGAAGTGCTTCGTCTGCGGAGACCCGTGCCATCGCCCGACTTGCCGTCTCGACAACGGCCAAACGCGCCTCTCTTGCGGACGCGGCCGCGGTCAGCTCGTTCTGGATCTCCCATCCCTCGCGCATCCAGCGGGCGAGGATCCCGATGGTCGCCGCTACCACGAGCAGAATCCCTGATGCCCGGATGAGAAACTCGCCCGACGCAGGCGCTGTCGCCAGCTCGGACATCACGAGGATGGCGTAGGCGCCACAGCCGCCGGCCCATGACAGCATCGACGCGGCGGCTCCAAGTCGAATCGAGCCGCTCACGACCGGAACAACGAGCATGACCCAGGCCTCGCCGCGCATTGGGGCCTCGAGCGCGACGACGAGCGCAACGGTTGCAGCTACGTCGAGACCCTGGCTCAAAGCGATCCACCTGGTTGACCCGGCCTCGGCATGCTGCGTGCGCAGCGATATCCGGTTGAGCGCGAGCACGCAGAGCGCAATGGCAGCCGGTATCAAGACGACCGTCCACCACGACGCGGATCCCGCTAGCGGGCGATAGGCGATGAGCACGAAACAGGCGGATACACCGAGAACTACACGGGTCATGCGCACAGCGGCTTCGGCGTGTGCGCCAATCTCGACTGAGCGCTCACTCCAGCCGGCGGTGTGGCTTCCGGACGAGTTCACCATCGTCGGGCTCGCCGCAGCCAACTCGGGCGGGCTACGTGGACCGCCAACACGAAGCCGCCCGTGGCTAGCAACAGCAAGAGCCATTGGTTCGAGTGGAACCACTCATACGGGTGTCCTACGAACGGAACGACTACCAGCCCGATGCCTCGAACCTGCTCGGCCTGCACCAGGACCGAGTCAACGACTCGGTTCGCGTCACCAGCGGTCCGGTATCCGGCGTCGGTTACGTCAGCGATTCGATGCAGCGTCGGCGCGTCACCTGCGTCGTGGTCGATGACCATCCCGACCTTTAGATCGTTGCCATCGGTGGCGGCGGTTATGACGACATCTGCAGTTCGAATCGACGGCTCCATGGATCCGGACGTAACGACGACTGGACGGTAGCCGAAGAGCGCCGGCAGAGTCGCGAGACAGACCATGCCGATGATCACGACGACGGCGAACGTCGCTGCCGCGTGGGCCCCGACCCGCCACAGCGAGGGGGCGGAGGTGCTGACTTCCTCGGCAGCGAGCGCTCGACCGGCACCGTCCTCGACGACGTGCCGGACCTGCCGCGACGACGCCGTCGGCCTGAGTGTGAGCGTCGTCCAGACGGGGCGAACTGGAATCCCGGCAGGAACAAACGCCCGAATGCTCGGCTGTGACGCTGTGGTGGCCACGACGTCAATATCGGCGCGTTTGCCCATCGGATTGAGCTGGATAGGGCTTGGCGCCGGTGTCAGCTAGACCCCCAAGAGGGTGAGCACTGAACAAATGCCCCATCTGGGCCACGCCGCCAGCCCGGCGGCAACCGATAGTGAGGGGCACGATCCGATCTCCCAGACCTCTCGGTCGCGCGGCGACCACCCGAAGGGAAATGCCCGGTGCTTACACGTCGTCATCAGAAGCTCGTCATCGAACTCACCCGAGTGGCGGCGATCGCTGTCGCGCTGCTGATGCTGACGGTTCTGGTCGTGAATCGCTCTCAGGCAGCGTTCTCAGATACGACGGTGAACACACCGAACTCCTTCGCCACCGGCTCGGTCGCCATCAGTGACGACGATGCCTGGAGCGCGCTCTTCACGGCGACGGATATGTCGCCCGGCAACCCGGTCGTCGACTGCGTCACGGTGACGTACTCAGGAAGTCTGACGCCGGCCGACGTCCGTATGTACGGAACCAGCGCCGGAGCGCTCGCTCCGTTCCTCGACACAACCATCGAGATCGGCACAGGCGGCAACTTCGGCAACTGCACCGGGTTCACTCCAACCTCGACGCTCTACACGGGCACCCTCGACAACTACTCCACCACCCACACCAACTGGGCCACGGGCCTCGCCGCGTTCACCGCGGCCGCCAACCCCACCGTCCGCACGTTCCGGTTCACCGTCGACGTGCAGAACAACCCCGCCGCGCAGAGCCAGTCGGCAACCGCAGACTTCACCTGGGAAGCCCAGGACTGATCCGCAACGGCTAGAGCCGGCGCCGAGAGTGGCGGCGACCGAACTCAGCCGTGCGCCCGCATCACCGCATCTTCGGCCGGCCGGTCGTCCCAGCGCTCGGTCTCGAGCCTGCTATCGAATAGCGACCCGCTGTTCAGGTAGAGCGCCATCGCCTCTTGCGACCCCGGCAGCGAGGTGTACGTCGTCGGCTGCGGGTTGAGGCCGTGGCACACCATCACCGAGCTGCGCTGCGAAGCGTACGGGCCGTGCTCGAGACCCGCCGGGTTGCAGAGGACGGTGCCGGCATGGCCGACGCCGCGGTTGGGCATGACCAGGTCGCCTGAGACGAAGATGATCTCCTCCCAGGAGTCCTCGTGGTACTCGTGCTCCGGCGACGTGTAGCCGGGGACGACGAGCACCAGGCGAAGCATCCCGCCCGGGCCACCGTGAACGGTGCCCTCGGTCACGTCCGGAACGCGCAGCGACTTGTACATCAGCCCGTGGCGCTGGTCGGTGGCCTGGATGAAGGGCGTCCAGTCGGTCGACCAGGTCTCCATCGTGTGCAGCTCGCCGCCGTAGCAGTGTTCGGCGGTGAGCTCGGGGTTGTAGAAGAGAAGCAGCTGCGCACCGCCTTCGGATGAGAGCTCGAGCGTGCCGCAGCCTGGCGAGATCGCAATGAACCCGCCCGGACCGTGCCGCTGGCCCTCGATCGAGACGTCGCCCTCGATCACAAGCAGCTCGATCGTGGCCTCTTCGGAGGGCTGGGTCACGGTCCACCCGTCCGGCAGGCGCAGCATCGCAGTCGTCGACCCCGACCCGCCAGCGTCCTTGCTGATCAGTCGCGACTCCACCCCGTGGGCAACCCGGACGTCGCGGATCGCGTCCCACGAGTGCTCGTGGACGTTGAACCACTGCGGCTCATCGCGCAGCCAGTGCGGGTGCTTTCTCATTTGCGGGGTCGCCCTTTCGCCGGGTGGCGAGACGCTAGCAGCGGCGGTGGGGCGACCCGAGCGGTCCGGTTTCCGCTCGGAAGCTGCGATCTAGCCCGAACGTGAAGCTGGATCGACCCCGGCGATCGTCAGCAGGTCGACCATGCGGAAGTCGCCATCGCCGGCCCGGGTCGGAAGCGTCGGTCGCCAGCCCGGGTCCGCGGACAGGAACGAGCCTGGATCCATCTCGAGGAGCCCTATGAAGACCTCGGCAACGATCCTGCCGCCGACCGGGCCGAGGTGTGCTCCCCCGGTCGCGAGCTCGGCTTCACGCAGCACGTAGAGCCACAACGGGGTGACCCGGTCGAGTGGGGCGCCGAAATCCCCGAAGAGCGCGAGATCTCGACGAGTAAGCGGCACCTGTCGCATGGCGGTCGCCACTTGCTGCCCACTCGGGATCTGCCACGTGAGGTGCCGCAGCAGGTTGCGCGTCGCCAGCGAGGTCGGGCCGACGCGCTCACCGCGCCCGACATCGATCGCGCTCGTCGGAATGCGGAACATCGGGGAGGAGATTGCCGTGTCGATGCGCTTGTTCGGCCTCACCTCGCCATCGCCAAAGTCGAAGAACGTCTGCCAGTCGATGAAGCGGCGGGGGGCGCGATGTCCGCCCGTGAGATCGTCCGGATCGTCCTTGCCGAACTCCGCCGGGTCGAAGATGAAAGCGAAGAACGGCTCGCCATTGTCCCCTGCCAGGTTGGCGCGGTAGGAAGGCCTCACCATCGAATGCCCGAATCGATAGGCCGCGGTCTGGAACTCGACCGGAATGCGCGCGCGCCGTGGCCTATAGAACCGCCGGCCATTCGTGAGCACGTCGTTGACCGTGTCCTGTCCGACGAACAGAGGCAGGAACTCGCGCACGATCATCCACTGGTAGTGCCACCGAACCAGGCGCTGCGCTTCGGCCAGAACCGTGGCCCGGTTTCTCCTGGCGGCGACGTGACGATCGACGACCGCATTATGGAATCTGAGAAATGACAGGTGGAGGCCCGCGATCATCAGATTCTCGTCGTTGCGCGGATCGGCGATGATCGCGCCGCCCTCCTCGTCACGCGGTAGGTCTTCGAACTGCCCGCCGGACTCGACAACGAACCGAAGACCGTCATCGGTGTAGAGGTCGGGCGATTCCTCTGGCCCGCCGCCATAGACACTGTCCAGGTCGAAGCGGGCGCTGCGCAAGTTGACGCTGCGCCTCAGGCTGGTCGGGCGGCCAAGTGTCGAGCCTCCGTCACGCGTGATGTCGTGGTCGAGGAACTGTCCGACGAACGTCGTGCCGGCGGTGTGGTTCTCGTTGTCGAGGTTCCCGGGGCTGAGCTCGGGCTCGGTGATGAGTCGAACGGGACCGACCTCGAGTGGATCGTTTGCGTCGAGGACGCCCTCGGGTCGGCTCAAGCGGACGAGCGCGCGCCGCATCGTCCTCGCCTGGCCGCGCGGGAGTGTGCTCCGATCGAAGATTCGGCCGAAGCGATCCGGCACATCCGCGTCGTCTCGTCCACGGCCCGGGTGGTCGGGTACATGGGGCCCGCGCCGCCGGCCGCGGCGAGAACGGCCTCGTCCACGACTGGCGAGGCCTGGCGTTGCCGTTACGGCGGCGCCTGCGCTTGCGGCCGCTGCTGCCGCAAGGAGTCGGCGTCGAGTTACACGCGTTTCCGGCTGGTCGGTCCTTCCGTTCTCCATGAGAACTCCCTGGTCCGCGAGCCGCCTCGCCCGTATTCTCGCGCACGCCTGTTAGGGATCTGAAAGGTGCGTGTCAAGCAGTGTTAGGCCGGAGCGCCGTCACGACTCGTCAGGCTCGTTTGTGGCCCAGCACCGGCACAGCCGCGCGGTAGTAGGCGCAGGCACGCGCCGTGAAGTGGGCGGTTTCCGACTCGATCGTCGAGAAGTCGAAGGCGCGCGCCGGGTCACGAAGCTGATGCTCCTGGGTTGCCTCGGTCAGCTCGTGCTCGGGCTCGGCTCCCACGGCAGCGACCCAGTCGATCGTCTCGATCCGCGCGTGGGTCGCGGCGGGCAGGTGCGCTCGACGGTGGAAACCGACATGGCAGGTGCACGGCCATTCGCGCGTGTGCAGCACGACGCCGACGTGCGCGTCGTAGAACTCGTAGCCGGCGAAGCCGAACGCGACCCAGTCGTACGGCGTCCCAAGACCAGCGTTAGGGTCGCGCCTGAGCGCTGCTTCCCGATCGAGCTCGCCGACGACACCACGTGCGCCGAACTCGGCGAGCTCGGCTTCGACCGCATCGCGGATGACGACGAAGAGTCCCGGGAACAGCTCCTGGTGCTCGCGCCGTAGCGCGAGGTAGCTGCGCAGTTGGTCGCTCAGGGCTGCCTCGAGGGGCGCGTCGGTGCTCACGGCCTACCCTGCCGCGCGTTCGGCCCTGGCAGCGGCGGTCGCCACATCGTCGAGCTCGTAGTCCTCGGGCATGTGAATCAGTTTCGCTGGATCCTTGAGCCGCCGAATTACAACCCGGTAGTCACGCTCAGCGGCCTCGATCGACACGTGGCCTTGGACGACGTCCTCGAGCACGGCGGCGGGGTCGCGCTCGAGCGGCGAGCCGTAGCCTCCCCCACCGGGCAGTGAGAGGAACACCTCCATAGCGGGCGGGAGCTCGCGCTGCAGCTTCGGGTCGACGTGGCTGCCGTCCGAGAGCCAGAAATCGCCTTTCGCTCCGTCGCCGCCGCCAAGGTAGCCGCGCGGCCCGCTCCGCACGCGGTCGGCCTGGGACGAGACGATCCAGTCGCGCTCGGAGCGGATCCCGACGCGCATCGTCTGGCCGACACCGCCCCGGAATGTGCCGGGCCCGCCCGAGTCCGGCCGAATCGCACGCTCATAGAGGACGAGCGGCGAGACCGTCTCGATCACCTCCGCCGGGATGCCGGCTACCCCGCTCGGGAAGCCGGTGTTCCCCAGACCGTCTTTGTTCGGCCGCGCTCCCGTTCCGCCACAGCTGAAGATCGCAAAGGTGAACTGGCCGCGCTCGTCGAAGCCGCGGGCCTGAGTGAGCCAGATGCTGGCGGCGCCCTCCGCGGTCACGCGGTCGGGCACGATCTGCGCAAGCGCGCCGAACAGCAGGTTCGGCACGAGGTGGCCGAGGATGTGGCGGCCCGCGACGGGTGCCGGTCGCTGCGCGTTGAGGATGCAGCCCTCCGGCGCACGCACGTCGACGGGCCGGAACGCGCCCTCGTTGTTCGGCACCTCGGGGTTGATCGCCGCCTTGAAGCAGAAGGTCGCGTAGGCGCGCGTGTAGTTGAGGACCACATTGATGCCGAGCTTGCTCGCGGGCGAGGTTCCGTCGAAGTCGACGACGATGCCGTCTCCCTTCACCTCGATCGCGCACGCCAGCTTGATCGGGTCCTCGTCGAGGAACCCGTCGGAGTAGGTCTCGTTCTCGTAGACGCCATCGGGCATCTCGGCGAACGCGCTTCGCATTGCGGCCTCCGAGCGATCGAGGATCTGGTCGCTCACGCCTTCGAGCGTCTCGAGCTCGAAATCCTCCATGAACTCGAGCAGGCGCCGAGCGCCGACATCGTTGCACGCGACCTGCGCATGCATGTCGCCGAGGATCACGTCGGGCGTGCGGACGTTCCCCTCGATCATCGCGAAGAGATCGCGGTTGGCCTCGCCGCGCTCATAGAGCTTCATGACCGGGATGTAGAGACCCTCCTCGAAGACATCGCGCGCATCGGCGGCCAGCCCGCGCCCGCCGATGTCGGCCGCGTGGCAGGTGTTGCCGAAGAACGCCACCACCCGTTTGCCGTAGAAGACGGGTGTCACGATCGTCAGATCGTTGAGTTGGCCCGACGTGAACCACGGATCGTTCGTGATCAGGATGTCGCCCGGCTCGAGCTCCTCGAACGGGAATGCGTCGCGGAAGTGATGCATCGAGGTCGCCATCGAATTGATGTGTCCGGGCGTGCCGGTGACCGACTGGGCGACCATGTTGCCGCGTGCGTCGAAGACGCCAGCCGAGAGGTCCTCCGACTCGCGCACGACCGTCGAGAACGACGTGCGGATCAGGGCGGCCGCCTGCTCGTTGCACACCGAGATCAGCCGGTTCCACAGAACCTCGAGCCCGATCGCGTCGAGCGTGGCAGTGTCGTCGTTAGACATGGCGCTCGCTAGGCACCGGGCCCGCCATAGGTGTAGACCAGGTTGCCGCTCTCGTCGACGGTGATGGTGGCGCGCGGGCCGACCACCGCCGTCGACTCGTGCTCCTCGACGATCGCGGGCCCGGCCAGCTCAACGCCTGTCTCGAGCGCGTAGCGATCGTAGACCGGCGTCTTCTCATACCGCCCGAGCTCCTCGAAGTACACCTCGCGGTGCCCCTTCAGCTCGTCATCGCGAGCGCCATCGCGACCGCCGCGGCCCCGGGTGGCGAGCGTCGGCCGCGGCCCGCTCACGGCCACACGCCAGTTGAGCGCCTCGATCGCGAGACCCGGTGCTGTTCGCCCGTATAGCTCGACGTAGACGGCCTCGAACGCCGACACGATCTCGTCCAGTGAGTCGTCACTGAGCTCGCCGTCGGGCAGCCGGACGGACACCTCGTGGCCCTGCCCGACGTAGCGCAGCTCGGCACGCCGCTCGACCACCACGTCGTCGGGCGCCACCTCTGAGCGCTCGAGCATCGCGGCGCCCTCGCGGCCCATCTCGCCGAGCAGCACGTTGGTCGTTGTCCAGTCGATCTCGTCGAGCCGCACGAGCGACGTGCGCACGAAGTCGAATACCAGCGGCGCCGCGAGGAAGCCGAGCGTGGAGCCGACGCCAGCGCCGAGGGGCACCATGACCGAGGGGCTACCGAGCAGGACGCCGACGCCGTAGGCGTGGACCGGGCCGGCGCCTCCGAACGCAAAGATCGGGAACGCTCGCTGGTCCTTCCCTCGTTCCGTCAGGTGAACCCGCGCGGCGCTGGCCATGCTCTCGTTGACGATCTTGTGGATGCCCCAGGCGGCCTCGGCGACGTCGAGCCCGAGGGGGTCGGCAATTCCCTCACGGATCGCTTTGTGGGCAGCATCGACGTCGAGCTCCATCCGCCCACCGAGAAACGACTCCGGATCGACGTAGCCAAGAACGACGTCGGCGTCGGTAACGGTGGGCTCGGTGCCCCCGCGCCCGTAGCAGGCCGGCCCGGGATCCGCGCCCGCGCTCTCGGGTCCGACGCGCAGCAACCCAAGCTGGTTGACTCGGGCGATCGAGCCGCCGCCGGCGCCGATCTCGACCATGTCGATGACCGGGATCCGCACGGGCAGGCCCGAGCCCTTCTTGAACCGGTAGGCACGGTCGACCTCGAACTCGGGGGTCGTGAGCGGCCTCCCGTCCTCGACGACACAGAGCTTGGCGGTCGTTCCGCCCATGTCGAATGAGAGCAGGTCGGCGTGGCCCGCGAGCTGACCCAGCGAGGACGCCGCGAGCGCACCGCCTGCCGGGCCGGACTCGAGGATGCGCACCGGAAATCGTCTGCCCGTCTCGGCCGTCGCCACGCCGCCGGAGCTGAGCATGAGGAGCAGGGACGCGTCGACGTCCAGCAACTCGAGCCGCCGCTCGATCTCGCCAAGGTACGTGTCGACGAGGTTCTGGACGTAGACGTTGCAGGCTGTAGTCGACGTCCGTTGGAACTCCTTCAACTCGGCAGCGACCTCTGAGGAGAGCGATACCCGAACGCCCGGTGCACGCTCGGCCAACACATCGGCCACGGCGCGCTCGTGCGCAGGGTTCTTGTAGGCGTGCAGAAGGGAGACGGCGACCGCGCCCACGTCGTTCTCGACGAGCTCAGCCGCGATTCCCTCCACCTGCGCGAGATCGAGCGCCTCGACCACGCTGCCGTCGGCGAGAACTCGCTCGTCGAGCTCGAGCCGCAGATAGCGGGGCACGAGCGGTCTCGGGTTCTCGAGGAACAGGTCGTACATGTCGTAGCGGTGCTCGCGGCCTATCTCGATCGCATCGCGGAAGCCCTTCGTCGTCAACAGCGCTGTCCGGTCGCCCTTGCGCTCGATGATCGCGTTCGCGACGAGAGTCGTCCCATGGATGACGGTGCTGACCGCGCTGCCGGCGGCCTCGGCGAGTGCGAGACCGTCGCGCGTGACCTCCTCGACGGCGAGCGACGGATCCTCGGGCGTTGTCAGAGTCTTGTTGACGACGAGTTGGCCCGTCTCGTCGTCGATCAGCGTCAGGTCGGTGAACGTCCCACCGATGTCGATGCCGATGCGGACCGAGGTCACAGGAGCGCCAGGGCGGTCAGGCCGGCTTGCCGTACTGGTCGTAGCGCATCGCCTCGTGGGCCTCGACCGGGTCCTCTCCGCGGGAGACGCGCCGCTTCAGCGCGATCTCGTAGGCGCGGGCGGCCTCGGCGCCCTCGAGCACCGCCTCGACATCGGATGCTGGAATGAAGATGGCGCCGCTGCCGTCCGCGACGACCCAGTCGCCGGGCTCCACGTTGACGCCGCAGCAGGTGATCGCCTCTCCGAAACCGCCGAAGCCGGTCCGCTCGCGCACCGTGGTCGTCGTGACGCCCTTCGCGAAAACCGGGAAGTTCTGGTCCTGCATGTCGTCGATGTCGCGCGTGACGCCGTCGATGACCGTGCCGGCAAGACCGGCGCGACCGGCGCATAGTGCCGCGATCGAGCCGAAGCAGTTCAGCTCGCTATTGCCGTCGTTGGCGAACACGAGCACGTCGCCGGGCTCGCACGCAGCGATCGCCTCGAGCGTGCCGATCGTCGTCGAATGGGAGAACTCCGCGCCGAGCTGCATCGGCATGACCCGGCCGGCGATGCGCGGGCACGCGTCCCACATGCGGACGATGCCGTGCGCGGTCTGCTCTCGATGCCCGACACGATCGAGACCGTCAGCGACATCTGGCGTAGCCACCGTGCAGAAACGATCGGCGAGCAGTAGGCGCTCGGTGACGGCGTCGCTCATACGTGCAGTTATAGACTGCGCCGCCCGCGATGGCTAATTCCACGAATTCGTGCCTCTGGGGCATCTCGGAACCGGGTTCGCATCGCGACCGTAGCGACGACTTCCACGCGCTCTTCGATGCCGAGCGTCGACGGGAGATCCGCGCCCTCGTCGCCGAGCATCCCGAGATCGTTGAGGAGCACCGTGCGAACCCGCTGGGTGCTCAGGGGCCGCACAGCGCCGCGCTCCAGCGGGTACAGAACTACCTGCGCATGCGACCCGTCCTCGGCAAGTACTGCATCTGCGCGAGCGAGCCTTGGCTCGAGTACCGCATCGGCGTGGTCGTCGAGGGCGGCGCGCCTCCCGTCGTTCTCGACCAGCCCGTGTTCGCGAGTGACGAGGAGGCGATGCACGGGGTTTTCCTCAAGCGGCTCGACGAGCTGAGTGCCGCAGAGTGAGAACGGGTGTGCGTAGGCAGGCGTGAGAGCGATGCATTCCGTCGGCATACGCGGCTACTGCGACCGACCCAGCGTGGCACCCGGCGAGGTGCTGTCGTTCTGCGTCTCATGCGACGAGACCGGTCAGTTCGAAGCCGATGTCGTCCGGCTGATCCACGGCGATACGCATCCCGAGGGCCCAGGGTTCAAGGAGGAACTCGTGGAGTCAGGGCTCGACCCACACTACCCAGCTCGCCGCCAGCGAACGCAATCCGGCAGCTATGTCGAGATCGAGGACGGTGGCGCGCTTCATCCGCCCGGAGCCTTCTCCTTGCACGCGTTCGTCTGGCCGACGTTGCCGTCGGCTGGCCCGCAGGGTCTGATCTCACGCTGGGACGAGTCGATCGGCACGGGCTGGGCGCTCACGCTCGAGGATGGCGCGCTGCGCTTCAAGATCGGGGACGGGAGCGACATAGACGCCGTCTCCGGCGACAGGCCACTGTTTAGCCAGGTCTGGTACTCGGTCACAGCGGCCTACGACCCGGACGCGGGGCAGCTCTCGCTCCACCAGCAGGCTGTCGTGAACCGGGTCAACAGCATCTTTGGTCCTGTCGTCCCGCTCGACTCGGACGCGGACACCGGCCGGCGCGTAACGCGCCGTCCCGCCGACGCCGGCGTGCCCACCCTGATCGGCGGCCTCGCCGAGTCGAGGCCAAGCTCTGCGCGTACCTGGGTCACAGAGCTCTACAACGGGAAGATCGACTCGCCCGTGATCTTCGGACGCGCTCTCTCGAGCGAGGAGGCCAGGCGCCTGGCCGCGGGCGAGCGTGTTGCCCCGGATGACCGACTCGCAGACTGGGACTTCTCGGCCGGTATCGGCCCGGCCGGCATTCCGACGGACCGCGTCGTCGACGTCTCGCCCGCCGGCCTCGACGGCCGCTGCGTCAATCAGCCCGACCGGGCGATGACCGGCTGGAACTGGAGCGGCGAGGAAGAGCACTTCGTCCACGCTCCCGAGCAGTACGGAGCGGTCTGGTTCCACGAGGACTCGCTCGACGACTGCCGCTGGGACGTCGATTTCGAGCTAACCATTCCTGACGGACTCGAGAGCGGCTGCTACGCGGTGCGACTGCGCATGGGCGAGCTCGAGGATCATGTTCCCTTCTTCGTCCGCCCGCCACGGGGCACGGCGCGCGCCAAGATCCTGTTTCTCGTCCCAACGCTCACATACATCGCCTATAGCAACCAGCAGGCGACGCAGAACTTCGACGCAGCGCAGGCCGTTGCGGGCCACGTCCCGGTGCTCAGCGAGCGCGACTTCGAGTTGCACGCGCGCCCGCTCGAGTACGGCCTGGCGCTCTACGATCACCACACCGACGGGCGTGGTGTCCAGTACGCCTCATGGCGCCGGCCGCTGTTGAACATGCGCCCGAAGCACCGGAACGAGTTCGGCGGGCTCTGGAAGCTGCCGGCCGATCTGCATCTCGTCGACTGGCTGCACGCGATGGGCCACGAGTTCGACGTGGCGACCGACCACGACCTGATCGATGAAGGCACCGCGCTGCTCGAGCGCTACAACGTCGTGCTCACCAGCAGCCATCCCGAGTACTACACGGGCTCGATGGTGGACGCCTGGGAGGACTACCTGGCCGGCGGCGGTCGCGGGATGTACATGGGCGGAAACGGGCTCTACTGGGTGACGACGCAGCACCCCGAGAAGCCCTGGCTGATCGAGGTGCGCCGGGGCGAGGCAGGGGCGCGCGCCTGGCAGGCGCGACCCGGCGAGTACTTCCACTCGACGACCGGCGAGCGCGGCGGGCTCTGGCGCAACAGGGCGCGGGCAACGCAGAAGATCTGGGGCACGGGCTTCTCAGCGCACGGGTTCGACAGCTCGGCCCCGTTCGTCCAGATGCCCGACGCCCGCTCGGGCGCCGCGTCCTGGATCATGGAAGGGGTCGAGCCGGACGAGCCGATCGGCGACTTTGGTCTGCTAGGTGGCGGCGCGGCCGGGTACGAGCTCGATCGCTACGACCGCTCGCTCGGCACACCGCCGCACGCGCTGCTGCTGGCGAGCTCGATCGACCACACGCCCAACTACGTTCTCGCGTCCGAGGAGATCTTCTTCGCCCATCCCGGCATGGGCGGCGGTGAGCATCCCGGAGTTCGCGGTGACGTCGTCTACTTCACGACCCCGAACGGCGGCGCGATGTTCGCGACCTCGTCGATCGCGTGGTGCGGGAGCCTCTCGCACAACGAGTACGTGAACAACGTCTCGAGGATCACGGACAACGTGGTGCGCAGGTTCGCTCGGGCCGAGCCGCTACCCACCCAGCCAGACGACTAGCCGAGGCGCCGCCTTACGGCCGCCGCCACACGCATGCCGCTCTCGATTGCGCCGTCGATGAAGCCCATCCAGCCCAGCGCGTAGTCGGAGCCGGCGAAGTACACGGCTCCCTCCGGGTGCGCGAAGCTCTTCCAGTCGGCGAACTGCCGTGGCCTGAGCATCGGCCAGGTCTGGCGGGAGAACTCGTCGTGCACCCAGTCGTGCCCTGCGATATCGACGACCTCGGCATCGGGCACCCACGTCTGCAGCTCGCGCTCGACGGCCTCACGGTCACCGACGTCGAGCCGGCGCGCGTCGGGGCCGAACGCAACCAGGAGCGAGTCTCCGTCTACCGCGTACTCGTACTGGACCAGCGTCAGCGCGTGATCACTCGGGGCATAGGCGAAGAACGGATCCATGCGCCCTTTGACGCGAGCCCAGACCTTGATGCCCTGCGAGACCTGCCCCTCGTCGATGAGGCGGCGTTTGGCCGGGTTAAGCGCCGGCTCGAACTCGATGCCGCGCAGCGCGTTGATCGGCACCGTGACGACGGCTGCCCGGGCGCTGAGCGCGCGACCGCTCGCGCATGCGACCTCGACCGCCTCCTCGGTCGACGAGATCCGACGGACAGCCTCCGCGAACGCGAACTCGCAGTCGCTGTCGCGCCGCATCGCCTCGATCAGGCCGCCCGTTCCCTCTTCGATCAGGTACGTGGCGAGCGCATCGAACATGATCCGCCAGTCTCCGCCGGCAAGCGCGCACCAGCGGAGCGCCTGGACGATCCCGCCGGACGTTGTCGGTCCGGAGAAGTTCGTCGACCACATCGCGTCGGTGAGGTCGCGCTGCTCGGGTGTGAGCGAGAGCTCGGCGAGGACCGCGCCGACGGAGGCCTCGTCGAGCTCGGCCGGGATCGTCGCGCTCAGTGGGTCGTACGGACGCGGGAACCGCTCGATCGCGTCCTGTAGGACGGCGTTCATTCCCCCGTCGAGCTTGTCACGTAGCTGCGCGTAGGAGCCGCGGTGGAGTTCTTCGTCGACGATCCAGGCGCAGTTGTCCGTGCTGGGGCTCGCGACCACGCCCAGCCCGTAGCGGGTCACCTCACTCCAGACGTGCGGTTGGTACCAATGGATCCACGATCCGCCGAGCTCGAGCTCGCGGCCAAGCCGCTCAGCTCGCCAGGTGCGGCCGCCGAGCCGCTCGCGCGCCTCCAGGCCGACGACGTCGAGCCCCGCCCCGCTTAGCTCGCGCGCAGCAGTGACGCCGGCGAAGCCGCCTCCCACCACGATCACGTCAGCCCGCTCGGTCATCGTCGGATCGCCGGATTCAAGCCTCGGTGTCCAGCCCGATCTCGAGCTCGAAGTCGCCATGGCTCGCGACCACGAGACGCTCGTCCTCCCAGACGCCGAGGGTGCTTCCCGCGGTCTCGACGATGGCAACGCCCTCGACGACGTTGCCGTGCTCGAGCCGGTCGCCGTCGTACACGTCGACCTCGACGAATCCGTCCGCGGCGGGAAGGTAGACGTTGCGTTTGCCTTTGACTGCCGCGGAGGCGTCGGCGCCCGCGAGCGGAAGCTCGTCGAGGCGAAGCTCGTCGACGACCCCGGTGGCCTCGACTCGGCAGCTGACGAACTCGGCGGGGAATCCATCCATCCGGTAGTGGTAGAGGCGCTCGTGCGCATCCTCGAAGGCGCTGACGATGCCGGTCACGTGCTCTCGCGTTAGCTGCTCGGCCGAGGGTACGGGGGTTTCCACCTCGTAGACCTGACCCGTGTAGCGGGCGTCTATGAAGCGGGCGAGTTCTATTCGCTCAGAGGCGATTCCCTCGGCTGTGAGGTTCGCGACGAGGGAGGCCTCCATCTCCGCATACAGGGCCGTGAGCCTGCTGAGATCGACAGCCTCTGCGGTCGTCGTGTACGTGCGCACAGCATTGTGGGTGACGTTCGCCTGCATCTGCCCCAGCGCACAGAACACACCGGGATGCCGGGGCACCAGCACACGTCGCATGCCGAGGGCTCGAGCTAGCCGGCCCGACTGAATCGGGCCCGCGCCCCCGCCGACCAGAAGCGTGAAGGGCCGCGGGTCGATTCCGCGCTGCACCGAGAGCAGGCGCATCGCATCGACCAGCTGGCTATTGGTGATCTCGACGATGCGCCGCGCAGCGCCGGGTACGTCGAGTCCGAGTGGCTCGGCGATCTTGTTGGCGATCGCCGCCTCGGCGAGCCCGGGGTCGAGCCGCCTCCTGCCACCCAGGAAGAAGTCGGCGTTCAGGTAGCCCAGAGCGAGATAGGCGTCGGTCAGCGTGGGCTCCTCGCCGCCATCGGCATAGCAGGCGGGCCCGGGGCGCGCCCCGGCGCTGCGCGGGCCAACCTGAAGCGCTCCACCCTGGTCGAGCCAGGCGATCGAGCCGCCACCCGCTCCTATCGTGTGGATCTCGACCGAGGGAATCGCGATCGGCTCGTTCTCGAGCCGCCTCTCCTTGGTGATGGGAACCTGCCTTCCGGGTAGGACGCAGACATCGAAGCTCGTTCCGCCCATGTCCGTGGTCATGACGTCCGCGCTGCCGGCGAGGTCGCCGTAGAACACCCCTGCGAGCGCGCCGCCTGCCGGTCCGCTCGCAATGAGCGAGAGCGGTGATTCGAGCAAGCTGTCGATGGTCGCGTGGCCGCCGTTGCACTGCATGATCAGCGGCTCGATCTCGAGACCGAGCTCGCGCATTCGGCTGCGAAAGCCGACCAGGTGCACCCGCACCTCGGCGAGAATCCCGGCGCTGAGGCAGGTGCAGAACGCGCGCTCCCACTCGCGTATCAGCGGAAGCACGTCGGCGCTGATCAGAATCGGCCTGTCGGGCAGCTCCTCTTGCAGGATCTCCTTCGCCCGCCGCTCGTGCGCCGGGTTGAGGAACGACCAGAGGAAGCAGATGCCGACCGCCTCGACCTCGTCGTCCCTAAAAAACCGGCCGGCCTCGCGCACTTCCTCTTCGTCGAGTGGCGTCAGGACGTCTCCGCTGGAGTCGATCCTCCCCGCGACCGGCCGCCGTAGATATCGGGGCACGAGCTGCCACGGTGCCGGCGCGCGGAGATTCCAGCGATCGGGCTTGTAGCCGTCACGAAACCAGAGCGAGTCCCGATGCCCGCGCGTGCACAGATGCCCAACCTTCGGCAGGCGGTGCTGGACGAACATGTTGGTCGCGGTTGTCGATCCGTAGACGAAGCGAGCACAGTTCGCCAGCAGCTGGCGCAGATCGACACCCAGTGCAGCGGCGACGTGCTCGAGTCCCTCGACCACGCCCTCGGTGGGATCGGTCGACGTCGGTACCTTCGCGACTCTGATCATCTGGCCGTCAGATGCGACACAGTCGGTGTGCGTGCCTCCGACGTCTATGCCCACCACTGCGTTCACGATTCTGGGCTCAGACTTCGAGGAGGTCGAGGGAGGGGTCGTCCTCGGGCGAGCGGTCGAGGTCGATGTACTCGTCGCCCTCGCTCATCAGCCCGCTTCGCAGCGTCGAGGTGCCGGGAACCGTCGGCGAGACGAGGGGTAGCTCGCCGCGGATCTTGCGCAGCTCGCGGCGTCGCTTCTCGGTCGCCTCCTGGTCGACGTCGTAGGCGCCCGCCGCCAGGACGACCCCGTACTGATCGAGCGCGGCGTCACGCGACACGACTCCGTCGCGGACGTCGGCTGCGACGACATCGGGAGGCCTCTCGAGCGCGTCGCCATAGCCACCGCCTCCGCTCGCGATCACGACGTACTCCCGGCCGGGCGGCAGCTTCACGCTTCCGAAACCCGAATAGAACGTCTTCTTCCCCGGATTCGCGGGGTCATGGATGAAGAGCGTCCCGCCGACGCCGGGGTTTCCGCCCAGGGTGCCGTGGCTCAGGTTGTTGTGACCCCAGCTGAAGCTGTAGATCTCCATCGGGCCGGACCCGTGTCCGCGAATCCTGGTGATGACGCCCGGGGCGCCGCGCCAGCGCCCGGAGCCCTGCGAGTCCTCGTAGATCTCGCACTGCTCGACGAGAACGGGGTAGAGCCACTCCTCCATCTCGGCGCTCGCGAACTTCATCCCGCCGGCGACGCCCATCTCCATCATGCAGGGGCTGCCGTCGGTGCCGCGCGCGCCGCCGCCTCCGCCGCACTCATTGAAGTTCGCGTACGACCAGAGCCGGGGATCCTCGCCCCGCTCATCGATCCCGATATAGACGCTGAACTGGATCAGCGTGCTGCCGGCGGCGACCATCTCCGGGCAGGCGCCGGTCGCCGCCCTGAGCAGCGCGCGATAGAGCATCTCGGCGGAGCCCATCGTCGCCTCCTGTGTCGAGAACGGGTGCTGCGCAGACAGGATCGTCCCCTTCGGACAGATGATCTCGACACAGCGGTGGAAGCCCTCGTTCTTGGGGATCTCAGGATCGACACAGAAGGCAAGGCTCCCCACGGCGGCGGCCTCGGTTGCGCCCTCGAGCGAGGCGTTGAGCGGGCCGATCATCTGAGCAGGGTTGTCCGAGAGGTCGACAACCCAGCGATCTTCCTCGACGGTGAGTGTCACGCGGACCGGGACGTTCTTCGTCCCGTAGTTGTTGCTGTCGAGCCAGTCCTCGCCCCGGTAGGTGCCGGGCGTCATGGCGCGGATCTCGTGTGCGACGCGGCGCTCGGTGTAGTCGAGAAGCTCCTGGGTGTAGAGCATCAGCGTCTCGGCGCCGTACACGTCGGCGAGCTCGAGCAGACTTTCCTTCCCGCGCCAGGTGGCGGCGACGTGGGCCATCAGGTCTCCGTGGCTCAGCGGCCGGGCCCTCAGGTTCGTCAGGTAGAGCTCGAGCACATCGCGGCGCAGCTCGCCTCGCTCGTAGAGCTTGATCGGCGAGATTTTGAGCCCCTCGTTGTAGACGTCCTTCGCGTAGGGATAGCTCGGGAGGTAGACCGGCGTGCCGATGTCGGCGACGTGGCCGCGCGCGGCCGTCCAGAAGAGCAGCTCCTCATCGACGAAAACGGGGCTCGCGAAGAGCGGCTCCCCGATGTGCGTGTTGCCCAGATAGGCGAGATTGCACATCAGGACGTCGCCGTCGAAGATTTCTCCTTCGAAGAACGCTGCCGTGTTCTTGACCGCCCGGTGCATCGACATCGCCTGTACGGGCAGCGTCTCGTCAGGCACGGCGACGAGATTGAAGTCGCCGTCGCAGATCGTGACCGAGAAGTCGCGGCACTGCGCGATGATCGGCGTCCAGGCCGATCGCTCGAGCGAGATGACCATTTCCTGGGCGACCGTCTTGTACGCGCCCATGATCACCGAGAGCGTGGCCGCGTCGACGTGCGCGCTCAGTCCGACCGCGGGCGAGTCGCGCTTCGGTGTGTCAGCCAGCGGGCGCGAGCTCCGGCGCGAGTGCCCGCGAGGCCTCGCAGGCGTCCTTGAGCGCCTGAACGTGCTCGTCGGTCCATTCCCGCTGGCCCTCGATGAAATGGACCGAGATCAGACCGATCAGGCGCTCGCCTTCGAGAATCGGGCCGAGCATCTGGGCGGTGACGGCAAAGTCGTCGGTGAGGTACGAACAGCCCTGGAGGGGCTCCGTCGGCATGTCGCCCTGCACGAGGACGTCGTGCGTCTCGGCGACGTACTTGTAGGTTGGCGCCTGTTTGACCTCTTCGAGCACGACGTCGCGGATCTCGCGCACACCGGGAACGACCGCCTCCGCGAACACCGGAAGGTAAGGATCGTCGGGAACGTCGAAGCGAATCGTGGTTCGGCTCGACTTGGTCGCGTCTAGAAGGTCCTTTGCGATGGTCTCGAGCGACATGAACAGCTCCTTTCGTCGAGTTGCTCTACCCGCGCCCGACGGACTCTAGAACAGGTCGACGTGCGCGACTGGCCTCGGCGCCGCAAGCGCCTTATGATCTCGGCCCGTGCGACGTTGTCTCATCGGAATCGCGGCGCTTCTGGCCACCACGGTTGCGCTCGCTGCGTGTGGCGGCGGAGACGATCCCGCCCCGCCCGAGCCGTCGCCAGTAGGGGCTGACACCACGCCGCCGCCTGAGCCTGACCCGGAGCCCCCGGCACCCGAGCCCCCACCGGAGCCTCCGCCCCCCGCGGATCCAGACCCGCCGGCAGAGCCAGCCGCGCTGACGAAGGACGAATACATCACCGAGGCCGACATCATCTGCGCGGAGCTCGACGTACGCACGGAGGCCCTCGGCGAGCCCGAAACCTTCGAGGAAATCGCGGCCTGGGCGGCGCAACTTGGCGAGCTCGCCGACGCGACATCAACATCTTCGTGCAGGAGGAGATCTCGGGACCAGCCTACTACCCGGATGTCAACGAGATCATCATGCCGCCGGAGTTCACCGACTTCGTGTTCTCGGTGTTTGGGAACTCGGGCTACGTCGACAGCGCCGACGATGCCCGCGATCTCACCCTGGCGACGATGGCATTCGTCTTCGTGCACGAGATCGGCCACGCCTTGACCAATCAGCTCGAGCTCCCCATCACGGGACGAGAAGAGGACGCGGCGGATCAGCTCGCCACGGTGATCGTCACGTCCGCCGGTGAAGGGGCGGGCGGGATCGCGCTCGCCACGGCCGTGTTGCACGCCCTGTTCACCGAGGATCGCACGCAATTCGAAGCAGCAGACTTCTGGGATGAGCACTCGCTCGACGAGCAGCGCTTCTTCAACATCGCGTGCTGGGTCTACGGTTCGGATCCCGCGCAGTACGGCGACGCCGTGCTCGACACGGGCCTCGGCGAGGACCGGCTCGTCCGTTGCGAGGATGAGTGGATGCAGCTCTCGAACTCCTGGGAAGCGCTCCTCGCTCCCCATGTGAAGGGCTAGACCGGGCCATGACCCGGCTATCTGCGCGAGCATTGCACACCGGTGCTCTGGTACAGATTCCAGCGTGGGCGTTACCGTCGAGTTCGCGAGCAACGGATATCAGGCCGCCGGGTACCTGGCGGTCCCGGCGAGCGGCTCGGGTCCCGGCGTCATCGTCATCCAGGAGTGGTGGGGGCTGAACGCGCAGATCAAGGGCGCGGCCGACCGACTCGGCGAGGCCGGGTTCGTGGCATTCGCGCCCGACATCTACCGCGGCGAGCTCGCAGGGCACGACGAGATGGACAAGGCTGGACACTTGATGCAGACGCTCCCGCCCGACCGGGCCGCCAAGGACATGAGCGGCGCCGTCGATTACCTGGCCTCACACGAGGCGGCGACAGGCGATGGGATCGGCGCGATCGGCTTCTGCATGGGCGGGATGCTGACGCTTCTGCTCGCCGCGCAGCGCGGCGACAAGATCAAGGCCGCCGTGCCGTTCTACGGGTTCCCGCAGGGCGATGCCGAGCCAGACTGGACAGGCTTGAACGCTGTCGTGCGCGGCCACATGGCCTCACCCGATGACTTCTTCACACCGGAGGCGGCGCAGGCGCTCGAGGCGAAGCTACAGGGACTCGGCAAAGACGTGACGCTCACGATCCATGACGCGCAGCACGCGTTCATGAACGAGGAGAACCCGAGCGGCGCGTATGACCCGGAGCTCGCGGCCAAGCTCTGGCCCGAGGCCGCGGCCTTCCTCCACGCCCAGCTCGGCTAGCCGCGTCGGCGCTCGAGGGCGCGCAGCACGCGCTCAGGCGTGAGCGGTAGCTCGTTCATCTCGACTCCCATTGCGTCGGCCACGGCGTTCGCCAGCGCCGGCGGAGGACCGAGCGTGCCGCTCTCTCCAGCCCCCTTCGCGCCGTTGGGAGAGTCGGAAGCCGGCGTTTCGAGGTGTGCCAGCTCGAGCGTCGGGAGCTCTGTCGCCGTCGGCAGCAGGTAGTCGACGAGCGACGCGGTCCGGAGCTGGCCGTGCTCGTCGTAGGAGATCGCCTCGTAGAGCGCGCCGCCGATGCCCTGCGCGGTCGCGCCGTGCGCCTGTCCGTCGACGATCGTCGGGTTGATACGCGTTCCGCAATCCTCGACGACAACGTAGCGCTCGATTGCCACGCCGCCGGTCTCGGGGTCGACCTCGACGATGCACGCATGGGTCGCGTAGGGGTAGACCGCCGCCGGCGGATCGCAGTGCTCCGATGCGCGGTAGCGCGCGGGTTCGACAGCGACGAACTCGCCGATCGACACGGTGCTCGTCGAAGCGCCCCTGACGCCGACGTGACCGTCGCGCAGCTCGAGATCGCCAGCTGCGACCTCGAGCCTGGCCGCGGCCGCGTCGAGAAGGCGGCCGCGCAGCTCGGCGGCCGCGGCCTCGATCGCACCGCCACCGATGACGGCACTTCGGCTGCCGAAGGTGCCTGAGCCGTTCAGGTCACCGATTGTCGTATCCGGCTGCTCGACCGCAACCGAGCTCGGATCGATCGAGAGCGCGTCGGCGACGATTTGGACGAACGTCGTGGCGCTTCCCTGCCCGAGCGTGGGCAGGGTCGTCCAGAGGCGCGCCGCACCCTGATCGTCGAGCGCAACGTGCGCGCCGTCGTAGCCGGGAACGCCGATCATTCCGCGCCCGCGAAACACCACTGATCCGCTGGCCGTGTACTCGACGAAGGAGGCTAGCCCGAGCCCGAGCAGCCGTCCCGCACGCCGGGCAGCCGCCCGGCGCTCGCTGAACGACGCATACCCGACTCGGTCGAGCGCGAGCTCGAGCGCGCTCGCGTAGTCGCCCGAGTCGTATCGGTGCCCTGTGAGCGTGATATGGGGAAGCTCGTCGGCACGCAGCAGGTTTCGGCGGCGGATCTCGGCGCGATCGATGCCGAGCGCTCGCGCGGCGATGTCCATCAGCCGCTCGTGCACGAACGTCGCGACCGGCATGCCAACGCCGCGGTAGGCACCGCTCGGACACTTGTTCGTCATCACCGTCCGGGCCCGAGCCCGATACGCCGGCACGCGGTAAGGCCCAGGAAGAAGGGATGGCGTGCCGAGCGCTTCGAGGATGTGCGCGTGCGAGTAGACGCCGTAGGCGCCCTGATCGCAGAGCACGTCGGCGTCGAGGGCGAGGATCTGACCGTCGGAGGCGAGCGCCAGTCGCACCCTCAGCTCTTGCTCGCGCGCGTGGCTCGAGGCGAGCAGGTTCTCGCTGCGATCTTCGATCCAGGCAACGCGTCGGCCGTGGCGAAGCGCAAGCCAGCCGGTGATCACCTCCTCGGGGTAGACGTGTGCCTTCTGACCGAAGCCACCCCCGACATCGGGAACGAGCACGCGAACCTGCGATGGCTCGAGGCCAAGGATCTCGGCGAGGAGCTCCGCCACTCGATGGGGCACCTGTGTCGAGCAGTGCAGACGCAGGCCGTGTCCGCTCGGCTCGACGATCAGGCCCCGGCCCTCGATCGGCGCGGCGCTGTAGCGCGGGTTCCGGAAGACGCGCTCCACGACGACTTCGGCTGCCGCGAACGCTTCTTCCACTCCGCCCGAGTCGGTCGTGCTGTCGAAGAGCACGTTCGACGGGTGGTCGTGAAGGCGCGGTGCCGACTCGGCGAGCGCGGCCGCGATGTCGGGTAGCGGCTCGAGCTCCTCGTACTCGATCTCGACGAGCTCGGCCGCGTCCTCAGCCAGGTAGCGCGATTCGGCGAGAACAGCCGCGACGGGCTCACCGACAAAGCGCACGACCGACGTGGCAAGCAGGGGGCGCGGCGGGCTGACCGCGTCCGGGTTGTCGAGCGGGATCTCGAGCGGACCGACGTCCAGGTCGGCCGCGCTCACCACGGCGACCACGCCGTCGAGCTCGGCCGCCGCGCCTGTGTCGACCGAAAGGATCCGCGCATGCGCCTGGCTGCTGCGCACGTACGCGACCTCGAGCGTGTCGTTGTCGACGAGATCAGCGACGAAGCGCCCATTGCCCGTCAGGAGCGGCGGATCCTCGATGCGCGGGAGGGCCTGACCCACGAGTCGTGGCTGCTCGCCGCGGGTGGGCGCGCGCGCGTCAGCAGCCATCGTTGAGTCTCGCCGGCATGCTCGATAATCGCTGCTCCATGGCGCGGTCAATTATCGAGCACCGGAGCGAGCCGGCGGTCGGCCGCTCGCTCCTAAGGAAGGAGGACAGGCCGCTCCTCACGGGGCAGGCGGAGTTCGTAGACGACCTGCGGCGCGCGGGCATGCTCCATGCCGCAATCCTGCGAAGCCCGTTCGCCAGCGCCCGTGTCACGGCGATCGATCCAGGCCCGGCCCGCGCACTCGATGGCGTCTCGCTCGTGCTGACGGCCGGCGATCTGCCAGATGGCGGCCCGCGGATCCCGATGCGACTCTTCCCGCAGCCCGAGCTCGAGATCTACCTGCAGCGACCCCTCGCTAGCGGTGAGGTGCGCTACGTCGGCGAGCCCGTCGCGATCGTCGTCGCCGAGTCGCGCTACCTCGCCGAGGACGCGCTCGAGCTCATCGAGGTCGGCTACGAGCCCCGTGACCCCGTGCTCGATCCGCTCGAGGCACTCGAGCCCGGCGCGCCGCTCGTGCATGCGCGCACACGCTCGAACGCTCCAGCGACGATCCCGATGACACACGGCGATGCCGACGCCGCGTTCGCCAACGCCGCGCACGTCGTCGAGGCGCGCATCGCCTGCCAGCGCCACGCCGCCGTGCCGCTCGAGACGCGCGGGCTGGTCGCAGAGCTCGACGCGACGAGCGACGAGCTGACGCTCTGGGGCGCGGCGAAGCTGCCGCATGTCAACCGTGGCATCCTCGCGCGCCTGCTCGACCTACCCGAGGAGAAGCTCCGCCTGGTCGAGGTCGCGGTCGGCGGCGGCTTCGGCGCGCGCGGTGAAGTCTACCCGGAGGACTTCCTGATTCCCTACTGCGCACTTCTGCTCGGTCGCGCCGTGGCCTGGACGGAAGACCGGCGCGAGCATCTCCAGGCGACCAACCACTCGCGCGAGCAGGTGCACGACGTCGCGCTCGCGCTCGATGCGGACGGCACCTTTCTCGGTCTCAGAGACCGCTTCGTTAACAACGCCGGCGCCTATATCCGCACCCATGGCATGACGGTGCCGGGCATGTCTGCGGCGCTCCTCCCGGGCCCGTACGTGTGGCCGGCGTACGCCTGCGAGGGTCAGCAGGTCGTGACGAACAAGACGCCGGCGGGCACGTATCGCGCCCCGGGGCGCTACGAGACGACCCTCGTACGCGAGCGCGTGATCGACATCGCGGCCCGGCGACTCGCGATCGACCCGGTCGAGATCCGGCGCCGCAACCTCGTCAAGCCCGAGCAGATTCCCTACGCGACCGGAACGACGACGCGCGGTCACCCGGTCGTCTACGAGTCGGGCGACTTCCCGCGCCTGCTCGAGCAGGCGTGCGAGCGGTTCGGCTACACACAGATGCTCGAATGGCGCGCGGCCGACACTGTGGACGGGCGCAGGCGGGGAGTCGGCGTCGCCTGCTTCGTCGAGAAGGCCGGCATCGGCGACTTCGAGTACGCGCGAGTCGAGCTCAGCCCGACCGGAGCTGCCGTCGTCTACACGGGCGCTGCTTCGCTCGGCCAGGGCCTCGAGACGGTCCTCGCCCAGATCTGCGCCGACGCGCTCGGCGTCGACTACGACGACGTCGAGGTCCGACACGGCGACACGCGCGAGACGCCGGAAGGAATGGGCGCCTTCGGCAGCCGCGCAACGATGCTCGGTGGCGCCGCGGTGAGCGAGGCGGCGAGCGCGCTACGCGAGCGGCTACTCGAGCTTGCCGCCCTCGAGCTCGAGGTCGACGCGGCCGACGTCGACGCGATTGCCGGGCGCGTCGCCGTGCGCGGCGCCGAGGAGCGCTCGCTCTCGTTCGCCGAGCTGGCAGCCAGCGCAACGGAGGCCAACGGCGGCGCGAGCGGCGCGCGGCTCGCCGAGGAAGCCACCTTCCGCTGCGCCGACATGTCGTTCCCGTTCGGCGTGCAGCTCGCGGCCGTCGAGGTCGACGTCGACTCCGGTGCCGTCGAGATCGAGCGCTACAGCATCGCCTACGAGGTCGGGAACGCCATCAACCCGATGCTCGTTGACGCGCAGCTCGTGGGCGGCGCGGCGCAGGGTCTCGGCGGGGCCCTCTTCGAGGAGCTCGCGTACGACGCAGACGGCAACCTCTCGAGCTCGACGTTGATGGACTACCTCTTGCCAACCGCCGCCGAGGTGCCCGAGTTCGACGTGCTCGTGACCGAGGACGCTCCGACGCCGCTCAACCCGCTGGGTGCAAAGGGCGCGGGCGAGGGCGGCACGTCTGGCGTTGGCGCGGCAATCGCCAACGCCGTGTCAGATGCCCTTGACGTCGAGGTGACGCGACTGCCACTGTCACCCGACCATGTGTTCAGATTGACGCGCCCATGAAGCCCCCACGATTCGAGTACGACGATCCGACCAGCGTCGATGAGGTGCTCGCGCTGCTTGCCGAGCACGGCGACAACGCGAAGCTCCTCGCTGGCGGCCAGAGTCTCGTGCCGCTGCTCAACTTCAGGCTCGCCCGCCCCGAGCGGCTGATCGACCTCAACCGGGTCGACGAGCTCTCGTACGTACGGCGCGAGAACGGCTCGCTTCGAATCGGCGCCATGACGCGTCAGGCGACCCTCGAGAAGCGCTGCGCGGCCCCGGATCAGCCCGGGACTGTCCCGGACGGGCCCGCGCCGGATGACTGCCCGCTCATGACCGAGGCGCTCGCGCTCGTCGGGCACCCGCAGATCCGCAACCGAGGCACCGTCGGTGGCTCTGTCGCACACGCGGACCCGGCCGCCGAGCTCCCGGTCGCGCTCTGCGTGCTCGACGCACGCTTCCACGTGCGAAGCGCGCGCGGCACCCGGACGCTCGCTCCCGGCGAGCTGTTCGTCACCCACCTGACGACCACGCTCGAGCCCGACAAGCTCCTGACCGAAATCGAAGTTCCGCTCGCCCCGCCGCGATCGGCAGTTGCCTTCGAGGAGTTCGCTCGCCGCCACGGCGACTTCGCGCTCGGCGGCGCAGCGGTTCAGCTCAGCGTCGACGAGACCGGCAGCTGCGATGAGGCCCGGATCGGGCTGCTGGCGGCGGCACCTACCCCGCTTCGCGTCCCGACTGCCGAGCAGGCGCTCGTTGGCGCCTCTGTCGCAGACGAGCGCGAGCGTGCCGAAGCCGCCCGCGAGGCGCGCGCGCTGACCGAGGCCGCAATCTCGCCCACCGGCGACATGCACGGAAGCGGCGAGTACCGCCGCCATCTGATCGGTGCCATGGTCGAGCGAGCCCTTCTTCGCGCGGCGACGACGTTGGCCGCATCCGAATGACGCGCCGCATCACGGTCACCGTCAACGGCAGCGCCTACGAGCGTGAGGTCGAGCCGCGATTGCTGCTCTCTGACTTCATCCGCCACGAGACACCGCTCACCGGCACGCACGTCGGCTGCGAGCATGGCGTCTGCGGCGCCTGCACGGTGCAGCTCGACGGGGAAGCCGTTCGCTCCTGTCTGCTCTTCGCGGTTCAGGCGGACGGACGCGAGCTGCGCACGGTCGAGGCGCTGACCGACGGGCTTCCCGAAGGCAAGCTCCACCCGCTGCAGCAGGCCTTCCACGAGGAGCACGCGCTCCAGTGCGGATTCTGCACGCCGGGGTTCCTCATGTCGCTCGAGCCGGTGCTCGATCAGCTCGTCGGTGCGTCCGATCGCGAGATCCGCGAGGCCCTTAGCGGGAACCTCTGCCGCTGCACCGGCTACCAAAACATCGTCAAGGCGGTAAGACTGGCGACCAAGCGCCACGCCGAAGCGAAGGAGGGAGCACGTGGGCGTTGACAACGAGATCCAGATCCTCGACACAGACGCGAGCTGCCCTGCGCTGCCGATCGTCGAGGGTGCCGGCGAGGCGCGCGCGGTCGTGTGGCCGGGGATGGGCGCGAAGATGCGCTCGATGCACCGCATCTCGCTCGAGGGCGGCTCCCGAACGATCGAGCTCAGCCACCCGACGGAAGCGGTCTACTACGTGATCTCCGGCACCGCCGAGGCCGGCGACGCGAGCGACGGGTCGCGTCAGACGCTCGTGGCTGGATCGTTCGCCCACGTCGACGCTCGGACGCCCTACGCGATCGAGGCCGGCGACGGCGGAGCCGAGCTCATGGGAGGGCCGTGCCCGCCCGACCCCGCCATGTACGCACACCTGGAGGGCTGAGCAATGGGTATCCGGGTATTCCACTGCGACTCCCCCGACAGGCGGCTGCCGATGATCGCTAGCGACGCTCGCCTCGTCGTCTGGCCGGGAAACGGAGCCGAGACGGCGCCGATGGTCTGGGTCAACATGGATCCGGGTGAGGAGAACGTCGTCCACTCGCACCCGGCACAGGAGGACGCAATCTTCTTCCTCGCAGGGAAGGGCTCGATCGAGGACGCGACGAACGGCGTCGAGCACGAGTTCGAAGCCGGCCAGGTGGCGTTCGTTCCGCCCGGCCTCGAGCACGCGGTGAAGGCCAACCGCGGCGCGCGTGTCAACTCGACGGGCGGGCCGGCGCCGGCCGACCGCGGCATGCTCAAGGCCATGGGCATCCAGGTGAGCTAGCGCGGTCAGCCGCGCCCGACCACGTCGGCTACAGGCCCAGGCCCGCGCGGCTCACGACACGCGGCACCGCCTCGGCCTCCCACCCGGGAGCCATGAGATGAGCGCCGGCGACACCCGGTAGCTCGCGCAGCCGCTCGAGTACGTCGACGGCGATCTCGACACCCGCCGCCATGGCTTCATCGCCCTCGAGCCCCTCCATGCGCTCGAAGGTCGCCTCGTCGACCTCGACGCCGCGGATGTTCTCGTGCAGGTGCCGCAGCATGCGGGTGCTGCGAGGCGGGGTCACGCCGACGAGTACGGGCGCGCGCTCGGCTACCCCGGCCTCGACCAGGGGCGCAAACCACGCGGCGAAGCGATCGACGTCGTAGACGATGTTGGTCTGGAAGGCGTGTACCCCGGCGTCGATCTTCTGCTCGAGCCTCTGAAGGGTGTCGTGGAACGGATTCGCAGCGCTCAGGATGAAGAAGTCGGTCGGCAGCTCGAGCGTCTCGCCGGCGGCCAGCTGCCCGCCGTTCATCTCGGTGACGACACGAACCAACCCAAGCGAGTCGAGATCGGGCAGGTGCGTGGCTATCGGCTCATACTTCCCGACCCCGAGCGGGTCGCCCGACAGAACCAGGATCGAGCGAACGCCGAGCGCCCACGCGCCAAGAAGATCGGCCTGCAACGCGAGCACGTTGCGGTCACGCGTCGTGACCTGCAGGATCGGCTCGAGCCCTTCCTCGAGCAGCCAGACCGAGCTCGCAAGCGGCGAGATCTTCACGGTCGCGGCCTGATTGTCGGTGACGTTCGCCGCGTGCACGAGGCCGCAAAGCCCGCGCGCCGTGTCGCGCACGGGCTCGGCGTCAGGGTTTACTGGCGCGCTCAGCTCGGTGGTGAGCGCGAACTCACCGGCAGCGAGTGCAGCGCGCAGTTCCATTCAGACGACGCGGTTGAGCAGGTCGTCACCGTCGCGCAGGCGCCGGCAGTTCTCGGCTGCGATCGCGAAGCTTCGCTCGAACGTCTCCGGCGTCAACCAGGCGATGTGTGGCGCCAGGATCACGTTCTCGAGCGTGAGCAGGGCGTTGGCTGGGTCGACGGGCTCTGCCTCGTAGACGTCGAGGCCGGCGGCGCGGATCTGCCCGCTCTCGAGCGCCGCGACGAGCGCCGACTCGTCGACCAGCCCGCCGCGCGCAGTGTTGACGAGGATCGCTCCGGGCTTCATCTCGGCGATGGTGTCGGGGTTGATCATCCTCTCGGTCTCTGGCGTTTGTGGCACGTGTAGTGAGACGACGTCCGACTCGGCCAGCAGATCCGGCAGGTCGCGCCACTCGCCGACCGCATCGTTCTTGGGCGCCGTCGCCGTGTACAGGACGCGCGCGCCGAGCGCCTCGAGGATCGGCGCGAGGATGCGCGGGATCGAGCCGTAGCCGACGAGCCCGACCGTGCGCCCTCCGAGCTCGCCGAGCGTGTCGGGGATCTCGCCGCCGAGCGACCAGCCCTCGCCGGCCCGTGTAGCTCGGTCGTAGGTGCTCGAGCGGCGCAGCGATCCGAGCATCAGCATGAGCGCCAGCTCGGCCACCGCGCGACTGTTCGTCCCGGGGAGATTGCACACGGCGATGTCCCGCTGCTGGGCCGCTTCGAGATCGATTGTGTTGACGCCCACCCCGATCTTCTGGATGAGCCTGAGTCTTGGCGCGCTGTCGATCACGTGGGCGCTCACGGGCTTGAGGACGTGCCAGAGCACTTCGGCATCGGCCATCAACTCCGTGAAGCGGGAATCGTCGTTCTCGGGGCAGTCCTCGATCTCGAGCTCGCCGCCGGCCGCGGCGGCAAGGTGAGCGCGCAAGTCGGGCCCAGCGAAGTAGTGGAAGACGACCTTCACGCGCGTGATCGTAACGCCGCACCGGCTCACGCATAAGCGACGAGAATGTCCCGTGGGACATTCTCGCAAGCTTGTCGCGAAGCGACAAGCCGGCATACTTGTGTCATGGCCACGATTGCGGAGCTTGGCTCGCGCATCGAGCTCGTCTCGATGGACCGCCACTTCCAGGACATCACCATCGCCCTCTACGAGCAGAACCACAACGACCAAACAGCGTCGCTCGTCCACTCCTATAGCTCGAAGGACGGGGTCGGCTCCCGGCTCGCCTCGGTGGTCGACTCGATGTCAGTACTCGGCGGCCTCGAACGGCTCGGCTCCGAGAAGCTCGCTGTCCGGTTCGCGTGTGGGGCCTGGCACAGAGCCGCCGCAAAGCGTGCGTTCCTCGAGGCCTGCAAGCTCGATTCGGGTCAAGCCGCCGAGCCGCGCCCGCTCGAGGCCGAGGACGGCCGCAGCGGTCAACAGATCCGTGTCGAACGTGAGGGCACGGGGCGCTATCGCGTCGAAGCCGAGGGCGCGGAGGACGAGTCGAAGAGCCGCGCCCCGGCGATCGCGCGCGGGCTTGCCAAACTCGCCGAGCTCGAGCTGGAGGACGACGGCGTGACGGTCGCGTTCTCCTGCGGCGACGACCACGACGCCGTCATCGGCCTACTGCTCGTGCGCGCGCTCAACCTGCGCGCGACGCTCCGCCAGGAAGAGGCCACGTCGACTCGCGGCGTTCTTGCCGCCCCTAGCCAGCAGGAGCAGGCATGAGCCAGGCGGCCCAGCCCGAGACGATGACGAGCCGCGAGCGGGTGCTCGCGGCGCTCGAGCGCAAGCCGGTCGACCGGACACCGCTCGTCAACCCGACGTCGGTGGCGACCGTCGAGCTCATGGACCTCGTCGACGCCCCCTTCCCCGACGCAAACCGCGAGCCCGAGCTGATGGCGCGGCTTGCGGCGACCGGGAGGACCGAGCTCGGCTTCGACTCGGTCATGCCGGTCTTCTCGATCATCCAGGAGTCCTCGGCTCTCGGCTGCAACATCCAATGGGAGCAGAAAGACAACTGGCCCACGGTCAGGATGCGTGAGCCGATCTACGAGACGCCCGACGACATCCACATTCCCGACGACCTGCTCGAGCACAAGGACACGTCCTGCGTGATCGAGGCGATCAAGATCCTCAAGCAGCAGTTCGGGGACGAGGTCGCGGTGATCGGCAAGACGATGGGGCCGTGGTCGCTGGGCTACCACTGCTTCGGCGTCGAGCCGTTCCTGCTCATGTCGCTCGACGACCCGGATCGGACGAAGCTTTGCCTGAATCGGCTCAAGGAGGCGACGATCGAGTTCGGGCTCGCGCAGATCGAGGCGGGTGTCGACGCACTGACTCTGCCCGACCACGCCACTGGCGATCTCGTCTCGGGCGAGTACTACCGCGAGTTCCTGCTCGATCTGCACATCGAGTTCGTCGAGGCGCTTCCCGTTCCCCTGATCCTGCACATCTGTGGGCGCACGGTCGATCGCATGGGCTACATCGCGCAGTCGGGCATGGCCGCGTTCCACTACGACTCGAAGAACGAGCCCGCCGAGTCGATGGAGGCCGTAGATGGCCGCATCAGCCTCGTTGGCAATATCAACAACCCTGAGACACTGTTCTCCAAGGGTCCGCAGGAGGTGCGCGAGGAGGTCATGGCGAACCTGGAAGCCGGAGTCCAGATGGTCGGTCCCGAGTGCGCGATCCCTCTTCAGACCCCGATCGAGAGCTTGCTCGCGATCAGGGAAGCGGTGGGCGAGTGGCACGAGCAGCATTCCGGCCAGCCCAATTTGAACTAGCCAATGTCTGAGCTGAGCAGCGTCGCCAACGAGTTCCTGCGCGCCGAGATCGACGAGTTCGTCGAGCGCCCGGACGAGCGCGAGCGGTTGATCGGGCTCTACGCGCAGGCCAGCACCGAGATGCAGGAGATGGCGGCAGCCCTCGTCGAGGGCGAGCACCACCGGGTCGACGAGCTGACGAGAGCCGCGCTCGCCGCCGACGTCGAAGCGCTCGAGGTCATGGACGACGGGCTGATCGCGGGTATGGCGCTCGTCGGCATCAAGTTCCGGGAGAACTTCATCTTCGTCCCCGAGGTTCTCGCCTGCGCCCGCGCGATGAAGGCCGGAATGGCGCACATCGAGCCGATCCTCTCCGCGTCTGGTATCGAACCGCTCGCGATCGTGGTCATGGGCACCGTCAAGGGTGACCTGCACGACATCGGCAAGAACCTCTGCATCATGATGCTGCGCGGCTCGGGCTTCGAGGTCGTCGACCTCGGCGTCGACGTCTCGCCCGACGATTTCATTGACGCGTTCGAGGAGCACTCGCCGACGCTGCTCGGAATGTCGGCACTCTTGACGACAACGATGCCGAACATGGGCGTCACGATCGAGGCGTTCATCGACGCGGGGCTCCGCGACGACGTTGCAATCATGGTCGGCGGAGCACCCGTTACCCAGGACTTCGCCGACGACATGGGCGCCGACGGCTACGGCAAGGACGCTGTCGCGTGCGTCGAGCTTGCCAAGCAGCTGATCGAGGCCGAGAAACAGCACGCGAATGCGTGACAACGCGGGTGAGACGGAAAAGCCCGAATCCGACGAAACCGCGGCGGAAGAGGGCCCCGACCGAGCACCGGGCGAACAGAAGGTCGACCCGGTCGAGTACCAGCAACGCCTCGACCGGGTGGGCGAGCTGTTCTCCTCGATGATCGAGACTGCAACTGAGCAGTCGACCCGCCGCTGCCCGTACAAGAACCGGCACGACCAGTGCACGGCCGAGTTCGGCTGCCGCAACCAGCGCAAGCCCAAGGTCGACGGCGCCCCGCTGGATTGTGCGAGCGACGACAAGCTCGACTACCGGAGCGCCTGGGAGACGACGTGAGCCGGAGGGTGACGTGAGCGCTCGGAGCGCCGGCCGGCGATGACCGTAGGCAGCCGGCCGGGTCGGACGCTCTTCGACGACGCGGACGAGCTCGAGCTCAAGGTTCCGACTTCCTGCCGGCGCTCGGGGCGCTGCCGTGAGTGCATCGTCGAAATCACCGGCGGCGCCGAGTTCCTTGCCGCGCCGACCGACGTCGAAGGGTTTCTGCGCGAGCCGTACCGGCTCGCCTGCCAGGCGGCCGTGATCGCGCCCGGCGAGCAGATCGACTTCTCGATCCTGCGCCGGCGCCTGCGGATCCTTACGCCCTACGTCGATGAAGCGGCGGAGCCAGCCGACGCCGTGGTACGTGTTGTCGACGGCGACGTCTACCACGGAGAGCAGCTGATCGAGCCGCTGCGGGGAGGCGTCTACGGCGTCGCAGTCGATCTCGGAACGACGACCGTCGTCGCCGAGCTTGTTGACCTCGCCGCCGGACGCACCGTTGCAGTCGCTGCCCTCGAGAACCCGCAGCGCTTCGGTGGCAGCGACATCATGAACCGCATCAGCTACGACCAGAACGACGGCACGGGCCAGCTGCGCCGCGCCGTGCGCAAAGCGCTCAACCGCAAGCTCGAGGAGCTCTACACGGCGAATGGGATTGATCGGCGCGAGGTATACGAGGCCGTGGTCGTCGGGAACTCGACGATGCGCGACCTGTTCTTCGGGCTCGACGTGGCGTCGATCGGCGCGCGTCCGTACAAGTCGCTGACCGAGCACGAGTTGCTGAATGGAACGCGCGAGACAACGGCGCTCGAGGCCCGCGCACATGAGCTCGGCTTTCGGTCACACCCTCAGGCATCGATCTGGGGCGCGCCGCTCGTCGCCAGCCACGTCGGCGGCGACATGGCCGCAGACCTCGTGGCACTCGGCGTCGACGAGGGGACCGAGGAGACGGTGATGGTCGTCGACATCGGCACGAACACGGAGGTTGCGCTTGCCGTGCCCGGCAGCGTCGTCGTCGCGAGCTGCCCGGCCGGGCCGGCGTTCGAGGGCGGCCTCGTCGAGTACGGGATGCAGGCAGTCGACGGCGCCATCGAGTCGATCAGACGTGAGCGGGACGGATCGTTCGCATACGAGACGATCGGGAACGCGGCGCCGGAGGGAATCTGCGGCTCGGGCCTGATCGATCTGCTTGCCGAGCTCCGCCGCTCAGAGTTCATGAATCCGCTTGGCGTCTTCTCCGACGGCTCGATGTCGCTCACTGTCGAGGCTGAGGCCGGAATCACGTTCTCGAGAGCCGATGCCTCGGCGCTGGCGCAGGCCAAGGCGGCGAACACGGCCGGACAGTGGATCGTCATGCGACACCTCGGCGTCGACCCGGGCGACGTCGACCGGATGTACCTGGTCGGCGGCTTTGCCAACTACGTCAACGTCGAGAACGCCGTCGAGATCGGCTTTCTCCCACCGGTGCCGGCCGACCGCGTCGTCAAGGTCGGCAACGCATCAGTACGCGGCGCCCGGCGCTTGCTGCTCTCGAATACGTCACGGATGTTGCTGGAAGCCCTCGTGAGGCGAATCGAGCACGTCGAGCTCGAGACGACGCCCGATTTCTTCGACATCTTCGTCGAGGGATGCCAGCTCAAGCCGATGCCGGCAAAGCTGGGTGACTCCGGCGAACACCTACAGAAGGGGGACACGGCGTGAGCGAGGTCAAGGCCGGACGTGAGTTCGCAATCATCGGGGAGAACATCCACACGACCCGAGTGCTGGTGCGCGGTGGGCCGGGGACGGGTGAGGACGGCGAGGGGCGCGAGGCGATCGTGTTCGAGGACACCGACGGAAACGCGCGGTCGATCCCGGTGCCTGAGGCCGAGAAGGAGGCTCAGGCCTACCTTGAGAACCGCATCAAGCATGTGAAGATTGCTGTCGAGCTCGGGCTCGCGGGCGGCGACCACGCCGAGAGCGCGCGCGCGTACCTCCAGACTGGCGCGCTGCGCCAGGCCGCCGCTGGAGCATGCTTCCTCGACGTCAACGTCGACGAGATCTCGCCGAAACTCGACACGCAGAAAGCGGCGATGCGCTGGCTAGTCGAGCTGCTCGCCCCGGTCTCGCCGGTCCCACTCTCGATCGATTCGTCCAACCTCGCGATCATCGGAGCCGGCTTCGAGGCACTCGAGGGTCGCGGTCCCACGCCGATGCTGAACTCGGCATCGCTCGAGCGCCTCGATGCGCTCGACCTGGCCAGCGAGAGCGAATGTCACGTGATCGTGACAGCGGCAGGCGATTCGGGCATGCCCGACGGCGCCGCTGAGCGTGTCACCAATGCAACCACCATGGTGGAGCACGCCAGGTCGCGTGGGATTCCGCTCGAGCGCATCTACATCGACCCGCTCGTCTTCCCGATCTCAGTCGACGGGCAGTTCGTCAACCAGTGCCTCGACGCAATCCGCGAGCTCAGAGAGACGCTTGGGCCAGAGGTCAGGGTGACCGGCGGGATGAGCAACGTCAGCTTCGGCCTGCCGCATCGGCGGCTCCTCAACGACGTCTTCATCCTGCTCGCCGTGGATGCGGGCGCCGACAGCGGCATCATCGATCCGATCGCAAGCCCGCCCGACGCCGTTCTCGCTCCCGATCGATCGACGAGGCCCTTCCAGCTCGCGCTCGACGTCCTCACCGGCGCCGACGAGCATTGCCGCAACTACCTGAAGGCCTACCGAGCAGGCGAGCTCGAGGAGGCGAGCGCCTAGCTATGGCCAGCTATCGCATCCTTTCGTGGCGGGGCATTCCTGCGCAGGTGAAGGTGACCGACGAGGGATCGCGGCCGCTGAGCGCACCGCTCCCCGAGTGGTTCCAGCACGAGATCGATCGCGTCGCCATGAGCGAGGGGCTCGCCGGCAGCGACGACTACCTCGAGCAGTGGGAATGGTCGGATGAGCGCGAGCGGGAGGGCGACGCTCAGGCGGTGCTCGACAACGTGCTACGTGAGCTCGAAGCCGAGTGGGAACCGGTCAGGGCACGCGACGCGCCGGGCGAGCCGACAGGCTAGGGACCGAACAGCGCGTCGATCTCGTCGGGCCCGAACGTGTCGGCGCCGTGGACACCGTCCTTGGTTGCGTTCTCGGCGGAACGAATGCGCTCGACGACCTCGTTCAGGCGGCCGCGCAGCTCGGGTGGCACGACGACGAGACCGTTGACGTCGCCGTGCAGCAGGTCGCCCGGCTCGATCCGAAGCCCAGCGACCTCCACCGAAACGCCGACGTCGCGCACAGCGAAGTTCCCATGTGAGACCACGACGCCGCGGCCGAACAGGGCGAGCCCGAGCTCGAGTATCTCGTCGATGTCGCGTAAGCCTGAGTCGGACACCATCCCCACACACCCGAGCCGACGCGCGATGGTCGCCATCACGTCACCGCCGTGGCAGCCGATCTCCGGACGGGGCCCCACCTCCTGAAACACCAGCACGGACGGTCGCGGCGCGGCCTCAACGGCGCGCCAGAGTTGCAGCACTCGCTTGTCGGTCGGCGGCGGCCCGGGCGTCGTCGTGTCCATCGTCACGGTCAACGCGTAGCCGACCATCGTCCCGAGCTCCGGCAGGAGGCAGCGGAGGCTCAGGTCTGCGTACCCGTCCGTCCGGTCGCGCACCTCGAGCAGCTCGATGGCGTTCGCCAGCGTTGGGCTGTCGATCGTGTTGAGTTGCTCGATGAACTCGTCCATTCGACTTCGCGTGGTCACTCCTCGACCAGCTATTGCGTGAGCAGACCACCGTCGACGGCTATCGACGCACCCGTTATGAACGAGGATTCGTCGCTGGCCAGGAATACGGCCGCAGCAGCCACTTCGTCCGGCTGCCCCACTCGGCCGATCGGATGAAGAGAAGCGACTTCGGCGAGAGCCGCGTCGGGATCGTCTTGCTCGGCGACGTAGTACTGCAGCTGAGGAGTGTCGATGAAGCCTGGACAGATCGCGTTGACCCGAACGCCGCCCTGCGAGTAGTCCACTGCCAGCTGGCGGGTCAGCATCAGCAACGCCCCCTTCGAAGCACAGTAGGCGGCGTCGCGCGGAAAGCCGACGAAGCTCGCGACCGAGGCCATATTGATCACGCTGCCGCTTTCCTGTTCGAGCATGGCCGGGATGACGTGCTTGCAGCAGAGGAAGACACCCCGGACGTTGACGTCCATGACGTAGTCGTACTCCTCCTCGGTCGACTCGATGACTGAGCGGATGAGCCCGACTCCCGCGTTGTTGCAGAGCACATCGACGCTGCCAAACTGACGCTTGCTTTCGCGCGCAAGCCGTGCGACGTCTTCTGCGATTGTGACATCGGTCGCGATAAACGTCGCGTCACCTCCAGCGGAGCGAATCGACTCGACGAGCCGCTCGCCGCTCTCCACCGTTCGATGTGCAGCGACCACGATTGCGCCTTCTGTCGCGAACCGGTGGGCAATAGCCTCGCCGATGCCCTGACCGGCGCCAGTCACGACCGCGACCTTCCCCTCGAGCGCCTTCACCTGACTACGCCTCCGAATCCCCTAGTCCCCGTTTCCTGGTGCCATACTATGGCACTCATGCCAACGGCCGAGACAGGCGCGCGCGCGGTCGATCGTGCCGCCCGCATCCTCGTCAGACTCGTCGAGACGGACGAGGTCGTGACGCTCTCAGGCGTCATGGAGGACACCTCGCTGCCGAAATCGACCGCCGCTCGAGTGCTCCGCGCTCTCGAACGAAACGGGCTCGCACAACGACAGGTCGGCGGAGGATTCCGCCCCGGCCCCGTGCTCGTCGAGTATGCGCGGCGCGACGCGAGCGTCGGCGACCTCGCCACGCTTGCCTGGCCGTTTCTCGTTGATCTGGGCCGAGCAACGGGCGAGACGGCGAGCATCGCGATCCCGACGCCGGGCGGCGTCGCCCGCATCGCCCAGGTGGACAGTGACCATCCTCTCGGCGCAGGCAACTGGGTTGGCCGGCGGATCCCGTCCCACGCCTCTGCGCTGGGCAAGGTGTTCATGGCTTTCGGCGCGTCACAGCCACCGTTTGGCCGACTTGCAAAACTCGGGCCCCGAACGCTCACCAACATGGACGATCTGCGGGAAGAGCTCGAACGCGTCAGGGACGCCGGCTATGGGACGACCTGGGAGGAGCTCGAGGCCGGCCTTTGCTCGACCGCGGCGCCTGTTCGCGGCTCACGCAAGACCGTGATCGCCGCCATCTCTGCCTCGGCGCCGACAGCGCGTACCACACGCCGGCGCCTCGCCGAGCTCTCGGTGCAGGTTGTCAAGACCGCCAACGACCTGAGCGACCACGTTCGCATCCATGCTGACCGAGGAGTAGCAGCCAGATGAGCGCTGACGAGATCCTCCAGGGCCTGTACGACCACACTCTTGCGGGCAACAAGCCCGAAGTCGTATCGCTGACCGAGCAGGGAATCGAGCTCGAGATCGGGCCCGAGACGATGCTGTTCGAGGCGCTCATTCCCGCGCTCGAGGAGGTCGGCGCGCGCTTCGAGCGCGGCGACTTCTTCGTCCCGGAGATGCTGATCGCCGGACGAGCGATGACCGGAGCGCTCGAGCTACTGCGACCGTTGCTTGCCGACACCGGAAGCGAGTCCGTGGGCACCTTCCTGATGGGCACCGTCAAGGGTGACGTGCACGACATCGGCAAGAACCTCGTTGACATCATGCTCGAGGGCGCAGGCTTCAAGGTCATCGACATTGGTGTACAGGTGGCACCCGAGACGTTCATCGAGGCGATCGAGGAGCACGAGCCCGACATCGTCGGATTCTCAGCCTTCCTCACAACGACGATGCCGATGTTCAAGGTAAACATCGAGGCGATCGAAAAGGCTGGACTGCGAGATCAGGTGATCGTGATGGTTGGCGGCGCACCGGTCACGCAGGACTACGCCGACGCAGTCGGCGCGGATGGCTACGCCTCCGAGGCGGTCGGCGCAACGAGGCTGGCGAGGGAGCTACTCGAGCGGCGCCGGGCGGCTGCGCCCGCCTGACGACCGAGATCGTGAGCCTGCCCGCCGAGCCGACGGAGCCATGCGAGGGCCCGCCCGAGCCCCACGGCCGCGTTGCCCTTCGCTTCGAGCCCGACGGCACCGCGGTCCGGGTACCGCCCGGCGTGACCGTATTCGACGCAGCCTCCTGGAACGGCGTCGCGATCGACTCGACCTGTGGCGGCCACGGCACCTGCAAGAAGTGTCGGGTGCGCATCGTTGAGGGCGTCAGCCCGCCGACCGACCTCGATGCGGGCGCCTACGGCGGCGACGAGCTCGCAGCCGGCTGGCGCCTTGCTTGCCGCGCCGTCGCGGGGAGCGACCTCATCATCGAGGTGCCGCCGCTCGAGACGCGTCCGAAAGCGGCGACCGTGGGCGTCGGGCGCCAGGTCATTCTCCGACCGGCGCTGCAGAAGCGCTACGTCGAGCTCGCCGAGCCAGCCCTCGATGATCAGCGCACCGACCTGGAGCGGCTAGGCGATGCGATGGACGACCTCGAGCTTCACGTCAGCGCAGGCCTGCTGCGTCGACTGCCCCGCGTGTTACGCGACTCATCGTTTTGCGTCACCGCGGTGATCGTCGACGAGACCCTGATCGATGTCGAGCCGGGCGACACCACCGGTTCGCTTCATGCGATCGCCTTCGATCTCGGCACGACGACCGCGGTTGCGACCTTGCTCGACCTTCGCTCAGGCACGCCGGTTGCGGTCGCCTCGAAGCTGAATCATCAGCAGCCGTTCGGTGCGGACGTGATCTCGAGAATCTCGGCCACCATGCTCGACGAGAAGGCCCTCGAGCGACTGTGCGAGCTGGCGCGACAAACGTTGCAGGAGCTCGCCCAGGAGGTGTGCGCGGACGCCGAGCTCGACCCGAGCAACGTGTACGAGGCGGCCCTGGCCGGGAACGTGACGATGACGCAACTCGCGCTCGGGATCGACGCCGAGCCGGTGGGCGTGGCTCCGTTCATTGCTGCGACGCGCATCTACCCCGAGCTGCCGGCCTCAGAGCTGGGCCTCGAGCTGCACCCGCGCGCTCGCGCAACGATCTTCCCGTCGCTGGGCGCCTACGTGGGTGGGGACATCGTCGCCGGGCTGCTCGCGACCGGCATGACGCGAGATCGCCGCTTGCGCCTGTTCATCGATGTGGGCACGAACTGCGAGATTGCGCTGGGCTCCAGCGAACAGATCGTCTGTACCGCGGCGCCGGCAGGACCCGCTTTCGAAGCGGCGCAAATCAAGTGTGGCATGCGCGCTGCGCCCGGCGCCATCGAGTCGGTGCGCGTGGGTGACGACGGCCTCGCGTTGGATGTGATCGGCGACGTCGAGCCGCTCGGCCTCTGCGGATCGGGGCTCGTTGATGCCGTTGCAGAGCTCGTGCGCGTCGGAATGATCGACGGCTCGGGCCGCTTCGTAGACGACAAGATGGCGGCCGAGCGCTTCCCTCTGCTCTCGTGCCGGCTCGTCACGCTCGAGAGCGAGGAGCGAGCGTTCGTCTTGCACTGGAACGGCCCGGACGGAGCAGGTGATCCGCGCGCTGACCCCCCAGGCTCTGTCTACCTGTCCCAGCGCGACATCCGCGAGCTCCAGTTCGCAAAGGCCTCGATTGCAACCGGCTGGAGCCTGCTCGTGGAGGAGCTCGGCATCGAAACCGCCGATATCCGGCAGGTGCTGCTCGCCGGCTCGTTTGGCTCGTATCTCTCCCCGGCGAGTGCGGTGCGCATCGGGCTTGTGCCGCGGCTGCCGCTCGCGCGCATCGTGCCGGCCGGCAACGTGGCCGGCGAGGGCGCGAAAATGGCGCTCCTCTCGATCCAGGAGCGGCACGCAGCGACGGCGATGCTCGACGAGGTCGACTACGTCGAGTTGTCAGACCGCGCCGACTTCAATGACCGTTTCCTGGAGCAGCTCGCCTTCCCTGCGTAGCGCGCCGTAGTGCCGGCCGGGGCGCCCCGCGGCGCTCGCTCAGTTGTACCGGCCGAGGTCACGCGCCGTCTCGCACATGACCTCGATCAAGCCGGGTTTGGAATGAAAGATCTGGCCGGTTGATCGGAGGATGTAGCCGCCGCCGTCCATCGCGGCGTCGAGACAACGCTCGACTTCCTCTCGCACGCCCTTCTCGTCCGTCTCGTGGAGCAGATGCTCGTTGAAGCCGCCGAAGAGGCAAGTGCGGTCGCCGATGCGCCGCTTGGCGTCGGCGAGGTCGACGTCTCCCGACGAGCGGGACGACGTGAGTGTCTCGAGCGCGTCCGGGTTCGTGTCGGCCACGTCCTCGAGCAGGAGCTTTGCTCGCCCGCATATGTGGAAGCTGACGAAGTAGCCGGCGTCGTGCGCTGCTTCCACGCACTCGGCCTCATAGGGCTGCATGAACTCCCGAAAGTGCTCGGGCGAGACGCCCGCGCCGACCCAGGTCTCGTCCATCGAGATCGAATGGATGCCGGTCTCGCCAAAGCGACGGTAGAGGACCTTCAGCCAGTCAGTGCAAAAGCGCATGAGTTCGTGCACGAACTCGGGCCGGTCGTAGACGTCCATCGAGAGATCGACGAAGCCGCGAATCTCGGCGGCCATGTCCCACGGCCCAGGAACATGGTGAAGCCACCAGGCGCTGTCGCCGACCTTCTCGACCATCGAGCTGAGCACCGACATGTCGTACAGATCGGCGGACGGATAGTGGCGAATGGCCGGCAACTTCTTCTCGGGCTCGTCTCCCTTGAGCAGAAAATCGTGGCAGGAAGTGCCGAAGCCGTCGTCGGTTCGGTAGGAGTAGTCGAGATCTCCGTCGGGCGTGCGGATGGAGTGCGTATGCCCGCGCCAATCGTCGCCGCGATCTGACTCCTCGAAGGTCTCGACCCACGTGTCGGTCTCGAACGGTCGCGGGAAGAGCATGCGGGCCCAGATCTCGAGCTCGCCAATCATCTGGCTATAGGTGGTGATCATCGGGTCGAGCCCGAGGTCTTCTTGCATCTGCACGATCGAGCCCATCGGATCGTCGATCCACAACTCGAACAGATCCAGGATGCTCTTGTCCTCTGGCTTGAGCTCCTTGATCAGCGGCAGCCCGAGCCAGCAATGAATGGGAACCCGATCGGGCGTCCCGCGCTCGAATGCGACGCGTGTGCGCTCGGCGACTTCTGGGCTCGCACTCATCTCGCAGTCACGCTAGCCGATTTGTGGGTTGAGGAGGTATTGGTCGTTGGGGGTGATGTGGTGTTGGAGCCAGGTGGCGGCGTTGGGTGTGGTCGGGCTGATGATGGGGAGGTCGTCTCGCTCTGCGCGGATCTGGTTGCGGAGGGCGGTGGTTTCGCCGTGGTCGATTTCGGGTTCGAGGTCGGTGGTGAGTTTGACGCCGAACACTGTTTCCGCGGTGTGGTGTGTGATGAGGCCGTCGCGGACGTCGTGGGCGACGGTGTGGGGGTCGCGCTGGAGTGGGTCGCCGTAGCCGCCGCCGCCGGAGGAGACGCCGACCCAGACCTCGTCCATCTCGACGAGGATCTCGCCGGTGGCCGAGACGAAGCGACGCGCCCCGGTTGTGCGGTTCTCGACGTAGGCGCCGCCGCCGAAGCCGGGTGTGCCGCCGAGCACGCCATGCGGCGGATTCGCGCGGCCGTCACCGTATTCGACGACGCTTAGCGGGTCTTCTCTGGGTCGCACGGCGAAGCGGTTGCCGGGGCCGCCGATGGCGGTGCCGTAGCCCATCGATTCGGGCTCGATCTGCCACTCCTCGACAAGGATCGGGTAGATCAACTCGATCTGCTCCACCGAGAGCGACTTCAACCCACCCAAGGCTGAGGTCGTCCCGATGAGAGGCCAGCCGTCTGCATCGTTGGCGGCTCCGTTACCACCGCCGTTGTTGAACATGAACGCGCCCCAAGCCTCGCCGGCGGCGCTACCTTCGCTGGAGAGCACCGGATAGTTGGCGCAGCGTGGTGTGCCGGCGGCGACGAGGTCGGGGATCGCGTAGGCGAGGGCCTTGTTGACGACGTCTTGCATCATGTCGCTGGGGACGATCGTCGCGCACGACGTGGAGGCCGGAAATTTGCCCCAACAGATCGAGCCTTCCTCGGCGGTGACCTCGACATGGCGGATACAGCCCTCGTTGTGGGGGATGTCAGGGTCAAGGCACATCAACACCGGCACCGCGCCGGCACCGTTCATCGTTGCGAGCGACCCATTCACCCCGCCCTGGGCCTGTGGCGCACTCCCCGCATAGTCGACCTTGACCATGTCATCGTCGATCGTCACGCTCACCTTCACGGGCAGGTCGGTCCGGTCGAACCCGTCACTATCGATCCAGCCCTCGGCCTCATACACCCCATCCGGCATCGCCCGGATCGCCTCCGAGGCCCGCCTGTCCGCGTACGCGATGATCTCATCCACATACGCGATCACCACGTCGCCGCCATGCTCAGCGCACAGCTCGTGCAGCCGCTCCTGCCCCTTCCCGATCGAACCAAGCTGCGCCAACAAATCCCCATACAACAAATCCCTGTAGCGCACATTCGACAAATACAGATCAACCATGTCGCGCCGCTGCTCGCCCGCCTCATACAACTTCACAGGCGGAATCGTGATCCCCTCCTGCCACACATTCTTCGACGAAGGCGTCACACTCGACGCAATAAACGCACCACAATCCAGCTGATGGCCCTTCGTCACCGCCCAAAACAACAACTCCCCCTCCCAAAACACCGGACACGCCGTCACCAAATCACCGATATGCGTATTCCCGCGATAGGGATCGTTACAGGCGATCACATCACCCTCGTTAATGTCCCCCTCAAACGTCCGCGCAATCTCCTTCAACACGATGCTCAACGACGACATATGCATCGGCAACGCCTCACTCATCGTCACCTGCCGCGCATCCCGATCATAAATCGCACACGAAAAATCCTTCGCCAACGCAAGAATCGACGTCCACGCCGTAAACTCCAACGTCAACGTCATCTCCTTCGCAATACTGTCAAACCGATTCAAAACCACGCTAAACAAAATCGGATCAACCACAAAACCCCGCTCACCCAAACCCACACTCACCCCCGCCAACGGCCTTTCGGCCGAGTCATACGAAACCGGACCACGTCAGACGCTCGCCTGCGGTGCTGTGCACGCGATAGCGACCAGCTCGTGCCGGTCGAACGGGCGCACCAGCGGTCCGTGCAGGCCCGCCTCCTGAAGGACGTAGATCTCGTCGCAATAGCGGGCGAGCTCGTCCTCATCCTGCGATGCGACGAGCACCGCGCGACCGTCGTCGGCGAGCTCGTGTAGCAGCTTGTAGATGTCATCGCGGCTCCCCACGTCAACCCCCTTGGTCGGCTCATCGAGCAGGATCACACGGGGGTCTGATGCGAGCGAGCGGGAGAGCAGCACCTTCTGCTGGTTGCCGCCGCTGAGATCGGTGATCATCTGGTCCGGGTTGCGGGCTTGAATCGAGAGGCGCTCGATGAACTCCCGGACGACCCTGCGCTCGTGCCGGTGTGCCCGAAAGGGACGAGCTCGACGCACCGCCCGAATGATGCCCGGGGCGATGTTGTCGTGAATGCTCAAGTTGGTGAAGATCCCGTACTTGATCCGATCGTTCGGGATGAAGCCAACGCCCCGGCTTGTCGGATCGGGTCGGCGCACCGACGAGCCGTCCGCATCGTGGATCGCGACCCGCCAGGATCGGTCGCGCCCAATCAGAGCCAGCATGAGGCTCTCTCGGCCAACGCCCGGGATGCCAAGCAGGCCCGTGATGCGCCCCTGGCTGATCCCGAGTTCAACTGCGCCCTCCTTATCGGCGCGGCGCGCCGTGACCGTCCAGTGCGCGGCCGTCCCCTCGTCAGCCGCCGACTGGCTCTCGGCTCGGAGCCGGCGGCCGAGCATCGCTTCAAGCAGCGCGCCTTCCGTGAGCTGATCGGTCGTCGACTCGTGCACAACGCGGCCGCCCCGCAGCACCGTGACGTTTGTGCAGTGATTGAGGACCTCTTCGAGGCGGTGAGTGATGAACAGAATCGCGAAACCCGCGTCGCGGAGCACGCCGAGTAGTTGGAAGAAGTGTCCCGCCTCGCGCAAGCTGAGGGCCGCAGTCGGCTCGTCGAGTACGAGAATGTCACGGGAGTGAAGCACGGCGCGTGCGATCGCAACGAGCTGACGTTCGGCAACTGGCAAGGAGTCGACTCCGGCGTCGACATCGACATCTGCGTCGATGCGGCCGAGCGCTTCTCGCGCGGTCGCTCGCGCTGAGCGCCGATTCAGGCTCCGCAGCCGACCCCGGGGCTCGTGGCCAAGCACGATGCTGTCGGCAACGGTCATGTTCCCGCACATCTCCGGGTGCTGATGGACGATGCCGATGCCGTTAGCCTCGGCCTCTTGCGGCGTGCGGACCACGATGCGCCGGCCATGCAGCTCGACATGGCCGCTATCGGAGCGCACCACGCCGGCGAGAATCTTCGCGACTGTCGACTTCCCAGCGCCGTTGTGCCCAACCAGCGCGTGAAGCTCGCCTTTCGCCACCGAGAGGTCCACGCCGTCGAGAGCGATCGTCGGCCCGAAGCGCTTGCTCAGCTCAGACGTCTCGAGGATGACAGTCATCGTCGCTAGAAGACAGTCGCCTCGGCGGCGCGACCTCGCTGGAGGACACGGTTGAGAGCAACGGCCATGATGGTCACGACACCGATCGTGACGATCTGCCAGAACGGGCTGACGCCGAGCAGGACGAGTCCGTTTCTCAGCACGCCGATGAGCAGGGCGCCCAGAATGGCTCCCGCAGCAGTCCCGAAGCCACCGAACAGGCTCGCCCCTCCGATGACAGCCGCCGCGAAGACAGAGAACTCCTGACCGCGCGCACCGACCGGCGAAATGCTGCCAATGAAAGAGAGCGCGAGGATCCCGCCCATTGCCGCTAGGACTCCTGAGATCACGAACGCAGTGATCTGGACACGCCGCACCGGCACGCCGGCAAGATCGGCCGCTTGCCGGTTGCCCCCCGTCGCGTAGAGACGCATACCGAAGATGGACTTGCGCAGCATCACGGTCACGATCAGGCCGATCGAGAGCATGATGATCAACTGCATCGGGATGCCACCGGGCTCGCCCTGGCCGGCGTAGTTGAACGCGTCTAGGCCGCGGGCCGTGACTCCGTAAAGGGCCTGATTCTCTGCGTTACTGGCAAGCAGAGACACGCCGTTGAATATCTGCAATGTCCCGAGCGTGACGATGAACGACGGCAGTCTCAGATACGCGCTCAGCACCCCGTTCAGGAGACCGGCGGCGACGCCGACGCCCAGGCCGCATGCGACCCCTGCGGCCACGCCGTACCCGCCCGAGATCAGCATCGCGGCGACAAGGCCGGAAAGCGTGAAGATCGCCGCAATCGACAGGTCGATCTGCCCGGAGATCAACACAACCGTCACTCCGATCGCCATCAGAGCAAGCAGGCTCGACTGGCGCCCGACATCGAGGAGGTTGCCGGTCGTCAGGAAGTTGTCGCTCGAGATCGAGAGCGCGAGCCCGAGCAAGAGAACGACCGCGAGGACGCTCCCCGTGCGTCCGACGCTTAGCGACGGCCTGGGTATGGCTTCGAGGAGGCGGGTCTGCCGAGACGCTTCGTCTCCCTCGCTCATTTCTCCACCTGTCGCTCTGACCCCGTCAAGAGTCGGAGTGCGGTCCCGCCCCGGATCCGGAGCAGGACCGCACCCCTGGTTCCAAGATCGTTAGCTACTCAGGAGGTCCGATCGAAATCGAACTCGTTGACGTTCGCTTGATTGGCGATCTCGGCTCCGACGTAGCAGAGCGGAGCGCACTGAGGCAGGTTGCCCTCGCGGAGGAGTTCCGAGAGGAACTGGATCGGGTCGTAGCCTTGGAGGTATGGGATCTGGCCAACGGAAGCATCGATAGCGCCCGTCATCATCAGCTCTCCGGTACCCGCAAAGAAGTTGAAGCCAACGTTGACGACGCTGTCGATGAGGTCGTTTCTGTCGAGGTACTCGCCGGCCTGGACGTGAGAGATGCCCGCGTGCACCATGGCGCCGATATCCGGGTCTGCGGTAAAGGCGTTTTCGACAACGGCAAAGGCCATGGCCGTGTCAAAGGTCGCGTCGAAGGGTCCGACATATTCGAGGTCGTCACTCTCGGTGTCCATTCGTGCCTGGAAACCCTGTAGCCGGTCCCGCACGTAATCGAGCGCGAAGTCCTCGCCGAAGAGGCCGACCTTGAGAGGCTCGTCCCGCCAACCCGGCCGTTTCTGATCGAGCGCTACGATGGCCTGCTCGGCAGCTACGCGCCCGGAATCGACGAGATCCTGACCGACGAAGGCGACTCGGGGAGCATCCGGCGCATCGATGTTCGACGTCAGCACGGGCACGCCCGCTTCCATGGCCCGTTGGACGACCGGCGTTAGCGTTGCGGCGTCGAAACCCACGGCGATGATGCCGTCGGCGCCTGTCTGCAGGACGGTCTCCATGAGCTCGACCTGTCCCTGTGCGTTGATGTCCTCTGTCCCGATGAACTCGACGTCGACGTCGAAGTCGGAGCCCGCGTCCTCGAGCCCGTTGACCACGGGCGCCCAGAACGGCGAGACCGTCACATAGGCGACGTAGACGAAGTTCAACCGCTCGCCTTCGGCGAGCTTTGCGGCCGTGCCATCGTTGAGTGTGAAGTTGAAGCCGTCGAGGAGCGTGAACGTGTACGGCGCTCCGCTCGTATCGACGGGCTCGGGTGGCGGATCAGGAGCGGGCTCAGGCGGGGGCTCGGGCGCAGGCTCGGGTGGTGGCTCAGGGGCCGGCTCGGGCGCTGGCTCTGGAGCCGGCTCGGGCGCTGGCTCAGGAGCGGGCTCCGGTGCTGGCTCAGGAGCCGGCTCTGGTGGCGTGGCCTCGGCCGGCGGCGGCGCAGCCGAATCGTCGCCGCCGCAGGCTGCGAGCGCGCCGAGCGCCAGGATCGCGGCCAGGAGGCCAACGACGATGTAGACCCTCTTCCTCATCTCTCTCATCTGTCGTGCTTCCTCCTTGGGTGCTCGTCGATGACCTCGCGTTTTGACCGGGCGGCGCCACTCTAACCGAGTTTTGCCCCGGAATCACCCGGCGAACTGGCGGGCTCAGGAAGCCAGCCGGAGGGTCGGCTCAGGACGCTGTTTCGCTCGACGAGCCCACCGCGTGCGCCCGTCCGCGGCCATCGTCGTTCAGCTCGAGAATGTAGGCGCCCTCCGGCAGAACTCGCAGCGTCTGCCCGGGAAACGCAACGATCGTCGTGTTCTCGCTCTCGACGACGGCGGGGCCGGATAGCCACATGCCCGGCTCGAGCCGCTCGCTGGAAAAGATCGGCGTCTGCACGAAGTCTCGGTGCTCGTCGAAGTGGACGGATCTCTCGCGGACCGGCTCAGCGGCTGCGCCTGCCTCGTCGCCTCCGAGCGTCGTGGTCGCTCGCGCCTCGATCGGTGCGCCTACCCCTGCGACGCGCCAGTGAATGATCTCGATGGGCAGTGAGTCGATCGAGTAGGTGAACTGCTGTTCGTGCTGTGCGTGAAAGATCTTCTCGATCTCGGCCTGGGCGTCGGGAATGTCCGCGAGCGCGCTCGGTACGGGAATCGTCAGCTCGTGCACCTGATTTGGGTACCGGGCATCGACGAAGCGCCGGAGCTCCATCTGCTCGTCGCTGAAGCCGTCTGCTTTGAGCGACTCGCGCGCGTTGACCTCGAGCTCTGCGAAGAGCGCCTCCATCCTCTCGGAACTGATGTCTGCGGAGAGAGTGTGCAAAGCACGCGAGTGATCGTGACGAACGTCGGTTACCGTCATGCCGAAGGAGCACAGAACCCCGGCCTCGGCGGGAATCAGAACGCGCCCTATGCCGAGCTCAGCCGCAAGACGGCCGGCGTGGAGACCGCCGGCGCCGCCGCCGACGACAAGCGCGAATCCGCGCGGGTCGATGCCACGCTGAACAGAGACCTCCTTGATCGCATCAACCATGTTCGCGTTGACGACGCGAATCACGCCGGCCGCGGCGTCTTCGACGCTGAGCCCAAGCGGCTCAGCCACCTCCCTGCGCACCGCCTGTCGCGCGAGCTCGGCCTGAAGCGTGCGCCGCCCGCCGAGGAATGCGTCTTCCGAGAGACGCCCGAGCACGAGATTCGCATCGGTCACCGTTGGCCGCTCGCCACCGAGGCCGTAGCAGGCCGGGCCGGGACGTGCTCCCGCGCTCTGCGGGCCGACTCGAAGCGCGCCGCCCGAGTCAACCCAGGCGATGCTGCCGCCGCCAGCCCCGATCGAGTGGACCTCGACGCCCGGGACACCGATCGGGGCGAACTCAATCTGCATGGAACGCGACATTGCCGCAGCGCCGTCTCGAATCAGACACACGTCAAAGCTCGTTCCGCCCATGTCAATGGTGATCAGATCCCGCGCACCGATGCTAGAGCCGTAATGCGTTCCGGCAGCCGGCGCAGCCGCGGGTCCCGAGGCAACCGCGTTCACTGGGCGCGCAAGCACCTGATCTGGCGTGGCACAACCGCCGTTGATCTGCATGATGAGAGGGCGCTTCGTGAGGCCGTTGTCGGCGAGGAAGCTCTCGAACTCGCCGAGGTAGCCGGCGATCTTCGGCAGGACGTAGGCGCTCAGAACCGTGGCCGACGTCCGCTCCCATTCGCGGATCTCAGGCAGGACGTCGGTGGAGAGCAGTACCGGTACGTCCGGCAGCTCCTCGGCCAGGATCTCTGCTACGCGGCGCTCGTGCCGGTCGTTCACGATCGACCACAAGAGGGCGACTGCGATCGCCTCCACACCCGCTTCGCGGAACGTGGCGGCTGCGTCGCGCACATCTTGCTCGTTGAGGGGAACGAGCACGTCCCCGTGTACGTCGACCCGCTCACCGACGCCCAGGCGGAGGAAGCGATCGACAAAATCACGCGGGTGCTGGAGGTGGCGGTTGAACCGGTCCCACTTGAAGCCGTCGCGAAAATAGACCGTGTCTCGAAAGCCCTCTGTGCAGACGAGTCCGACGCGAGCTCCGTTTCGCTGAATCAGCGTGTTCGTCGCGATCGTCGAGCCGTGCACGACGAGCGTCGAGTCAGCGAGAAAGGCGGCGATCGAGTCGGCACCGGCGCGAAGCGCAACCGACTCGAGCCCGGCTCGGATTGCGTCACCCGGGTCATCAGGCGTCGAGTCCTGCTTCCACAGCCAGATCTGCCCTGAATCGTCGACGACCGTGAAGTCGGTGAACGTACCGCCGATGTCGATGCCAATGCGCCAGGCCATGTCTGGATCGTCTACCCGATTTGTGGGTTGAGGAGGTATTGGTCGTTGGGGGTGATGTGGTGTTGGAGCCAGGTGGCGGCGTTGGGTGTGGTCGGGCTGATGATGGGGAGGTCGTCTCGCTCTGCGCGGATCTGGTTGCGGAGGGCGGTGGTTTCGCCGTGGTCGATTTCGGGTTCGAGGTCGGTGGTGAGTTTGACGCCGAACACTGTTTCCGCGGTGTGGTGTGTGATGAGGCCGTCGCGGACGTCGTGGGCGACGGTGTGGGGGTCGCGCTGGAGTGGGTCGCCGTAGCCGCCGCCGCCGGAGGAGACGCCGACCCAGACCTCGTCCATCTCGACGAGGATCTCGCCGGTGGCCGAGACGAAGCGACGCGCCCCGGTTGTGCGGTTCTCGACGTAGGCGCCGCCGCCGAAGCCGGGTGTGCCGCCGAGCACGCCATGCGGCGGATTCGCCCGACCATCGCCAAACTCCACCGTGCTGAGCGGCCCATGCCGCGGCCTGACGACGAAGCGGTTGCCGGGGCCGCCGATGGCGGTGCCGTAGCCCATCGATTCGGGCTCGATCTGCCACTCCTCGACAAGGATCGGGTAGATCAACTCGATCTGCTCCACCGAGAGCGACTTCAACCCACCAGACGCGGAGGACGTTCCGATCAGGGGCCAGCCATCGGTTCCTTTCGCCGGAGCACCGCCGCCGTTGTTGTTGAACATCATGACGCCCCAGGGCTCATCGGTCCGCGTATCGGTGCTCGCGAACACCGGCAGGTTGGCGCAGCGTGGTGTGCCGGCGGCGACGAGGTCGGGGATCGCGTAGGCGAGGGCCTTGTTGACGACGTCTTGCATCATGTCGCTGGGGACGATCGTCGCGCACGACGTGGAGGCCGGAAATTTGCCCCAACAGATCGAGCCTTCCTCGGCGGTGACCTCGACATGGCGGATACAGCCCTCGTTGTGGGGGATGTCAGGGTCAAGGCACATCAACACCGGCACCGCGCCGGCACCGTTCATCGTTGCGAGCGACCCATTCACCCCGCCCTGGGCCTGTGGCGCACTCCCCGCATAGTCGACCTTGACCATGTCATCGTCGATCGTCACGCTCACCTTCACGGGCAGGTCGGTCCGGTCGAACCCGTCACTATCGATCCAGCCCTCGGCCTCATACACCCCATCCGGCATCGCCCGGATCGCCTCCGAGGCCCGCCTGTCCGCGTACGCGATGATCTCATCCACATACGCGATCACCACGTCGCCGCCATGCTCAGCGCACAGCTCGTGCAGCCGCTCCTGCCCCTTCCCGATCGAACCAAGCTGCGCCAACAAATCCCCATACAACAAATCCCTGTAGCGCACATTCGACAAATACAGATCAACCATGTCGCGCCGCTGCTCGCCCGCCTCATACAACTTCACAGGCGGAATCGTGATCCCCTCCTGCCACACATTCTTCGACGAAGGCGTCACACTCGACGCAATAAACGCACCACAATCCAGCTGATGGCCCTTCGTCACCGCCCAAAACAACAACTCCCCCTCCCAAAACACCGGACACGCCGTCACCAAATCACCGATATGCGTATTCCCGCGATAGGGATCGTTACAGGCGATCACATCACCCTCGTTAATGTCCCCCTCAAACGTCCGCGCAATCTCCTTCAACACGATGCTCAACGACGACATATGCATCGGCAACGCCTCACTCATCGTCACCTGCCGCGCATCCCGATCATAAATCGCACACGAAAAATCCTTCGCCAACGCAAGAATCGACGTCCACGCCGTAAACTCCAACGTCAACGTCATCTCCTTCGCAATACTGTCAAACCGATTCAAAACCACGCTAAACAAAATCGGATCAACCACAAAACCCCGCTCACCCAAACCCACACTCACCCCGCGTCGTTCGTCTCGAGCTAGACGAGGCTACCAGCCCGTTATCCATCCTTCGAGCAGGCCGTAGGGCTCTGTCTCGGGGGCTTCTCCAGAGGCGCGCCTGAGGACATCGAAGTCGGCGCCGGCGTCCGCCTGCAACACGTGCTCGAGGTAGATGTTCCCGTAGCCGCGGGTGTAGCGCGGCGCGGGCAGCGGCTTCTCGGCTAGCCGGCGGGCGATCTCTTCCGACGCAACGCAGAGCTCGAGCCGGCGCGAAGCCACGTCGAGCTCGATCTCGTCGCCGTCTTCGACTACATGCAATGGACCACCCACCGCGGCTTCGGGTGCGACATGGAGCACGACCGTTCCGAAGCCTGTCCCGCTCATGCGGGCGTCCGAGATCCTCACCATGTCGGTCACGCCGTCGGCTAGAAGCCGCTGCGGGATTGGCAGCATTCCCCACTCAGGCATGCCTGGCGCGCCTTTCGGGCCTGCGTTACGCAGGACGAGGACGCTCTCTGCGTCGACCTCGAGGGCGGGATCGTCGATCCGTGCGATCACGTCCTCGATCCCGTCGAATACGACGGCCCGGCCCCGATGCTGCAGGAGCTCCTCCGACGCCACGCTCGTCTTGATCACGGCGCCAGAGGGAGCGAGTGAACCGAGTAGGGCGGCGAACCCACCGGTGGACTGGAGCGGGCTCGCAAGCGAGCGAATCACGTCCCGGTCATAGACCTCGGCGTCGCCGATGTTGTCCGCCACGGTTCTGCCCGTCACGGTCAAGGCGTCACCGTGAAGCAGAGGCTCGAGCTCGCGCAGCAGCGCCGGGACGCCACCTGCCCGGAAGAGGTCCTCGAACAGATGCTCGCCGGCCGGCTGGATGTTGGTGAGCACGGGCGTTCTGCTCGCGATCTCGTCGAAGCGCTCGAGCGGGAGATCGATGCCAATCCGACCGGCAACCGCTATCAGATGGAGGATCGCGTTCGTCGAGCCCGCGATGGCGGCAAGGACGACGATCGCGTTCTCGAACGCCTCGAGCGTGAGCACATCGGAGGGCCGCAGACCCTCCTCGGCTATCTCAACCGCGCGGCGGCCGGTCTGCTCTCCCGCGGCTGCACGTCTGGCGTCGGCGGCGGGGATCGCCGCCGAGCCGGGCAGCGACATCCCCAGGCCCTCGACGACGGCCGCGATCGTCGAGGCCGTGCCCATCTCGCTGCAGTGCCCCACGGACGGCGTCGCCGAGGCCTCGAGCTCAGCGTACTCCTCGGTCGTCATTCGGCCCGCCCGGAGATCGTCCGTGTAGCGCCAGAGGTCGGTGCCCGAGCCGAGCCGCTCGCCGCGGAAATGCGCGGGCTGCATAGGACCGCCGCTGAATACGATCGCCGGCACGTCGACGCTCGCTGCCCCCATTACCTGCGCCGGAATCGTCTTGTCGCACCCGCCGACCAGGACGACGGCATCGAGTGGACTCGACCGGATCGTCTCCTCGACGTCCATCGACATCAGGTTGCGGTAGAGCATCGTGGTCGGCTTCATCAGGTTCTCGCCGAGCGAGATCGTCGGGAACTCGAGCGGAAGTCCGCCTGCCTGCGACACGCCGCGCTTGATCGCGGCGGTAAGGCCCCGCAGGTGGAGGTTGCAGTTGACGAGCTCTGACCAGGAGTTGCAGATACCGACCACCGGTCGGCCCGAGATTGCCGCGTCTGAGAGGCCCTCTGAACGTAGCGCCGCCCGGTGGAGGAAGCCAAAGACGTCGCGTGGCTCGAGCCACCGGTCGCTGCGCCGGGCCGCCCGAGTCGAACCGTTGCCGGGCATCCGTGGCCATGCTAACCGGTCGGGCATTTCAGGCGCAGTCGAGCATTTCCCTTGGCTTCCGGTCGAATAGACTCGCCCAGGTGAGTGGCTTCCTCCCCCCGATCGTCACGCCCTTGCGCGACGGCGAGGTCGACAACGAAAGCCTGATTCGCCAGCTCGACTACCTGGCCGACCACGTCGCCGGCTACCTCATCGGCGGCAGCCTCGGCGAGGTCGCGAGCCTGACGATCGAGGAGCGAGAGACGCTCATGCGCAGCTGTGCGGAGCATGTCGCGGGCGAGCGGCGGCTGGCCGTCTCTATCTCGGACAATTGCCTCGAGACCTCGCGTCGACTTGCCGGCGTCGCCGGCGAGATCGACGCCGACCTCGTTGTCGCCTCGTGCCCGAACTACTTCGTGAACGACCGTGACATGCTGATCGCGTATTTCGGGGCGCTCGCCGAGTTCGCACCAACCGATATCTGCCTCTACGACAACCCGATCGCGTCGGGTACGCAGCTCAGCGTCGAGGACATCACAGCGATCCACCAGGCTGTGCCTACTGTCTCGCATATCAAGGTGACTGACCTGGCGATCGACAAGGTCGCCGCGATCAAGGCGGCCACCGACCTCGTTATCTACTGCGGTGACGACCCGGTGCTCTTTCACCAGCTCTCCCGCGGCGCAACCGGTGCCATGGTCGCGCTACCGATGATCTACCCGGAGCTGGCGAGCTCGCTGTGGCAGGCTGTCGAGTCAGGCGAGTGGACCTCGGCGCTCGAGATCTACGGTCAGGCGACGGGATTCCTCCAGGTTGGCCTGGGGGCCTCGGACTACGTCGTGGCCGTCAAAACGGTGCTGGCCGAACGCGGCGTGATCTCAACGCCCGAAGTGAGGCTGCCGCTGCTTCCGCCCAGCGAGCGCAGACGCAACGAGTTCTTGTCAGCCCTCTAGCGCGGGATCTACAAGCTGCGCGGCTCAGGCGCGCGTCGCGTCCGCGACGCCCCAGATCTCGACACGCGTGTCGTCGGAGTGCAGGTGCGGCTGGGGAACGACCGTGATCGGCGGAAGCGGTCCGGCGACGCAGTCGTCGACAGCCTCGACGAAAAGATGCGTCTCCTCCGAAGCTCCCCCCGACGCGAAGTAGCAGACCAGCAGGCGCAGATCGCCGGTGGTCGCGTCGAATGCGCGAAGGATGTCCTCGATGAAGCTCATCACGAAGCGGGCCTGGGCAATCACGTCACCGGGATGCATGGCGCGGCCGGTGTTGGCATTCGGTTCCCACGGCACCTGGCCGCCTGTCCAGATCATGTCGCGCAGGCGGATGCCCTGGCGGTAGGGCACCGGGATCGGCCAGTCCCAGACGCGCTTCGGCCAGCGGTCCTCGCGCGGGATGTACTTGTCGAAGCCGTTCCAGAGCTCTCGCATACCAACGACCTCGACCTTGGTCAGTGCGCCGTCGGGCCAGAGCGCGTGACAGGGCACGACGGTTGCGACTGCGGCCGGCTCGCGAAAGTAGGTCGCGCGGATGCTGGCCATCGCGGCCCACTCCTCCATCGTTGTTCCGAAGTAGTAGCCCTCCTTCTTGATCGCGTCCTGGAAGGAGGCGCCGAGCTCGGCCTGGATCTCGCCCAGCCTGCCCATGACCGCATGGGTCTGCTCGATACCGCCGCTCGCCTCGATGGTCTCGCCGTCTGGGCCGGCGGCCGTCTGACTCGCAACCGCGTAGAACTCGCCGGCGCGCAGACCGTCGGTGATGAGCGGAGTGCCGAACTCTGAGGCATGCGCGTCGGGGACGGGGCGCATCACGGTGCGGACGTCGTCGAGCTCGCGCCAACCGCGCTGGGCGATCGCCTGCAGCTGGACCTCCTGTGCCGGCCAGGGCTGGAGAGGAACGGGGTTCAGCGTCATAACGGGCACCGGCGTCGCACCGATCGCGTTGCCTAGCGCCGCCCGAAGCTGCCACTCGTCGACGCCGCCGTCGCTCGTGTAGAAGGCCTTGAGGCGGACGATGTCCGCCGACCCGCACGACTCGTTTGCGAGAGCCTTCACGACGTTCTCGAACGCGCCGGCGAGCTGCGCGTCGAGATCGCCCGGATTGCGGATCACACCGTCGGCATCGAAGTCGCCGGCTCCGCCGACGAAGGTAAGAGGACCCGCGCTGGCGGCCAGGCGGTGGGCGCGTGTGGCGGGAACCTCCCACGTCATGCAGCGCAACTTAGATGGTTTCGGCTCCGACGCCGTCAAGCGCGGCGCCGGTACGCTCGCCGCTGCCCGATGAAACTTCGCTACCGCTTCATGTACCGCGTCGGCTTTACGCCGTGGGAGGGCATCGCCGAGCTCCCCATCGCCGAGCAGATCTCGGGTTTCTTCGATCGGGAAGAGAGCGAGCGCGAGGCGCCCTTCGGCTCGGCCCTCGACCTTGGCTGCGGCACTGGAATCTGGTCGGTGAGGCTAGCGGCCCGAGGATGGGACGTCACCGACGTCGATCTCGTCCCGAAGGCTCTGCGCGCCGCACGCAAACGGGCGCGCAAGGACGGGGTCGACGCGTGCTTCGTCCGTGCCGACATCACGGCGCTTCGAGAGGCAGAGTTCGGCCCCGAGTTCGACCTCTTCCTCGACTTTGGCGCCCTCCATGGCCTGAGCCCGAGCCAGCTCATCGAGGCAGGACACGAGGTCACTGCCCTCGCCGCCGAGGGCGCCACGGTGCTCGGCCTCGCATTCGCGCCCGGCCGCCGCGGACCGCTACCGCGCGGCGTCAGCCGTGAAGAGCTCGAGGCGGCGTTCCCACGATGGACGATGGTCGACGAAGAGGTCCCCGACCTGACCGGCGCGCTCACGGCTACCAAGAGGGGCGAGCCGCGCTGGTACCGGTTACAAAAGGACTAGTCCGACACGTGGCCTGACGCACGGCGCCGCAACTCGACGGTCGCCGCCTCGTCGACTGTTTCATCCACTAGGACGACACCATAGAGCTCGGCCGCCGCCTCGACGCTCACCTTCCCGTCAAGCACGTCCTCGAGCACCAGCTCCGGCACACGCTCAAGCGGGTCGCCGAAGCCTCCCCCGCCCGTCGTCCACGTCTCGAGCCGATCGCCGGGCCCGAGGACGAAGTCGAGCTTCGAGGGCAGCTGCTCCTCGCTTCCATCGGCTCGACGAAGGCGCGAGCGCGAGCGCGCGCCTTCTCCACCGCCCCAGAGACCCCAGGGCCCGGTGTGATGCCGCTCGCCGCGATGCGACACGTTGACATCGGTGCCGAGAGCCTCGAGCGAGCGCTCGAGGCCGAGCCCACCGCGCCAGCGGCCGGCGCCACCGGAGTCAGGCCGGAGCCGGTACCAACCGACTCTGATCGGAGCGTCGAGCTCGAGCGCCTCGATCGGCACGTTCTGCGCGTTCGACGTGTCGGTCTGGATCGCCTCGACTCCGTCCTTCGACGGTCGCCCGCCCATCCCGCCCGTTCCGACGTCCGAGGTAACGAACGTGGCGTCGGCAACGGGATCGAAGCCGCCCATCGAGAGAACGAGCGGGTGGCCGCTCGACGCGGCCGGGACGCGCTCGGGGAGGGCAGGCGCGAGCGCACCGAGCATCGCGTCGACGATGCGACGCACCACGACCGCCCGGCCGTTGACCGCGGCCGGTGCCGACGCGTTCACGACCGAGTTGTCTGGCAGGACGACGCGTACCGGCCTGAAGCAGCCGGCGTTGGTCGGGATCTCGGGGTCGGTCACGACACGCGCCACGTAGTACACGGCGCCAAGCGTCGAGGAGACCGTGCAGTTGATCGGCCCGCGCACCTGAGCGTTCGAGCCGGTCAGATCGACGAGCAGCTCCGAGCCCTCGACGGTGACGCTGACCTCGATCCGGACCGGCTCGCCGACAGCGATTCCGTCGTCGTCGAGCCAGTCGACGTAGTGGTAGGTACCGTCGGGGATCTCGGTGATCGCTGCGCGCGCGAGCTCCTCGGAGCGATCGAGGAGGCTGTCCATCGCGCCCGCGACCGTCGCCTTGCCGTAGCGATCGACAAGCGCCTCGACACCGCGTCGACCGACCGAGCACGAGGCGAGCTGGCCGTCGAGGTCTCCGAGAACGTGGTCGGGGATACGCACGTTCGCCGCGAGCACATCGAGCAGCGTCTGGTTCGACTCGCCAGCCCGGTACAGCGCAAGGGGCGGGATGACGAGCCCCTCCTGGTAGATCTCGGTCGCCCCCATCGGCGTTGAGCCCGCCGCTTTGCCGCCGAACTCCTGGTGATGCGTGATGCACACGGACAGGGCAACGACATCGCCCGCGACGACGACAGGCGTCAGCATGATCACGTCGGGCAGGTGGGCACCCCCGGTGAACGGCTCGTTCAGCACGTAGACGTCGCCGGCGCTCATCGAGGCAACGGGAAAGCGCCCGAGCAGTGCGTCGACGGCCGGAATGAGCATGCCGAGATGGATCGGTGCGGCCGCCGCTTGCGCAATCTGCCGGCCCTGAGCATCGAAGAGCGCCGCCGAGGCGTCGAGCGCTTCGCGCACGATCGGCGAGTGAGAGGTACGGAGCAGAGTCAGCTCCATCTCGTCGGCGATCGCCTCGAGCCGGTTGCGAATGACTTCGAGCGTGACCGGATCGAGGGTCATGACACCGTCAAGATCAGGTTGGCGCCCTCGTCGGGCGCCACGGTCTGCCCGGGCGCGACGAGTAGGGTCGTGTCGGCCTGCGCGACGATCAATGGGCCACTGTGCTCGGTCGTGAGTGCGGCTCGATCGACGACCGCTGTCTCGACCGGCGCGCCGTCGAACCAGACGCTGCGTGTCGTCGGCTCGGCAGGCTGAACGGGGGCGGGTGAGAAGTCGGGGTCCGTTGGATGCCAGGACTGGACGACACGCGCGTTGAGCAGCTCGACCGGGTTCCCAGGCTGAGCGTGCCCGTGCACGCGGTGGTGCTGTTCGTGAAACGCCTCGCCGAAGGCGGCGAGAGCGTCGGCGCCAAGCGGCGTTCCGACCGGAACCTCGACCGTCGAGCCCTGACCGACGTAGCGCGCGTCGGCAAGACGCCGCGTCAGCACCTGATCTGCGGGGGCGCCTTCGGCCCGCATCAGCTCGCCGACCCGGCGTTCGAGCCTGACGAATGCTGCTTCGAGCGTGTCCGGGTCAGCGTCGGCGGCGCGCACGGCAAGCGTCTCGGTGACGTCGTGCTCGAGCGGGGCGACCAGCAAACCGAGAGCGGACAGCGCACCGGGCACCGGCGGGACCACGACCTGCGGGATGCCGAGCTCGACGGCCACGACGCCAGCGAACAGGGGCCCCGCACCGCCGAGAGCGACCAGCGAGAACTCGCGCGGGTCGTGCCCGCGGCCCACCGATGTCAGTCTGATCTGGTCGACCATGCGCATCATGGCGACGTTGACGACGCCCGCCGCCGCAGCCTCGGGTGCGAGCGACAGCGTATGGCCAAGCGTCTCGAACGCGGTGAAAGCGGCCGCGGCATCGAGCTCGAGAGCGCCCCCGGCGAGGCCATCTGGGTCGATGTAGCCAAGCACGAGAAACGCGTCGGTCACCGTTGGCTCTCGGCCGCCGCGTCCGTAGCAGATCGGGCCGGGACGGGCTCCGGCCGAATGCGGCCCGACGCGCAGGCCGCCCGCCCTGTCGAGCCAGGCGATCGACCCACCACCCGCGCCGATCGTCGCGACGTCGACGAGCGGCACGCGCAGGGGGAAGCCCTCGATACCGCCGTCGGTCGTCACGACAGGCCGTCCGTCGACAACGAGCGCGACATCGGCGCTCGTGCCACCGACGTCGAGGGTGATGACGTCGTCGATGCCCGAGCGGCGCGCGGCGCCCGTTGCGCCGACGGCTCCGGCCGCCGGCCCGGAGAGGAGCATGCTCACCGGCCGTGCCGCGCCATGGCGGGCCGAGGCGATGCCGCCACGCGACTGCATTACCTGTAGCGGGCTTGCGACCCCATGCTCGAGCAACCTGGCGTCGAGCTCTTCGAGGTACCCGGCGACGACCGGGCGGAGGTAGGCATCGAAGCAGGTCACGACTGACCGCTCGTACTCTCGAAAGACGGGGTCGACCTCGCTCGAGATCGAGACGCGCATGTCGCGCGCCCGCTCATGGACGAGCTCACGGAGGCGCCGCTCGTGCGCGTCGTTTCGGTACGCGTGCAGGAGGCAGATTGCGATCGCGTCGACGCCCTGGGCGAGCAGCTCGTCGATCGCGCCCAGCGCCTGGCCCTCGTCGAGCGGCGCGACCACCCCGCCATCGGCACCCAACCGCTCACGCACACCGCGACGACGACGGCGCGGTGCGAGGAACACGGGCGTCTGGGCATCGATGTCGAGGTCGTAGAGCACGCGTCGCTTGAGACGACCGATCTCGAGAACATCTTCGAAGCCCTCGGTCGTGAGCAGGCCGAGCGTCGCGCCGCGTCGCTCGAGCACGGCGTTCGTTCCCACCGTCGTCCCGTGAACGAACCGCGCCACGTCGGCGGGAAGCGCGTTCGCGCGCTCGAGCGCCGCGAGCGTTCCCTCGATGACCGCGTCGGCAAGCTGCCCGGGCGTGGACGGAACTTTGAGGCTGTGACCCTCGCCCGTGGCCGTGTCGAGAGCGACGACATCAGTGAACGTTCCACCGACGTCGACGGCCACGGCGATCACAGAGATCCCGCCGCCACGATCACGTATTCGCCGTCGCTGCGATCATGCACACCTCATGGTCTGCCATTCTTCCAGCGTCACCACCCGAGGAGAGTCGCATGCGTGAGGTATTCGGGAAGCTCGTCAGGGAGAGCCTCGAGGAGGTACTCGACCCGTCGGTCTGCGCGGTCGTCTCGGTCGACATGCAGAACGACGCCATGCACGCCGACGGCCTGATCGCGCAGGCCGGAAACGACATCTCGGGAATGCTCGCGATCCTGCCTCGCTGCCAGGCGTTCCTCGAGACGGTGCGCGAGCTCGACGTGCTCGTCGTCCATATCGAGACGATCACGCTGCCCGACGGCCAGAGCGACTCGCCGTCGTGGCTTCGCACCAAGGGCACCATGCTGGGCAGCGACTTCTTCCTCGAGGGCACGTGGGGCGCGGAGTTCTCGCCCGAGGTGGCTCCGCTGCCTGGGGAGCCGGTCGTACGCAAGCATCGCTCGAGCGCCTTCCACAACACCGACCTCGACCTGATCCTGCGCGCAAACGGCGTCGAAACGGTCGTCGTGATCGGCGAGCAGACGCCGGGGTGCATCGAGGCCACCTATCGGGACGCTGCCTACCACGACTACTACAACGTCCTGATCGAGGATTGCGTGGCCGCGTTCGACCCCGAGCAGCACGAGGCGTCGATCTTGATCCAGCGGCGCCGACACGACGTCTGCCTCGCGGAGGAGGCAATCGCGATCTGGCGAGAGCACCGGGGCGTCGGTGCGTCAGAGGCGACAGCTGCGGCCGAAACTGCGTGACCGAAGAGATCAAGCGGGCGCGCATCGGCGTTGACGTCGGCGGCACCTTCACCGACGTCCTGCTGATCGACGAGTCGACCGGGGTTACGCAGCTCGGCAAGGTCCCCTCGACGCCCGATCAGCCGGAGCTGGCGGCGTTGACGGGCGTCGCCACGGTGCTCCGCGACGCCGAGGTGGGCGCCTCGGCGGTCGCGCACGTGATGCACGGAACGACCGTGGCAACGAACGCGGTGCTGACGGGTCGCGGCGCTCGCGTGGGGCTCCTCACGACGGCGGGGTTCGAGCAGGTCCTGCATCTCGCGCGCGGTGAGACACCGGGGCCGCTCGCCGGCTGGGTCACCATGGTCAAGCCCGACCCGCTGGCGGCGGTCGAGGACACGCGCGGCGTGCGCGAGCGCATGGCTGCCGACGGTCAGGTTGTTGCGGCGCTCGACGAGGTGCAGGCTCGCACCGTCATCGCCGACCTCATCGATTGCGGTGTCGAGTCGCTGGCGATCTCGCTGCTGCACGCCTACGCCAACCCCGCGCACGAGCACCGGCTGCGCGAGCTCGCTGCCGAGCTCGCGCCGGCGATGGCCGTCTCGATCTCGTCCGACGTCCTGCCAGAGTTCCGCGAGTACGAGCGGACGAACGTCGTGGTCATGAACGCGCATGTGCGCCCGACGCTGCAGGAGTACCTCGAGCGGATGCAGGACGGCCTGTGGGAAGTGCGTATCGACGGCTCTCTCTCGATCCTGCGCTCTGACGGCGGCCTGATGAGCGTCAAGGCCGCGACCGAGAAGCCCGTTCACACGCTCCTCTCGGGCCCCGCCGGCGGCGTCGCCGGCGCGGCGCGCGTTGCACGCACCTCCGGTCATCCGAACTTTCTCTCGCTCGACATGGGTGGTACGTCGACCGACGTGGCCCTCGCGCTCGAAGGCGAGCCGACACTCACGCGCGAGATGACGCTCGGGGAGTTCCCGCTGAAGACGCCGACCATCGACGTGCGCTCGGTCGGCGCGGGCGGCGGCTCGATCGCCCACGTCCCCGAGGTAACCCGCGCGCTGCGCGTCGGCCCGGAGAGCGCGGGCGCGATCCCGGGTCCGGCCGCCTATGGCCGCGGAGGTGAGGACGCCACGGTCACCGATGCGAACCTCGTACTCGGGCGCCTTCCGGCGCAGCTGCTCGGGGGCGCGATGGAGCTCGATGTCGATCTCGCACGTAGCGCGATCGAGAAGGTCGCCGCGGCGCTGCGCCTGTCGCTCGAAGAGGCTGCCGAGGGCATTCTCGACGTCGCCAACGAGAGCATGGTCGGCGCGCTTCGACTCGTGTCGGTCGAGAAGGGGCACGACCCGCGGGAGTTCGCGCTCGTCGCCTTCGGCGGGGCCGGCCCGCTGCACGCCAACGCGCTGGCCGAACTGATGGGCTGCTTCCCGGTCGTCGTCCCGCCGACGCCTGGCGTGCTCTGCGCGCTCGGCGACGCCACCTCGCCGTTTCGCAGCGAGTTCGCCGAGACGTACATCGGCCGTTTCGATCAAATCGGGGCTCACGAGATCGCCGACCGGCTCGCGGCGCTCGAGACGCACGCGAACCGGTGGCTCGACGACGAGGGTGTCAGCAGCGCCGATCGCGAGGTGCGGCTCGAGCTCGACGTGCGCTACCAGAAGCAGGGTCTCGAGATTCCGATCCCGGTCGATGAGGGCGAGATCGTCCTCGACGCGATCGCGGCGGACTTTGCCGAGCGCCACGAGCGCGAGTACGGGTTCCGGCTCGACACTCCTTGCGAATCGGTCAACCTGCGGGCGATGGCGATCGGCGCTGCGCTGCTCGACGAGCCGGCCGCCCCGGGCGCTGCCGAGGATCGAGCGCTCGAGGACGCCAGACTCGGGACGCAGCAGGTGTACCACCGGGGCGAGTGGCACGAGGCGACGCTCTACAACCGCGCCGGGCTCGAGTCGGGACATCGCATCGAGGGACCCGCGATCGTCCTGCAACCCGACACGACGACGCTCGTGCTTCCCGGGTATAGCGCAGATGTCGACGCCCATCGCAACCTGGTGATCGGCCGACCCGAGGCGGCGCGCGCCGATCGCGGGCGCGAGAGCCCGATCGTCATCGACATCGTCGAGAACGCCCTCAAGAACGTCCGCCGCGAGATGGACGCGGTGATCTTCCGCGCGGCAAGCTCGACGGTGATCCGTGAAGAGCACGATTCGTTCCCGCTCGTGGCCGACGAGCATGGACGCCTGCTGACGGGCCAGTTCGGCTGGCCGCTCGCAGACTTCTTCGAGCGCTGGCCCAAGGAGGATCTGGCCCCCGGCGATGTGCTCCTGATGAACGATCCCTACCTGGTCAAGGGAGCTGTCCAGCACGCCCCCGACATGCTGCTGCTGCGCCCCATCTTCGTCGCCGATGAGCTCGTCGGCTTCGCCTCGCAGTTCGGCAACCTCACGGACATCGGCGGTGCGGTGCCCGGGTCGCTGCCGGTGCAGGCGCGCACGATCTTCGAAGAGGGAATCCGCTTCCCGCCCGTCAAGCTCTACGACCGGGGCGCGCTCGTGCAGCCGATCGTCGACATCCTCGCCAACAACTCGCGAACGCCCGAGCTCACGGTTGCCGACACGCTCGCGCTCGCGGCCGCCACGCGCGCGGCCGAGCTGCGCATCATCGAGCTCTGCGAGCGCGTCGGCGTCGACGTCTACCGGCGCGTCTGCGAGGAGCTGCTCGATCGCACCCGCCGCGCGGCCGCGTTGATGATCGAGCAGTTCATTCCCGAGGAGCCGCTCGTCTTCGAGGATGTCGTCGACGACGACGGTCGTGGCAACGGCCCGTTTCGCATTCGGCTGGCGCTCAGTCGCGATGACGACAAGGCGGTGCTCGACTTCAGCGGGACATCGCCGCAGGCCGAGGGCCCGATCAACCTCTACATGGGCGAGAACATGTTCAAGATGGTCACCGGGATTGTGCTGATCATGGCGCTCGACCCGCAGATCCTCTTCAACCACGGCTACAACGAGCTCTTCGAGATCCGGTTCCCGAAGGCATCGGTGATCCAGCCCGAGTTCCCGGCCGCCCTCTCGAATCGCTCGCACACGCTGGCGCGTATCTTCGATGTGCTCGCAGGGGCGCTGGCGCAGCAGACGCCCGAGCTCGCCACCGGCGCAGCCTGCGGCTCGAGCCCGCACATGCTGTACTCGGGCCGTGACACTGACGACGAGTTCTTCCTCTTCTACGAGATCAACTACGGCGGCATTCCCGGACGGCCTGTGGGCGACGGGATGGACGTCCACGCGTGGTGGCCGAACGTGACCTCGATCCCCGTCGAGTTCGCCGAGAGCTACTTCCCGTTGCGGGTGATCGAGCTGCGAGGCCACCGCGACTCGGGTGGCGCGGGTCGGCACCGTGGCGGCAACGGCGTCTACAAGGAGTACGAGTTCCTCGCCGCGGGAGAGGTGTCGATCCATGACGATCGGGCGATCTCGCGGCCCTGGGGTATCGGCGGCGGCCGTGCGGCGGCGGGGTCGCGCAAGATCCTCGTTCGCGGCAACGGCACGAGCGAGGAGCTGCCGTCGAAGCTCGACTTCCTCGCGGTCGAGCCCGGCGATCGGCTGCAATACATCACGGCCGGTGGCGGCGGCTGGGGTGACCCGCTGGTGCGCGATCCCGAGGCTGTTCGCCTCGACGTTCTGCGCGAGTTCGTCTCGTCTGAGGAGGCGCGGGCCACCTATGGCGTTGCCGTCTCGGACGGCGGCCGATCGCTCGACCTCGACGAGACACAACGGCTGCGGGCCGAGCTCGGCGCGGCGCGACCCGCGGAGCTGCCGGTCTTCGACTACGGCCCGGGCGGCGCTCCGGGCGCGTCCGGATGAGCCTGCCGGAGCCGACGAGCCCTCTCAACTCGCTGGCCGACGTGGCCGGTGAGCGCTCGCCCCCGTCCTCGCTGCTCGTAAGCGACGTGACGCTGCGCGAGGGCGAGCAGGCGCAGGGCGTCTCGTTTGCGCTCGAGACCAAGCTCGAGCTCGCGCTCGAGCTCGAGGCGGCCGGCGTCGGCCAGGTGCAGGTCGGCTATCCAGGACGCTTCGCGCGGGATGCTGCCGCTGTTAACGCCGTCGCCGGCGCGCTCGCGCAGGCTCGTACCGAGGCCGTCGCGCTGGCGTTCGTCGAGGATTGGGAGGACGAGATCGCGGCGTGCGCGGCGAGCGAGGCCGAGGTCATCAACGTCGTCTTCCGCTCTTCGAAGCGCCTTCAATCGCTGCTCGGCCTCAGCGAGGACGAGGCACTCGCGCGGGTCGGCGCCGCCGTCGAGCTCCTGAGAGGGAGCGGCAAGATCGTGGCCTTCACTCCCTCGGACTCGACGCGCGCCGAGCCCGACCACCTGGCCGCGCTGTGGGATGCGGCGGCCTCGGCTGGCGCGGCACGCGTCTACGTCGCCGACTCGATGGGCGCCGCGACCCCGGAGCTGATCGCGTGGCTCGTTGGGCGCGCACGCTCGGTCACCGGTCTCCCGGTCGGCGTGCACTGTCACGACGACCTGGGGCTCGTGGTCGCCAACACGGTCGCCGGCGTCATGGCGGGCGCCGAGATCGCCGACGTCGCTGTCAACGGCCTCGGCGACCGAGCCGGCAACGCCCCGCTGGAAGAGGTGGCCGCCGCGCTGGCGCTCGGCTACGGGGTCGATGCCGGCGTGAAGCTCGTGCAGCTGACAGCGCTGTCACGTCGCTTCGCGGAGGCCTCGGGGCGACCTGTACCCGCCAACAAGGCTGTCAGCGGCGCGCAGACCTTCGCACACGTCTTGCCGACGCACGTCGAGGCGATGAAGCGCGACCCGCGCGCGATTCAGTCCTACGAGGCCGAGATCGTCGGCAACACTCCCCAGGTGGGCACGACGGGCCACGTCGGCACGACGAGCGACCCCGGCGACGAACCCACGGAGCGCGTCGACGAGGCGGGCTGACGGCGCGCGCGAGCAGATCAGAGAGCGGTACAGGCCGGTCGCGTACGTGAGACGCTTGAAGCGGACGCTCTCGCCGCTCGTCGAGGCGGCCGGCCAGCCTTCTCGCTGGCGCCGCCCGGCTCGGTCGGGCCCAGTAGCTCCTATTCGCCCGCGTTCGGCTGGTTCAGCTCGAACGCGACGATGCGACCCTTACGCACGAGCGCGATCAGGCGCGGCACGCGGCCGCCGCCAAGTGCCGGGAGCTGGCGACGCGTGACGAGCCACCACTCGACGCGGTTGCCGCGCCTCGCACCCTGCCGTGCGCCTGGGAACTTCTGCCTCAGCACGCGCACCCTCTGCCCGACGGCGAGGCCGTTCGCCGTTCGCCACTTCCTGTTGGTCGTGAGCGCGACGGTGAAGAAGCCCGTGTCGTCGCCACAGGCGTTGGCGCCTCCGAGGTTCGCGAAGAACATCCTCAGCCCGAGCGCCCTCCACTTGACCGTGCAGAGTGGATCGTTGCGCTTGACCGAATCGGGCGGCCCGAAGGCCGCGCGCGCGTGGCCCAGCGTGCCGCCCTGCGGCCGCTTGGCCTTGAAGGAGCCGATCGCCTTGTCGGAACGGATGACAATCTTGCCGCGCTGGCTTGCGAACGCGCAGATCGGATCCGTGTAGCCGACGAGCGTCGCGAGAGCCTGGACCGGATCGTTGGTGAAGATGCCCTGTCCGCCGGCGAGAACAATCAGCGCGTCAGCCACGCCCGGCGGGGCATCCGGGCCCATCAACGTTGTCAGGTGCGCCAGGTCGTTGGCGGTTCCGACCTGATCCCGCACCGGTCGGAAGAAGAGGCAGACCAGCCCGCGCTGGTTGCCTTTCGCCGTGGCATTGTCGACCCGCATCTGTAGCTCGGCGCACGAGCGAGCATCGCCTCCGTTGCACGCGGTGCGGAGATTCTTGGCCGGCGTCTTGGACAGAGACGGTCCGCCCATAGCTGCCGCCGCGCCAACGAGCACAGCCGTTGCCACGACGACGAGGACGAGGAGGACGCGGGATCCCGGCATCGGCGCTCGCACCCTACCGGCCTCGCCCGGGCAGGTAGAGGCGGTCGCGGCTCAGAGCGGAAACGCGACGCCGTACTCCTGGCCGAGCTCGCGCAGCATCTTGAGCGCCTCCGGGCGAAGCGGAATGCCACTCGCGCGCTCGGCGGCGGCCCGCGACTCGGGCTGGCCGGGGAAGAGCAACTCTGTCGACCAGGTAGCGATGGGCGCGCCGTGCACCATCTCGATCAGTCGATCGAGCGAGCTCTCGTACTCGTCGCGTTGGCGCACGGAGTCGAGGTGGATGGCGACGAAGAGGTGCGATGTTCGCTGCGGGCCGGTCATCTCGGGCGACTCGGTCTCGATGTCCTGACTCGTCGCGCCACCTGTCAAGCAGCCCGCGAGCACGTCGATCATGAAGGCGAGCGCGAACCCCTTGTGCCCACCGAACGGGAGACCTGCGATGGCGACCTCCGGATCCTCGGTGGGCCGGCCGTCAGGGCCGATCGCCCAGGTCGGTGGAATCGCCTCGCCGGCACGAGCGGCCCGGATCACGTGACTGAACGCGACCCGACTCGCGGCCATGTCGAGCGAGGGCGTCACACCCGCGCTGCCAGGCGGCGCGGCGATCGCGAGCGGGTTGGTGCCGAGCACCGGAGCCAGCGCGCCCTCTGGCGCGAGCCCCGGATCGCTGTTGCTCAGCGAGATCCCGATGCAGCCGCGCTCGGCCGCGCGCTCCGCGTACACGGAGGCGGCACCGAAGTGGGACGAGTTGCGAGCGCCGACCACCGCGGCGCCCGCCTGCGCTGCCTTGTCGCACGCCAGCTCCATTGCGACGGTGGCGACGTAGGCCCCCATCGCAGCGTTCCCGTCGATGACGGCGAGGGCGGGAAGCTCGAGCACGATCTCTGGCTCGGCATCGCCCGGCGTCACGCCCGACCGGAGCTTGGGAAGGTAGTAGTGCATGTACTCGATCCCGTGCGAGTCGAGGCCGCGTCGATTCGCGCTCAGCAGGGCGTTCGCGGTTGCCGCGGCCGCGGCCGCGGACGCTCCCGCAGCCAGGAAGACGTTCTCGGCCCAGGTGCCGAGCTCAGCCGGGTGGATCGTCACGGGCTCGGCGGATGCGGGCAACGTTGCTGCTTGCGACGGCGGCCGGCTAGCTCGGCCTCGAGAACTTCGGGTCGCGCTTCTCGCGGATAGCGGCGATGCCTTCCCTGGCGTCGGGGCCCGAGAAGCCGATCATCTCGAGCGCCGTCGAAGCGTCGAACGTCGGACCCATCGCCCGTAGCCAGTTGTTGAGAGCGAGCTTCGTCCAGCGGAGCGCACTGGGCGACCCATCGGCGAGCCTGCGCGCGATGCCTCGGGCCTCGTCGAGCACCTGATCGGCGTCGACGGTGCGCGACACGAGGCCGATGCGCTCGGCCTCTTCGCCAGAGATCTCCTCGCAGAGAAGCAGGTAGTACTTGGCCTTGGCCATTCCGCACAGCAGCGGCCAGACGATTGCTGCGTGGTCACCGGCGGCCACGCCGAGGCGGGTGTGCCCGTCGATCAGGCGCGCATCGCGCGCGACCACCGAGATGTCTGCGAGCAACGCACACGCCAGCCCGGCGCCCACTGCCGCGCCGTGGACGGCCGAGACGATCGGCTTCGAGCAATCGATCATGTTGTAGACGAGGTCACGCGCCTCCTTGAGGACGCGCACGCGCAGCTCGAAGTCGCTGTCGAGCTGCTCGATCAGCTCGAGGTCGCCGCCGGCCGAGAAGAAGCGGCCTTCGCCCCGCAGCAGAGCCACGCGGCAGTCCGGGTCATCGTCGATGTCACGCCAGACCCGAACGAGCTCCTCGTGCATGACCGCGTCGACCGCGTTGATCGAGGCGGCATCGAGAACGACCTCGACCACACCCTCCCCAGGGCACGAGAAACAGAGCCGCTCGTAGCCTTCGAAGCATTCGGCCATGGCGTATCAATAGCCAAGAACGGAATCGGCCCGTCGGGCGGGAGGTTGCGCCGACGGGCCGAGCGATTCACTGCGGCTGGGAGGAACCGCGAGATCGTCGCAAACTTGGTGCTACGCCGAGTCTGGGTTCCGCACTTCCTTGATGCAGGCGCGCGCGTCGGCGCGGACGCCGGCGTCGCGCAGGCTGCTGTCGGACTGGCGCAGCATCACAAAGGCTGCCCGGCGCAGGAAGCCTCGCTTCGAGGCGAGCCGCGGCCTCTCCGAAAGCTGCACGGCGGTCACAACATGGTTCTTGTTGAGGCAGGTCGCGAGAGCATCGACGTCCTCCTGCCGCTCGGTGGCGAGGTCTGTGCGGAGGGCATCTCTGCACGCCTTCACGGCGGTTCGAGTGTCCGGGTCGGAGCGGTCGAGCTCGCCGTGGCGCACAACGAAGCGAGCAGTGCGGTTCGCCTGGTCACGGTGACGCCGGAAGCGGTGCCTAATGCCGTGGCGACCGCGGTGTGCGACGGTGTGCGCGTTCTTGATCGCCTCGACGCTGATCGGCGGATCGATGGCGATGCCGTGAGGGTCGCCTGCCAGACACTCGACGAAGTCGTCGACCTTGGCCTGAAGCGCCGCAATCCGGTCGGCCTTCTTGGCGGCCGCTTCGTCCGACTGGCCCGCGAGAGCGACGGCCGGCGCGATTGCAAAGGCGAGGACGGCGGTGATCAGGATTCCGAAACGCTTCGTCATTGAGTCTCCTTGGTGGGGTGCCATCTAAGAAGAACACCCTTGCCTAAGAGCGCGGTAAGACGCCTGTACGGAGTGTGTAAGACCTCTGTTTAGACGCTTCGAAGAGCTTCGGTGGGTGCGAGCCGCGCGGCCCGAACAGCCGGATAGAGGCCAGCCACCGCGCCGATGACAACCGCAGCGGCGACCCCACCGATCAGCCCGTAGGCGGGTACCACTGCATCCCAGCCGCGCGTTCCGGCGTAGACGACGGTGACCGCCGAGCCCAGGACGACTCCAACGAGCCCGCCGATGGCGGCGAGGATCAACGACTCGGCTAGGAACTGCCCCCAGATGTGCCGCTTCGCGGCGCCGAGTGCCCGACGCAATCCGATCTCCTGTCGCCGCTCGAGCACCGAGATGACCATCACATTGGCGATTCCAACGCCGCCCACGAGCAAGGCGACCGCGCCGAGGCCGACGAGCAGCGCTGTCAGCGCATCGTTGACCGCCGCACGCGCCTCGAGCGCATCCGAAGGGCGACTGACCTCGACTTCCTCGGGCGCCTCGGGGTTGATCGTCGCGGGTAGGACGTCGGAGACCGCCTCGATCGTCTCGGGATCTGCGCGCACGTTGATGGTCGTCGGAGCGCTGTCCGTGTCGAAGAGCGTGTCGGCGATCGGGTAGCCGATCAATGCGGCTCGGTCAACCGAAGGCGCGAGCTCGACCGGCGCAAGCACGCCCAGGACGCTGAACCACCGATCGCCGAGCCAGACGACGACGTTCTCGCCCGGACCAGAGACCCCGAGTCGCTCGGCCGCGATCGAGCCGAGCACCACAGCAGGAAACTGCGCGGTCGCCTCGTTGAGGAAGACACCGGTGGCCATCGAGGCTCCGAGCGTCTCTGGCAGATCGAGCTCGGTCGCGAGCACCCCGATCCCGTTGGTCTCTCCCTCGGGCACGGCGTCCGATCGGTAGACGTTTGCGGAAACTGTTCCCACCGACGCAACCTGCTCGACGGGCGCGATCCGAGAGACCATCCCCGTCGACTCAGCCGAGAGCCCGCTACCCGCATCGAACAGGCCCTGGCCCGCGCCGACCTCGAGCAGGTTCGTGCCGAGGCGGTCGAGCGTCGAGACGAGCTCCGACTTGCTCGACTCGGAGATTCCGAGCACCGCGACCATCGACGCGATTCCGATCGCGATGCCGATCGCCGAGAGCGTCGCCCGTAGCCGCCGGGTTCGCAGCCCGATGCTGCCGACGCGGAGGATGTCGGCGGGAAGAAGTCGGCTTCTCGAGACGGTCGTCGCCATCAGCGTGGTGCCGCGGCTGTGTCGACGACGACGCGCCCGTCGCGTAGCTCGATCCGCCGCGGTAACGACGCGGCGATCTCCTGGTTGTGCGTGATTACGACGACGGTCGTGCCCTCGGCGTTGAGCTCGCGCAGAAGCTGCATGATCTGGCCGCCGCTCTCGGAGTCGAGGTTGCCCGTGGGCTCATCGGCGTAGACGACCGATGGGTGTCCGAGCAGCGCTCGCGCGATCGCAACGCGCTGGCGCTCGCCACCCGAGAGCTTCGAGGGCGGATGGTCGAGCCGGTGGCCGAGGCCAACGCGCTCGAGCGCCTCCTGTGCCCAGCCACGTCTGCGCCGGGCCGATACGGCCGAGTAGAGCAGCCCGTTCGCGACGTTCTCGAGCGCAGAGAGCCCGTCGAGGAGGAAGAACTGCTGAAAGACGAAGCCGATCTCGTGAGCGCGGACGGCCGCGAGCTGTCGATCAGAGAGCGCCGCGACGCTCTGCCCGGCGATCTCGACCGCGCCGCTCGTCGGGCGCTCGAGCATTCCCAGGATGTGCAGAAGTGTTGACTTCCCCGAGCCAGAGGGCCCGACGATCGCAAGCAGCTCCCCCTCCTCGATGCGCAGGTCGATGCCATGCAAGACGCGTACGGGCCCTGCGTATTCCTTGACGAGATCGCGCACCTCGACGACTGCTAGCGGGTGCTCGGCGCGCAACGCCAGCGGACGGTCGGCGAATGCCGACTGACTCACCGCTGCCACCTCATCGCGGCACCACGACCTCGTCACCCTCACGTACCCCGCTGCCAGATACCGCGACGAGCCCATCGGCGAAGAGACCCAGCTCGACGCCTACGAACCGTGTCCCGCCCGCGTCGAGGAGCTCCAACGCGTAGCCGCCGCCGGCCACGGCGACGAGCGCAGCTACGGGAACCGTCAGCACCTGCTCGGCGGTATCGGTCGTGACCAGCACGTCGACGGGTGACTGATCGAGCCCGCCAAAGCTCCCCGCCGGCAACGCGATCGTCACGTCGACCACCGGGTCACCGGCGTCCGCCCCGGCTGGCGCCTGCGGCACGCGGGCAACGGCGCCGATCTCGCTGACCGTGCCGCTCACCGTCGATCCGTCGGGAAGCTCGAGGTCGACCTCGTCGCGAACGGCGATGAGCGTCTGGCGCGACGCCTCAAGCTCGAGCGTCACCACCTGCTCGCTCGACGTCGTCTCGAGCAGCGGAGCGCCCGGGGCGACGGCGTTGCCGACGGACACGAGCCGCGCGCTAACACGCACCGATCCAGGCAGAAACACGAAGTCCTCCGGATCGACGACGCCATCGACATCCACCCCCAGCGAGCGTTGCATCCGCTCGACAGCCAGCTCGGTGGCCCGATCGAATGTGGTGTCGACGCTCAACTCACCATCGGGGTCGAAGCCAAGTGCGACGAGGTTCCGCTCGACAATCTCGATGTCCGGGCCCTCCTCGGGCAGGTCGCTCGGAGAGGCCATCTCGAGCACCTGTGTCCCCGGTTGCACCGACGCACCAACGCCGATCTCGGCGCCGGCCTGCCCGCTCGCCGCACCGACGTCGGCACGCGAGATGCGCTGCGGCGTCTTCATGAACACCACCTCGCCGAGGTCGACGACACCGTCGACGTCGGCGCCCAGATCGCGCTGCATCCGCTCGACTGCGTCCTCTGTCGCCGCGGTAAACCGGCGATCGACCTTCATGCCGGCGTCGGGGTCGTACCCGAGAGCAGCGAGATTCTCCTCGAGCTGCTGCACGTCGCGCCCGTTCGAGACGCCGTCGAAGAGCGCTCGATAGGCGGGAAAGCCTCCCTTGAGCGCGACCACCGGCTCGGTGTCGACGCGATAGAGAACGTCGCCCGGGCGGGCGCGCGAGCCGGTGGGCACGATCGCCGTGACCGTCCCCGCAAGCTGGTTGACAACCGGTGTCGTCTCGAGGCCGATGCCGAGCGAGCGCCACATGCTGATCTCACCCTCGAGCGCGAGGATGGGCCGGCCATCGACCGCGTAGAGGACGTCGCCCGGCACACGCACGTCTCCCTCGGCCGGAAGACTCGTCACCGTACCGCCGCCGGAGCTGCGCACCGTGGATGCGCTTGCGTAGGTGAGCGTCCCAGAGAAGGTGTCCTGCACCCGCAGGTCACGTCGCGCGATCTCGCTGCTGCCAGTCTCGACAACAGCACTCGTCGCCGGCTCGACGTCTGACTCGCGCTCGAGCACCAGGAAGTAGCCGGCAAGGGCCGCGGCAATGAGCGCGCCGACGAAGGCGTAGGGGAGCACGGCGCCGATGCGCCGACGACGACCCCCAGGCGACGCTACGCCCCGGCCGTTGCTCGTTCCTGGCGGAGCCGACTCCTCGACAGCCGGGCGAGACGGTGCGCGCAGGCTCATCGCCGTGGACCTCCGCCAAGCCTGCCACCGAACTCCGGAATCTCGTCGCGACAGTGCTCTATCGCCGCCTGCGTATCTGGGTCTTCAGGATCGATACCGCGGAGGAATCCGCCCCGACCTGGGCCGCCGCCCAGGCCCCCGCCCGAGAAGTCTGGATCCTCGACGTCGAGCCCCTGGCCGCGAAGGCAGGTGGTGAAGGCGACAAGCGAGTCCTGCAGCTCCGCCTGCTCTTCAGAGCTGAGCTCTGGGCGGGCGCTCTCGATCAGCGGGCGGCACGTATCGAGAGCGGCTTGCACCGCCGGATCGTCGCGGTCGATGCCACGAAGGAAGCCCCCCGGGCCGCGACCGGCCGAGAAGTCTGGGTCGTCGACGTCGAGCCCCTCGTCGCGCAGGCACTGCGCGAACATAAGAAAGACGTCTTCCTGCGTCGCCGGCTCGGGCGCCTCCTCCGAAGGGGGGTCGGCGTTCGGGGTGGCCGCATCCGTGGCGCTTACGTCCGGCTCGGTCGCAGCGCCGGTATCCGGCGCGGCCTGCGGTCCTTCCGCACCACTCGAAGGTGCGGGCGCGGTCTCCTCGGCCGGCTGGGCGAGATCATCGGCCTGAATCACGCCGGCGCTCGATCCCTCGTCAGACGAGCTCCCGCCACAGGCGACGAGCGCCATGGCGAGCCCGATGGCGAGGGCCAGCGCGGGGCCCGTACGCCATAGGCGCCGCGGCCAGTGGCCCTCCGGGGGAGGTTGTCTGTCGTTCGTCATCGGGATCCTCCATTCGGCTGCAGCCCGGCCTGGGCGGGTAGCTGCAGCGTCCTCTGACACCTGGGTCTCAGAGAACCAAGCGCGGTTCAACCCCACGTGAGAGGAGCCTAAATTTCTTCTAAGAGGGCCCGGGATCGAGCGATTCCGAGTCCATTTCCGGCGTCCTTGACCGTGCTCAGACGGTCATTTTGCCGTCACAGCCGTGATCTGTCACGATGGCGCGGACGGGGAGCGCGCTGCGTCGGGATTGGCCGCAGATCCCACGCTGCGCTCCCCGTCTTTCAACGCCGCAGGCTCTCGGCACGCCGGCACAGGTCGGCGCGGGCTGCGGCGACCGCCCGGGTAGAACGATCTAGCGCGGCGCGAGCGCGACCAGCAGGCCGCCGTCTGCGTCGTAGGCCGGGAAGAAATCGGCCATGACCTCGCGCGTCGACCCCGAGCGCGTGCGCACGGTCAGCTCCTGATCGAGCTTCCGGACGCCCCACTCGACCGCCACTTCCGCGGGGTTGGCGCCGTTGAAGCCGCCGAGGCCGATCCCCTCGCTCACGTCCTTCCCGATCAGATCCCGCTCCTGGTATCCGGTCAGCTCGAACACACCGCGCCCCAACGCGAGCATTCGGCGCTCGTGGTCACAGACGATCATGCCGACGCCCGGCCGAGGGTAGTAGTCCTCGAGCAGCTCGAACAGGAAGCCAAACCCGCAGCTGCCGCAGCCCACGGGCTGGTGCGTCAGTCCGTCGCGGCGGTCATCGTCGACGACGCGCTGGCGGCAGTTGGGGCAGATGAAGTACGGCATTTAAAAATGGTAGCCCGGCTGAGCAGGTCGACTGCGCACCCGCCTCGCGAGCGCGCTCGGCCGCATCCCGTGCGCCTAGCTCACTCCCAGTACCTCGCGGACGAAGCGCTCCTGCTCGAGTGCGTGCACGGTCGGGTAACCCTCGCTCGGGCTCGCTCGGAACGGACGCCCCGTGTAGATGAGCCGAACGCCCTGGGGAAGCGACTCCTCGAGCCGGTGGCGAATCGCTCGCCACGGACCCATGTTCTGAGGCTCCTCCTGAACCCAGAGCACCTCCGAGAGATTCGGGTAGCTCTGGAGAAGCTCGACGTAGGCGGGGACCGGGAACGGGTACAGCTGCTCGAGTCGGGCTACGGCGAGCCCTCGAACCTCGTCGAAGCGCTCGTTTCCCGTGATGTCATAATAGACACGACCCGAACAGACGATCAGCCGGCCGACTCGTTCCCTGCCAGCCGCACTCAGGCCGGGGTGATCGATGATCGGCTGGAAGGTCCCGTCGACGAGCTCGCTGGCGTGGGAGCTCGCCTGCTTCATCCGAAGCAAGCCTTTCGGCGTGAAGACGACGAGCGGCCGCGGCCGCGGCCCGTGGGCCTGCAGGCGAATCAGGTGGAAGTACTGGGCAGGGGTCGAGCAGTTGGCGATTCTGAAGTTGCCCTGCGCCGCGAGCGCGAGGAACCGCTCGACACGAGCGCTCGAATGCTCTGGCCCGTTGCCTTCGTAGCCGTGGGGCAGCAGCAGCGTGAGGCGCGACGTCTCGCCCCACTTCGAGAAACCCGAGGCGATGAACTGGTCGATAACGACCTGGGCGTTGTTGACGAAGTCGCCGAACTGGGCCTCCCAGAGAACGAGGCCATTCGGCACCGCCACGGCGTAGCCGTACTCGAAGCCGAGCGCCGCGAACTCAGAAAGGGGCGAGTTATAGACCGTTGCCGCCGCCCGCGCGCCCTCGAGGTGCTGGACCGGCGCGTAGCGTGCACCCGTTCCCGAGTCATGGAGCATGACATGGCGGTGCGAGAACGTTCCTCGCTCGGTGTCCTGTCCCGAGAGACGCACGGGAATGGCCTCGAGAACGAGTGTCGCGAACGCCAGCGACTCAGCGTGGCCCCAGTCGACTCCACCCTCCGGCCCCAGCGCATCGCGCCGCTTCTCGAGCTGGCGGGCGAGCTTGTCGTGCACCGAGAACCCCTCCGGAACGGCAAGGAGCTGCTCGTTCAACTCCTCGAGCAGCTCGAGGCGCACGCCGGTATCGATCGCCGGCCGCGTGCGCGGCTTCGGTGTGCGCGGGGGAGGGAGCTCTCTGGCGCCGGCCGACGCAAGCTCCTCCTTGAGCTCGTCGTGCTCTGCGCGAATCGCCTGATCGACTTGGTCGAGCATCGCTTGCGGGGCCTCGGGACCGACAACGCCCTCGGCTTCGAGCCGCGACGCATAGAGCTCGCGCACCGACGGATGCTCACCAATGCGCGTGTAGAGGACGGGCTGGGTGTAGGCGGGCTCGTCCTGCTCGTTGTGCCCCCAGCGCCGGTAGCCGACGACGTCGACAACGACGTCGTGATGAAAGCGCTCTCGAAACGCCATCGCGAGACGCACAGCGGCGAGTGCGGCTTCGGGGTCGTCGGCGTTGGCGTGGATGATCGGCACGTCGAACCCCTTGGCGAGATCGCTCGAGTAGCGAGTCGATCGGCTCTCCTCGGGATCGCTCGTGAAGCCGATCTGGTTGTTGCAGATCAGATGGAGCGTGCCGCCTGTGGCATATCCGTCGAGCGCCTGCAGGTTGAATGTCTCGGCGACGACGCCCTGGCCGGGGAAGGCGGCGTCGCCGTGGATCAGGATCGGTAGCGCTTTGGAGGGATCGTGGGCGCCCGTGGTGTGGTCGGTCTGGTAGGCGCGCGTCTCGCCCTCGACAACCGGATCGACAGCCTCGAGGTGGCTTGGATTGGCCGAGAGGATGACGTTGATGGGGCCGCCCCCCGTCTCGCGGACGGCGTGCGCGCCGAGGTGGTACTTGACGTCGCCGGTCCGCTCTTCTGAGCCGAGGTCGATGGCGTCGATCTCGCGCTCGCCCTCGAACTCGCGCAGCAGCGCGGCGTAGGAACGGCCGACGGTGTGCTTCAGCACGTTCATGCGTCCGCGGTGTGACATGCCGATCACGACCTTGTCGGCACCGTGCTCGGCAGCCGTCTCGAGGGCGACGTCGAGCATCGGAACGAGAACGTCGAGCCCCTCGATCGAGAACTGCTTCTGGCTGAGGAACGCACGCCGCAGGTAGCGCTCGAAGCCCTCGACCTGGGTGAGCCGCAGCAGCAGGCTACGGCGCTCCTCGGGCGAGAGCGCCGCCCTGTGCTCGCCCGACTCGGCCGCGCGCCGCAGCCAGACCCGCTGCTCGTGACTCGAGATGTGCTCGATCTCGTAGGCCATCGTCTGGCAGTAGGTGGCGCGTAGGTGAGGAAGTGCATCGGCCAGCGTCGCTCCCGGAACGGCGATGCGCAGAACGTCGGCGGGGATCCGTTGCTGCAGCGCCGGCGTCAGCGACGGCGTGAGATTCTCTGGCTCGAGCGAGGGGTCCCCGAGCGGCTCTGAGCCGAGCGGGTCGAGCCTGGCGGCGAGGTGCCCGTGCATCCGGTGCGCCTTGACGAGCGCCATGGCCGCGGCCACCGCGGCGAGCAGGATGTGGTCGGGCTCAGGCGGCTCGGCGGCAGGCTCAGGCGACGCGGCCTGAGCCGGCTCGACGGGCCGAGTAGCGCCGGGCCGCGCGCGCTCGGTCGCGGCGGCGCCATTCCCTCGAAACAGCGTGGCCTCGAGCTCGCGAAGGCGCTGCACGAGCGGGTGCTCGGCGAGAACGCCGTTGGCGGCCGAGTCGAAGAACGCACGCCACTCCTCAGGCACCTCGCCCGGGTCCTTGAGATAGCGACCGGCCAGCTCGCGGACGAAGCCGAGGTTGACGGCGTCGATCTGCTCAGGGTTGATCATGCCGTCAGGCGACGAAGCCCGACTCGGGCTCGATCGGCTTCCCCGCCGCGACCCATGCCTGCAAACCGCCGGCAACGTTCTTCGCGTCGTACCCCGCGCCATTCAGCGCGAGCGTGGCCTCGGCACTTCGCCCGCCCGAGCGACACACGATCAGGAGGGCGCGCGTCGCATCGATCTCGTCCTGGCGCGGCCCGAGCTGCCCGAGCGGTATGTGGAGCGCGTCCTCGATGTGACCGGCTTGCCATTCGGCTGGCTCTCTGACGTCGACGAGCAGAGCACCCGCGGCGAGCTGCACGGCCGCCTCTTCGACGTCGACCTCTGGAATCTCGGCCGGACCGGTCATCTCCATGAGCCTAGATGCTTGAGTACGTCTGGCCGCTTGGGTACGTCTGACTGCTCGAGTGCGTCTAGCTGCGTGAGGTCGCGATGAGCTCGCCGGCCGGGATAGCACGGATCGAGGCGTCGAGCACTTCGACGGGATGCAGCGCGGGCAGGCGTGCGCCATCCGCGCGCAGACCGGCGCTCACCTGGATCAGACAGCCGGGGTTGGCGCTCGCGTAGGCGTCGGCCCCGGTGGCGAGCACCCGCGCGGCCTTGCGACCTCCGAGCTCGGCTGCCGCCTCGGGCTGCACGAGGTTGTAGATGCCGGCGCTGCCGCAGCAGAGCGTCTGCTCGGCGACCTCCACGAGCTCGAGCCCCGGGACCCGGGTGAGGACGGATCGCAGCTCGCCGCTGACCCGCTGCACGTGAAGGAGATGGCAGGAGTCCTGTAGGGCGAGGCGCATGTCGAGCTCGTGCAGCCGCGAGCGCTGCGGCGACCCTGCGAGAAACTCCGACACGTCCCGGACACGCTCGGAAAACGCGCGCGCTCGACCGGCGTAGGTCGGGTCGTCCTCGAGGAGCTGCCCGTACTCCTTCATCGTCGAGCCGCACCCCGCGGCGTTGACGAGGATGGCGTCGGTCTCATCCTCGGCGAATGCGTCGATGAGCTTGCGCGCCCGCGCGCGGCCCTCCTCGAGTCGCCCGGCATGGACCGACAGGGCCCCGCAGCAGCCCTGCCTGGGCGCGATGACCTCGAAGCCCTCGGCCGATAGAACGCGCGTCGTGGCGGCATTGACATCCCCGAACACGATCCGCTGGACGCACCCGATCAGCATCGCGACCGTGCCACGCTTCTCACCCCGCGCCGGAGTGCGGGACGGCACCGACTCGCTCGCGCGCCACGGCGGTGCGAGGCTGACGAGCGGCTGCGCCGCGCGGGGAAGGGGCAAATGCCGCCCGAGGCGCTCTGCGACGAGCGCCGCTCGAAGACGCCGGGGATACGGGACCGTCCTGAACACGAGCTCGCGAACGAGGCGCTCGCCAAGTGAGCGGTGGCCGGCCGCCTCGACGCGCGCGCGCGCGTCTTCAATCAGGCGGTCGTACTGCACACCGGACGGGCATGAGGTCAGGCAGGCCATGCAGCCGAGGCAACGGTCGAAATGGGTCGCGACGCTGGCGGTCATCGCGGGCTGCGCGCCTGGCGCCGTTGGCTCGAGCAGCTCCGTCAGCAGATGGATGCGCCCGCGGGGCGAGTCCATCTCCTCGCCCCAGAGAACGTAGGTGGGGCAGCTGGGAAGGCAGAAGCCGCAGTGCACGCACTCGTCCGCAAGCCGGCGGATGTCGACCTCAGCCAACCAGCACACCTTCGGGATCGAACGCCCTGCGAACGCGCTCACGCAGTTCTCGCAAGCCTGGCGCCTTCTGTTCAGGCGCCGGGCCGTCGACGTAGGCCACGCCAATCGAGGGGCGAACGAGGGCTTCGTCCTCGCGTCGAAGCAGCTGCTCGAGCTCGCCCGGAGCGAACGCGACCGTGCCGCCCGCGTCAGCCTGACGCCGGCGTATGTCACTCCAGATGTCGCCGGCGGCTTCGACCGCCGCCAGGCGGGTCGCCTCGGCGACCTGGTCGCGTACCACGCCCGGCGAGCCCTCGAGCATCGCGACGACGCAGCCCGGCCAGAGCAGATCGAGCGCGCTCGGGACGAGCGTCGATCGCTGAACCGTGCGCACGGCATTGCGTGCGTCGCGGGCCTGCTCGATCGCGACCTCGACGGTCGCCTCGCTCGCCGGGCGCGGGTGCAGGCGGAAGGCAGCCCGCACGACGAGTCCGAGCGTGCCGCCAGAGCCACAGAAGAGCTTGGCGAGGTCGTAGCCGGCGACGTTCTTGACGACCTTGCCGCCGGAGCTCGCGACGGTGCCGTCCGCCAGGGCCACCGTGACGCCGAGGATCAGATCGCGAACCGCCCCGAATCGGTGGCGCCGGGGGCCCGAAAGGGCGTCGAGAATGCACTCGCCGATCGTCGGGTCGCCTGGCGGGTCGAGTGCCAGCCGTTGACCATGACGCGCCAGGGTGGCGTCGAGCTCCGACAGCGTGACGCCCGGCTCGACGACGCAGGTGAGGTCGGTCGCCTCGTGCTCGATCACGCGGTTCAGGGCGGCGGTCGAGACGACCACGTCACCGCCGGACCGACCGAGCGACACGGTGCGACCGGAGCGCGCGGCGTCGCGAAGGAGCGCGCCGGCCTCATCGGCAGTTCGCGGCTCGACGAGCTCAGAAACGCCCGACATCGGGAGCTCAGAAACGCTCGACATCACCGGTTCGCTCGAGCGGATGGACGCGGTAGGGGCCCGGCACCTCTCCGCACAGCCGCGGCGTCGGGAACACCTTGCCGGGGTTGGCCCGGCCCGAGGGGTCGAAGGCGACGCGGAGCCGGGCCATCGTGGCGAGATCGGTCTCCGAGAACATGAGCGGCATCGAGCACGCCTTGTCGGTCCCGATCCCGTGCTCACCGGTGAGCGAGCCTCCCGCCTCGACGCACGCTTCGAGAATCGCGATAGCGAGTCGCTCGGCCCGCTCGAGCTCGCCGGGGGCTGCTGCGTCGTAGAGCACGAGCGGGTGAAGATTGCCATCGCCCGCGTGAAACACGTTGCCGACCCGCAACCCGTGCTCCGTCGAGAGCAACGCGATCTGCTCGAGTACTGCCGGCAGCGCGCTCCGCGGAACGACGCCGTCCTGGACGTAGTAGCTCGGACTCACCCGCCCCACCGCCGCGAAAGCGGCCTTGCGGCCACGCCAGAACAGCGCCCGCTCCTCGTCGCTTTCGGCAACCCTGACCTCAGTGGCCTCGAAATGCTCGAAGATCGCGACAACCTCCCGCGTGTCTTCCTCGACTTGCTCGCTCGTGCCGTCGAGCTCGACCAGGAGCAGCCCATCTACATCGGGGTACCCGGCAGAGACCGCCGCCTCGGCCGCCTCGAGCGTGAGCCGATCCATGATCTCCATCGCACTGGCGAGGACACCCGCGGCGATGATCTGGGAGACCGCCTGCCCAGCCAGGCTGACCGAGTCGAAGCCCGCGAGCAGGGTGCGCACGCTTTCGGGGCGTCTCAGGACACGCAACGTCACTCGCGTCGCGATGCCGAGCGTGCCCTCGGACCCGATGAACGCGCCCAGTAGGTCGGCACCGTCGTCGTGGAGGCTCTTGCCTCCCAGCCGAACCAGCTCCCCGTCTGGGAGAACGACATCGAGCCCCGTCACGTGGTTGACGGTGAACCCGTACTTGAGGCAGTGGGCCCCGCCCGAGTTCTCGGCCACGTTCCCACCGATCGTGCAGACCTGCTGGCTCGACGGGTCCGGCGCGTAGTAGTAGCCCTCACCCACGACCGCCTCACTCACGGCGAGGTTCGTGACGCCCGGCTCGACGACGACGCGCTCGCTCTCGAGATCGACTTCGAGAATGCGGTTCATACGCTGCAGCGAGATCACGACACCCCCGGCGACCGGGACCGCCCCGCCCGAGAGGCCCGTACCAGCACCGCGCGCGACAAAGGGAACGTCGAGGTCGTCGCACAGTCGCACCGCGGTCTGGACGTCCTGGGCCGAGTCGGCGAGAACGACGAGCGCAGGCACGACGCGATGGCCGGTGAGACCATCGCACTCGTAGGTCCGGAGCTGCTCGAGCTCGGTGATCAGCGCGTCACGCGGAAACGCTTCCGCCGCCGCGTCGCGGACGCGTGTGGCCACCAGACTCATGCGGCATCCTGCGTGCCGTCGGCATCAGTGCGGGGAGGGACGAGGGCGAGACCGCTCGCCACGAGCCGCTGCCCATCGTGCTCGTAGACGACATCGACGGAGTCGTTCTGCCGGTACGTTCCCGCAACACCGAAGAACATCCGCGCCCAGCGCATTGCCCCGAGCTTGCCCTCGCTCGCGAGCGCGCGCCGAAACCAGAGCTCGCGGCCACGCATCTCGTAGTCTGACCCGGACTTCTGCGGCACGCCGTTGACGAACACCTCGAGCGGCTCGACAACGATGTCGGGAAGCACGACGCGCCAGACGTTGTTCACGCCCGCGATGCTACTGGCCAGCTTCAGCAGCGTCGGCCAGAACGGAGAGCCGATCAGGGGGTCGGGCCCCTAGAATTGGCGCCCGTGGCCGTGAACGCTCGGCGGGCCCTTCCAACCTGGCGCGACCGGGCAGCGATCCGCACCCTCTCGTCGGTCGATCACAAGGACGTCGGCGCCGTGTACATCGTGCTCGGCCTCGGGGTGCTCGTCGTGGCTGGCTTTGCCAGCCTGCTGCTGACCTTCGACCTCGACCACGCGCCGTTTGGCCTGCTCGACGGGTTCGCACACCGGCAGGTTGCGCTGCTCCAGAGCACGAGCCTTCTCTACGGGGTCGCGATACCAGTCGCCCTCGGACTCGCCTGCTACGTCGTCCCGCTTCAGGTCGGCGCCCGCCGGATCGCCTTCGCCCAGCTCAATGCCATCGGGCTCTGGCTGGTGGTTGGTGGAACTCTGCTGCTCGTCACGAGTCCGGCCGCCGGCAATGCCGAGGCCCTCGACACGGCGCTTCCCGAGACCCTCGCGGGCCCACTCTCGAGCCAGGGGCGCCAGTTCTTCGCACTCGGCATGCTGCTGGTCGCGATCGGCTCATCACTGACCGCGGCGAGTCTGCTCGGCACGCTCGCCCGGCTGCGGGCTCCGGGCGTGGTCGCCGACCGCGTGCCGATCTTCACCTGGGCGAGCGGGCTCTTCGCGCTCGCCGTGATCGTCGCCGGCGCCGTGATGGGCATCGTCAGCGCGGTCTTCCTGATCGACGGCGGCGCGGCCGACGTCTTCGCGTTCGACGTCACGAGCGTCGACGTCACAGGCGGCGCGAGCGGGCAGGTTGCCTTCTACGGCCACCTTCCCGGCATCTGGTTCTTCGGACATCCCTTGCTCTACGCGCTTTTGATCGTCGTCGCCGGCGTGATGAGCGAGGTCGTGCGCGCATTCGCACGTGGGGGCTCGAGCGGGCGCCACCTGATGATCGGCGGCCTGCTCGTGCTGACGGTGATCTCGCTCGCGATCTCGCTCTACCACCTCATCGCCGACGTCTTCTCGGCGTCGTTTGACTTCTCGATCCCGCTGGCCGCGTTCGTGGCGATGATCGGGTTCGGGATCTGCGCTCTGGGCTGGCTGGCGACGCTGCGAGGGGCGAAGGTCAATCTCCAGCCGCCCCTGGCACTCATGCTCGTCGCGGCGGCCGTGTTGTTGATCGGAACGATTCTCGCGCTGGCGCTCGGCTTCGTCGGCGACTTCAAGAGCTCGTCCAGCTATCACCTGACGGCACTCTTTGGTGCCACGATCGGAGGCGCATCCGCGGCGGCGCTGCTCGCGGGCCTGCACTACTGGTTCCCCAAGATCACCGGGCGGAGCCTCGACGCGCGGATGGCCTGGCTGCAGGTCGGTCTGGTCGAGGCCGGGCTCCTGCTCGGCCTCGTAGGTCACTACATGGTCGGCGAGTCGAACATCGATCGCGGTCTCTCGTCGGTGCTCACGTCAGGCTGGAGCACGGGCGGCAAGGTCGGAGCTGCGTTTACGCTCGCCGGCTTCCTGCTCGTGTTCTTCGGCGTCGCGGGTTTCCTCGCCGAGTCGCTCAAGAGCCTGATGTTTGGACGACGCGTCGGCAACGACCCGTGGGGAGCCGACACGATCGAGTGGTACACGAGCTCGCCACCTCCGCCCGAAAACTTCGACCGGCTGCCGATGATCCTCAGCGCACGTCCCCTGGCGGCGCTTCGCGAACGAGCGGGGCGACCACGTGGATACTGAGCGAGCGCCACGCCCGGGCCCCTGGCTTGCTGCGACGGCGGCGGCCTCGGTGGCGACGCTGGCGGCAGTCACCGCCACCGGCGACTGGGGCCAGTTGCCGCACTACGGCGCTGTGCTCGTCGGGCTCGTGCTGCTCTGCGCAGGTGTGCTCACGGCGTGGTTCGGACATCGCTCGAACCGGCGTCTCGTGGTCGCCTGGTCGGCAGCACTTGCGATGTACGTCGTCCAGATCGCCGTAGGCGGCCTCGTTCAGCTCGCCGGCGGCGCGTCCTGGGCGTCGAGCGTTCACATCGTTCTTGGCGGCATCGCGATGCTCCTTGCCGTGCTGGCAACGGTGCACACGCTGGCTGGCCCGCGGCGCTCGTCACTGCCCTCGCTCGGCCTCGCCAGCTGGCGCGACTACATCACGCTGACGAAGCCACGAATCATGTCGCTGCTCCTGTTGACAGCCGTCGGGGGGATGTTCGTCGGTGCCCGCGGCCTTCCGGAACTCGACGTTCTCCTCGCGATGGTCGGCGGTCTCGCACTGGCGTGCGGCGGTGCATCCGCCCTCAACCATGTTCTCGACCGGGACATCGACAAGTACATGAGCCGGACCGACAAGCGCCCGGTCGCGACGGGCCGGATCGATCCGAGCCGCGCTCTCGAGTTCGGCCTTGCGCTCTCGGCGTTCTCGTTCGTCGTGCTCGCCAGCTTCACCAACGTCCTCACGGCAGCGCTCGCGATCTTCGGCAACCTCTTCTACGTCCTCGTCTACACGCGCTGGCTCAAGCGGACAACCCCGCAGAACATCGTGATCGGCGGCGCCGCCGGGGCGGTACCGCCCGTCGTCGGCTACACGGCCGCCACCGGCAATCTGGCGCTCCCAGCCCTCTTCCTCTTCCTCATCGTCTTCGTCTGGACACCGCCCCATTTCTGGGCGCTCGCGCTCATGATCAAACGTGAGTACGCCGCAGCCGGAGTCCCGATGCTGCCCGTCGTCCGCGGCGACGCCGAGACGGTGCGAGCCATCCTCAAGTACTCGGTCGCGATGGTCCTCGTCACCCTGCTCCCCGTAATCACGGGCACGCTCACCTGGCTCTACCTAGCCGTCGCTCTCACCCTCGGCGCCATGTTCTTATGGCTTGCGCTACGCCTCGTCGAGCAACTGACGATCTCTCGGTCGAAACGACTCTTCACCTACTCGCTGGCCTACCTCGCCCTTCTCTTCGTCGCGATGAGCGTCGATCCTGTCGTCTTCGCGTAGCGACGCTCTTGTCGAGAGAGGCCCTCGCTGCGTGACGTTGTCGTGATGAGGTTTTTGGCTGGGGCTCGGCAGGGCACCCGCGGGCCCGACACTCGTCCTTTCCAAAAAAAAGGAGAACCGGGCCCATCTCGGGCTCGGGAGACCGCGCCCGATGGTCGGACCGGTGCCGCCAGGCAAAGGGCCAGGGGCGGTATTGGGGATTGGGGATAGCCGGCGCCGCCGTGTTTTGGCGGCGTCGGATGTCCACAATCCCCATCTAGACCACCAAATGTTCTCGCGGTAGACAGCACCAGCCCCCTCGGTCGAGGCCCACCGATCACCCACAAGAGGGAACCCCGGCCCCTCAATCCTGCCGATTCAGATCTCGTATGAGTGCGGCCAGATTCCTTGCGGTTGTTGTCGCATCGCTCGCCGTTACGTCGCCGGCTGCCGCCGGCTTCGATGCGCGCGCGCTTGCGGCGAACCCGACCTTCGAGCGGGCGCTCGCGGGAACCGACTCGATCGCCACCCCCAAGGATCTTCACGGCTTCCTGCTGCGCGAGAACGATGCGCGCCGGCGCACCAACTCGTTTCCGAGGACGCCAGCGTTCTCGTGGACGCACGTCGAGGGTGCGCGACGCTACGAGTTCCAGCTCTCGACGAGCAAGTCGTTCGCCGAGAACGCGATCGTCTGGAAGGCCAGGCCACGGGCGCCAGTTGCGACCGTGCCCATCACCCTTCCCTGGGTCACCGGCGCAAAGTACTCGTGGTTCGCGCGCGTGCGTGCCGTCGTCGACGGAGAGCCGGGCGAGTGGAGCAAGAAGTACGGCTTCAACATCCGCCCATCGGGCGCACCGCGCAGCCTCTCGAGCGGCGTCAACGCGACGCCCGGCATGGTCCGCTGGACGCCTGTGAACGGCGCCACGGGCTACGACGTCGTGTTCCTCTTCGACCAGGGCTCGGGCAAGACGAAGCGCATTCGCACGGCGACCACCGCCGCCGATCTGCGCGAGATGTACACGTTCCACAACACGCTGCCGTCGAGCGCGCCGGTGTTCTGGCGCGTCCGCGCGGTGCGCGAGGTCTCTGGCAAGACGAAGAACAAGCTTCCCGCGGTCTCGTTCGGCCCATGGAGCGCGCGCTTCCGAACGATCGAGCCGACCTTCGACACCGGCTCGCTGAAGCCGCTGGGTGCCATCTCGCGCGCGGGCAAGACCGACGTGCTCTCGGCGACGCAGTCCGGTGCACCCGGAAAGGGCCCGCACGGGCTCGTCCCCGGCTTCTATTTCACGGGCATGACCGGCCCGTTCGGCGAGTCGTACGGCGACTGCCCGTTCCTCGCGGCGGCCTTCGGGATCACGTGCCCGCTGTACCACGTCTACGTGTTCACGGACCACACGTGCGCCAACCGCGTCCACGTCTCTGACCTCGTCGGTAGCCCGGCATACGTCCCACGGCTGACCAAGCCGCTCGCGCTCCCGACCAACGGAGAAGAGCTCAGCAAGGCGCCGTTCCTCTGGCTGGGCGACGGTGCAGAGGGCGACGTGTTCACGGCGGGCAGCGAGCCGATCACGGCGACGGGCGTTCCAGACCCATCTGAGACGGCAGCCCCCGAGGGGAACGAGGATGGCGGTTCGGAAGACACCTCGGAAGAACAGTCGAGCGAGGGCACAGACCCCGAAGGCGAGGCGCAGTCGAACGCCGGCTCCGCGAACTCGAGCGGTGGAATCGTCGAGCTACGGCGCAATAGCCTCTGGGATCTCGACTGGCCGAGCGCCCGCTACGTCTGGACGGTCGTGCCTGCCGTGCCGGTACTCACACCAGACGACGAGATCTTCTACCAGGACGTCGTCTTCCCGGAGGACATGTGCGCCGAGGGCAAGGCGATCAGCTTCGGCAAGACCTCCGAGGTCGTCACGACGACCGAGTCGGGTGTCCCGTTCGCCTCCGGGCTTTCGCCCACAGGCAAGGTCATCTCGGCCGGCAGCGACGTTCCGAACTTCTTCCAGCGTGTCGTCATCGCCTGGAAACCGGCGGTCGGCGCCAACAAGTACGAGATCCAGTTCAGCCGGAAAAAGCGGGCCTGGAACCCACTTAAGCGCAAGTTCACGCCCGGCACGCAACTTCAGGTACGCCTGGCGCCGGGCCGCTGGTACTACCGGATCCGCGGTCTCGACCTGTCACTCCCGGGCAGTCCGGGCCTCAGCTGGAGTGACCCGGTTGAGCTGAACATGGTCGCGCCCACGTTCACGATCGTCTCGACGTCATGACGACACGCCGGCTGACACCGATCGTCGCGCTGCTCGCGGCCGTCGCGGCCCTCCTGGTCGCCGCCCCGGCCGCGCTCGCCGCCCCACCTCCCGCCCCGGGGACGCCCGACCTCGTTGACGCCTCTGACTCGGGCGTTAGCGCGACGGACGAGATCACAAACGACTCGACGGCAGACTTCAGCGTCGTCGCCGGCGTCGCACAGGCGGGCATGACCGTCACCATCTACACGGCCCCCACGAGCGGCGGCTCTGCCGTGCCCGTGGGCATGGCAATCGTCGACTCCGGAGGGAATGCAACCGTGACGACGGCGTCGATCGCGGACGACGAGTACAACGTCACGGGACCATCGACACGATCGCGCCCACGATTTTCGAGCACGCCGATTCTCGTGGGCTCGGCGGGCGGCTTCACCTTCACGCAGACGCCGTCGATCGGTGTCTTCGTCGACGGGAACGAGCCGACCGTGACGCTGTCGACCTACGAGGGAGTCACCCTCCTCGGCACCGGAGTGATCACCGAGACGCTCGATCTCGGCACGCTCGGCACGTTCTCCTACGGAGAAGTCGCCACGCTCAATCCGTTGAGCGACGGCCCGCACACGATCACCGCCAAGTCGAGCGACATCGCCGGCAACGAGTCGAACGAGAGCGCACCGATCACGATCGTGATCGACGGCACGCCACCCGTGATCGACACGCCTGACTTGCTCGCCGAGGACGACGACGGCCCTAGCTCGAGCGACAACTCGACCAAGAACCCGCGCCCCCGCTTCGTGTTCGCGACCGAGACCAGTGTCCGCGTAGTCCTCTTCGAAGACGGCATCGCCATCGGTGGCGGACAGGCCGACGCGACCGGTGCTGCCACGATCAGGGTCAACGACCTGCACTGGCTCGACCCGGGCCTCCATTGCGTCTACGCGAAAGCGATCGACTCGGTCGGTCACGCCAGCGCCGAGACGAGCGAGCTCTGCATCACGATCGAGGACGGTGGCGTGCCGTTCACGAGCAACCTCGGCGCCGACCTCGATGGCGAATTCATCACGCTCTCGCTGAGCTCGACGCTCGCGGCCAAGGCGACGATCAAGGTCCTCGCCAACGGTAAGCGTGTCAAGTTCAGAATCGGTAAGAAGAAGGCGAAGAAGATCGCCCGGCGGCTCAAGGCGGGCAAGCGCAAGACCCTGCGCCTCAAGGTGTCGAAGAAGGTCGCGCGCAGGGCCAAGATCCGCGTCGTCGCCAGCGTCAAGTCGAAGGACGGGCGCCGAATGATCGTCAAGAAGCGCGCTCGAGCCCGGCGCGGTATCTAGCAGCCTGACGTTTTCAACTCGCCCGCGGCGGCCGCGTCGGCGAGCACGACGGTCTCGGCAGCGCGCACTCGCGCAGCCGGAAGCTCCTGGCCGCCCTCGACCACGCGTCGAAGCATCTCGCGCTTCCCCTCGCCGCTGGCGAGGAACGCAACGCACTCGGCCGCGTTCAGGACGGGGTAGGTCAGGCTCAGGCGCGGGTGGTCGGGGCGCTCGACCCTGACGATCGGCTCTGTCGCCTCGAGCCCCGCGTCATCGGGGAAGAGGGATGCCGTATGACCGTCGGTGCCGATCCCGAGCAGGATGAGCTGAAAGCGGTCTGGCAAGGGCGTCTCGAGCTCGCGAAGGGGCGTTATCTGCGCGTCCGGAATCGGCACGTGATCGAGCCACGCCTCCCGAGCCATGCGCTCGTTCGAGTCCTCGTGGTCGGGAGCAACCATGCGCTCGTCTCCCCACCAGACATGCCAGCTCGCCCAGGCGAGGGGCATGTCGGCCAGGCGTTCGTAGACAGCGCGCGGCGTTGAGCCGCCCGCAAGCGAGATCGCGAAGCGCGATTGGCCGCGCGATCGGTCTGCGATGAAACTGGCGCCGAGTTCGGCTAGATCGTCACCGACGACAATGCGCATGCGGCCTCCTCGAAAACGGGGTCCCTCCTCACCTGCTCCAGGTCGGCCGACAGTAGCTCGCTTGCGCTTCGCTTCGCAAATCGTGGCGGCCCCAGCGTCTCGCCGTCGATGGCGATTGCCGACAATTGCGCGGCGTCCCGATGCTCGAGCGAAATGTCTTGCTCGAGACGCGCACCGAGCCATGCCGCAAGCAGGCGAGCCTCGATCGCGGGGCCGCTCACGGCCAGCGTTCGCGTCCTGGCGATCGCGGGCCAGCGGCTTGCAATGGATCGGCGCCATGGCTCGAGCCGCCGCCAGGCGAGGTCAGATACTGCCGCACGCTTGAACTGGTCGGTCAGCGCCGCGTAGCCGGCCTCGGCGTCCGGCCACTCAGTCGAATCGACGATCAGCCTGTCCGCAACGTCGAGCAGCGACGCGAACGAGTCGCGCTCCGCGCCGAGAGGTCCACGCCAGCGAAGGAAGACCGGAAGATCGGAGCGCAGAAGCGGCGTCACGATACTCGCCGCGCCCGGCGACCGCGCGGGCAGATCGAGGGCGATCACCTCGGCTGCGACGTCGCTGGCGTCAAGCAGGCGTAACGACGCGCGTGCCGCCCACGGGCTGGTGTCGGCGGCACCGTTCGTCTTGCCCTCGACCTCACGGGGCAGCAGCAGGATCGCGCGCGACGGGTGCCCGCGGGCTAGGCCTTCGAGTGTCTGGTCGGCGGCTGCGTGCCAGCGAGGCGGGACCCAGGCAACGAGGGTGAGCACACTGCTCGTGGCCAGCGGCATACCGCTGGCCTCGGCCTCGTCACGCAGCCGACGAAGCTCGGCGCGGATCTCGGCGACCGAGTGAAGCTCGCTCAATGGCGTCGCCACGAGCGGCCGTCAGCGTGCAGCAGCTCATCGGCGGCGGCCGGGCCCCAGCTGCCCGTCGCGTAGTTCGGGAAGCCGGGCCGCTCGTCTTCCCAGCGCTCCCGCACCCGATCGACGAGCGCCCACTGCTCCTCGACCTCGTCCGCCCGCGTGAACAGCACGGCGTCGCCGAGCATGCAGTCGAGGATCAGCCGCTCGTACGCCTCGGGCAGGCCCGTTCTGAACGAGCCGCCGTAGGCGAAGTCCATGTTCACTGCACGAATGGTGACGCCGTAGCCCGGGACCTTGGCGTTGAGCGTCATCGAGACGCCCTCGTCCGGCTGGATGTGGACGAGCAGCACGTTGGGCTGCACGTCGTCATCCGAGTCGAGGTAGAAAGCCAGATGCGGCGCCCGTTTGAACTGAATTGCGATCTCGGTCTCGCGGCGTGCCAGCCGTTTGCCGCAGCGCAGGTAGAAGGGCGTCCCAGCCCAGCGCCAGTTGTCGATCTGAAGCTTGGCGGCGAAGTACGTCTCGGTCGCCGACTCGTCGGCAACGCCGCCCTCCTCGCGGTAGCCGCACGCTTGCGACCCCTCGACGAAGCCCTCGCCGTACTGCCCGCGCACGACGTTGGCGGCGTCGAGCGGCGCGAGTGACCTGAGGACCTTCACCTTCTCGTTGCGCACCGCGTCGGCGGCGAAGTCGGGCGAGGGCTCCATCGCCGTCAACGTCAGCAGCTGCAAGAGGTGATTCTGGAAGATGTCGCGCGTCGCACCGGTCTGCTCGTAGAAGCCGGCGCGAGAGCCGATGCCGATCGACTCGGCGGCCGTGATCTGGACGTGGTCGATGAACTGCCGGTTCCAGACCGGCTCGAAGATGCCGTTTGCGAAGCGAAGCACGGCGAGGTTCTGGACGGTCTCCTTGCCGAGGTAGTGGTCGATGCGGAAGACCTCGCGCTCGGGGAAGCGCTCGAGGATGTGCGCGTTGAGCGTGCGTGCGCTCGGCAGATCGCGACCGAAGGGCTTCTCGACGATCAGGCGGCGCCAGCCTCCGGTCGCCGGCCAGGTGGCGATGCCGCTGACGACTTCGGTCATAGCGGCGGGCGGTACGGCCAGGTAGAAGACGCGATTCCCCTGCGTGCCGTGCTCTGCTTCGAGCTCGCTCAATGCGTCCGTGATCGGGCCACCGGCGGGCTCATCCGTCCTCTCGGCAGCGACGTAGCGCATCCCGGTCACGAGCTCGCCCCAGACGTCGTCGTCGAAGTCGAAGCGGCCGTGCTCTTCCACCGCCTCGCGCATCTGGGCGCGGAAGCTCTCGTCCGAGAGCTCACGGCGACCCACGCCGAGCACGGCGAACGACTCGGGCAGCAGGCCGTTGTGCGCCAGCGCGTAGAGGCCGGGCAGCAGCTTGCGATGCGAGAGGTCGCCCGAGGCGCCGAAGATCACGATCGAGCACGGGTCAGGTGTACGGCGCCCGCTCAGCCCCGTGAGCAGCGGGTTCGACCCTTCGAACGCTTCGAGCACTTGCGAGCCCGAGGTCACCCGATGAGCTCCGACCAGCTGATTCGCGCCGCCCGGCGACCGCGCTCGAGCAGCGCCTCGAAGTCTCCCTGAGCCTGCGCGCGAATGAGCCGCCTGAAGCCATACTCACGGCCTGGAATGTCGAGGTGAGGAGGGTCGTCGACGACCTGCAGGAAAAGCCCCGACCCCGGCCCGCCCTTGTGCAGCTGGCCAGTGGAGTGCAGGTAGCGCGGACCGAAGCCCGCGGTGGTCGGCAGGCCGGTCCGCTCGCTGAGTTCCTCGCGCGCCTGAGACAGCGCGCGCTCGTTCTCTGCATCTGCGGGAACGAACGCGAGCAGGGCAAGGTAGTCGCCCTCGTTCGCCGAGCCGATCAGGTCATCGAGCGACGAAACTGGATCGACCACCGGCTGGGTGCCGCTCGCCAGAATTGTGCCCGTCCGGTCCTTCGCCTCCTGGACGTTGGGCTGATCGAACGGGTTGATCCCGATCATCGCGCCCGCAATGGCCGTTGCAAACTCGAAGCGGTAGAACTCGGCGCCGACGCCAGCGACATCGTCGACGTTGATCGAGGCGGCCTGCCGGTCGCGTCCCTCGGGCGACTCCTCGGGGCAGGGGACGAGCCCCTTCCCGCTCTTGCCAGTCGACTCCGCGATCAGCTGCTCGACCCAGAGGCCGAACGCGCCGGGATTCGGGTTGAGGATGACCTTGTCACGACCCTCGTGCCAACCGGCGCCAAGCTCGAGCCCGAGCGCGAGGCCAGGGTTGTCGGCCGGCTCGCTCCTGCGGCAGGCCTCGGCCATCGCGAGCGCCCCATCGAGGATCGCCTCGACGTCAAGGTCCATCAATGCGGCGGGCACGATCCCGAACGCCGAGAGAGCCGAGTAGCGGCCGCCGACCTCTGCCTCGCCGGTAAAGGTGGCTCTGAAGCCGCGCTCGGCCGCGAGCGTCTCGAGCTCAGATCCCGGATCGGTTATCGCCACGAATTGCTCGGCGCTCTCACCGCTCTTCTCCCAGAAGAACTCGAGATGCGAGCGCGTCTCGATCGTCGTCCCGGACTTCGACGCGACGACGAAGAGCGTGTGCTCGACACCGGGCGTCTCGAGAGCAGCGTTGAGCGCATCCGGGTGTGTCGAGTCGAGAACGTGGAAAGAGCTAACGCCGCCGAGGCGCCGCATCACCTCTGGTGCGAGGCTCGAGCCGCCCATGCCGAGCAGGACGACATCTTCCAGACCATCGGCTTTGACCTGAGCGGCGAACTCGACGAGGTCGTCGACCTGGCCACGCATCCGCTCGGCAACATCGAGCCAGCCGAGCCACGAGCTCTCGTCGTGCGCCGTCCACACTGAGGCGTCACGCGCCCAGATCCGCTCGACCGCTGCTGATGCGTCGAACTCCACCGTTGACGCTGTGGCCGACATGGAGCCTATGCCGTGACGGCGGAGCGCTTCACATCGATCCCGGCCAGGAGCTCCTCGAACGATGCGATGAACTTCTCGACGCCCTCACGCTCGAGGACCTCGGTCACGTCGTCGTAGTCGACGCCGGCCCGCGCGAGTGCCTCGAAGGTTGCGCGCGCCTCTCCGATGTCCTGCGTCAGCCGCGGCGCGGCTTCGCCATGATCCTGGAAGGCCCGAATCGTCGAGTCGGGCATCGTGTTGACCGTGTTCGGCCCGATCAGGTCCTCGACGTACATCACGTCGCGGTACTCCGGGTTCTTGGTCGAGGTCGAGGCCCAGAGGCAGCGCTGCGGCCGTGCACCCTTCGACGCGAGGAAGTCGAAGCGCTCGCTCGAGAACTCGTCGAGGTAGTGCTGGTACGCGAGCCGCGCGTTCGCGACCGCCAGCTTTCCCTTGAGCGCGTCGTGGCCACCGATCTCGTCGAGGCGCTTGTCGCCCTCGGAGTCGACGCGCGAGACGAAGAAGCTGGCAACCGAGGCGACGCTGGCCGGATCGCCGCCGGTAGCGACGAGCCGCTCTAGACCTCTCAGGTACGACTCGACGACCTCCCCGTATCGCTCGAGCGAGAAGATCAGCGTGACGTTGATCGAGCGGCCACGAGCGATCATCTCCTCGATCGCGGTGAGGCCTGGCTTGGTCGCCGGAATCTTGACGTACAGGTTCGGCTTATCGATGTCCTGGTGCAGCCGAGCCGCCTCGGCGATGGTCGCCTCGGCGTCGTAGGCAAGCGTCGGATCGACCTCGAACGAGACGTAGCCATCGACGCCGTCGGTCGACGTATGAACGCCGGCGAGCACGTCGCACGCCTCGGCCACGTCGACCGATCCGAGTGCGACGAAGAGCTCCTTGGTGCTCATGCTCGAGCCGGCGAGCTCGGTCAGCTGCTCGTCGTAGGCCTCGCCGCTGGCGAGTGCTTGCTGGAAGATCGTGGGGTTCGAGGTGACGCCGGCGATTGCGTCCTCCTCGATCATCCGCTCGAGCTCGCCCGAGCGCACGAGGTCGCGTGAGAGGAAGTCGATCCAGGCGCTCTGGCCGAGCTCTGCTACCTGATGGAGCCTGCTCTTGCTCATGTCCTGTCCTCTCCGGCGGCGTGGTGCCCGCTCACGTCGACGCTCGATCTGCCTGGGCAGCCCGCTCGATCTGCCTCAGCGCACACTCGGTCACGTTATCGACCGTGACGCCGAGTTCCTCGAATACCTTCCCGCCCGGAGCCGAGGCCCCGAAGCGGTCCACGCCGACAACGGCGTCGGCGTCGGCGACCCATCGCTCCCAGCCAAGCGAGATGCCAGCCTCGACAGCGACGCGCGGCGCACCAGGCGGCAACACGTCGTCGCGATAGCTCGCATCCTGCTGCTCGAAGAGCTCCCAGCACGGCATCGAGACCGCACGCGCGTTGATGCCCTTCTCGGCGAGCGCCCGCGAGGCCTCGAGCGCGAGCGAGAGCTCGGAGCCCGTTCCGATGACGACGACGTCGGGCGTGCCCTTGCCGCTCTGCCAGAGCGTGTAGGCGCCGCGATGGAGACCGTCGACGGCGGCGATCCCCTCGCTGCCGTTGCGCTCGAGCACGGGCATGCCCTGCCGCGAAAGGATCAGCGCGACGGGTCCGTCCTTGCGCTCGAGCGCTGCCTTCCAGGCGTGTGCCGTCTCGTTGGCGTCGCCGGGCCGGATCACCCACAGGTTCGGCAGGGCGCGCAGCGACATGACGTGCTCGACAGGCTGGTGCGTCGGACCGTCCTCGCCGACGCCGATCGAGTCGTGCGTCCAGACCCACACCACGGGAAGGTGGGTGAGCGCCGAGAGCCGCACCGAGCCGCGCATGTAGTCACTGAAAACGAGGAACGTTGCCCCGTATGGCTTGACGATCCCTCCATGCAGGGCGAGGCCGTTGACGATCGCGCCCATCCCGTGCTCACGGATGCCGAAGGCGACGTTGCGTCCCGTGTGCACACGTGCGAAGACACCGCCGTCGGGGAAATCCGTCTTGTTCGACTCGACGAGATCGGCCGAGCCTCCCATCATGGTGGGAACGCTCGACGCGAACGCGTGCATGGTCTTCTGGCCGGCCGCGCGGGTTGCCAGCGACTGGCCGGGCTCGAACGTGGGCAAGACCTCGTCGAGCTCGCCGACCTCGCCCGCCCAGGCTCGCTCCCAGTCCTCGGCCAGCTCGGGGTGCGTGTCGGCCCACGCATCGAAGCGCTCGGTCCACCCCTGCTGCGCGTCCGTCCCGTCCTCGACGAGATTCATGTGGGCGTAGATCTCGTCTGACACGACGAAGGTGTCATCAGGGTCGACACCGAGCGCCTCTTTCGTCCGCCTGATCTCGTCGTCGCCAAGCGGTGCGCCGTGGGCCTTCGAGGTGTCCTGCGCGTTCGGCGCAGGGTAGGCGATCCGCGAGCGCACCTGGATCATCGAGGGGGCACCGGTCTCGGCTCGCGCCGCCGTTAGCGCGCCGTCCAGAGCCTCGACGTCGTTCACATCGTCGACCGACTGGACGTGCCAGCCGTACGCCTCGAAGCGGCCGAGCTTGTCCTCGTGGTCGAACGAGAGCGCCGTCGAGCCATCGATGGTGATGCGGTTGTCGTCGTAACAGACGATGAGCTTGCCCAGGCCGAGGTTTCCCGCGATCGAGGCGGCCTCTTGGCACACCCCTTCCATCAGGTCGCCGTCAGAGGCGATCACGTAGACGTTGTGGTCGACGATTTCCTGGCCAGGGCGGTTGTAGCGATCGGCGAGGAATCGCTCGGCCATCGCCATCCCGACGGCGTTTCCGACTCCCTGCCCGAGCGGCCCAGTCGTCGTCTCGACACCGGGCGTCAGCTCATGCTCGGGGTGGCCAGGCGTCAGCGAGTCCCACTGACGAAAGCGCCTGAGCTCGTCGAGAGGAAGCGCATACCCGCACAGGTGCAGCGCCGCGTACTGCAGCACGCAGGCGTGGCCGGCCGAGAGCACGAAGCGGTCGCGGTCACGCCAATCCGGATCGGCCGGGTTGGCTCGAAGGTGGCGCGTGAAGATCGTGTAGGCCAGCGGCGCCAGCGCCATCGCAGTGCCCGGATGGCCCGCGTTCGCCTGCTGGACAGCATCCATGGCGAGCGTGCGGATCGTGTCGATCGACTGCGTCTGGACGTCAGCACTCACCCTGGTTCTCTCCCCCAACTTCATATGTGTCTCCTCCGTAACAACGGCTCGCACGCCCCTCGGCGAGCGCGTGTTGTCGCGCGTCAACGTTACCTGCCTATCGGCGCCAGAAGCCGGGAGGATGAGCCCCGCGGCCCGGG
>CBDCXJ010000029.1:0-8136 GCA_965223695.1 Gaiellaceae bacterium | reverse complement strand
GATATCGGTAACGAGCGCCGGGTCGTTGATCGGAGAGAAGTCGTTGCGAAGCGGCTCGATCACGAGCGGCTGGAGCAGGATGAGCAGGAAGCCACACAGCGCCAGCAACCCACCGGCGGCCCACCACCACGCGCCGCCGAGACGCCCGGCAAGCCAGACGACGATGACGACGGCCAGGACGACCAGCACGCTCGTGACGAGCAGGCCAACGGCCGCGTCGAGAAGCCAACCGGCGTAGGACTGCTCGGAGAGGTCGAAGCGACGGCGCCAGGAAAGACGCGCCGCTCCGAGCGGGAGCGAGGCCAGCCAGACAAGCAGCGCCGCAACTACCCCGAGAAACGCACCCGTTCGCACGGGCGGGAGCCAGGGCTCGGCCGTGTCGCTGCCATGCCGCGAGCCGAGGAGCCTGCGGCCGAACCAGGTCCTGGCAAGCCGCACGACCAACCAGTGCGCGCGCCACGCCACGAGAGCGAGGACGACGATCTGGACCGCGATCGAGCCGGCCCAGAACGCCCTCGTGCCGCGGCGATAGTCGTTGCCGCGCTCGATCACGTCCGGCGCGAACAGATCGTCGGCCTCGACCGGCGCGAGCTCGAGCGCAGGGATGGTGGTGCCCCACAGCAGCCACGCCGCGAAGCCCGCGCCGGCTAGGACGCTCCCCCCGAGCGCTAACCTCAGCCCACGATGCGGGTCGCGGTGATCTCTGACGTTCATGGCAACCTCTCGGCGCTCGAGGCGACCCTGACTGCGATCGATGCCGAGGAGCCCGATGAGCTCTGGTGCCTCGGTGACCTCGTTGGGTACGGCCCGCGGCCCAACGAGTGCTGCGAGCGCGTGGCGGGCGCCGCACAGGTCTGCCTGGCGGGCAACCACGACCTGGGCGTGCTGGGCAAGATCGACGTGGCCACCTTCTCGCCCGAGGCGGAGGCGGCGGCTACCTGGACCATCTCGGTCCTGTCAGCTGACTCGCGCGCATACCTCAAGGGGCTGCCGGTCGAGCACGAGACGGACTACGCCACCCTCGTCCACGCGAGCCCACGTGACCCGGTCTGGGAGTACGTGCTCTCATGGGAACAGGCCGCCGACGCGTTCGCACGGGCAAAGCGTGGGCTGATTCTCGTCGGCCACTCCCATGCGGCGCTGCACTTCTCCGACCCTGAGAGTGGCGAGTGGGGTCTCGCCCCCGAGGGCACAACGCTTGCGCTCGACCGACCGCGGCTGCTCAACCCGGGGTCGGTGGGACAGCCGCGCGACGGCGACCCGCGGGCGGCGTGGCTCCTGATCGACTTTGGAGCCGGGACGGCATCGTTTCGGCGCGCGGTCTACGACATCTCGGTCATGCAGGCAGAGATTCGCGAGGCGGGTCTGCCCGAGTCGCTCGCCGATCGGCTTGCCACGGGCGAGTAGCGGGCGCAGCCGCCTATCTCGCTTGATCAGCCTCGTGACCGACGGGCAGCTCGTCGAGCATTCCGTGCTGCTCGAGAGAGCGCTGAACGGCCTCCCGCGCCTTGTAGATACGCCACTTGACAGTCGCAAGCGTGATCTCGAGAGCGTCGGCGATCTCGGAATAGGACAGGCCGACGACGTCTCGCAGAAGAAGGGCCATCTTCAGATCCGGGTTCAGCAGACCGACCGACTTCCAGACCGCATCGACGAGCTCGAGACGCTCCGGCGGTGCGTCGACGACCTCGAGGCCGTTCACGACCGTGTCGAGCGCGTCTGTCTCTGGCCGCCGCTCGCGCGCGCGGAGCTCGTCGAGAACACGGTTCTTCGCGATCTGGAAGACCCACGTCGTGAAGCGACAGCGCAGCGAGAAGCCCGAGATCCCGTGGTGGACACGGAGGAAGATCTCCTGGGTGAGATCCTCGGCGAGCGTGCGGTCGCCGACCATACGCGCGACGTAGTTGTAGATGGGAAGCTCGTAGGCGGTGACGAGCTCTGCGAAGGCGTGTTCGTCTCCCCGCTGTGCTTTGCGGACGGTCGACGGATCGGGCTGAGGCAACGACACGTGAACCGGCTGGAGACCGAAGGTCTGAGGCCAGTATAGCCCCGTCCTGATCGGTGCTTACCGCTTCACGAGCGGCCTCAGACGAGCAGAGAGCGACCTGTCATCTGGGGCGCTGGGTCGAGGCCAAGCAGCGCGAGCGCGGTCGGCGCGAGGTCGGCGAGCCCGCCCCCATCGGCGAGCCCGCGGCTGCCCGCCGTAGCAACGAGCGGCACCGGGTTGGTCGTATGCGCGGTGTTCGGGCTCACGCCGTCGGCCGCGAGCATCTCCTCGGCATTCCCGTGGTCGGCGAACACGAGCGCGACCCCCCCGGCCTGCGTCGCGGCGTCGAGCACGACCCCCAGGCAACGATCCACCTCCTCGACGGCGCAGACTGCGGCCGGGATCACCCCGGTGTGTCCGACCATGTCGGGATTGGCGAAGTTGACAACGCCGAGCGCCACGTCTGCCACGCCGACCCGGAAGGCGTCGGCAACAGCGGCCGCCGACATCTCGGGCCGCTCGTCGTAAGTTGCGACGTCGGTCGGCGACGGAAGCAGCTCGCGCCGCTCGCCCGGCCACGGGGCCTCGCGTCCACCGTTCAGGAAGTAGGTGACGTGCGCGTACTTCTCGGTCTCGGCAACGTGGAGCTGCTCGAGCCCGGCGGCCGAGACGAGCTCGGCGAGCGTTCCGTCGACCCGCTGCTCGGCGAAGAGCGCGGGACACTCCAGCTCGGCCCCGTAGTGCGTCATCGTCGTCAGATCGATCGACGCCTCGGCCAGGCGACGCGAGAGCTGACGCGCCCGATCGGGCCGGAAATTCACGAAGATCACGACGTCGTCGCCGCCGACACGGGGCGTCCCGTCGAGAACGATGGGCTCGATGAACTCGTCAGTCGTGCCCGCGTCATAGCTCGCTCGGATCGCCGCGACCGGGTCGTCGTCTTGGCGCCCCTCGCCGCCGCGAAGGGCGGCGAGCGCCTTGTCGGTTCGCTCCCAGCGGTTGTCCCTGTCCATCGCCCAGTAGCGACCGCAAACGGTGGCCACAGCGATGCCCTCGGCGACGAGCTCGGCTACATCACCCGCGGCCGCCGTCGGCGAGACGTCGCGTCCGTCGGTGAACGCGTGCAGGTAGGTGCCGTCCCCGAGCCCCCGGGCCCGCGCGAGCCGGGCCAGGGCGCGTACGTGATCGATGTGAGAGTGCACGCCGCCGTAGGACACGAGACCGACGACGTGAACCGGTACGTCGCGCTCGTGCGCGCGGTCGAACGCGGCAGCGAGCGCTTGGTTCTTGGCCAGCGTGCCATCGTCGATAGCGTCGTCGATCCGAACGAGATCCTGGGCGATCGCGCGTCCTGCTCCGATCGTGAGATGGCCGACCTCGGAGTTCCCCATCTGCCCTTCGGGCAAGCCGACGGCAGCGCCCGAGGCGCCGAGCGTGGTGTGTGGGTGCGCGGCCCAGAGCGCGTCGAAGACCGGCGTCTCGGCCAGAGCGACAGCGTTCCCCTCGCCCGGCGGTGCACATCCCCAGCCGTCGAGGATGACGAGCGCGACTGGCCGTGTCGGCATCGCTCAGCCGGCAGCCTCGCGCGCACCTGCGTTGCAGATCCCCGCGAAGGAGCTCGCCTCAAGCGAGGCGCCGCCGACGAGTGCCCCGTCGACATCGGGCATCGAGAGCAAGTCGTCGGCGTTCTCGGGCTTGACCGAGCCGCCGTAGAGGACCGGCACGTCGAGCACGCTCTTGATCGTCGCGTGCGCCTCCTGCGCCTGCTCGGCCGTCGCCGTTCGTCCGGTGCCGATCGCCCAGACAGGCTCGTACGCGATCGCCAGTGCATCGGTGCCGGGCTGAGCGTGGGCGAGCGCGCCAACCTGTCGCTCGAGGACCTCGCCGGTGCTGCCCTGCACCCGCTCGGTCTCGAGCTCACCGACACAGGCGATCACGCGAAGGCCGCCCTCGAGCGCGGCCTTCATACGCGCCGCGGTCGTCTTGTCGGTCTCGCCGAAGAGCTGGCGGCGCTCCGAGTGCCCGACGAGCGATCCGTCCACGCCGAGCTCACGCAGCATCCCGACGGATAGCTCGCCGGTGAAGGCCCCAGTCTCGGCCCAGTGGACGTTCTGTGCGAAAACCTCGATGCCGGTCCCCTGCGCCGCGCTCACTGCGGCGGCAAGCGACACGGCGGGCGGACAGACGATGACCTCGAGCGCGCCACTCGCCACCGAGACCTCGGCAACGAGGTCGCGAACGAAGGCGCCGGCCTCTGACGGCCCCTTGAACATCTTCCAGTTGCCCGCGATGACTTTCGCGAGGGACATCGCGAGGATCTTAGAGGCGCGTCACACCGTCGCCCGTGCGGGCATTCAGCACGAGCTCGCGGGAATCGCCGCGACACCCGGCAACTCGCGCCCCTCGAGCAGCTCGAGCGATGCGCCGCCTCCGGTCGAGACCCAGCCAATCTGCTCGGCAACGCCCATCTCTTGCACGGCGCGCACGGAGTCGCCGCCGCCGACGACAGTGTGGCCCGCACACTGGGCGACCGCCTCGGCGACGGCGCGAGTGCCGGCGCCAAAGGCGTCCCATTCGAAGACCCCCATCGGGCCGTTCCAAAGCACGGTTCCGGCGCCGGCGATCGCCTCGGCGAAGCGCTCGCGACTCGCGGGGCCGATGTCGAGGGCGAGCCAACCATCGGGCACCTCGTCCCACGCGCAGCTGCGACTCTCGGCGCCTGGCTCAAACGCCGAGGCCGCGACTACGTCCTCCGGTAGCTCGACGCGCGCAGAGCCTGTAGAAAGGGGCTGCAGCCCCTTTCTGGCGGAGCCGCGCTCCCGCAGCTCCTCGGCCATCTTGCCTCCGATCAGGAGCGTGTCGGCGCGGCCGGCGAGGGCGCGAAGCACGCCGATCTTGTCGTCGACTTTGGCGCCTCCGACGATTGCCACGAACGGCCGAGCCGGGCTATCGAGCAGGCTCCCCAGCTCCGCGAGCTCCCGCCCGAGCAGGAGGCCCGCGTAAGCCGGCAACACGTGTGCGACACCCTCGGTCGACGCGTGGGCACGGTGCGCGGCGCCGAACGCGTCGTTGACGAACAGGTCGCAGCCAACTGCGAGCTCGGCAGCGAACGCCGGGTCGTTTGCGGTCTCGCCCGCCGAGAAGCGCAGGTTCTCGAGCAGCGTGAGCGGCGCGGCTCGATCGTCGAGCGCAATCTCCTCGCCCAGCTGCTCAGAGGCGCGCTCGGCCACGGTCCGAAGCGAAAGCGCCGGGTCGACGCCGTCGGGACGCCCGAGGTGTGAGCACAGGACGAGCTGGCGCGCACCCCTGTCGCGCAGCAGCTCGATCGTCGGGAGCGCCGCCCGGATCCGCGTGTCGTCGGCAACGTCGCCGTCATCGAGCGGGACGTTGAAATCGACGCGAACGAGCAGGGAGCGCCCGAGGACATCGGCGTCGCGAACGGAACGAGGCTCGCGCATGACCGGCGGCTCAGCCGGTGGCGGCGGCGACTCGCCGCCTCAGAGACGCCCCATGAGATCGACGAGCCGGCACGAGTAACCCCATTCGTTGTCGTACCACGAGAACACCTTCACGAGATCGCCGCTCGCCATCGTCATCTGGCTGTCGAAGATCGAGCTGTACGAGGAGCCGACGACGTCGCTCGAGACGATCGGCTCGTCGGTGTACTTGAGTATCCCTTCGAGCGCTCCCTTGTCGGCGTTCTCCTCGAAGAGGCTGTTGACCTCCTCGGCGCTGACTTCCTGCCCGACCCGCGCAACGAAGTCGACGATCGAGCCGTCGGGGACGGGAGCACGAACGGCGACGCCGTCGAGCTTGCCCTGCAGCTCTGGGATGACGAGCCCGATCGCGCGGGCGGCACCCGTCGAGGTCGGGATCAGGTTGATCGCAGCGGCGCGTGCGCGCCGCAAGTCCTTGTGCGGCAAATCGAGGATGCTCTGGTCGTTGGTGTAGGCATGCGTCGTTGTCATGAAGCCGGTCTCGATGCCGTAGGCGTCGTGAAGCACCTTCGCGACGGGCCCGATGCAGTTCGTCGTGCACGAGGCGTTCGAGATGATCTTGTGCTCCGACGCGTCGTAGGCGTCGTCGTTCACGCCGAGCACGAGAGTCACGTCGGGCTCGGACGCGGGCGCCGAGATCACAACCTTGGGCGCGCCGGCCTCGAGGTGAAGGCTCGCCTTGTCGCGGCTGGTGAAGATCCCCGTCGACTCGAGCACAACGTCGACGCCGAGCTCGCCCCAGGGCAGCTTCGCCGGGTCCCGCTCATTCAGCAGCCTGAACTCCTCGCCAGCCGCTTTGATCGTTCCGTCGGCGACCGACACGTCGCCGTCGAGCCGCCCGAGTACGGAGTCGTACTTGAGGAGGTGCGCCATCTGGGTCTCGTCACCGAGGTCGTTGACGGCGATCAGATCTACGTCAACGCCGTCGCGCAATGAGGCGCGGAAGAAGTTCCGCCCGATCCTTCCGAAGCCGTTGATACCGACACGCACGCTCATCGCGCTCCCATCTCCTCTCCTCGCCTGCCAGGCTGCGTCGGCGGCCCGCCGACGCGCTGGCGCGAGTCTAGCCCTCGGCGAGGCGTTGGAGTTTGCGGAGTCGGCGATGCATCGAGACCTTGCTCGCCGGTGGATTCGAGCGCTCGGCGAGCTCCCTGAGTGAGCTAGACGGGTGCGCAACGCGCAGGCCGAGCGGCCTCGACCAGCTCGTTCGACAGCCCGTCCATGCGGCCCGAGGCCTCGAGTCGGCGGATAGCGGCGATCTGCGCGTGCGCCGCCTTTGTCGCGCGCACGAGGTTCGCGTGGTCGGCGTTGGTGCGCCTGTTGGCGTCGCCCCGAGCCGCTGCGATAACCGACGCCTCCCGCAGCCCGAGCGCGGTCTCGGTCGCGCTGATCAGCGCCAGAAAGTCGGTCAACGCCTCGACGCTCTTCGTGTACGCGATCGCGAAGCGCTCACGGTCGCGGACCGACAACGGCACGTTCTCCTGCCCGGCGAGTCCGGCGAGATGCTCGGCCGTGGCTTCCGAGGAAACGCGCAGCTCGAGATGCGCATTTCGCGGGCCGCTGGCCGAGCCTGCGCTGAGAAAGACACCGCGCAAGTAGCTGGCGCGGCAGCAGGCCCGCTTCGTGATCCGGCCGGGCGGAAACGGCTGCGGCCTCAGGCCTGCGTCGATCACGCCCGCTTCCTCGAGGGTCTGCACAGCTCGAGGCGAGTCGTCGATGTGGAGCTCGACGCGCCCGCCACGGCCGAGCGCACGCCGCGCGTACGTCCTCAGCTCAGACGGCGCCTCGAAGGACTTGAGCAGCGAGAACGCGCGCCGAGCAACAGACGGCTCGGCCAGATTGAGGTGGGCACCGACCCGCCCACCGGCCTGCAGATGGATGCTGCCAGCCCCCGCGCGCGAGCCCAGAGAGCTCGGCGAGACGGCAACACGTCCGCTGCGCATGTGAGCGCACGAGCTCTGTACGAGCGTCCTCCGAGAGCGTCATTCCGCCCCGCCCGCCGCCCCCGCCCGTTGTACTGTGCCGCCCATGACGAACGCCATTTTCCGGGTTCCACCGGCATACAACGAACCGGTCGGCGAGTACGGGCCGGGCAGCCCCGAGCGTGCCAGCCTGCAGGCCCGGCTGGCCGAGGTCGCGAGCCAGCGCGTCGACATCCCCTGCGTGATCGGAGGGCAAGAGGTGCGAACGGGCACGACCACAGAGGTCACGATGCCACACGCGCGCTCTCACGTCCTCGCCGACGTGCACCACGCGGGCGCCGCCGAGGTCGAGCAGGCGATCGCGGCAGCGGGTGAAGCTGCACACGACTGGGCGCGCACGCCATGGGAGGATCGCGCGGCCATCTTCCTTCGTGCTGCCGAGCTGCTCGCGGACCCGTGGCGCGACACGATGAACGCGGCAACGATGCTCGGCCAGTCGAAGACTGCGCACCAGGCCGAGGTCGAGTCGGCCGCCGAGGCCATCGATTTCCTCCGCTTCAACGTCGAGTACATGACGCGGATCTACGCAGAGCAGCCCAGGTCGGGGGACGGCGTCTGGAACCGCATCGAGTACCGGCCGCTCGAGGGCTTCGTCTTCGCAATCAGCCCGTTCAACTTCACGGCTATCGGTGTGAACCTCTCCTCGGCGCCGGCGCTGATGGGGAACACC
>CBDCXJ010000028.1:0-23175 GCA_965223695.1 Gaiellaceae bacterium | reverse complement strand
TGAACTCGATTCCCTTGCCCTCGAGCTCGGCGCGTGCGGCATCGACGTCGTCGACCTGGAACGCGGCGACGGGTGCCGGGCCACGCCCGTCGGGATGGTCATCGAGCTTCGGGTCCTCGTACACCGGCGAGCCGGGCCCCGTCACCTCGAACGTGTCGCCGTTGGGGAACGAGAACAGGGCGAACTCGTCTTCCTCGTGGTATGGCTCGAGCCCGACGATGTCGGCGACGAAGCCGCGCATCTCGGCGTAGCGCGGGGTTCGGCTCGAGACCCAGGCAATCCCGCTCGTTTTCATCGTTCCTCCTCGATCGTCGCGGCTCGGTCGGCGCCAATCTAGAACCATCTAGGGTGCCGCGATGGATCTCGGCTTGAAGGACAAGGTCGCGCTTGTCACCGCGGCGAGCAAGGGACTCGGCCTGGCCGTCGCAAGCGGGCTCGCTGCCGAGGGAGCTCGAGTCGCGATCAGCGCGCGAAGTGAGGACTTGCTGAGCGCGGCCGCCACAGAACTCGGCGCAGCCGACCAGGTCGCGGCCTTCCCGGCAGACCTCACCGACCCGGGCGCGGTCGAGTCGATGGCCGACGCCGTGCTCGACCGCTTCGGACACGTCGACATCCTGGTCTGCAACACGGGCGGCCCGAGGACGATGAGCTTTATGGAGACCACGACCGAGGACTGGGAAGACGCATTGCAGATGATGTTCTTCCCGGCAATCCAGCTCTGCCGGCGCGTGATCCCGGGAATGCGCGAGGCCGGCGGGGGCCGGATCGTCTTCATGACCTCAACCTGGGTCAAGCAGCCGCGCGACCGGGGCACGCTCTCGACGGTTGTCCGCAGCGCGATCTCGGGGCTCTCCAAGCATCTCGCAAACGAGCTGGCGGAGGACAACATCCTCGTCAACCAGGTCATGCCGGGCCCGGCATGGACGGGCCGCGCCGAGGAGATCGTCGGCGGCCTAGCAGAGCGACGAGGCGTGACCGTCGACGTGGTGAAGGCCGAGATCATGGAGGAGCTCCCGCTGCGCCGCTACGGCTCGCCCGAAGAGGTCGCCGCGGCCATCATCTTCCTTGCCTCCGAGCAGGCGGCCTACATCACCGGAACGGCGCTGCAGGTCGACGGCGGACAGATCAAGGCAACGCTCTGATCGTGGAATCAACCATCTGGGAGGCGCAAGGGAGGATGGACTGCTCATGACCAAGTCGGAGATGATTGATCTCGTCGAGCGCTACTTCGCGGCCGTCGACGCACAGGACGTCGAGGGAACGCTCGCCACGTGCGCGGCCGATTGCCGCATCACCGTCGAGACGGCCGGCGTCGAGCACCAGGGCCGTGACACCGAGATCCGCGCGATGTTCGAAGGCCTCTTCGAGCGCTTCGAGAGCGTCTGGCACGGCGACTTTCATCACGTCGTCGATGAGCAAGCCGGCACGATCGCCTCGCAGTTTCTCGTACGCAACCTCGCCACCGACGGAGTCCGCCAGGAGAAGCACAACTGCAACTTCTTCCGGGTCGAGGACGGCCGCCTCGCCGCGATCTCTGTCTACATGAGCGGCGCCAACACCCTTACCTGACGGCCCGGGATAACCGGCGTGAGCCCCGGTGTGACCAGACGTGGCGGCGGTCGTTCACGAGCGATCGCGCGGCGGCCGATGTTTTGAGGCGTGGACGACAAGGAGTTCGCCAACTGGCTCTCTTCGCGCGGCGTCCGACCCTCGTGCCCCTGGTGTGGGCATACGACGTTCAGGATCGGCGACTCGCCGTTAGCCGCTTCGATCGATGACGGGAGCGCGTCGGGCGCGATGACGCTGGTCTGCGTGCAGTGCGGCCACATCGGCATCTTCGCGCCGAGCGTGCTTTTCGAGCGGGACGAGGACGAGGCCGCCTAACGGCGTTGCTGAACGCAGGCGTCGCGTCTGTAATGGTGGCGCAATGAAGTTCGACCTCATGGTCTTCCCGACCATTCCGGCCACGCCGGAGGAGCGGCGCGCCCTGCGCCCGATCGGTCGCAACAACGAGCGCTACCAGCAGATGCTCGACGAGCTCCGCGACCTCGTCGTCCTCGCCGACGAGGTCGGCTTCGACGCATTCTCGACGACCGAGCACCACTTCCACTCGGAGGGGTTCGAGTGCTCGATCGCGCCGCTGATGCTCTACACCGATCTCGCCGCAAGAACCGAGCAGATCAAGTTCGCGCCGCTCGGTCTGGTCATCCCGGGATGGGACCCGATCCGCTGCGCCGAGGAGCTCGCGATTCTCGACCACCTCAGCAAGGGACGCGTGATCGCAGGTTTCGCCCGCGGGTACCAGGATCGCTGGACCAACGTTCTCGGCCAGCAGTACCGCGTGACCTCGGCGCCGATGGACGGCTCGGAGCTCGACCAGCACAACCGGGCAGTGTTCGAGGAGGTCTTCACGATCATCAAGAAGGCCTGGACCGAGGACAGCCTCGAGTACGACGGCCAGTTCTATTCCATCCCGTTTCCCTACGACACGGGCATCACCCGCTGGCCCGCGCAGGAGTGGACACGCACGTACGGAGCGCCGGGCGAGCTCGACGACGAGGGCGTCATCAGGCGCATCAGCGTTGTCCCTAAGCCCTATCAGGAGCCGCACCCGCCGATCTGGCAGCCGTTCTCGGTCAGCGAGTCGACGATTCGCTGGTGCGCGACCGAGCAGATCCTGCCCTGGATGATGACCTCGTACCCCGGCGCCTTCGGCGAGCTCTGCAACGCGTACCGAGACGAGTCAGAGAAGGGTGGGCGCGAGCTCGCGCTCGGTGAGGGCGTCGGAGCGTTTCGCTCGATCTCGATCGGCAAGACCTACGACGAGGCCTTCGCGCTCGGCGCTCGCACGACGGGTTGGGGCTTCTACGCCTACTTCAGCCAGTTTGGCTTCATGGAGGTCTTCCGCAACCCCGACGAGGACGGCGACGAGCCGCTGACGTTCGCGAGCCAGGAACACGTGTACCAGCGCCTCGTCGATCACGACTTCGCTCTGTGCGGGACCGTCGACGACGTCAAACGGAAACTCGATTCGCTTGCGCGGATCCACGGCGACGGCGAGCTCTCGTGGCTGAGCTGGGCATTTCCGCAGGGGCTCCTGACCTGGGACGAGGCTCGCTGGCAGCTCGAGACGTTCGTCGAGGAGCTCATGCCTGCGCTGCGCGACTGAGCGCTATGGTCGCGCCATGAGCACCGAGACTCCGGTCGGGCTGTTGCTCGGGAGCATGATCTCGCCCGAGCAGATCGCCAGCACCGCGAAGCTCGGTGAGGAGCTCGGCTTCGGCGAGCTCTGGCTGGCCGAGGACTACTTCTATACCGGTGGCATCTCGGCGGTGACCGCGGCGCTCGACACGACGGAGCGCATTCCGGTTGGAACGGGGATCGTTGCAGCGCCCGTAAGGCACCCGGCAGTGCTCGCGATGGAGGTCGCGACGATCGCACGCATGCATCCGGGCCGTTTCTGGCCCGGAATCGCGCTCGGGCTCCCGTACTGGCTGCGCCAGATGGGGCTCCATCCCACCTCGACACTCAGCGCCGTGCGTGAGTGCGTGGAGGCGGTGCGGGCCCTGACGGGCGGCGAGGAGCTGACGACAGAGGGGCGGACGTTCACGTTCGACGGCGTGAAGCTCACCCACCCGCTCGACGAGGCGCTCCCGATCTACATGGGCGCCGTGGCTCCCAAGATGCTGCGCATGGCGGGGGCGATCGCCGACGGCGTGATCCTCCCCTTGCTCGCCGGCGTCCGCTACATTGAGTGGGCGTCAGAGCAGATCGCAGCCGGTCGGGCCGAGGCGGGCCGCAACGACCACTGTCGACTAGTGGTCTTCGCATTTTTCTCCGTAGCCAATACCGTCGCGAAGGCCAGGCTCGACGTGCGCCGCCTGTTCGCCACCTACCTGCACCTGAGTGCGGGGATGACACCGCTCTTCGAGATCGAGGGCATGACAGAGGAGCTCGAGAACCTCGGCATGGAGGGCCCCGCCGGCGTCGACGCCGGCCTGCACAGGAACTGGCAGGACGACCTCGCCGTGATCGGCGATCCGGAGATGTGCGCTGAGCGAATCCAGCGGCTACGCGATGCCGGAGCCGACTCGGTCATCCTCTTTCCCATGCCGCACGAGCGCGCCGAGGAGATCGTGGGTCGCGCGGCGCGCGAGGTGCTGCCGCTCTTCGACTGACGGCGGCGTCACCGAGGCGGACTACTCGTCCGGACGCGGCGACTACTCGTCCGGTACGCGGATCTGCACTTCGTCGCCGCTCAGCTGAACCTCGTAGGTCCTGAGCGGCTTCCTCGGCGGCGACGTCATCACCTCGCCGGTGGGGATGTGGAAGCTGCCGCCGTGGAAGGGACACTCGATCACGTCGTCCTCGAGCTCTCCCTCCGACAGCGACGCCTCGGCGTGCGTGCAGCGGTCATCGGTGACGTAGAACTCACCGTCGAGGTTGAAGACGGCCAGCGCTGGACAGCCTTCGATCTCGTAGCGCCGCACGTCGTCGACGGGGACGTCACCGACGCGACAGACTGACTGCCAGTCGATCACGGCGCCACGCGTGGCCTGGCTAGGGAAGCCGCTCGACCGGCGTCCAGCGCCAGCCCAGGATGTCGTGGCTGATCTTGAACCGGGGCATCGCCGCGGCCGACGTCGACTCGGGGGAGTAGTACTCGACGCCGTCGGCGATCTCGGCGAACGCAACGGCGAGCGAGAAGAGCGTCCTGTCCTCGGTGCTCATGCTCTCCTCGGCAGGCACGTTCTCTAGGTGGGCGAAGATCTCGGCCGTGTGCGGAAGCACCGCGTCGTAGAAAACGGCGAGCTCCTCCACGGTCGCGTTTACCTGGCGCTCCATGCGCTCCTGCTCCTCCCAGCTCGCCCAGTGAAGGTGGTCTGAGAGGTGTTCGAAGGCTTCGGGCAGCTTCCGCTCGGTCGCGGGCGCGCTCATCTGGCCAGCATACGCGCTTGCCCGTCCCGAGCCGAGGACCGCCTAGTCCTGCTTCGGGCTGAGTACGACGAGCGGAATTTCCCGCTCGACTTTCGCCTGGTACTTGGCGACGCTGGCAGCGCGCTCAACCACTATCGGCCATAGGCGCGCCCGTTCTTCAGGGCTGGCTGTCTCAGCGCTGGCCCTGAAGATGCGGTCTCTTACCTGGACGGTGGCCGTGGGGCGCTTTGTGAGGTTGAGATACCAGGCGGGATGCTTGAGTGAGCCTGAAGGCCCCAGGGCGACGATGACGTAGTCACCGTTGTCTTCGTGGTAGCCGACTGGCGTGGTGCGCTCGAGTCCCGATTTGCGCCCTGTCGTCGTAAGCAGCATGAGCGGCTGCGAGCCGACCTTGCCGCCTATCCGTCCCTTTGTCTTCCGATAGATGGCGGCGTGAGTTCGCCCGATCGCGCCCCGAATGTTCGACATTGCCGGCCATCGTAACCGGGTAGGAGAGACGGGATCGTGGCGGGCTTCCCGACCGCGGAGAGCTGGCCCGCTCGTATGCTGCGGCTCGAGCGGTCGCGGGTACCGTCGAGCACGTCGGCGATGAGGCATGGGCGACACTTCAGGCCAGACCGTCATGTCTGCGATGAAAGCGATCGTCTACGAGAGATACGGCCCACCCGATGTCCTCGAGCTCAGGGAGATCGAGAAGCCGACGCCAGGGGAAGGCGAGGTCCTCGTGCGCGTCCGCGTCGCCAGCGTCAATCCCTACGACTGGCACTTCCTGCGCGGCGAGCCCTACGTCATGCGTATGGAGTCGGGCCTGCGCCGGCCGAAGACCAACGGCCTGGGCGTTGACCTGGCCGGCGAGGTCGAAGCCCTCGGCGACGGTGTGACGCGGCTTCGCGCGGGCGATGCCGTCTTCGGCGGAGTGGCGGGGTGCGTCTGGGGCAGCTTTGGCGAGTACGTCTGTGCGCCCGAGGCATGGTTCGAGAAGAAGCCCGCGAACCTCAGCTTCGAGCAGGCCGCGGCTGTGCCGCTCGCCGGGATCACGGCCCTACAGGGCCTGCGCGACTGGGGAGGACTCGAGCAGCGGCAGGACGTCCTGATCATTGGCGCTTCCGGCGGCATCGGCACGCTTGCCGTGCAGATCGCGAAGTCGATGGGTGCTCACGTCGCAGGCGTCTGTAGCACCCGCAACGTCGAGCTGGTTCGATCGCTTGGAGCGGCCCACGTCATCGACTACACGCGGGAGGACTTCACCGAGACCGCTCAGCGCTACGACCTCATCTTCCAGCTGGCCGGAACGCTCCCAGCTTCGAGGTGCCGGCGCTCGCTGACGCCGCAGGGAACGCTCGTCATGAGTAGCGGATCCGGTGGCGGGCGCTGGCTGGGGCCGATCGGCCGCATGGCGCGAGGTCTGGCGCTCGCACCGTTCGTCAGCCAGAAGATCGTCGCGCCAACGGCGCAGAGAGATGCGGCCGACCTGCGTCAGCTGAAGGACCTGCTCGAAGCTGGCACGGTCGCGCCGGTGATCGACCGGACGTACCCGCTCAGCGAGACGGCCGAGGCGATCCGCTACGTCGAGACGGAGCGCGCTCGAGGGAAGGTCGTCGTCACCGTCTGACCGAAGGCGCCGCACGAGAAGCATGTAGCCCTGGGGTACCCTCGACGGCCGTCGAGCCGGGCGTCGGGTGCCAAGAACCGTTGCCCAGAATTAAGCCCTCTGGCGGACTCGAACCGCCGACCCCTCCTCGGTAAAAGAGGGAATCAACGGCGTAAGTCCAACCCCGACGGGTTGTCTTACCTCCGGGTTCTGTTCTCGACCGTCGGCTTGCGAGCGCACGAGGGTACACCAAGGGTACTTCGTGGCACGCGAAGTGCCCGGCAGCTCAATCCCCATAGGCGTTCCTCTTCGCGGCATACGGTGACAGGGTGGACGCAGTAGGGCGCGGAACGCCGCCAGGTATCTCGCGTTGGGCCGGAAGCGACGGGTTGCGAGCGGCCTACTGATCTCTGAGTGCTTCGAGCGTCGCTTGAGCCGTCTTGGTCGCGGAGTTCGGGTTCTGCCCTGTAACAAGGCGCTCGTCGACGACCGTATGGCCCGCGAGCGGTAGAAACGCCTTGCTGTAGATCATTCCTCTTTGCTTCAGACGCTTCTCGAGGTTGTATGGCACGAAACGCCGTACACCGGCGATGGTCTCGTCGCGATATGCGAAGCCGGTTCCCTTCTTGCCCTGCACTAGGTACTCGCCGGTGCTCAGCTGAACGTTCTGCAGTGCCGCCGTGCCGTGACACACCGCTGAGACCACTTTCCCCCCCTCGTACATGTCGCGAGTGAGCGTTTGCAGCTCGCTGTCGTCCGGGAAGTCCCACATGGCGCCGTGTCCACCGGCGAAGTAGAGAACGTCGTATTGACGCCAGTCCACGTCTGAGAGTGCTTTCGTGTTCTTGAGCAGGGCCATAAATCGCGGGGCCTCGTACCGCTTCTTCGTGGCCTTGTCCAGGGTGAAGCGACCCAGGCTCCTGCCGTCGATCGGTACTTCGCCGCCCTTCGCGCTCACGATGTCCATGTGGATCCCGGCTTTCGTGAATTCATCGTAGAAGTGGGTGAGCTCCGATAGCCAGAGGCCAGTCGGTTCCGCCTTCGGATGCTCGAAATCGGAATGACTCGTTACGACTATCAACGCCTTCATGTCCGTCATCTCGGTTCCTTTCGCTCAGGGCTGTGCTGCCTTCGGAGTCGCTGGCTCGGGCATCCTTGCGGAAGATTCCTTTCCGGATATCGCCACTCCGCCCTATTATAGAAGCATCTCCTTCCGGAACGCAACATTCACCGGTACGATGTGGGCGTGGCAACCCAGCCCGGACGCCGACCCGAACCCCGCCTCGGACGCAAACATGACCAAAGCCGCACCGAGGCAATCCTGGCGGCCACCCGCACCCTGCTGCTCGAGCAGGGCTACGACAGCTTCCGTATCCAAGACGTGGCAGAACGGGCCGAAGCCGGCGTCGGCGCCATCTACCGGCGCTGGCCGAACAAGGAATCCCTCGTCGCCGAGGCCATCCGCACCGGCTCTGAGCCAACGTATGAAAAGAGCGACGACCCTGAGGCCGACCTGACCAACCTAGTTCGCGCCCGAGCCGAGCTCGCGTCCAGCCACCCGGACCTGGTCCCCGGACTGGTCTCGGCCATGCGGGCGAGCCCCGAGATCAGCCACGCCATGCGGCACCGCCACACGACCGAGCCCTATCGGAAGATCCTCGTCCGCCTGCTCGGAGCCGATCACCCGCACCTCGATCTCGTCAGTGAACTAGCCCCCGCTCTCGTGGTGCACCGCACCATCTTCGGTGAGGCTCGCCTCGACCCCGAGCCCTTCAGCGAAGAAGTCGTCGCCCTCATCCGAGCCCTCGCCGCCAAGCCGAGCGTCTAGAGCCCCCGAGCACACGCCCGCCACGAGGGAGACAGCCGCCGGCCGTGCCGCCCGAGACGGCCTCAAGTTACGGAGGGGGCGAGATCCGAACTCTCGATGCCCACACGTCGCCTGAACCACGGTCGGAGACTGACGGCCAGGCGAGCGGAGCAGTGCCGAGAAGGAGGCGAATCTGTCGAGAATGTTCCCCCAATGTTCCCCAGGGGCCTCTTCGGAGGGTGCCGTCTAACCCCAGAATCCCGCTCTGTGCAGGGAAGCCCTCTGGCGGACTCGAACCGCCGACCCCCTCCTTACCATGGAGGTGCTCTACCAGCTGAGCTAAGAGGGCGCTCGTCACATTCTACGGACGCGGCGACTCTCGGCTTGAGCCCGTGGTTGCGGCGCATTCGGGGCAAGGCGCTTGCCGGTAGCGACGCGCGTTCTTCCTCACCGTGCGGTGGCCTCAGGCGCTCGCGGGGAAGCGACGGGGAAGGTTCTCGCGAGCTTCACCGCCTCTTCGTCGTCAACTCGCTGCCCACAGAACTCGTTCAGAACATGCCCGAGCCCGGCGGAACCTTGCGCTTGGGCGACGGTGGTTAGGCCGACCAGTCGAGGATCACTTCGGGTATCGGGCCGCCGGGCTCGGTCATGTCGACGCCCGAGATGTCCTTGATCCTCCCGCGCATCCAGTCGAAGTCTTCTCCGGTTGCCGTGGCCATTCGCCCGAAGCTAGCCTCGATAGCTTCATCGACCTCGCCCCACACGAGGATGAAGGTGCCGCCTGGCGTCTCCTGCATGGCCCAGGTCTGGCGAGCCAATGAGTTCGCCTTCTGGACGCCCTCGAAGTGCTTGCGATGCGAGCCCGTCGCTTCCTCGGCGAACTTCCGAGCATCGTCCTCCTTCCCTGGCAGCACGGGGAACATGATGTTGAAGACCGGCATGTCTACCTCCTGGTCGAGAAGCGAGGACGGTAACAGGGCGCCCATCCGAGATTGAGCGATCGAGCGTCGCACGCGCCCAGAGCGCCTACAGACCTAGCGAGCGCTATGGGGGCGGAAGGATTCGAACCTTCGAAGGCGGAGCCAACCGGTTTACAGCCGGTCCCCTTTGGCCACTTGGGTACACCCCCGGCGGCGTCGAAGTGTAGCCGGCAAACCGTTGCGTCTGCCCTCCCTCGCATGGGGTAGGCCTCGGCGCCCAACCGGGTGACGTCGAGCCCGCGGCGAGTGCCGAACATGGAGGAGACGTCATGGATCTGAAAGGTTTGCTCGCACACACCATCGAGGTCGGTGGCTCCGACCTGCATCTCAAGGTCGGCGAACCGCCGGTCGTCCGCGTCGACGGTGACCTGCAGCGTGTCGAGGGCGCTCCCGAGCTGACCGAGTACTCGATGGAGCAGATTCTCAACGCGATCACAGCAAACACGCCGGCCAAGCGCGAGCACTACCAGGAGCACGGCGACATCGACACCTCCTACACGGCCGACGGTGCCGGGCGATTCCGCGTCAACGGCTTCCGCCAGCGCGGCCTGACGTCATTCGCCTTCCGATACGTGCCGAAGGACGTCCCAAGCTTCGACGCGCTCGGCCTCCCTGACGGCGTTGGACGCCTGGCCGAGGAACGCCGCGGGCTGGTCCTAGTAACCGGCGCGACCGGCTCGGGTAAGACGACGTCGCTCGCGGCCATGATCGACCACATGAATCGGACCCGGTCGGAGCACATCGTGACGATCGAGGATCCGATCGAGATCATGCACGACGACAAGGGCTGCATCGTCTCGCAGCGCGAGATCGGCCTCGACACTGGCTCGTTCAAGGAGGCGCTGAGGCGCGTCCTGCGTCAGGACCCCGACATCATCCTCGTCGGCGAGCTCCGCGATCAGGAGTCGGCAACGGCAGCCCTTCAGGCCGGTGAGTCGGGCCACCTCGTCCTATCGACGATGCACACGCTCGATGCGCGCGAGACGATCGGCCGCATGATCGAGCTCTTCCCGCCCGACAAGCAGATGCTCGTGCGCCAGATCCTCGCCGCGACGCTGCGCGGCGTCATCAGCCAACGCCTTCTTCCCCGCATCGGCGGCGGTCGCGTCGCGGCCGTCGAGGTAATGGTGAACACCTCGCGCATCTCGGATCTGATCATCGATCCCGAGAAGACGGAAGAGATTCCCGACGCCATCGAAGAGGGCGAGTTCCACGACATGCAGAGCTTCGCGCAGCACCTCGTACAGCTCGTGCTCGACGGGCTAGTCGAGCCGGAGATCGCCGCGGGCGCATCGGGCAGCAAGCACGACTTCGAGATCGCCCTGGCTCACGCGCTTCGCTCCCAGCTCGCAGACCAGCAAGACGAGTACGGCGGCGAGTCGGCCCCGCGGCTGCTCGAGCACCTGCGACCTGACGACGATGGCGCAGGCCCGGACGAGGGCGACCTCGACGCTCGCGACCTGCGGGTCGCTGGCTAGCCGGCGGCCGCCGGCGTGAAACGCCTCGCTCTCATCGTGGCTGCTGCGGCGGCGCTCGCCACTCCGCTCGCGGCCGAGAGTCGAACATTCACGGTCGTCGGCGACACCGAGTTCGCCGTTCTCGCCAGCGCCGAGGCGCCGAACCTGCCGGGCAGCGTCCGGATCCCGTTCGCACTCATGCGCCAGCCGGCCACGCGCGAGGATCTCTCGTTCGAGGACCTCGTCAACATCTGGAAGCGGGCCGGCGCCGAGTACGACGTTCCCTGGCATGTCCTCGCCGCGATCAACAAGGTCGAGACGAACTACGGGCGCAACATGGGGCCGAGCTCGGCGGGTGCGGTCGGCTGGATGCAGTTCCTGCCGAGCACGTGGCTGCGCTGGGGCGTCGACGCCACCGGTGACGGCACTGCCGACCCGTGGAATGCCACGGACGCGATCTACTCCGCGGCCCGCTACCTGGCCGCGACCGGCGGCCGGAAAGACCTGCGCCGCGCGATCTTCGCCTACAACCACGCAGACTGGTACGTCGATCAGGTCCTCGATGTCGCACGTGTCTTCAACCCTCGCGGGCTCCCCAGCGGCTCGGTGCTGCCCGGCCGTGAGCGCGTATTCGAGCTCGACCCGCTTCAGGTCGAGATCGGCGTAGGCGAGAACAAGGCCGTTCGCGCCGCACGCAAGGTGGCGCGCGCCGAGCGACGTCTCGAGGAGCTCGAATGGGCCGTACTCGACGTCGAGTCCCGTGCTGGCGACCCCGAGCTCTCGCCCGCCGAGTTCGAGAAGACCGAGACAATGGCTCGCAAGCTGCGCGGCTCGGTCGAGGTTCGCAAGCTCGAGCTGAACGACGTCCGCGCCGCGCACCGCACCCTTCAGGCGCGAGTCGACGCGCTCGAGAGCGAGGCATTGAACCTCACGAACAACGAGCTCCACGTCGAGCTTGGCATCGCCGGCCAGCTCCCGCAGCCACACACACAGGAAGCAGCGGCCGTGATCGATTACGCGCTGCGACAGATCGGTGTCCCCTACACCTGGGGCGGCAATCACGGCCGCTCGGTCAGCGACATGATCACGGGCGAGCCCTCGATCTGGCACGGCGGCTTCGACTGCTCGAGCCTCGTCTCGTGGTCGTTCGCCAAGGGCGCGGGCATCTACGTCGGTGACTGGACCGGCTCGCAGTGGGACTTCGGCGCTACGGCCGCGGGAGCGATTCGCGGCAAGGGCGAGGCACGCGGCGGCGGCGCGCCCGAGGGCGGCTACCTCCCCGGCGATCTCGTCTTCTTCAACAAGACTGACCACGTGGGCATCTACCTGGGCAACGATCTGTTCATCCATGCGCCGAGCACTGGCGACGTGGTCAAGATCAGCAGGCTCGGCGAGTACTACAAGCCGGTCTGGGGCTGGGTCCGCTGGACGGCGGTCTCGGGCTCGCGCGCAGACGGCGAGAGAACGGTCAGCGTCGAGGCGGGCGGACGTCCCGCGGCCCGCGTCTTCACGATCGTCGCGAGCGGCTAGGCCGGCCGGCCCGTCGCGGCGCTGAGCCGTCGGCTCCTCGCAGAGCCACCGACTCGAAGTGCGCTTCCAGACCCCGCATGCAGCGCGGGCAGAACTGCTGACCGACCCCGGCTCGGAGCTCGTGAATCGCCTCGAGCATCGGCCGCGCCCGACAGTATGCACGGTCGGAGATCATCGAGTCGAACGCGTCTACAACGTGGACGATCCGCGCGAGGATGGGAATCTCCTCGCCGGCGAGTCCCCTTGGGTACCCGGACCCGTCGAAATGCTCATGGTGGTGGCGCACCGCGGAGACGGTCGCGGCGTCCAGCCCAAGCCGCTCGAGCAGGTCTGCGCCCTCGTCGGAGTGGGCGCGCATGACCTCCCACTCCTCCTCGTCGAGCGGTTCTGGCTTCAGCAGGATGCGATCGGGCACAGAGAGCTTGCCGACATCGTGGAATCGTGCCGCGTCGCCGAGCGCGCGAAGCTGACGCTCGTCGAGCCCGAGGACCCGTCCTATCTGGGTGGCGAGCTCCTGGACACGCCGGGAATGACGCGCCGTGTAGCCGTCACGCGCGTCGACGGCTCGGGCCACCCGTTCGAGCTCGGCTGAGCGCGCCGGAGCCGTTCGGCGAGCCTCGCGGACTGCCTGAGCCGAAGACATGTCTCGATCGCTTCGGCGTGCGCGGGCGAAGCCCTGCACGCGGCATAGACTCGGCGCGTGCCCGACCCTCACCCGACGATGCGCCTGCGCCTTGGCCTCGGCCGGGCGCTCGCATGGCTCACAGCGCACGTCGCGCGCTGGTCGGGCCGCGGCGGTGGCACGACGCTGCCGGGCCGGGTGCTCCTGGCCGTCGCGCCGGAGGCGATCGAGCTGCTCGGCCGCCGTCTGTCGTGCGGCTCCGCTCTTGTCACCGCCACGAACGGGAAGACGACAACGACCTCAATGGCGGCATCGATCCTGCGCGGCCGCTTTGCTCTCGCGCATAACCACGCCGGCGCCAACCTGGCATCGGGCGTAGCCTCGACGCTGGTCGCCGCCCGCTCGGCCGAGCTCGGCCTGCTCGAGGCCGACGAGGCGGCGTTCCCCGAGCTCAGCCGTGCCCTGGCGCCGCGAGCCGTCGTCCTTGGAAATCTGTTCCGCGACCAGCTCGATCGCTACGGCGAGCTCGAGACGATCGCCGAGAAATGGCGCCGCGCGATGCGCGCGCTCGGCCCCGACTGCGTGGTCATCGCCAACGCCGACGACCCACGGGTGGTCGACGTGGTCGACGGGCGGGCACAGCTCAGGACGTTCGGCATCGATGACCCGACCGCCGGCACGGCGCGACCTGCGCACGCCTCGGATGCGCGCACGTGCTTCAAGTGCGGCGCCGCCCTCGAGTACAACGTCGCCTACGTCGGGCACCTCGGACACTGGCGCTGCAGCGCGTGCAATGCTGAGCGCCCGACGCCCTCCTACGTCGCGCGTGACATCGAGCAACACGACCTCGACGGCGTGCGATTTCGTCTGTCGACTCCTGCCGGCGACACGCAGGTAGAGCTCGCGATACCCGGCCTGTACAACGTCTACAACGCGCTCGCGGCCGCCGGCCTCGGCCACGTGCTCGGGCTCGCGCCCCAGGAGATCGCTGCGGGCCTCGCCGCATTCGAGCCGGCGTTCGGCCGCCTGGAGCGCGTGGCCATTGGCGAGAAGACCGCGCTCCTCTTGCTGGCCAAGAACCCGGCTGGCGCGAACGAGGTCGTTCGCACCCTCGCGCGTGCCCCAAAGCTCCCGGCCGTCGTGCTCGCGCTCAACGACGACATCGCCGACGGGCGCGACGTCTCCTGGATCTGGGACGTCGAGCTCGAGGAGCTCATGCCGCGCGTCGGCCGCGTGATCGCGAGCGGCTCGCGCGCCGAGGAGCTCGCCCTGCGGTTCAAGTACGGCGGCTTCTCGCCGGAGCGCCTGGACGTCGAGCGAGACCTCGGCGACGCCCTCGATCGGGGGCTCGAGCTGACCCCCGACGGCGAGCAGCTGGCCGTCATCCCCACCTACACAGCGATGTTGCGCGTGCAGCAGATCCTGACGGAGCGAGGTCTCGCTAGCCCCTACTGGCGCAGGACCAGCGCCAACCCCAAAGGGTGAGCCGCGCCTCCCTCAAACGGGTGTCACCCATCTGAGGGATATGCGCCGCACAGCGGGGTGCCGATCTGGATGACACGTGCGACGCGTGACGTTCTTCCTGCCCTGGCTTGCGGTGGCTGCCGCTATTGCGGTGATGTCGACCGCCGCGCTCTCGCTGGCCGGGTCTTCACCGCCACAGGAAGCGCCCGAAATCGAGGACACGGCTCCCCTGATTGCGGCCGAAGAGCCGCTGCTCGTTCCCGATGTACGACGTCAGCCCTACGTCTTCGCCAAGGGAATCCTCGAGGACGCGGGTTTCGCATGGCGCGTGAAGGGCGGGGCGAAGGGCTTCCCGGCCAATCTGGTCACGAAGCAGAAGCCCGCGGCCGGCACGCTCCTACGCGATACGGGCGCGCCGACGATCGTGCTGACGCTCGAGCGCAACATCGACTACCAGCAACGCGGCATCGCGAAGAACAGCGCGCCCTACAAGGGGACGAAGAACGTTCGCTGGGACGACCCCGCTGCGATGGAGAAGCCGCCGGACGCTATGGAGAAGTCGCCGGACGCGATCGAGAAGCCGCCGGACGCGATGGAGAAGCCGCCGGAGGCAGTGGAGGCGCCACCGGATCCGGCGCCGGCACCACCGCCCTCGCCCGTTGATCCGCCCGTAGGGAGCACGGAAGAGACCGCCAGACCCGCCGCGTTCATCGCGCCGGGAGCGCCGCCGGAACCACTCGACGAGATCCCGCTTCCAGAGCGCGCCGACAACCTCGCCTCGAAGCTCGCGGGCGCGGCGCAGACCGACGAGCTGGTTGAGCACTGGCTCTACCAGCACGAATGGATCGTCACCGGCGCCCTCTTCGGATGGCACGCCGGCGACGAAGCGCTGGTCACGCTGATCGCGATCGACGACGACCTGCAGCAGAGGTGGGGCATTGGCGCGAAGAGCGCGGAGGTTGCTCGCAACGCCCTCGACGACGTACGCGCGGAGATCGCAGAGGCCGCGCAGGGCCCCTGATGCGCCGCGCGCACACATTCGCGTGCGGCGCAGCCCGCCGCGCGCGCTCCTCCCAGCCGATTGCCAGCAGGGAGGCAGGCTTCACCCTCGTCGAGCTGATCGGCGTGATGGCGATCCTGATCATCGTTCTCACGGCCGTCACGACACTCTTCGTCTCGGGAAGTCGCGCGCAGGTCGATCTCAACGAGCGCTTCCATGCGCAGACCGAGGCCCGCGTCGCGACCGACCGGATCCGGCACGAGGTCCACTGCGCGAGCGACCTGAATCTCGGCTCGGCCGCGTCGATCACCGTCACGCTTCCAGCTGCGTGCCCGTCGGCGGGCGGGGTGCCGACAACCGTCGTCTACGACACGGCGCTCGTTGGCGGCAGCCTCTTCGAGCTGCGTCGCGACGGCAGCAGAATCGCCGACTGGCTGACCTCGGGCGACATCTTCAGCTACATCGCGCCCTCGGCAGACACGCTCGGCAAGCTCCACCTCGACCTGCCCGTCAACGTCGATCCGAGCCAGCCCTGGAAGGAATGGCGCCTCCAGACGGACGTCGTCCTTCGCAACACAACGCGTAACTAGCTCGCCCGAGACCGCGCCCTCATGCACGTCGCCGCAGCAGTCTTCGCCTTCGCCCCGGCACTGGCCGTGGGCAGCTTTCTCAACGTGGTCGCCGCGCGCCTGCCGCTGCATCGCTCGATCGTCCACCCACGCTCGGCGTGCCAGTCATGCCACACCGAGCTGCGCTGGCAGGACAACGTGCCGATCCTCTCCTACCTCGCGCTGCGCGGACGCTGCCGCTCGTGCGCGGCCCCGTTCAGCTTGCGCTATCCGCTCGTCGAGCTCGCGACCGGCCTGCTCGTGGCCGGGTGCTTCCTGCGCTACGGGCTGAGCGGCAAAGCGTTCGTCGGCGCCTTCTTCGTCGCCGTGCTGGTCGTGCTCTCGGCGATCGACGCAGAGCACCGGATCCTTCCCGACAAGATCGTCCTGCCCTCGTTCGCGATCGTGCTGGCCGCGAACATCGCGATCTTCCCGGGGCAGACGATCGAGTGGGTGCTGGCCGCCCTCGGCGCCTCGCTCTTCCTCTTCATCGCGCTCCTCGCTTACCCCAAGGGAATGGGAATGGGCGACGTGAAGCTTGCTCTTCTGCTCGGCGCGGCGCTCGGCAAGGCAGTAACGGTGGGGATGATGATCGGGATGCTGGCCGCCGTCGGCCTCGGCGCGATCCTGATGGCCCAGCACGGCATGGCCGCGCGCAAGATGGCGATCCCGTTCGGGCCGTTCCTGGCGTTCGGCGCGATCGTGGCCTATTTCGCCGGCGATGCGATTCTCGACGGCTATCTCTCGAGCTTCTAGTCAGCGCGACGCGCTGATGAGTCTGGCGTGAGCGCCGAGCAGCCACTGCTGCGCCCTGGCCGCAAGGACACGGACACGCCAGCGCCGCCAGCCAACGCTGGTCCCACGTCGGTCTCGGGCGAGAACGCGGTCGAGGCCCTCTGTCAGCTGATCGAGCTGACAGGGCTCGTCCCGACCGACCGCATCGGCGACGTGCGCGAGCGCGCGCACGGTGGCTCGGTCGCGGAGGCGATCGTCGACTCCGGGCTGGCTCCCATCGTCGTCGCCGCGCGCCACGGGCTGCCCTACGTCGATCTCGCCTCGATCGATATCGCCCAGGACGTTGTCGAACAGGTGCCCTTCCACATCCTCGAACGTGCCTGTGCGGTCCCGTACGAGCTGCGGCACGAGCGTCTACACGTGGCGCTCGCCGATCCGAGCGACGTACAGACCATCGACGAGCTCCGCCTCGCAACGCGACACGCGCTGGCGCTGGCTGTTGCCTCTCGAGACGACATCGAGATCCAGCTGAGACAGTTCTCGCGTGTGCAGGAAGCCTGGCAGCGGGCGGCGCTCGCCGAGGACGACGCCCTGCAAACGCGCGTAGAGGAGCCAGACGAGCTCGAGGCCGACGACGGCGTCTCGGATGCTCCGCTGGTCAAGCTCGTTAACTCGATCATCATCCAGGCTGCGGAAGAGGGGGCAAGCGACCTGCACTTCGAGCCTCAGCAGGATGGGTTCATCGTCAGGCAGCGCGTCGACGGCGTACTGCAAGAGGTGCAGCGGCTGCCTCGACGGCTGGGGCCGTCGGTCCTCACGCGACTCAAGGTTCTGGCGAAGCTCGACATCGCCGAGCGGCGCCGGCCACAGGACGGACGGATCTCGCTCTCGGCGCGAGCCGCCGGCCGCGAGCTCGACGTGCGGGTTGCCGTCCTACCGTCGGTCGAGGGTGAGGGGTGCGTCATGCGGCTGCTCGACAAGTCGAAGAAGCCGCCGACCCTACAAGAGATCGGCTTCTCGGACAGCATGCGCGAGCGAATCGAGACGCTGGTCAGCCGACCGACCGGAGCCCTCCTCGTGACCGGGCCGACCGGGTCGGGAAAGTCGACGACGCTCTACGCCGCGCTCAGCAGGATGAACCGGCCTGACATCAAGATCGTCACGGTCGAGGACCCGGTCGAATACCGGTTGACCGGCGTCAATCAGATCCAGATCAACCACAAGGCCGGCCTGACGTTCGCGCTCGCGCTGCGGACGATTCTGCGCTCTGACCCCGACACGATCATGGTCGGTGAGATCCGCGACGCCGAGACCGCCAAGATCTCGATCGAGGCCGCGCTGACCGGGCACTTCGTGCTCTCGACGCTGCATACCAACGACGCGCCGGCCGCGCTCACCCGTCTGAACGAGATGGGGGTCGAGCCGTTCCTGACCGGCTCGGCCGTCAGCGCGGTGCTCGCGCAGCGCCTGCTGAGGCGACTGTGTGTCCACTGCGCAGAGGTCTACGCGCCGACGGACGCCGAGCTTCGCAACCCCGAGCTCGACCGGCTAAACGTCACCATCGACGCGGACGCCTCGTTCTCGCGCAAGGTCGGGTGCGCGCGCTGCAACGACACCGGGTATCGGGGGCGCGTGGGGATCTTCCAGCTCATGGTGATGACAGACACACTCGCCCACCTGGCGTCGCAGCGCTCGAGCCACGAGCTTCTGGAGCAGGCCGCCATCGACGAGGGCATGCGCACTCTCTGGCAGGACGGCTACGAGAAGGTTGCGAGCGGTCTGACCACGGTCGAGGAGCTCCACCGCGTCCTCGTTTAGTCGGTGCCGCACCGCCAGAACGGGGTAGGCGGCGACTCCCTCGAAAGGGGGACTCAAGCCCTCCCCTTCGGAGCCGATACCGACGGTGGCACCATTTGTGGAGTACCGGCAGCGCGAGCAGCGCATATGAGCCGGCGCGAAAGGAGAGAGCCGAGATGGCGACGGAGTTCCCCGAAGGCGATCAGGACGACGGGCCGCAGGCACCCCGCGACGACAGCGACCCGGGCCCCGAGGGCTCGGACGAGCCGGGAGCCGTGCCGCTTCTGCCCCCCGGCGACCCGCGCTCGCTTCCAGGACGACTCGAGACCGCGCCTGATGGGTCGATCCGCCCGGCACCTCTCCTCGGGGATCCCGGTCCGCCCGGCGACGCCGGGCCGAGCAACGCCCACGACGGCGCGGCCGGACTCGAGTTCGCGCCGCCCGCGCCTGGACTGATCGATGATGAGGCCGCGGTGTCTTCGCCGCCGTGGCTGCTCGCCGACGATGCTCAGCCGGCACCCGCCGAGAGCTCGAGCGACACCGAGCGCGCGGCATGGCCGACCGTCGGAGCGGATGCCGACGCCGAGTCGTCGCCTTCAGGCGTGGCCGCCGAGGAACCAACCGAGCAGACGATCGAGGCGGCCGCTCCGCCACGACCCGAGCAGCCGCCTGAGGCGGCCGCTCCGCCACCAGCCGAGCAGCCTCCCGCGGCGGCGGATCCGCTGCCGACTCCCCAGCAGGCGCCCGTCGGCGGTCACGATGCGCCCGCGCCCCAGGGCGAGAGTGGCGACGCCGCTGCGATGAGCATTCGTGCTCCCGAGACCGCCAGTAGCGGCGAGGACATGTACGACGTGCCGCTGGGAACACTCGTGTACAGATCAGGCCTGCTCAGCGCCGACCAGATCGAGTCTGCACTCGCCGAGAGCGAGCGAATCGGCAAGCGGCTCGGCGAGGTCCTGATCGACACCAAGATGATCGACGAGCGCGATCTCGGCCGACTCCTTGCCGGCCAGAAGGGTCTCCCTTTCCTCGACCTCGGCCAGATGGAAATCGACTCCGACGCCACCGCGCTCCTGCCGGCCGCGTCTGCGCGGATCTACTGCGCGCTTCCGATCGCGCTCGAAAAGGGAGCGCCGGTCGTCGCGGTCAGTGACCCGACCAATGGCCTCGTCGTCGAGGGCGTCCGCCGCGCGATGGGCGGCGAGCTCACGTTCGCCGTTGCAACCCGCAGCGACCTGCAGCGGGCGATTGCCAGCAACTACGGCGAGGACACCGATCCGGCAGGAGAGGCAGCTATGGCATCGCCACCGGCCAGCGACGCGCCGGCGCCGGACGCCACGACGCCCGACGCGCCCGCCCAGGCGCACGACCTTGACGAGCCGACGGTGCCGGACGCGCCCACTGAGATGCCGGCTGCGCCGGAGGAGCCTCCGCCGGGGCCGATGGCGCCAGAGGAGCTTCCGCCGTTGCCATTGACGCCAGAGGCGCCAGAGATAGACGCGCCTGCTCTAGCCGCAGAGGACACGGTCGCGGCACCCGAGCCCCTACTTCCGGAGCCCGAGCCGACAGTCGCGGCGTCCGAGCCGGCGCCCCCGGTGGCCGAGCCAACGGTCACGGCACCAGAGCCGGCGCCGCACGTGCCCGAGCCAGCGATGCCCGCAATGGGCTCGGCGACTGCGCCTGGCGGCACCTCGTCGGCGACGCCGGGCGAGAAGACGGTGCGCGTGATGATCCGCCTCAGTGACGGCGATCAGATCGACGCCGGCGCCTTCACGACGCAGGATCAGGCTGCCGAGAGGGCCCGGGCGCTGATCGCCTCGATCGACGGACAGGGCGACGCCGAGTGGCCCTTCCTCGAAGGTCGCTTCGTACGGCCGCAGACGATCGTCTCGATCGATCTCGTCGAAGAGCGCCCGCGCTACTAGCGCCCGGGTGCCGTCAGGCGCCTTGCCGCGCCCACGAGCACCGCGAAACGGCTACGCAGCGGCCTCTGAGGGCGACGCGCCGCGGGGCGGCATGAGCTGGCCCGCCGCGGGCGGCGACGGCTCAGCGCGCTGCGTCGCGCCCCGCCCGTCCTCGACAATCTCGCAGCCGAGGTGAATGAGCGCGCGCGCGGCCTCCTGGGCAAACGCCTGGGCGTCCTCGGCGCGACGGAAGCTGTACGGCCCAGCCTCGATGGGATCCACCCGAAGGCTCTTCAGCGGGTAGACGTCAGAGCTGAGATCACAGCCGCTCGTGGTTGGCGTGAGCCAGAGGGCGACGATCGGCTTCGAGTCCTTCGTGGCGCGCCAGAGAAGGTGGCGATCGACCCCGACGCCGCCATCGGGTGAGGGGCTCGTCACGAGCTCGCGAGCGAGTCTTTGACAGCCTGGGCGACCGTCTCGCGGTCGGTAAAGCCGCTGAACCGGCTCGCGACCACCAACCCTCGGTTGACAACGAGCGTCGTCGGCGTCTCGCGCAGCTCGAATGCCTCGGCCAGGAGCTTGATCTGCCCCTGACGGGTGCCGTTCACCGCGAGGAAGCCGGCGCCACTGCCACTGGCGCCCGCGCGGGCTTCGCGCACGACGCGCGTGTCGAGCTCGGAATTGGGCGTGTAGACGACGACGACGACCGACTCACTGCCCTGAAGCGCGCCCTGCAGATCGAGAAGACCCTGAGCGCCGGGCTCGCTCTCGAGCGTGCCGACGGGCACGGTCTGCTCGCCAGAGCCTGCCGGGCCGGAAACGCAGGCGTCAACCCCAAGCTGGCCGCCAAGCTCGATCAGGCGCGCTCCGGTAGCCGCCTGCTCTTCGAGAAAGCCGCCAAGCGCCTCCAGATCGACCTCCCCCGTCAGGGAAGAGGGCACTCGCCGCATCGAGCGAGGACTCGAGCAGCGAGACGAACTCGGCTGCCTCTGCCTCGGCACCCGGGGGCGGGTCGAGCGCGCCAAGCTCATCAATGACGCCCCGGACCTGTGCGATCGCGTCGGCTACTGCCTCGGGAGACGTCGCGTCGGCATCGAGCGTGACGTTGTCGACCCCCTCCGAGCAGATGACGGTGGCCTGTGCCGCCCAGTCGCTCTGCCCGTCTGTGGCAACGATCGGCTGGCCGTCTATCGGCCCTTCTGCATCGGCATCGGCATCAGCGTCGGTGCTCGAGCCGGCGGCCGTGGGCGCCGCCTCGTCGTCGCCGCCGAGAACCTGCACCGCGCCGAAGCCCACGAGGACGACCAGAGCGATCCCAAGGACTATGAGCAGGCGCGGGTCGACCTTCGATTTCATGCAGGGAATATCGGCAAAGCGCCGCGCCTTCATGAGGACGGGGCTCCCTCGGAGGGGTGATGACCGACTGGCTCAGACGAAGGAGCGCCGACAACCGGAAAACGCAGCGAGGGCGCGGTGTCCCGCGCCCTCGCTGAGGTGACTTGGTGGTGTGGCCGGGGGTGCTAGCAGGTGCCTGCCACGATGTCGGCGTCGGGTCCGTCCTTGATGAACGTCTTGGTCGACACGGTGCTCTGCACGCAGTACGTCGCCGCGCTCAGCGTGCCCCACGTCAGCGTGCTCGAGAGACCACTGTCATAGCTGGCCTGCAAAACAGCCGTGGTCATGCCCGCGTAGGTGTCGTTGTCTGCGAAGAAGGCCTCGATCGCCGGGATTGCCGAGCGCACATTCGCCTGGGCAGCAGCGTTATTGGCCCGATCACGGAACCCGAGATACGACGGCACCGCAATCGCCAGCAGGATACCGATGATGATGATGACAACGAGAAGCTCGATCAGGGTGAAACCACCCTCGGTCTCGCTCTTTCCGATTCGTGCCCTTACTCGATCAATCATGGAACTAAGACCTCCGTTTGGCCGCATGGATTTGCCGCAACACGGTGCTAACAATGCGAGGAAACGCCCGCAACGCCGTCCCCCCGGAGGGTGATTTGAACGTCCCCCGCGCATGGCCCGATCCGAGCCGCCCGAGACGCCTGAGCCCGCAGCGGCGGACGGCGCTGGCCTCGGTGATCGCGGCGGCCGTGCTTATCGCCGCCAAGTTGAGCATGGGCCTCTACGCGGGCAGCCTCGGGCTTGTCTCTGACGCCGCCCACTCCGGAAGCGATCTGGTTGCGGCGCTTCTCACGTTCTTCGTGCTCGGAGTCGCGATCAAGCCTGCCGATCAGAGTCACCCGTGGGGCCACGGCAAAGCCGAGCACCTCGCGGCGCTGGCTGAAGCAGCAGTCCTGATCGGGGCGAGCATCTTCATTGCCGTCGAGGCGATATCCCGGCTGAGCTCGAGCGAGCACCCCGACGTTGACGCCACCTGGTTCGTCTTCGTCCTGCTCGGCGGCGTGCTGCTGATCGACGCCTCCCGCGCGACGATCTCGTACCGGGCCTCACGTACCTACTCGAGTCCGGCACTCGCGGCGAGCGCCCTTCACTTCGCGAGCGATTTCGTCGGGTCTGCAGCGGTTGTCGTCGGCCTCGTCGCCGTTCGAGCCGGCGCGCCGTCCGGCGATTCGATCGCGGCACTCCTCGTTGCAGGCCTCGTGCTGCTCGCCGCCTCGCGCCTTGTGCGCCAGAACGTCGACGCGCTCATGGACCGCTCGCCCCGCTCAGCCGAGGAGGCGGCCCGCGCGGCCATCGATGAGCTTGGGCGAGGCGGTCGAGGCGGTCAGCTGCA
>CBDCXJ010000027.1:0-212234 GCA_965223695.1 Gaiellaceae bacterium | reverse complement strand
GCCTCGCCGGCGACCGGCGCCAGCGCGCCCACGAGCGCATTGGTGAGCAGCCCGAGCCGCTCGTCGAGCCGGTCGTTTTCTGCCACCCATGGCGGACCGACGTCGTCGGTCCAGTAGGTGGCCATTTCCCTGTTACTAGGCAGCGACTCCAACCGCCGAGGCGCGCTGGTGCGCGGGCCTCGCCTTGAGCCGCTCCCCATAGGCAGCGGCGTTGGGAAGTCCGTCCATCAGGTCGACGAACCCCGCGAACGTGAGCATCTCGCCAACCACGATGTCGGCGATCGAGAAGCCGCTCTCGAGCATGTAGTCGCGCCGTCCGAGCTCGGCCTCGATCACTGCTATCGCCGACGTGAAGCGCGCCGCCGCAGCGTCGATGATCGTCTGGTCGGGCGCATCGCCGTGCATCTTCTGGATGTAGATCTCAACCATGGGAACCTCGACCTCGGTCATGGCGAAGAAGAGCCACTGGTAGAGGAGCGCACGCTCGTGTGTGCCCGGCGAGGGCGCAAGGCCCTTGTCGGGATACCGATCGGCGAGATGGAGCAGGATTCCGGTCGACTCGTAGATCGTGCCCTCACCGTCGTCGATGACGGGAACCTTGCCAAGCGGGTGGCGCGTGCGGTGCTCCGCCTCACCCTTTTCTTCCCGGGTCATCTCGACGAGCTCGAACGGCTCACCGAACTCCTCGAGTGCCCAGAGCGCCCTGAATGCGCGCGTCTGTGGTACGTAATAGAGCTTCATGCCGGCAGGCTAGCGCTAACGCGTCACGAGCGCCTCGAGCAACGAGCTCCAGCCTCTGCTGCCGCCCGAGAGCGAGCGTGCAATCAGTATGCCGTCGGCGTCGAGAAGGGCGTAGAAGGGCTGGTAGCCGGCGCCGAGCTGGCTGGCGAGGCTGCGGTCAGGATCGAACACCGATGGGAACGTCCAGCCGAACTCCTCCTCGAACTCTCGCGCCCTCATACGATCATCGGCCACGTTGATGCCGACCGCGTGCACATCGGGGTGGGCTCTGGCGAACTCAGCGAAGTCGACCGCCTCGCGCACGCAGAAGTGTCACCACGACGCCCAGACGTTGATCAGCACCGGCCGACCGCGCAGCGACTCGAGCGAGAAGGGCTCGCCCGCGACGGTCTCACCCGTCAGGTCGACCTGCTGTACGGCTGGCTCGCCGGCGAGCACGTCGGCGAACGGGCCCGGTGTGTCGGAGCGGTTGTCCAGCGCGAACGCGATCAGCCCGGCGGCGATTCCGATCAGAGCCAGGGGCCAGAGTCTCGAGGCGACCTTCTTCCGCATGCGCTGTCTTGTTCGTAGGATGCCGGCGGCGCACGAACGCCGCGTGGAGGTCACGATGGTAGAGACGAAGCTGACGCAGAAGCAGATCGTTGAGGCGCTGAGCGCCTGGACAGACGCCTGGAACGCGCATGACCTCGACACCATCTTCGAGCTCTTCCACGACGACGTGGTGTTCGAGAACTGGACGGGCGCACGCATCGAGGGGAAGGACAAGCTCCGGCAAGCCTGGGAGCCGTGGTTTGCCGCCGACTCGACGTTCCACTTCACGCAGGAGGATCTCTTTGTCGACGAGGAAGCGCAGAAGGCCGCCTGGCGCTGGCGGCTCGACTGGCCCTCGCTCGAGCCAGGCCAGTCGGGAAAGACCGAGGTGCGCCGCGGCGTCGACGCGTACGCGTTCAGAGGCGGGCTCCTGGTCGAGAAGCTGACCTACTCGAAGACGACGCTCGAGCTCGACGGCGAGCGCATCGCCCTCACGCCGTAGGGAGCATCAGCAGCCGCGCCGCGATCACCACGCGCACACCGCGGCTCTACATGCCGACGTCGTCGAAGAAGCGCAGGTTCGGCTCGGCGGCCAGCATCGGCCCGAGCTTGTCGAGCACACCCGTCTCGCCGCGCCAGGCGAAGTACTCCTCGTACTTCTCGCGGCTCTCCCACGACTCGACGAACAGCACGTTGGTCTTGTCGTCCTGGTTGACGTTGAACCTCATGCTGTTGCAGCCGTCGTAGCCACGGGTATCGCCAATGATCGAGGCGATGTAGCTCTCGAACTCCTCGGTCTTGTCGTCCTTCAGCTTGACTTCCACGAGAACCATCACGCTCATGGGAACTCCCTTCGCCTCGAGCACTGACGCGGCATGCGCCGCGCGGCGCATGCTAGTCAGGAATAGCCCTGACGTCGCCGCTGAGACCGGCGCATACGATCCCGGCGTGGATGCTCTTCTGCGCGCCGACGGGCTGACCAAGCGCTACGGCTCGATCACCGCGCTCGATAACGTCACCTTCGACATCGGCGAGACGATCACAGGCTTGCTCGGGCCGAACGGGGCCGGGAAGAGCACCGCGATCAAGCTCTTCCTCGGTCTGACGGAACCGACGTCGGGACGCGCCGAGGTGCTCGGCCAGGACGCTGGGCGCGACGAGCAGATACGTGCCCGACTCGGTTACATGCCCGAGCACGACTGCTTGCCCTCTTCGGTCAGTGCGGCCGAGTTCCTGACGCACATGGGCGAGACGAGCGGGCTGCCGCCGCGGCACGCACGCGTGCGCGCGGCTGACACGCTGCGCCACGTCGGGCTGTTCGAGGAGCGCTACCGCCCGATCAGCGGTTACTCGACCGGGATGAAGCAGCGCGTCAAGCTCGCCCAGGCGCTCGTCCACGACCCGGTGCTCGTCCTGCTCGACGAGCCGACCGCCGGGCTCGACCCGCCGGGACGCGAAGAGATGCTTGCGCTGATCCGCAAGACGCACCGCGAGTTCGGGATCAGCCTGGTCATGTCCTCGCACCTGATGGGCGACGTCGAGCGTACCTGCGAGCGCATCCTGGTCCTCGACAACGGCCGTGTCCTCGAGGAAGGTGAGACGTCGGTGTTCACCGAGGCCTCCGAGACGCTCTACATCGAGGTCACGGCCAATCGCGCCGAGCTGGTGGCCGCGCTCGGTGAGCGCAACGTGACGGTCGAGGAGGACGGCTCGGTGCTCGTCGTCGACGACGTTTCGGGCGAGCTCTACGACCGCATCCGCGACGCCCTGGTCGCCGCCGACGCGCCCCTCCGCCGGCTCGCACCCCGCAGGCGCACGCTGACCGACCTGTTCCAGCCCGGCGACGGGCCGCCCGATGGGGACAAGGGCGAAGGCGAGGCGACATGAGCGAGACCGGGACCGGCCGCGTCTTCGACCTCGGCTTTCGCCGCTACGAGGGGCAGCGCGAGGGTCGGAGCCGCGCCATGCGCGCCGTCTACAAGGACGGGATCCGAACCGCGATGGGCCTCGGGCGAGGCGGCAAAGCCAAGGTCCTGCCCTGGCTCTTCATCGCGGCGGCGGCGATCCCGGCGCTCGTGTTCGCGCTGATCGCGGGCGCGGTCGATCGGATCGATCCTGACTTCAGCGAGGCGGCCGACCTCCCATCGCACGCCGACTACTACGGCATCGCCGCGATCGTGCTCTTCCTCTTTGCGGCGGTCGTGGGCCCCGAGCTGTTTTGCCCGGACCGAAGCAACGGCACGATCAACCTCTACCTGGTACGGCCGCTACGCGCGACCGACTATGCGATCGCTCGCTGGACAGCGCTTGCAAGCGTGATGCTGGTCGTTGCCTGGATTCCCCAGCTGGTCTTGCTCGCGGGCCTTGTCTTCGGCGCGCCACAGCCCGGCGACTACATCACAGACCACTGGAAGGACATTCCGCGCTTCCTCGGGGCGGGGCTCGTGATCGCGCTCTATGTCTCGACCGTCGCCGCGCTTGCGGCCTCGTTCGCGAAGCGTCGCGCGTACGCAGCGGCCTTCCTGGTCGGCCTGCTGATCATCAGCGCTGCCGTTGTCGGCGGTGTGACCGACACGATCGACGACGGCGTTGGCCGCTGGATCGCACTGCTCAATCTCGCCGATGTCCCGATCTACGTGAACGACATCATCTTCGACGAGCGAACCTCGGGTACCAACGCTGCCCGAGAGCTCGCCAACGCGGTCAAGGTCGCGTGGTACGTCCTCATCGTCGCCGCGGCCGGCGCGCTGGTCGTCCACCGCTATCGAAAGCTCTCGTTGTGAGCACTCCAGGCGACGACACGAGCGGCGCACCTGCCTGGGCTGCGCCCGCGACCACGCCCGGCGCCACGACGGGCGAGGCCGAGGCGGTCATCCGTGTCGACGACGTGTCGAAGTGGTTCGGCAGCATCGTGGCGGTCAGCGAAGTCACCTTCGACGTGCGACCTGGCATCACTGGCCTGCTCGGGCCGAACGGCGCAGGAAAGACCACGCTGCTTCGGATGATCACCGGGCTCGCCAAGACCTCGCAGGGCGAGGTCACCGTGTTCGGCGACAACCCGCGCGATACGCCCGACCTGTACGAGCGAATCGGCGTAATGGTCGAGCACGAGGGCAGCTACGACTTCATGACGGGCCGCCGCTTCGTCGAGCTCTCGGCGCAGCTCCGAAAGGTCGACGATGTCGCGGCGGCCGCAACGATGTCGATCGCCCGCGTCAATCTCGAAGAGGCCGCCGACCGCGCGATCAAGACCTACTCACGTGGAATGAAGCAACGGATTCGCCTCGCTGCCACGCTCGTCCACGAGCCCGAGCTCCTGATCCTCGACGAGCCACTCAACGGCGCCGACCCGCGACAGCGCGTCGAGTTTCAGGAGCTCTTGCTCGCGCTCGCTGCCGAAGGCCGGACGATCCTGATCTCGTCACACGTGCTCGAGGAGGTCGAGCTGCTCGCCTCACGCGTCTTGCTGGTCGTCAACGGGAAGCTCGCCGCCGAGGGCGACTTCCATGCAATCCGCGAGGCGCTCGACGATCGCCCCTACCAGGTGCGGATCTTCTGCGACCGGCCGCGCGCTCTCGCGGCCAGCCTGATCGGCCTCGATGCCGTCGACTCGGTCCAGCTCGACGACGAGACGCTGATCGCGCTCTCGAGCAATGTGCGTGCCCTGCAGGCGTCGCTGCCACGCTCGGCCGCCGAGCTCGACGTACGGCTGACCGGCGTCGAGCCTCTCGACGACTCGCTCGAGAGCGTTTTCGGCTACCTGGTGGACGGCTGAGCCATGAGCCCTGTCTTCTTCCTGACGCTGCGTCAGCTCCAGAGCCGCTGGCGGATGATCGGGCTGATGGCCGTCGTGGCGATCCCGCTCGTCCCGGCGATCGTCGCCGTGGCCGCGAGCGACAAGCCCTCGGCGCTCGACCTCGACGACACCCTGATCAACGGCCTGTTGGCCTCGGCAATCCTCCCGCTCATCGCGCTCGTCGTCTCGACGCCCGTCTTTGGCAACGAGCTCGAGGACAAGACGTTGAGCAACCTGACGCTGACCCCGCAGAAACGCTGGCGCATCGTCGCGCCGAAGCTCATTGCGGCGGTGTCGGTCGCCGTACCCCTGGTCGCGCTGAGCTCGCTCGTATCGGTGTTCCTGGCGTTCGAAGGTGCCGAGCTCGGCGGCGCCGGGCGGGCCGCGATCGCGACGGCGATCGGTCTCGCGGTGGGCGCCCTCGTCTACGGCTCGATCTTCTCCTGGCTCGGCCTCGTCAGCCGCCGCGCCCTCGGCATCGGCCTGCTGTATGCCTTCGTCTGGGAGGGGCTCTTCGGCACCTTCGTCGACGGTCTGAAGTACCTGAGTGTCAGGCAGTACGCCATCAGCATCGTCAACGAGCTCGACCCGGCACGCTTCGACGGCTCGGCGCAAACGGTCATCGGCGTGACGACGGCCATCGTCGGATCGTGCGTCATTCTCGTCCTCTTCACCGCCCTGACCGTGCGCCGGCTCCAGCGCATGGACGTTCCCTAGACGAACCTCAAGCCACGGCGGCGCGGACGGCGGCTCGACTCGACACGCCCGGGTGGCTCTGTTTCACTGTGCGCCTATGAGCGACCCTGCCAGCCCTGAAGGCGGCCAGCCGAAGCGAAACTGGTTCATCGGCTGGGTGCACCAGCACCCGCGCCAGGGGATCATGCTGGGCGTGGTCGCGGGCCTGCTCCTGTTCGCGGTCATCCGCGGCGCGGTCTCGGACGAGCCGTCGCTCGTTCGCTTCAGCGACGAGGCCAGGGAGCGTTGGGCGCTCATCCAGACGGCGCAGGAGAACTTCTTCGCGACCAACGGACGCTACGCCGCCGATATCGACGCGCTCGACGGCGTCCCGGACGGGCTTCAGACACCGAGAGAGAAGCTCCACCTCAACATCTCCCTCGAGGATGAGGGAACGCGAGTGTCGATGACGCTCACCGGCCGCACGATCAGGCTCAAGCGGACGCTCGAGAACGGTGCCGAGGTCGAATCGGACTGCCTCGTGCTGGTCTCACGTGCCGGAAGCTGCTGAAGCCGGGCCGCTGGCGCGCCGCACCGTGCTCGACGAGGAGCCCGGCGTGCCCGAGATGAGGCGAGCGACTGCTGCGGCACCGCCGAGGAGCGGGAGGCGCGCTGCGCGTAGCTCTTCATCGTCCGCGACGGGAACCACGTCGAAGGCGACCACGTCACTCTCATCGAGCCCGAAGGCGCTTCCGTCGAGCTCGAGCGGCGTCGCGAAGTCGCCGGCCGTGGTGGTACCGATCGTCGCCGGGTCGAAGCGCACCACGTCCTCGTCCTCGCCCTCGAGGCCGACGACGCTGAAGCGGCCGCGTGTGGACAGGTAGATCGCCTGCTGCACGATCGCCGCGCCGTCGACGTCCTCGTTGTTCGAGCCGTCGAGCGCGACATCGCTGCCGTCGAAGTGGCGCGCCCAGGTGCCGACAGTGTCGGCTCCGCGACTGGTCGGAGTGAAGGCCAGCAGGTCCTCGTCTCGCCCCGTCAGGCCCGGCACGGCCACTCGCCCGCGTGTCGAGAGGACGATGCGGCCGTCGCTCAAGAGCTCGACCGCGTCGACGTCCTCGGCGTGGCGCGTGAGGCCCACGTCGCTTCCATCGAAGTAGAGCGAGAACTCACCCTCGGTCTCCTCGCCGAGCGAGGTTGCCGTGAAGAGAACGACGTCGGAGTCGTCGACGAGGCCAACGCCGGCCACGCTGGCTGCGGTGGTGAACGACAGCAGGAGCTCGCTCGGGCCGACGATCGACACCGCATCGATTGCGAGATCGTCGAGGCCGACATCGGAGCCGTCGAAATGGGTGCGGAACGTGCCGCCGTCGAAGACCACCACGTCCTCGTCCTCGACCGTCGGCCCTTCCACGATGGTGGCCGGGCTGATGACCAGATAGAGCTCCGTCGCGACGACGGGCGGTGCGGGCGCGTCGGCCGGCTCGTCCTCGCCGGGCGCGTCGCCGCTCGGCGTGTCATCGCCGGGGACACCGTCGCTCGGCGCATCGTCGCTCGGGGTCTCGCCGGGCAGCACGGCCGCGCCCGACCCCGACTCCACGTCGAAGGTCCCGCCGAACGCGTCGAGAACGGCGTCGATCGGATTGATGAACGTCGTGTCGCCACCGCCCGCGAAGAGCAGGCCGACGGGATTGCGCTCGTCGTCGGCGGTGACGATCAGCGAGCCGGAGTCGCCGCCGAGAGAAAACGCGCCCTCGACGTCGGCGATCGCAATCTGATTGTCGAAAAGCGCGCTCTACACACAGCTCGAGAAGAACTCCGCGTAACACACCTCGATCGTCACGTTCACGGCCTCGACCACACCCCGGGTCAGACCGGTTGTGCGGCCGTACTTCTGCACGTCCTGCCCGACAAACGCCGCGATCGTGGTCTGGCTCGGCGCGCCGTAGCCGTCCTCGGGCGTCGCGGCCGCGAGCTCTGTCGCCGAGCTTAGCGCGAGGGCGGCGTCGACCGTGTTGCTGCCGTCGAGCGTGAAGTCGATCGGCTCGAACTCGGCGAGCGTGCCGAAGACGTCCTCGGGGACCTCGCCGCCGTCGCTGACCGCGGGCTGCAGCAGGCTGTCGCCGAGCCCGGCGAAGCCCGAGTTGGCGAAGACGTGGCTGTTGCTCAACGCGTAGACGTCGCCATCCCTCGTCACGCGCGCCGCAATCGTCCCCGCGCCCACGTCGAGGTGGCCTGCAGAAACACCGATCGGCACCGGGCGCTCGAACCGACGGGTCGCATCGACCCGCGAACGGATTCGGCCCGTTACCTCGACCTCGACAGGCACGCCGTCGAGCGCCTCGGGTAGGTCGCTGATATACGGACTCTCCGTGAAGAGAACAACGCGGGCCTGCCCTGAGTCGTCGAGGGTGACGCCGGTGCCGATCACCCCGTCGATGTCGAGGAGCATGCGTCCGCTCTCTTCCTGGGTCGCGAGAGCACGGGCGATGCCCGGGCCGTCGTCCGGAGCCAGCCCGGGCGGCTCGACGCTCGCTGAGCCCCCGTAGGCCAGGCCTGCCAGCGCCACAGACGACGCCAGCGAGGCGGCGACCCCGAGCAGCAGGCGGACACGCGCCGATCGCATCCCCCTCTCAGTTCGACGCGCCCGACGATTCTCCGCCGGCGGGAGAAAGCACGTGGGGCCGAGCAACGCCCGGCCCCACTGTGCATGCGAGAGGTCTTCGACTAGCCGATGCGCTCGACGAAGATCATCACGGCGGGATCAACCCAGCCGTGGGTCGCGGCGACGAGATCCGTGCCGCCGGCGACGCCCGGACGCAGCCCGATGACGCCGTTCTCGGCGAGCTTCGGGTTGGTCATGCCGGTGCCCTCGTCCTTCGAGCTGACGCCGACGAGGCCCTGACAGGGCGGGACCATGTCAGCGAAGTCCTCGGTGTTCGTCTCGGTGCCAGCGTCGTAGCCGGCCGAGAAGTACGTCGCGGTCTGGCCGACGCGATGCGGCAGCTTGACGGAGTCGGCTCCCGTGAAGCCGTCATTGGTGCAGATCAACATCGACACGACCGACAGGTAGTTGGCCCCGTGGCCGCCGGTCAGGATGAAGGCCTGCTGGCTCGCGAAGTCCGTCTTCCCAGGGTTGCCCTTCGGGACGATCGGCGCCGGACCCTCGGCGCCACGCGCAACGTGAGTCACGGCGACGACGTTTCGATTGCTGTCCGGGTCGAGCAGCGCGAGCATCGGTGCGAGGTTGCCGTTCTCGGCGATCTCCTGCAGCTCGGTGCTGGCCCTGCGGCCGATGTCGAACAGATCCGCGCCGCGCTTGTGCAGCGCGACGACAGGCGGCGTCAACGGCTGCCCATACGTCAGGTTCGTAACGGTCACGAGGTACTTCGGTGGGCTTCCGTGACCCGAGGCGGTGGTGGCCTTCACCGCGGCGAATGCGGCCGCGGCGGTGACCGCAACCACAAGCGCGATCACAACGATCAAGCGTCTGGACATGTATGACCTCCCGTTCGGTGTACGTCCTCCGCGCCTGGCCGCGACGGGCAGGAGGCTGGTCGAGTGGCCACACTCGCGGCCGAAGCTGTCTGGGACCTTGCGAGGCGGTTACGTGTTCCTTAACGACGACGCGGCGCCGGCTCCTAACATGGGCGCGATGCAGGCGGAAGCGTTGAGCGCGGCGGAGGCAATCGAGACTCGACGGTCGGTGCGCGCCTTCCTCCCGACGCCGGTCGAGGAGGCAACCGTGCTCCGCATCCTCGAGCTCGCCGCACGGGCGCCGAGCGGGACGAACACGCAACCGTGGCGGGTGCATGCCCTGGCGGGAGACGCGAAGGACCGGCTCCGCGACGCGGTGATGACCGCGCGCGAGGAGCAGCCGCAAGGCTCACCCGAGTACGCCTACTACCCGACGAAGTGGAAAGACCCCTACCTCGCGCGACGACGGAAGATCGGCTGGGACCTCTACGGGCTGTTGGGAATTGAGAAGGGCGACAAGGAGAAGATGTGGGCCCAGTTCGGGCGCAACTACAGCTTCTTCGACGCACCCGTGGGCCTCATGTTCAGCGTCGAGCGCGAGCTCGAGCTCGGCAGCTGGCTCGACTACGGCATGTTCCTCGAGAACGTGATGATTACGGCAAGGGGAATGGGCCTGGACACGTGTCCGCAGGCGGCATGGATGCAGTACCCGGAAGCGGTCTCCGAGGTGCTCGGCTTGACCGAGGATGAGATGGTCGTCTGCGGCATGGCGCTCGGCTACGCCGATCGCACGAAGCCCGAGGATGCGCTGGTCACCGAGCGCGAGCCGGTCGCGGGGTTCGCCAGCTTCGACGGGTTCTAAGCGCCGAGCGGTCGCCGAACGCAACGTCAGATCTCGGTCTCGCAGTCGAGGATCTCGTCGCCCTCGCCGGCCTGGCACGCGTCCGCGTCTTCACCTCCGAGCAAGCGGTCGCTCCCCGGGCCGCCGCGCAACTCGTCCTCCCCAGAGCCGCCGTCGATGCGATCGGGGCCGTAGCCACCGCGGATGACGTCTTCACCTGCACCGCCGCTGATGACGTCGCGCCCGCCGGCACCGAGAAGTAGATCCGTGCCATCGCCGCCGCGGATCGTGTCGCGGCCGTCGCCGCCGATCAGCAGGTCATCGCCGGGACCACCGAGCACGATGTCGCAGCCGCGCTTGGCGTCTGCCGAGCCACCGGTGGCGTTCTCGACGTCGGCGCCGACGTTGTCGGCCTCGCCTGCCTGACCGTCGTTGGCGACCCCGTCCTGCGAGACACCGACCGTACGTGCGGCATAGTTGACGTTGTCGGTGCCGGCGCCCCCGCTTAGCTGGTCGCCTCCGTTCGGTGTCTCGTCCTGGTTGAACGCGTCGTCATCGGCGCCGCCGTTCTCTATGTCGGCGCCGGCGCCGCCGTCGAGCGCGTCGTTGCCCCCATCGCCGTCAAGGGTGTCGGCGCCATCCGCGCCCGTCAGGATGTCGCCACCGTCACCCCCGACGAGCAGGTGCGCGACTCCGGTGGCCGCCGACGCGTCGAGCGTGTCGCCGGCGCTTCCGCCAGTCACGTTCTCGATGTCGCTTGCGACGTTGTCGCCCTCGAGCGCCTCGCCGTCGTTGGCGACGTCGTCGAGCGTGACCGTGACGCCGGCTGTGCGCCCTGCATATGAGGCGGTGTCCGTGTCGGCGCCACCATTCAGGGCGTCTGAACCGTTGCTCGATGTGCCCTGGTTGAACAGATCGGTCCCGGCGCCGCCATTCTCGGTGTCTGCGCCCAGCCCACCGTCGATGACGTCGTTCCCGGCGTCGCCGTTGAGGATATCGTCGCCTCCGTCCCCGTTCAGGGTGTCGTTCTCGGAGCCGCCGTTGAGCGTGTCGCCCGCGTCGCCGCCGTTGAGTGCGTCCAGGCCCGTACCGCCGTTGAGGATGTCTGTGCCGCCGCCGCCGTTCAGGGTGTCGTTGCCCGCATCGCCGCCGAGGGTGTCTGCGGCATCAGCCCCGGTCAGGTTGTCGACACCGGATCCGCCGCTCAACATGTGCGCGACGCCGGTTGCAGCCGAGGCGTCGAGCGTGTCGTTCCCCGAGCCACCGTTCGCATTCTCGACGTCAGCGCCGACGTTGTCGTTCTCGCCGCCGGCCCCGTCGTTCGCGGCGCCTTCCAGGGTGACCTGTACGTCGGTTGCACGCGCGCTGTAGTCGACGACGTCGACGCCCGCGTTCCCGACCAGGGTCTGCCCGCCGTTTGCTGCGCTGCTCTGGCCGAATGTATCGCCGGCCGAGCCGCCCGTGTGCGTCTCGACGTCGACGCCGATGTCGTCGAGCTCTGAGGCTTCGCCGTCGTTGGCGGTCGCGTCGCCCGAGAGCGAGACCGGTGCGGTCCGTTGCGAGTAGTCGGCGTTGTCGGTGCCGGTCCCACCGTTCAGGGCGTCGCCTCCGTTCGGCGCGCTGCCCTGGGTGAACGTGTCGTCGTCGGCACCGCCGTTCTCGGTATCTGCGCCGGCGTCGCCGTCGAGGATGTCGTCGCCGGCGTCACCGTTGAGGATGTCGTCGCCCGTGTCGCCGTTCAGCGTGTCGGCGCCGGCCCCGCCGTTCAGCGTGTCGGCGCCGGCCCCGCCGTTCAGCGTGTCGGCGCCGTCGCCTCCGGTGAGGGTGTCGCCGCCGCCGTTGCCGTTCAGCGTTCGGGTCGCGCCGGTGGCTGCTGCCGAGGCGTCGATCGTGTCGTCGGCCGAGCCGCCGTCGACGTTCTCGATCCAGGCTTGCACGTTGTCGCCCTCGAGCGCCTCGCCGTCGTTCGCTCCTGCGCCGACGGTCACGTTCAGCGTGGCCGTGCGCGACGCGTAGTCGGCGGTATCGGTGCCAGTCCCGCCGTCGAGGCTGTCGCCGCCGTTCGGCGCCGAGCCCTGGTCGAAGGTGTCGTTGCCGGTGCCGCCCAGCTCGACGTCGCTGCCGGCGCCGCCGTCCAGGACGTCGTTGCCCGCGTCACCCGAGAGGGTGTCGACGCCGTCGGCGCCGGTGAGCGCGTCGTTGCCGCCGCCGCCCGAGATGGTGTGCCCAACGCCGGTGGCGCTCGACGCGTCGATCGCGTCGTCGCCCGCGCCGCCATTGGCGTCCTCGACGTCGGCGCCGACGTCGTCGGTTTCGCCGATTGCGCCGTCATCGGCCGCTCCGTTCGGGGTGACCGAGACGGCCGTGGCTCGCAAAGAGTAGTCGACCAGGTCGTCGCCGGCGTTGCCGATCAGCGTCTGGGCACCATTGTTGGCTGCGGCCTGCGGGAAGGTGTCGTCTCCCGAGCCTCCCCTGTGGGTCTCGATGTCGTCGCCGACGTTGTCGAGCTCGCCCGGCTGGCCGTCATTCGCGGTGCTGTCGGCCGAGATCGAGACCGCGAGCGTGCGCGAGCCATAATCGGCCTCATCGGTACCCGTGCCGCCGCTCAGGGTGTCGCCGCCGTTCGACCCCGAGCCCTGGTCGAAGGTGTCGTCGCCGGCGCCGCCATTCTCGGCATCTGCGCCGGCGCCGCCGTCGAGCGTGTCGGCACCGTCGCCGCCGTGCAGCATGTCGTCTCCCGCGCCGCCATTGAGAGCGTCGCCGCCCGCATCGCCGCTAAGGATGTCCGCGCCGGCATCGCCGTTCAGGGCGTCCGCGCCGTCGGCGCCGGTGAGCGTGTCTGCCCCGCCCCCGCCCGTCAGCGTGTGCGCCGCGCTGGTCGCAGCCGACGCGTCGATCGTGTCGCCGGCCGAGCCGCCGGTCACGTCTTCCACATCGGCCTGTACCGAGTCGCCCTCGGCGCGTTCGCCGTCGTTGGCGGCACCGTCGAGCGTGACCGTGACGATGCCGCTTCGGGCGGCGTAGGTCGCGTGATCGGATCCCGCGCCGCCGTTGAGAGTGTCGCCGCCGTTCGCTGCCGAGCCCTGGTCGAAGGTGTCGTTCCCAGCGCCTCCGTTCTCGACATCCGCGCCGCCGGCGCCGTCGAGCGTGTCGGCTCCACCATTGCCCGTGAGCACGTTGGCGCTCGACGAGCCGGTCAGCGCGTCGCCACCGCTACCGCCGGCGACGTTCTCGACGTCGCTTCTGACATCGTCGAGCTCGCCCGGCTCGCCATCGTCGGCGACGTCGTCGAGGTCGACCGAGACCCCTATCGTGCGGGCGCTGTAGTCGGCGGTGTCGGTTCCGAGCCCTCCGACAAGCGCCTACGCGCCGTCAGAGGCGGCGCCCTGCGAGAACGTGTCGTCGCCAGAGCCACCGCCGTGCGTCTCGATGTCACTCGCGACGTTGTCGCCCTCGGAGGCCTCGCCGTCGTTGGCCCCGCCGTCGGCCGAGATCGCGACCGGGTTCGAGCGCGATGCATACGACACGGTGTCGACGCCGCTTCCGCCCGTGAGGGCGTCGTTGCCGTCGGCGACGGCACCCTGAGAGAGCGTGTCGTTGCCTGCGTCGCCGTTCTCCGTGTCGTTCCCGGCGCCGCCGATGATCGTGTCATCACCGCCCGCGCCGGTCACGGTGTCGTCGTCAGCACCGCCGTCGAGCACGTCGTCGCCGGAGCCACCGATGACCGCGTCGCTCCCCGCTCCACCGCTTAGCGTCAGCGCAGAGGCGAACGGCCCGCCCGCGCCGTTGCCGCCGGCACCACTCAGTCTGTCGGCAGCTCCGGCGCCCGACGCTGAGTGGGTCTCGATGCCCACGAGCGTCACGTCGACGTCGGAGTCGCCGTTGAGGGCAAGGCCGCCCGTCCCGTACGTGAGGGTGTCGCTGCCCGGGCCGCCGCTCACGGCGATCGCATCGCCGCTCCCGCCAGCGAGATCGACGGACCATTCGATCTCGGGCGATCCCGACGCCTCGGCCGAGTTCCCCGGCTCGAACGCGCCGTTCGTCAGGTCGATCGTCACCGATTCGCTTCCGCCTGCACCGGTGATCACGATCGAGTCGGCGGCCGACACGGTCGCGCCGCCGCAGGGCGGGCTTCCACCGCCGGTGACCGTAATGTCGCCGGCAACGGTCCGCCCGACGGTGATCGTCTCGCCAGAGGCCACGGTGATCGTCACCGTCGTCAGGCTGAAGCCACACGTCGCGCCGTGAGCACTCGCCGGCAGGGCGAGACCGACCGCTGCCAGAACGGCCACGAGCGTGATCGCGCAGGTACGCCGCCACGTCGAACGGGAGGTCGGCGCTGTCCGGCGGTTGCCTGGGCGTGGCGTGAACACGGCTGTCCTTTCGTCCGCTATTCCGCCTCTAGCCGGGGACACCAGAGCCGAGCGCCGCGCTTGTCCGGCGGCGCCAACTGACTCCTCGGACGAAAAGGGGTATGCGCGCATACCCCTTTTGGGGGGTTGGCGTGGCACTGCCGAACTCACCTGGTCAGCACGGTGGCGCTCGCTTAAGCTCGCGGACGATGCCGACGATCGTGTCCTGGCTCGAGGACAGCGCACAGCGCACACCCGAGCGCGTGGCGGTCCACGGCATCGAGCGGGGCACCGCGATCACGCGGCTCGAGCTGTTGCGGCATTGCCGGCAGGTCGCACACGTCCTTTCGGCGCGGGGCATTGGGCCGAACGATCGCGTCGCGCTCATCGCGCGCAACTCACTCGAGCATGTCGTCGCGTACATCGGGGTCATGGCCTATGGCGCCACCATTTGCACGGTCGACCCGGACATGAAGACACAGCTCGCCGGGATCGTGAGCGCCCTGAGGCCGCGACTCGTGCTGCTCGACGGCGACCACCCATACGACCCGACAAGCACGGACGCCGAGTCACTCCAGCTGGGGCGCCTCGGGCAACCTGGCGCGAGCTTCGCCGGGGAGCTCATGCGCGCTCCCGACCAGCCGGTCGCACCGGTGAGCTCTCCGGGCGATACAGCCTCGATCTTCTACACGTCGGGTACCGAGGCGACACCCAAGGGCATCGTCTGCACGTTCGCCGAGCTCGAGGCGAACGTCGAGCCGATCGCCGATGCGTTCGGGATGTCCTCAGACGACCGAATTCTCGAGTTCCGCTCGCTCAACTGGATGTCGGCGCAAGTGTTGAGCGGCCTCGCCCCACTCTGCAAGGGCGCCACGCTCGTGCTTGCCGACCGCTTTTCGCGGAGCCGCTTCTTCGACTGGATCGCCGACTACGACGCGACGATCGCGACCGGCAACCCGACCACGATCAACATGCTCCTCAACCGCCCCGTCGACGTCGACCGTGGCGCGATCAGCCATCTTCGCTTCATCACCTCGAGCTCGGCACCGCTCCTCGTCGAGGACTGGCGGGCGTTCGAGGCGCGTTATGGCATTCCCATCGCGCAGGGCTACGGGTCGAGCGAGACTGGCTGGATCGCCGGCAGCAACGAGCGCGCACGACGTCTCGGATCGGTCGGCAAGCCGCTCCCCTACCAGAACGTCTCGATCGTCGACGACCGGGGCAACGCGTTACCGGCGGGCGAGATCGGTGCGATCGAGCTCGGCCGCTCGCCCGAGGCGGCCTACCGTCAGCTCTCGGCTGATGGCACGCTCGAGACGACTGCGACCGGGCGCATCCGCACGGGCGACACCGGCTACCTCGACGCCGACGGCTTCCTCTTCCACACGGGCCGCGCAAAGGATCTGATCATTCGTGGCGGCGTCAACATCGCACCGCTCGAGATCGACGCGGTGCTTCGCGAGCACGCGGCCGTCGCCGAGGCCGCCACCGTCGGAGTGGCCGACCGCATCTGGGGCGAGGAGGTGGTCGCCTATGTGGCTCCGCGCCCCGGCACCAGACTCGATGTCGACTCCGTGCTCGAGCACTGCAGAGAGCGCCTCAGCGAGGCAAAGCTCCCAAAGGACATCGTCGTTCTCGACGCGCTCCCGAAGACCGCGCGCGGCAAGCTCGATAGGGCCGCGCTGGCGGCCTCATGGCAACGCGAGCACGAATCGACCTAGCGCCGCCTGGCTAGAACGACGCCCGTCGCGCCATTAGGCCGTCGCGCCGGCCTCTCAGCGACCGGTCCGCGCCAGGCTGTGCACCCAGCCGCGCATCCGCGAGCGGGCGTTCTCGATCTGGTCGTCGGTGAAGAAGTCCTCGGGTTTCACACGATCGACCGGGTAGACCGGGCGCATGAAGTCGTCCTCGTAGCCGAACGGGTAGGTCGCATCGATGCACATGCCGCCCTCAAACTGCGTGTTCGAGGCCTTCCACTCCTTCTCGCCGGCGGTCATCCGCTCGGCCGGCTGGAAGGTCTGTCCGCGCCCGCCCGGGATCGGGTTGAGGATGTCGGTGCGCGGGTTCACCCGCGTTGTCAGACACCACATGACGTCGTCCATGTCGTACGGGTCAGTGTCCTCTGACACCGCGATGCAGAGACGCATCCCCTGCGAGGAGGAGAGCAGCGTCGACATGAAGTTGCGCTGCCAGCCCTCGTCGATCTTGTTGCGCTTCTTCACCTGGATGATCGCGCCGCCCCAGTCGGTCATGCAGTAGGGAATCACGACGTCCTGAACGATTCCGGGCTGCATCCGCTCGCAGAGCTCGTACATCGCGGCCTCGCGCACGGTCGTGTCGATGTTGTGGTCATCGAGCATGTGCACGCCAAGGCAGAAGACGATCGGCTTCGACGCGGGCTCGCGCATCGTGACGGCCGTGACGTGGAAGGTCGGCGCCTTGTAGGACTTGCCCATGTAGCCCGCCCACTCCGGGTGGAAGTGGAACCTGCCCTGGACGTCAGCCTCCTCGGCCTCGGCCGTCTCGTAGCGGCGATCGCGCGGGTTGACGTAGCCCTCGAGCACGATCTCTGAGTCGGCGATCGCCAGCGCGTCGACGGTGCGCGCCTTGACCATGCGGATCGGCTGGCCCTGCACCGCGCCGGCGATCCCGATCTCGTCGCAGCCCTGCGGCAGGATCACGTAGTCGAAGCCGGCGCCGGCAAGCAGCGTGCACGCCGGCGGGACGCCGAAGCACATCGTGATCGGCACGGGCTCGTCGTCGGTGTAGTGCTTCGAGACGACCTGCCACATGTGCGAGCCGGGCGAGATCTGGAAGGTGCCGACGTTTCCCCAGCGGAAGTTGGCCCGGTTGTAGCCGATGTCTGAGCCTCCGTCGAAGTAGGGCCCGGTCACGCAGCGGATGCCCGAGCCGACGGTCAGCTCGGGCTCGACGTCGGTGTGGCGGATCGGGACCATGTACTGGTTGACGTCGTCGGGGCTCTCGACGACGACTTCCTGGCAGGGCGCCTCGTCCTGGCCGATCTCGACGGGCGGGAGCGGGTGGCCGAGCGCGCGCGCGAGCTCGATCGTGCGGTCGCGATCGTCAGCCCAGCCGAACTGCTTGTTGATCACGTTGATGTCCGCGAAGAGGTTGGTCACGACGCGATGGTCGGGCTTCCCCTTGACGTTGTTGAAGAGAACGGGGCAGCCGCCGTCGAGGTGCTTCTGCAGGCCTGTGACCTCGAGGTCGGGATCGACCTCGCGATCGGTCTCGATCAGGTCACCCTCGGCGCGCAGCCACTCGAGGGTCGAGCGCAGGTCGGCGATCGCACTGGTCGCCTTGTGCGCGCGGAGTGGCGTGGCCGTGCTCATGGTGTTCCTCCTCGGAATCGTTACTCGCGGGCCTGAGCTGCGGCCTCAATTGTGGCAGATGGATATATCGATGATCCAGTGCTCGGAGTGCGGCAAGAAGCGCTGGTAAGTGGCGGGAAGGTGCGGGCGGCTCGCGCCGCCCGCACCGATCACGCGCTGCTTCCCGCGTAGAAGCTCCGTGACGCCGCGTAGGCGTCGACGGTCTGCTGCCAGTCGGCCACCTCTTCGTACTCGACTGTCAGGCCGCCACCCTTGGTGCGGAAGAAGAAATAGCCGCCACCATGACTGTACATGGGCCCGTGACGAATGAGCGGGGGGCGCCAGAAATACGAGCCCGCGGTCATGCCACCGCGACCGCCAAGCAGCACGTCGCCGCGAATGAGTAGCGACTCCTCGACGGTGTCGTGGATCTCGGCGCGGCTTTCTTTCCAGGTGGGAACGATCGCAGCGACCCAGCTCCAATCGCCGGTATCGGGGTCCTCGTGCAGACGCTTCGTGCAGATACCAGGCGGGATGTCCTTGAGCCGGCGCTCCGAAGGCACCCAGCGCATGGTCCTCGGGTCCACGATCTTCGTCGGAGCACCCGAGCGGGCGGGCCGCTCGTCATCTTGCATGACGAGCGCGCGTGCGCCCTCTGGCGCGGAAACTCGCCACGGGCCACCGCCGGCCGGCAGATTCGCGTAGACGCCCTCGCCTACGCGATCGTGGTCGATTATGAGCGCGCCGCCGAGAACGAAGAGTTCTCGTGGCCGTGGCCGCGCGCTCCCGGTGAGATCCGCCGCCCAACCGGGCGGGAATGCGTGTAATGCCGTCCAGGCGCCCCTCTCGACGTCGGCCGAGAGAGAGCGCCGTATGGTGCCGGCGAGCGCTCCGTCGTCGACCTCTTGGGCCGGCACCTCGCCCGACTCGATGAACTCGATATGCGGCCTCGCCACGCCTCAGCTCCCGCGCGCAGCGTAGTCGGGCACTATGGCAGGATCGGGCGGCTCGGATAGGCCAGCGTCATCGCGAACCAGTAGTCCTCGTGCCCGTGCAGCATCAGCATGCGCAGCTCGCGCCCTGCGGGGACGGTGTAGCTCACCGACCCTAGGTTGAGCTCGCGGTAGGTCCAGCCCCCGTCCTCGCTCCACTCATCGAAGTGGATGTCGGCCTGGTGGAAGCTGACGCAGCCCGTGCCCCCCGGCGCGCAGTCGTAGAAGTACAGGTAGGGGTGTGCCTGCGTCTCGTCCTCGAAGTCCTTGGCCGTTGCCCAGAGGCCGAGCTTGAGCGTGCCTGTGAGGTTCAGTGGCGTGGCTGTCACGTGCGTCCATTCCTGACGTTTGAGCAGGTCGGGCTCGCTCTCGTTGCCGCTACTCGCCTTGATCGTGAGGCCCGGATCGCCGTCGCCGTCAAAGTCGGGCACGGGCGACGCTGCAGCAGGCGCCGTCGTGGTGAAGTCCCACTCCTCGGAGCTCGCGCCGGACGTTCCGAGGTAGAGCAGCGACGCCGCCGCGTTGACCGTGATCGTCATCGTGGCCGTGTCCGTTCGAGCGGTGCCGTCGTCGATCTCGTAGACGAAGGAGTCGGTGCCAGAGAAGCCCGGATCCGGCGTGTACGTGAGCGATCCGTCGGCGTTGAGCGTCAGCGTCCCGTCGGTCGGCGCAGTGACCGGCGTCGTGTTGACGGTCAGCGGGTCGCCGTCGACGTCGTTGTCGTTGGTAAGCACGCCGGGAGCGGCCAGGACAAGATCGATGTCCTCCGGGGTCGAGTAGGCGTCGTTGTTCGCCTCCGGATCGTCCGGGACGGCAGTGACGTCGATTGTCACGTTTCCGGTGTCGGTGCCACCCGCGCCGTCGTCGACCGTGTAGGTGAAGCTCTCGGTGTTGCCGAAGAAGTCGGGGTTCGGTGTATAGGTGAAATCGCCGCCGCCATCGTCGGTCAGGGTGCCGTTGAGAATCCCGTCGGGATTGTGCGCGGTCACCGTCAGCGGGCCGCCGTCGATGTCGGTGTCGTTGGTGAGGACGTTGAATGTGAAGCCTGCTGAGTCCTCTGGCCCGGACGGGCTATCCGGGTTCGCCACCGGTGGGTCGTTGACGGCGTTGACCGTCAGCGTTGCGAACTGCGGCGAGCTCGTGTCGACCCCCGTTCGCAGTTCCGCCGTCGTCTATGGCCGTGATCGTGAGCACCGCGACGCCGTTTGCGTCGGGCGCGCTCGTAAAGGTGAGCGTGCCGTCAGGGGCGAGCGCTGGCGCGACCGTGAACAGGCTGCCATTGGTGTTCGTGACCGTGAACGTCACCGGCTGACCCGACTCGTTCGTCGGCCCGGGGCTGATCGAGGTTGCCCAGCCCGGCGTGCTCTGAGCGCCAGCGTCCTCGTTCACGACGACGTCGGCGCCTGCGCTGAAGCTCGGCGCATCGTTGACAGGGTTGACCGTGAGGGTGACGACCTGCGGAGCGCTCGTATCGACGCCACCGTTGGCGGTGCCACCATCGTCCACGGCGGTGATCGTGAGCGTGGCGCTTCCGTTGGCGTCGGGGACGCTGGTGTAGGTGAGCGTGCCATCCGGGGCGAGCGCCGGGGCGTAGCGAAGAGCGTGGGGTTGTCGTTCGTCACCGTGAAGGTGACCGACTGGGCACCGGCTGACCCGACTCGTTCGTCGGCCCGGGGCTGATCGAGGTTGCCCAGCCCGGCGTGCTCTGAGCGCCAGCGTCCTCGTTCACGACGACGTCGGCGCCTGCGCTGATCGCGGTCGCCCAGCTTGCGAGGCTCGGCGCACCGGCGTCCGTCGTTGACCGAGGGCTTGACTCGTGAGGGTGACGACCTGCGGAGCGCTCGTATCGACGCCACCGTTCGCGGTGCCGCCGTCGTCCTGCGCCGTGATCGTGAGTGTGGCGGTGCCATTCGCGTCAGCGGCGCTCGTGTACGTAAGGGTGCCGTCCGCCGCGAGCGCTGGTGCGGACGCGAACAGCGTCGGCTTGTCGTTGAGAACGGTGAACGTCACCGATTGCGTCGACTCGTTCGCCGGGCCGGGGCTGATAGCGCTCGCCCAGCCGACAAGCATCTGAGCGCCGGCGTCCTCGTTCGCGATGACGGCTGGACCGGCGGCGAAGCTCGGCGGATCGTTGACGGCGCCCACGGTCAGCGTCACGGTCTGCGGCCCGCTCGTGTCGACGCCGCCGCTGGCCGTGCCGCCGTCGTCCAGGGCGGTGATCATGAGAGTCGCTACCCCGTTTGCCGCAGACGCTGGCTGGAAGGTAAGGGTGCCGTCAGGAGCCAGCGCCGGTGCTGTCGTGAACAGCGCCGCGTTGTCGTTTGAGACCGTGAAGCTCACGGCCTGTACCCCCTCGAACGGCCCGGCGCTGATCGACGTCGCCCAGCCGTCGAGCGTCTGTGCGCCGACGTCCTCGTTCACGGCGACGCTCGCAGGTGACGAGAAGCTCGGCGGGTCGTTCACCTGGCTGATGGTCAGCGTGGCGACTTGCGCCGCGCTCGTGTCAACGCCGCCGTTGGCGGTGCCGCCATCGTCGGCGGCCGTGATGGTGAGGACGGCGATACCGTACGCGTCCGGAGCCGGCTCGAAGCTGAGTGTGCCGTCCGCGGCGATCGACGGCGCCGTGGCGAAGAGCGATGGGTTGTCGGTCGAGACCGCGAAGCCGACGGTCTGGCCAGCCTCGCCGTCGGGGCCTGGGCTGATCGACGTTGCCCAACCCGCAATGCTGTGAGGGCCTGAGTCCTCGTTGACGGCCACGGCGGGGCCAACGTGAACGTGGGTGGATCGTTGACGGGCATGATCCTGAGAGTGACGTTCTGCGGCGAGCTCGTGTCGACGCCGCCGTCGGCCGTGCCACCGTCATCCTTCGCGATGGTCGTGAGCGTGGCGATGCCGTAGACGTCGGGGGCTGGCTCGAAGCTGAGCGAGCCGTCCGACCCGACCGCGGGCATGTTCTCGAACAGGTCTGTGCGGTCGCTGACGAGCGTGACGCTCACGACCTGGCTCGACTCGTTGACAGGCCCCGAGCTGACCTGGTCCACCCAGCCGTCCACACGGCGGGCACCGGCGTCCTCGTTGACGACGATGTCCTCAACAGCAAAGCTCGGCGCATCATTCACCGGCCGGACGGTGAACGTCACGCGTGCCGTGTCCTGCCCACCGGCACCATCGTCGATCGTGTACTCAAGGACGTCGGTACCAACGAAGTCCGGCAGGGACGCGTAGCGAATCGCCTCCCCGGCGATGCGGGCGTCGCCGATCGGTGTGCTCGTGAGCTCCAACGAGAGTGCGTCGCCGTCGACGTCGACGTCGTTGGCAAGGGCGTCGACGAGCACGACGTTGCCCTCGCTGAGAGCCACCAGGTCGTCGACCGCAGCCGGGGCGTCGTTGACCGGCCGTACGGTGACGGTCACGCTGCCGTGATCACAGATGCCGTTGCTCCAACACGTCTCGTACTCGATCGTCACCTCGCCGCTGTAGTTCGGGCCCGGTGTGTACTCGAGCTGACCGTCATCGCCGACCGTGACGGTTCCGGACGCTGGCGGGCCGGTGATGCGCACTTCGACGACGCCCTCCGGGTCGGTGACGTCGAGCGGTATAGCAACCGTTGTGTCCTCGTCCGTGAAGGAACCGGTGTCTGACGCGATGCTCGCCGGTATCGGCGACGGATCGTCGGTCGCCGGGGGAGTGCTATCGGGGAGACCGGCCACAGGCGGAGGCGCGGCTAGAGCCGGCGCCGGCTGCGCGACGACAGGGCGAACCGGATCCTGGGTCGGTGGTTGGTTCACGACCGTGCCTGTAACGGCGGTCGCGCCCACAGCGACGGTGCCCACCGCGCCACCAATGGCCGGGGTCAGAGGAAGCCGCCCGATGATCGAGATATGGGCGAGCCAGGAGAGTGGGCCCATGACGACGCGCATACGGCCAAGCGAGATGTTCAGGAACGCTCGCACCATCTGAGGGGCGAAATGGGTGCCAGCACAGTCCGTCAGCTCACGACGGGCTTCCTCGGCCGAGGCTCCTTCTTTGTAGGAGCGGGCCGAGGTGATCACGTCGAAGACGTCGGCGATCGCGACGATCCGCCCGGCTCGCGAGATGCTCTCGCCTGAGCTTCCATTTGGGTAACCGGTGCCGTCCCATTTCTCGTGGTGATCACCGATGGCGTCGAACCACTCACCGAGCCAGTTGCGGAGCGGGCCGGCAAGACGAATGCCCTCATCGGGATGGCTACGCAGGAGCTGCCACTCCTCGTCTGTGGGCTTGCCGTCCTTGTTGAGGATCGCGGTCGGCACTGAGAGCTTGCCGACATCGTGCAAGAGAGCGGCCCAGTTGAGCCGATCGATCTCGTCGGGCGAGAGCTCGAGCTTGTCGGCGAGCATCTGCGAGTACGCTCGTACACGCTCCGAGTGCCCGCGCGTGAGGCTGTCGTGAGCATCGAGCGCGGCGACAAAGCGCAAGAGCTGCTCGGCGCTGTGAATCGGCGTCGCCGACGCCTGCCCGGCTTTCGCTCTCTCGAGTTCTTCTGCCAGCTCGCTCGGCGTCAGCGTGTTCATCGCCGTCTTGAACCGCGATGGCGCCTCGTCAGGGAAGAACAGTGACAGCTTGAGGAGCGCCGCCAGTGGCAGTAAGCGACGCGACACATGATCGGCGGCGATCATGATCCCGGTCGCTACGACGCTCAGCGAGACCCACCAGATCACGAGTACCCACAGGGGCGCTCCGGGCAGAACGAACAGCTTCGTCATCAGCCACACGAAGCCCGTGGAGACAGCTATCGGTGCGAGCAGAGCAACGGCGCGGAGAACGATCGAGAGGCCGGGTCGTCCCGACCATCGAGTCTCCGCAGACCGAGTCACGCTCGGGTCAGCTGGATGTGCTATTCGCGAGATCTCAGCCGAGATATCGACGCGGAGTAGCCGCTCTCGACTCACCAGTTCGGGTTACAAGCGTGTCACCCGTTCGGCACGATCCAGCGCCGGGTCTCACCTCGTCTACCTGAAGCCGGGCGAGGAGAACTACTTCAACGAGAACCTGATCAAGATGGCCTCGCTCACCGGCCCTGCGTCGGAGATCATCGAGAACCTCAAGGCCATGGAGGAAGCCGGCCTCGACTCGATCGCGATCCAGGTGCCAACGAACGGTGCCCCGGAGATGATCAAGGAGATCGGCGAGCAGGTGATCGCGAGGAACTAGGAGCGCAGCTCGCGTGTCGCCGCCTCGTCGACCGCGAGCGTCTCGTCGTCGGCCGAGCCCGTGACTGCGACGCCGTAGACGTCGCGCGCCGCCTGCTCGCTGACGTAGCCCTCGCGCACGTCCTGCAGCACCCGCTCGAGCTCGCGCTCACGCGGGTCCCCATACCCCCCACCGCCGCAGTCGATCGAGCGAAGCGCGTCGCCCGGGGCGAGCTCGGCGACGAAGAAGCTCGCCTGCACCTGTTCGTCGCCGCCGGCGCGAATCACGGTGTTGCTGGCGCAGTTCGCGGCATGGCCACCGACGACGCCGCGCGGCGGGTTGACGGTCCCGTTCGAGGCACTGACGATCGTGACGTCGCTCTCACGCGCCTCGACTAGCACGTCGCCGGCAGGGCCGCCGCGGCGCCGGCCGGCGCCGGCCGAGTCCTGCACCAAGCGCACGAAGCGCACGATGAAGGGCATCCTCTGCTCGTCGATCTCGACGCTGTCGCGGTAAATCAGGCCGATCGCCGGCGGGACGAGCGCGTAGGTCATCCCGTCGTAGAACGCGTTCGCCGGCCCGCCGCCGTTCATGAGGAACAGCTGCGTCACGTAGGCAGCGTCGGCCTTCCTGTGGTCCTTCCCCGAGACGACCCCCGCCCCGCCCGAGAGACAGAGGCCCGTGTGCGATCCGCCCTGGCCGTCGCCGAGCTGAGAGAGCGCCTCCTGCGTGATGTTGATCATTACGTCAGAGACGTTCGTCGTCGCCACCGAGCAGCTGTACGGGAACCGCGGGATGCCGACAACCGCGCCCTCGCGAAGCTTGACGTCGATGTGGCGGAAGCTGCCGGCGTTGTGCTGGATCGACGGATCGATGCAGCAGAAGATCGCCTGCATCGAGCCCATCGTCGAGGTCGACTCGGTCAGGTTGAGGCCGCAGGGAAGGTTATCGGGGTTCTCGGTCAGGTCGACGGTGATCATGCCGCCGGCCGGGTCGACGTCGATCGTCGTCTGCAGGGGAATGCCGTCGGGCAGCATCGGCGGCAGCGGGTCGTGCTTCCCCTTGGCGTGAACGCGTCCGGCTGGGAGCTTGGCGATCTCGGCCGCAACGCGCCGTGAGGTGTAGTCGAGCCACTCCTCGACGAACTCGCGAACGGTCTCGCGCCCGTACTTGGCGATGAATGCCTTCAGCCCGCGCTCGCCGACGCGGGCGGCACCGATTGCCGCCATGAAGTCGCCGTACCACTGATCGGGCACGCGGATACGTCTCCGGCACATACGCACGATGTCCTCGACGTCCTCGTAGTCATGCTGCACGCGGACGCAGGGGAAGATCAGCGTTCCCTCCTCGTAGACGTCGCGCGCGCCGGCGTGGTAGGTGGTCGGAATCGAGTTGCCCGTGTCGGCAACGTGGCACTTGACCGTGACAGTGAAGAAATGCTCGCCCTCGTGGAAGACCGGGACGAGCGTGACGTGGTCGCCTGGGTGCGAGTTCCCGTCGTAGGGGTCGTTGTGCAGGAAGGCGTCGCCCTCGGCGAAGTCGGGGTGCTCGCGCTTGATCGAGGCCGCCTGGATGTGCGTGCCGAAGATGTGCATCGGAAGCCCGGCCTCGAGCGCGACCACCTCGTCCTCTGATGTCGAGATCCCGCAGGAGAAGTCACGGGCGATCCCGATCACGGTCGAGCGCGCGGTCAAGAGGATCGTCTCGGTCACCTCGCGCAGAATCGCGTCGAGCCGGTTCGCCATGATCGCAAGCTGCACCGGGTCGATCGCGCCGCCGCCCGTCGTCTCTTGCTCCTCCTCGGGCTCGACGTCGAGCAGGTAGTTGCCGGTGGCCGTGACCGTGCAGCGCGAGCGCTCGTCGACGACGATTGTCGTCGTCGGCTCCTCGATGATCGCGGGACCGTCGATCGCCATCCCGGCCTCGAGGGAGTCGCCGAGGAAGACCGGCGTCTCGCGCGGCCGGCCGAAGTAGGCGGTTGTCGTGCGGTCGGGGCTCGAGAGAAGCGAGCCGTTGAGCTCGGCGCGCTGCTGGCGGGGGCGCGCCAGGCTCGCCGTGATCCGGCCGGTCCAGTTGATGCACTCGATCGGCCCGTCAGGCTCCTTCACCTCGTAGAGACGCTCGTGCTGGGCGTCGAACGCGCTCTTGAGCGCCGCGACGTCATCGGCGCCCGAGACGCGCGAGCCCGAGACCGGGATCTCCATCTCCCACTGCTGGTTGAGGTAGCGCGACTCGGTGAAGTAGTCCCGCGAGAACGCCTCGACGCCGCGCTCGGCCAGGCGCTCGGCGAACGAGTCCATCCGGCCGTCGATGTCCGAGAGGACGGCGTTGACGCCCTCGAAGTCGAAGTCGTCGGAGTGCGCGTAGCAGCTGCCGCCGAACTCGGCGACGATGTCCGAGTACTGCGCGCCGCAAGCGCTGAGCGCGCCCGCGGTGCGCGGGATCAGCACCCGGGTGCATCCGAGCGCGCGGGCGATCGGGACGATGTTCAGGCCGGCCGCGCCGCCGCCGGCAAGCAGCAGGCTCTCGGCGGGATTGACACCGTCCTTGACGGTGATCGCCTCGATCGCCTTGATCATCTCCTCGCTCGAGAGCGTGAGGATCGCCGAGGCGGCCGCCTCCGTCGCGATCTCGAGCGCCGTTGCGACCTCGCCGACAACACGGCGCGCGGCCCCGAGGTCGAGCTCCATGCGGCCGCCGAGAAAGGCCTTCGGATCGATGTAGCCGAGCGCGACAGCCGCGTCCGTGACCGTTGGCTTGTCGCCACCCTGGCCGTAGCAGGCCGGGCCGGGATCGGCGCCCGCGCTCTGCGGCCCGACATGCAGAAGCCCACCCTCGTCGATCCAGGCGATCGATCCACCGCCAGCGCCAATCGAGCGCACGTCGACGGTGGGAACGCCGAGGTTGTGGCCCACGAACTCCTCGACCAGCCACGTCTCGCGCGTGTACTTGATCTGGCCATCGCGGATCACGCTCACGTCGAAGGTCGTGCCGCCGGCGTCGACGACGATCACGTCGTCGCCGAGCTCGTCGTCCTCGGCGTAGGCGATCCCGGCGAGCGGCGCCATCGCGGGGCCCGACTTGCACATGTGGATCGGCCGCTCGATCACCTCGTCGAGGTGCATGACGCCGCCGGAGGAGGTGCTGACGAGCAGCTCCCCGCCGAAGCCGGCCGCCCCGAGATCGTCGCGGAACGACCGCAGGTGCTCTTGCATGAGCGGTTTCAGCGAGACGTCGATGGCGGTCGAGGAGGTGCGCGGGTACTCGCGGACGACCGGGTTCAGCTCGTGCGACAGCGTGTAGGGAACGCCCGGCAGGAACTCTGCGAGCAGCTCGCCGATGCGGCGCTCGTGCTGGCCGTTGGCAACCGACCAGAGCAAGCTGACCGCGACCGCCTCGACGTCGCGCTTCGCCAGCCGGTCGATGATCTCGCGCACCGCGTCCTCGTCGAGCGGCTTCTCGACACCGCCCTCGGAGTTGACGCGCTCGGGCACCTCATAGGTCAGGTTCCGCGGGATGTACGGCGCTGGGAACTCGCGGAAGATCTCGAACGGGTTGCGCTTGCCGCCCTGGCGCAACACGAGGATGTCACGGAAGCCCTCGGTGAGGAGTGCGGCCGTCTTGGCGACCTTGCCCTCGACGATCGCGTTGGTCGCGCGAGTGGTGCCATAGGTGATGAGGTTGGTGCGAGCAAGCAGCTCAGACGGGTCGACACCCAGGGTCCCGGCCGCGTCGTTCAGCCCGACCTCGAAGCCGCGATATGGCTGCTCGCGGTCGCTCAGACCCTTGCCGACGGTCAGCCGGCCGTGCTGGTCGCCGATGACGACGTCGGTGAACGTGCCACCAACGTCGATGGCGACCCTGTAGGCGCGCTCGCTTCCGGCGCTCATCGTGGCGTCGGAGTCTATTCAGGAGTTGGCTACGTCGGCAAAGGAGCTCGCGGCAGGATCGAAGTGATCGAGTCGGTCGACGGCACCGAAGGCGCGATCGGCGGACGCGAGCCCGTCCAGCTCGTGCGTGAGCGCGGTCGCCGCAAGCAACGCGTCAAACGCACCCAGGTCGCTATGGGTCTCATACAGATCGAGTGCCTGCTCGAGCTCTTCGCGCGAGCTGGTGAGCAGCGGTGAGAGAAGCCCACACCAGTTCCGTCCGAGCCGAGCCGACTCGCCCCGGCCGCGTCGGCGCGCGTAGACGTGGACGAACTCCTGAATCACCTGTGGCGTCGTCGTGGCCCGAACCTCACCCGAGCCAATCTTCTCGACCAGCCAGCGACACGGCGTCTGCAGCGCGTGCGCGCCTCCGACCGCGTACAGCAGGACCGTCGTGTCGACGACGATCATGACTCGCGCGCGCGGCTCGCTTCGAGCTCGCTTTTGAGCTCCTCGACATCGGGCAGCTCGATCTGCGGCGAGGCGAGAATCGCGGTTGCGGCGGCGGCCTTTTCGTCGAGATCGGGCGGGTAGGCCAGGTCGATGGCCTCGCGTATCGCGGCCGCAACCGATCGATGACTCTGCTCGGCGACGCGCTCGACGCGCTCGTAGCGCTCCTGGTCAATGAGGATCTGGAGCCGCCTGGTGAGCATGCACATACTGTAGCATGCTCATATCGGCCTCAGCCTCCGGGTAGCCCGGAAAGGCACCGGCCCGGCGGTCAGGGCGCCTGATACAGGACACCGCGGCGCTCTCTGCCGACGGCCTCCACCGCGCCTGAGACGCGCAGGCAATAGGCGACCTCTCGCGCGAAGTGACGCGACCGCATCAGCCGATCGGCGAGATCAGCCGTGGTAAACGGTTGGGGCAGGCCTTCCGGCAGCAGCTCCAGCAGCTCTTTCGGGGAGCTGAGCTGGACCGTTTCTCTCACGTCAACAAGTCGCCGTTCCTCGATCACGAACCCGCCGCGGCGCCAGCCCCGCTTCGCGTCGGGCCGCCTCACTTCCTCCTCCTCGACGAGCGCGATCTCGAGCGTGAAGTTTGGGTGGCTCAGAAGAGAAGGAAAGGCGACGAGCTCGGCGCATACGTCGGCCGCGACGCCGTGCTTTGGCGACCGTCGCCGCGAGACCGTGCGACCAGCGTTATCGAGCTTGACGATCCATTTCTCGGCGGCGACCGGGTGTACGAGCAGCATCGAATGCGAATCGAGCAACCGGTCGAACTTGTTGCGCATCGACGAGAAGCCCCGCGACTGGATCTCGATCAGCAGTTCGCCACGAACCACGTCGACGACGAAGCCCTCGACCGAGACCTCGACTTCGTCGCCGTCCTGGCGGTACCACTCCTTCAAGGCCGCGTGGAGGGGCTTCTCGTTGAGCGACCCGATTTTCGAGATGGCGCGAGTCTAGGAGCGTATGGTGACGCGCCCCGCGCCCTGCGTCGTGACGCGCCCCGTGCCCTGTTAGCATGATCGCTCCATGTTCGTGACCGGGGTGCACGCATGATCGACGCGGCCGGAGGCTGGATTCGGTTCTGGATCTTCACGGCGACCGCGATCGGAGCCGTCGTCACGTATGGCATTCTGCTGAAGGACCTGATCGGGTTCCGGTATCGGCCGTCGAAGGCCTCGTCGGACAATGTCGCCGGCGCGGCCGAGGGCGAAGATCGCGCCGACTAGCCTGACGCCGACCGACTAACCCTCGAGAGCGGAGCGACACGGCGTAGCCCCGGCCGCTGCGTGAAGGAGTTGATGCAGGTGGCCGTCAGCAGAGATGTCACGGGCGCCGTGGCCGTCGTCACGATCGACGAGCCCGATAAGGGCAACTCGCTCACCGAGGCGACCCTCGAGGGGCTCCATCGCGAGCTCGAGGCGAGCGCCGCCGAGGGTCTCGAGGCCATTGTTCTGACCGGCAGCGGCTCGATCTTCTGCTCGGGCGGCGATATGGCGGCGCTTACGTCCTGGCACGAGTGGGAGTCGCACGAGCGGCGGGCGTACCTCGAGGCAGGCCCGCACGAGCTCGGTCGCATGATGTTCGAGTCGAGCTTCGCCACGGTCGCGGCAGTCAACGGCGCCGCGTACGGCGCGGGCATGGACGTGGCGCTCCTCTGCGACGTCCGGCTGGCCTCGAGTGCCGCCCGCTTCTCGCCGGCCTACGTCAATGTCGGTCTCGTACCTGGCGATGGCGGAGCGTGGCTTCTGCCACGCATCGCGGGGCAGGGTCGCGCGCTCGAGCTGTTGTTGAGCGGGCGAGTTCTCGGCGCCGCCGAAGCGCTCGAGTGGGGCGTGGTCACCGAGGTGTGCGAGGCGGACGCGCTCGTCGGCAGGGCCATCGAGGTCGCCGAGCACCTCGCGTCGCGGCCAACGACCGCGCGCCACTTGATCAGAAAGCTCGTGTTCGCGGGAGCGAGCCAGTCCTGGCCGGAGCACCTCGAGGCGGTGGCCGGCGAGATGGCCGTCCTCGGAGGCACCGAGGAGCACAGAGAGGCCATCAGCAAGGTATGGGCGCGAAAGCGAGAGAAAGAAGGTTGACCCCTCTGAGCGCGCTGCGCAACGATGTCCGCGACTTCCTCGGCACGCTCTCGTTCTCGCCCCATCTCGACAACTGGATGCGCGGCTTCGACCCTGCCGTCTCCCGTGCGCTCGGCGAGCGCGGGTGGCTCGGGATGACGGCGAGCCCACGACATGGCGGAGGCGGGCGCTCGTTCGTAGAGCGCTTTGTCGTCACCGAGGAGCTGCTTCGCGCGGGCGCGCCGGTGGCATGCCACTGGCTCGCCGATCGCCAGATCGCGCCGGTGCTCTCGCGGCATGGGAGCGATCGAGTCAGGCGGGAATTCCTGCCCGGGATCTGCCGCGGCGAGCTCTACTTCTGCGTAGGGATGAGCGAGCCCGATGCCGGCTCGGACGTCGCCGCGATCCGCACCCGGGCCGAGCGTGCCAGCGAGGGCTGGACGATCAGCGGGCAGAAGGTGTGGACGACCGGAGCCCACGTGGCGCACTACTGCTACCTCGTCGCCCGCACCTCGTCAGAGGACGATCCGCACGCCGGACTGAGCGAGTTCATCGTGCCGATGGACGCGCCGGGCCTGAGCGTGAGACCCATCGAGGACCTCTCCGGAGGCGCCCACTTCAACGAGCTCTTCTTCGACGACGTGCGGGTTGCCGATGCCTACCTCGTCGGCGAGGAGGGCGACGCGTTCAGGCAGATCATGCGCCAGCTCGACTACGAGCGCTCGGGCCCGGAGCGCTTCCTCAGCACGCACGCGCTGTTCGAGGAGATGGCCGCGCGCGCCGGTGATCTCGGGCCCAGTGAGCTCGAGACGCTCGGCGGCTTCGCCGCACGTCTGCTGGCGCTACGGACGATGTCAGTTCGTGTCGCCGAGGCGATGGACCGGGGTGACCCTCCTGCGAGCGAGGCGGCTCTGACGAAGCTGCTCGGCAGCGAGCTCGAGCAGGAGATCGTCGAGGCCGCGCTCGCGATGTTCGGAGGGGAGCTCTCTGCCTGCGCGCTCGACGAGCGGAGTCACCTCGTCGAGGGGGTGCTCTATGCACCCGCCTTCACGATCCGCGCGGGCACGAGCGAGATCATGCGCGAGGTGGTCGCACGGCGGGGGCTGGGCCTGGGACGTCGACGATGAGCGACGTGCGCCTGCTCGCGGAGGCTGCCGAGGCTGTTCTGGCCGAGCTCGACGACGCTCCGACAGACCCGTGGCAGCCGCTTCGGGAGAACGGCTGGATCGGCGTCGCGGTGGCCCCGAGCGCTGGCGGCCAGGGTGGGAGCCTCGTCGAGGCCGCCGTGCTGGCCCAGGCCGCGGGCCGAACCGCGGCGGCAGCTCCGGTTGTCGAGGCGATCGCGAGCGCAGTGCTGGCGAGCGCGGTCGAGCAGCCGACCGCCGAGATCGAACGGATCGTGAGCGGAGATACCGCGGCAACGCTGCTTCAGGAAACCCTGCCAGCCGAGTCCGGCATCTCGACCGCCGGCGGCCGCTGGCAGGCGGCGTGGGCGCGGGGCGCACACGCAGTCCTCGCCGTCGCTCGCGGGCCGAACGACGGCGCGTCCCGGCTCGTCTGCCTCGGGCCGGGCACCTTTGAAGTGGAAGAAGCAGTGAACATCGCCGGCGAGCCGCGTGACCGGGTGCAGATCGACACGCCCATCCCAGGCGAGTGCTGCCACGCGCTGCGCTGGCCGGAGATGGACGTGCTCGCGACGCTCGGGGTTCTTCACAGCGCACGCCAACTCGGCGCGCTGGAACAGGTGCACGCGCTGTCCCTCGACCACGCGAACGAGCGGCAGCAGTTCGGGCGCCCGATCGGGTCGTTCCAGGCGGTCGCCCACTCGCTGGTACGGCAGGTCGAGCTGCTCGAGCTCGCCCGCAGCGCCCTACTGGCGGCCGTGCTCCTCGAGGACACGCCGCAGTTCATCGAGGCCGCCTTGGCCGCCCGGGTGACGGCCAACACCGCCTCGGGTGCATGCGCGAGGATCGCCCACCAGACGCTCGGCGCTATTGGCGTGACGAGAGAGCACCCGCTCGCCGGGTTCACGCTTCGCCTCGCCGCCTGGCGGCAGGAGCTTCATCGTCCGAGCTTCTGGGAGCGAGAGCTGGGCGAGCGGGTCGCCCGGGCCGGCACGGGCTGGTGGGAGCACGTCGCGGACGGCGTCGACTTGATCCCGCAGGACGCCTAGGAGCAGACGTGGCCGGCCCGCTCGACGGCGTGCGCGTGCTCGATCTGACGAGCGTGCTCTTCGGCCCGCTCGCGACGCTCTTCCTCGGCGACCTCGGCGCCGACGTGGTCAAGATCGAGGCGCCGCGAGGCGACGTCGTTCGCTACGTCGGCACCACCCGGCGCGAGGGAATGTCGGCCTTCTTCCTCAACCTCAACCGCAACAAGCGCAGCGTGGCGATCGACCTGAAACGGGCCGAGGGCCGTGAGATCGTCCTGCGCCTCGCGCGTGACGCGGACGTGTTCGTCCACTCGATGCGGGCGCAGGCGATCAAGCGGCTGGGCCTCGACTACGAGGCGGTTGCCGCCGCGTGTCCGAGCATCGTCTACTGCAACGCATGGGGGTTCCGCCGCGAGGGCCCCTACGGTGCGCTCGCCGCCTACGACGATGTCATCCAGGCGGCCACGGGCATTGCCGCGCTTCAGGCCACCGTGGCCGGCGAGCCCCAGTACGTATCGGGCGCCATCGCCGACAAGACGGCGGGAATCGCCGCCCTCAGCGCGATCGTCGCGGCGCTGTATGCGCGCGAGCGAAGCGGCGAGGGCCAGGAGATCGAGGTGCCGATGTTCGAGACGATGGCCTCGCAGGTGCTGCTCGAGCACCTCGGCGGCGAGACGTTCGTCCCCGCGAGCGGGCCGACCCTCTACGAGCGCTCGACTACGCCTGAGCGCGGCCCGTACCGCACGAGCGACGGCTACGTCTCGGTCCTGATCTACACCGACGAGCAGTGGCGACGGTTCTTCGAGCTCACCGGCCACGGCGAGCTGATGGAGGACGATCGCTTCGCGACGGTCGCGGGGCGCAGCGCCAACATCGACGCCGTCTACCGCAGACTCGGCGAGATCCTGGTCGGCGCGACGACGGACGAGTGGCTCGAGCGCTTCCGGGAGCTGAGCATCCCTGCATCGCCTGTTCGGACGGTTGACGAGCTGCTCGAGGACGAGCAGCTGCTCGAGGTCGGCCTTCTATCGACGATCGAGCACCCCACCGAGGGAACGCTGCGCAGCATCGGCCTGCCGATGGCGTTCTCGGCGACGGCTCCGGGCGCCGTTCGCCCGGCGCCAAGGCTCGGCGAGCACACGCGCGAGGTGCTGCGCAAGGCCGGCTACGAGCCAGGCGAGATCGATGAGCTCGCGGCGGCCGACGTGCTGATCGACGGCCACGAGGAGCCCGCGCGGAACTAGCTGGGTACGCTGCGGCATGGGCCAGACCGAGGCGCGCGTCCGCGAGGTCGACGACTTCTGGGCCTGGCACGAGCTTGCCTGGAAAGAGGGCTGGACCGACGGCCTCCCGGTCGCGCCGCCCACGCCCGAGGTCGTCGAGGAGCTGATCGCCGCGACCGGCCTTCCCCGAGGCCACAGCCTCGGCGCCATCGGCCCGTCGGGGGCCGAGGCCACGATCGAGCTCGTTGCCGTCAACGCCGCGATGGCCGGCTGCTGGCCATCGCTCATGCCGTGCGTGCTGGCCGCGATCGAGTGCGTCCTCGATCCGGCGTTCAACCTGACTGGTGTCCAGGCGACGACCAATCCCTGTGCCCCGCTCGTGATCGTCAACGGGCCGGTGAGGACGCGTGAGGGCTTCGCGACCGGCGACGGCGCGCTCGGCGGCGGCTCGCGCGCCAACGCTGCGCTCGGTCGCGCGCTGCGCCTCGTACTCTGGAACGTCGGCGGCGCCAAGCCCGGGCTCACCGACATGGCGACGCTCGGACAGCCGGGCAAGTGGGGCTACTGCATCGCCGAGAACGAGGAGGACTCGCCCTGGGCGACCCTCGCCGAGAACCGCGGCTTCGCGCGCGACGAGGACGTCGTCACCGTGTTCGCCTGTGACGCGCCACACGCGATCTTCGTCCCGGGCGGCCCCGAGCGGATCCTCAAGATCTTCGCCCAGTCGCTGCCGCGCTGGTCGCTGAACGTGCTCCATGCTGCGGGCCAGATGCTGCTCATCGTCGGGCCCCGGACCGCCCGGGCGCTCGCGAGCCACGGCATGGGCCAGGCCGACTTCAGAAGCTTCATCCACGAGCGCGCCCGCTTCGACTGCGACGAGATGCTCGATCAGGGAATCCTCGAGGCGGGCGACGAGACGAAGTCGTTCTGGGGAACCCTCGACGAGACGCAGAGGCTCGAGCCGCGCAGCGGCGCGCAGGTGCCGATGGTGGTCGATCCCGAGGACATCCACGTGGTCGTCACGGGCGGCCTCGGGCAGTGGTGGTGCGCTTTCTCTCCAGGGTGGGGCAGCTACGGTGGCTACGCGCAGTCGCGCGCGGTGAAAGGGGTGCAGTGATGCTGAAGGTCCTCGAGCCGGTCCCGCCCGAGCCGAGTGGGCCCGCGAGCGGGACAGAGCTCGCGCCCCGCCTGGACTCCCTTGCCGGCAGGACGATCGCCTTCATCGATGCGTGGGGTCACCGAGCCGGCGACGTGAACCACATGTACCCGCTCTTCGCCTCGCTCAAGCGACGGCTCGAGAGCGAGCACGGCGTCGCCGAGTCGCTCTGGTTCCCAAAGGAGAGCGTCTCGAAGGGGCTGTCACCCGCCGCGCTCGAGGAGGTGGTCGCCCGGGCGGAGGCGGTCATCGTCGGCGAGGCGATATGAGGCTCGTGCACAGCCGCCGCCGTGAGCGACGCGGTCACGATCGAAGCCCGGGGAATCCCGACCGTCGTGGTCGGCCACACGCCGTTCGAGTACGCAGCGCGCGTCCACGCGCGGGCGAAAGGGTGTGAGAAGCTGCCGCTGCTCATGCACGAGTCGCCACCCGGCGGCATGGTTGGCGACGACGTCGAGGCCACCGATGAGCAGCTGCGGAGGGTGGTCGAGGCGTTGACCGTGTAGCGGAGGACGGGCCCGCGCGCGTTTCGGTACGGGCTAGCGTGCGGCGCCTACCGGCGCTCGAGGCCCGCCATCTCCGCGAACGCCATCAGCTCGCGCCGAACGTCCGGGCCTGCCGGCTCGTAGAAGACCTCGGTCGCGCCGCCCATCTGCAGCGCGTCGAGCCTCGCCCGAAGCTGCTCCGCCGTGCCCGTCCATGTGAATGTCTGGAGCGAGTCGGCGTTGACGATCGGCCGGTCGCGCTCCGAGACGTCGATCATGTGCGTCTCGTGCAGCCGAAGGTGCCGGACGCTCTCGGGGATGGCATCGACGTTGGCTTGCCAAGCAGCGCCTCCCGGAAGATCCTCGATGCGTCGGCTGACCCCGGGAACCTCGTAGAAGTAGTGGTAGAGCATGGTGATGTGCGGGCCCGCGGCCGCGACGGCGCGCTCGGAGGCCGGGTCCTCATCCGGCTCGAGAACCGTGCCTCCGCCGGCGACGACCGACCAGTCGAAGCCGGCCACCGGCTCCATCACGGACATGACACCGTCTCCCACCTCGCGAGCGACCTGAAGGCCCTTGGGACCGTTGGCGGCGACGACGATCGGCACTTCCATGGGCCGAGACGCGACGAAACCCTCGGGATGCAGCATCTGCAGGACGACGCCGTCGACCTCGGTCTCCTCTCCCTGGAGCAGCCGTCTCAGTGCGACGACATACGCCTCGACGTCGGCCCAGCGCATCGGTCGCTGGCCGACCATCAGACGCCCGGTGAACCCTGTCCCGACGCCCACTGCCACGCGGCCCGGCGCCAGCCCCTCGAGCGTTGCGACGGCGGCTGCAGTGGCCATGACATGCCGGAGGCTCGGCACCAGCACGCCCGCGCCGATCGCGATCTGCGCGGTCCTCTCCGCGACGCGCGCGAGAGTCATCCAGAGGTCGGCATGGAGAGCCGGCGAGTCGTAGAGCCACACGCGGTGATAGCCGAGCGACTCGGCTAGCGTCGCGAGTTCAGGCGACTCTTGAGCCGGCGCAAGTCCACAGGAGATGTTCACCGGACTCGGCTGGGGCCCTGTTCAACGGTATCGAGTGCCATCGCGTTCCCTCGCGCTAGGAGATGCCCGTGTACTGGGTCGGCATGTTCGCTGGCGCACCTGGTGGCGGAATGGCGCAGCACGTCTCGTCGTCCTCCCCCCCGCAAGCGGCCAGAACCAATACTCCCGCGAGGACGAGCACCGCGAACGCCGCCAGGCCTCGCTTCGACATCTGAGCTTCCAGTAGGCGCCTCCGGGAGAGCAGTGTCAACGACCGGTGCTTACGAGTCAAGCGCCGGATGACGCCCGCGCGCAGCAGCTTTCGCCGGGGCTCCCCGTGCTGGCCGCAAGCGCTACTGGGATCCCTGCACGCCGTAGCGGGGTTGCCACTTCATCACCGGCTCGAGCAGCGACCCTCCGTCGAGGTAGGCATCGGCCTGATCGGGGGTCGGCGGGCGCGAGATCTGCCCGGGATACCCGAGTAGCTCGTGGATCCGGGGGTTGATGAGGTAGCTCGCCGTCACGACGAGTGCCAGGGTCGCAAACCGCTGCGCCTCTTCCTGCCTGAGACGCTCGATCTGCGCCTCGATGCCGGCCGGACTCATCCGCTCGACCGTCCGCTCGAGCTCCTCCTTGAGATCCGGACGTGCCGCGAGCACACGGTTGGCCCACTCGCCGCGGGGGTCTGCTTCGCTCGCCGACGGCATGCCTTCGCTCGCCGGGATCAGCACGTCGCGCAACGCAGCGAACGTCGCCCGCGCCTCACGCGGAAGATCGAGGTGGTCCCAGCTCACGCTGGAACCTTCTGCTGAGCCGCCTCATCGATCATGGTGGTCACGCAGCGAAGCGCCACGGCGCAAATGGTGGCGACGGGAGGCACTCCCGCCGAGGTCGGAAAAATGCTTCCGTCGATGACGTAGAGGTTCGGGACGTCGTGCGCCCGGCCGAACTGATCGACGACCGACGTCTGCGGGTCTGCTCCCATCCTGGCGGTGCCGAAGAGGTGCCCGGTGCCCTCTGGCATTAGTGGCGTGGCGCTCACGCTGTCTGATCCGGCGGCGCGCAGCGCCTCCTCGACCCGCGTGATGTGGAAGTCGGCCATGGCGCGGGTGTTCTCAGAGAGCCGGTAACTGATCTTCGGGGCGGGCACACCGTCCGAATCGGTGAGCGTTGGGGCGAGGCTCACAGCGTTCGCGTCGTCCGGGAGATCTTCGGCCACGAGGCCCCACTCGAGCGCGTGAGGGAAGCACTCTTCGAGCGTCGAGTGAAAGGCGTCGCCCATGACCGCGTCGATCCGCCCACCCCTGGCCCGAAGAAGGGTCCCGAGTGGCCCGCCGGTGGGAAGGATCTGCCAGCTGGCGCCGCGCACGAAACCCCGCGAGACATCGGTCTCGTAGAACTCGAGCGATCTGATCGCGCCGCCCGCGGGGCCGAGCCAGCTCTCGAGCTCGTCGCCCACGAGCCCGTTCACCGCCGAGTAGGGGTGCATCATCAGGCCCTTACCGACCAGGCCGGAGCTGTTCGCGAGGCCGTCGGGGAGCCGGTTGGAGGCCGACAGCAGCAACAGACGCGCTGTCCCGATGCCGTTCGCGGCCAGGATGACGACCGAGGCCTCCTGGTGGTGCTCGCGACCTTGCCGATCGACGTAGACAGCGCCAGTGGCGAGACCGCTGTTCCCGATCGCGATCTCCCTGACGCGCGCGCCGGTGATCAACCGCGCACCATGCTCGAGGGCGGCCGGCCAGAGCGCGACGTCTGTCGAGGCCTTCGCTTGGTCGGGGCAGCCTGACAGGCAGGTTCCGCGCCGCACACACTGCGCAAGCCCCTCGTAGGGCGCCGACGCGATCGCGAGCGCGGCCGGCCACCAGTGCCAGCCCAGCGCGTTCATCGCCTCGGCGGCCACCCGCCCGCTCTTCTCTATCGGATGCGGCGGCAGCGGCGGCGGGCGCCCCGGCGGATACGCCGGGTCGCCACCCAGACCCGAGACGGCCATTGCACGCTCGGCCTGCTCGTAGTACGGAGCGAGCTCCTCGTAGCCGAACGGCCAGTCCTCGCCGACGCCGTCGAGCGATCGGGTGCGGAAGTCAGGCGGCAGAAAGCGAACCCAGTGCGCTCCGTAGTGGAGCGTGCTCCCGCCGACCCCGTTGAACATCAGCGGCATCAGATCGGAGTCAGATGTGTCGCACGGATAGTCCCACGGACTGCGCCGAACATTCGGGTTCGGATGCCAGGCACCCCCCGCCAGTAGTTCCCACTCGAGCTTGTCGCCGGGGAAATCAGAGGCGTCGAACCACTTCCCCTGCTCGAGACAGACGACGCTGAAACCGGCCTCGGCGAGGTACCTGGCGGCGACCGATCCAGACGCACCTGCACCGATGATCACGGCGTCGACGCGCTCCTGGGTCTTTCCAGCTCCCACGGGCGTGGGCCACACCCTACGCTGCGGCCCATGGCCTTCACGACTCGGCCCACCCTCTGCGGCTACGGCGGGGCGGTGAGCGCGGGGCACTACCTCGCCACCTCGATCGGAGCGCGCGTCCTCGCCGAGGGCGGCAACGCAGCCGATGCGGCCTGCGCCATGGGCTTCGCGCTCCAGGTGCTCGAGCCGCACATGAACGGCCCCGCCGGCGAGGTTCCGATCCTCTACTACGAGGCCTCGAGCGAGCACTGCCACGCGATCTCCGGGCAGGGGCGCGCACCGGCAGCAGCGACGATTGAAGTGTTCGAGCAGCTGGGCCGCGACCGGATCCCGGGCAGCGGTTTGCTCGCGGCGACCGTCCCCGCTGCCTTCGACGCCTGGTGTGTTCTGCTGGAGCGCTTCGGCACGCTTTCCTTCGACGCGGTCAGCGCGCCGGCGCGCGGCCTCGCCGAGGCCGGCTTTCCGCTCTACGCCTACCTGCGCAACACCCTGGTGGCGGCCGAGGAGAAGTTCCAGCGACTGTGGCCGACGAGCGCGGCCCTCTACAGCCCCGTGCCCCCACTGGGCGCTCGACTACGCAACCCGGCCTGGGCAGAGACCCTCGGTCGCCTTGCCGACGCCGAGCGCGACGCGCGCGGCGGCCGCGAGCAGGGCATCCGCGCCGCCCGCGATGCCTTCTACCGCGGTTGGGTCGCCGAGCAGATCGACGCGTTCGTGCGCCGGCCCGCCGCCGATGACGAGGGGCAGAGCAACGCCGCGCTGCTGAACGCAGACGACCTCGCGAGCTACCAGGCCGAGATCGAGGAGCCGGTCTCCCTCGACTATCGCGGGACCCGCGTCTTCAAGTGCGCTCCCTGGAGCCAGGGGCCGGTGTTCCTCCAGCAGCTTCGCTTGCTGGAAGGCTTCGATCTCGCAGCAATGGGCTTCGCGAGCGCCGACGCGCTCCACGTGATCATCGAGGCCGCCAAGCTCGCCTTTGCCGATCGTGACGCGAACTACGGCGACCCCCGCTTCGTTGACGTGCCGCTCGAGCGCCTCCTCTCGGCGGAGTACGCCGACGAGCGTCGGGCCTTCATCGATCTCGGGACGGCGTCGCTCGAGTTCCGGCCCGGCCTTGGCAGCTATCCGGCGGGTTGGCCGTGGGTCGATGACAACGTCGTGCCCGGAGCCGGCGACGAATGGTGGCAAGAGCCCGCCGCCTTTGCGGCTGCGCGCGGGCGTGGTGATACCACGCACCTCGACGCGGTCGATCGCGAGGGAAATCTCGTGGCGGCGACCCCGAGCGGTGCCTGGGTGCAGTCGTCGCCCGTTATTCCCTCACTCGGCTTTCCGATCGGCACCCGCGCACAGATGTTCTGTCTTGACCCCGACCACCCGAATGCGCTGGCTCCCGGCAAGCGACCGCGCACCACGCTGACCCCCAGCCTGGCGCATGTCGCCGATGGGCGAACGATCGCGTTCGGGACACCGGGAGGCGATCAGCAGGATCAGTGGACGCTCCAGTTCATGCTCCAGCTGACCGACTTCGCCCCTGAGCAGGGCAACGGCCGGGCCGATCTGCAAGCGGCGATCGACGCTCCCACGGTGCACACCTCCCACCTTCCGAGCTCGTTCTATCCGCGCCTAGCCCAGCAAGGATGGATGGCGGCGGAGACACGCATCGGCGAGGACGCCATCGCCGAGCTCGAGCGCCGCGGGCACCGCGTTGCGCGAAGCGGTCCGTGGGAACACGGGCGCGTGGTCGCGGTGGCCCGCGATCCGGATTCGGGGCTCTGCGAAGCGGCCGCCTCTCCCCGCTCTCAGGTGGCCTACGCCGGCGTCCTACCCTGAACCGAGCATGTGGAGCTGCCCGCCTGCGGCGCGCCTAGCCGGCGCAAAGTTCCCATCTAGCAACGTGTATCCGGTTGCTCGGACGGTTCGGCCCGGAAGAGCTAGCCTCTGGCGATGGGATCCCGCCGAGCATGACCGACCAGCTCACACCCGCGCAGCAACGCCAGCTGACTGAGGAGTTGGCTGAGCTCGAGGGCCCACGGCGGGCCGAGATCGTCGCGGCGATCAGTGTCGCGCGGGGCCACGGCGACCTGTCCGAGAACTTCGAATACCACGCGGCCAAGAACGAGCAAGCTCTGCTCGAACGGAAGATCACGATTCTTCGAGCGCGGCTGGACTCCGCCGTGGTGGTCGAAGCACCGAAAGAGGAGATCATCGGTGTCGGCAGCCACGTGGTCGTCGAAGACGAGACCGGCGAGAAACTCAATGTCGAGATCTCGAGCCTCGGCGGAAGCGGGACAGCCTCTACATCGTCGCCGCTCGGTGGCGCGCTCCTCGGTAAACGCGTCGGCGATGCCGTCGAGATCGCGGCTCCGGCTGGAGCCTGGACGGCGAGGGTGATCGAGATCCGAGCTGGCTAGAAACTGCGAACGGCGTGCAGCGCGCGCGAACGCTCGAATCTGATTTGTGCCCAAACGACGACCCCACCGGGGTTGGGCCCAGGCTCCCGCGACGACTCATGTCGCGCAGCGTATGATCGCCACAGATCTTCGTCAGATTCTTTCAGGCCCGTTGTCTGCCTCCTGCTGGCGCGACCCTGGTCGATTGCTGCCGAGGCCCGCATCCCGCGCCGAGCCCTCCGCTCGCTTGCGCCGGATCGACGAGTGCACAAGGAGGCCGTAATGCCACGAACCATCAGAGACTTCATGCCGTCCGATCTCGAGTTCCAGATGTTCGTGCTGGACGAACTCGCCGACGAGCTGATCGAGAACGAGGGCGCCGACGTCCTAAAGCTCACGATCGGTGTGACCGAGATGCCAATGCCCAGCGTCGTCCTCGACTCGATGGTCCAGAGGCTCCACGACCCTAAGTTCGTTCGGCGCGTGTATCCCGAGGGCCTACCCGAGCTGCGCGAGGCGATCGCAAAGTTCTACGGCCGCAAGCACGGCGCCGACGTGTCCGCGGACCGCGTCATCGTGAATACCGGCAGCTCGCCGATCTTCCGCAACATCTTCCAACTCGTATCCGGTCCCGAGTTCGAGATCATGATTCCGCGGCCGTACTACGCGCTCTACCTCTACTGCTCGAAGCTGGCCGGTGCGACGGTGAAGTTCTACGACATAGACGTCGAGACCAAGCGCGTCGACATGGACTCGTTCCGAGCGAACTTCTCGCCAGAGCGCACGTCGCTGGTCGTTATCAACTCACCCGGCAACCCGGTGGGCAACGTCGTCACGCCGAGCGAGATGCGCGAGATGTACGACGTCATCGATGGCAACGCCTATGTGCTGAACGACGAGATCTACAACAACACGATGTTCTACGAGAAGTTCCACTCGCCGCTGGCGCTCTTCCCCGAGCACGCCGACATGACGATCGTCACCAACAGCTTCTCCAAGGGCTACCGCATGTACACGAAGCGGATCGGCTTTGCGCTGCTGCCACAGGAGCTGCAAACCAACCTGCGTGTGATCCAGCAGCACACACTGCTTTGTACTGATCCTGCGTACCAGTACGGGATGATCGCCGCCCTCGAGGACGAGGACAGCCCCGAGGAGTTGAACCGTGTCTACCGCTCGCGCGCCGAGTACACGACCGAGCGCTTGAGCGGCACCGGTTGCGAGCCCGTCGCCGCCGAAGGCGGCTTCTACGCGATGCTTCGGTGCCAGGACTGGAACAAGGCCAAGGGCTTCGCGTCCTCAAAAGAGCTGGCGCGCGACATCCTGGCCACGTCGCACGTCGCCGTCGTGCCCGGCACCGACTTCGGCGTGCCACACGACCTCCGGCTCGCCTTCTGCAACGAACGCTACAACGAGGCGATCGACCGTCTCCACGAGTACTTCACCGCTTCGACCGCCGATCAACGGTCATCCAGCGACACAGCGATGGTTGAGGCAGTGGCCGGCGCAGGAGCCTAGCGGTGGCCGTCAACCTGCAATCGGCAACCCGCCATAGCCACGCGCTCCGCGCGTCGAACCGCGACTGGCGGGGCGTGAGCCGCGCGGTGATCCTCGCTGCGGGCAAAGGCTCCCGCCTACAGTCGTTGACCGAGAACATGCCGAAATGCCTCGTCGAGATCGGTGGGGCGCCATTGCTGGTCCGGACGATGGATGGGCTGGCGGAGCAGGGACTCGACGAAGCCGTCATCGTGATCGGGCACGGCGGCGACGCGATTCGCGACCGTATCGGTGAGTCGTACGCCGGGCTAGCGATCCACTACGTCAAGGCGCCTGACTTCGCGTCGACGAACAACATCCGTTCGCTCTGGGACGCGCGCCACTACCTCAACCAGGACGTCCTCCTCCTCGAAGCCGACGTCGTCTTCGACGCCGAGGTGGTCGGCGCACTCCTCGAGGTGCCCGGAAGCAGCGCCGCAGTCGCGCCGTTTGAGCGGCCGCTGTCCGGCACGGTCGTACACCGCAACGCCGGCGACTACGTCACCAGCTTCACTCTCGGCACGGAGCAGGGGCCCGGCTTCGACTTCGAGAACGCCCTCAAGACCGTCAATATCTACTTGCTCCGCGAGGCGCTCCTGCGCGACCTTGTGGTTCCGAGGCTCTGTCGCGCCGTCGAGGGCGGCCACGTCGACCGCTACTACGAGACGGTGCTGCAGGACTGTGTCGCCGACGGCTCGCTGCGCAACCTGGCCGCCATTGATGTCTCGAGCCACCGCTGGTACGAGGTCGATGACCCCCGCGACCTGGACGCGGCCGAGTTCCGGTTCCTCGATCGCGAGGCTCAGTACGACCCGATCCAGCGCCTCCACGGGTCCTACTGGCGCTACGGATTCGTCGATCACTCCTACCTCTACAACATGTACTTCCCACCCGCCGCGATGATGGATGTCTTCCGCGACGATCTGCACGAGATCGTCACCAACTACCCGGTGGGCCAACAGGAGCTCGCGCGTCTGGTAGCCGACTGGAACGGCGCCGAGCCGGGCCAGCTCGCCGTCGCGAACGGTGGCGCCGAGCTGATCAAGGTCCTGGGCAACCAGTTCATGCAGCGGATGACGATCCCGACACCCTCGTTCAACGAGTACGAAGAGGTGATCGCCCCGGACGGGCTCAACCGCTTCCCGCTCGACCCCGTCACGTTCGAGCTCGACGTCGACGCGTTCGCCAAATCGGCGATCGAGTGGAAGTCGGACACGGCGATCGTGGTCACGCCAAACAACCCGACGGCGCTCTCGGTGTCGCGCTCGGACCTCGACCGGCTCGTCCAGAGTCTAGAGGCCGGCAACTGCCGGCTGATCGTCGACGAATCGTTCATCGAGTTCGCGCGCGACGGTGAGCGCAGCACCCTCGAGAACGCGATCCAGGTGCACCCAAACCTCGTTGTCATCAAGAGCATGAGCAAGGTCTTCGGGATCGCTGGCCTACGCATCGGTTACCTACTGAGCGCCGACCGCGCGTTTATCAACGCGGTGCGCCGTGCCCTGCCGATCTGGAACGTCAACGGCCTCGCCGAGCAGTTCCTCCGCACGGTTGGGCGCTACCGGAGCGAGTTCGCCGCGAGCTGCGACGAAACGCGAGCAACGTGCTCGGCGCTCTATGACGATCTGGGTGCGATCCCCGACCTCGAGCCGATTCGGCCGGACGCGAACTTCATTCTCGCCCGGCTCGGCGACGCCGCCGCGTCGGCCCCCGAGGTCGCGCGCCGGCTCTACGTGGAACACAACATCCTGATCAAGGACTGCGCGTCGAAGAGCATGCCCGAAGCAGACCGTTACCTCCGCATCGCCTCGCGCACTCCGGAAGAGAACGGCGTGCTTGTCGAGGCACTCGCCACCGTCATCGGCACGCGCTCGGCTAGCGATGTCACGAACGGCGGTCGCGGCCCGATCCCCGCGCGAGTCGAGCGCTAGAGGACCCAACGATGAGCGACGTCGAGACAGCTGCCTTGATGAACCAGCTCGAGCGGGAGATCCCGCCGATGGACATCGCTGACGCCGAACAACTCATGCGCGAGGCCAAGGCGGCGCTAGACGAGCACGGGGTCGTCTTCTTCCTCAGACAGGGAACGTGCCTCGGCGCCGTGCGGGACGGCGCACTGATCCCGTGGGACGACGACCTCGATCTAGGCTCGATCATCGGACTGCACGGCTTCGGCCAGGCGCTGATCGAACCAGTCGTGGAGACTCTCCGAGCCGGCGGTGCTTACGTCGAGGTCGCCCGTGAAGCGCTGTACACGTCGGTCAAGATCTTCAAGTACCGAATTCGGATCGACTGGCAGTGTTACCGCGTGGTCGAAGGAACCATCGCCCACTACCCGGGCGTCCCGTTCCCCGTTGGGCTATTCGAAGAGCTCACGCCGGTCGACTTCATCGGTGACAAGTACCTCGTGCCGAGCCCGCCCAACGACTACCTCACGGTCAAATACGGTCCCGACTGGCACACCCCGAAGCGGGTTGGCTACGAGAAAGACGTGCTCGACGCCATGCCCGCCGGAACGGTTCCCGGCCGCCCGGGCCGACTGAAGCAATGGCTCATCGTGCGCTTTCGCCCGCTCCAGACGGCGCGGCTACGGGTTCTCGACACCGACGGCGTACCGGTGCCCGGGGCCGACGTCCGGATCGCCGGGATCACCCGCACGCGTACGAACCGACGCGGCACGGCGCGGTTCTACGTCCCGCTCGCGGAGAACTACGCCGTCACTGTCGTCGCGAACGGCCTCGAGGAAGTGCTCTACGAAGAAGCGCTAGAGCCGAGCAAGACCTACGTCTACCGCCCTGACCCAGAGCAGGCGGCTGGCCGTTACTTCGTCCTGACCGAGGACTAACGCCGCTAAGCGGGCGCGGGCGGGTCGCTCTCTTCCGCCGTGTCGGCGGGCGCGGCAGCACCGTCGGCGTCGGGGTCTTCACCGCGCGCAGTGGCCTCGGCCCGGAGCTTCTTGGCCTCGATACGCTCGGCGCGGCGGTTCGCTTTCTCTTGACGGCGTTCCAGCATCTTTAGCTCCCGCCGGCGTTTCTGGACACTGTGACTCGATTTCGCCATGACTGGTACGTCCTCTCCTCGATTGGGCAGGGGCTCCCGTTGCTCCTCCCCTGTCGGGCGGGGCCACCGCCAAGTCCATGCTAGTGGCGGTTTGCCGCGCTGCAAAGTGTCAGCGGGCTGCGGCCCCCGGTCAGAGAGCTCGGCTACGAGGCGCTGGGAGGTCGCAGATCGACGAAGCGAGCCGTCGGCTGCGAGCGCCCCAGGCCGGGTTCGGCCTCGTGAGCGAGCCGGTAGGCGAGGTAGGCGCTCGCTGTCGCGACCTCGAGCAAACGGTCGGCGGCGACCCAGCGGAGGACGTCGCCCGCGGAGTGGTAGTAGGGATGCTGGGGTGGGTAGCGCCAGAGGAAGCACGCCGGCACACCGGCGTCGATGAAAGGGTTGTGGTCGCCCCACGCGCCGAGGCTGCCGTCGATGTCCTCTTCGGGCTCGAACCCGGCGCGAACCGCGCTTTCCGCCGCATACGGCAGCATGGCCGGGTCGGCGACGACGAGCCGTCTGCCCGGCGCTGGTAGCCCGAGGGCATCGAGGTTCACCATCCCGATCGTCTGCTCCAGCTCATCCACGTGTTGCCGGCAATAGTGGTACGAGCCCCAGGCCGCGAGCTCCTCGATGCCGAAGCAGACCAGCACCACCGTGCGTCGCGGCTCGATTCGTCGCCAGCGCTCGGCGATCTCGAGCACCGTCGCGACTCCGCCGCCGTTGTCGGCAGCACCGGGGCCCTCAGCCTGCGTGTCGTAGTGGGCGCCGATCACGACGCGCTCGTCGGGTGCGTCGCGCCCCGGGATCTCGCCGACAACGTTTGCTGAGGTCTTCTCGACGTATCGGCCCTGATGCTCGACGCGCAGGCGTACCGTTCCGGTTGCCATCCAGGTCAACAGTCTCCGCGCGGCCTCGGCTTCGATCGTGACGCCCGGAAAGGGCCGAATCCGTCCTTCCCAGGGCGGGTCGATCCCGTGCGGATAGAACGTGACCGGGAAGTGCCCGATCAGGCCGTCGGGGGTCTCGCCGACGTTGACGAGCGCCGCGATCCCCTTGCCGGCCAGGTGAGGCGCCACCAGCCACGGGTGGTATGAGTGCGCGACGACGACCTTGCCGGTGAGGTCAACGCCGCGGCCCTCGACCTCGGCGACGTCTTCCGGCTGGCAACGGCCAACGTACACAGCCTCGCCCTCGACGACACCATCGGCCGAGTACTGAAGCGCCGTGCCGGGGATCGTCCAGCCCTCGCCGACGACGGTGCACGAGGCCGAACCGGGCTCGTAGGCGAGAAACGGAAACTCCTCAGCTCGCACCCGCTCGAGGCCCGAACCCTCGAACTCGGCGAGCAGATGCTCGCGGCAACGCACCTCGCCGGGCGTGCCTCCGAAACGGTTGCCCGTCGCCACGACCGCCTCGAGTCGCGCCCAGAGCGAGTCCCGCTCGAGGGCGGGCATATCGGTGACCGAAACCTCGAGTGCCGTGACGAGCCTCCCGCTGGCGTGGGCGCGAGTGTATCGGCCACCGGCACGCGAGCAATCTCGTCTGCGGGTAGCTTCCCACCCTCACAAAGAGAGGGAGGCCATGTTCTCGTTCGGCATGATGTGTGACCCGGGGCCAAAGGTCGGGGACTATGCCCGCTTCGCCGAGGACCGGGGCTTCAGCTACTTCTGGGTGCCCGACTCGCCGGTCGGCTGGCGAGAGATGTCTCCGTACATGACCCTCGCCGTGCTCAACACGGATACGAGCATCATCGGTGCCTGCTGCACCAATCCAGTCTCGCGTCACGTCGCGGTCAACGCCAGCCTGCACGCCTCGTTGCAAGAGCTGAGCGGAGGACGCATCGTCCTGGGCCTTGGCAAAGGCGACAGCGCCGTGCGACGACTCGGCGAGCGGCCGGCCAAGCTCAAGGAGCTCGGAGAGAGCGCGATCGCGATGCAGGACCTCGCGAGTGGCCAGGAGATCGACTACCGGCCCGAGACGCCTGGTGAGGAGGAGTGGCATGAGCAGGGAGCCGATCAGCTCTCGGTCCAGCTGACCTGGGCGCCCAAGCAGAGGATGCCCCTGTACATCGCCGGCTATGGGCCGAAGATCCTGCAGTGGTCGGGCGAGGTCGCCGACGGTATCTTCGTGCAGATCGCCGAGCCGACCACCATCGAGTGGGCGATCGACCATCTCCGCGTCGGCGCCGAGAAGGCGGGGCGGGACGTTCGCGAGATCGAGATCGTGTGTTGCACGCCCTCGGTCGTTCGAGACGACATCGGCGAAGCGTGCGACCTCGCCCGGGCGTTCCCGGCTCTCGTCTCGAACCACGTTCTCGACATGCTCAGGTTCTACGACCGCTCCGAGCTGCCGGCGAACCTGGTGCGATGCCTCGAGGGCAAGGGCACGTACGACTACCGCCACCACAACGAGAGCACCTCCGAGGCGGCTTCGGTCATCTCCGACGAGCTCGTCGACAGTTTCGCCGTCGTCGGCCCGCCTGACCACTGCGCGTCGAAGCTGCGCGAGCTCAGCGAGATCGGAGTGACCCAGCTCTGCATCTACTTCTTCGGCGTCGACGAAAAGGAGATGCTGAGCACGATCCAGACCTACTCCGACGAGATCATCCCCGCCGTCAACGATCCGGCATGAGCTCGGGGCGCAGTTCCTGGCAAGTTTTAGAAAGTGCTATACGCTGTTTCCACTTCTTTCACAAATGCATGTCTATTCGCCTCTGTTTGAACATGCATATCATATATTCCATACCATAAAGCTGGCAATTCGGCGCGCATAACGGGCGAAACCCTCTACTTATCCACCTTCTGGGGTTATCACCAGCACGGAAAACGGTTAGTCGGTTCGCTCCATACGTGGTGACAACTCCAACTTTGGTGACGTTTATCAATCCTGCTAGTAGGCCTGTTTTGCCAGCGCGTTGGGAGTTGTCTTGCGGTAGCTTAAAGGCAACGCCAGGAAGCATAACCCGGTCAAAGTAACCCTTCAAAGCAGCGGGGAAGTTAAAATGCCAAGTTGGAAATACGAACACCAAAGAGTCACACCACCTCAAATCAGTGACCGCTTGTACGATGTCATCGGTCGCCGACTCTAGGCTCCTCAAACCTGCCATTGTTTCGCGTAAAATAATGCTATCAGGGTTGAGAGAATCAATCTGCTCCTCGCTGCTTAATACGGCATTGAATGTTGTGCCACCGTAACATTCATTCTTGCTACCTTGAAAGTACAGCCGTCTGATGCGCACTTCATTGCTCACCGGCCCTCAGGCCTCGTTGTACAACGGACTCAAGTGCATTCAAAAACGAGGTTTGTACAGGGTGACACTGAATAAGCAAGACTTGTCTCTTGCGATGGTTCTTAGGAAGAGTTGGTGGAGTGTTCACAATGCTTGTATATGTGTTGATCTGCTGGGCTATGTACACGGTCAAAGGATTCCACATCGTGTTGTCCTCTAGTACGTTTTATGGTTTATGCAGGCAGGACAGTGATTATATTCAGACTTCCGTGGATGACCTCGCTCAGGCGACCGCGAATGCGTGGCGGCGCTGGCTGACCGAACGGGGCTTGGCCGATCGTGTCTCTGGCGGCGCGCCGGCTCGCAAGGAGCCCTGGTAGTCACCGCTTTTTCGTTCCTAGCGGGTGCTCTCGAACCTCCAGGTCGATCGTCTCCTCGACGTCATTTCTGCCCATTCGTGGCCATTCGAGGGCTTCTTCGAACGCCTCGCGGTGCGCTCCTGTTAGAGAAGCCCGCCCGGTGGCGGGCTTCTCCCTGTCTCGGTCTTGTTGTCCCCTTGTGGTCGGTAGCAGCTGATGTTGGTGTCTCCGACGTGCGCACACCAGTCGACGTTGGCATCGTCCGCGGCGCCGCCACCCACAAACGACTCGTCGCCGCTCCCCTAACCGCGGGCCTCAGGCGAACTGGAGCGGACGACCGCTTGACCAAGCGTCACGACGCGAGACCTAACAGACCGAAGAAGAGGCAGTCGTTGAACCCGTAGGCCGCCGCATCCACCTACGCCGAATGGAATTGAGAGATGGCAAGGTCAGCATCAGTCGCTCTCCCGAGCGATGCCGCAACACGGTCGGGCACTGACGCATAGGCAGCCTCGTAGTTGGACAGAATCTCGTCCACCGTCTCAGCGTCTTGTTCCGGCGGCGAAAGTGCTCGTAGCTCCGATAGCGCGGCCTGCCCGAGTCCTGGTAATCGAGCGACCAAGCCTCGAATCGCTCTGGTTCTTGCGCTGGGGGCTCGACGCCCAGCGCGGTTGCCTGTTCACTGGCGTCCCTGCAGATCGCGTCAGCCTTGGCGACGAACCCCTCCTTGCCCGGCGCGCCCTCAGCGGGCGCATCGGGCTCTGGCGGCGCAGCCTCGGGCTCTGGTTCTGGCGCCGGTTCAGGTGCCGGTGCTGGCTCAGGCGCTGCCTCCTCCGTGGCCACCTCGGCGGGGGTGGCCTCGGAATCGTCATCGCCGCCGCCGCAGGCCGCGAGCAGCAGCGTTCCCGTCAAGACCAGCGCAACGAAGAGCAACCGTCGTCTCATCAACACATGGGCCCCTCTCTGGATTCCTGTTCTTGCGGATGTTGAGCCGCCCCTGCGGCCGGTTCTGCTTCGTCCAGGCGGTCAGGGGCGCTCCGCAGGGGGCCAGGAACGAAATCCTCAACCGGGTCGCGTTTAAGGCCGCCCGTGACGGCCGCTTCGACGAGGGAGAGCTGACCGAGGCGGCTCTCGACGCGGGGCTGCCGGCGCGGGAGGTTGCGGCCACGCTCGAGTCGGCTGAGCGAGCAGGGCGCGCGGCGGGCGGGCCGAAGCTGGGCGAGATCGAGGTCGCAGCCGCGCTCGCAGGCGCAGGGATCGGCGAGAGCCACGCCCACACTCCGGGGTTGGGCTGGTTTCTCAGGGACGGGCTGTGGCGCCGAGACGAAGGCTCCAACGCGATCCGCGAGCTGGTCCACAGCGTGCTGCTTGAGAACCGGGCGAGCGGCTTGCTGCAGTACGGGACAATGACGTTGAAGGTCGTCCGCGAGCTGGAGCCGCTCGTGTGCATCCCTGCCGATGACTGGGATGCGGACCCTGAGACGTGTGGGACAGCGGACGGCCGGGTGCTCAACTTGCGCACAGGCGGGATCACGGGCCCGGCAGGCGAGCGGATCACGATGCGGCTGGGCGCAACCCCGCGGCCCGGCGAAGCACCACAATGGAAGAAGGCTCTCGATCGCGCCTTTACCGGCGAAGAGCAGGAGTGGCTGCAAACCTGGGCCGGCTACTGCCTGACCGCCTATGTGCGTGAGAAGCGCTTCGGCTTCGTCTCAGGAACCTCGAACAGCGGGAAGTCAGCGATCTTCGGGACGCTCGCCGCAGCAGCAGGCGACTACGCCGCAACCGCCCCCGACGACGCGCTGTTCGGGAACGTCAGCGACCACCCCGCATGGCTGGCCCTGCTTCGAGGCCGCCGGCTCCTGTGGATCGACGAGGCCCCGACTCTTCCGTGGCGGACCTCGAGGGTGAAGGCGATCACCGGCGGCCAGCCCGTCCAGGCCCGCTTCATGCGGCAGGACCCGATCGAGTTCACGCCAACCGTCAAGCTGATCGCGGCCGCGAACGGGCTGCCGCGGATACCGGAAGCAGACAGCGGCTTCGCAAGCCGGCTCGTGCTGATCCCGCTACAGCGCGTGATCCCAGAAAGCGAGCGCGCACCCGGCTTCGAACGGCAGCTCAAACAGGAACTACCGGTGATTCTCCAGTGGGTCGTCGAAGGCGCCACCCGCTACCTCGACCATGGGCTGCCGTCGCCGCCTAAGGCGTGGACAGTAGCCGGGGAGGACTACGTTCAGGGAGAGGACGCGGCCGCTCTGTGGGCAGAGCGGTGCCTAGCCGTCCCCGACCGCGACGGCTGGCTGCCAAGAGCGGCCGCGCTCGCCTCCTGGAACAGCTGGAGCGGCCGCAACAACAAGCGAGCCACCAAGCTCATCAGCTGGATCGCCGACAAGATCAACACAGACCCCGCGTGGCAAGAGGTGCACGAGACCACCCGGGGCGGCATACGCGGCTGGACAGGGATCTCGCTGCGTAGCGCAGACAGTGCACAAGGAGTGCACTAACGAACATGGAGCGCACCCTTCGAGGCCTGGTGTTGAGGGTAAACGGCCAGAGGTGCAGAAGGTGCAGATGGATCCCTCCATCCTCTTTGCGCGCGCACACGCGCGCAAGCGGAAGAAACAGCTGCTACTGCACCATCTGCACCAACGAGCGCCTTCCACGCCCCCGAGCCGCACAACCCAGCCCACAGCAAGAAAAGCCCCCACAACCCTGAGCGGCACGCACGACCCGGCCACGTTCCTGGCGGCGGCAAGAGAGATGGCCGTGAGCACCAGCGCCGGCAAGGGCAGGGGTGATGCCGCCTCCGTGGCTGCGGCAGCGCCCCCTGCGGCTAGCGTTCGTGCGGTGATCGCTATCCCGGATATCAAAGGAATGGAGTTGACCCGGTCTGGTTGACATCGTGATGCTTTCGGGCCTTGTGGGTTCGGGAGAGGAGCGTTGTTATGCCGAAGACGAGACCGCCGTATCCGCCGGAGTTCCGTGTTGAGGCGGTGCGGCTACTAGGGAGCGGGGAGCGCTGACCGAAGCAGCTCGCTCTGGAGCTTGGCTGTTCGGAGCAGTCGTTGCGTAACTGGTTGCGCCAGGATCAGGCTGATCGGGGAGAGCGCGAGGACATGCTCAGCTCGCAGGAGCGCGCGAAGTTGCGTGAGCTCGAGCGGGAAAACAAGGTGCTGCGCCAGGAGCGCGAGATCTTGAAGCGCGCCGCGGCTTTCTTCGCCAGGGAGACCGACAAGCCGTGACGTGTTTTGGGTTTGTCGAGGCGGAGCGAGCACAGTTTCCTGTCTCCCTGCTGTGCCGCGTCGTGGGTGTGACTCGTCAGGGCTACTACGCGTGGAAGCGGCGAGGGCCGAGCGATCGCGAGCTCGCCGACATCGACCTCGCGGTTCGGATCCGGCGTGTGCATGAGCAGACGGAAGGCATCTACGGGGCCCCGAGAATCCAGGCCGAGCTCAGACTCGCTCACGGCGTCCGTGTCGGCAAGAAGCGTGTCGCCAGGTTGATGCGCCAGCTCGGCCTCAAAGGCGCAGACGGACGAGGCGGCGGGCCACGCACCACGATCCGCGAGGCCGGGCGCTCTTCGGCACCAGACCTCGTCGACAGAGACTTCACGCGCGCAGAGCCCAACCGGCTCTGGGTCTGCGACATCAAGTACGTCCAGACCGGGCAAGGCTTCCTCTTCCTCGCCTGCGTCCAAGACGTCTACAGCCGAAGAATCATCGGCCGCTCAATGCGCGGCGACCTCAAAACAGAGCTCGTCCTCGACGCGCTCGGCATGGCAGCCCACACGCGCGAGACGGCCGGCGTCATCGCGCACTCCGATCACGGCTCCCAATATACGAGCCTGGCCTACGGCAGCCATGCCAAGGAGTCGGGAATCGATCTCTCCATGGGCAGCGTCGGCGACCCCTGGGACAACGCGCTCGCCGAGACATTCTTCGCCAGCCTCGAGAAAGAACTCCTCAAACGCGAACGCTTCACCACACGCGAGCACGCACGCATGCGCATCTTCTGGTACATCGAATGCATCTCCAACCCCCGCCGACGCCACTCCAGCCTCGACATGCTCAGCCCCATCAACTACGAACAACAACACCAAACAAAGGCCATCGCGGCCTAGACCCCAGATGTCAACCAAAACGGGTCAACTACTCCAACTCCATCTGTCTGAGCGTCTGCAGCCGTTGTATCGGTGGTTGGCGATTGAGGGAGCTGAATCGCCCCGGGTAGTGCGTGGGCTCCGATCCTTGGGAGGATGGGGCCATGACAGCAGGAGAGCAGAGAAGGCCGGGGCGGTATCCGCGGGAGTTTCGCGATCGCACGGTGAGGATGGTGTTGGAGGCCGAGTCGGAGTCGGGGTCTCAGTGGGAGGCGATCTGTCGGGTCGCTGAGAAGACGGGGCCGACGGCGGAAACGGTTAGGAAGTGGGTGCGTCGTCACGAGATCGATTACGGCAAGCGGCCTGGCCTTTCGAGCGATGAGCGTGAGCGGCTACGGGAGCTCGAGCGGGAGAATCGCGAGCTTCGTCGGGCGAATGAGATCTTGAAGGCTGCTTCGAGTTTCTTCGCGGCCGAGCTCGACGGCCAGAAGAGATGATCGCTTTCGTCGAGGCCCGAAGGGAGCGGTTCGGGGTCGAGCCGATCTGCCGCGTGTTGGAGATCGCCCCGTCCACCTATTACTCGGCGAAGGCTAGGGGACCGTCTGTCCGCGCTGGGCGTGACGAGCAGCTCAAGCCGATGATCGCCCGCGTACACGAGAACAACTTCGGCGTGTACGGGGCCCGCAAGATCTGGGCGCAGCTCAACCGTGAAGGCACCCGTGTTGCGCGTTGCACGATCGAGCGGTTGATGCGCCAGCTCGGACTGCAAGGGGCTATCCGTGGTCGCCCGCAGCGCACAACACGCGCTGATCAGGTGTCGCGTCGCCCGGCTGACCTCGTCGATCGTGACTTCACTGCGCCCGGGCCGAATCGGCTCTGGGTCGCCGATCTCACCTACGTCAGGACCTGGTCAGGCTTCGCGTACGTCGCTTTCGTCACCGACGCCTACAGCCGCCGGATTGTCGGCTGGAACGCCTCCCGCTCGTTGAAGAGCGACCTCGCCCTTAACGCCTTGGAACACGCAATCTGGGAACGCCAGCGACATAACCGGGACCTCGACGGGCTCGTCCACCACAGCGACCAGGGCGTCCAGTACCTCTCGATCCGCTACACCGAACGCCTCGCCGAGAACCACGTCGTCGGCTCGGTCGGCTCCAGGGGCGACAGCTACGACAACGCCCTCGCCGAATCAGTGATCGGCCTCTACAAGACCGAACTCGTCAGAAATCGCGGCCCCTGGAAAGGCCTCGACGACCTCGAGCTCGCCACCCTCGAATGGGTCGACTGGTACAACCACCGCCGCCTCCATGGCGAACTCGGACACGTCCCGCCCGCCGAACAGGAGACCAGCTACTACGCTCAACAACCCTCAACAACAAAGGCTGAGACTCAAACTAAACAGCCTGCGTAAAACCCGGGGCGATTCAAGCGGTGTGGTCGTTCGTGATTGTAGAAGTAGAGCCAGCCGGGGAGGGCGTGTTGGCGTTGGTGTGAGTTGGCGTAGATGGCGGCGTAGGCCCAGCCTGCGAGCATGGTGCGGATGAAGCGTTCTGCTTTGCCGTTGGTGCGTGGGCGGTAGGGGCGGGTGCGTAGGTGTTTGATCCGGAGTGCTTTGCAGGCGAGGGCGTGTGACCTGGACCCTGGTGGTGCGTTGACGGTTGCCTGAGCTGGTGGGCTTGGGGGATGGTTGTTCATGAGATTGAGGAGTTGGTCTTGTGAGCGAGAAACGGGATCGTCGGAAGTGGTTGCCTGAGCGGAAGGCGGAGATCGTGCTCGCCGGTCTGCGCGGCGACCGGAGCGTGCGCGACGTCTGTCGCGAGCACGAGATCGCCGAGACGCTGTACTAGGGGTGGCGTGACCGTCTGTTGGAGGGCGGCACCGAGGCGTTGCGCTCCGCGAGGGAGCGCGCCAGGGATCCGCGTGAGCAGGAGCTGAAGGACGCCAGGAAGCGGATGGCGCGGCTCGAGCGTGCGTTGGGGAAGAAGACGTAGGGGCTTGAGGTAGCGGGGGAACTGTTGCGGGACTGGACGTGAGCGTCCGCGTGTCCAGAGCCCGTGCCGAGCTCGCTCAGGGACGCCGGCCTTCGGTGGTCGCGCGAGTGGCAGGCATCTCACGCCAGGCGATCTACCGCGTTCCCCGGCGCCGACCACGCCAAGCAGGCCCGGGCAGGGTCTCAAACACGGATGCGGCAATCGTCGAGGTCGCCAAGGCCAACCCGACCGACGGGACGCGGATGGTGGCAGCGCTCGCGACGCGGGAGCTGGGTGAGCCGGTGAATCGCAAGCGGGTGCAGCGGATCATGCGCGAGCACAAGCTGTTGCAGCCGACCCGCCACACGGGTAGGCGAGCGCGTCCTGGTTTCTTCCAGGTCACCCGGCCTGACGAGCTCTGGCACATGGACATGACGAAGCTCTGGGTCGCCCAGCACGGCTGGGCGTACATGCACGCAATCATCGACTGCCTAACGCGCGAGATCACCGCCTGGACACTCGACCTCAGAGCTCGAACCAAGGAGGCGATCGACTGTCTCGAGCACGCGCTCGCCGTGCGCCATATCGAGCCCGGCCAGCTCACGCTCGGCACCGACAACGGCCCGCAATTCACCAGCAGAGGCTTCCGCCGCCATCTCACCGACCGTGGGATCGCGCACCGACGCGGCGGCTACCGCGACCCCGAGTCCCAGGCCTTCATCGAGTCCTGGTTTGGCCAGTTCAAGAAACGGCTCGCCTGGCGCGCCGAATGGGAAACCCTCGACCACGCCAGACAGGACATCACCAGCTACGTCAACAGCTACCAGCACCGACCCCACTCCGGGATCGGCTACCAAACTGAATCGCCCCGGGTAGTGCGTGGGCTCCGATCCTTGGGAGGATGGGGCCATGACAGCAGGAGAGCAGAGAAGGCCGGGGCGGTATCCGCGGGAGTTTCGCGATCGCACGGTGAGGATGGTGTTGGAGGCCGAGTCGGAGTCGGGGTCTCAGTGGGAGGCGATCTGTCGGGTCGCTGAGAAGACGGGGCCGACGGCGGAAACGGTTAGGAAGTGGGTGCGTCGTCACGAGATCGATTACGGCAAGCGGCCTGGCCTTTCGAGCGATGAGCGTGAGCGGCTACGGGAGCTCGAGCGGGAGAATCGCGAGCTTCGTCGGGCGAATGAGATCTTGAAGGCTGCTTCGAGTTTCTTCGCGGCCGAGCTCGACGGCCAGAAGAGATGATCGCTTTCGTCGAGGCCCGAAGGGAGCGGTTCGGGGTCGAGCCGATCTGCCGCGTGTTGGAGATCGCCCCGTCCACCTATTACTCGGCGAAGGCTAGGGGACCGTCTGTCCGCGCTGGGCGTGACGAGCAGCTCAAGCCGATGATCGCCCGCGTACACGAGAACAACTTCGGCGTGTACGGGGCCCGCAAGATCTGGGCGCAGCTCAACCGTGAAGGCACCCGTGTTGCGCGTTGCACGATCGAGCGGTTGATGCGCCAGCTCGGACTGCAAGGGGCTATCCGTGGTCGCCCGCAGCGCACAACACGCGCTGATCAGGTGTCGCGTCGCCCGGCTGACCTCGTCGATCGTGACTTCACTGCGCCCGGGCCGAATCGGCTCTGGGTCGCCGATCTCACCTACGTCAGGACCTGGTCAGGCTTCGCGTACGTCGCTTTCGTCACCGACGCCTACAGCCGCCGGATTGTCGGCTGGAACGCCTCCCGCTCGTTGAAGAGCGACCTCGCCCTTAACGCCTTGGAACACGCAATCTGGGAACGCCAGCGACATAACCGGGACATCGACGGGCTCGTCCACCACAGCGACCAGGGCGTCCAGTACCTCTCGATCCGCTACACCGAACGCCTCGCCGAGAACCACGTCGGGCGAACCGCCGGTGCATATGCTCGCCTCGGTCGCCTGGGTCATTGCCTGCCCGCCTCAGGTGACCGCGGTCAGGTCGCGGTCGCCCTCGGGTGGTACGCCCGGATCCTTGCCATTCTCCATGGCTGCCACCAGGACGAGCATCCGATCGCTGCCGGTGCCCGAGGCGTGGCTCAGGCCGGTCGTCCAGCTGTTGACAAAGACGGCCCGCCTTCGGTTGAGGACCGCGCCCGCGATCACCTGGCGGTTTCGGGCCCGAGTGTGTCAATGGCACGCTTGTACGCGCTACCCATCGGTCACGGTGGTGCTGGCGGTCTGGTTGTTGCCGAGCGTGAAGCTGTTCTGGGGTGCGTACGCGCCGTCGTTGCCGGCGACGGCGCCGACCACGACCATGTCGTCTCCTGAGCTCGTCGCGACCGCCTTGGTGACGATCGGGTTGGGCGTCGCGGCGCTCGAAGACTCGACTCTCTCGTCACCCGTCGGGGTCGTCTGGTCGACGCCAGCAAAGAACGCGCGTGAGTACATGGGCAAGCTCGGTGCGGAGTCCCAGGCGACGGCGAACGTGCTGTTGGTTGCGGCGGCGATCCCGGCCCCGTCGAGGATCCAGATCTCGATGTGGGCGGTCGGTCCGGTGCCGAGGCTCGCGCTCGCAAAATGCTCGCAAAACGGGAGCTCCGTTGCCTTATCGGACAAGCCTCAGATGCGAATCAGCCCATTAACACTGACTTCTCGCGAGTGGGCGGTACCGGGCTCGAACCAGTGACCCCCTGCTTGTAAGGCAGGTGCTCTCCCAACTGAGCTAACCGCCCGCTCGGCTAAGGGTAGCCGCGAGGCGCGGCCTCGCCGACTAGCTATCCCAGACGGCGAGCGCGGCCTCGGCGACGGCGATGTCGTCGTCGACGGTGCCGCCACTGACGCCGATTCCACCGACGACGGCGTCGTCCTCGCGCAACGGAATCCCACCGCCGAAGGTGACGACCCGCGGGTTCGTGATCCCGTACGCCATCGCGCCCGGTTGCACGAGTGGCGCGAGGTCGGCCGTCGCGAAGCCGAGCCCGGCGGCCGTCCACGCCTTGTCCTCGGCGAACTGGCCGGGCAGGTAGCCGGCGCCGTCCATCCGCGCCTTCAGAACGACGTTGCCGCCCTTGTCAACAACACAGACTGCGATCGCGATCTCCATCTCCTCGGCCTTGGCAAGTGCGGCCCGGCCCATCTCTCGTGCTCTTTGCAGCGTCAGCGCCATCGTCAACCGTCCTTCTTGTCGGTGTCTGCGTGCGGCTCCGACTCCAGCGACATCGGGTCGTGACCCAGTCGCGTGAGCTGGAGGAAGTTGACCATCTCATAGGCGACGCTCGCGTCGATCGACATGTTGAGCGCCTCGGCGACGCGGCGGTTGGCGCTTCGCTTCGTCCAGGCCAGAGCGAAGGCCGACCGGCGGAGCAGAGCCGCGACCATGTCGTCGACAGTCGCGTCGAGCTCTTCGCGCGGCACCGCCTTGTTGATCACGCTGGCGTCGGCTAACTCCCGGCCGCTCAGCGGCTTCGAGAGCATCAGGAACTCCTTCGCCTTCGCCGGGCTCATGTAGAGCGGCGCCAGTGAGCTTCCCCCGTCGCCGGTGACGAGACCAAAGCCCGGGCCCGGGTGGCCCTCGATCTCGCCCATCCCGAGGTGGATGTCGACCAGCTCGGCGTCCTCGGCCGCCACGATCAGGTCGCTGGCCAGCACGAGCGAGCATCCGAATGCCGTCGCGTGGCCGTTCACCCGGGCCACGATCGGCTTCTCGATCTCGGCCATCAGCTGGTGGACGCGCACGATTCCCATGAACGTCGTCCAGGCGCCGTCCGGGTTGGCGCGCTTCGCCCAGGAGGCCGGGTTCTCGAAGATCTCCTTCCCCGGAAGGACATAGAACTCGTCACGCGTGCCGGTGAGCACGACCACACGCACCGACGTGTCAGAGCGCAGACGGTCGAGCACGCCGCCCAGCTCCCAGTGCAGGTCGGCGCCGCCCTCGACTTCCATCGGCGGCACGATCTCTATCGTCGCGACTGCGCCATCGATCGAGAGGCGGCAGGAGCCGTACTCGGAGCTCACGTGGAACCGCCTTCGATCACGCGGCGATTCTGACGCTTCGGGCGTGGCCGTGCGTGACGAGTCGTCGGCGCCGGGCGTGGGGAGGAGACCTACGCGGCGCGAAGCCGCCGCACACCCAGCATGCGCAGCGCGTCGGCCTCGACCAGCGGCTCGGCGAAGAAGTAGCCCTGCCCCAGTCTGCAGCCGATCTCGATCAGCCCGTCGCGCTGCTCGGCCGTCTGGACGCCCTCGGCGACCGTCTCGATTCCGACGACGTCGCCGAGATGGAGGATCGCGCGCGCGAGCTCGTCGTCGCTCTCGCGACGGCCGAGGCCCTCGATGAACGGGCTCGCGACCTTGACCATGTCGATCGGAAGGCGGCCGAGGTATTCGAGCGACGAGTAGCCCGTGCCGAAGTCATCGACGGCGACGCGCAGGCCCATCGAGCGCAATTCGGTCAGCTTCTCGGCGATCCCCTCGACGTTGGTCATGACCGCGCTCTCGGTGACCTCGAGCAGGATCGTGCTCGGGTCGACGCCGCTTCGCTCGACGATCTCGGCGACGCGCGCCGTGTACTCGGTCTCCTGCAGCTCGCGGAGCGAGACGTTGGCGCTCAGCCAGCTGGCGTGGCAGCGATCGCTGCCGACCGTCCATGCCTTCGACGCGTTGCAGACGCTCTCGAGCACCCACTCACCGAGCGGGACGATCAGGCCGGTTTCCTCTGCCAGCGGGATGAAGTCGCCCGGCGACATCTCGCGCCAGCGTGGGTGCTCCCAGCGAACCAGCGCCTCGAGTCCGATGGCCTCACCGGTGTGCAGCTCGACGATCGGCTGGTAGCGCAGGCTGAACTCGCCCTGCTCGCAGGCGCGACGCAGCTCTGAGGTGCGCTCGAAGCGGAGCACGGCCTCGGCGCGCATCGACGGCTGGTAGGTCTCGGCGCGTCCCTTGCCGGCGCTCTTCGCCCGGTACATGGCCACGTCGGCGTCACGCAGGAGCTCGTCGGCGGTTGCGCCGCGTCCGTCCTCGACGGCGATCCCGACGCTGGCTGCGACCACGACCTGGCGACCTTCGAGCGCAAAGGGCCGGGCGAACGCATCGGCGATGCGCTTGGCAACGGCGTTCGCGTCAGCGACGCCGCTGCAGTCCTCGAGCAGGACCGCGAACTCGTCGCCGCCGAGGCGCGCCGGCGTGTCGCCGGGACGAAGCACGTCGCGCAGGCGCTGCGCTGCCTCGACGAGCAGGGCGTCTCCGACCTGGTGCCCGAGGCTGTCGTTGACAGTCTTGAAGTCGTCCATGTCGATGTAGAGCAGGGCGACCGTGCCGCCATGGCGCTCGCGCACCTCGAGCGCGTGCATCACGCGGTCCTTCAGCAGCACGCGATTAGCGAGCCCGGTCAGCGCGTCGTGGACGGCCTGGTGCGACAGCTGCTCCTCGAGCTGCTTGCGCGTCGTCACGTCGACGAGGTAGCCGCGGCTCGCGAGGATCCGCCCGCGCTCGTCGCGCTCGACGACGGCCTCGTCCTGGACCCAGGCAGTGGTGCCGTCCTTGCACGTGATCCGGTATTCCTCCGCGTAGCTCTCGCCGAGCTCCCGGTGCCGGGTTCGAGCCTCGAGCACGCGAGCGCGGTCGTCCTCGTGGATGACCTGGGCCCAGAGGCCGTTCGGGGCTATCCATTCCCATGTGCCGTAGCCGGTCACGGTCTCGATCTGCGGGCCCACGTAGAGGAACCGCTCGCCGCCGTCCAGAACCTCCGAGAGGTACACGACGAGCGGGATCTCCTCGACGAGCCGCCGATAGCGCTCCTCTGCGTCGGAGACGCGCTGCTGCGCCTGGTGGCGCTCCGTCGAATCGACCAGCACCCCGTCGATGGTTCGGACAACGCCTGCGTCGTCAACGGTGGCCTGAGCGCGCTCGCTGACCCAGCGGATCTCGCCGTCCGGCCGCATGACGCGGAACTCGATCTGGAAGGCCGTGATGTCCTCGATCGCCTGAGCGTGGGCTTCGGCAACGCGGCGGCGATCGTCAGGATGGACGATGCTTAGTAGCCGCTCGGCCGGGGCACCGACGAAGTCCTCGCGCGCCTGGCCGGTGATCTCTTCGATCTGGTGGCTCATGAAGATGATCGGCGTGCCGGGCTCGTCAGCGGCGAGCTGGGCCACGGCGCCGGGGACGTTGTCCATGAGGGCGCGGAGCTGCGTCTCGCGCTCTGCGAGCTCTGCGGTACGCGCGGCCATGGCCTCGTCGAAGCGCGCCCGCTCGCGCGCGTGCGTCCGCTCGATGCGAGCACGCATGAGGCCCACGAAGACGAGCGTCAGCGCGGCCGCGACGACGAGCGCCGCGGCGTTCGGGCCCTCGACGCCGGGGATGGCCAGGGTCAGGAACGCGAACGCGCCCGCCACGACAAGCAGCGCGGCGGCAAGGTATGGCCGGCACGATCGAGCTTCGCGCTTTGCGCGCAGGTGGAAGGGCGCGGATGGCCGCACAGACGAATCCTGTCGCCGCGCCCGGGGCAGTTCCTCCCCCGAACGGGGGATAGCCCGAGCTTCGATACCGTTGGCGATACGCCCCCATGGTCTAGTGGCCTAGGACGCCGGCCTTTCAAGCCGGAAATCGCGGGTTCGAATCCCGCTGGGGGTATTCGGCTCGGCTCAGAGCACCTTCGAGACGAGCTCCGAAGGGCAGCCGCGCGCGATGAGACGTTCGACCTCGTGCCACGACACGCCAGCGCGGGCGAGCACGACCGCTTCATCGGCCGGCACGCCGAGCTGCAGCATTCGCCTGACCGTCCAGGCCTCTAGCTGCCCCATTGAACGGATGTCCTCGGCGAGGTCAGTCTCGGTCGTCACAGAACTCCTCCTGACGGTGGTGCTGCTCGACGCGACGCGCCATCCGGCTGCGCCAACACGCGTCGGTCCACCGTACCAGTGGGTGGCACCAGCTACGCCGGGCTGGGCGATCGGTCTATCCGCCCGATGATGCGTGGGTGGTTGTCAACGATCGGTGTGTCGTGGAGCACGAATCGGCTCAACCCGGCAAGGGCTACGAGCCGGTCGAGCGCGCCGCTTGAGAACTGCCAGTACACGTACCCGTCACCCGCGTAGATCTCCGCCGGCTCCGGCACGAGGACAGCACCGTGATCGGCGCCCTCATCCTCTCGGATTCCGTAGGTCTCGAGCAGGATCGACCCGTCGTCCTTGAGGCACTCACGAAGGACGCGAAGCAGCCCGATCGGGTCTTCGACCCGGTGGAGGATGCCGAAGCAGAACACGACATCGAACTTCTCGTCAAGCGTTGCGACGTCGAACGCGTCCATCCGTCGGTACTCGACGTCAGATCCGAGCAGTTCGTGAATCGCATCGAATCCCTCGGCACCTGCGAGCTCGACGCCCCATCGGCCACGAACCCACTCGACGTACTGCTCGTTGTCGACGGCCACTACCCGGGCAGCCCCTCGTGTCGCAGCGAGGAAGCTGTAGAAGCCGTCGAACGCCCCGATGTCGAGCACGCTCATTCCCTCGAACGACTCGGGGATCGACGCGAGCCGATAGCCATGATCGCGTGCCTTTCCCGGCGTGTACAAGCCATCCCGTGCGTTGAGTGCGAACGTGTGGAACCACAGCGGCACCTCGCCGAGCACCCGCCGAGCGACCAGCGAATCGGCTCCGATCGGCACCTCGTCTGCGACATCGCGCTCGCTCGGCCAGACTCGACCGTCTACTGTCACATGTACGGGAGTCTCAGCCATCGGGTCCTACCACCCAACACGTATCGAGCCCCAGACGCAATGCACAACGGGACCCGCCCGCGAAACCGCGACGCTGGCTGGCCCAAGGGGTGAGACGGCTCCGCTGATCCCTACCGTTGTCGAGGAGACGTCGCGGGGCGAGCAGGTGTTCGACATCTACTCGCGCCTCCTGAAGGAGCGGATCGTCTTTCTCGGGACCCCGATCAACGACCAGATCGCCAACCTCACCGTCGCCCAACTCCTGCACCTCGAGTCAGACGAGCCGGACCGTGACATCTCCCTGTACATCAACTCGCCGGGCGGGTCGGTGCATGCCGGCCTTGCGATCTACGACACGCTCCAGTTCATCAAGCCCGACATCCAGACGCTATGCGTCGGCGCCGCCCTCTCGATGAGCGCGCTGATCCTTGCGGCGGGTACCGAGGGGAAGCGGTCGGCACTCCCGAACGCAAAGATCCTGATCCACCAGCCCTACGGTGGCTTCGAGGGACAGGCCAGCGATATCGAGATCCAGGCCAAGGAGACGCTCTCGATCAAACGCCGCCTCGAGGAGATCCTGGCACGGCACACGAGCCAGCCGGTGGAGAAGATCTCCAAAGACCTCGACCGCGACTACTTCATGAGCGCCGAGGAAGCCATGGAATACGGCGTCATCGACCAGGTCGTCAACCAACGCTAGGAGGATGTATCGGTCCTCCGAGCCCTGCCGCCACTCTGTTAGGCGCGCCAGGGTGCGATCTCGTGGAGCATCACCGGGTTGCCGTCGGCGTCGAGGATCATCGCCATTCTGCAATTCTCTTTGCCGTCCTCGCGCGTGCTCGCCCAGATGTCTCGCGCGATCGTGGCGCCGGCGTCCTTCAGGCGCGCGATCTCGGCTTCGATGTCGTCAGTCTCCAGAGCCATGTAGACGGCCGGCGATTCGCCCGTCTTCGAGGCTCTTGTATCGAGAGCTATCACTGCCCCGTCGGGCGTCTTGAACTCGGCCCACGTGTCCCCGTAGTCGGCGCTGTTCTCTAGCCCGAGCGTCTCGCCGTAGAACGTCTTGGCGGCCTCGATGTCTTGCGTCGGATGTGCGATGAAGGCGACTTTCCTGATCATCTGGCGACCTCTCTTCCTGTTCTAAGCGACGTTCCTCCGGCCTGTCACGCCTGCGAGCGTCGCGCGCCTGGTAACAGCACGAGTGCGACGGCGGCCCCTGCGAGCGCGATGATTGCGCCTGCCAGAAACGCCGCAGTAAAGCCGTCAGTGAGGGCTGCGGGTAGCGCTGCGGAGTCATCGCCGGCCGCGGCGAGCGCGTCGTTGGTACGTGAAACCGAGATCGTTGCAAGGATCGCGATCCCGAGCGCGCCTCCAACCTGTTGCGAGGTGTTGAGCAGTCCGCTGCCCAGGCCAGCTTCTCGATCTTCGACGCCGGTGACCGCTGCGATCGTGATCGCCACCAATGCCGTTGCTCCTCCGATGGCACCGACGAGGAACGGGCCCAGCATGTTGGCCAGATAGGTCGAATCAACCGTTACGCGCGAGAACCATGCGAGTCCGCCGGCGAGTATCACGAGGCCGACGACAAGGACCGGCTTGAATCCGAGCTTGTTGACCAACTGTGAGGCGATGCCGGCAACGACGACGAAGCCAAGCGCCATCGGCAAGAACGCGAGGCCGGCCTTGATCGGGCTGTACTCGAGCACCTGCTGCATGAACAGTGAGGCGAAGAAGAAGAACGCGAACAGGGCGCTTACCGCGGCGAACGCAAGGATGTTGGCGCCGGTGACCGTACGGAGCCGGAAGATGCCAAGCCGGACGAGTGGCGATCTGGCCCGACGCTCGATGGTGATGAAGGCGCCGATCAGCAGCGCTGAAAGTGCGAGCGTGACGATCGTCCGGGCGGAGCTCCAGCCGACGTCGGCTGCCTCGACGATGGCGAAGACGAGAAGCGAGAGCCCGCCAGTGATGCTGAGTGCCCCTCCCAGATCGAAACTTCGATTCGTTTCCTGCGAGAGACCTTCGGGAACGAGCGCGAGCGTGCCGGCGACGACCACGACCGCGATCGGAATGTTGATGTAGAAGACCCATTCCCAGCCGATGGTGTCCGTCAGCACGCCTCCCAGCAGGACGCCCGCCGCTCCGCCCAGCCCTGCGACGGCACCCCAGACGCCGAGTGCCTTGTTTCGCTCCGGGCCTTCGCTGAACACCGTGAGAATGATCGAGAGAGCGGCCGGGGAAAGCAGTGCGGCTCCGAAGCCCTGTCCCGCTCGCGCCGCGATCAACCATGCATCGGATTCGGACAGTCCGCAGAAGAGCGAGGCGACCGCAAAGACGACCAGCCCGGCGACGAAGACCCTTCGTCTTCCAAGCAAATCGGCCATCCGCCCGCCCAGCAGAAGAAAGCCTCCGAATGCGAGCAGGTACGCGTTGAGGACCCAGGAGAGATTGTCCTGGGAGAAGCCGAGATCGGCGCCAATCGAAGGCAGCGCGATCGTGACGATCGAGGCATCGAGCACAACGACGAACTGCGCCGCCGCCAGCAAGATGAGCACCAGACCCTTGCGCGACCCACGAGGGCTTTCGGCCGGCGCTACAACGGCGCCGCTCATCGACGCCCCTCGGGAAGTGAGCAGACAGGTCTGTCTACCAAGGCCTGTGGGATATACGGACGGGTCTGTATCATGCCAAGGGCATGAGTAGTCAGAAGGTGCCGGCACGCGAACGCATCCTCGAGACCGCCCATCGGCTCTTCTACCGGGACGGGTTCCGGGCGGTCGGGATCGACACGATCATCGCCGAGTCCGGGGTCGCCAAGATGAGCCTCTACCGGCACTTTGCCTCCAAAGACGAGCTCATCGTCGCCCACCTGGAGCACTCGAATCGCCAGTGCTGGGACTGGCTCAGCGACGTCACCGTCGACATCGAGGACCCGGCCGAGCAGCTCGTAGCGATCTTTGCGGCCACCGAACAGTTCGTCACGAGCGCCGCGTGCCTCGGCTGCGCATTCCAGGGCACCACAGCCGAGTTCCCCGACCCCGACCACCCAGCCCACCAGGTCGCCGTCGCCCACAAGCACGCGCTCCGAAACCACTTCGCCGAACTCGCTGCCAAAGCCAAACTTCGCGATCCTGAAGAGCTCGCCTGCCAGCTGCAACTCCTCAACGAAGGTGCCCTGGCCGCCGCCCGCCTGTTCGGACGCGACAACCCCGGGACCGGGCTCAAGAGCGCCGCTACCGCCCTGGTCGCAGCTCATCGCTAGCAGCAACTCGGGCCCATAAGGGTCATAAGAGGTACTCGAGCACTGGCTCGCGGGCGCGACGCCGGTCACTACAGGCCTGGATCAAGCTCCCATGTCGGGGGTCGATAGTCCGGGGGAGATTTCACAGATCACGTACCCAGCTGATGCCAGCGCAGCGGCGTCACGGGACAAACGATGGCCGGGCAGACCCGGCCTGTCGATCGTTGTCCGCGGCGTTGCCCTGCTCGCACCCATAGCCGTCTCCACCGGCTTCGTCTGGTTGATGACGAAGATGTTCCCACTGCCGGGGGCAGCGGTGGCCTGAATACGCCCGAACAGATGACCTTCGGCCCTGACGGCAACCTGTACGTGACTAGCTTCAACTCGGACCAGGTGCTTCGCTACAACCGAACGACGGGCGCGTTCATCGACGTGTTCGTCGCTGCCGGCGGCGCCGGCGGCCTTGACAGTCCGGCCGGACTAGCCTTCGGGCCCGACGGTCACCTCTACGTCGGAGATCACGCGGATGACGTGATCCTGCGCTACGACGGCGCCACAGGGGCGTTCATCGACGAGTACGTCGCTCCAGGCAGCGGCGGGCTGACGAAACCCGACCCCATGACGTTCTTGCCCAAACAGCGAGTCACCACCACGCCGTGAGCCACTAGTCCGAGCCGGCCTCAGACCAACCACCCGGGCTAGGCAAACCGCCAACTCCCACCCATAGTGAGAACGTGAGGTGGGAGGACCCCGTTGCGGCCGGGGCACTGGGAAGCGCCGGCCACTAGAGCGTTCCGTCCTGCAGCGCTACTCGCGCTGCTGGCGGCGGCATCCGCGCTCCTGCTCGTCTTGAGCGGGTCGCCTGCGCATGGCGCAGCGAGCCTTCCGACCGGTTTCGTCGACGAGCTCGTCGTCGGTGGCCTCGACAGGCCCACGACCGTCGCCTGGGCCGGTGGCGGACGTATGTTCATCGCCGAGAAGCGCGGCCGCGTGCACGTCTGGCAGAACAGCACGCTGACCGAGTTCATCGACATCGAGGGCGAGGTCAACGACAACGCCGACCGGGGCCTGCTCGGGCTTGCGGTCCATCCCGACTTCCCGACGTCGCCGTACGTCTACGCGCTGTACACCTACGACCCGGTCGAGACGCAGAGGCACGGCGGAACGTCCGCGGGCCCGGACGGCGATGGCGGGCGCATGTCGCGGCTCGTCCGCTACGAGGCCGATCCGGCCGAGAACTTCAACGAGGCACTCGCCGGCTCGGCAACTGTGATTCTCGGCAAACAGAGCACCTGGGACAACATCGGCAACCCGTTCGGTCAAGGAAGCGGCGAGCCGCCTTCGTGCCAGGATGGCGGCGAGCCGATCGACGACTGCATCCCCTCCGACTCGTCGACCCACTCGATCGGGACGGTGCTCTTCGCTTCCGACGACACCCTCTTCGTGGGAACCGGAGATGCGGCGGGCTTCACGGGCGTCGATCCCCGCGCCGTTCGCTCGCAGGACATCGACGACCTCACGGGCTCGATCATGCGCATCCATCCGATTACCGGCGACGGCCTGAACGGCAACCCGTTCTGGGACGGCGACCCCGCCAGCAATCGCTCGCGTGTCTGGAGCTACGGATTGCGCAACCCCTTCCGCTTCGGCCTGCATCCCACAAGCGACGAGCCGTTCATCGGCGACGTCGGCTGGGCCTCCTGGGAGGAGATCAACAGCGGCGTCGGCGAGAACTTCGGCTGGCCCTGCTACGAGGGCGGCGACAACGGCATCAGCCTGCAGTCAGCGGGCTACTCGGCAATGCAGGTTTGCCAGGACCTGTACGCGCAGGGGCCCGGTGCCGTCGAGGCCGGGATCCACGCCTACCCGCACCAGAGCCCGACCGGCGACTCGGTGGTCGGCGGCGACTTCTACACGGGCACCGCCTACCCGAGCACGTACCACGACGCGCTCTTCTTCGGCGACTTCAGCCAGCAGACGATCGAGTACGTCACCTTCGACGGCAGCGGCAACGTCACAGGGGTGAACGCCTTCGGAACCGGTGCGCCGCTAGTCGCACTCCTGCGCGGTCCCGACACGAACCTGCACTACGTCGACATCGTCAACGAGGAGGTGCGCCGCATCCGCTACGTCGCCGGCGGCAACACGCCGCCGGTCGCGGTCGCCGAGGCAGACCCGACGAGTGGCCCGACGCCGCTGAGTGTCGACTTACGGGTGACAACTCGTTCGACCCCGACCTCGACCCGCTCACCTACGACTGGGACTTCGGCGATGGAACCCCGAACTCGAGCGACCCGAACCCGACGCACGAGTACACGGTCGGCAACACCTACACCGCCGTGCTGACCGTGACCGATCCGTCACTCGAGACGTCCGTGGATCAGGTCGTCATCACGGTGGGCAACACGGCCCCAACGGCGACGATCACGATGCCCTTGCAGGGCGCGCCCTACCGGATTCTCGACAACATCATGTTCGCCGGGAGCGGCACCGACCCCGAGGAGGGGACACTGCCGGCCTCCGCGTTCGAGTGGACGGTCAACCTGAAGCACGCCGGCCACCTGCACTTCGATTTCTTCAACATCTCGGGAATCAAGATGGGCGCCTTCGTGGCCGCCGATCACGGTGACGACTCGAACGTCGAGATCTGCCTGACCGTCACCGACTCGGCCGGGCTCGAGGACACCCACTGTGTCGACATCTTCCCGGACACGGTCATGTACACGATCGACTCGGTACCCCAGGGCGTCACGATCGACTACTCGGGCGAGACGGGCGTGACGCCGTTCGTCGTCGAGACCCAGATCAACGCGACGCGCACGGTGACGGCTGCCCTTCACTTCGGCGCTCTGACGTTCAGCAGCTGGTCGGACGCCGGCGCGATCGGCCACGAGATCACGGTCGGCGAGACGCCGCTGATGCTCACGGCAACCTACGCGCCGCTCATATGGGACGGGGGTGGCGCGACCACTTCCTGGTCAGAGGCCGAGAACTGGAGCGCCGACCTCGCGCCCGGATCGGGTGGCACGGCGACCTTCGACGCGACCTCTTCGAAAGACGCGGTCGTCGACCCCGACTTCGGCGGCGAGATCGACACGGTGATCCTTGCCGATGGCTACGGCGGCGAGATCTCGATGCAGCGCCCGCTCGACATCACGGGCGACCTCGCCGTCGATGGCGGCAGCTTCCTCGTCGCAGACGGGCCGACCGTCGTCCAGACCGAGTCGTTTTCCGATTTCTCAGATGTCAGCGGGCTGCAGCTCAACGGTGACGCCGCTCAGGTCGGCTCGGTCTTGCGCCTCACGCCAGAGCTCGACGATCAGGCTGGCTCTGCGTTCCACACGACGCCGATCCCGATCGATGGCGGGACCTCGTTCTCGACGAGCTTCTCGTTCAGGCTGCACGGAAGCGGCCCGGGCGCTGACGGACTTGCCTGGATGATCCAGAGCGCGGGCCCGGGCGCACTCGGCTCGATCGGCGGCGGCGGCGGCTTCGGTGGCATTGCGCCGAGCCTTGGGGTGCAGATCGACACGTATGCGAACGCCAGCGACCCCAACGACAACCACATCGCGGTCATCACTGACGGCAGCACCGAGCACGTCGATCTGTTCACGCCGGGCTTCGACCTCAACGACGGCGTCACGCACTACATGTGGATCGACTACGACGCGGCGACCGACACGCTCGACGTCTATCTCTCGGAGAGCTCGCCCGTCAAGCCCGCGATCGCGGTCATGAGCACGCCCGGCATCGACCTCGTCGGGCTCCTGCTCTCGCAGGCGTATATGGGCTTCGGCGCGGCCACGGGTGGCCTCGAGGACAACCAGGACGTCGAGAGCTGGGACTTCTCGATCACGAACTCGATCGGGCTGACCGTTGCGGGCCAGGTCACCCACACCGGTGGCACGCTTCGCCAGACGCGCGAGGTGACGAACGAGAGCAGGCCGATGCTCGAGATCACCGACGGCGCCGCCGCGATCAAGTACCGCGGCCTCGACCTCACCACGAGCGCAGACCTCGGAAATGTCACGGCGAACGTGACGGCGATCGACCAGGGCCAGGGCGAGTCGTGCCCCAACGGGGGCGCGCTCGGGGCCGACTACGCCGACCGCTGCTTCGACGTCACGGTCAGCAATGAGGAGGACACGACCGTGCGGCTATGGGCGCACACGAACGAGCTGAACGGAATCGGCGCCGGCGACCTCGAGCTCGCCCGCTGGACGGGCAGCGCGTGGGAGATCCCCACGGCGAACGCGAGCAACGGCACAGACGGAGGTAGCTGGGCCTACGCGGAGGCCGACACCGACGAGTTCGGCGAGTTCCTGCTGGCCGAGGAGCAGACGCCACCCACGTGCGCTGGTCTGGAGCAGGAAGGCGAGGCGGGCTTGTTGTTCGGTGACATGCTGCTCGGCAATGACGCCGCGGCCTCAGGCGGCCAGTACGTCGCCATGGACGCCGGCTCACCACCCCTCTACGGCGGCCTCGACCCCCTCCACCGCGCCAGCTACTGCGTCACCGTCACCACCGCCGGCACCTACCACCTGATCGCCAACATCCACGCCCTCGACAACCTCACCGACAGCTTCTTCGTCACCGTCGACGGCCAACCCGCAGGCGGCTACCTCTGGGACACCCACCACAACACCCAATACGGCACCGACTTCCTCGCCGACCGCGGCGGCCCCGACCCCGTCGAAATCACCCTCACCGCCGGCGAGCACACCATCGACTTCTACGCCCGCGAACCCGACACACGCCTCGACAAATTCCAGCTCCAGGCGGTCGGACCCTAGGTGTAGTTCCTAGCGACGTTGTTCGGTCGCGTGGCGGGTGGTTGTTTGCCGAGGGCGTTGTGTGGTCGTGTGTAGTTGTAGCGTTTGAGGTAGGTGGGTAGCGCGTTGGTGCGTTCGTGTGAGCTTCCGTAGATGCGGGGGTAGGCCCATTCGTTTTGGAGTGTTTGGATGAAGCGTTCGGCTTTGCCGTTGGTTTGTGGGCGGCCGGGTCGTATGCGGTGGTGTTTGATACCGAGTTCCTGAAGAGTGTTCTTGTAGGCGTCTGAGATGTAGCAGGAGCCGTTGTCGCTCATCAGTGCTTGGATGTGGACGCCTCGCTCAGCAAACCAGGTGAGGGCCCGGCGGAGGAAGCTGATGGCGTGTTGTTGTTTGAGTCGGTCGAGTACTTCGGCGTAGACGAGTCTGGTGTGGTCATCGATCATCACGTGCACGAATTCGTAGCCAGTGACGCCGATCTTGCGGCCGTTGACGCTTCGCCTGTCTTTGCTGCGCCGGTGTCCGAGCACACGGTGGCCGGCACCGCGAGCAGAGATCCGTGAGAGCCGTTTGATATCGACATGGACGAGCTCGCCGGGAGTGTCGCGCTCGTAGCGCACGATCGGCTCGGTCGGTTCCAAGCGCGAGCGTTTGCCGAGCCCGATCCGTTTCAACCACACACTCACCGTTGAGAGCGGGATCTTGAGTGCCTCGCTGATCTCGGCCGCGCTCATCCAAACCCGCCGAAGCGCCTCGATCGCACCAACCCGGTCGGCCGAGAGCCGGGCCGGAGAGCGTTTCGGCCGCGAAGAACGATCAACCAGCTCTACGTCGCCAGCCCGATAGCGCGCAAGCCACTTCCACACCGTCCGCGGACTACAACCCGCGGCCTCCGCCGCCTCCAGGACAGTCCACTCCTGCTCGAGCACACGCCGACACATCAACAACCGACTACTCGGACAGGTCCGATGGTTACCGTGAAGTCTCATCCGGGCCTCCTTGACGCCAAGGGCTTCCAACACCCCTCAGCCTCCAGGCAGGCCCGGATGAACAACCTCCTTAGGAACTACACCTAGGCAGCGGCTCCTCTTCCACGCATAGTGAGATCGTGGTGAGGGGGAACCCCGTTGCGGCCGGGGCATTACGACGCGTCGGCCCATAGAGCTTTTCGTCCCGCAGCGCTGCTGGCGCTGGCGACGAGCTTGTGCGTGCTGTTGCTTGCGCTCGGTGCGGGCGCCGCGCATGGCGCAGCGAATCTCCCGAGCGGCTTCTCTGACGAGCTCGTCGTGGGCGGGCTCTCGCTGCCCACGACCATCGACTGGGCGGCCGGCGATCGCGTGTTCGTCGCCGAGAAGAGCGGGCGCGTGCAGGTCTGGCAGAACGCCACGCTGACCGAGTTCATCGATGTCGAGCAGGACGTGAACAACCACCACGACCGAGGCCTCCTCGGCCTGGCCGTCCACCCCGATTTCCCGACCAGTCCCTACGTCTACCTCCTCTACACGTACGACCCGCCCGAGACGCAGAGCCAGGGCGGCGCCGGCGGCCCTGACGGCAGCGGCGCGCGCGTCTCGCGGCTCGTTCGCTACGAGGCCGATCCGGCGCAGAACTACAACAAGGCGATTCTGAGCACCGAGACAGTCCTGCTCGGCACGAACAGCACCTGGAACAACATAGGCAACCCGTTCACCGAGCACCCGAGCCAGCCGCCCTCGTGCGACAACAGCGGCACGCCGGTGCAGGACTGCATCGCCGCCGACTCGCCGAGTCACACGATCGGCACCGTCCTCTTCGCGCCCGACGGGTCGCTCTTCGTCGGAAGCGGCGACGGGGCCGACTTCACGGGCTTCGACGCACGGGCGCTGCGCTCGCAGGACGTCGACGACCTGGCCGGCTCGATTCTGCGGATCGACCCGCTCACCGGCGACGGCTACAGCGACAATCCCTTCTGGGACGGCGATGCCACGAGCAACCGCTCGAAGACCTGGAGCTACGGCCTGCGCAACCCGTTCCGCTTCGGCATCCACCCGACGACGAATGAGCCCTTTGCGGGCGACGTCGGCTGGAACGGCTGGGAAGAGATCAACACCGGCAAGGGCGAGAATTTTGGCTGGCCCTGCTACGAGGGTCGAGACGACGGTGTCAGCCAGCAGCAGGGCACCTACGCGGGCCAGTCGATCTGCCAGGCGTTGATCGCGCAGGGGCAGGGCGCGGTCGAGGCGGGCATCCACGCCTACGCCCACGCGAGCGGTGGCTACTCGGTCGTCGGGGGCGATTTCTACACGGGCACGACGTACCCCGCCACCTACCAGGGGGCGTTCTTCTTCGGCGACTACAGCCAGCAGCGCATCGAGTACCTGACGTTTGACGGCTCAGGGAACGTCACGAGCGTCGACCCGTTCGCGACCGGCGCGCCGCTCGTCTCGCTGCGGCGTGGGCCCGACACCAACCTCTACTACACCGACATCAACAACCAGCAGATCCGCCGGATTCGCTACACGGCGGGCGGCAACACGCCGCCGACGGCGATCGCCGAGGCCTCGCCGACCAGCGGCCTCGCACCGCTCAGCGTCGACTTCACGGGCGACGGCTCCTTCGACCCCGACGCCGAGCCGCTGACCTACGACTGGGACTTCGACGACGGCAGCCCGAGCTCGAGCGAGGCCAACCCGACGCACGTCTACACGAGCAACGGCATCTACAACGCGACGCTGACCGTGACCGACCCCTCGAGCGCGACCTCGGTCGACACCGTCGTGATCACCGTCTCGAACACTGCGCCTACGGCGACGATCACGCTGCCGGGGCAGGGCTCGAGTTACCGCGTCGGTGACAGCATCGCCTTCAGCGGGATTGCGACCGACCCGGAGGAGGGCACGCTCCCAGCGTCGGCCTTCGAGTGGACCGTCAACCTGCATCACAGCGCGCACGTCCATTTCGACTTCTTCAACGCCGCGGGAATCACGAGCGGGGCCTTCACCGCCACCGACCACGGCGACGACTCGCACCTCGAGATCTGCCTGACGGTGACCGACTCGGGCGGCCTCGAGGACACGACCTGCGTCGACATCTTCCCCGACACCGTCACGTACACGATCGCATCGGTTCCCGGCGGGATCACCGTTGACTACTCGGGCGAGACGGGTGTCACGCCCTTCACCGTCGAGACGCAGGTCAACGGGCAGCGCTCGATCACGGCGCCGCTCCATACCGGCGCGCTGACCTTCAGCAGCTGGTCGAACGGCGGCGCACCGAGCCACACGATCACCGTCGGCTCGACGCCGCAGACGCTGACGGTTACCTACGCGCCGCTCGTCTGGGACGGCGGTGGTGCGACCACCTCCTGGTCAGAGGCCGCGAACTGGAGCGCCGACGTCGTGCCCGGAGCCGGCGGAACGGTCACCTTCGATGCGACCTCATCGAAGACCGCCGTCGTCGACGCTGGCTTCGCCGGGCTGATCGGGACGATCGTCGTCGACGAGGGCTACGGCGGAGAGATCTCGTTCGCTCGCTCGCTCGACGTGTCTGGCGACCTGGTCGTGCGCGGCGGCAGCGTCGACGTGACCGACGGCGCGTCCGTCGTTCAGAGCCAGTCGTTCCCCGACTTCTCTGACGTGAGCGCCCTTCAGCTCAACGGCGACGCTCTGCAAGCCGGGAGCGTGCTGCGCCTTGCGCCAGAGGCCGGGTCCCAGGTGGGCAGCGCCTTCTATTCGACTCCGGTGGCGATCGATGGAGACACGTCCTTTTCGACGAGCTTCTCGTTCAGGATCCACGGCAGCAATGCCGGGGCCGACGGGCTCGTGTTCTTGCTTCAGGACGAGGGGCTGTTCGCGCTCGGCACGGCAGGGACCGGGATGGGCTACGGCGGTGTGACGCCAAGCGTCGGCGTGCAGATCGACACGTACGCCAACCCCGGCGAGCCGAACGACAACCACGTTGCGGTGATGACCAGCGGCAGCACGACCCACGTCGACATCTTCAGCCCAGCCTTCGACCTGAACGATGGCGCGACCCACTACATGTGGATCGACTACGACGCGGCGACCGACACCCTTCGCGTCTACGTCTCGCAAAGCTCGTTGGTCAAGCCGGCGAGCCCGGTGATGACCACGCATGACCTCGCCTCGCTGCTCGGCTCGCAGGCCTACCTCGGCTTCAGCGCGGCGACGGGTGGTCTCGACGACAACCACGACGTCGAGAGCTGGGACTTCTCGGTCACGAGCCCGAACGGGCTGACGGTCGCCGGTCAGGTCGACCACACCGGCGGCGTCATCCGCGAGACGCAGCAGGTGGCTGCGCAGAGCGCGCCGCTCGCTCAGATCCTCGACCCCTCCGGTGGCGTCGAGTACCGCGGCATCGAGATCGACACGGCGCACAATCTCGGCGCTGTCATGGCGAGCGTCACGGCGATCGGCCAGGGCCAGGGTGAGTCGTGCCCCAATGGCACGGCACTCGGGACCACCTACGCCGATCGCTGCTTCAATGTTTCCGTCGCCAACGAGGACGACGCGACGGTGCGCCTCTGGGCGACGACGGGCGAGCTCAACGGGATCGCCGTCAACGACGTCGGGATCTCGCGCTGGACGGGCAGCGCCTGGACGATCCTGACCGCAAGCGCCGGCAACGGCACGAGCGGCGGTTGGGCCTACGTCGAGGCCGATACCGACGACTTCGGCCAGTTCCTTATCTCGGGCCAGCAGACCCCGCCGACCTGCGCGGGTCTCACGCAGGAGGGTGAGTCGGGTGCCCTGTCCGGGCTCGTCGGTGTCGGTAGTGATCCGCTCGCCAGCGGCGGCAGCTACGTCGCGATGCAGCCCGGCTCAACACCCATCTACTCCGGGCCCAACCCGGCCCACCGCGCCACCTACTGCGTCACCATCACCACCCCCGGCACCTACCAGATCGCCGCCGACATCTACGCAGCCAACAACCTCACCGACAGCTACTACGTCACCGTCGACGGAACCCCCGCCAGCGGCTACCTCTGGGACACCCACCACTCCACCAGCTACGCCACCGACCTCGTCTCCGACCGAGGCGGCGCCAACCCCATCGAAATCACCCTCACCGCCGGCGACCACACCATCGACTTCTACGCCCGCGAACCCGACACACGCCTCGACACATTCGAGCTCCAACTCACCAGCCCACCCAACCCAACCTGCGCGGGTCTCACGCAGGAGGGTGAGTCGGGTGCCCTGTCCGGGCTCGTCGGTGTCGGCAGTGATCCGCTCGCCAGCGGCGGCAGCTACGTCGCGATGCAGCCCGGCTCAACACCCATCTACTCCGGGCCCAACCCGGCCCACCGCGCCACCTACTGCGTCACCATCACCACCCCCGGCACCTACCAGATCGCCGCCGACATCTACGCAGCCAACAACCTCACCGACAGCTACTACGTCACCGTCGACGGAACCCCCGCCAGCGGCTACCTCTGGGACACCCACCACTCCACCAGCTACGCCACCGACCTCGTCTCCGACCGAGGCGGCGCCAACCCCATCGAAATCACCCTCACCGCCGGCGACCACACCATCGACTTCTACGCCCGCGAACCCGACACACGCCTCGACACATTCGAGCTGCTCCCAGCCGGGCCCTAGCGTGTGCTGGCGGCTGGCCGAAGCGCCCCGGTCTAGCCAGACTCGACCACGCGCTCGCGCGAGCCGGTCCACGGAAGCACCGGGAGGGCGCGGGCAAGCGGGCGCTCCGGTGCGATGCTCGTGACCGCGACGCCGGCGATGGCAACGGCCATCCCGATGGCGGTGATCGGCTTCGGCGCGTCGCCGCGCGCCACCTCGACGAGGACCGCGATCACGGGGACGAGGAAGATCCAGGCGGCGGCGCGGGCCGGGTCGAGCCGCTTCACGGCCGCGTAGAAGGCGACGTACCCGAGACCGCTGGCCAACGGTCCGCCCCACGTGATCGCGCCCCAGAACGCGGCCGAGCCCCAGGTGGTGGCGCCGGCCCCGTCGATTACGAAAGCGAGCGCGAGCAGCAGCGGCGCCGCGAGGACGAACTGCCCCGCCGTGAGACCGACGAGACTCAGATCCGGGACGCGCTCGGTCAACAGCTTGATCAGGACGAGGCCGAGAGCGAAGCACGCCGAGACAAGCAGCCCGAAGACCGCGCCGAGGACGGGATCTGTTCCCTCGCCGCCACCGAGCTGCGAGAGGATGACGACGGTAACCCCAACGAAGCCGACCGCCATTCCGGCGAGCCCAAGCAGCGCCGTTCGCTGCCGGAGCACCAGCCAGCTGATGATCACCGCGAAGAACGGCGTCGTGGCGGCCAGAACGGCGCCTGTCCCAGGCCCGGCGCGAATGACCGTCTCGATCTGCCCGTAGGTGCTGAAGACGGCCATGAGCAGACCCGTGATCACGATCCAGACCCATAGCCGCCGAACCGGCAAGCGCGCCCCGGTAACCGCGACCACGGCGAGCATGACGAGGGCAGCCGTGCCGGCGCGCAACGCCGCCATGGTCAGCGGCTCCGAGTACTCGGCCGCGATCGCAGTGGCCCGCCATGAGCCGCCCCAGGCGATGACGGACGCACCAAGAAACGCGTATGCGCCGGCGCGCCCGCTCAAAACTCTGGCCCTGACACCCGTCTAGAGTGACGGCTCCGCTCAACTGCTGCAGGAAAGGACGGACCGCCCATGGCGCTCCTCGAGGGAAAAGCAGCCCTGGTTACAGGTGGCGCGCGAGGCAATGGCGCCGGCATCGGCCTCGGCCTCGCCGAGCACGGCGCCAACATCGTGCTCTCGGATGTCGACGGCGAGGCCGTCGCGTCGATGGCCGATGAGATTGCTCAGGCCACCGGCAGAAGGCGTCTCCGGGATCCTCGGCGACGTGACGAAGCCCGACGACGTCGCTGCCATGGTCGACCACACGGTCTCGGAGCTCGGCAGCATCGACATCCTCGTCAACAACGCCGGCATCCTCGAGGCCATCGACTTCCTCGAGATGTCACTCGAGTCGTGGGAGCGTGTGATCGGCATCAACTTGACGGGAGCGATGCTCGTCGCGCAGGCCGCCGGCCGAAAGATGGCCGACTCGGGCGGTGGCTCGATCATCAACGTGACCTCGATCGGCGCCGAAGAGGCGTTTTGCCGGAGCGGCGTCCTACGGCGCCTCGAAGGGCGGCCTGCAGATGATGACGAGGGCGATGGCGCTCGACGTCGCCTCGGCGGGAATCCGCGTCAACGCGATCGCGCCCGGCTTCATCAAGACTGCGATGACGGAGCCGCTGTACACGACGCCGGAAGCCGTTGCGCACATCGAGGAGTTCGTGCCGCTCGATCGGATGGGCGTGCCGGCCGACCTCGCCGGCACGGTCGTGTAATCTGGCCTCGGATCTCTCGTCGTACGTGACCGGCGAGACGATCACCGTCGACGGCGGTGCCGTGGCCGGGTTCGCCTCGTGGCGCTCCGGCTAGCGCGTCGACACGACGCCGCCCTGCGGTAGTCATGGCCGAACGCTGGCAGCTATCCGGCTCGCAGGCGGAGAAGTACGAGCGCTACGTCGCCTCGTGGTTCGAGGAGCTGGCCGTCGATCTCGTGGAGCGCGCCGAGCTCGAGCCCGGCGCGAAGGTGCTCGACGTGGGGTGCGGGACTGGGATCGTCACCCGCGTGGCCGCGCCGGTGATCGGTGCGTCGGGCAGCATCGTCGGCACCGATCTCAACGAGGGAATGCTGGCCGAAGCGGCCCGGCACCCTCCAGCCGGGGCCACCGTCGAGTGGCAGCAGGCGGATGCGACGGAGCTGCCGTTCGACTCGGACACGTTCGATGCGCTCCTCTGCAGACCCTCCAGTTCGTACCCGAGAAGGACGCGGCCGTCGGCGAGATGCGCCGCGTCCTGCGCCCGGGAGGGCGAGCCGCGGTCAACCTCTGGCGCTCGGTTGAGCACAACCCATATCAGGCGGCCCTGCGCGACGGGCTGGCGCGCCAGGTCTCGGAGCAAGCGGGTCAGAGCATGGCGGCGCCAATCAGCTTTGGGGAGCGCGACCCGCTCGAGACCGTCTTCGTCGAGGCAGGCTTCTCCGACGTGCAGGTCGATGCCGTCGACCTCCTACGCAAGCCCGTGCCCGCGCGCGAGGCAATCGAAGGCAACCTCGCGGCCGTACCGGCCGCCGCCGAGATTCAGTCGCTGCCGGCCGAGCGCTACGAGGCGTTGATCGATGACGTCCTCGGCCAGCTCTCACCGTTCATCACCGAGGGGGTGCTCACCGTTCCGATGAGCGTCCACGTGGTGCTGGCCACCGCCTGAGGCTCGTGGCGCTAGTCTAGGAGGCTTTGGCGTAATGAGCCTGAACTCTCCTCATAACTCTCTCACGCTGGGCTTGGATTCTTAGCAGTGCGGGGTCTGTATCGAAGCCGCGCGGGATGCGCGGGTCGTTAGGAACCACTAGATGTGCTGGCGGTTGAGCGACAGCGGTGACGCGGGCTATCGCCTCGATGCGATAGGTGATGTCCGGGTGCATGGAGATCTAACCTCCTATTAAGTCTGTTGCCCCGCTGGTTTCAGAGGGCAGCTGAGCCGTTAACTCAGCTGCCCTCACTACTATCGGATCGTTCGGACGCGAGCTAAAAGAACAGATACCAGATCGGGAAACCGATAATGAGGATGATCCCGGCGACCGTCACGAGGATGTGGAGAACCGTTGGAAACGAGCGGATCACGCACTCCAGCGGGTAGAGAAAGAAACGCCACAACCACGGGCCTTTCCCGAGTGATCCACACATCTCGCAGAGCGGCACCCATTCTCTTCCCTCCCCCGGATCATGCGTCGGCATAGGACCGATGTTGCGTCCACAATCGAGACAATGCATAGGTGCCCCCTTGCGGCCGTGGGAGTTCGGGCAATCCGCCAAGACTGCGAGACCCCGTGAAACATGAGCCGGCAAGGGGGCATGTGCCCTCGCTCCCCAGGCCAGCTCATTGCACGGATAGATCTCTTTGTCTTGGCGGACGGGGGGCAGCCTATACGAGCGCCGCTACCAGTCTCGTGAGGCAGCACAGGTCGGCGTGAAGCTGGACGCGCTCAAGCCCTCGCACCCGCAGGGGAGCGAGCCCCAGGTTGTGCTTCAGCCGCCCGAACTCACGCTCGACCGCTGAGCGAGCCCTGTACAAGCGCTTGAACCGCTCGCTCTCGCGCGGGATCGGCCCGTCACTCGTGCCACTCCTGCCGCGCTTCGACACGACCGCGAGTACTCCACACTTTCCACAGGCGTTGTACACAGCCTGGTAGTCGTAGCCCTTGTCCATGATCGCCGTCTCGGGCGTCACGTCTAGCTTGTCGAGCAGACTGCCCACGGAGCGCATGTCTGCGCCGCTACCCGTCCTGACCTCCCACGCGAGCGGGAGATCCGTGCGAGCGCACGCGACAAAGTGTAGCTTGTACCCGTAGAATCCCCCACCCTTCCTCGTCGAGACGGCGGAGCGATGCCCCCACGACGCATCAGGGTCACTAAAGCTCTCACGTTCGGGGCCGCCACGGTACTGATACTTCTGGCCGTTCGCATAGGCCGCCAGATCCGTCGAATCAAGCGCGACATCACGGCCGAACTCAGGTCTTCGTTTCCTGAGCGAGGCTATTACGCGCTCGATGCACGCCGAAAGCAGATCGCGACGGCCACGAAGCCGCTTCGCGAAGCGGTAGCACGCCCACTGCGACGGCGCCGCGCCAAGCGCGCTCCGTAGCGCCTCATGCTCCCGGATCAGTCGCGCCGTGCGGCTCCAGGTAGGGAGCGCGTACAGGCTCTTGACCAGACAGGCGCCCAGCAGTGCGCGAGGCCCATATCCGCGAGGCCCCCGGTTTCTCGCCTTACCGTCCCACCTCAGTGCCTCAAGCTCCGCGATCAGCTCCTGAAGCTCCGGTGAGTCAAGCGCCGCAGCCACAAATTGTGCTAAACTTCTCTCCGCCATTGGAAGTCGATTCCTTCCTGGCCGTGACCCCGGACGCTCGTAACGTCGCGGGGTCAGTTTCTACTCGATTAGCAGGGGAATTGCACCATGGGGGTCGGACGTCACCCGCCGCTGATATGCTCCGGGTCGTCCCTCTTATGGGTAATTATGCCAAACTCTCCTAGGGCTAGCGGCCCGTTTGCGGTCATCTAGCGCCCGCGCTCAAATCGGCGGCGGTCCGGTCGATTTGACGGCCGATGGGGACTTCGAAGGTCGCCTCAAGGCCAACGGCGGCGAGGCGGTCGTCGTCGACGTCGGTCCCGATGGAAGCGCCACCGTTGACGTCGGCATTCCCGACTACGGCGACTACGCGATCGAGTCGGCCATGGGCGTTCCGCCGGACGGCGCAGATGCCGTCGACCTGACCGCCGAGCTTGACGAGAGCCATCTCGGAACGGTCAAGGTCGGGGGCCAGGAGACGTGCACCGGCGGCTGAGCACCCCGCGCCAGTAGCGCTCGCGCGCCGCAGCTTCCCTACGGCGAGGCGAGCCAGCGCCGACGGGCCATCTTGATCTGAAAGCGCAGCCACTGGCGGAGGTTCGGCAGCGTGTAGATGTCGCCGTAGCTGGCCAGGCGCGCGGGTGCTTCAGAGGCTCGAGCCGCAGCGTGGAGCGCGTCGCACATCATCCCAATCGAGCCGTCGTACAGCCTTTGCTTGACGTCCGTGAGCGTGTCCTGCCGCCCGATCGCGAAGCGCTTCTCGACGACCGGCGCACCGTCGTCGAGACCCGGACTCAGCCGCTGAACCGTCACGCCGATCTCGGTCTCGTCGTTGTAGAGCTCCCAGAACGCCGGCGGCATCCCGCGGTAGCGGCGCAGGTCGCCGTGGTGGTAGGCGAGCACGCCGTGAGGGGCAAGGCTGAGGATCGGCTCCTTGATGATGCCGAATCCGCTGATCAGGACGAGGGCGTCGGGTGCCAGGCCGCTGAGCTGCTGCGCCTGGTCTGGGTGGCCCGGGTCATCGAGGAGCAGCGTCGTGATCTCGTGCTCGCCCATGAGCTGCTCGGTCGTCGCTGTCGCGGCCTGGCGGCGTCTCCGGATGAGCCCCTTGACTGCCATCACGGCGACGTAGCCTCCCCTGCCGTGCCTCAGGTTGCGCAGGAGCGTTGTGCGCATCGTCCGTCTGGGCCGCGCGTCGACGGCGCACGCGAGGACGTGCACGCTTTCGTCCGCGAGCAACGTCTCGACCACGCGGCGGCGGAAGTCGGTCAACCGGGCGGCGCTGAGAAGGATGACCCTCACCGAGCTACCCGCCCTCGGTCGCAGCTGCGCGACGCTCCAACAGACGCTGCGCCGGCCACTTTGCGAAGTCGACCCGTCCCGAGGCCTTGACGATGAGCTCAGTCGGTGAGGCACCGTCGTCGACACCAAGGCGGCGAAGGCGCAGCAAGTCTGTCCCGTTCGTGTTGAAGCCGGTATCGACCGTGATGGCGCACGCGTAGCCCGCGCGACTGACTGCGTCGGCTTCCCGGTCTGCGTAGTCGCCGTTGGGATAGGAGAGGACGTTGATGGTGAGCCCGAGGGCCTCGAGTTGCTGCTTCGAGCACGTCAACTCCTGGTCGAGCTTCGCCACGGGGCAGCTCGTGAGGATCGGATGCGTGACGGTGTGCGACTGGAAGTCGACATGCGGTCGAAGCGCGGTCAGCTCCTCTGCTGACAGCGCTTGCCGGTCGGCGAACTCGGTCTCGTCACCGAAGCCGTGCTCTGCCAGCTCCCTCAGGCGCTCCTCGTCGGGAACGAGTTTGAGCCGGTACACGTCGTCGGCCGGAAGACCGTGCTGGAACCAGAAGCGACGGTGCGTCCCGACGACGCCGCTGCAGAGGAAGATCGTCACGGGCACCTGCGCGGATCGGATCGTCTCGAGGAGCTCAGCATTCCCACGGTGGCCGTCATCGAAGGTGAGAATGAGCGACTTGGCCGGAAGGCGACCAGGAGCTCCAGCTTCCCGCCACTCGAGGTATGTCTGCAGGGGCAGCAGCGTGTATCGGCGCCCAAGGGCTGCGACCTGCTTCGCGAAGACGCGGGGGTCGGGATCGTGCAGCAGGACGATGGTGGTCGTCCGTCGTTGAATCGTCTCCCGGATCAGGAGCGGAAGCCCCGAAAAGCGGAGCAGGGTGTACGCCACACGCCGGAAACCCGCACGTTGTCGACGCCTGGATGTCAGCGGATTCATCGCGCTTCGTGGTAGTTCGCTCGGCCCCCGACGGCTCCTCTGGTCGGGCCTGCTCGCTGTCGAGTGGTGGGTCGTGCCGAACCCCCGCACCAGCTCCGCGCGCAGCTCCCCACGCCCGCTCCCCGCTAGGGTTCTCCGGCGCTTGATGGCGAGCCCTGGATGAACCGGATCGGAGTCGACGTCGGTGGGACCTTCACCGACTTCGTCCTTGCGGGCGAAGACGGTGCCGTTCAGCTGCTCAAGGTTCCCTCGACCCCGGCGGATCCCGCTGCCGCGACGCTTGACGGCGCTGCCCAGCTGATCGCCTCGGCCGGGCTCGAGCCGTCTGACGTCACGAGCTTCTTCCACGGAACGACCGTCGTGACCAACATCGTGCTCGAGCACAACGGCGCGCGCTCCGGGATGATCACCACCGAGGGCTTCCGAGACATCCTGCACATCGCGCGCCACAGGCGCCCGCGCAACTTCTCGCTGCATGACGAGCTGCCGTGGCAGAAGTACCCGCTCGTTCCCCGCAGCTTGCGGCTGACGGTGCCCGAGCGCCTGACAGCACCCGCCGGCGAGGCGCTCGTCGAACTCGACGAGTCGGCCGTGCGCGCAGCGGCGAAGGAGCTCGCTGCGGCCGGTGTCGAGGCAGTCTCGATCTGCTTCCTGTTCTCCTTTCTCAACCCGATGCACGAGCAGCGCGCGAAACGGATCGTGGAGGAGGAGATTCCCGACGCGTTCGTGTGCGCGAGCCACGAGATCGCGTCGATGTACCGCGAGTACGAGCGCTTCTCGACCACGGCGCTGAATGCCTATGCCGGGCCGAAGGCGTCGCGCTACGTCGCCGAGCTGGGCGACGGACTGCGCGAGCTAGGCGTCGCCGGCGAGCTGCGGCTGATGCGATCTGACGGCGGTGTCACGGGTGCATCGGCAGCGAGCGAAAAACCGGTCAACCTGCTGATGTCAGGCCCTGTCGCGGGCCTTATCGGCGGCATCTGGGCGGGTCGCATGGATGGTTTCGACTCGACGATCACGCTCGACGTTGGCGGAACCTCGGCAGATATCGGGGTCGCGCCTGACGGGAAGCCGAGCACGCGCCATCTCATGGACACGCGCGTCGGTGGCTACGACGTGATCGTGCCGATGCTCGACCTCGAGACGATCGGCGCCGGCGGCGGCTCGATCGCAAGCGTCGACCCCGGCGGGATGTTCACGGTCGGGCCAAAGAGCGCGGGTGCCGACCCCGGCCCCGCGGCGTACGGTCGCGGCGGCACGCAACCGACGACGACCGACGCGAACCTGGTGCTCGGCCGGCTGCGCGCCGACAGCTTCCTCGGCGGCCGGATGGCACTCGACGCCGAGCTCGCCGAGAAGGCGCTCGTCGACGAGATCGGCGAACCGCTCTCGACGGGCGCCGAGGAGGCAGCTCTCGGTACCGTCACGATCCTCAACCACGGTATGACGCACGCGATCGAGCTGAACAGCGTGCGCCGCGGCTACGACCCCCCGCGAGTTCGCGCTCGTGGCCTTCGGTGGCGCTGGGCCGCTCCACGGCTGTGAGATAGCACAGGCGTTGCGCATCCCGACGGTCATCATCCCGCCGGCGCCCGGGATCACCTCGGCGATCGGGCTGCTTGCATCCGACATCACGCGGACGGTGGGGCGGACCGTGTTCCAGATCGCAAGCAATGCTGACACCGGCCGTCTCGAGCGCGACTTCTCGGCGCTTGCTGCAGACGTGCATGAGCAGCTACTCGCCGACGGGCTAGGCGAGGGCGATATCGCCCTCGCCCGGGAAGCCGACTGCCGCTACGTGGGTCAGGGATACGAGCTCCGCGTCCCGTTCCCGGCGGGCGCCGTCACGCCCGAGACGATTGCGTCGGTCGTCGCGGCATATCACGCGGCTCACGATCGCGACTACGGCGGGCGCTTCGACGAGATGGACGTCGAGATCGTCAACATCCACATCGTCGGGGTCGGGGTCGGTCAGGGCCTCACCTGGGCCGAGCTCGAGCCGAGCGAAGCAGACGCGAGCGCGGCGCTGGTCGGCACCGGAGCGATCATCGTCGACCAGGACGGCGAGCCGGTGCAGCTCGAGGCGCGGCATTACGATCGTGCGCTGCTCCGCGCCGGGAACGAACTCGAGGGCCCGGCGCTGATCCTGCAGGACGACTCGACGACCTTCCTCCCTCCAGGGTTCGAGCTCACGGTGTCGCCGAGCGGGAACATGCTGGTCACGGTCCCGATCGAGGACGAGCCGTCGGTTGAAGCGAGCGCAGGGGGCGCAAGCGAAGCGCCCGACGCCGAGATCGCAATCGACAAGGTCACCGAGCGCGTGATCGGTGGCGCGCTCGACTCGATCGCCAAGGAAATGGGCCTGGCGCTCTGGCGGACCGCGTTCTCGAGCATCATCCGCGAGTCGGAAGACCTCGGAGCCGGCATCTTCGACGCCGAGTACCGCATGCTCTGCGAGAGCGACCAGACGCCGATGCAGTTCGGCGCGATCGGCGGAAACTTGCGCGGCATCATCGACGTCCTTGGAGAGGACATCGCGGATGGTGACGTCATCATCCACAACGATCCCTACCGCGGCGCATCGCAGTCGAGCGACATTTGCGTCGCCACACCGATCTACTGGCAGGGCCGACTCGTTGCCTATTCCGCAAACGACGCACACTGGCTCGACATCGGCGGCGGTGCGCCCGGCTACAACGAGGAGGCCATCGACATCTGGGCCGAGGGCGTCCACCTTCCGGCGCTCAAGCTGTACGAGCAGGGCGTGCTCAACAAGCAAGTCGAGCGCATGCTGTTCGCCAACGTCCGCACGCCAGCGATAAACCGCGGCGACCTGCGCGCGCAGCTAGCGTCGGCCGAGCTCGGCAAGCGCCGCTTCATCGAGCTGCTCGATCGGTACGGAGACGACGTCGTTTTCGCGACGGCGAACCGCTGGATGGACTACTCGGAGCAGCGCCTGCGCGATGCGATCTCGGCGGTTCCCGACGGCGACTACGAGGCAGAGGGCTACATGGACGACAACGGCCTCGACCGCGAGACGCCCGTCCGCCTCAAGGTCACGATCAGGGTGCGCGGCGATGAGCTCACCGTCGACCTCGACGGCTCACATCCCGAGTCGCCCAGCGCCTTCAACGCGCCGTTCGAGGGCACAACGCAGGTCACCGCTTACTACATCATTCGTACGCTGCTGCTCGACGAGGTGCTGATAGACCAGTACGTGCCCCAGAACGAGGGCATCTTTCGACCGATCTCGGTCGAAGCGCCACTCGGGTGCATGTTCAACCCACGCTTCCCGCGCGGATGCACGTCTCGCTTCCCGCAGGCGCAGCGGCTGGCTGACCTCGTGATCAGGGCGCTTGCGCCGGCGCTGCCTGACCAGGCGACGGCCGAGAACTCCGCGTCCTGCGAGGTCGCTGCCTATGCCGTCTTCATTCCCGAGCGCGAGCAATACCAGGTGTACGTCGAGATCAACGAGGGCTCCTACGGCGGCGGACGCGGACGCGACGGCATGGACTCCGTCGACTGTCTGCTCGCCAACACACGTAACAGCCCGATCGAGGAGCTCGAGTCGCACTACAAGATCCGCACGGAGCGCTACGAGCTGCGTGACGAGCCGCCGGCACCCGGCGAGTGGCGTGGTGGGATCGGGATCGTCCGCGAGGGTCGTTTCCTCGCCGATGGCTTCGTCTCGCTGCAGGGCGATCGCCACCTCGAGGCGCCGCTCGGCATCCTGGGCGGAGGCGACGGGCACGTGGGGACAACGACCAAGAACCCGGGTCAGCCCGACGAGGAGGCGCTCCCGGCGAAGCTCGCCGGCTTGCCGATGAAAGAGGGCAACGTGCTGCGAATCGTGACGCCGTCGGGAGGCGGCTACGGCGACCCGCTCGCGCGCGATCCCGAACAGGTGCTGCGCGATGTCGAGGACGAGCTGGTGCCGGCCCATGACGCGGAACCCGTATACGGCGTAAAGCTGCGTAACGGAGCCGTCGACGACGCCGCGACCGCCGAGCTACGCGCCGCGCGCGCCGGAGACGCCGACACGGCCCAGAGCAGGGACTGACGGGGAGTCGCAATGAGCGCGAACGAGCCCGAGACCAGCCGCGAGGGCCTCGACGCCTGGCGCGTCATCGCCTCGATCCCCGAGTTCCCTCTCGACTACCGCGAGACCGCGCTCGTCGTCATCGACCTCACCGTCGGGCAGATCGCACGCGACGGAGACCGCTACGCGCGCATTCGCCAGGCGGGGCAGGCCGAGGACGCCGCGTATGCCTACGACCGCTGCGACAACCTGGTGGTGCCGAACGCGCGCAAGTTGGTCGACGCCTTTCACGCCAACGACGCTCCCGTCATCTACACGACGTGCGCGTCGCTACGCGGTGACGGCTCCGATCAGACCTGGCGGCACCGGGCGTTCGGCCACATCACCGCGGCCGACTCGCGCGACGCGCAGGTCGTCGATGCGCTCACGCCCGAGGACCGGGACATCCTGCTCGTCAAGACCGGGTCGAGCGTTTTCAACTCGACGCGACTCGAGCACCTCTTGTGGAACATGCGCATGTCCACGCTCGTTCTCTGCGGCGTCTGGACGAACAGCTGCGTCGAGGGTGCGACGCGCGATGCCGGCGATCGCGACTTCCGCGTCATGCTCGCCGAGGATGCATGCGGGGCCATGAGCCCGCGCTGGCACGCGGCGTCGCTGGAGTACCTCGACCGCAATTTCTGCCACGTGCGCTCGACCGACGAGATCATCGGCGGGCTCGCGCGCGATACGGCGGCGCCCCGGTAGGCCGGCAGAGCTCGAGCTCGCTGCCGTCGACACGGTCTAGCTGCCGGTCTCCGAGTCGTCAAGCTCGCCCGTCAGCAGGCCAGCACGACGCGCCCCAGCTGCTCGCTCTCCTCGAGGATCCGATGCCCCTCGCGAGCGTCTTCGAGCGCGAGCACGGTGTGGATCCGCGGGCGGAGCTTCCCGGCTGCAACGTGCTCCATTACGACCTTGTGCTCCTGCGTCGTGCCCGTGCGCGCTCCCAGCACCTGCCACTCGGCGCGGAATGCGGGCAGGAGATCGAACGGGACAACGGCGCCACCGTGGCCTCCGCAGAAGACAAGCCGCCCGTCCTTGCACAGCGCGCGCACGCACGCCATGAAGAGGTCGCCGCCGACGTTCTCGACAACCACGTCGACGCCGCGACCATTGGTGAGCTCAAGTGCGCGCTCGGTGACCTCGTCGCGGTAGTGATCAATGACGGCGTCTGCTCCTTCCTCAAGCGCGAACGCGAGCTTTGCCTCGCTCCCTGCCGTCGCGATCACGCGGGCACCGGCGAGCTTGGCGACCTAGACGGCGGCGAGCCCGACCCCGCCTGCTGCAGCGCTGACGAGCACCGTTTCCCCGGGTCTCACATGAGCGCGCGTCGTGAGCATGTGCCACGCAGTGACCCAGGCGGCCTGGCTCGCGGCGGCGAGCTCGAACGAGACATCCTCGGGTAGAGGAAAGACCGCCCACGCGGGCGCCGCGACATACTCGGCATAGCCTCCCGGGCGATCGACGCCCCACATTTCGGGGCGCTCGCAGAGGTTGTCCTTGCCCGCGAGGCAGTACTCGCAGCGTAGGCAGGTGAGCTCGTGAATGACCCAGACGCGCTGGCCCTCGGCGAGCCCGGCCACGCCGGCGCCCAGCGCGGCGCCGCCGGAGCCGAGCCCGGCCACCTCGCCGGCGAACTCCACGCCGAGCGTCCACGGCAGCGGCAGGTTCCTGCGCGAGCCGGTCTGACGCAGGCTGACGTCGAAGCGGTTGACGCAACAGGCGCGTACGCGCACGAGGACTTCTCCCTCGCCGACGGTCGGATCAGGCGCGTCTTCATAGCGAAGCACGTCGCGCGCCCCGTGCTCGTGAAAGCGCACCGCCTTCATGGGCTCACGCGACGGGGAACACGTCCGCGGCCGCGGTGCCGAGTGCAAGCGCCACCGCGAGCCGCAGCCGAGCTTTGACCCCACTGATCGCGCCGGCCATGAGCACACCCCGCTTCTGCAGGTCGAGCTCGCAGCCGGGCGCACCGTACGTCGAGCTGTTCGTGGGTCCATCCCCCACACGCGAGGCCATCACGACGGGCATCCCGTCCGCGATCGCAGCGTCGATCACCTCGAGCGTGGCCGGGGGAACGTGTCCTCCGCCGAAGCCGTCGATGACCAGGCCCACCGGCGCTGTGGCGACCACGGCGGCGAGCGCCTCGGGCCCGGCGCCGATCGCCATGCGCACGAGCTCGACGCGCGGCAGCTTCTCGACGTCAGGTAGCCCGAGGAAGTCGTCGTAGAGGCCGGCGTCAGCCAGACGCTCACGCGGCCCTCGACGATGCGCCCGAGCGGCCCAGCGGCCGGCGAGCCCCAGCCGCCGACGCTCTGTGCGCTCACCTTCGAGGCGAAACGCGCTGCGTGGATCTGGCCGTCGAGCACGAGGACCGGTCCGAGCGCGGCGGCCGGGGCATGCGTCGCCACGCGCAGCGCCGCCGCGAGGTTTGCCGGCCCGTCGGCGCCGGGGACGTCGGCGCCGCGCATCGCTCCTGTGAGAACCACGGCAGGCGGGGTGCGCGGCGCGGTCAGCGCGAGCAGGTAGAGCGTTTCCTCGAGCGTGTCTGTTCCGTGGGTGACGACGACGCCGTCCAAACCGCTGACCGACTGGTCAGTCACCGCGCGCGCAAGCCGCAGGAGCTGCTCGCTTTCGAGCGCGATGCTCGAGCCCTCAGAGAAGTCGACCGTCTCGATCTCGACGGGCGCCTCTGGCACGAGCGCGGCGAGATCGTCGGCTCCCAGCGCGTGTAGCGCACCGTCGGAGCTCGCCTTGACGGCGATCGTGCCGCCCATCGCGAGCAGCCTGACTCGACCCCGCGCGGCGACGTCCCCGGGATGGTCCGTTGTTCCCATCTAGCTGGCTGATTCCATCTAGCGCTTCGTGAATACGGCGAGCTTCTGGTCGCGGGGATGCCCCCAGTCGCCGACGTAGTCGGCCTCGAGGCCGGTGCCATCGCAGGCCGCGCGCAGCTCCTCGAAGGCGAACCAGAAGTTCGGGTCCTTGGCGTACAGGCGTTCCGAGCGGTCGAGGCGGCGCTCCTGATCGGCGCTCTCGAGCTCGAGGAACGTCGCGTACAGGGACGCGCCCGGCGAAAGCACTCGGTCGACATTGGCGAGACACGTCCCGATCAGCTCGAGCGGCAGGTGCGTGAAGAGTGAGAGCGCGACGGCGAAGTCGAACGTTTGCCCGAGCTGCGCGAAATCGAAGTCGTCGACGAGCTCGAGCAACGGTTCCTTCGCCTCGAGCCCCGCCCGGGGAAGCTCGACCGCTCGGCCTGCGGCCAGACGCTCCTCGCTCTTGTCGACCCCGGTGTAGTTGCCGGCGTCGAGGTAGCCGATGAAGTGCACGCCGCCGCGCAGACTTCCACAGCCTATGTCGAGCAGCCGGTGATGCGGCTCGAGCCCCTCCGCGACGAGCAGGTCGAACTGCAGTTGCCCGACGGTGTCCCAGAGGCCCCCCACCGCCTTGCGGTGCCAGTCCGGGTCGATGTGGTGCCAGAAGCGCGCCGGGAGACGTTTCGCGATCGCGCGCTTGACGGGAACGGGAACCACGCGCTTGATGCTGCCGACGACCTGCGCGCTGACGGTGGCCACGCGCGCAGACTAGCCCGGGGTCGGCGCTGCGGCGCTTAAGCCGGAGGGGTCAGCCGGCGTATCCGGCGGCCTTCAGAAACGCGCGCAGGTCGCGCAGGTACTTGCGCCCGCGCGGCCACGGAGGCGAGCCGCGCAGCTCCCCGCGCTTGCGCGCAGCCTTCAGCGTCTTCCACACCTGTGCCTTGTGCCCGAGCTGGTACTTGTCGGCGGCCCACCCGGCGAGAATCCCGCGCAGGTCGACGCGTTTGGCTGGCTTCTTGCGCCGCTCCCTCTTGTAGAGCTTCCACCAGGTGTTCGCGTCGCGCTTGATGCTCGGCCTGAAGGAGCGGGTGACGTCGTCCATCTGGCCGGCGCCGTAGCGCCAGATCTGCACGGGCGGGATCGAGAACGCATAGGCCGCAAAGGCGTAGGCGAATCGACCGTCGGCGCTCGAGAACTCGGGCAGTCCGTCGCCGTCGATGTCTTCGAGGTCGTACGGGTAGTTGCCCCAGCCGTGCTCGGTCCATGTGTAGTCGCTAAACGCGCCGTCGAACTGGTAGATCCGCGTGAACCAGCAGCAGTGGGCCCCGCCCGAGTAGAGGTCGAGCAGCACCTCTGGCTCGCCATCGCCATTGAGGTCTGTCACCGAGACGAGAGAAGGTGCGCTGGCCGTCGGCTCGCCTGTGCGCGATTCGAGCACCTTCACCCGCCTGAGGACGGTCGTGCCGGCGCGCGTGATCGAGATCCGAACGTTCTCTGCAAACAGGAAGCTGCCCTTGAACGTGACCTTCGCCTTGACGTTCCCATGGCTCGCCATGAGCGTTTGCTTCTCACCCGCGAGCGCCGTCGGTGAGAAGGCCGCAGCCGCAGCGAAGAGGGCGAGCGCGGGGACGATCGCACGCATCTAGACATTGTGTCGGCCGGGGCCGGGGAGGTGCTTAGCGCGACCGGCGATCCTCACGCTTCCTGAACAATGCGCCGGTGCGCCAGACATCTGCGTTCCCGTGGCCGATCGTCGGCGCGCTCATCGCGACGATGTTCGCCAGCCAGGCGGCCGCGATCGTCCTCTCACCGCTGCTCGTCGAGGTGGCGCGCGACTTCGACGTCTCGATCGGCGTCGCCGGCCAGCTCCGCTCGGTCGGCGGCGCGACGGCTGGCGTCGGCGGCCTCCTCGTGGGCTGGCTGGCAGGCCGGCTCGGTCCGCGCGGCCTGCTCACGCTGGCGCTCGTCTGGCTGATCGGCGCCGCCGGCCTCAGCGCCATCTCGCCGAGCTTCGCGGTGCTGGCGCTCGCCCAGGCGCTGCTCGGTGTGGCCATCGCCGTGACCCAGGCAGGAGGGACATCGGGCGCGGCCCTCTGGATCGACCGCGGCGCCCGCGCACGCGCTCTCTCGTGGATCCTGCCGGGAACCTCGCTCGCCTGGATCATCGGCATGCCCCTGATCGGCGTCGTCGGCGAGATCAACTGGCGGCTGGCCTTTATCGCGATTCCCATCGGCGCAGCGATTCCAGCGCTGATTGCCGTAAGACGGCTGCCGCGCCTACCAGTCCCGCGTCGCGACTTGCGCGGCGAGCTCGGCAGCTTGCTCCGAGACCGACGGGTCCGCGGTTGGGCCTTCGGCGAGCTCTGCGCGTTCTCGGCGGCGGCCGGCAGCGCCGTCTACATGGGCGCGCTCATGATCGAGAGCTACGGAACCTCGCCGACCGGCGTCGGCCTCGTCTTCAGCGCAGCGATGCTCGCCTACCTCCCGGGCGCGCTCTTCTTTCGCCGCTGGATCGAGCACTCCCCGCGGGCGCTCCTGATCGGGCTCGGCGTCGCCGGCGCGATCGTGGTCGCACTGCTCGGCTCGGTTCGCCCGAGCCTCGCCGTGACAGCCGCGCTGATCGCAGTGTTCATGTTCGTGAACGCCGGGCGCACGATGACCGGGAGCTCGTTCGGGCTCGGCGCGGCGCCTTCGCGCTCGATCAGCGTGATGGGCCTTCGCACCTCGGCAATTCAGGGCGGCTACCTGCTCGGTGCCGGCCTGGGGGGCCTCGCGCTCGTGCTGGGCGGCTACCGCGCACTCGGGCTTGCGTTCGCTGGGCTCTATCTCGTGGGCACGATCCCGTACGTGCTCGGCCTCGACACCGGTGACCGTGGCGAGACCGGCACCGCTCACACCGGCAGCGGAGACCAGCGCGACTGACTAGCGTTCTCGCCATGAGCGAATGGCTCGAGACAGCGCGGGCGACGGTCGAGGAGCAGAGCGGCGCACGCATTCCGGCACTCTCACAGCAGGAGGTCGACGAGCTGCTCGACCTTGCGCGGGTCGCGGCACACGAGAGCGGTGATCGGACGAACGCACCGCTCGTCTGTTACCTCGTCGGGCTTGCACGAGGCGACGCCGACGGCCGCGGTCTGTCGGAGCTCGCCGACGCCGTGATCCGCGCGAGCCGCGCCGCCGACGCCGCGGGCGACTAGCCCTGCTCGACGGTTAGCTGGTCAGTGGCGGAAGTGCCGCCGGCCCGTGAAGACCATCAGCGCGCCGGCGGCCGCGACAGCGCCAACAACCTCGACATCGCGCTTCGACCCACCCGGCTGGATGATCGCCGACACGCCCGCCTCGAGCGCGAGCGCTGGGCCATCGGCGAACGGGAAAAAGGCGTCGGATGCCAGCACCGCGCCCGAGAGGTCGTGACCGTGCTCGCGCGCCTTCTCGACCGCCAGGCGAACCGCGTCGACGCGGCTCATCTGGCCGCAGCCGATGCCCACGGTCGCGAGGTCGTGCACGAGCACGATCGCGTTCGACGCGACATGCTTCGCGACGCGCCACGCGAACAGCAGGTCTCCCCATTGGGCCTCGCTCGGCGACGCACCAGCGGCGACCTCCATCGAGTCGCGCTCGTCGACCTCACCGTCGACGTCCTGGACGAGCATCCCACCCATGACGCGCCGGAAGTCTCGCTCGCCCGGCGCGTGCCGGCGCCGCTCCTCGTTGGCGAGGATGCGCAGGTTCTCCTTCGCTCGGAGCGCCACAACCGCTTCGGCCGAGAAGGCGGGCGCCATCAAGACCTCGGTGAACTGCTCGGCGATCGTCTTCGCCAGCTCCTCCTCGATCGGGCGGTTGACGGCAACCACGCCGCCGTAGGCCGACACCGGGTCTGACGCGAGCGCCTTCGAGTAGGCCTCCTCGACCGAGCCGCCGACGGCCACACCGCACGGGTTGGCGTGCTTGATGATCGCGCAGGCGGGAACTGCGAACTCCTCGACGATGCGCCGGGCGCTGTCGAGGTCGTTCAGGTTGTTGAACGACAGCTCCTTGCCGCCGAGCTGATCGACCCGCGAGAGCAGGTGGCGGCGCGTGTCGGTCTCTGCGTAGTAGGCACCGCGCTGATGCGGGTTCTCGCCGTAGGACAGATCGGCGACCTTGCTGAGCGGCACGATCAGCTTGTCGGGGAAGCTCTCGCGGTCGGCGAACCAGTTCGCGATCGCGGCCTCGTAGGCCGCGGTATACGCGAAGGCCTCGGCGGCGAGCTCGCGCCGCGTCGTATCCGAGATCTCGCCACGCGAGCGGAGCTCGTCGAGCACGAATGCGTACTGCTCAGGTGAGCATACGGGCGCCACGTGCATGAAGTTCTTGGCTGCCGCGCGAAGCATCGCCGGCCCGCCGATATCGATCATCTCGACGGCATCCTCCTCGCGCGTGTCCTTGCGCGCGATCACCTGCGAGAACGGGTAGAGGTTGACGCAGACGAGGTCGAAGGGGCGGATCTCGTTGTCGGCGAGCGCGCTGACGTCGTCTTCGTGATCGCGGCGTGCGAGGATGCCCGCGTGGATCCGCGGGTGGAGCGTCTTTACGCGCCCGCCCATCAGCTCGGACGTCGCCGTGAGCTCTGACACCTCGGTCACCTCGAGGTTCTGCTCGGTCAGGACGGCGCGGGTGCCGCCGCTGGCGACCAGCTCGACGCCGAGCTCGCGTAGACCCTTGCCGAACGCGTCGAGACCCGTCTTGTCGTATACCGAGATGAGAGCGCGTTCGATCATCGTGGCGCTGCGGAGCGTATCTCCTCGATCAAACGGCGAGCCACGCTGGGCAGCAGGTCGTGCTCGACCTCGTGGATGCGCGCGTGGAGTGATTCGGGCGTGTCGCCCTCGAGGATGGGAACCTCCCGCTGCTCGACGACCGGGCCCGTGTCGACGCCCTCGTCGACGTGGTGGACGGTCACGCCCGTCGTCGCCGCGCCCGAGGCGAGCGCCTCCTCGACCGCGTGCATGCCCGGGAACGCGGGCAGGAGCGAGGGATGGACGTTGATGATTCGCTCGAAGAACGTCTGCAGGAAGACCGGCGTGAGCAGGTGCATGTAGCCGGCGCAAACGACGAGGACGACGCCGTGGCCCTCGAGCCAGCTTGCCATCGCCGTGTCGCGAAGCTCGCGCGAGGCAAAGTCGTCGAGGGGGAACGCTGCGGCTGCCACTCCTGCCTCGCGCGCCCGCTCGAGCGCGAACGCGTCCGGCTTGTTGCCAGCGACGGCCGCGACCGGCAGCTCGGCGTCGAGGAGCGCTTGCAGGTTCGTGCCCGAGCCGGATACGAGCACGCCGATCATTGCGCCCAGGCTGGGTGACTGACCGGTCAGTCAGTCACCTCGGCAACAACACGGCCCCCGCCGAGCGCACGGGCTCACGCGAAGACAACGCCGTCTACATCGGCCACGACCTCGCCGATGACGGGAAGGCCGGCCCTCGCCGCCTGATCGGCCGGAACGATCGCGCACATCCCAACTCCGAGGTTGAACACCTGTCGCTGCTCCTCTTCGTCAACGCCCTGCTGGTCGAGCCAGCCGAACACGGCGGGGCGAGGCCACGCGTCCGGGCTTATCCGGGCTCCGAGCCCGGACGGCAGGACGCGGGCGAGGTTCCCGGGAATGCCGCCGCCCGTGATGTGCGCGAGCCCACGCACGTCGCAAGCCGCGCGTAGCCGAGCGATCTCGTCCCGATAGCAGCGGGTCGGAGCAAGGAGCATGTCGCCGTCGAACGGCCCGTCCCCGATCAGCCGGCGAACCAGCGTGAACCCGTTGGCGTGAAGCCCCGATGACGGCATACCGAGCACGGAGTCGCCCGCGCCGATACGCGAGCCGTCGATAAGCGCGTCGCGCCGAACGAGCCCGACACACGTGCCGACGAAGTCGATCTCATCGGCCGCGTAGACGTCGGGCATCTCGGCCGTCTCGCCACCGATGATCGCGCACCCGCTCGCGCGGCACACGTCGGCCGCGCCTTCAACGAGCTCGGCGACCTGCTCGAGGTCGAGCTGCGCAGAGGCGACGTAGTCGAGCATGAACAGTGGGTCGGCCCCGCAGGTGGCGATGTCGTTAATGCAGTGGGCGGCGAGATCGGCACCTGCGGCGCGGAGACGGCCCGCGCGGCGCGCGAGGATCAACTTCGTCCCGACCCCATCGGTCGTCGCGGCGAGCAGGCGCTCGTCGTCGAGCGCGAACAGCCCTGCGAATCCGCCCAGGTCGGCCTCGACGCCACCTGTGCGCGTCGAGTCGACGGCGGCGCGAAGGCGCTCGACGATCGCATCCGCCTTGCCGAGCGAGACGCCGGCGTGCTCGTACGCGGTGCCCACAAGGTCATCCTAGGCAAGTGACTCCGCGGTGCCGAGACGCTCTGTCACGCCGGCCCCGAGCCTGGTTGAATAGCCCGATGGACGTCGTCCACCCCGCGGTCCGCCGAGCGCAGGCCGAAGCTGCGGCCGATCCCGACGCGTTCTGGGCCGAGGCGGCGTCGGCGCTGCCTTGGCTGCGTCCCTGGGACACGGTGTTCGAGCCCGATCCGCCCTCCTTCCGCTGGTTCGTCGGCGGCGAGACGAACATCGCGCACAGCTGCCTCGACCATCACGTCGCCCAGGGAGCGGGCGGCCGAGCCGCACTCGTGTCGCTCAACGAGCGCGGCGAGGAGCGCGTCTTCACCTACGCGCAGCTACTGCACGAGGTCGAGCGGATCGCCGCCGCTCTCCGCGCACTCGGGCTCGGCAAGGGCGACCGGCTGACGATCTACATGCCGGTGTGCCCCGAGGCGATCGCGCTCATGCTCGCGACGGTGCGGATCGGGGCGATCCACTCGGTCGTCTTCGCCGGTTTCGGCGCCGGCGCCCTCGGCGACCGCATCCGCGCCAGCGGCTCCCGCGCCGTCTTCACCTGCGACGTGACGTACCGGAAGGGCACCGACGTGCGCCTGAAGGAGATCGTCAACGACTCGCTCGACGGCGAGCCGCACGCGGTCGAGCACGTTGTCGCGCTGCAGCGCACCGAGGCCGACATGCCGATGACGCCCGAGCGCGACCTCCACTGGAAGGACTTCGTCGCCGCCGGCCATGCGCACAGTGGCACCTTCGAGCCGATGGAGTCGAACGAGCCCGCCTACATCCTGGCCACGTCTGGCACGACCGCGACGCCCAAGCTGACGGTGCACGTTCACGGCGGCTACCAGGTCGGAGTCGCCAGCATGGCCCGCTGGTGCTATGACCTGCGACCCGAGGACGTCTGGTGGTCGACCTCCGACATCGGCTGGGTCGTCGGCCACAGCTACATCGTCTACGCGCCCCTGCTGATCGGCTGCACGACGATCGCCTACGAGGGCGCCATCGACTACCCGGAGCCCGACGCCGTCTGGCGAATCGTCGAGCGCTTCGGCGTCACCGGCCTGTTCACGTCGCCGACCGCCGCTCGCGCGCTCATGCGCTACGGCTCCGAGCCCGCCCGAAACGCGAGGCTCGACTCGCTCGAGCGCGTCTTCTGCGCCGGCGAGGTGCTCAACCCGCCCGCCTGGGAATGGCTCCAGCACGACGTGCTCGAAGACCGCATTCCCGTCGTCGACCACTGGTGGCAGACCGAGACCGGAGCGCCCGTGATCGGCAACCCCTACGGCATCGGGCTCTCGCCGATCAAGCCCGGGTCGGCCGGGCTGCCGCTGCCGGGCATGCAGGTCTCGGTGCGGACGCTCGAGGGCGACCCGGTTCCGGCCGGCGAGAAGGGGATCCTCGTAGTCGAGCGCCCGTTCCCGAGCCTGACGCCAACGCTGTGGGAAGACCCCGAGCGTTATGCCACCGACTACTGGGGAAAGATCGACGGCGCCTATTTCACAGGCGACTCGACGAGCATCGACGAGGATGGCTACGTCTGGTTCGCCGGCCGAGCCGACGAGGTAATCAAGATCGCCGCGCATCGCATCGGCACCATCGAGATCGAGAGCGCGTTCCTCGAGCACGAGGCAGTGGCCGAAGCCGGCGTCACGGGCCGGCCCGACGAGGTTCGGGGCGAGGTCATAGCTGCGTTCGTCGCGCTCAAGCAGGGCTTCGAGCCGAGCGAAGAGTTGCGCACTGAGCTCCGGGCGACGGTCCGCAATGAGCTCGGCGCGGTCGCCGTGATCGGAGAGGTCAGCTTCGTCGACTCGCTGCCAAAAACGCGCAGCGGGAAGATCATGCGCCGCGTGCTGAAGGCCGTCGTCCTCGATCAGGAGCCCGGCGACATCACGACGATCGAGGATGAAGGGTCGGTCGACGACGCCCGGCAGGCCTGGGTCGAGATGCGCGCGGCGCTCGACGGGTAAACGTCGAGTGCCGGCGGCGCAACGACGGGCGCCGACCGGTATCGCTACCGCTCGGGCGGCGACAGGATCCCGACGACGCGACTGGTCAGCGCCTCGGCGAGCGTGAGCTCCTCGCCGTCGGCGGCCTCACCGCGCACGTACAGCGCCTGGCGCCCGGGCGCCGATCCGATCCGACCCTCGACAACGCGCGCCGACCAGCGGTACAGACGCAGCGAGCCGTCGAAGCGCGTGAGCCGCGCGTCGAAGCGTGCGACGACGTGCTCGTCATCTCCGGCCTGGGGGCGAAGCTGCTCGAGATCGGGGCGGTGCAGCAGTTCGAAGAAGGGCGCGCCGAGCATCGTCTCGCGCTGCCGACCGAGCTCGACTTCCCACGTCTGACTCAGCCGCTCGACCGTCCCGTCGAGGGCGACGATCGCCACGAGCCCGAGTGTTGCCTGCCCACCCCGCGGGCGAGCCTCGTGATTCGCGCCGTCTTCTGCCACACCGGTACCCCGCGTTCATTGTGCGGGAGACAGGCAGCGTCGCCACCTCCGAACCGTGCGCCCGACTACAATCGCGACCCGGACGGGGCCTTGCTCGAGCGCACGATCGACATCCGCTGGCGAGACCTCGACCCACTGGGCCACGTCAACAACGCCGTGTACGCGACCTACCTCGAGGAGGCGCGCGACCGCTGGCTGATGCAGACGCTCGACGGGATCACGCCGATCACCGATTTCGCGCTCGTGCGCGTTGCGATCGACTACAAGAGCGAGATCGTCTTCGACGACCTGACCGTGACGTCGACATGCCGCCCGGTGCGCATCGGCAACTCGAGCGTGACGACGGCCGAGACCGTCACGAAGCCCGGCGGCGCCATCGCCGCCAGTGCGGAGGCCGTGATAGTCGTGCGCGACGTCGAGGCAGGACGCTCGCGCCCCTTGCGCCCGGACGAGCGAACCGCCCTCGAGAAGCAGATCGAAGCCAGCTGATCACAACCCCAGAGGAGCGACCCATGGAGCACTTCAGGATCGACAAGAGCAAGGCCGGCCCACCGGCCAACGCCGAGTGGTTTCCCGCTGGCGGCGTGCTCCAACAGCGCGTCGAATCACCCGAGGGCAACGCGAGACCCGAGGTGATCGGTGTGTGGTTCGAGGCGGGATCTCGAACGAAGCCGCACATCCACGACGACGACCAGATGCTTCAGGTCGTCGAGGGCGAGGGCGTGGTCGCAACAGAGACCGAGAAGCGCCGGATTCGCCCGGGCGACTTCATCGTCATCCCCGCCGGAGTCTGGCACTGGCACGGCGCCACTCCGGACTCGAGCATGTGCCACCTCTCGATCAAGCCGACGGGAGACACCGACTGGACGTCGCCGTTCGGCGACTGGGACTCGTATATGGAGGGCGTGAGCTAAAGCGACCGCCCTGGGATAGCTGAGCTAGTCAGGCACGCCGACCCGAAGCCACCCGAGAGCAGCCAGGGTCACAACGGATAGCCCCGCCACAAGGGCGAAAGGGGCCAGATCTCCAAGCCCGTCTGCGAGAGCGCCCGCTAGCGCGGATCCCGCCAGGGCGCCCGGCGCAAAGGCGAGGTTCGTGAGGCCGAGACTCAGCGTCGTGCTCAGACCGAGCTGCTCCGAGCGGTCCATGACAAGCGCGATCGAGGGCGACCAGAACAGGCTGTAGGAGATAGCCGCGGCCACGATCACGGCGGCCGTGGCCCAGCGCGCATCGACGAGCGGCACGGCGACCGAGGCCCCGGCGGCGGCAGCGAGTCCGATGCGAAGTACGGGAAGTCGGCCGATCCGGTCCGAAAAGCGGCCGGCGATTGGGTTCGTGACCGCCTCGAACGCCGCCGCGACGATGAATGTCACGGTGATCCCGAGCACGCCCCAGCCGGCATCCTCGAGTCGCAGCGGTCCGAGCACGATTATCGTCCCGAACAGTAGGCCCGGGAGCGCAATGAACCAAAGCCCGAGAGCGACCGTTCGGTCGCGCCCGACCTCGAAGAGGCGCCTGAGCGGCTGCTCGGCGAAGCGGGGCGCTGCGCCCAGCGCGATTGAGACGGCAGCGAGCGCGGCGATCAGTGCGGCGCAGGCGCCGAAGGTGACCGCGCGTCCGAAGGCCGCGGCCGCGCCGCCGATCGCAGGGCCAACCAGAGCACCCGTCAGGCCGACGCCGATCGCGATTCCGATGACCTCGCCACGGCGCTCGGGCGCGGTCGCAGCCACGAGCCAGGCCAATCCGGCCGTCCAGCACTGGGCGGCGGCAGCGCCCTGCACGAGTCGGCTGAGGTCGAGCAGCCAGACGTTGTCGAAGACCCCGAAGGCGAGGCTACTCACGCCGAGCAGTGCGAGTCCGACAACGAGACCCACCCGTGGGCCGATCCGAGCCGTCAGCAGTGCGCCGGGGATCGACCAGATGACGACTCCCAGCGCGTAGGCGCCGACGAGAATGCCCGCCTCCCACTTCGCTAGCTCGAATTCGTCGCTGAGGTCAGGCAGGAGCGGCGCGATCGCCGAGCCGAGCATGATCTCGACCAGGACGACGGCGCAGACGTAAACCAGCAGGAAGCGGCGCATGGCCGCCCGAGTCTATGGAGCACCTATGAGCACGCCCCGGGCGCGCGCCGCGACTCGACTACGCGTGCGCCGGCTCGAACCGCAGCTTGCGGAGCTTCAGATCCTCGGGGATCGGCGTGGGGTACTCGCCGGTCAGACACGCCCGGCAAACAGCGCTCTTGGGCTGCTCGGTCGCGCTCTGCAATCCGTCGAGGGAGAGGTAGGCGAGGCTGGTCGCGCCGATCTCCTCGCGCACCTCCTCGATCGCACGACCCGCGGCGATCAGCTCGCTCTGATCGGCCATGTCGATCCCGTAGAAGCAGGGCGAGACGATCGGCGGTGACGAGATGCGCACGTGTACCTCGGTCGCGCCTGCGTCGAACAGCATCGAGACGATCTGGCTCGTCGTCGAGCCGCGAACGATCGAGTCGTCGACGACCGCCACACGCTTCCCCGCGAGCTCGCCGAGCGGGTTGAACTTCGCCCTGATCCCCTGGTCGCGCATTGCCTGCGCAGGCTGGATGAACGTGCGCCCCACGTAGCGGTTCTTGATCAGACCCTCCATGTAGGGAATCCCGCTCGCTCGCGCGAAGCCGATCGCGGCCGGCGTGCCCGAGTCGGGAATCGGCATGACGATGTCGGCCTCGACCGGCGCCTCCGCGGCGAGCAGCTCGCCCATCCTGACGCGGGCGCCGTGCAGCTCGACACGGCCGAGGCGCGAGTCGGGGCGGGCGAAGTAGATGTACTCGAAGATGCAGAGCGACTCGCTGCCACCGCCAGAGGCCTCGACGGTCCGGCAGCCGTCGTCGTCGATGACGACCGCCTCGCCCGGCTCGAGCTCGCGCACGGTCTCAGCGCCAAGGAGGTCGAACGCGCAGTTCTCAGAGGCGAGCAGCCAGTCGTCGCCCAGGCGCCCGAGCGCCAGCGGCCGGATACCGTCGGGGTCGCGGAAGCCGACGAGCTTCCCCTCGCTGAGAACGACCGCCGAGAACGCGCCCCTGATCTCGGCCATGGTCGCCGCGACGGCCTCCTCGAGAGGCCGCTCGTCATGCGCGATCAGCGCCGCGATCACCTCGGTGTCAGACGTCGAATCGAAACGCGCGCCTCGCTCGAGCAGCTGCTCACGGAGCTCCTCGGTGTTGGTCAGGTTTCCGTTGTGCCCGAGAGCGACCGAGCGAACCTTCCCGTGCTGGACGATCGGCTGGGCGTTGGCCCAGTGCGTCGAGCCGGTCGTCGAGTAGCGGCAGTGACCGATCGCGGCCTCTCCACCGAGACCGCGAAGCCGCTCCTCGTTGAACACCTGCGCCACGAGACCCATGTCCCGCAAGGTCACCAGCTGGCCACTCTCCGACGTCGCAATGCCGGCCGACTCCTGACCGCGATGCTGCAGGGCGTACAGGCCGAAATAGGTCAAGCGCGCGATATCGCGCTCGGGCGCGTAGACGCCGAAAACGCCGCACATGGCTAGCGCGCCACCGTTGAAGCACTCATTGGTGGGCCATCATCCTGGCGAGACCGCCATACGTCGAGGCTAGCTCCTGGAGCTCGAGTCCGAGCAGAGAATCGCCACCGACACGCCCGATCTCGGTGCTCGCGACGTCGAGCGCCTCGATCCGGCGGGCAATGTCAGCGCTGCAAGCGACCACAGCCTGGCCCGCCCCTTCCCCGAACAGCGTGACGGTGTCCCAGCCCAGATCCAGCTCGGCGCCGATCCCCGACCAGAGAGCGCACTCGGCCAGCGCGATAGCGAGCCCACCCTCGGAAACGTCATGCAACAGCGAGACCTCAGGAGCCAGCTTCCACAGCGCGGCGACGAGCGCGGCCTCGGCCTCGAGGTCGAGCTGCTCGAGCTCGCCGTCGGTACGCCCGAGACAGACGGCCTCGTACTCGGAGCCGTCGAGACGCGTCGCGCCCGCTCCGAGGGCGAGCACGACATCGCCGTCTCGCCAGCGCCCGGGAACGGCCGCGACCTCCTCGACGAGCCCGATGCACCCGACCGTCGGCGTGGGGTGAATCGCCGCACCGTCCGTCTCGTTGTAGAGCGAGACGTTGCCCGAGACGATCGGCGTGTCGAGCGCCTCGCAGGCGAGCGCCATCCCCTCGATGGCCTCGGCGAGCTCCCAGCCGACCTCGTCCTTCTCGGGGTTGCCGAAGTTCAGGCAGTTGGTCATCGCAATCGGCCGGCCGCCCACGCAGGCGACGTTGCGCGCGGCCTCGAAGACGGCGAGCGAGCCTCCGACGCGCGGGTCGAGGCGCGCGAGCCGGCCGCTGCCGTCGAGCGAGACGGCGAGGCCACGGCCGCCGGGCAGCTCGAGCACGGCGCCGTCGAGGCCAGGGCGCCGCACGGTGCGCGACTGGACGAGGTGGTCGTACTGCTCGTACACCCAGGCGCGGCTCGCGATGTTCTGCGAGCCGAGCAGGCGCAGCACGTCGGCCGGCGTCCCCTCGGCCGGTGCGTCGCGCCGTGGCGCCGCCGACGGAAAACGTGCCTGCCGCCCGACGTCGTAGCGCGGCGCATCGGTTAGCTCGCACGCCGCGATGGAGCCGACTTCTTCGCCGTCGAAGAAGCAGCGGAGGAGCCCGGTGTCGGTGACCTCACCGAGTGCGGCACACGCGAGCTCCCACTTCGCGAACACGTCCTCGACCTCGGCGAGCTTCTCGGGCGCGACGACGGCGACCATCCGCTCCTGGCTCTCCGAGATCATGATCTCGGCCGCGGTCATCCCGTCTTCCCGAAGGGGCACGCGGTCGAGGTGAACGTCGACGCCCGCGCCGCCTCGCACAGCCATCTCGGACAGCGATGATGCCAGCCCTGCGGCGCCAAGATCCTGTAGCGAGACGACGTGGCCGCCCTCGACGAGCTCGAGGCTCGACTCGATCAGCTTCTTGCCCGTGAAGGGGTCGCCGATCTGAACGGTCGGTCGCTTGTCGGCGTCCTCGTCCGAGAGCTCCTGACTCGCGAGCACACTCGCGCCGCCGATGCCGTCACGGCCGGTCGTCGCTCCGTAGAGGACGATCAGATTGCCGCGGCCGCTCGCCTGGGCACGCGTCACACGATCGGCTGGCAGCAGCCCGACGCACATCGCGTTGATCAGACAGTTATCGCGATAGGCGGGGTCGAAGACGCATTCGCCGCCGACGTTCGGCACGCCCACGCAGTTCCCGTAGTGACCGATTCCGGCGACGGCATTCGCGAACAGCCAGCGTTGATGCGGCTCGGACAGCTCACCGAAGCGGATCGAGTCGAGCAGAGCAATCGGCCGGGCCCCCATCGCGACGATGTCGCGCAGGATCCCGCCGACACCAGTTGCCGCACCCTGGAAGGGCTCGACCGCCGAGGGATGGTTGTGGCTCTCGACCTTGAACGCCACCGCGAGACCCTCGCCAACACTGACAACGCCGGCGTTCTCGCCCGGGCCCTGCAAGACATGCTCGCCGTCGGTGGGGAAGCGTCGAAGTAGTCGCGCAGAGTGCTTGTAGCCGCAGTGCTCCGACCACAGCAGCGAGAAAACAGCCAGCTCGAATTCGTTCGGCGAGCGGTCGAGTCGACCCTCGATCTGCTCGAACTCGTCATCGGTCAGGCCGAGTGCCCGGTGGAGTGGCTGGTGAATGGAGGTCGTCAACCGCGTCGACTCAAGGACAGTGTAGCGCCACGGCCACTCTAGTGCCTGCGCCTGCCGCCGCGCGCCTCGTCGCGCCTCGGATGTTGCCATACCTGACGACGGGTAGCCTCACCGAGTGAGCACGCGAGACACCGCCTTTTACCTGGGCCACCTCATCATGCTCGCGGCAGTCTGGGGCTCGTCGTTCATGTTCATCGAGGTCGGGCTCGAGGAGCTCGAGCCGCCAACGCTGGTCGGAGCGCGCCTGCTGCTCGCAACGGCCGCCTTGGGCGCAGCGTTCGTCGCCCAGAAGGGGCCGCGGCAAGCGTGGCTCAGCTTCCGACGGGTGTGGAAGGCCGTGCTGATCCTCGGCGTGCTGAACGCGGCCGTTCCGTTCACGCTCGTCGCCTGGGCGCAGACACGGATCGACTCCGGCGTCGCCGCGATCACCATCGCCAGCGTCCCGATCTTCGTCGTATTGCTCGCGATCCGCTTCCGCCAGACCGAGCGCGTCACCGGGATGCGGCTCGTGGGGATCGTGCTCGGACTGGCCGGGGTGGGTGTGCTGGCCGGCGTGGAGCCCGTCGGAGGGCTCGCCGCGGTCGTCGGCATCCTGGCCGCCACGGTGGCCTCGCTCTGCTACGCGGTGTCGCTCCTGTACGCGCAGATCAAGCTCGAGAACCTCTCTCCGATTCTGATCGCGCTCGCAACGACAGCCGGCGGCGCGCTGCTCATGCTGCCCTGGGCAGCCGTCGAGGCGCCGTCGAGCGCGCCGAGCCTGCGGATCATCGGGGCGGTGGTCGCGCTGGCCGTGCTCGCCACAGCGCTGGCGCACGCGATCTTCTACCGCATGCTTCCGCGCTTCGGCTCGACGCGGTCTTCGTTGATCACCTATCTGGTCGCACCGGCGGCGCTCGTCTACGGCACGCTGCTGCTCGACGAGCCGCTGACACTCGGGGCGCTGCTCGGCCTTGGCCTCGTGCTGATGGGCATCGGCCTCGGAGCAGGGTTCGCTTGGCGGCGGGCGGCCGCGCTCTAGGCGGTACCGCGACTCGTGGCTCCCTCGGCCCGCCCGACCGGCGCGGTCTCTACTCGATCCGCTCGAGCCGGCGCAGCAGGTCAGAGGTTTCGGGGCCCTGCTCGACGTCGCGGGCCGTATCGAAGCCGAGCCCGCCGTCGATGTCGTCGCTGCCGGTACCGCCGTTCAGCGTGTCATCGCCGGCGCGGCCACGAAGCGTGTCATCCCCGCCGAGCCCGAAGAGGAAGTCGTCTCCCCTGCCCCCGTCGAGGATGTCGGCGTCAGCGCCGCCGCTCAGGTCGTCCGGACCGGGCCCGCCGATGGCGCGGTCGTCGCCCGCACCACCCTTGATGATGTCCTTGCCGGTTGAGCCGAACAAGCGGTCCGAGCCGCGGCCGCCGCGCAGCCGATCCCGCCCGCGCGCACCCCAGATGCGGTCGTCGCCGCCCCTGCCGCGCAGGCTGTCGTTGCCGCGGCCGCCTTTCAGCTTGTCGCTGCCGGGCCCGCCGATCAGGACATCGCTACCGCCGCCACCGAAGATCTCGAGCTCGACCTCGCTGCCAAGACGCCTTGCGTTGACGACGTCGTTGCCGCCACGGCCACGGACGTTCAGCTCCTCGGTCTCACTCATCTTGAGGATGTAGCTAGCCGCGCCCTGGCGCTCGACGGTCGTGACCCCGCCGTCGGAGCGCGCCACGTAGCGGTCGGCGTCGCCGGTGCCGCGCACCGTTACCGAATCAGGGTCGGCGCTGCCGGTGACCGTGATTGCTCCGAACGTGAACGCCGAGAAGCTCTCGCGAATGAGCACACCGTCGACGCCGAGCCCGGTGTCGATGTCAAGGTCCTCGAACTGGAGCAGGTCGCTTACGCGCAGCCCGTTGCGCGAGATCCTGATCGACTCCGCGGGGGTGCCCTCCTGGCGCAGCTCGACGACGAACGACTCACCGGCATCACCGGCGGTCACGACGTGCCTGTCGTCGCCGACGCCACCGAGCAGTGTGTCGGGTCCGTCGCCGATGCGCCAGAGCGTGAGATCGTCGCCGGCTCCAGCGGTCACCAGGTCCGCCCCGGGTCCGCCCGAGATCGTGTCTGCGCCGGTGCTTCCGGTCAGCGTGTCGTCGCCGGCGCCGCCCTGGACAGTGGCCACTGGGCCGACAAGCGTACTGAGATCAACGAGGTCGTCATCGGCGCCGCCATCGACCAGGAGCGCGGCGAGCCCGGTCGCGGCGCTCAGGTCGCCGCCCAGAAGGGTGTCGTCGCCCTCGGCGGCGTACAGCTCGAGCGCCTCGATCGCGACGATGTGCACGGCGACCGTCTCGGCCCCGATCAGGTCGACGGCGCCGCCGCCGGCCGCGAGCTCTGACGGCCGGAGCGTGAACAGCTCCTCGTCGGCGCTGCCCTCGACACGCGCGATGTCGAAGCCGTCACCGCCGTCGAGCGTAACGTCGTCTAGCGCTGTGAACTCGCCTGCGGCAATTCCCTGGACGACGACCGTGTCGTTGCCGGCGCCCGCGACTACCGCGATCGAGTCGACGAGCGCGCAGGCGATCGGCCCGCCCGCGATCACAACACCGGCGACGTCGAGGTTCCCGCCGGCACAGCTCAGGACGACCGAGTCGTCGGCGCCGTCACCGCTCACGGTTACGTCGTTGCCGACGGCAGCAGCCGAGACGGTGGCCTGAGCCTGGCCCGCGGCGATGAGCAACGCGGCAAGAAGCGCGGCCAGGAGCACGCTGTGTGTGCGCAGCGATACGCGAGAGGAGGTCTGGGTGATCCGCAGCAAGGTGACGCCCCTTCGTGGGGAAAAGGTCGCAGCCATGTTCGCCACTGCCCTCGCCGGCGGCATCGCCCGATGAGGGAGTCGGCCTGACCCCGGTTGGGGAACCTGGACTCACCCGGTCGGCGGCTCGCCGCTTTGCGGCGAGCTTGCGAGAACGGCCTGTTGCGATGCAGCAGGCCGTTCTCGGCGGCTAGAACGCCGCCCGCGTGCGGACAGATCGAAGCATTGTCGCGGCGAACGTCGCAAGGCCGCTCACGGCACCGATCGCGACGAGCGCGACCCCGCCCGGCTCCCAGAACGGCGCAAGCAGCAGCCCCGCAAGGAGAACGACACCCGGATAGCGACCAGGCACGTACCCGTACCGTGGCGGCGCCCTAGCGGCGAGGAAGTACCAGCACGTCACGACGACGAGCGGCGTCAGGTACCGCACCGCGGCGACGATGCCGACCCAGACGGGAAGCACGTCGGCGCGCACGAGCAGCCATGCACCCGTGACCAGCACGATCGTGTCGACGGCGCTGTCGAGCCACTGGCCAAGGCGAGTGACCTCATCGCGCGCCCGGGCGATCCGGCCGTCGAGCACGTCGAGCGTGCCGATCACGAGCAGAGCGAGGGCAAGCCAGCGCGGCGAGAGAACGGCCAGTGCCGGCACCGCGCCGACGCGGCAGACGTCGAGGACGTTGGCCAGCCCGAGACCGTTGATCGGGGTGCCGTCCGGCCGCTCGAGCATGCCGAGATGCCAGTCGAGCATCAGCATGGTCGTCAGCCAGAACAACCCTCCCGCGAGCGCGAGCGTGGGGTCGGCGAGCCAGCCAACGAGCGCCCAGACCCCGAAGCCTGCCATCGTCAGCGCGAGGAGCTGAGCAAAGGCCCGGCGCCGCTCCCGACGCCGTTTGTGCGCGCGCACGAACGAGGCCCAGAGGAAGCGGATCCAGGCATGCGGCAGGAAGTACGAGGCGCGCAGTTGCTCGAGCAGCTCGCGCGCCCAGAGCTCGGCCTCGCTCGGGGGAACGTTGCGCTCTCCGCTCGCGGGCGGTACAACTTCCTCAGAGATGACCTTCGTCTTCCTTGGCATCGTCGTCGCGGTCGTGCTGATCTTCGTGCTCAATCCTGACCGCTGGCGAAAACTCGGGCAGAGCGCACGCGACCTGCGCGACGGCGTTCGTGACCCGGGCGAGCCCGGGCAGGACGACGACGACGAGAGCCGCTAGCCGACTTCACAGAGCGACGGAGCGCTCATGCGCTCACGGCCGCTGCCCGGTTGAAGGCCGCGAGCGAGCGCTCGACCTCCTCGCGCCCCGCACCTCGGGCGATGAACACGAGCCGCGAGCGCCGATCCTCGTCGGGCCAGGACTCGAGATGCACGGGCGGGTGGACGACGTGCTGCACGCCGTTGAGCAGCAGCGGCCCCTCGTCACCGGTGTTCAACAGCCCCTTGACGCGCAGAATGTGCTCGCCCCGGGCCTGCAACAGCATCGTCAGCCAGACGCCGAACGCCGTCCAGTCGATCGTCTCGTCAAGGATCAGGCTGAACGCGTGAACGTGGTCGAGATGATCGGGCTCCGGCAGCTCGAGCTCGCGTAGGTCGCGTTCCTGCCCGCCGAACAGCACCTCCGGGGTCACCTTCCCGTGAACCACGCGTAGCAGGGGCGCCGTTGGATTGAGCTGTCGCAGCCGCTGCTCGAGCTCCTCGACGTCTGGGAGCGCAACGATGTCGGTCTTCGTGACGACGAGCCGATCGGCAACGGCCGCCTGTTTCACCGACTCCGGCTGGCGCTCGAGCTGATCGGAGCCGTTGACCGCGTCGACCGTTGTGACGACGCCGTCGAGCTCGAAGTGGTGCTGGACCACGGGCTCCGACAGCAGGGTAAAGAGAATCGGCGCGGGGTCGGCAACGCCCGTGGTCTCGACCACGACCCGCCGAAAGTCGGGAATCTCGTATCGGATCCTGCGCGAGAACAGCTCGCGCAGCTCGTCGGCGAGATCGCCGCGCATCACGCAGCACACGCACCCCGAGTCGAGCACAACGGTGCGCTCGTCGACCTGCGTGACGAGGTGGTGGTCGATGCCGATCTCGCCGAGCTCGTTGACGATCACGGCCGTCTCGCCCATATCGGGGTGCGCGAGAAGCTCGGCGAGAAGCGTGGTCTTGCCGCTGCCGAGGAAGCCGGTCAGAAGCGTGACGGGGTGCTTAGGCTTCGACACGCGCCTCGAGCGTCTCGATCAGGCCCGGGTCGAGCGGATCGAGCGGCCGCCCGGCCAGCTCCTCGGCCGCCTGCCAGAGCGTCCCGACATCCTGGACGACCGCGGACCCTCCCTTGCCGTCGCGCACGGTGTACACGGAGCCCGCCCAATCGCCGAGCGAGAGCCCGTAGTGCCCGAGTACGTGGTTGAGCAATCGCACCCGGGCTGCCCGGGCCCGCCGTCCGCCATCCGACTCCGCCCAGTGGTCAGATAGGAGAGCGCCGCACAGAACACACATACCTGGGTTATAAACCAGGGCTCGCGACGAGAAGGGAACTGACATGGCGAAGGAGATCTTCTGCGCATTCGGAATCGACGTCGACGCCGTGGCCGGCTGGCTCGGCTCATACGGCGGTGCGGACTCGCCCGACGACATCTCCCGTGGCATGTTCGCCGGCGAGGTCGGCACACCGCGACTGCTCGATCTCTTCGCAAAGAACGACCTGACAACCACCTGGTTCATCCCCGGACACTCGATCGAGACGTTTCCCGAGCAGACGCAGCAAGTCGTCGACGCCGACCACGAGATCGGCATCCACGGCTACTCGCACGAGAACCCGATCTCGATGACGCCCGATCAGGAAGAGAAGGTGCTGCTCACGTGCATCGACCTCGTCACCGAGGTCTCGGGCAAGCGCCCGCGCGGCTACGTGGCGCCCTGGTGGGAGTTCTCACGCGTCACCAACGAGCTCCTGCTCAAGCACGGGATCAAGTACGACCACTCACTCATGCACCGCGACCTCGAGCCCTACTACGTGCGCGTCGGCGACAGCTGGACGAAGATCGACTACTCGATCCCGGCCGAAGACTGGATGAAGCCGCTCGAGCGCGGGGAAGAGACCGACCTGATCGAGATCCCGGCCAACTGGTACCTCGACGACCTTCCCCCGATGATGTTCATCAAGGCTGCGCCGAACAGCCACGGCTTCGTCAACCCACGCGACATCGAGGAGCTGTGGAAGGACCAGTTCGACTGGGCCTACCGCGAGCTCGACTACGCCGTCTACACCATGACCATCCATCCCGATGTCAGCGGCCGCCCGCAGGTGCTGCTCATGCTCGAGCGAATGATCGACCACATCAACAAGCACGACGGCGTCCGCTGGGCGACCTTCGAGGAGATCGCCGACGACTTCGCCGCGCGTTCGCCGCGGACCTAGATCGCGACAGGGACTAGCGCCGTTCGCGAAGCGCGATGAAGCCCAGAAACGCCCCGGTCGCCCAGAACGTCCCGCCGACCACAAGGCCCGCGTTGAAGGTCTGCAGCGCCCAGACGATCACGAACATGAGCAGCCCGGCGGCGAGCGCCACGGATCCGATGATCAGCGTGTCTCGGTAGCGGACCACGGCGGCAAACCTACACGACCGACGATCGAGACTAGGAGCCCTGGCCCTTGCGGGCCTTGTGCAGCTCTTCGGCGCGGCGCTTGGCACGCGCCTTCTTCTTGCGCTGACGGTCGTGTCGCCAGCGCTTGATCGGTCTGGAGCCTCTGCCCACGGCCCTCCACGATACCCGACGATCGGGAGACGATCAGCCGTACCCGTATACGGCGTACACGGGCAGGGGGCGCAACGAGATGCGCTAGGGTCGGCGCGCCATGAGACGGAGCAGGCGATGACGCTCGAGCCCGCCCGGACCGTCGCCGAGCTGCAGGAGCTGCGCTCCATGACCGGCACGGACGACGGTGCCCAACGCGTCTGCTGGACGCCGATCTGGGCCGAGTCGCGTGCCTGGCTGCGCGAGAAGCTCGACGCGCTCCCGCTCGACGTCGAGACCGATGAGGCAGGGAACCTGTGGGCGACGCTGGCCGGCGAGAGCGAGAACGCCGTCGTCATCGGCGGACACATGGACTCGGTGCCCGACGGCGGCTGGCTCGACGGATGCCTGGACACACTCGCCGGCCTCGAATCGCTCAGACGCCTCGCCGCCGAGGGCACCCCGGCGGTCACGGTTCGCCTCGTCGACTGGGCTGACGAGGAGGGGTCGCGCTTCGGCCGCAGCCTGCTCGGATCGAGCGCCTGCGCCGGGATTCTCGACCCTGACGAGGTCCGTGACATGCGCGACCGCGACGGCGTCCTCTTGCCCGACGCGCTTCGCGAGTACGACGTCGACCTCGACGAGATGCACCGATCGCGCGGCCAGCTCGACAGCGCGGCCGCCTACATCGAGCTGCACATCGAGCAGGGCCCCGTCCTCGAGCGGCTTGACCTCCCTCTGGGCGCAGTCCTTGGCACCTTCGGCGTCGAGCGCCACCTCGTCCGCTTCAACGGCCAGACGGCGCATTCCGGATCGACCCCCATGGACGATCGCCGCGATGCCTTTGCTGGAGCCGCCCGCCTCGCGCTCGAGGTACATGCGCACACGCGCGCGACCGGACACGGCGCGGTCTCGACAACCGGCAGCGTCGTCCCGAAACCGGGAATCGTCACGGCGGTCGCCGGCGAGTGCGAGATCACGCTCGACCAGCGCCACCTCGACGCCGATGTGCTCGCGGGGGAGCTTGCCGCCGCCCGCGCTACCAGCGAGAGGATCGCCGAGGAGGAGCGACTCGACGTTGAGTGGGAAGAGCTCTGGACAATCGCGCCGATCCCCTTCGACGAGCAGCTGATCGACCTCGCCGACGAGGCGATCACCGAGGTCGCCGGCACGTCACACCGACTGCCGAGCGGGCCGCTTCATGACGCCGCCTCGGTGGCGCTCGCCGACGTTCCGACCGTGATGCTCTTCGCCCAGAGCCTGCGCGGGCTCAGCCACACCAAGGAAGAGGACACGAAGCTCGAGTACATCGAGCTTTCGGTGGCGGCGCTCGATCGGCTCGCGAGCAAGGCGATCGAACTCGTCGCATCCTCCGCCTACTAGGTGTAGTTCCTAGCGACGTTGTTCGGTCGCGTGGCGGGTGGTTGTTTGCCGAGGGCGTTGTGTGGTCGTGTGTAGTTGTAGCGTTTGAGGTAGGTGGGTAGCGCGTTGGTGCGTTCGTGTGAGCTTCCGTAGATGCGGGGGTAGGCCCATTCGTTTTGGAGTGTTTGGATGAAGCGTTCGGCTTTGCCGTTGGTTTGTGGGCGGCCGGGTCGTATGCGGTGGTGTTTGATACCGAGTTCCTGAAGAGTGTTCTTGTAGGCGTCTGAGATGTAGCAGGAGCCGTTGTCGCTCATCAGTGCTTGGATGTGGACGCCTCGCTCAGCAAACCAGGTGAGGGCCCGGCGGAGGAAGCTGATGGCGTGTTGTTGTTTGAGTCGGTCGAGTACTTCGGCGTAGACGAGTCTGGTGTGGTCATCGATCATCACGTGCACGAATTCGTAGCCAGTGACGCCGATCTTGCGGCCGTTGACGCTTCGCCTGTCTTTGCTGCGCCGGTGTCCGAGCACACGGTGGCCGGCACCGCGAGCAGAGATCCGTGAGAGCCGTTTGATATCGACATGGACGAGCTCGCCGGGAGTGTCGCGCTCGTAGCGCACGATCGGCTCGGTCGGTTCCAAGCGCGAGCGTTTGCCGAGCCCGATCCGTTTCAACCACACACTCACCGTTGAGAGCGGGATCTTGAGTGCCTCGCTGATCTCGGCCGCGCTCATCCAAACCCGCCGAAGCGCCTCGATCGCACCAACCCGGTCGGCCGAGAGCCGGGCCGGAGAGCGTTTCGGCCGCGAAGAACGATCAACCAGCTCTACGTCGCCAGCCCGATAGCGCGCAAGCCACTTCCACACCGTCCGCGGACTACAACCCGCGGCCTCCGCCGCCTCCAGGACAGTCCACTCCTGCTCGAGCACACGCCGACACATCAACAACCGACTACTCGGACAGGTCCGATGGTTACCGTGAAGTCTCATCCGGGCCTCCTTGACGCCAAGGGCTTCCAACACCCCTCAGCCTCCAGGCAGGCCCGGATGAACAACCTCCTTAGGAACTACACCTAGGGGCTTTCCGCAGGTACATGGCGGTCGTTTCGCCCTCGCTCTCGACGCGCTCGACCATCCAGGGCCGGCCCTCGATTCGCGAGGGGGCGTACTCGGCTCCGACTTCGAGCGCCTGGCCCTCGTGGACGCCGCGCCAGATCTCACGGCCGTCATCGTCCACGCGGACCCAGACGACTGGCGCAATGATTCCGGCCGCCGGCGACGCAGCGCCGCCGCGCCAGACGTGCTTCGCTGCGAATGTCGGCTGCTCGCGGCGCGTCACCGCGCGCAAGGCCTGACGAATCTCTTCGGGCGTCGGGTTTCCATAGAACCAGAACCCGCTCCACGCCTGCTCGAGCCGGAGCTGTGAGTCGAGCACGAACGTCGTCGGCACGAACGTCTTCTGCGCAGCGTTCGTCTCTTCGACGAGGTCGAGCTCTTCGGCGACACGCCCATCGGCGTCCGACAGGAACGGGAACTTCGCCCCGAGACCCGCTCGAAGCGCGCCGTTCATCTCGCACGACATCGCGCTCATCACCGCAATGCGCGCGAACTCGCACTCGACCTCGTCGTACATGGCCACGAGCCCGCGCAGCCTGATCGGATCCTTCGGTCACCACCAGCCGCGGCTCGTCGTCAGGACGAGCGCACGACCGCCCGCGATCTGGGAGAGAGACGTCGGGACGCCCGCGTGGTCAGGAAGCTCGATGTCGGGGAACGGTGCGCCAGGGACCAGATCGTCTCTCATTGCGTCCTCCCAGGTAGGAGTGGTGACTCGAGCTCCTGCTCGAGGCCGCGCTCGGCCGCGAGCGCGTTCAGCATCAGCGCCGTGTCGGCGATCGGAACGTCCTCGAGGTGTTCCTCGCGCGTCTCGAACGAGCGCACGACCGATCGAACGGCCTCGCCATAGGCGCTCGCGTCGCTGGTGGCGAGGGCGTGCAACGACGCGGCGACGTCGCCGGGAAAGCCTTCAGCGCCGGCGCTGAGGCCATCGGCAAGCGCCTCGGCGGCCGCTTCGTGACCGAGCACCAGCTCCGCGATGCAGGCGGCGTACCGGCCGATCGGCGACTCGGCCGTGGCCGCTCCACATTCCAGCGTCCAGCGCGCATCCTCGCGTGCCCCGTCGGCGTCACCCGCGATGAGGCGCATCTTGACGGCACCGATCATGCGGCCCCAGCTCGTTAGTGGCGCCCCCTCATAGCTCTCGCGGTAGCGGGTGGCGGCCTCGAGCATCCACTGCTCAGCGCCAGCGCGGTTGCCGGCCATCAGCTCTGCGAATCCGGCGCCAAGTGCGGCATTCCCGACCCGCGTGAGCTGTTTCTGGCGCGCGTCGGCCTCGTCGGGCAGGCGCTCGAGCCCGTCTCGATAGCGTGCCTCCTCGCGTGCCAGATGCTCGCCCCAGGGCATGCGGCGAGGATAGACGGGGAGCCGCTTGCGCGGCCAGGTTGGCGGCCACAGCACTCTACGGGCGTCCCAGCTCTGCTGTACGGGCAAACGGGGCGCTGATATGCTGCGTCCAGAGCACGCGAACTTCTGTCGATGTGTGCTCGGCCTTTCTGAAACGCGCGGCGCCGACGAGCGCTGCAGGCATGCAAAACGACCCGTCGCACCCTGTGGCCACACTGGCCGATGCGGACCGCTTGACGACACTTGCCGAGCAGGCCGCCGCCTGGGCCGGTGAGCCCTTCCTCCACGATGGGGAAGAAAGCGCGAGCGCCCTCGCGCCCGGGACCGCGCGTCGTCGAGCGCTCGACGACGCGCTCGCCGAGATCGAGTCCGGCCGCGAGACGCCATCTGCCGAGTGGCGTGTCTCGTTCGCGCTGATGCTCGGACTCGAGCGCGTGCTTTCGGCCGACGCGTCACAGACGGCGGCCGGTACCGAGCTCAGGCGACACCAGACCGATGCGCTCGCGGGCATGCTCACGGAGCTGATCGCACGCAACGAGGACGACGCCAACGGCGCCGACGACCCGGCAGGCGAGAAGAGCGACGAAACCGAGCCCGAGGAGCTGGAGCAAGGCGACCCGGCCTCCGCCGAGGACGCGCTCGACGACGAGGACGAGCCCGAGAACGGCCTCGACGACGACGAGGTCGAGCCCGAGATCGACGATCCCGGTGCCGAGCGGCGTTTCCGCTTTCGCCATCCGACGGCCTCGGGCAAGACGATCGCGGCGGCCGGCTTCGTCGAGGCGGCACGCTCGATGGGCATCCTCATCCTCACGCACCGCCGTCTGCTCGTGAACCAGTTCAACCGCGACCTCACCACCGAGGGCTACGGCGATCGTTTCGTCGACGCGATTCTCACGGGAGCGCGCGCGCCGCGTGAAGACCCGATCACCGTCCAGACGTACGCCTGGTTCGCGCGCCATGTGGGCACGCTCAGCCGCGACGCCTATCAGCTCGTCATCTGCGACGAGGCCCACACCGCGCTCGGCGAGAAGACGAGCGCCGCGATCCGCAGCCTGCCCGAGCCGCTGTTCATCGGGATGACGGCGACCGAGGAGCTGATCGCCAAGCAGGTCTCCGACGTCTTCCCGGCCTCGGTCGACGATCTTCCGCTCGGCGATGCGGCCCGTCGTGGGCTGATTGCGCCGCTTCGCTCGCTTCGGGTTCCCCCGGCGGCGGCGATCTCGTCGGTTCCCATCGTCGGCGGCGACTACGACCAGGAAGAGCTCGCCAAGGTGCTCGACCACGAGCTGATCAACCAGGCTGCAGCGAGCCTCTACCGCGATCGCTTCTCGGACACGGCCGGGATCGTCTATGCGGCCGCCGTCGACCACGCCTACAACCTCGCCCGCGAGTTCCGCGCCGTCGACCTCAAGGCCGAGGCCGTCAGCGGCCGGACGCCACCCGTCAAGCTCGCCGAGACACTCGCCGCCTACGAGCGCGGTGAGATCAATGTGCTGATCAACGCCCAGCTGCTCGCCGAAGGCTGGAACTCACCACGCGCGACCGTCTGTATGCACCTCGCGCCGACGGCGAGCAAGCGCGTGTATCAGCAGCGGATCGGCCGCGTCATGCGTACCCACCCGCGAAAGGAAGCGGGCGTCGTCGTCGACTTCGTCGACGCAGCGGCAACCCATAGCGACCGAACCGTGACGATTCATAGCCTGCTCGACTCCGACTTCTACCGCCCCGGCGCACGCGTGACGCCGGCGCCGCGCCGGCGCGTCCAGCGCCGCGCGCGCCGAAAGCTCTCGCCGGCGTCCTGGCTGGTGCCGGTGACGCCCGACCCCGCGCGACGACTCAAGGTCATCGGCCGCGACTGGCAGCGCATCAACCCGAGCAAGCTCTCGGGCGACGAGCAGGAGCTGTGGGCGAAGCTTGCCGGCCGTCAGGTGCGAATCGAAGAGCGCCAGGCGTTCGCCGAGAAGCTCGCCACCACGAGTCGCGAGTGCCGCGAGCTCTTCTTGATGGCCTGCGCGGCCGAGAACCCGAACCGAAAGCTGCGCCTGGCAGCGCTCGGCGACCGCGTCTCGACGAAGGTCGACCGCTCTGACTTCGACGACCTCGTCAGCATCGTCTCGTCCTCTCCGATGTGGGAGAAGGACCGTGTGCAGGGCGTCCGCGTGCTGCTGCGGGCGATCGGCGAGGGCACCGTCGAGGTGCCAGAGGACATCTATGCCCGCTGGACGTGGAAGCTCGCGAAGGTCACGCGCAAGCACCAGGATCGCCGCGCAAGCGCCGAGTTCCCCGACGCCAAGAAGCTGCTCGGCACACTGGCCAACTCGCGCCGCCATCGCCACGAGGAGCACGCTGCCAAGCTCGTCAACGTCGCGCTCGACCAGCCGATCCACGTAGCGGCCGCGTTGCTCGCCTCGGCCGAGGGCTACACGCCGACGGCCCAGCAGCTGATCGACCGGGCGCGCGAGCGCATCGGAACGGTTCAGGAGACGGCGAACGCGCTCGCCGACAACCTTCCCCAGCCCAAGCCGGCCAAGCGCCGTCGCCGCCGGAAGAAGAAGCGGAAGGGGAAGGGCGCCGCCGCCGCGCCTGAGGCGAACGCACCCGAGTCGGCCGAGGCGGACGCCAACGGTGCCGCCGGCTCGGAGGCCGTCGGAGCAGCCACGAGCGCGACGGAGTCCGAGAACGGCACGCCCGACGCCGCCGGCGAGACGGCGCCAGACACGTCGCACGACACGGCCTCTGCCGATGCAGACGGCCTCCCGGCGCCCACCGACAACGGCGCGGGCCCCTCCGAGAGCTCCGCTACGTCGAAGCCTCAGTCCAGCCGCAGCCGCTCGCGCCGCCGGCGTCGGGCACGACGGACCGCGAGCGAGCAGGCCGACGAGACAAGCTCGCCCTCGAGCGCAGCCCCGTAATGCCTCTGATGCTCGTGCGAGCCCGGCGGGCCCGCGCGTAGCTGCTAGCCGCGCTCGTCTTCCTCTTCTTCGCGGCGCCGAGCCTCGTGCTCGCGCAGGAAGCGACTTAGCTCGGCCGCGAGCGTGTCGCCCGAGGGGATGTCCTCCTCTTCGATCGCGTCCGCCTGCTCCTCAAGTTGACGGACGTACTGCGCCGTCTCGTCGTCGGCCGCGACTGCGGTGCTGACCTGTTCCGTGTAGGTCTCGGCCGCTTCCTCGAGCTCTGAGAGGTCGAGCTCGATCTCGAGAAAGCTCGAGAACTTCTTCAGCAGCGCGTGTGCCGCCTTGGGGCTTGGGGCGAGCGACGCGTAGTGCGGCACGGCCGCCCAGATGCTCGCCGAGGGAACGCCGATCTCGCGGCATACGTCATGCAGCACGCCGACGATGCCGGTCGGCCCCTCGTAGCGCGACGGGGCGAGCCCGAGCTTCTCGACCAGCGCCTCGTCGCTGCCGGCACCCGTTACGGGTGCATCGCGGGTATGCGGGACGTCGGCCAGCAGCGCACCAAAACTGATCATCGACTCGACCTCGAGATCCTTTGCGAGGTTGGCGACGAGCGAGGTGAACGTCTGCCACTTGAGGCTCGGCTCGATCCCCTGGAGCAGCACGATGTCGCGGTCGAGCCCCGGAATCTCGGCGTGGTGGAAGCTGTTTTCCGGCCAGTCGATATTTCGCGTCATCCCATCCTCGAGCTTCACGTGGGGGCGGACATCCTGGAAGTCGAAAAAGTCCTCCGGCTCGATCTCGGCGAACTGCGTTGCTTCCCATTCACGGGCCAGGAAGCTCGCTGCGAGTGAGGCACCCTGGGCGCCGTCATTCCATCCGCGGAACGACGCGACCATGAGCGGGCGCCGCAGCTCGGGACGCGAGTCGATACGAAGCGGCTCAGCGATGCCTGAGAGTGTATTGCTCGGGTAGCCAGTCTCGTTCGGGCCACCCCACGCGCTGGACGAGCTGCACGGCAACGCCCACCATCCCGGCCCAGATCGCCGAGCCCATTGCGACGTGCGCGAGCACGAGCTCCCAGGGAAGGCCGTTGTTGCGCTGTACCTCGCCGACAATCATCTGCGTGACGAGCACGACCAGGACTGCGCCACCGAGCCATGCGGCGTGCCGCAGCTCGCGACGGGCCAGCCAGAGGCAGCCGAGCAGCCCGGCGAATGCGATGCCGAACGAGCCCGTGATCCAGACGTGCACGCGCAACGACGTCCAGAAGTCGCCCAGGCGGCGTATGTCGTCGCCACCGGGGTGCGGCCCCGCGGCCGTCACGAAGGCGCCTGTGACGACGAGAATGGCCGCAAGCGGAACGAGCGCGATCGCGAGCGCCGTCGCACGCCGCGCCCAGACGCCAGTCTCGCGGGCCTCGCTGGCACTCCCTTGCGTCGCAACCACCGGCCCGGCGCGCAGCTCAAGGTCGGCGCGCGCGTTGCGGCGCGCCTCGATCGCCACGTACACCGCGACACCAAGGACGATCAGTGCGAGCAGGAAGTGCGCCATGACGGCCAGCGGGTGCAGGTCGAGCAAGACCGTGAGCCCGCCGAGCGGAGCCTGCGCCACCATGCCCGCCGCGGCCAGGGCGGCGGCGCGGGAGAGCCTCTTCCGCCGCCGCACGGCATAGTGGGCGGCCACGCTCGCAGCGATCATCAAGAGGATCCCGACGAGCGCGACGACGCGGTTGGCGAACTCGATCGACGCATGGAACTCGCGCTCGGGAAGAAGGGTCTCGGAGCAGTCGGGCCACCCGTCACAACCAAGGCCTGAGTCGGTAAGCCGCACGACGGCCCCCGAGACGACGACGAGGAAGACAGCCACCAGAGCAACGTCGGACAGGCGCGAGAGGGTCGTCGGTGAGACCTGGAAGCGGCGTCGAGGCGCGCCCGTCGACCGCGCTGACTCCATCGGCAGAGTCTACGGCGAGCGGCTCGGCGGAGCGCGTGGTTCGGGACCGGTGTCCGCGGACGTGTTCGTGGTTCCGACCCGAGCGTCTTGGCTCAGCGCACGACCACGCCCGAGCCGGCTTCCACCTGGCCAACCTGGGCGCAGAACAGGCCTTCTGATTCGAACGTGGCTTCGAGCACGGCAACGCGCTCAGGCGCGACCGCGACGAGCAGCCCGCCGGCCGTCTGCGGATCGTGACCGAGGATGTCCAGCTCCTCAGCGAGCCCATCCACGTCGACCCGCCCCTCGACAAGCTCGCGGTTGCGCGGATCGCCACCGGTGCGCACGCCGGCCGTGGCGGCTTCGAGGGCGCCGGGCATCGCCGGCATGGCTTCGGCGTTGAGCACGATGCGCACCTCGCTTCGCTCGGCCATCTCCATCGCATGGCCGAACAGCCCGAACCCCGTCACATCCGTCGCCGCACTGGGCTCGCGCGGACGAATCAGCTCGACCGCCGCACCGTTCAGTTGAGTCATCTGCTCGATCGCGCCATCGCGGTACGACGGCTCGATCGTGCCCTGGTTCGCCGCAGCGAGCACGATGCCGGTGCCGAGCGGCTTGGTCAAGAGCAGGACGTCGCCCGTAGCAGCTGTCGACTTCTGCCAGATAGCGTCCGGAGATGCCGTGCCGACGACCGCTAGGCCGTACTTGACCTGCTCATCGCGAATCGTGTGCCCGCCGGCGAGGATCGCCCCGGACTCGCGCACCTTCTCGTCGGCCGCAGCGAACACAGCGGCGACCTGCTCGTTCTCCATCTCCTCGGGGAACGCAGCAACCGAGAGCGCGAGCAATGGCGTTGCGCCCATGGCGAACACGTCGTTCAAGGCGTTGGTAGCCGCGATCGCGCCGAAGGCGCGCGGGTCGTCGACCATCGGCGGGAAGAAGTCGATCGTGAAGACGATCGCCTTTTCGTCGTCGAGCCGGTAAACAGCGGCGTCGTCGGCAGGCGCGAGCCCGACAAGCAGGTCGTCGCTGTCGACCGGCACAAAGCCGCGCAGGAGCTCCTCGAGGCGCTTGGCGGGAAACTTCGCAGCGCAGCCCCCGCCGACGGTGAGCCCGAGTGTGCCGTCGGCAGTTGCACCCATGCGTCCAAGGCTACCCCGATCAGTGCCGACTAACGCGGCTCTAACGCAGCACTAACGCCGCACCAGACGCGGCCGAGCTGAGCGCTACGCTCGCCGGAGTCGAGGCCCGCCAACCCCCTGGCAGGCCGGAGGAGGTGCTCGATGCGGAGACCCACACCGCTCATCCAGGCGGCGGAGCTCGCCGAGACGAACGTGCGCCGCTGTTCGCTCATGCGCTGGTTCAAGGTTGCGGTGCTCGCCGCCGCGCTTGCCGCGTTTGCTTTCCGTACCGGCGAGCTCGCTGGCTCACCCCCGCGAGAAAGCGCCGCCGAAGAAAGAGGCACCCAAGGGGTCGTTGAACGTCTCCTCCGTGGTCTCCGCACCCGTAGCGCCCGACGGGACAGTCGCCGGAGCTCTCACCGACATCGTTCTGACGTTCGCGAACCGCAACCCGCGCGTCGATGGCATCGGCCTGAAGAGCGGCGCAACGGTCGAGGTTGTCCTTCCCGAGGGCTTCGTCGCCGATCGGGACGGCACGAATACGGGAATCATTCTGCAAGGGTGGCCTCAGAGCCCGCCGGCGCCGCCGCCGCTCTTCCCCTGGACGACGGAGGTCAACGGCAACGCGATCACGCTGACGCTGACCGGCGACTTCTTGCCGGGGACCGCCGGCCCGGGCCCCAAGCAGGTCCATCTCCTGCTCGGAGGCTTCAGCAACCCGCAGAAGGCGGGCAAGTACGCGATCGAGCTGACGATCAAGCCAGACCCCGCTTCCGACGAGACGCTGCAGGGGACTGGAACGGTCGAGATCCTGCCCGAGATTCGCCGCAGCATCGAGCCGTTCAGCGGGATCAACGGAGCACCTCCGCCACCGTTCCCGAACGCCCTTTACCAGACGCTCGCGCCGGGCGAGGAACCGCTCCCCTGGGGCTTCTACATCTGGGACCGCAAGGGCATGCCCGAGCTGGGCGCGGACATCGTCAAGCAGCACGACACTCTGTACTGGATCGTCAACGGAAAAGGCCAACGGATTGGCTGGGTCAAGGTCAGGCCACCCAAAGGCGCAAAGAGCTTCGAGGTCGCCACGACCGGCCCGGCGGTCGCGGCCGACGCATTCGTGACAGCCATCCCGACGGCGCTTCTCAAGGCGCAGTTCACACCCGATCCGCACGCGACAGGCCGGTACCAGGTGATCTGGCACCTGAGCGGCGGCACGACGCAATGGATGCACGTCAAGGTCTCGCCCAAAGAGAAGCTGACCGTTGTCACGGTGAACGAGTCGGCTGATGTCACCGGTTTCGACACTCCCCGCCACGAGGACGACGTGCTCATCTTCGAGAACACGATCCACGACGGCCTGGGTGGCCCGCAGATCGGACGAAACGCCGGACGCTGCGACGGGACAGGCCCGTTCCCGGGCATGAGCCCGTCGCACGTCTGCTTCACCGTCATGTCACTGGCAGACGGCGACATCTGGTCGTCGAGCTGGATCCCCAACCCGGGCGAGCCGATCGGCAACGGCGCGATCATCGGCGGCACGGGCAAGTACGCCCATGCCAGCGGCACGGTGAGCTTCACAGACCTGAGCGAGGCGGGTGATTTCTCGGTCGGCGAGAACGTCTTCGCAATACGTTACGCCGCGCCGGCGAGCAAGAACGGCAGCGTGCAGTTCACCAACGTCTCGTTGAACGAAACGGCCGAGGTCACGGGGTTCGAGACGTCTCAACACGAGGACGACGTGCTGATCTTCGAGAACACGATCCACGAGAGCGAAGGTGGCCCGCAGGTCGGCCGCAGCGCCGGCCGCTGCGACGGCACCGGCGCATTCCCTGGCGAGAGTCCCTCGCACGTCTGCCTCACGGTCAACTCGTTTGCCGACGGAGACGTCTGGACTGCCAGCTGGATCGCGAACCCCGGCGAGCCGCTCGCGGGCGTCGCGATTATCGGGGGTACCGGCAAGTACGCGCACGCCAGCGGCACCGTTGAGATCACGGATATCAGCGAAGCTGGAGATCTCTCGGTCGCCGAAAACGCCTACGACATGCAGCTGAACGCGCCGACGAAGAAGCGGAGCACGCGAATATCGGCCGTGGCGGTCGTCGAGTCGGCCGATTTCACGGGCATCGACACGCCCGAGAACGAGGATGACGTGCTAATCTGCGAGAGCACCATCCACAATGGCGAGGGTGGAACGCAGATCGGCCGGCTGGCGGGTCGCTGTAACGCCACCGGACCGTTTCCGCCTGGTCGCCCGTCAGACGTTTGCTTCAACGTCAGCTCATTCGAGGACGGCGACATCTGGAGCGCCAGCTGGGTGCCGCCCCCCGAGGGTCCCACGCCCGGCAGCGCGATCATCGGCGGTACGGGCAAATACGCAAACGCCACCGGCACGATCAGCGTGAAAGACATCAGCGAAGCCGGCGACTTTACCGTCGCCGAGTTCGAGTACGAGATCCAGCGCTAAAGGGCGTGGGGGAGAAGCTCGCGCTTCTCCCCCACGCGCCCCTCATCGCAGCGCGTCGGAAGCGTGCTCGGCTACCGCCATCGGAGTGGCGGGCGCTCGAACTCGGAAGCCGCCAGGCCGACGCCGGCCAAGCCGGCATCGGCGTCGAAAGACCGGCCCGGCCGAGTTCGCAGCTAGCACCGGAGCTCCAGCTACAGCAGGGTTCGCTCGATCGCGTCGGCAAGCTCGCGGGGCGACATCGCGCCCTCAAAGCGCTCCTGGATGATTCCCTCGGAGTCGACGAGGAACGTCCACGGCTCGCTCGGGAGCTCCCACTCTCCGACCCACTGGTTGACGCCTTTGTTCGGGTCGTTGTCGTTGTAGATCTCGACCTGGATGAAGCGGATCCCGGTCTGCTCGAACGTGGCGCGCGCCTCGTCGACGGTCTCGACGACAGGCCCGCACACGCGTGTCTGACAGAACGCGGGCGTCGCGAAGGTGACGACGAACGGCGCGCCGGCGGCAAGCGAGTCGGCGACCGAATGGCGCAGCAACTCCTCTGCAGGCGGCTCGAGCGTCGTGAGCTCGGCGGCGGGCCCGTCGTCGAGCGTCGGCGTGTCCGAGGCGATCGCCGCGTCGCCGACGGTCGGGGCGATCGCCTCTTCGAGCACTTCGAACGTTCCGAACGCCTGGATCCCCACTCGCTCGACTCCCCCGGAGCGCGGCGTCGCGACCGCCCAGTACAGGCCGGGCTCGGTCAGCTCGAGATGTGCGACGTAAAGATCCGTCGCGTCGATGTGGTCATGCGGATCGTTGGGGTCGCCCTCGTGCTCGTGCGGCGCTGCGTCGACGGACTCGAGGCCCGCCGACACCGTCGCCGCCGGTACCGCCGGGATCTGGTCGACCGCAACCTCGCCATCGTCCGCGACGTCGATCCGGCCCACGACCAGGTCGGCCGTCGGTGCCTGGGTCAACTCGCCTTCGTCGTCGACGATCAAGAAGCTCACGCGAAATGCTCCCGGCTCCAGATCGCCGGTACCCCACACGATCGTGACGTCTTCACCCGGCTCCTCGTCGAGCAGGTCCTGCAGCGTGGGGACGTCGTCGAGCATCTCCGCTGGCGCCGGCTCGACCGTCGCCGGCGAGCCGTACGGCCCTCCCTCGGACGCGGGAGCCGCGGGATCTTCGACAGGCTCGGCCGGCGTCGGCTCGCCTGACGGAGCGGCGGTTTGCGCGGGCGGCAGTCCGTCCGCGGACTCGCCACCGCCACAGCCGGCGAGCACGCCAAGAATGGCGAGCGCGACCAGCACAACGACAACCCCTGCTCGAGACATGCTTCCCAACACTCTACGAGCGCGGTTGTCGTTCGGATTCGGGTGCCGGTGCGAGCCGTCGGACCAGCGCTAAAGGAGACGGATCAGGATCATCGCCGCTGCCGCGAGCCAGGCGCCGCCGAGCAGAACCAGCACCGGAGCGAGCGGGCGCAACGACGGCCGTGCGGGGGCCGCGTCTGCGTATTCGTGCGAAGTGGATTGCATGGTCTCGGGCAGTTCGCGCCGATCGCGGGGACTCCTGCACTGCCCGTCCGCATCTAGAAGTGGAAGTCCTGGAGCGCCTCGGCCGCCCGACGATAGAGCAAGGCGGCGCCCTCGTGCTTGCCCTGCCGCGCGTCCAGGTCGCCCTGCGCGACCCAGACCGCGGCCCGATGACTCGCCGAGTCCACCTCGCGCATCGCGCGCTCGGCCTCGGCCAGCACCGCGGCTGCCTCCCCGAGTCGCTCCTGCTCGGTAAGCACCCGCCCGAGGACGAGACGAGCATTGCCGATCTCGTCCAACACGTCCGGGCGCTCGCCCAGCAGCTCGAGCGCCTCGCGCGCGTTGCGCTCGGCGAGCTCCAGCTCGCCACGCCTCAGATGGACCTGTGCGAGCGACGAGACGGCGTAGCCGGCATCGCTATCGCTGCCGACGTCGACGGCGATGCTGAACGCCTGCTCGAGCTGCGCCAGCGCAGCGTCGGAGTCGCCGAGCAGGAAGCTCAGGCCGCCGAGGTTGTTCATCAGCCGCCCGACATTGACGCGGTCGGCGAGCGTCTCGTAGCGTGCCCGCGCCGACTCGGCGTAGTCGCGCGCGAGCTCGAAGCGCCCCTGCCGCTCGGCCACGAGCGAAGCCTGGAACAGGACATGCGCCACCGTCTCGTCGTCGTCGAGCCCCTGAGCGAGCTCGAGCGCGCGCTCGATGTCGTCGTGGGCGGCCTGCCAGTCGCGCTGGCGCCGGTGACAGCGTGAGCGCCACTCGAAGATGTGTGCGCGCAGCTGATCGCACGGGCGTGCTCCACGCTCGGCTAGCTCGAGTGCCTGATCGAACAGCGCCGTGGCTGTCGCGATCGACGAGAGGCGCTGGCGACAACACCCCATGCGGTACATGACCTCGGCTCTATCCACGTCATCGAAAGAGTCTCGCTCGACGAGTGAGCGCGCAGCGTTCAGAATTCCAAGTGCCTCGCGGACCTTGCCGACGTACATGAGCGCCCACGAGCGGGCGAGCCGGGCGCTCAGCTCGAGCGGGCCTGCGAGCGAGCTCTCGAGCTCGAGCTCGTCGAGCGCGGCCAGCGCCTCGTCGTAGTCGGCCCGGGCGATGGCCGCTTCGGCTCGGGCGACCATCGCCTCGACCTGCTCACGCCGAAGGCGCGAGACCCCGGTCTCGAGCAGCTCTGCGTCGGTCTCGAGACGCTCGGCGAGCCACTCGAGCGTCACGCGCGGTGGAACCGTCCGGCCCCGCTCGATCTGCGACACGTATTCCTTCGAGAACCGGCCTGCCGCGAGCGCCGATTGTGTCAGGCCCGCCGCGAGTCGCGCCTGGCGGACGCGGGCCCCGAGCGTCTCCTGGCTCAACGCCGGGCTCGGACGAGCCTCGATTGTCCGTGGAGTGGTCATGAGTCGTCCGCAGCGGCGACGTTTCGGGTGGTTCGGATTCGTCAAGTATAGGGATGTAGTCGCACTTCATCAACTGACTTGACTTGCCGGCTCGACTCTCGTAGAGTCCTCGCGTACCGCCGCCGGACGCCACGGCGGGGGGTGCGAATGGAGACGCTCTTCGGGGCATCTCTAGGTGCACGGCGACAGTCGCGCTCGGGGCTCGGGCCAGGCCGCAGAGCCGGGGCCCCGGGCAGTCGCCGCCAAAACGGAGACGTGGGAGGCTACGAAGGCCCCGGCGGCGGTACCACCACACGCCACGGGGGCGACCACGGCGTGGGTCTGCGGCTGGCGCCGGCGTCGACTGCGGCCGGCGCCGCTGTGGCTGGGCGCGATCAACCATCTAGGCTTCCTCGCCGTGGCGGATCCGATCTGGTACCCGACCGACGAGCTCGTCGCGGCATCCAACATCGGGCGCCTGATGAGCCGCGCCGGCACCGACTCCTATGCCGAGCTCGTCCGCCGCTCGGCCGAGGAGCCGGAGTGGTTCTGGCCGCTCGTCGTCGAGGATATGGACCTCGAGTTCTCGCGCCACTGGGACACGCTGCTCGACACAAGCCGGGGCATCGAATTTCCGACGTGGTTCAACGGTGCGACGCTCAACATCGCGTCGAACTGCGTGCACCGATTCGCCACGGGCGAGCTCGCCAATGCGCCGGCCGCCGTCTTCGCAGGCGAGGACGGCGCCGAGCACACGCTGACCTTCGCCGAGCTTTCGCGAGATGTCACCCGGCTCGCCGAGGCCCTGCAGCGTCTCGGTGTCGGCCTCGGCGACCGTGTTGCCACGTACCTGCCCATGTCGCCCGAGGCAGCCGTCGCCTCCCATGCGTGCGCACACATCGGCGCCATCCAGGTGCCGATCTTCTCGGGCTTCGCGGCGAGCGCGATCGCTCAGCGCCTGCAGGACGCCGAGGCCAAGGTCGTGATCACAGCCGACGGCTCGCTGAGACGCGGACGCGAGATCGCGATGAAGCACACCGTCGACGAGGCGCTTAGTGACGCTCCCAGCGTCGAGCACGTCGTCGTCTGGCGCCGGCTTGGGTCCGATGTGCCAATGACGCCGGGTCGCGATGCCTTCTGGGACGAGCTCATGGCCGACTCGCCGGGCAAGCTCGAGGCGCTCGAGCTCGACTCCGAGACCCCGTATCTCTTGATCTACACCTCGGGCACCACGGGTCGCCCGAAAGGAACGCTCCACGTCCATGGCGGCTTCCTCGTGGGAATCGCGCGCGAGGCCATTTACCAGATCGATGCGAAGCCCGGTGACGTCATCCACTTCGCCACCGATATGGGCTGGATCATGGGCCCCTGGACGGTGGTCGGCGGCGGCGTCGCGGGCTCGACGATCGTCTACGCAGAGGGCGCGCCCGACTGGCCGAACGATCGGCTGTGGCAGCTGATCGAGCGGCAGCGAGTCACGCTGCTCGGCATCTCGCCGACGCTCGTTCGCGGCCTAATGGCCCACGGCGACCCACAGACCGACCTGAGCTCGCTGCGGGCCATGCTGACGACCGGCGAGCCGTGGAATCCGGGGCCCTACGAGTGGCTCTTCGAGAAGGTGGGCGGTGGGCGCTGCCCGATCATCAATGCATCCGGTGGAACCGAAGTGGGGGCCTGCTTCCTCTCTCCCACGCCGGCGATCCCGATCAAGGCGTGCTCGCTCGGCTTCCCGGCGCTCGGGATGGCGATGGACGTCGTCGACGAGGCCGGCAACCCCATTCGAGGCGAGGTGGGAGAGCTCGTCTGCCGCAAACCGTGGCCGGGTATGACGCGCGGATTCTGGCGCGACGAGGAACGCTACCTCGAGACCTACTGGAGCAAGCTGCCGGGAATCTGGGTCCATGGCGACTGGGCCTCGGTCGACGAGGACGGCTACTGGTTCCTGCACGGCCGCTCCGACGACACGTTGAACATCGCCGGTAAGCGGATCGGCCCCTCGGAGCTCGAGGGCGCCGCGGTGGCCCACGACGATGTCGTCGAAGCAGCCGCCGTCGGCGTGCCGGACGAGATCAAGGGCGAGGTCGCCTGGATCTTCTGCGTGGCTCCTGGCGCCGCCGATGCCGACGCGCTCGCCGCGGAGGTCGCGGACGTCGTCGGCGTCAAGCTTGGCAAGGCGTTCAGGCCCGCTCGCGTCGTCCGCGTCGACAGCCTGCCCAAGACGCGCAGCGCGAAGATCGTACGACGTGCCGTCCGAGCCGCCGCCCTCGGCGACGACCCCGGCGACCTGTCCTCGGTCGAGAACCCCGACGCGGTCGACGCCATCGCGCGCGCGGTCTAGCGCGGTGCTTGCGCCGTCTGAATTCACCAACGCGAGGGGCTACCTCGATACCACCACGTACGGGCTGCCGCCAGCGAGGACGCAGCGGGCGCTCGAGCAAGGGGTCAGGGACTGGGCCGAGCGGACATCCTGGCTCAAGTGGGAAGAAGACGGCGAGCGCTGCCGCGAGCTCTTTGCTGAGCTGGCCGGCGTTCAGCCGAGCGCCATCGCGCTGATGCCGGCCTCGTCGAGCGCCGCCGGGGCGGTGGCTGCCAGCCTGCCGGCGCGGGAGGGCGACAACGTCGTCATCCACGCCGAGGACTTCACCTCGGCCATCCTCGCGTTCGACGCGCTGCGCACGCGCGGGGTCGAGGTTCGCGCAGTGGGCCTCGATGAGCTCGTGGGCGCCGTGGACGAGCGCACACAGCTGATCGCGGTAAGCCTCGTCCAATCGGCCGACGGGCGCCTCGTCGATGTCGACGCGCTACTCCAGACGGGCGCTCGCTTGTTCGTCGACGGCTCGCAGGCGCTCGGCGCAATCGAGGTCGACGCGTCGCAGATCGACTACTTCGTCTGCCACGCGTACAAGTGGCTGCTCTGCCCCAAGGGCTTTGGCTTTCTCTCGATCCGCAAGGATCGACTTGGCGAGCTCATCCCGTGGTGCTCCGGCTTCAAAGCTCGTGAGAACCCCTACGAGCACTTCTACGGCATCCCCGAGCGGCTGACGCGCGACGCCCGCCTGCATGACCTCTCGCTTCCATGGCTGAACGCCGCCGGGGCGCGCGAGAGCCTCTCGCTCATCGCCGAGCTCGGCACTGCCCGCATCGCTGAGCACAACATCGCGCTCGCCCGCACGTTCGCCGCGGCCGCCGGTACCGCGGAGCCGGAGACGCCGATCGTGCGCATCGAGGTGCCTGATCCAGCTGCGGTCGCCGAGCAAATGCGCGACGCGGGCATCTCGTGCGCCGTGCGCGCGGGCTGGGTGCGCGTTTCGTTCCACCTGTACAACGACGCCGACGACGTCACCCTCGCGGCGGAGGCGCTTGCCGCCGCAATCTAGCCTTCGCCGCCACCCGAATACGCGCCCGGAGCTGTGGTCACAGGCTTTCCAGGGGGATTTCGACTCTGAGTCGCTATCCTCACACAGGCAATGCGCGTGGCCCTCGCCCAGCTCAACACAACCGTCGGAGACCTGCGCGGAAACGGCGAGCGAATCGCCCGGTTCATCGGCGACGCGCGCGAGCAGAACGCCGACGTCGTGCTCTTCCCCGAGCTGGCGATCACTGGCTACCCGCCCGAGGATCTGCTTCTCCGCCCCGCGTTCATCAAGGAGGCACGGGCGCAGCTAGAGGAGGTTGCGGCGAGCTGCGCCGGCATCACGGCGCTCGTCGGCTTTCCCGATCTCGATCGCGACCTGTTCAACGCCTGTGCCGTCTGCGCGGACGGCGAGGTTCGCGCCGTCTACCGCAAGCGCTACCTGCCCAACTACGGCGTCTTCGACGAGCACCGCTACTTCCAGAGCGGCCGCGAGCTGATCACGCTCCGCCTCGGCGATGCGCTGGTCGGCCCGACGGTATGCGAGGACATCTGGCAGCCGGGCCCGCCGGCCACCGACCTCGCGCTCGCGGGCGCCAACGTAATCGCCAACATCTCGGCCTCGCCGTTCCACGTGGGCAAGGGTGAGGAGCGCGAGCAGATGCTCGCGACCCGAGCTCGTGACAACGCCTGCTGGGTGATCTTCGTCAACGCCGTGGGTGGCCAGGACGAGCTCGTCTTCGACGGTCACTCGCTGGTGCTCGATGAGGAGGGCGAGATCGTGGCGCGCGCGCCCTCGTTCGAGGAGGCGCTGCTCGTCGCCGACATCGACAGCTCGGGCACCGTCTCGCAGCGCCTGCGCGAGACGCGGCGACGCGGCCTCGTGCGCGAGCGCGGCGGCCCACCCGCAGCGACCGTCCATGAGCTGGCGGTCTCGAACGGGCACCGGCCTGAGCTCGAGGCGTCGATCGCGAACACGCTCGGCGAGCTCGACGAGATGCGCCAGGCGCTCGTCCTCGCCCTGCGCGACTACGTGCGCAAGAACGGCTTCAGCGATGTGCTGCTCGGCATCTCGGGCGGCATCGACTCGGCGCTGACGGCCGCGCTGGCCGTCGAGGCCCTCGGGCCCGACCAGGTGGTACTCGTCTCGATGCCCTCGCGCTTCTCCTCGGACGAGACGCAGACCGACGCTGCCCGCGTCGCCGAGAACCTCGGCGCCCGCTTCCTCGAGTTGCCGATCGAGCCGGCTGTCGCAGCGTTCGGCGCGATCCTCACCGACCCGTTCGAGGGGACCGATCCTGGGGTCGCCGAGGAGAACATTCAGGCGCGCGTGCGGGGGAACTTGCTGATGGCGCTCTCGAACAAGTTCGGCTGGCTGCTCGTTGCGACGGGCAACAAGAGCGAGTACTCGGTCGGTTACGCGACCCTCTACGGGGATATGGCCGGCGGCTTCGCGCTGCTCAAGGACGTCTACAAGACCGACGTCTTCCGCCTCGCCGGACATCTCAACGAACGGGCGGGGCGCGAGCTGATCCCCAACTCGACGATCGAGCGTCCGCCGAGCGCCGAGCTGCGCGAGGACCAGCGCGACGATGACTCGCTGCCACCGTACGAGCTGCTCGACGCCGTACTCGAGGAGTACGTCGAGCTCGACCGCTCTCGCGAGGAGCTCGTCGGCAACGGGTTCGCCGAGGGCGTCGTCGATCGCGCGATCTCGCTGACCGACCGTGCCGAGTACAAGCGCCGCCAGGCCCCGCCCGGCGTAAAACTCCGACCGAAAGCGTTCGGGCGCGACCGGCGCCTGCCGATCACGAACGCCTGGCGCGGCTGACTCCCAAGCAGAGAACCTGCAGTGGACGAGCCTGAGCGGCGGTGGACGGCTGCGGGTCTTGATCTAGCCGGGTTACGCGGCCGACAGATCCCAGAACGGGCCCCGAAGATCACAGCGCTCGAGCAGGCGCTGTCGCTCCTCGACGCTCTTGCGCTTCCAGTCGAGGAGCAGACGGTCGTCCCACCAACCTTTCGAGAGCTCCCACAGCTGCTCGGGCGAGAAGACCGCGCCGCAGGGGTTTCCGGTGTGGTCGACCCATGCCTCGATATCGTCCTCCGACCGGAAGAGCTGCATCGTCGCTCACGTGAAGCCGATGTCGCGCCACCACTGCGACGCGGGTACGGCGAAATGCACGACGCCATCGCCTCTGATCAGCGAGCCGTTCTCCACGCGCAGCTCCAGCGCCTGACCCGAGGCGGGACAGAGCGTCGGCGCATGACCGCTGCGGCGGGTCACCGCCAGGATCCCGAGCGCATCCCAGACGCACATCCCGAACCAGCTTTGATCCCCGGCGTACGCGGGATACGGGGTTGGCAATGCGGCGAACGGATCCGCGAGCCAGACGTTCGGAGACCCCGGCGAGAGTACGATGGCCGAGTGAACCGTGGCGAGCCGCTCGAGTAGGTCAACGGCCTCGAGCGGCGTCGTGCGCGCTTCGGTAGCGATCTCATTCAGCGTCGGGCAGCGCTCGTGCTCGATGAAGAACTGGTAGATGAAGAGCCGCACCCGTTTCTCGAGCGCCGTCAGGTCCGGATCCGGCATCGAGCCACCCTATCCGCGGGATTGTGCCGACCCCATAGGGTGGAGGGCATGAACGCATTCGAGACAACCACGCTGTCCAACGGCCTGCGGGTCGTAACCGCCCCGATGGAGCACGCCAAGTCGGTGGCCTGTTTCATCATGATCGCCGCCGGCTCACGCTACGAGGAGAAGAGCTCGAACGGCATCGCCCACTTCGCCGAGCACATGTTCTTCAAGGGCACCGAGCGTCGTCCGACGGCGCGCGACATCGCCGGCGAGATCGACGCGATCGGCGGCGAGTTCAACGCCTTCACCGGCAAGGAGTACACCGGCTACTACGTCAAGTGCGCTGCCGAGCATCGCGACACGGCCCTTGACGTTCTCATCGACATGATCCGCCACTCGCGCTTCGACGCCGAAGAGATCGAGCGCGAGAAGGGCGTGATCGTCGAGGAGATGAACATGTACATCGACACGCCGCGCGACTACGTCGACTCGGTGTACGACGAGCTCCTCTATGGCGATCAGGCGCTGGGCTGGGACATCATCGGCACCAAGGAGACGGTCCGCGCGGCAACCCGCGCGACCTTCCTCGACTACATCGACCACTGGTACCGCGCGCCGCGCATGGTCGCCGGCGTCGGCGGCGCACCCGGGAGCGATCTGATTCCCATGCTCGAGGAGCTGCTCAGCGACGTGCCCAACGGCGCGATCGATGCCCGTCCCGACGTGAGCTGGAGCCAGAGCGGAGCCCAGGTCAGGGTGCACCACAAGGACTCAGACCAGGCCCACCTACGCTTCGGCGTCCACAGCTACCCGCTCGGGCACGACGATCGCTATGCGCTCGGGATGCTCGGGACCGTGCTCGGCGGCGGAATGTCCTCGCGCCTGTTCACCGAGGTACGTGAGCGACGCGGGCTCGCGTACTACATCTTCGGAATGAACCACGGCTACACCGACACCGGCACCCTCTTCGCCCAGAGCGGTGTCGACATCGCGCGGATCGAGGATGCGATAACGACGATTCGCGACGAGTTCAACCGCATAGCCGACGAGCCCGTCGAGGCCGACGAGCTCGAGAAGGCGCGCAACTACTCGAAGGGCCGCCTGGTCCTGGGCCTCGAGGGCCCGCGCGGGATGATCATGTTCGGCCTGCGCGGAGCGGTTCTCGAGGACGACGTGCGAGAGCCTGACGACGTCCTCGCCGCCCTTGATCGCGTGAGCGCCGAGGACATCCAGCGCGTCGCGCAGGACATCATCAGCGAGGATCGCTTCAACCTCGCGCTGATCGGGCCGTTCGAGGACGCGGAGCGCTTCGAGAGCCTGCTGGGCGCCTAGATGGTTGGTCTAGCCGAGGAGGCTTGAGATGGCACCGTCCGAGTTCCCAGACCACATCGGCGTCACCGAGGTCACCACCCGCTCGCACGACCAGATGCTCGTCGAGGGCTTCATGGACGGCCAGCCCTCGATCATGGCCGACGAGCCGCTCGGCTTCGACATCGGCGACCCGCCCGAGCTCTCGGGCCAGAGCCGCGGCTGGACACCGGTCCATTACCAGCTGGCCGCACTCTCGATGTGCACGTCGATCACGGTGCGCGTCGTCGCCAACGATCACGACATCAAGCTCGGTCAGCTGAAGACGACGATGCAGTCACTCATCGACATCCGCGGCTTCTTCTTCGACCTGCATCTTCAGCCCAAGTTCGAGCAGGTGAGCTTCGACCTGACCCTCGCGACGAAGGAGTCGCCGGCGCGGATCAAGGCGCTCGCGCGCGAGACCGACCGTCGCTGCCCGCAGCTCGGCATCTTCCGGGCGGCCGGCGTGCCCATGATCACGCGCTGGTTTCGCCGCGGCGAGAAGGAGCCCGTTCACACACAGAAGCTAGCGATCCGAGGGAAGCTCCCTGAGGAGCGGCTGCGCGCCGAAGCCGCGCGCAGCGGCTAGCGGCGAACCCAGTCGCGAAACGCCTCGAGCACCTCGACGAGATGCTCGCGGGTCGTCTCGTCGGTGAGGGTCCCCTCGTCGTCGAACTTCTCTTCGGCGCTCGAGACCCACAGCTCCGGCTTGGGGAGCACCATCGCGCCCGGGTTGCCAAGGATCTGGCGCAGCTGAAATTGTGCAGCCCGGGTGCCGAAGCCGCCGGGAGTCGCGCCGATCAGCGCAACTGGCTTGGCCTTGAGCGCCTGGTCAGGCGGACGGGACGCCCAGTCGAGCGCGTTCTTCAAGACTCCCGGCATGCCCCGGTTGTACTCCGGTGTCGCGATCAGGAGACCGTCGGCCTCCTTGACCCGCGTCTTGAGCTCGACGACGGCCGGCGGGTTCCCCGCGGCCTCGACGTCGCCGTTGTAGACGGGCACATCGATCAGGTCGAGCTCGCTCACATCAAGACCCTCGACCTCTGCCTCCAGCGCCGCGCGTACGAGTCCGCGGTTGTAGGAGGCGCGCCGAAGACTCCCCGCGATTGCCAGGACGTTGATCGCCTGCGCCATGTGCCCTCCGTTCCTTCCCGTAGCTGTCCGCCGCGCAGCATGCCCAATGGCGGCCGAGCGTGCGTGAGCTATCGTCGGCGTCGTGACGGACGCGCTCGATCGTGCCGCCTCGCTGCTTGAGCAGGCCTACGAGACGACCCTTGCGCTCGTGCCCGACAGGGCTGAGATCTTCGACGCGCACACGCACGTCGGCGACGACATCGACGGCTTCTATTCGCGCCGCGACGGGCTGCTCGAGTTTCTCGACCGCGCCGGAGCGAGCGGGGCCTTCACCTTCTGTCTCGACGAGCCCGACCGGGAGCCGTGCTTCACGGCGGCCAACGACCGCACGATGTCCGACGCCGCCGCATCAGATGGTCGGCTGCTGCCGTTCGTGCGCCTCGACCTCGAGGATCACCCGGTCGAAGAGGCCCGGCGCGTGCTCGATATCGGTGCGCGCGGAATCAAGCTCCACCCACGGGCCCAACGCTTCTCGGTCGGCGACGACCGGCTCGACCCGGTGTTCGCGCTGTCAGCCGAGTACGGGGTGCCGATCCTCATCCACGCGGGTCGCGGCATGCCGAAGATCGCCGACGACCTCGAGGCGCTCGTCTCGGCACACCCGAGGGCACCGCTGATCATCGCGCACGGTGGCGTCGCCGACCTCGAGCGCCTGACCGGCCACCTCGCCGGACGAGCGGGCGTCTACTTCGACACCTCGGTCTTCAACCTGATCGACCTGATCGACCTGTTCGGCCGCGTGGCGCCCGAGCAGATCCTCTACGCCTCCGACTACCCCTACGGCCAGCACCCGGGGTCGCTCTACGCCGTTCTCCGCGCCTGCGGGATCATGGGCTTCAGCGAGGAGCAGGTACGGGGCATCGTCGGCGGCAACTCGCGCGCGCTTGCTGATGGAACGCCCCCGACGCCGTCGAGCCCTCTGGGTCAGCGACAGCTCGAGACGTCGGCCACGATGCTGCGCATCCATACGTACCTGGCGATGGCGACACCGTCGCTCTGGCTTCGCCACCCGGACCGGATCGGCGTCATGGGCCTCGCGATCAACACGGCCCAGTCGAACGGGAGGCACGCGGAGCTGCTCGACGACGTCCGCGAGCACCTCGCCGTCGGGCGCGATCTGTGGCACACCGCTTCCGAGATGCAAGAAGACGACCCCGACGAGGCGTTCAAGGTCGCACGCGTCGCGATGAAGCTCCTCCACATCGCTGACGTCAACGTGCTCTCAGCGGGGTACTAGCGTTGCCCGGAACGGTCGCCGCGGTGGTTCTTGCGGCGGGTGAGGCGTCACGGTTCGGAGCGCCGAAGCAAAACCTGCTCCTGCCGCGAGTCCTCGCGCGCGTCGCTCAGTCGGCCCTGGCTGACGTCGTCGTCGTCGAGGGCGCCCATTCGATCGACGTCGCGCTGCCACCGAGGGTGCGCCTCGTCGAATGCCCGCTTTGGGCCGAGGGCCCAGGCGCCTCGCTGCGCTGCGGTCTCGATGCACTCGGACCGGCGACGGGCGCCGCTCTGGTCGTGCTCGCCGACGGCCCTCGCCTGGACCCACGCGCGATCCGACGCGTGATCGATGCCTGGCGAGAGGGCGCGGGCCCAGTCGTTGCCGCGAGCTACGGCGGCGAGCGAAGCCACCCCGTCCTGCTCGACAGCTCGATCTGGGACGACGTGCCTGCAGGCGGCGCACGCGAGCTCGAGCCCGAGCTCGTCGACTGCAGCGATCTCCCCCATCCGGGTGATATCGACACTCCCGAGGACCTGGCACGTTTAGAGAAGGACCTGGAGGCCTGAGAAGGACCTGGAGGCCTAGGAGGGGAACTCCCTACTGATGAGTACCGCGGCACCGGATCGCGAGCTGCCCTCGGCCCCTGCCGCGTCGTCGGTGCCAGTCAGCGCCAACTCGTGTCTTGGCATCGCCCGTTCGCGCCGCAACCTTACGATCGACGAAGCCGCGAGACGAGCCGGCCTGTCTCGCGAGGCCGTCGAGGCGCTGGAGCAGAGCCGCCTCTATCGTTTCCCCAGCCTGCAGGAGGCGGTCGATGCGGCGGTGCTCTACAGCACTGCCCTTGGCATCTCGAAGGACGAGGCGCGTCGTCTCGCCGGGCTGCCAATTCGCGAACGCCTTCGGACCTCGTTCTCGGCGGCGGGACTCATCGCGCCACTCGCACTCGCAGGCGCGATCGCGACGCTCGTCTGGTTCGTCATCCTGCCGCGGTTCGACGGCGGCGAGGTCGCCGACCCGGCAGCTGGCGCGGGCGCGTCCGGCGAGGTGCTCTTGCCGGCACCGGCTCTGTTGGCGCCGCTGCCCGAGCGATCCGAGATTCGCGTCGACGTTCTCAACGGCTCGTCGGCCGGCGGCGCAGCACGACGGCTCGCCGATCGCGTGGCTGGGCTCGCGTATAGCGTCGGCGATGTCGAGAATGCGCCGCGAAGCGACTACCCGGAGACGCGCGTGTACTTCACGCCGGGTGCCGGCGCGGTCGCCGAACGCCTTGGCCGCGAGCTGGGCGTCGCAACGCAGGAGCTTCCCGGCGGCGACCAGCCACGACGGCTGACCGTGATCGTCGGTGCCGAATCGCCACTCGACTAGCCGGACCCAACCATCTAGCCGGCTCAGCGGCCGCCGCCGACTAGATCAGCGGCGTGCGAAGGTCAGACAGCCGGTCTTTCAGCTCGCCCGAGGCGAACTCGATCGTCGCCTGCTCGGCGCAGCAGTCGCGAACGTGCTTCCAGAGGATCTCTTCGAGCTTGTAGCAGCGGGCGCACCATGGACACGCCGCGAGATGAGCTTGCACCGTCAGACGCTCTGCCTCTGTGAGGCTCCGGTCAACGTAGGGCTGAAGGAGCTCCTCACATTTGGAGCAGTCTGAGTGCGCTGTCATGCGGTAACCGTCCTGTTCGCCAACTCTTGCTTGAGGATGCGCCGGCCTCGATGCAGGCGCGACATGACCGTGCCGATCGGGATGTCGAGGATCTGCGCCGTGTCTGCGTAAGAGAACTCGCTGATGTCGACCAGCACGACGACGTCGCGGAAGTTGTGCGGAACCGCCGCCAGCGCCTCGACGATGCTGTCCTGCGAGAGACGCTCGACGAGCTTCTCCTCGTCGCTTTCACCGGGGTGGTCGAGCTTGTCGTAGAGGAAGTAGTCGCCTTCCTCGAGCGGCTGCATGTCGGGCGTGCGCTGGGTCTTTCGCCCGCGATCGATGTTCAGGTTCGTCAGAATCCGAAGCAGCCAGGCCCGCAGGTTCGTGCCGGGCTCGAACGAGCGCCAGCTGCGAAATGCGCGGACGTACGTCTCCTGGACGAGGTCCTCGGCGGCTTCGCGCGACCCGGCCAGGCGGCGGGCGACGCGGTAGACCTGGTCGGACAGCTCGAGTGCGTCCTCCTCGAAGCGCGTGCGGTCGCGCGCCTCTCCGGCGAGCTCGCGGATCTCCTCTGATGAGGCGTCGGACACCATTTCTGACACTAGCATCGGGGGTGTTAACGCCCTAGCGGAGCCCAGTATTCCCATATTGGGCCTGGAGTTTGCGCAGCAAACTCCCAAGCTCCCCGAAGGGGAGCCAACGGTCAGTGCCGCAGCGCGAGGCTGCGGCACTGAGGAGGAGGTGACCGGAGGATCGGGCAGGCGGGTCGACCCTCCGGTCTGCTTGCTTCCGTCGGCCGTGCTGGCGGGACGACCTCGGCCCTCAGAGAGGATCTGGGCCGCGGAAGCGCTGGGCGTGCTAACCGTCAGTCGACGGGCGCCGCCCAAGTTCGATCGTCAGGGTCTCGGTGCTCTGGTCGTCACGGACGACCTCCACGGTGATCTGGTCGCCTGGTCGCTTGCTGGCGACGAGGTCGACGAGTTGCTGCGCCTCGGTGATCAGCTCGCCGTCGACGTTTGTGATGACGTCGCCGCCGACCGTGTAGTCGTTGCCGTTCACGATCACGTCGCGCTCGCCGCCCATGAGACCGCCCTCGGCGGCGGGGCTACCGTCGGTGACGCTGGCCACGACAACGCCCTCGTCAGCCGGTAGCTGGACGTTCTCGAGTAGCTCCTCGCTGATCGTATGGATTCGGACGCCGAGGTAGGCATGCTCGACCTTGCCCGTCTCGATGATCTGGCTGCCCACGTTCCGGACGGTGTTGACCGGGACGGCAAAGCCGATGCCGACGTTGCCGGGTGTGACGCCGCCGCCGGCGATGATCTGCGAGTTGACGCCGATGACCTCGCCGCGGTCGTTGAGGAGCGGACCACCCGAGTTGCCGCTGTTGATCGCTGCGTCGGTCTGGATCACGTTCTCGATGCGGAAGCCGTCGGGCGCGCTGATGCTGCGCTGAATCGCGCTCACGATTCCCTCGGTGATCGTGCGATCGAGCCCGAATGGGTTGCCGATGGCAATCGCGGTATCGCCCGGGATTACCCCTTCAGAGTCGCCGAGCGGGATCGGTGTCAGCGCTCGACCCTCGGCCTTGACCTGGAGTACGGCGATGTCCGTGGACGGGTCGCTGCCGAGCACCTTCGCCTCGACCGGGTTGTCATCGTCAGAGAAGACGACCTCGACCGTGTCTGCATCCTCGACCACGTGATAGTTCGTGATGATGTGGCCTTCCTTGTCGATCACGAAGCCTGACCCAAGGCCGCGCGGCTGAAGGCCGAAGAGGTCTGGAGCGTTCTCGAAGTCGCCGCCGAGCTCGCTTGCTGCGGTCGAGGTTCTGACGGTCACGACGCCGGGCGCGAAGCGCTCGTAGATCTCCTGCGCGGTCAGGACCTCGCCGAGACCCGAGACGTCGAGTTCGGCCGTCGTCGGCGTGGGTGATTCGTCCGCGTCCTCGGCAACGGGCGTGGGTGTCGGTTCGGGCGCCGCGTCGCGCTCCTGGACGACGGTCGTTGTTCCCCCACCGTCATCGTCGAGTGCGACCACGACGCCCGCGGCGATGCCGCCGCCGATGAGGGCGGCTACGAGCAAGGGAGCGGCACGCATGGCGCCGCTGAAACGGCGCTTGCGACCTGGCTCTTCGGGATCTGGCGCTGAGGTTTCTATCGGAGGCATCTCGGCTGTCGGCTCGTCGGGCTGAAGCGGACGTCGTGCCCCGGGCTGGACGGGCGGCGTGCGGTCTACTGGGTTCCATTGGCTCATGTCTAGGGTTATATCGGCCGTGAGTTCACTCACCATGTGTGGTGTATTCAGGCCGGTTTCGGTCGCGTTGAATCCGTGTTAAGGGGCTGTCCCGAGGCCCCAGAACCGGGCCTCATGCTCGAGGACGCGACGGAAGGCGACCTCCGCGGCCTCGTGGTGATCGAGCGCCGCGCCGAGCTCGCGATCCGCGACGGCGGCCAGGCGCTCGACGAAGACGGCGAACTCGTCGTTCGCCCAGTGCTCGATCACCGCCGCGTAGCGCTCGGCACCACCAAGTGCGCCACGCCAGGCCTCGAGGTAGGCGAGCTCGACAGCCCACATCCCGGTCATGGCAACGGGGTAGGGAGCGCCGCTGAGCTCTGTCAGGTAGCTGAGGTAGGCGACTGCGTCGGGCGCCGGCTCGGCATCGAGCCCGACGCCGCGCTCCGACGCGAGCCCCTCGAACCACCCGAGCTCGGCCGTGAACGCGCCGATGCCGCCAGCGAGAAGGCCGAAGTCGCTCGTCGGGGCACGCGAGAGCAGGACGCCCCAGGCTCGGGTGAGCCCGACGACGAAGAGGTAGTCCTGCTCGAGCCAGCACGCAAACGCCGCTTCGGGCACTGATCCGTCGCGCACCGCATCCAGAAAGGGGTGCGTCGTCCCGCTTAGCCACAGCTCGCGGTTACGCGCGATGAGCGTCTCGGTGTTCACCCCTGGGCGCTCGCGAGAGCCGACTCGAAGAACGCGAGCTCGAGCTCCATCGCCCTGCCGTAATGGGCTGCCGCTGCCTCGTCGTCGGTGGGGAGCGCGTCGACGAGACGCTCGAGTCCGGCGGCGTGCGCGTCGAACTCGGCCGACGAGTACGTGTCGACCCATTCCCGGTACGGCGAGAACTCAGGGGTGATCGCCTCGAGCTCCTGCCCGAGCCAGGCGTACAGGCGCATGCAGGGAGCCATCGCGGCCGCCGCGTGGCCGGGCGGCTCGTCGGCAGCAATCCGCAGCAGGAACTCGGTGTAGGCGGCTGTGGCTTCGCTCGGATCGGCGCTCAGCGCAACGCCCCAGCGCACGGCATACGCCCGGTGCAGCTCGAGCTCCCCGTCGACGGCCGCCCGGAGGGCAGAGAAGGCCTGCGCGCTCGCGTCATCGGGTGCGTCGTTGACGCAGAGAGCGTAGGCCCGTGCGAACGCATCGAGAAAGAACGCGTCCTGGGCAACGTAATGCTGGAAGGCCGCGCGGTCGAGCTTGCCTGTGGCGATGCCCTGGACGAAGGCGTGATCGCGGCAACGCTCGGCGATCGCGAGCGAGTCGCTCCACAGCTGCTTGGCGAGGGACGCGGCCGTGTCCGAGCTCAAGATCGTCGCTAGAAGACGGGCGTCTCGCGCCAGACGCCCCACACCTCACGCAACACGTCGCACATCTCGCCCATCGTCACGTCGGCCCTGGCAGCGTCGACGAGCGCCGGCATGAGGTTGGTATCACCGGTGGCGTCGGCCCTGATCCGCGCGAGCGAGGTCTCGACGACCGCACTGTCACGCTCAGCGCGAAGTGCCTTCACGCGGGCAATCTGCTTGGCCTCGAGCTCGGGATCGATCTTCAGGAGCTCGAGGCGGTCGTCTTCAGGCTCCTCATACGCGTTCACGCCGACGATCGTTCGCTCACCGTGTTCGACCTCGCTCTGGAAGGTGAACGAGGCCTCGGCGATCTCGCGCTGAAAGAAGTTCTCGCGAATCGCGGGAATAACGCCACCGAGCTCGCGGATCTGGTCGAAGTACGCGTAGGCCTGCCGCTCGAGCTCATCGGTGAGCTCCTCGACGAAGTAGGAGCCGCCGAGCGGGTCCGCCGTCGACGCGGCACCCGTCTCGTGCGCAATCACTTGCTGGGTCCGCAGAGCGATCTTCACGGCATGCTCGCTCGGCAGCGCGAGTGCCTCGTCGTAGGAGTTCGTGTGCAGCGACTGGCAGCCACCCATGACCGCCGCGAGCGCCTCGATCGCTGTGCGGACGATGTTTACCTCAGGCTGCTGGGCGGTCAGCGAGACTCCGGCCGTCTGCGCATGGAAGCGCATCCGCATCGAGCGCGCGTCCCTGGCGCCGTAACGCTCCTTCAGCTCGCGCGCCCAGATGCGGCGCGCCGCCCGATACTTGGCGATCTCCTCGAAGAAGTCGATGTGTGCGTTGAAGAAGAACGAGAGCCGCGGCGCGAAGTGGTCGACATCCATGCCGCGCGCAATCGACTCCTCGACGTACGCGAAGCCGTCGGCAAGCGTGAACGCGAGCTCCTGTGCCGCAGTCGAGCCCGCCTCGCGGATGTGGTAGCCCGAGATCGACACCGGGTGCCAGAGCGGCATCTCGTCGGCACAGAACTCGATCATGTCGATACAGAGGCGCATCGAGGGCTCGGGCGGGTAGATCCACTCCTTCTGCGCGATGTACTCCTTGAGGATGTCGGTCTGGATCGTGCCCCGGAGCTCCTCACGCCCGGTGCCCTGCTCCTCGCCGACGCAGAGGTAGAAGGCGAGCAGCATCGCCGCGGAGGAGTTGACGGTCATCGAGGTCGAGACATCGCCCAGCGAGATACCAGCGAACAGCTCGCGCATGTCCCGCAGCGAGTCGACTGCGACCCCTTCTCGCCCGACCTCGCCGAGCGATCGCGCGTGGTCGGAGTCGAGACCCATGAGCGTCGGCATGTCGAACGCGCACGAGAGACCCGTCTGGCCGTGATCGATCAGGTAGCGGAAGCGCTCGTTCGTCTCCTCGACGGTGCCGAATCCGGCGAACTGGCGCATCGTCCAGAGCCGACCGCGGTACATGCTTCCGTAGACGCCTCGCGTGAACGGATAGCCGCCAGGGTCGGCGAGGTCGCGGTCGTAGTCGACAGCGCTGTTCTCCGGGCCATACAGCGGCTCGATCGGCACACCGGACATGGTCGAGTCGAGAGCCTGCGCCCGCTCGTGGGCCTCCCGCTCGCGATCCACCGTGGCCATCCCATAAAGCATACGCAGGAAGCTGCCAGCGGCTGGATGGATCGACGGAGACGGTGGCGCTTGACACGACCATCGCCCGTTACAGGCCGCGCTGGGCCTTCATTTCAGCGATGAAGGTCTCGTCGTCCTGCGCCTTGCGTCGGTCGAGCAGCTCGACCGCGTCAGGGCCGGCGCGATAGCGCAGCGTGTCGGTGCCATCCGTCGCGGCCTGCCAGACGACCTCGGCGACCAGCGAGGGTGGCGACATGTCCATGTCGTTGAAACCAGCGAACACCTTGTCGACGGTCGGCTGGTACTCCTCGATCGACTCGTCGTTGACGAACTCGAACGACCTGTCCCACAAGTCCGTTGCCGTGATTCCGGGCTCCACGATCTTCACGCGCACACCGAACGCGGCCAACTCGTAGTGGAGGGCCTCCGAGAGCCCCTCGACCGCGAACTTCGAGCCGTGGTAGATCGTGCCCAGTGGGAACGCCATCTGGCCGCCGATCGACGAGACGTTGAGGACCATCCCCGATCGGTTCTCGCGGAAATGCGGCAGGACCGCTTTGGTCACTGCGAGCAACCCGATGACGTTCGTGTCGAACTGGCTCCTGACGCGATCCATCGGAAAGGCCTCGAGCGGCCCATAGGCGGGGTAGCCGGCATTGTTGAGCAGCACGTCGAGCTTGCCAAAACGCTCGAGACACGACGCGACCGCCTCATCGATCGAGGATTGCTCGGTGACGTCGAGACGGGCGACCAGCACGTTGGGGAGCGCGGCCAGCTCGGCGCCGTCGTCGGTGTTTCGCATGGTCGCGACCACGTCCCAGCCGTTGCCCTGGAAGAGCTGGGCCGTCGCCCGGCCGATGCCGGAAGACGCACCGGTGACGAGAATCGTGCCGTTCATATGCACATCCATCCTGGGGAGGCGAACGGTAGCGACGCTGCCTTCACGGTCGAGAACATTCCGCGCCGGCTGCGCCACATGCGTTAGAACATGTCCATGCCCGGCCCCCTCGACGGCATCACGGTGCTCGATCTCACGCGGCTCGCGCCCGGGCCGTACTGCACGATGATCCTCGGCGACCTCGGCGCCGACGTGATCAAGATCCACAACCCGGCGCCGCCCGATGGCCGACGCGCCGAGCAAGCGGGCGCAGCCCCCGACCGCGAGATCGTCGAGTGGCGCGGCAAGGAGGAGGACGCACTCGATCGCAACAAGCGGAGCATGGGCCTCAACCTCAAGGACGAGCGCGCGCGCGAGATCTTCTACGCGCTTGCCAAGGACGCCGACATCGTCGTCGAGGAGATGCGACCCGGCGTCGTCGAACGCCTCGGCGTCGACTACGAGACGCTGCGCAAGCTGAACAAGCGCATCGTCTACTGCTCGGTGACGGGGTTCGGTCAGACCGGGCCCTACAGACTGCTCGCGGGCCACGACCTCAACTACATCGGCATGGCCGGGGCGCTCTCGCTGATCGGCGACGCGAGCGGCCGACCGGTGACGCCGCAGAACATCATCGCCGACTACGCAGGCGGCGGCCTGATGGCGGCGATGGGCGTGTGCGCGGCCCTGTACGAGCGCGAGCGAAGCGGCGAGGGCCAGCTTGTCGACGCGGCCATGTCCGACGGCGTGACGTACTTGCTCGCCCAGTTCCTCTCGGCCTTCTATGGGAATGACGAGCTTCCCGAGCGCGGCCAATCGATCTACACGGGCAACCTGCCCCAGTACGACGTGTACGAGACCGCAGACGGCAAGTGGATCACGATCGGCTCGCTCGAGCCGTGGTTCTACGCCAACCTGTGCCGCACGATCGGCCGCGACGACCTGATCCCGCACGCATGGGACGAGGATCGGCGCCCGGAAGTCCGTGAGGCGTTCGCCGCCGCCTTCAAGGAGAAGACACGCGACGAGCTGTTCGCGTGGCTGAACGAGACCGACCTCTGCGCAAACCGGCTGCTTGAGCTGGACGAGCTCGAGGACGACGCGCAGATTCAGGAGCGCGAGATGATCGTCGAGGTCTCTGGCTCGAACGGGCCCGTGAAGCAGGTCGGTGTCGCACCGAAGCTCTCGCGCACGCCGGGCTCGGTTCGCACGGTTGCACCCGCGCCGGGCGAGCACACCGACGAGATCCTGGCGGCAGCGGGCTTCTCGGCGGAGCAGGTCGCCGAGCTGCGCGCGGCCGGCGCGATCGAGTAGCGCGCGGCCCGAGCAGCCGCTTGACCTCGCAACTACTCGCGTGCGGTCACACGGCGCTGCAGCAGCCTGAGCATCCTGCTGATGTCTGTGAGCTCAACCTTCATCGAGCGGCGGGTGTAGGCCCGGTGCAGACCTGTCGCCCAGCCGAGCTTCGGCGGCAGGAGGTAGTGCTCGTAGTGGACGACCACGGCCCCGTCCGGGCGACCGTTGATGACGTGGAACCCTCCCGTGACATCGACCCCGTGCGCCACCGGCCCGCGCGCCGTCTTGCTGTGGAAGCCTCCGGCGTGGAGCTCGTAGGTGAACGCGCCCTCCCAGGGCACGACCGCCGCGAGGCGGCCCTCCAGGTAGTACTCGCCACTCGACTCGGTGTACGGCTCTACGTTGACCGCGTCGACCTTGCGCTCGTAGAGGTCGATGCCGCCGATGTCCTGCACCACGTCAACGGCGAGCCCAACCGGTACGTCGACGAGCACGCGCGCAACGACCTCGACCTCGCGATAGTGCGGGTCGGGTGAGCCGTCGCGCCACGGCGGGATGACACGCGCGGCGCCCTCGGAGCCAAGCGCGCGGACCAGAGCGTCGCGCCCGGGCACGATCTCGGGCGCGCGCGGGCGCGCTCGCGCGTGCTCGACTGGCTCAGCTGGCTCGGTTGTCGCTAGGACGCCTTGTGTCATGAACGTGCTCCTCGGACAGGTGTGCGGAGCGTGTCAGAGCGGTCTTTTCGCACGCTGTGCTCGGCCTGTGTCTCGTTGCTGCTACCTGCTCTCGGGCGGCGGTGACACAGCCACCCCACAGGAAGCGAACAGTGGCGACGGAGACTATCTCGTTGTCAGTCACAACCGGCCTCACGGCGGCATCAGCGCGGCCGTGACGCCCGCAAACGAAGGAGACCAGATGCCGACGTTCAACGTCTCGTCACCCTCGAAGAAGTCGCAGCAGGAGCTCTGGAACGTGATCGCCGACTTCCCCAACATCGCCCGTTGGCACCCCGGCGTCAAGCACAGTGAGTCAAGCGGCGCCGCGACCGGTGGCGTCGGCGCAGAGCGCGTCTGCCGACTCTCACCGGCAGGGGTGCTGGATGAGCGCGTGCTCGAATGGGAAGAGCCGAACACGATGGTGATCGCCGTCGATCGAGCCACCAAGGTTCCTGTCAAGTCGACTGTGAGCACGTTCACGCTGACCGAGACGGGCGACGGAGCGAAGCTCGGCATTCACGTTGATTTCGTACCCAAGGGAGGCCCGATCGGGAAGCTTTTCTCGCCGCTCCTCGCCAGGGGCCTCAAGAGGGGCATGAACGGGTTTCTCGAGGCGTGGGACAGGGCGGCCTGAGCGCCAAGCGTGACCGGCTCCGCGACGGCCGCTACGGTCATCGCCACGCGGAGGCCGCTCTAGTCGTCGCCGCGCGCGCGGCCGCGACCTTGCTTGACCACGCCTCGCTTGCGCTTGTCGGCAAGACGCCGCTCCCTGGATGCACGCGTGCGCTTGGTCGGCTTGCGCTTCTTCTGCGTGCGAAGCGCACTGCGCAATTTCTCCTGGAGCCGTTCGAGAGCGAGTTCGCGATTGCGTGCCTGCGAGCGCGTATCGGAGGCGGTCACGATGACGACCGGCCCCAGCCGCTCGCGGATGCGCGCGCGCTGTCGCGGGCCCAGACAGCTGGCTGACTCGACATCGAAGCGCACCTCGACCCGGGTCTCGGTCTTGTTGACGTGCTGTCCGCCCGGACCGCCCGATCGGCTGAAGCGCCATTCGAGCTCATCGAGCGGGACGCTGCAGGAGCGCGTGATCTGAAGGCTCTGAGCCACCGCCACACCGTAGCCTCCTCGAACCAGCCGGAACGCCCGGCCGCGCGCCGGTTGATCAGTCGGCGAGCGTCTGGGCACGCATCCGGAAGCGCTGAACCTTGCCGTTGGCGGTCAGCGGAAACTCCTCGACGAAGTGGATAGCTCGCGGCACCTTGTGGCGGGTAAGGCGCTCCTCACACTCGGCCAGAAGGACATCCGCGGCGATCTCCGTGCCAGTCCGCCGAATCACCCAGGCGAACGGTGCCTCGCCCAGGTCGGCGTCGGGAACGCCGAAAACCGCAGCATCGGCCACCGCGTCGTGTCCGCGGAGAACCTCCTCGATCTCCGCGGGCTGAACGTTGAAGCCGCCCACGATCAACATGTCGTCGGTACGCCCGAGAACGCGCACCGAATCGCCGCTGGTCTCGGCGAGATCGCCTGTCCGGATCCAGCCGTGGTCGATCCGATCTGCGGTCGCCTGCTCGTTCCTGTAGTAGCGGAGCATCTGGTTGAAGCCGCGCGCGCGTAACTCGCCGACGTCGTCGATCTCGACCTCGATCCCCGGAGTTGGCCGGCCGTTCGCCAGGATCGAGGTCGCTTCGGAGAGCCCGTAGATGAGCATGAGGTCGCAGCCCAGCGCGCGCCATCGGGCCACGACGTCGGGCGGGGCCGGCGCGCCGGCCATGGTCCCGGTGCGGAGCGAGGAGAGGTCGCAGCGTTCGAAGTCAGCGTGCTCGAGCAAGCGGATCCACATGGTCGGCGTTCCGAGCAGCACCGTGACGCCGTGCTCCTCGATCAGCCGCAAGGTGTCGGTGGCCTCGAACGTCGGCTGCATGACGATCGACGCGCCAGAATGCAGTCCTTCGAGCACGCAGTTGACGATGCCGAAGGCGTTGAAGAACGGGACGCTCGCGATGATTCGATCGTCGGGTGTCAGCTCCTTGAGGCTGGCCGTTACGGCGGCGCTCGAGACATAGGAGTGGTGAGCGTGCAGGCAGCCCTTCGGCTCGCCGGTGGTACCCGACGTGTAGATGAGGAGAGTCGGGTCGGTAGACGGACCCGGTTGCGTTGGCAACTGCTGCGCGTTGTCTGTGAGCATGGCCAGCGCTTCGAGCGACACGAGTGTGCGAAGCGTTGGCAGCTCGGCACGAAGCGATTCGACCGCGTCCAGAAACCGCCGGCCTCTGAACTCCTCCTCGGCGAGCACGACCGACACCTCCGCGTGCGCGAGCACTCGCCTCAGCTCCTCTGGCGTCGCTCGCGTGGAGAGCGGCACGACGATCGCGCCAGCACGAGCGGCTGCGTAGTGAGCGACGACGAACTCCACGCGGTTGGACGCGAGGATGGCGACCCGATCACCAGGCTCGACGCCTTCGGCGACGAACCACCCGGCTAGCCGGCGCGCCCTCTCCGCGACCTCCGCGTACGGCACGACGCCGTCACCGTGTATGAACGCGCCCTCGGTAGTCGTGTCGAGGACACCCGGCAGCGTCAGATCGAGCGGCTCGAACGGTCGACCGGAGAGCCGCGTGCCCACCTGCTCAGCCGCGCCGCAGGCTAGGCCTTGGCGCCCGCGGCCTGCTCCGATACGAGTCGGCCACGCAGTTCCTCGGTTGCGCTTACATCGACCGTCATCGAGCCCTCGTCGATCACGACGCCGTAGTCGTCACGCGCTTGCTCGAGTGTCGTGAACCCGTCGTGGATGTCCGACACGACTTGCTCCGGTTCGCGCTCGAGCGGGTCGCCGTAGCCACCCGAGCTTGGCACCGTGATCTCGAGGGCGCTTCCCGCTGGCAGAGTCCGGCCGCTGAACTTCGCCGGCCAGTGCTCGACCTCGCCGTCGGAGCCGAGCAGGCGGAGCCCGGCGTTGAGTCCGTCGTGCCCGCCGAAGATGCCCCATGGCGGGTCGCCGTCGTGGCGCTCGCCCTCGCAGGTCACGATCGAGTCCTCGAGAAATCTATTCACGCGGACGATCCCGATGCCGCCACGCCACTTGCCGGGCGGTGCCGGCTCCTCGCGCAACTCGTAGCGCTCGGTGCGCATCGGAAAGCGCCACTCGAGCTCTTCGATCGGGTTGTTGCGCGTGTTGGCGATCAGCGAGTCGACCGAGTCGAGCCCGTCGCGGCCGCTGCGCCCGCCGTAGGAGCCCTCGTCGACCTCGAGATAGACCCAGTACTCGCCCTCGTCCTCATCGAAGCCCGAGTAGGAGATGAAGTGCAGGTGCGCGGCGCTGCCGGCGGCGATCTGCTCGGGCACGACCGGCGCGAGGCAGCGCTGGGCAAGGTCGACGGCACGCTGCGCCTGGCAGAAACGAGCGAAGCAGGCGCGCGGGAAGTTCGGGTTGAAGATCGAGCCCTTCGGCGCGACCACGTTGACCGGGCGGAGCATCCCTTCGTTCTGGGGAACAAAGACCGGATAGGCCTCCTCGTCGAGGAAGATCATCCGCGTGATGAACGTCATCGCCGAAACGGTCGTCCCCTCGAACGGCACGTTGAAGCCGGTCGGCACCTCGTCGCTCGAGCCGGTCAGGTCGTAGGTGACCTCGTCGCCCTTGATCTCGACCGCGACCTTGACCGGCAGCATCTTGCCGCGGTTGACGCCGTCGTCGTCGAGCCAGCCGACCTCGGTCTCGTAGCGCCCGTCAGGAACCTTGGCGATCTCCTGCCGGAGCATCCGCTCGGAATAGTCGAGCCAGCCCGCCGCCGCGTCGAGGACCGTGTCCTTGCCGTAGCGCTCGATCAGCTCGACGTAACGCGTCCGCGCCAGCTCGCAGGCAGCGATCATCGCCTGGATGTCGCCGGCGTTGTGTGTCGGCGTGCGCGTGTTCTCGAGAATGTGCTGCCAGAGCTTGTCCTGCCAGACGCCGGCCTCGGCTAGCTTGACGGCCCGGTAGATGTTGCCCTCCGACCAGTTGTCGACGAGGTCGATAGCGAGGCCGGGATAGGCGCCGCCGATGTCGAGGATGTGCGCAGAAGCGCCCGAGAAGCCGACGAGTTCGCCGCCGTGGAAGATCGGGATCACGATCGCGACGTCGGGCGAGTGGGTCGCGCCGAGGTAGGGATCGTTGTGGAGGATGATGTCGCCCTCGGCAATGTCGTCGCCCAGCGTCGTGATGACGCCCTTGACGATCTTTGGCATCGCGCCCATGAACATCGGCGTCGAGTCTGACTCGGCCAGGTTGCTGCCGTTCTTGTCAAACAGCCCGGCACCGAGGTCTTCTGACTCGCGGATGATCGAGGAGTAGCTCATTCGGTAGAGCACTCCCGCCATTTCCTTGGCGATCGAGTGGAGCGCGCCGCCGATCACGCGCATCAGGATCGGCGTGGCCAGAGCGGCGCTTCGCTCCTCGGCGCTCTTCGTGCGCGTAGTGCAGTCGATGACGATGTTCCCGTACCTGTCGATCTCAGCTGCCAAGCCGGGCGGGATCACGGTTGTCGTGTCGTACTGCTCGATCACCGCGGGGCCCTCGATCGTGTCGCCAGCGCCGAGCTGCGCTCGGTCCATGAACGGCGTGTTGAGGCGTTCGGGAACGCCTTCGACATCGAACGTGACCTCACGCTCGAGGATCTGCGCGCGCGAGGCGTCGCCGGCGGCCGCCTCGACCTCGCTCGCCTGGAGCTCGGTGACGCGGCCGATGCCGACAGCGCGGATATTGATGATCTCGACCTCGGCATCGAATCGCTGCCCGTACTCGCCCTCGTGCGCCTGGTGGAAGGCCTCCTTCAGATCCGCGACCCAGGCGTCGTTGACGTCACCGGCGGGAACGTCAAAGCGCACTTCGTAGCCTTGACCCGCGTAGCGACAATCGGCGAGGCGGCGGACGATGCGCCGATCCTCGGGCACGTTGTCGGCCTCGAGCCGGGCGACGGCCTGGGCTGTGAGCTCGTCAAAGCGAGCCTGCAGCCTGGTCTGGTCAAGCTCCTTGAGCGGATGGCGCTCGGTGGCGACGAACTCGTGCTGGAGGTCGGTGGCGAGCAAGCCCGTCGCGGCGACGATGCCGGGGTAGGGCGGCACGAGAACGCGCGGGATCTCGAGCTCGAGCGCGATATCGCATGCAAAAAGCGGCCCGGCGCCGCCCGCCGCGACAAGGGTGAAGTCGCGCGGGTCGTAGCCGCGGCGCACCGAGTTCAGCTCGATCGCCTGCGTCATCCCGTACTTCTGCACCTGGAGCGCGCCGAGCGACGCTTCCTCGACCGACATGCCAAGCTCAGCGGCCACGTCCTTCATCGCCCGTTCGGCGAGATCGAGGTCGAGCTGCATGTCACCGCCGAGCAGCCCACGGTCGGGCCGCAGTCGGCCGAGCAATAGCTGTGCGTCCGTCGAAGTCGGCTCGCTGCCACCGCGCCCGTAGCAGGCGGGGCCGGGGTCGGCCCCCGCCGACTGCGGACCAACGCGGAAGACACCGCCGTCGTCAACGTAGGCGATCGAGCCGCCACCCGCACCGATCGTGTCAATGTCGACCATTGGCACCATCGCCTGGTAGTCGCCGACCTTCGTGTCGAGCAGGTGGCGCATGCGCACCTGGCCGTCGGCGGCAACCCCGATGTCGGCCGATGTGCCGCCGATGTCGAGCGTCACGACGCTGTCGTAGCCCGAGAGCTTGCCCGCCCAAATGCCGCCGATCAGCCCGGCGACCGGGCCCGACATGAGCATGTTGACCGGGCTCTGCGTGGCCGACTCGACGGTGGCCATGCCGCCAGAGGACTGCATGAGCTGAATTCCGTGCTGGAAGCCTTCATCCGAGACCGCCTGGTCGAACCGGCCGACGTATGTCGCGACCTTCGGACCGACGTACGCGTTCAGACAGACGGTCGAGAAGCGCTCGAATTCGCGGTAGAGGGGAAGCACCTCGTGCGAGACTGAGAGGTAGGCCTCGGGGTACTCCTCGAGCAGGATCTCCTTGATCCGCGCTTCGTGGGCGGGGTTCAAGTAGGAGTGGAGCAAGCACACCGAGACGGCCTCGACACCTGCCTCCTTGAGCTCACGGACGCGCTCGCGCACCTCGTCCTCGTCGAGCGGCACGAGCACGTCGCCGTTCGGCACCGTGACTCGCTCCTTCACGGTCAGTCGGTGTCGGCGCTTGACGAGCGGACGGGCCTGCCAGGGCAGCTCCTGCTGCAGCGAGAAGTTGAACGGCTTCTTGTGGCGCGCGATGTGGAGGATGTCGCGGAAGCCGTCGGTCGTGATCAGGCCGACCTCGGCGCCCGAGTGAGTCAGCGCGATGTTGGTCGCGACGGTCGTGCCGTGAAGGAGGTTGTCGACCTCGGCGAGCTCGACGCCCGCCTTCGAGCAGAGCTCGCGGATGCCTTCGACCGTGCCGCGGGCCGGGTCGTCGGGCGTCGACGGGACCTTGTCGACGGTGATCTGTCCCGACTCCTCGTCGACCAGGATCAGGTCGGTGAACGTACCGCCAACGTCGACGCCGATCCGCTTCATGCTCTCTCCATCTCTCGCTGGTGCTACTAGGTCTGTATCTGGACAGCCATCCTGCCACGATCCACATGCGGGCGCGGGCGCGACCGCAGTGGCGTCCAGCGCGGCTCAGCTGCTTGTTGCCCCGAGCAAGCCCCGCTCTGCCGCGGCGGCCGTCAGCTCAAGCGCGAGTGCCATCGGCTCGACTACGGCGGGGCCGTCTGAGGGGCGAACCTCGACCGCAGAGCATCCGTTCAGGACAGAATCGACGCCGCCGGGACCGAGTCGCTCGACGATCGGCCCGAGCGCTGCCTGCCAGGCGTCGGGCAGGGCGATGCTCTCGAAGCTCAGGTCAAGGGTCTCGACTGCCGCGAGCCGCGACTCGTGCCCGAAGTCGACGAGTCGTTTGCCGAACTCTCGGGCGATTGCGTCGTTGCGCGCGACGGCGGCAAAGCGGTGGCCGAGGCCAGCAAGGTAGCCGGCGCTGACGCGGGTTATTCCAACCACCGGGCCGGGCGCCTCGGCTTCGAGCCGCTCGAGTGCGGGGTCGAGGACGCAGTCGAGGAGAACGCCGTCGTAGTCGCGCCACGGCGTGCGCATCGCCTCGTTGTAAACCTCGTCCTCCGACCAGCGGACCTCGTAGTCGGTGTTGAGCTGTGTAGGCCCACTGGTGAGGTTGACCATCTCGACCTCGAGTGGCGTGGGCGCGAGCAGCGAGTAGCGCTCCTGCCGTCGGGCGAGCTCGTCCGGCTCGAGGACGAGTGGCGGGACGGCGCGAAGTTTCACCGCTGCACCTCGAGCTCTGTGAGGCTCGCGAGGACTGGTGCGACCGACTCACTGTCGGGGAGCCCGCGCACGAGCGCCTCGAGCTCCGAGCCCGCCGCGGAGCCGATCAACCCGGCGACCTTCGCGCGAACCTCGTCCCAGCCGAGCGGCTGGTGGTTGGAGTCGCCGATCGGGTTGCGCACCTCCGCCGAGCGGCTGCCCTGCCCGGAGGTGACGGTGACACGCGCGCCGCGATCGGTGGGGAGTCGCTGCTCGAACTCCTCGCTCGCAACGAGCTCGACACGACGTGCGAGCTCGACCGTGACTGGATCCCGTCGTCGCTCCTCGTCGGTCGCGCGCGGCCCGAACTCTCCGCCGCGAACCGTCTCGGCGACGACGTAGGGAATCGAGAACATCGCGGCGAGCCGGGTCGGCCACTCGAGCGTGTCGAGCGTCGTCGCGATCGCGTACGTCTCGACCTTGATCGCGCCGACCTCGGCCGGGTCGAGCGGCCCGTCGGCGAGCAGCTGCTGCACCGCGTCGGCCGAGGGGTGCGTGTACGCGCACGCTGCGTGGCGCTTGAAGTAGCCGCGAGTTATCTCGCGATGACCGCCGAGGTCGGCGTCGAGCGCGTCGGCGTCGAACGTGCCGAGAACCTCACCGAAGACTGTTGTTGGAGCGCCGTCGACGCCGGCAAGGCCGGCCTGCGCGAGGCGCGCGGCCGTGAGCCCCGCGAACGCCGCCTGGCCGACCCAGACGTTGCGCACGAAGCTTCCCCGAAACGCGCTCGAGAAATGCGCGGCGACGCTCTGCGCGCTCGCCGCATCCATCGCAGCGGCGAGCTGCTCGGCGTCGAGGCCCAGGAGAAGACCAGCGCTCGTCGCGGCGCCTGCGGTTCCCCATGTCCCGTGCATGTGCACGCCCGGATGCATCCGGGTGGCAGCCCCGAAGCGGGCGGCAGCCTCGTAGCCGGCGACGAACGCGGTCAGCCATTCGGGCCCGCCACGCTCGAGCGCGGCGCCGAGAGCGAGCGCCGCGGGCAGCACGTGAGCGCACGGGTGGCCGCGCGCGTACTTGCTGCCCTCGTCGAGCTCGAGACAGCAGGAGGCAGCGCCGTTGAGGATGCACGACAGGGGCTCGTCCGTTGCCCTGCCGGCGGCGACGAGCGGCGCCGGGCCGGCTGGCGGATCCCAGAGCGAACGCAGCTCGACAAGCTCGGGTGTCGCCGCGCCGGCGGCCGTCACGCCGAGCGTGTCGAAGAGGACGAGCAGGGTGCGCTCGCGGACCTCGTCGCTGAACCCGCCCCAGCTCGCGGCGGTGGCGTCGCGCGCGAGCGCGTCGACCGCCTCGGCGTAGCGTGGCGAAGGGCCGCCCACGGTCAGAGCTTGCTGATCAGGTCGCGCCCGACCCGCTCGAGCTGGTCGTTACGCCCGTTGTAGTAGGCCGAGGACACTTCCCAGACACCGAGCTCCTCGAGCGCTCGGATCTTCTCGAGGCAGTCCTCGGCCGTGCCCGCGATCGCGAAGTCGTCGATCAGCTCGGGCGTCAGGTAGGCCGCGTGCTCGGCGTCGGAGTCGAGGTGGCCCTCGTAGTAGTCGTAGTGCTGCGTCCGCGCATCGACGAGGCGGGTCATGGTCTCGGGCATGCCGTGTTCGGGGTTTCGCTTTATCGTGTCACCGATGTGGTTGGCGCAGGCGGCCGCGGCCCAGCGAACGGCTTCGCGTGCCGCCTCGGCGTCGTAGTTCAGCTCGAGGCCGCAGAGCGCCGAGACCTTGACCTTGTCGGGGTCGCGCCCGGCCTCCTCGGCCCCTGCGCGGATCTGCTCGATCGCCCAGCCGACGTTGGTCGGATGGACGCCGACGTAGATCATCACGATGTCCGCGATCCCGCCGGCCGCGCGCAGATTCTTCGGACCCGTCGCGGAGAGAGCGATCGGCACGGCGGGGCCTTCCCTGTGCCAGCGGAAATGCACATCAGCGTCGTTGATCTGCACCGTTTCCCCCGCCATCAGCGCGCGAATCACGGGAACCGCCTCGCGCAGCTGTTTTGTCGGCACCGGGTTCATTCCCATCGGCCTGACCGCGCTGTCGCCGTGGCCGAGACCGAGGATCACGCGCCCCGGGTAGACCTCGGCAAGCGTCGCATTCACCGACGCGGTGACGGTCGGGTGACGCGTATAGGGATTGGAGACAGCCGTGCCGACGACGAGCGACTCGGTCAGCTCGAGCGCGCGCATCATGTACACGTAGCAGTCCTGCCAGAGGATCTGCGAGTCGATGAACCAGGCGTGTGCGAAGCCCGCGCGCTCGGCTGCGACGACGGAGTCCATGCAGGCGGCGAAGTCCTCCGCCAGGAACTGCGCTCCGAGCTTCACTCCAGCCTCCTCGGTCGGGAATCGGGCCGGACGATCCTAGATGGCTGACCTAAGTCGCGAACGAGCGTGCGTCGGCGCGGGGGTGCGCGAGCCCGAGAAGGTCGAGCTCAGGCGTCGAGGAGTGAAGCCGCTCGAGGGGTGTGGCGAGCGCACGCGCACACGCGCGCGCGAGGGCGTCGCTCATGGCAGCCAGTAGCCGTTGCGCGGAGCGAGCTGAGACGAGGCCGAGCCGCACGGCCGCCGAGAGCGCCGCGCTCGCCGCGCCGCGGAGCGCGAGGAGAACCGTTCCCTCGGCGTCAAGTCCGGCGGCCCGCGCAAGAGTTGCTTCGACGACCGCGAGGTGACCACCGGCGCGTCCGTCGCGCACGGCTTCGGCCAGTGCGAGCGCCAGGGCGTCGCTCGTGAGATCGCCCGTCAGCCGCGCTAGCTGGCGGCCGCAGCGCAGCGAGGCGGTGCGCGCGCCCGGAACGAGCTTGTGCGCCCCCAGGAGTCGGTCGAGCTCCAGCAGGTCGTCGAGCGCCAGCGCTCGTGCTGCGTACCCGGCGACCACACCGTCAAGCGGCGCGACGCCCTCGCACGCGTGCGACTCGGCCAGCTCAGCGAGCTCGCGCTCGCTGAGCGAGCCGCGATCGAGCAGCGCCTCGAGGCCGGCCGAATGGGCAAAGCGACCCGTGGGCAGCGAGCTGTCGGCCAGCTGAAGCGCGGCTAGAAAGGTTGCTGCATCCATGCCGCCAAGACCCTACTCTCGGTGTAGTCGCACCGCTTTGGTGTCGAGGAAATCGCCCGCCGTTCGTCGTTGAAGCGAGACAGTCAATCAGAAAGCGAGGGTTCGGCGTGAGATACGTCTTCCTCATCTACCTCGACCCTGACGAACTGCCAGAGCCTGACACGCCCGAGATGGCGGAGGAGTGGAGCCGCTACGACGCGTTCACGCGCGAGACCGGCGAGCGGCAGATGTTCGAGACCGCCGACGCTCTGCAACCGGCCGACACGGGAACGACCGTGCGGGTCAGGAACGACGAGACGCTCGTCACCGACGGGCCGTTCGCCGAGACCAAGGAACAGCTCGCCGGCTTCTACGTGCTCGAGTGCGCCGACATGGATGAGGCGCTGGCGATCGCGTCGAAGATTCCCGGCGCACGCCATGGCGTGATCGAAGTTCGACCCATCGTCGAATACGGCCTCGCACGCGACCCGGACTTCCTCGAGGCGGCGAGGGCGTGCGGTCGCCGATGACCAACACCCATGCGGCGATCGACGAGATCTTCAGAGAAGAGAACGGCCGCGTCATCGCCGCGCTCGCACGTCGGCACCGCGATCTCGACGTGGCCGAGGAGGCCGTACAGGACGCCTACCTGGAAGCGCTCCGGGTCTGGCCGAAGAAGGGAACACCCTCTAACCCGGCGGCGTGGATCACCACCGTCGCCCAGCGCCGCGCCATCGACCGCATCCGCCGTGACACGACATACGCCTCGCGGCTCGAGACGCTTGCTGCCGAGGAGACGTTGACTCCCGACCCGCCCAACGGCGTCGCGGTGCACGACGACGAAGGTCTGCCCGACGAGCGGCTCGAGCTGATCTTCGCCTGCTGCCACCCGGCGCTGGGCGCCGAGGCCCAGGTAGCGCTGACCTTGCGCACGCTGGGGCGACTGACAACCGACGAGATCGCGCGCGCCTTCCTCGTACCGGAAGCGACGATGGCGCAGCGGCTAGTGCGAGCGAAACGCAAGATCCGCGATGCGGGAATCCCGTTTCGGGTGCCGCCGCCGGCCGACCTGCCAGATCGCCTCGACGCGGTCCTCGCGGTCACGTACCTGATCTTCAACGAGGGCTACTCGGCCTCGACCGGTGAGGAACTCGTGCGCGAGGAGTTGATCGAAGAGGCCCTGCGCCTGGGTCGCATCCTCGCCGTACTGATGCCCGACGAGGCCGAGGTGCTAGGGCTGCTAGCGCTGATGGAGCTCCATCACTCGCGCACGGGCGCGCGCGCCACCGTCGACGGCGAGCTGCTGACGCTGAGGGAGCAGGATCGCTCGCTCTGGGACGCTGCGCGGATCGCGGAGGGAACGAAGCTCGTCGAGCGCGCCCTGCGCATGCGTCGCCCCGGCCCATATCAGCTTCAGGCGGCGATCTCCGCGGTACACGCCGAGGCTCCAGCCGCATCCGACACCGACTGGCGCCAGATCGCGACGCTCTACACAGAGCTCGTGCGGCGCTCTCCGACGCCCGTCGTGCGCCTGAACCGGGCGGTCGCGATCGCGATGGTCGACGGGCCACAGGCCGGGCTCGACCTGTTGCCGCCCCTCGAGGAGGAGCTGGCCGACTACCGGCTCTTCCATTCGGCGCGCGCCGACCTGTTACGTCGCGCGGGCGACCGCGGCCCGGCGCGCGCTGCCTACGAGCGCGCTCTCGAGCTGACGGTGAACGCGCGCGAGCGGCGGTTTATCGAGCGTCGGCTCGCCGAGCTTGTGTAGGTCGGGCCTCGCCCGGACTGAGCCGCTGGAGCGGGATCCCGCTGGGCACGAGCTAGTGCGAATGCGCGTGGCCCGATAGCGGGCGCTCTTGGGCGAGAGCGTGCTCCTCGAACCGCGCATCGACGCCGTCGAGATGCAGCGCCTCGAGCGTGCGCCGTGCCACGTCCTGACTCGTCGTGATCGCAACGAGAAGCTCGCCCTCGGCTACCTCGACAGGCACGTGCTGGTTCCCGAAAGCGTGCCCCAACCTGAGCGCGGCGGCGACGCGCGCGTCGCTGTCGAGCGCCCGATCGATGCGAACTCGCATGATCGGCTCCGGCGGGCGGTGAACGACCATGATCTGATCGCCGTCGTCATCGAGCACGGCGCCATCGGCCAGGAACGACCCGCGTGGCAGGTCGACGCCAACGTCACGCCCCGACTCGGTGCGAAGACGAAGCCGCCGCTTCGATGCGTCCTCGGCCGAGACGGAAACCTCGTCGACATGTCGTGCCGCGAATCGCGCCTCGTCGCGGTGCCCCAGGATCTCGGAGCAAACAGTTGCCGGGCGCTCCTCATGCGACACACGCTCACCCTACTCCGCCCCTTCCTCGCCGGTTTGCCGACGGTGGCGGCTACTTGCGCCGGACCGGAAGCGGGGCACCGAGCAGCTCCTGGCGCGCAACCGCCCAGGCTGCGTCGAGCGCGGTTCGCGCGTCTGCCGCTTTCGAGGCCAGCACCCGCGCCCCGACACCTGCGCCGTTCGGCAGCGTGCCGGCAGCGGCCGAGACACGCGCGTCGGCGGCGAGCTCGGTGTCGATGAGGCCCGCCAGACGCTCGGCATCGACGTGCGGCGCGACGGCGACGAACGTTCCCAGGTAGGAGCGGCCGCCGAGAACGCCCCGCGCCGCCGGCGAACGGCGTGCCGGCTCGAGCTCGAGCGTGTCGACGCAGAGCTCTGACGACGCCGGCGCGTCGCCGGACGCCGCCGCCGAGCCAAGCTCGCGCACCGCGGTCGTGAGACGCACGCGCTCGTACGCGAACCGCTCGTCGACGGCGATTCGGCCCGGCCCGAGCAGCTCCGTGGAGACGACAGCCGCGCCCTCACCGAGCTCGACGTCGAGCTGCTGGTCCACGTTCGCTCCGGCGTGCGGAATCAGCGTGTCGGGGATGACCTCCGCGTAGGCGCCCGGCTCGAGCCGCAGACGTGTGCGCTGTCGCGCTCCGGGCCCATCTCCGGCGTAGGCCTTGGTCGCTGCCTGCGTGGTCACGTGCACACGCGCCTCGGGCGCGAGCTCGAGCGAGATCAGCAGGTCGTCGTCGGGGAACAGGCCTCCGGTTGGGTTCTGAACGTAGATGAACGGCAGGTCGGGCGCTGCGGCGTCGAGATAGAGCGGCACGGTCATCCGTAGCGGAAAGCGCTGGCGGCGCTCGACGATTCCGGTGCGCCCGTCACCGCGTCGGGCGAGCTTCAATGCGAGGAGTCCGCCCGTGCTTCCGGCCGGCTCGCTCACGCCGACACCTCGGCGTGGCGGAAGCAGTCGACCACATGGTCGTTGACGAGGCCGGCCGCCTGCATGAACGCGTAACAGACCGTCGGCCCGACGAAACGGAAGCCACGCTCCTTCAGCTCCTTGCTCATGCGCGTCGACACGTCGGTCTTGGCCGGCAATTCGCCAAGTTTGCGCCAGCTGTTCTGGACCGGCTCGCCGTCGACGAAGCTCCAGAGGTAGGCGTCGAGGCTGCCGAACTCCTCCTGCGCCTCGAGCACGGCGCGCGCGTTTGCGACCGTCGACTCGACCTTCAGGCGGTTGCGGACGATGCTCGGGTCGGTCAGCAGCCGCTCGACGTCGCGCGTGGTGGACGCCGCGACCGCCTCTGGATCGAAGCCCTCGAATAGGCGCCGGTAGCCCTCGCGCTTGTGCAGGATCGTCGCCCACGAGAGGCCCGCCTGCGCCCCCTCGAGCGTGAGCATCTCGAACAGCTCTCGATCGTCGTGGACAGGGACCCCCCACTCCTCGTCGTGGTAGGCGAGGTACTCCGGGTCATCGAGCGGGGCCCAGGTGCAGCGTGTCCGGCCATCGCCCTTCCCCTCCGGCGGGGGGCTGCTCATGTCCGCGTCAGCCCTTAACCCGCCGAACGAGCCAGCCCATCCGGCGCGCTCGCTCGAACGACTCCTCCGCCGCAAGGCGATTGACCGAGGTCGCGATCGTCGGATAGACGTGCACGAGTTGCGAGATATCGCTGAGCTTCATCTTCTTGCTCACAGCGAGGGCGAGCTCGTGGATCGTCTCGCCGGCCGTCGGCGCGAGCGCGTGGGCGCCGACGATGCGCCCCTTCGCGGTGACCACGGTGATCGCGCCCTCGGTCGCGCCGTCAGCGCGGGCGCGATCGGACTCGTCAAGACCCGTCGTGTGTACCTCGACTGCGTCGTCGCCGTGATTTGCCCGAGCCTCGACCGACGTGAGTCCCACGTGGGCAAGCTCCGGATCGGTGAACGTGCACCACGGCACCAGCGACGCAGCCTCGACAGACCCGGGGAAGAACATGTTCCGGACAGCCCATGAGGCCTCGTTTGCCGCCGAGTGCGTGAACGCGAACCGACCCGCCACGTCACCGGCGGCATAGATCGAGCGCACGCTGGTGCGCATCTTCGCGTCGACCTCGATGCCGCGCGGGCCATGCCGGATCCCGACGTCGTCGAGGCCGAGCCCTTCGACGTTCGGCTTGCGGCCGGCCGCGACGATCAGCTCTGCAGCAGACCACGATCGCTCGACCCCGTCCTCGGTGCCGTGCACCGTCTTGGTTCCGCTGTCGACGGTGACACGAAGGGGCTCGCAGCTCAGGTGGAGCGACACCCTCTCAGCCCTGAGCACGTCGGTGAGCGCGGCCACGAGGTCGGGTTCGTCACGCGTGAGAATGCTCGCCTGGCGCTGAAGCACGGCGACGTCACGACCCAGGCGCTGGAGCCCCTGCGCGATCTCGACTGCGATCGGGCCTCCGCCGATGACGACAGCGCTCGTCGGGGGCTGGTCGAGCTCGAAGATGTTCTCGCTCGTCAGGAAGCCGGCCTCCTCGATCCCAGCGATCTCGGGCACGGCCGGGCGACTGCCGGTGCAGAGCAGAATGTGGCGAGCTTCCAACTCGCGCCCGTCGACATCGACCGTGTTCGGCCCCGTCAGTCGAGCGTCGCCGGAGATCACCTCGATACCGCGTGACTCGAGGTGCTCGGGTCCGTCTTCGGCCGCCGCGATGCTGGCCTGGATCGCCTTGATGCGATCCCACACCGCCTTGCCGTCGACCTCGGGCTCGACCGCGCGCATGCCGTATCGATCGGCGGTGCGCATGTGGTGCGCTACCTTGGCCGAGGCAAGGAGGGCCTTGCTCGGCACACAGCCGGTCCACAGACAGTCGCCGCCGATACGGTGGCGCTCGATGGCGCCGACACGCAGATCGAGCTTGGCCGCGAAGATCGCGGCCATCAGCCCGCCAGAGCCCATGCCGACGATCAGAAGGTCGTACTTGCGCGCCATCGCTGCCCTTCCGTTTGCTGCCAGAAGCGATCCACGAAGCCGACCATACGCTGTCGAGAGCGAGCTTTGCCGCCACGCAACCGAGCCTTCACGACGCCGTAAGCGACACGTAACCTTCGGCTGCCAGCATCGCCGACATGGCTCCTGAGAAACAGATCGCCGCGCACGGAGGTTCTCATGGCTGAGCAGGCCGACACCCGTTCTCACGCAACTCGACTGCCCGTCTGGGCACGCCTTGCGGCCATCCCCATCGCCGGCGTGCTGCTGCTCGTCGGCCTCTGGCTGTTCGCCGGGCAGCTCGCTCCGGGCAAGGCGACCGAGTCGATCATCATTGCCGTGGCGTGGTTCGTCGTCGCCTACGTCGTCATCTGGCTGATCAAGAAGCGCTGGCCGGAGCTGAACCTGCCGCTGACCGCGACCTTCGGCGTCCTCGCCGTCGCCGTCGCCTTCTGGTTTGCCTGGAACACCTTCAGGGACGTGACCGTGAACGAGCAGATCGTCGTCGGGGTCGCTGCCTCGGAGATGGCGGCCGGCGCCGCGCCGAGCCCGGCGCCGGCGCCGGCGGCCGCAGGCGAGGACTCACCACCGGGTGACGCGATGGAGGACGAGTCCGGGGACGCAATGACCACAGACGACGTTATGGCCGACGAGGACGTCGCTACTGTCCCGCCCGAACCTGGGGCGGCAGCCGCTGCCGGTATGAACTTGCAGATCGCGAGCGGCGAGTTCACCTCGCTTGCCCACGGCGCTACGGGCACGGCCGCGGTGGTCGAGCTGGCCGACGGCGGGAAGGTCCTGACCTTCGCCGAGCTCGATACCGACAACGGGCCCGACCTACGCGTCTACCTCGTCGAGGGGCCGGTCAACGACAACGGTGACGGCGGCGACTTCGTCGACATCGGCGAGCTGAAGGGCAACAAGGGCAACCAGCAGTACGAGCTTCCCGACGACATCGACGTCGGGCGCTTCGACACCGTCGTCATCTGGTGCCGCGCCTTCTCGGTCGGCTTCGCTGCGGCGACGCTTATGCCGTCGTAAACAACACCGCGTGCTGGAGGTGCTCGAGAATCTTCTCGGCACCTCCACTGCGCAGATCGGTGAAGACCGTCGGCCGGTCGGGTCGCACCTCGGCGACGTCGCGCCTCATCCGCTCGAGGTCGGCACCGACGTGCGGCGCAAGGTCGACCTTGTTGACGACGAGCAGGTCGGCCTGCACGATTCCGAGACCGCGCTTCCGGGGAATGTCGTCGCCCGCGGCCACGTCGATCACGTAGAGCCAGTGATCGACCAGGTCGGAGCTGAACGTCGAGGCGAGGTTGTCGCCACCCGACTCGAGCAAGACGATGTCGAGCTCATGGGTTGCCTCGAGCTGCTCCGCCACGTCGAGGTTCGCGGACGGGTCCTCGCGGATCGCCGTGTGCGGGCACGCCCCGGTCTCGACGCCGACGACCAGCTTCGGGTCGATGAGACCACCCACCTGCAGGCGTTGGGCGTCTTCCGTCGTGACCAGGTCGTTGGTAATGACCGCCGTGCGCAGGCCGCGCTGCTCGAGTAGAGGTAGGAGACGCTCGACGAGACGGGTCTTGCCCGAGCCGACCGGGCCTCCGATTCCAATACGAACCGGCGGCATCTACTTGAGCACGTACAGCGGTCCGAGCGGCACCCGCTCGAGCGGCTCGCAGGTGCAGAGCTCGCCATCGACCTCGACCCGGTAGGTGTCGGGATCAACCGTGATCTCGGGCAGGGCGTCGTTCCAGACGAGATTCTTCTTCTCGAGCGAGCGCGTGCCCTTCGGCGAGGCTGCGCGGCAGCGCAACCCGAGCTTCTCGGGCACGCCTGCCGCCACAGCGGCACCCGACATGAACGTGACCGAGAGCGCCTCCTTCGCACGCCCGAACGCGCCCCACTGCGGCCTATATGTGAGCGGCTCGCATGTCATCAGCGACGCGTTCGACTCGCCCATTACCGACCAGGCCGGGAAGCCGCCCTTGAATACCACCTCGGGCTTGATCCCGAAGAACTTCGGCTCCCAGAGGACGATGTCGGCGAGCTTGCCGGCCTCGATCGAGCCGATCTCGTGGTCGATCCCGAAGATCTTCGCGGCGTTCAGCGTGTACTTGGCCACGTAGCGCTTGACCCGCGTGTTGTCGTTGCCCGAGCCCTCGTCCTCGGGCAGCGCGCCGCGCTCGGCCTTGAGGTGGGCGGCGACCTGCCAGGAGCGGGCGATCGTCTCGCCGATCCGGCCCATGCCCTGCGAGTCGGAGCCCATCACGCTGATCGCGCCCATGTCGTGGAGCACGTCCTCGGCGGCGATCGTCTCTCGCCGGATGCGCGACTCGGCGAACGCGACGTCCTCGGGCACGCGCGGGTTGAGGTGGTGGCAGACCATGACCATGTCGAGGTGCTCGTCGAAGGTGTTGACGGTGAAGGGGTTGGTCGGGTTAGTCGAGGATGGGAGACAGTTGGCCTCGCCCGACACGCGGATGATGTCGGGCGCGTGGCCGCCGCCGGCGCCTTCCGAGTGGTAGGTGTGGATCGTCCGGCCGCCGATTGCCTGCATGGTGTGCTCGAAGAAGCCCGACTCGTTGAGGGTGTCGGTGTGGATCTGCACCTGGACGTCGGTCTCGTCGGCCGCGTCGAGCGCGGCGTGGATGACCGCGGGCATCGCGCCCCAGTCCTCGTGGATCTTCAGACCGATCGCACCGGCCTCGACCTGCTCGACCAGCGGCCCGACTCGGTTGGCGGAGCCGTTGCCGAGGAAGCCGAAGTTGAGCGGGAACGCCTCGGCGGCCTGGAGCATGAGATGGAGGTTCTCGGTGCCCGACGAGCAGATCCCGACGGTGACCGGGCCGAGTCCACCGCCGAGCATGGTCGTCACACCCGCCGAGATCGCCTCTTCGCAGAGACCGGCCGAGTCGAAGTGGACGTGCACGTCGATCCCGCCGGCGGTGGCGATCATGCCCTCGGCCGAGCGCACGTCGGTGCCGGCGCCGACGACGAGGTTCGGGTCGACGCCCTCCATGATCTCGGGGTTGCCGGCCTTGCCGATGCCGACGACGCGGCCGTCCTTGATGCCGATGTCGCACTTGACGATGCCCTGCGCGGCGTCGATCAGGACGACGTTCGAGATGACGAAGTCGAGCGCCCCGTCGTCGATCGTCTTCGAGCCCTGCACGCCGAGACCGTCGCGTAGCGTCTTGCCGCCGCCGAAGACGCACTCGTCGCCGGGCACGAGGTAGTCCTTCTCGACCTCGGCCCAGAGATCGGTGTCACCGAGGCGGATCCGGTCGCCGACGGTCGGCCCGAACAGCTCGACGTACTCGCGACGGGTGAGTGTGCGCGGCATCAGCCCTCACCCCCGCCCGTTGTCTTGTAGCCACCTTCCACCGCGCGAGCGAGCGCCTCGTCGAGGCGATCGGCGCTCGTCTCTCCCTCGGTGAGCTGGTTGAGCCCGTGGACGCGGCGCTCGCCGCCGAAGGCGACGAGCTCGACCTCTCGCTCTTCGCCGGGCTCGAACCGAACGGCGGTTCCCGCCGGGATGTCGAGCCGCATGCCGAAGCTCGCGGCGCGATCGAACTCGAGCTCGGGATTGGTCTCGAAGAAGTGGTAGTGCGAGCCCACCTGTATGGGGCGATCGCCCGTGTTGGTCACGGCGACGTCGACCGAGTCGCGGCCGGCATTCAGGACAACATCGCCGTCAGCGAGCTGCAGCTCGCCCGGCTCGATGCCCTCGACCGGCTCGGCGCCTGGTGCGACCGGGTCATGGATCGTCACGAGCTTCTGACCGTCGGGAAACATTGCCTCGACCTGGAGCGTCCCCATCAGCTTGGCAACCCCCGGCTGGACGTCGTCGGTCGTGAGGATGCTCGCCCCGCTCCCCATCAACTCTGCGACCGACTTCCCGTCGCGCGCGCCCTCGCAGATGTCGTCCGCGATCAGCGCACGCGCCTCGGGGTAGTTGAGCTTGAGCCCGCGCGCCCTGCGCCGGCGCGCCAGCTCAGCTGCCAGAAACAGCAGGAGTCGATCGGTTTCCTTCGGACTCAGGTGCATCGAGTTCCTCCCGAGGTCGCCGGCCGGAGCCGTGGCGGGGAGACTAGATGGTCGATTCCCAGTTCGGGTGCCTACGGCGGCGCCTGAGACCAAGCATTTCGGGCGTCATCCGTGGGTGCCCCAACTGGGAATCGACCATCTAACGTCTGTGTCTCGCCACTGACGAAGGGATATCCGTGAGCGTTCCCAGTCTCGATAGCGACCGCCTCGACGTCGTCGAGAACACCCTCGAAGGTCTCGTCGAGAACGAGGTCATCGCGGGAGCAGTCCTCGGCGTCGGTGATGCCGATGGAAACAGCTGGTTCGCGACGTCCGGCACCGTCAGCGTCGACGGCCAGCCGCAGCCTGCAGCTGTCGGCCACCGCTTCCTGCTGACCTCCGTTACCAAGACGCTCACTGCGACGGACGTCCTGCTGCTCGCCGAGGGCGGCCTCCTCGACCTCGACGCACCGGTGGCCGCGTACCTGCCGGAGTTCGCGGCCCACGGCAAACGTGACGTTACGACCCGACACCTGCTCACGCACACGGGCGGCCTTAGCGACGTCTCGAACCTGATCGAGGGACCGCCCGCGACGCGCACGCCGGAGGACTACATCGCGGCCGCGCTAAGCACAGGGCTTGCGTTCAAGCCAGGACAGGGCTGGGCCTACTGCAGCCCTGGCTTCTGGGTCATGGCCGAGCTCATCAACCGCCTGCGTGAGACGCCCTACACCGACAGCCTCCAGGCCCAGATAGCCGAGCCGATCGGACTCGAGCAGACCTCGTACCAGACTGGCGAGGGACCGCTCGAGCACTACGTCGAGGCACGCACGGACGGCGGCCGGGACGCGCATCTACCGGAGCAGGTCCGTCGCGCCGCTTACCCGGCCGGCGGGATGCTCTCGACCGCGCCCGACCTCATTCGCTTCGGCCGAACGTTCCTCGATGGAGCGCAGAGCCTGGTTTCAACACCGACCCTCGAGCGCCTCCGGGAGTGCCACGCTTCGGGCTGGAACCTGGGACGCCAGGTCGAGTGGAGCCTCGGCTGGGAGCGGCGCGGGCCGGGAAACCTGCAGAGCCCGCGCACGATCTTCCACCACGGTGCCTCGGGTACCGGGCTCTGGGTCGACCCGGACAACGGCCTCACGGTCGCGCTTCTGACGGCCGACTGGTGGCTCTCCTATCAGCGTTACGCCGAGGTGATGAACAGCGTGATGGGCGCGGTCCGCGGCTAGCCGCACGAAGCGGCGATCGCTTGCGCTCCGCGCCCGCTAGCGCAGCGTGAACGAGACGTCCTGGGCGCCCTTCCACTGCACAAGCTGCCCGAGATCGTGGAAGTTCTCCGCACCCTCGACAATCGTCATGAAGTGGTTGCCGGCGAGCGGGCCCGCGACGCTGGCGAAGTAGGTGGCGCCGTAGGGGAAGAGGATCTCGACCTCGCTGACGCCACCGGGATAGATCAGCATCTCGCCCGCCTGGGGCACGGTGGTCGCGTTCTCGGGTGGCAGGTCGAGCGTCTGCTCGAATCCCATCGGGATCCAGGCGGCGAAGCCGCTCCAGCGCGCCTGCAGGATCTTGTTCTCGTAGGGCAGCATGCCGCGGAAGTGCTCGCACGTGCGCGGAGCCTTCTCGGCCTCGAGCCGCCCGACGAACGCGTGCGGGCCGGCCTTGATGTCGACGAGATCGCTCATGTGGTGGTGCCTCCTCGTGAGGGTCGATTCGCGAGTGCTCGGCCGCGCTAGATAAGGCTTCGCTCACCGCTCGGAACGATGAAGCGACCCTGCGGCGTCGGCGCGAAGCTGCCCGTTGTCGTAGACCGTCTCGCCGCGCAGAAGCGTATGCTCGATCCGGCCGCGAACGGGCAGGCCCGCGTAGCAGCTGTACTGGTGGCGGTAGTGGGGGTCGTCGAGTTCGACGCTGCCTCGCCACGAGAGGTCGACAAGCACCAGATCAGCGTCGGCGCCGACGGCGAGCTCACCCTTGCCGGCGAGCCGGAAGCGGCGCGCGGCCGAGCCGCCGGTCAGCTCGGCGATCATCTGGAGCGGCAGCTCGCGGGCGGTGTGGCCTTCCTCGAGCAGTAGCTGTAGCGTTGACTGCGCACCGGAGGCGCCGCCCCAGGAGCCCCAGAAGCCGGCGTCCTTGACGTCCGGGTGACCGGGTGAGTGGTCAGAGGTGACCATCCGGAGGGTGCGGTCGCCGATCAGTGCCCAGAGCGCGTCCCGCTCGCCGCTGGCGCGAACGGGCGGCGCCGTCTTGAGCGGCAGCCCGATCCGCTCCATGTCGGCCTCGCAGAAGAGCTGGTAGTGCGGGCAGGTCTCGCAGCTCACGGGGACGCCGCGGGCCTGGGCTTCGGCGACTATCAGGACGGCCCGCGCGACGGACAGATGCACGAAATGGGTCGCGCAACCTGTCTCCTCGGCAAACAGCGCTGCCCGGGAGACCGCTTCGAGCTCCGAGATCGGTGGTCGGGAAGCCATAAAATCGCGCGGCTCGGTTCGTCCCTCGGCCTTGGCGCGCGCACCCAGGCCGCCGACGATGTCTGCGTTCTCCGCATGCAGCAAGAGGATCGAGTCGAGCTCCGCGATCGTCTGCATCCCCTCGAACAGGCTGAGGTCGTCGACCTGCGGGAACTCGTCGATCGCCGAGTAGCACATGAACGCCTTGAAGCCGCAGGCGCCGAGCTCGTGTTGTTCGGGGAGCCGATCGACGTTGCCCGAGACGAGGCCTCCCCAGAGCGCGAAGTCGGCGTGCGAGACCGTGCGGATGGCCTCGAGCTTCTCGCTGAAGCTCGGCCCATCGACGCTGACCGGGATGTTGTTGAGCGGCATGTCGACGAACGTCGTCATCCCGCCAGCGAGCAACGAGCGGCTGCCCGAGTCGACGCCCTCCCAGTGCGTACGACCGGGTTCGTCGAAGTGGACGTGGGGGTCGACACCACCCGGGAATGCATGAAGTCCGGCCGCCCCGATTTCCTCGGCGCCGCCCGCGAGCTCGGGCCCGACTGCGGCGATGGCTCCGTCGCTGATGCCGACGTCGGCCGGCGCAGCGCCATCGCGAGTGACGAGCTGAGCGCCGCGAATCACGAGATCGAAGTCAGCCACGTGACCACGCCTCCTGCTCGGAGCGCAGCAGCAGCTGCTCGATCACATCGATGGTCGCCGCAATGTCGTCCTCGCATACGAACTCGTCGGGGTGGTGGCTGATGCCGCGGCGACAGCGGCAGAACAGCATCCCGACGTCGGTCACGTGCGCCATCGATACCGCATCATGTCCGGCGCCACTCGGAAGCTCGAACGGCCTGATGCCGGGAACGCCTTCGACGGCCGCAAGCAGCCTCCGCCGCCAGCGTGCCGACATCGGAACAGCCTCGTGATCCTGGAGATGACGCCACTCGAGCGCGAGCCCGCGCCGCTCGACGATCTCATCGGCAGCGGCACGCAGGCCGGCGACCGCAGCCTCCTTGACCGCGTCGTCCTGGTGGCGCACGTCGTAGCTGACGGTCGTCTTTCCTGGAATAACGTTGCCGACGTTCGGCTCGTTCTCGATCTTGCCGACGGTCGCGACCAGGCCTTGAGTGTCCTTCATCGCCCTGTCGACAGCGAGTGTGAACTCGGCTGCCGCGAGCAGCGCGTCGCGGCGCAGTCGGTGCGGGGTGTTGCCCGCGTGACCGGCTGCTCCGAGGAAGTCGACGAAGCCGCGGCTCTGGCCGGCGATGGCCGTGACGACGCCGACCCGCAGGTCCTCAGCCTCGAGCACGGGGCCCTGCTCGATGTGCAGCTCGAGGTACGCCACGAGCTTCCCCGTCTTCGCAAGAGGCGTCGTGGCGTGGTCGGGGTTGCCTCCCATCGCCCGGATCGCGTCGGCGAGCGGCACACCCTCCTCGTCTTCCATCGCGAGTTCGCCGCTCTCGAGCAGGCCGACAAAACCGCGGCTGGCGAGATACGACGAGCGGTAGCGGAGGCCTTCCTCGTCGGCGAAGGCCACGAGCCCGACTGCGAACGGGCCATCGGCGAGAGAGGCCTGATTTCGTTCGATCGCCGCCAGCGGAGCGAGCACGCCCAGCGGCCCGTCGAACCGACCGGCATCGCGCACCGAGTCGAGGTGCGAGCCGAACAGCAGCAGCGGTGCATCCGCCGGGCCGATGCGGCCGAGCAGGCTGCCGAGGGGATCACGCACGACCTCCATGCCCGCATCTCGCATCCAGCGCTCGACGCGCGTGAGGGCCTCGACGAGCGACGGCGTCCCGTACGCGCGCGTGATCTGGCCGTGTACCTCGGTCATCTTGGCGAGCGCATCGAGGCGTGCCGAGACGAGCTCGGCCGACCCCGACGTCAGCGCGAGTCTGCTCATCACGCTGCCCGACCGCCTCGCGAAAGGGCAGGCCTAGGCCTCGTACTCGAAGAAGCCCCGGCCCGTCTTGCGTCCGAGCCAGCCGGCCTCGACGTACTGGCGCAGTAGCGGGCACGGCCGGTACTTCGAGTCGCCAAGGCCCTCGTGGATGACCTCCATGACGAACAGAAGCGTGTCGAGCCCGATCAGATCTGCGAGTGCCAGCGGCCCCAGCGGATGGCGCATCCCGAGCTTCATCACGTCGTCGATGGCCTCCCGCGTGCCAACGCCTTCCATCAGCGCGAAGATCGCCTCGTTGATCATCGGCATCAGGATGCGGTTGCCGAGGAAGCCGGGGAAGTCGTTGGCCTCGACCGGCGTCTTCCCGAGCGTTTCGCTGAGAGCGACGACAGCGGCAACGGTCTCGTCGGAGGTCGCGAGCCCGCGGATCACTTCGACGAGCGGCAGCATCGGGACGGGGTTCATGAAATGCATCCCGATGAACTGCTCAGGGCGATGCGTCGCCTGCGAGAGCCTGGTGATGGGAATCGAGGACGTGTTCGTCGCGATGATCGCGCTCTCGGCGAGCTTGTCGTCGAGCTCGGCGAGGACTTCGCGCTTGATCGCCTCGTCCTCGATCACGGCCTCGATCGCGATCTCGGCACCCGAGCCATCGGGAATCGTCGTCGACGTCGACAGGTTCGCGAGCACCTGTTCGGGGGCACGACCGCCCTTCTCGGCGAGCCGCGAGAGGCTCTTCTCGATCGCTGCGACGCCCCGTTCGAGGTACTCCTCTCCGACGTCGACGAGGGTCACTTCGAGGTCGGCCGCCGCAGACACCTGGGCGATGCCTCCTCCCATCTGTCCTGCGCCTACGACGATCACCTTCTGCACGATTTCTCCTCCTGGGCCCTTTGCAATTATCTCTTGATGCGCTGGCTACGACTCGAGCTCGCGCAGCACCTTACGTCGCACCTTGCCGCTCTCGGTGCGTGGAAGCGCGCTGTGCTCGTGTAGGTGTCGCGGCGCCGCGTGCCAGCCGACGCGCTCGCCGACCATCCTTCGCACCTCGTCGAGGAGGCCGGCGGGCGCGTCGCCGGCCAGGACGACATGCGCCGCGATTACCTGCCCCTTGCGTGGGTCGGGCACGCCGACACAGGCGGCCTCGGCGATGGCCGGATGCTCGAGCATGACGCCCTCGACCTCGCTCGGCCCGACGTTGTAGCCGGCCGTCACGATCACGTCGTCCGAGCGACCCGCGTACCAGAAGCGGCCGTCCTCGTCGCGGCGCGCTCGGTCCTCGGTAACCCAGAAGCCGTTCCGGAGACGATCGCTCCACTCGTCCTCGCGCCCCCAGTAGGTCGTGCTCAGAAGCCAGCCCTCGTCACGAACGCCGACCTGTCCCTCCTCGCCCGCGAGAACCGGCTCACCCGATTCGTCGACGAGCTGGACATCGAAGCCGGGCACCGCGACTCCCATCGACCCGGGCGCCGGGCGAAGCGCGCGAGGGCCGCGCAGGTTCCCGGTCAGCATCCCGAGCTCGGTCAGCCCGTAGCACTCGTGAATCTCGACGCCCAGGTTCTCGTTGAACCAACCGATCGCATCGGTGTCGAGCGCCTCGCCTCCGGCGGTCGCCGCACGAAGCATCGTGGGCTTGTCATCACCGATCGCGTCGGCGCCCTTGATCGCGAGCTGCCTGAAGCCGGTGGGCGCGCTCGCGATATGCGTGACACCGAGCTCCTCCATCGTCTTCCACCAGGCTGCCGCGTCGAAGCCGCCCTCGTAGAGAAGCCGCGAATAGCCGAGCGCGAGCGGCGAGAGTCCCGTCGTGTAGAGCCCGAACGACCAGCCGGTGTCGGCCGTCGAGAAGAGGAGGTCCTTGGTCTCGAGCGCGAGGCAATGCTCGACGAACGGAGCCAGGTTGATGATGCCCCGGTGCGCGATCACGCAGCCCTTGGGCGTCCCGCTCGTGCCCGACGTGTACATGATCGTGGCCGGGTCGTCAAGCTTCGTCTCGACGACCGAGCTCAGCTCATCGGCCTCGTCCGCCTCGCGATCCAGATCGATCTCGTCGGACGACGGGCGGCCGCCGACCATGAACAGCGCGAGGCTCGCCTCGATGCCCGAGATACTGGCGCGGTTCGACGGGTCGGTGACCATCGCGCTGACGCCGGCGTCCTCGAGCCGCACCGCGATCGCATCGCGCCGGAAGCCCGAAAACAGGGGCACGAAGACGGCTCCGAGTCGCCAGATCGCAAGCGGGACGGCAAACGACGCTGGTCGGCGCCCCATCAGCCCGGCCACGCGGTCTCCAGGCCGGACGCCTCCGCGGCGAAGAACGTTCGCAATCCGCCCCGCGCGACGCTGGAGCGTGTCGCCCGAGACGAAATCGTCTCTGCCGTTCTCGCCCCGCCAGACGACGGCCGAGTTGTGCGTGATCGGCACCGCGCCGGCGTTGAAACGACCGTCGCGAGCAGCGCCGAGCGAGCGCGCACTCGCCTCCCAGTCCCAGGGCTGGCTCATCCTCGATCGGCTCGCTGGCGCCTTTGACGTCTTGCCTCGACGGTGGCGCCGCGGCTCAGGTCGCCTGCTCGGGCCGGAACTTCTGCTCGTGCCAGCCGTCCTGCAGGTTGGCGACCGTGCGGAAGTTCGCCCGCACCTTTTTGACCCGCCACTCGCCGTCGACCTTGACGAAGTCGTTGTCGTAGTCGGCGGTGATGATGACCGTGTCGGTCGCGTCGTCGTCGTCGCGTGTCATGACGGCCGGCTCGAAGAGGATCCAGTTGCCGTTGGCGCTCTGACCGTCGGCCGCAACGTCGATCGTCGGGTTCACCATGTAGTGAAGCGCGAAGAGAATCGCCTTGCCCGCCTCGACGATGAAGCCCTTGATCTCGTCACGGCCGTGGTACTCACCGAAGCAGTTCGACGTCCAGACGGCGTCCTCGGTCATGAGCGTGCCCATGCCCTCCGCGTCGTAGCCGTTGTCGCAGTAGGTCGCGTACTGGTGGTAGAGCTGCTTGATCGACTCGATGTCCTCGAGCCGTGCGATCCGTTCCTCGAGCGGCTCACCCGTTTGTCGTCCTCGCAAGTCAGGCATTTCGTGCCTCCGTCCGTCCTCGATTCACACCAGCGAGCGTGCGATCACGAGTCGCTGGATGTTGCTGGTCCCGTCTGCCAGTTGCGCCATTCGCGCCTGTCGGAGGTAGCGCTCGAGTGGCGAGGGAACAAGGTACCCGACTCCGCCGAGAAGTTCGAGGGCTTTCGACGTGACCTTGACGGCTACCTCGCCGGCGGTCAGCTTTGCCATCGCCGCTGCCCCGATGTAGGCGCGGTCGTCGGCGTCGAAGAGCGCGGCGGCTCGATAGCCGTGCAGGCGTGCGGTCTCGACGTCGGTGGCCAGCTCGGCCAGCTGGAACTGCACGCCCTGGAGCTCGGCGAGCTTCGTGCCGAACTGCTCGCGCTCGCGCAAGTAGTCGATGGCTCCGTCGAGCGCCGCCTGGGCGACGCCGGCAGCGAGAGCGGCCCAGACGACTCGCGCCCAGTTGACCGCGTCGAGTGCGATCTTGAACCCGGCGCCTTCCTCGCCCAGGAGGGCGTCGGCGGAGGCGGCGACGTTGTCGAGCCGCAGACTCCCGATCGGCAGTGCGCGGCTTCCGTGCATACGGAGCCTGGTCGACTCGATTCCGTCGGCGTCGCCTGCGAGCAGGAAGGTCGAGATGCCGCGGGCGCCTGCCTCAGGGTCTGTTCTGGCCGAAAGAACGAGCACCGACGCTTCGGGCACGTTCGAGCTGAGCGTCTTCTCGCCGCTCAGAGTCCAGCCCTCACCGGCACGGGTCGCGGTGGTTGCCATCGACGCGGGATCCGAGCCCGCGCCCGGCTCGGTGATCACGTAGGCGCCGAGCTCGTCGGCGCTCAGGAGGCCTGGGAGCCAGTGGTCTTGCTGCGCGTCCGTGCCGTGTTGCCAGAGCGAGCGGGTTGCGCTGTTCTGGCAGAGCAGCGCGAACGCCACGCCCATGTCGCCGTAGGCGAGCGCTTCGAACACCGCTACTGACCCGACATGAGTGAGCTCGGCGCCCCCGACGCTCGTCGGCAGCGTCATGCCGGCCAGGCCCTGCTCGGCGAGCTGTGCGAACGCCTCGCGCGGCAGCTCCTGCTTGCCCTCCCACTCGGCCGCGCCAGGTGCCAGGACGTCGCGCGCGAACGTCTCGGCGGCGACGACGGCGACATCCTCGGCCGCCGAGAGCGCGGGCATGGTCGGCGGCCGGCGAGCCGCGCTCAAGCGAGCCCCGTCACGCCACGCTCACGCCGGCGCCAGCGACTCGGCGTCCGCGTACTGCTCGGGTGCGAGCTGGTCGACACCAGGCCGGATCAACCGGCTGGGCCGCTCGAGCGCTGCGTCGTTGACGCCCGGGTTCTCGGGCTCGCTGAGCGGCGCGGCGTTGTACGAGGCACGCGTTCGCGCAGCGGCGGGCTCACCGTAGAGGGTGGTTCGCTGACGATGCGGCCGGCCGATCTCGGCGATCGCGGCCTCCATGCACTCTGGCGGCATCTCCTGCCCGTGCGTAGCGCCAGCTGCGCGCGAGATCGACTCGTTCATCAGGGTCCCGCCGAGGTCGTTGGCGCCGGCCTGCAGACACGCCTGCGCACCCTTGACTCCAAGCTTGACCCAGGACGCCTGGATGTTGGTGATGTGCGGATGCAGCGCGAGCCGCGCCACCGAGTGCATGAGGATGGCCTCGCGGAAAGTGGGGCCCTTTCGGGCGTGGCCCTTGAGGTACATCGGCGCTTCCATGTGCACGAAGGGGAGTGGTACGAACTCGGTGAACCCGCCCGAGCGCTGCTGCTGCTGGCGCAGGGCGATCAGGTGCCGCGCCCAGCTGAGCGGAGTCTCGATCGAGCCGTACATGATCGTCGTCGTCGAGCGCAGGCCTGCGCGGTGCGCGGCGTCGTGAACCTCGAGCCACTGGCCGGTGTTGACCTTGTCGGGGCAGAGGATCGCGCGCACTTCGTCGTCGAGGATCTCGGCCGCCGTTCCGGGCAACGAGGCAAGACCCGCTTCGCGAAGCCGCCCTGCATAGTCATCGAGCGGAATGCCCAGTGTCGCGGCCCCCTGGAAGACCTCGAGCGCCGAGAAGGCGTGGACGTGCAGGTCGGGGAGCTCCTGCTTGATGGCGGTGACGATCTCCAGGTAGTCCTCGCCGGTGAACCCGGGATGGATACCGCCCTGTAGGCAGACTTCGACTGCGCCTCGTTCCCAGGCCTCGCGCGAGCGTCGCACGATCTCCTCGATCGGGACGACGTAGGCGGGCCCGCGCAGATTCTCTGCGAGCTTGCCCTTCGAGAACGCGCAGAAGCCGCAGCGGAAGTAGCAGACGTTCGTGTAGTTGATATTCCGCGTGATGACATAGCTGACCGTGTCGCCACTCGTGTCGCGGCGCAAGTCGTCGGCTGCCCGGGTGACGGCGGCGAAGCTCTCGGCCCTGGCGCTGAAGAGCGCGACGATCTCGGCCTCGGTGAGATCCTCGCCGGCGGCCGAAGCGTTCAGAGCAGCGTGCACGGCCGGATCGAGCGCTCGCGCAGACGCGCCGCTTACCTGCGCGCCGTTGGCGGGCGCAACGCGTGTCTGTGCACCGTTCGCGGACGCGGCTTCGGCAGACGTGATCAGCGCGAGATCGCGCGCCGGCGGGTCGATCGTCGGCTCGCCCGAGGCCCACGGCTCCTCGCGCCCGAGACCGCTTGCATCAACGCGACGCAGCGTGGCGGTTCGAAGTGCCTCGTCGAGCCAGCGCTCGGGCTCGGCGACGTACTCCGGGTAGAGCGGCAGCCGCGGAGCGAGCGTGAGCCCCTTCCCTTCGGTCGCCTGGCGGAGCAGGTCGAGCTCGGGCCAGGGTGCCTCGGGGTTGACGTGGTCGATCGTCACCGGCGAGACCCCGCCCCAGTCGTTGATGCCGGCATCGAGCAGCTCGGGGAAGCGGTCGTAGGAGAGGTTGGGCGGTGCCTGGACGTTCGCCTCCGGCCCGAGAACGATCCGGGCGACGGCGGCAGTCCAGAGCAGGTCGGCCTGGGTGGGCTCTGCGTGAGCCTCCATCCGTGTGCCGGGCTTGGCGCGGAAGTTCTGGATGATGGTCTCCTGCAGGTGCCCGTGCTCGGCGTGGAGATCACGGAGCGCAAAGAGCGCGTCGAGCCGCTCTTCGCGGGTCTCGCCGATGCCGATCAGGATTCCCGAGGTAAATGGCACGGCGAGCTCGCCGGCAAGGCGCACGGCCTCGAGCCTGACGCTCGGGTGCTTGTCGGGCGAGCCGAAATGCGGCCCGCCGCGCTCAGAGAGACGGTCTGAGACCGACTCGAGCATGATCCCCATCGAGACCGAGACCTCGCGCAGCGCGCGTAGGTCATCGGCCGTCATGACGCCGGGGTTCAGGTGCGGCAGGAGCCCTGTCTCCTCGACGACTATCTGTGCGCACTCGCGCAGATAGGAGAGCGTGGTCTCGTGTCCGAGGGCTTCAAGCTCCTCGCGCGCGACCTTGTAGCGCTTCTCGGGCTTGTCCCCCAGCGTGAAGAGCGCCTCGTGACAGCCGGCCTCGGCGCCCGCGCGCGCGATCGCGAGTACTTCCTCCTGCGGCATGAACGCCCGCTCGCCCTTCCGGGGCGGCTTCGCGAACGTGCAGTAGTGACAGACGTCGCGACAGAGGTCAGTCAGCGGGATGAAGACCTTCGGCGAGTAGGTGACGAGCGTCCCGTGACCTTCGCGGCACAGCTGTTGCGCCTGGGTGAGGAGGTCGGAAAGCGGTGCGGCGAGCAGAGCGCCGGCGTCGTCTCTCGAGAGCGTCATGTGCCTGATGATCGTCGCCGGTCAGCGGCGTGCGCGCAACCATAGTGCGCCGGGGCCGCGCTGGCGAGTACTTCCCGGGGTGGGTGACTGACTGGTCAGTCACCTACGCGGGACAAAGTGCGCCGGGCCGGGCAGGGCCGGGCCGGGCCCAGGCGGGCTGGGCCGGGCCGGGCGGGGCCGAGCCCGGGCTCAGAACGCCCGGCCGACGACGATTCCGATCGTCACGGCCACGAGACCCAGGGCGAGGCTGCCCAGGACGTTGCCCACAGCGGCGACATGGGAGCCGTCCTCGATCAGCCGGAACGTCTGTAGCGAGAACGTCGAGAACGTCGTGAAGCCGCCGAGAAGACCGACAGCGAGGCCCATGCGCACCCACGACGGGCCATGGGCTCGCTCGATCGCGAGCGCAAAGAGCAGGCCGAGCAGAAAGGAGCCGCTGACGTTGGCGAGCACAGTTCCCCAGGGGAAGCTTCCACTCTGACGCTCAAGTGCCCGCTCGACCCCGTAGCGGGCAAGGGCCCCGGCGCCGCCAAACAGCGCGATCGCGAGAACGGTGGGCATGGCGAATCGTTCGGGCGCCGCGCTCGCGTCCCTGCCTTGCGCCCGTTACGATCGCCTGTGCACACGCGAGGGGAGCTGCTTCCTAGCGGCTGAGAGAGGGCTGTCGAGCCCTGACCCGCAGAACCTGATCTGGGTAATGCCAGCGAAGGGAGTCCGATGACCGCCACGCACACCCACCAAGCCACCGGCCCGACGTGCTGAGCTCGGCTCTCGGAACAGCGCTCGTCCTCGTCGCGCTCGTTGTCTTCAGTGCGATCGGGCTCGCTGTGGCGCGCCGCGGCTTCGGCGGAGACTCAGATCGGTTCCTGACCGCGCGCGGCACGCAAGCGAGCTGGCCGCTCGCGCTCAACTTCTTCGCATCGGTGTTGGGAGCCTGGATCCTCTTCGCGCCGGCCGAGGTCGGCACCTTCGCGGGCCTGCTCGGAATCATCGGCTACGCCGTCGGCCAGGGCGTCGCGATCGCGATCTTCGCCTGGCTCGGGCCCGAGATTCGCAAGCGCGTGCCGAAAGGCACCACCGTGCTCGAGTGGGTGCGCGCACGCTTCGGAGAGCTCGTCGGTACCTACGTGGGCCTCGTCTCGGTGCTGTACATGTTCGTGTTCCTCGCCGCCGAGCTGACCGCGGTCGGCGGCGCGGTCACCCTTCTCTCGGGCACCGATCGCCTGATCCCGATCATCGCAGTGGCCGCGGCGACGGCCATATACACGGCCGTCGGCGGCCTGCCGGCGTCGCTCGCGACCGATCGATGGCAAGGAAAGCTCGTGCTCGCGCTGGTCACCGCCGTCGCGGTTGCGGTGGCCGTCGACGTCGATGAGCCCGGGCAGCGTGCACTCGACGGTGGCTTCATGGACGTGTCACGGACGGGACTCGAGGTCTTCATCGTCCTGGTCATCGCGATCACCGCTGCGAACCTCTTTCACCAGGGCTTCTGGCAGCGCGTCTGGGCGGCCGAGAGCGACCGCGCCCTGCGGCGTGGTGCCGTGCTCGGTGGGCTGCTCGTCCTCCCCGTCCTTTTCGTGCTCGGCATGAGCGGCATGGTGGCGGCGGGCGGCGGCGATCTCGAGGTGCCCTCGCTCGCGCTATTCAGCCTGCTCGACTCGATGCCGCGCGTGTTTCTCGCGCTGGTCATCGTGCTCGCGGTGACGCTCGTGGCCTCGAGTGTCGACACCCTCCAGAATGCGCTCGCAGCACTCGTTGCTGTTGACGTCTCGCGCGGCCGGATCTCGATCGGCGGCGCCCGGCTCGTGACGCTCGCACTGACGGTGCCGGCCGTCGTGCTCGCCACAGAGGGCGTGAGCGTGCTCCGCCTCTTCCTCGTCGCCGACCTGCTGGCGGCCACGATCGCCATTCCCGTCTTCCTCGGACTCTGGCGCGGCGCGACCAGTCTCGGCACGATCGCCGGCTGCGTCATGGGCCTCGTCGGTGTGATTGCGGCCGGCTGGGTCGTCCACGGGAGCATCGTCGACGGTTTCGAGCTGGTGACACTTCCCAACGGCACCGAGCTTGCGCCGTTTGTCGGGGCTCCCGTCGGCTCGGCGCTGGCCGCGGTGGCCGTCGCCTTCTTCTGGCCGGCGCGTCGGTGAGTGCGGTGGGCCAGCTGCTGCGCCGATGAGCGACCTGGCGCTCGTTGGCCACACGGCCTGCGACCGGGTCAACGGCGGCGCAACAACGACGGGCGGCGCGCCGCACTACGGGCTGCTCGGGCTTGCCGAGCTCGGTGCGACCGCGACCGTCGTCACAAGCGTGGCTGCCGGCGAAGAAGCGTTGCTCGAGCCGCTGCAAGAGCGCGCCGACGAACTCGTCTGGTGGCCGGCGTCGCAAACAGCGAGCTACGAGCTCAGCCAGGGCGAGAGCTCGGAGACAAGGCGGGTCGTCGTCGAGGCGCTCGGTGAGCCGTGGTCAGCGGCGACCGTCGAAGAGCAGGTGCTCCCGGCGCTGGCCACCAGCAAGGTCGTGCACGCGGGAGCGCTCAACGCCGCCGACTTCCCTGCCGAGAGCCTGGAGCTGCTCGGTCGTGGGCGGCGGTTGAGCCTCGATGCACATGGACTCGTTCGCCCGGCGCGGATCGGTCCGGTCGCGCTCGAGCCGACGGGCTCGCTCGAGGTTCTCGAGCACGTGGACGTGCTCAAGCTGTCGCTAGAGGAGGCAGACGCCATGGACGTCGAGCCGACGGCCCTGTCGCTCGGCTCGCTTGGCATCTCAGAAGTGGTGCTGACGGCCGGCGGGCGCGGAGCGTGGATCTACGTCGGCGGCGCGCTGGTCGAGATCGCAAGCGAGCCGGTCGACGCACGCGACACGACGGGCGCCGGCGATGCGTTCATCGCCTGCTACCTGAGAGCCCGACTCGACGGCGCGGGCGGTGCGAACGCGGGAACGGTCGCGGCTGGAGCCGTCGCCGCAATGCTGCGTCGCCGCCACCAGACGGAACGATGAACGAGGCGCATCAGCCGCTGGTCGTCCTGGCCGATTGCGCCGCCGGTGTCGTTGCGATCGAGCTGAACGCCGAGGCGATCGAGACGGTCGACGTACGTCCCGGCGCGACGATGCCCGAGCGCCAGCGAGACGAGTCGCTCGCGCCACGCTGGGCACGGTCTGCGCTTGTGGACGTGGACTCCGCCGGCTCCACGATCGTCCTGCTCCTCGAGCGGCGGCCGCCAGTTCTTGCGTCCTATGACGGCGGCGGCAGCTGGCGCGAGCGCGGTGGCGGGCTGCCGCTGGGCGTTGCGATCGCGCTTGCCGAGAACCCCGACCACGTGGTGCTCGCCACGCGGAGCCGGCTCTACGTGTCGCGCGACGGAGGTCAGTTCTGGCACTCGCTCGAGGTCGAGCTCGACGAGATCACGGACATTGGCTGGGAGTGAGCCCGCGTCTGACCGGATGCGCGTCTGAGCGACCGTGTGTCTGAGCGACCGCGCGTCTAGGCGTCGAGCAAGACGTCGCGCGCGTGGACCTCGTCGAGGGTCTCGCGACGCTTGACGACGCGTACGTCGCCGTCACTGAGAAGCACGACCTCGGGCCTGGGGAAGCTGTTCACGGTGGTCGACGTCACGTCGCAGTAGGCACCCTGGTGGAGCAGACACAGCAGGTCGCCTGCACTTACAGCAGGAAGAGGCAGCTGCTCGGCGATCGTGTCAGTGAGGCAGGTCTGGCCGACGAGGTCCGCGGGCGGCGTCCCTGGTTCGGCCGCCGGGCGGTCGACAACCAGCACGGGATGGGCCATCTTGAGCATGCTCCGCACGACGAACTGCATCGCCGAGGCGTCGACGTAGACGTAGCGCTGCGGCGAGCTTCCCCTGCGAGTCGTCTGTTTGACCTCGTTGACCTCGGCGAGCAACACGACGGCGTCCCAGACCATGTGGCCGCCGCTCTCGAACTGGACGAGCGGTAGCCGTTCGCCTTCGAACGACGTCTCGATAGCGCCGAAGACGGCATCTGCGAAGGCCTCGGCGCTCGGCAGCTCGTACCACGTCGACGCTTCGGGCTGACCTGGCGGCGCGACGTTGATCGAGCCGCTCGCGCGGATCCCTCCGCCCAGGTTCAGGCGTTCGACCTCGACACCGAGTTGCTCGCTCACCTCATTGGCGAAACGACAGATCTCGGCAGCCGACTCCGCGTGGTGGGCAAGCGCGCGTTCCGTCGAGTAGTCGGCCACGTAGCCAGGAAAGACGACGTGATGGTGGAGCCCGACGAAGGTGAGCTCGGGTGCCTCGACGACGGCGAGAACGACGTCGAGCGCCTCGCCAGTGGCGGCATCCGAGCCAAACTTGTCGGCAGCTCGCGCCGCGGCGATATAGGACGGGTCGAGCTCGAGCAGCCGCCCGAAGCCGAGCTGCACGCGCACGGTGCAGTTGACCGTCGTGCCGGCGGCTGCGGCCGACGCGGCGAGGCGGCGCGCCTCGTCGAGCGAGTCCACGTTGACCTCGCGCACCCCTAGCGCGGCCGCGGCAGCGAGCGCCCGCTCGCTCTTCCCACAGCCGTTCAGGATGATGTCGGCGGGCGCGACCCCGACCTGGCGGGCGACCTCGAGCTCGTACTCTGCGCTGCAGTCGAGCTTGGCGCCACGACGATGGAGCAGCTGAACGACGGCGAGCGTGTTGTGCGCTTTCATGGAGAAGGCGATCTCGCACCGCTCATACCGCGCCCGGAACGCGCCGAGCAGCTCGTCGAAGTTGTGCTCTAGCGTCGAGCGGGAGATCGCCCAGAGCGGTGTGCCGCGCTCGCTCGCGAGCTCGCGAAGGTCGACGCCATCGAGCTCGAGACCGTGCGCGCTGGCCGTGAGCGCCGCCGGCCAGCCGCGCGCATCGATCCCGGCCGCTGAGCTCGTCGTGCTCATCAGGCCGGCGGAGGAAGCTTGAACTCGCCCCGCGCTACGACAACCGCGCTACCGCCTACAACGACTCGCTCGATTGCGTCTGGCGAGCCGTGAGCGAGTGCCGTTAGCTCGCTTGGGCGGTTGATCTGGGCGCCCTGCGAGATCGAGAGCTCCGCTCCGGGCTCGACCAGGCCGTGGCGGACGAGGTGGCAGGCGAGCGGACCAGCAGCAGAGCCCGTCGCTGGATCTTCGGGCACGCCATAACCGGGGGCGAACATGCGGGTCGTGTACTCGCTTTCCGAGCCGGCGAAACAGCTGGTGCCGACGTGCGGCATCTTCGCGAGCCGTGCCATGTTCGGCTCGAGCCCACGGACAGCCTCGAGGTCGGCGAGCTTGACCATCACGTGCTCGATCCCGTTGTTGTAGATCTCGACCGGAAGCTCGGGCTCGGGAGCGCCGAGCAGATCGAGCAGCTGGCGCGCGTCGCCGAACGCAGCAACTGTTGGCGTCGGCTGCTCCATCCACCCGAACGAGATGCGCGGGCCCTCGCGCTCGAGCGTGACCGGGATGTTCCCGACGCCGGTCTCGAGAACGATCTGCTCGAGCTGGAGCGGTCCAGCCAGGACGAACGCGGTGCCGAGGACCGGGTGCCCAGCGAACGGGATCTCGGCCGCGGGCGTGAAGATGCGCATGCGCGCGTGCGCATCGCCCTCAGAGGGGAAGATGAACACCGTCTCGGCGAAGTTGAACTCACGCGTGAGCTGCTGCAGCCACTCCTCGGGAATGTCGCGCGCGTCGGTGAAGACCGCCAGCTGGTTACCGCCGAACGGCCTGTCGGTGAACACGTCGGCGATGACGTATCGCATCGTGAGCACGCGCACACTGTACGGGCGTGACGGGCCCGGCCAGGCTATACATTCACGGGGATGCGCCCCGCCTCTCTCGCGACCGTGGCGCTGACGATTCTCGCCGCACTTGCGCTCGTCGCCTGCGGCGGTGATGACGAGCCGAGCGGACAACCGATCGCGCCCGTCGCTGCCGAGCCAGAACCGACGCCGGCGGATCCTGAGCCGGGCGCGGCGCCGGCCGACCCGGCGACGGGCATTGCGCCCGAGGCGCCGACTGGCGGAGGCGTGGATCCCGCGCCGGAGCCAACCGACCCCATCGAACCGGCCGAGCCGAGCGAGCCCCAGGGCACGCTCGCCGACATCGCACTCGAGGAGGTCGCCGTGCTCGAGCAGCCGCTGGATCTCGCCGCGCGCCCTGGCGACGAGCGCCTTTACATCGCAGAGAAGACGGGCCGCGTACGCGTCGTCTCACCCGACGGTGCCGTTGCCGACGCGCCGTTCCTCGATCTGAGCCAGCGCGTCTCAACGAACTCAGAGCGCGGCCTGCTCGGGATCGTGTTCTCCCCGGACGGCGCTCGCTTCTTCGCCCACTACTCCGACCAGGCCGGCTCGGGCCACCTCGCCTCGTGGGCAGTCTCGGGCGACGGGCTCGACCCGGCCAGCGAGATCGATCACCTCGTTGTCGAGCAGCCGTTCCCCAACCACAACGGTGGGCGCATCACCTTCGGGCCCGACGGGTTCCTCTACTGGGGCCTGGGCGACGGCGGCGCCGCGGGTGATCCCGAGGAGACGGGACAGGACACCAGCCGCCTGCTCGGGTCGATTCTGCGTATCGACCCGCTCGCGGACGGGGCCGAGACGTACCGCTCGCCGGCCGACAACCCGTTTGTCGGCGACGGAACTGCGAGGCCCGAGATCTGGGTCTGGGGCCTGCGCAACCCGTGGAAGTTCTCGTTCGCCTCCGACGGCGGTCTCTGGATCGGCGACGTCGGCCAGGATGCGCTCGAGGAGATCGACTTCCTTCCCGCTGGAGAAGCCGCCGGCGCGAACCTTGGCTGGGATGCGCTCGAGGGCACCGCGCCGTTCGAGGGCGATGCGCCCGCGGACGCAATTCCACCGGTGTTCGAGTACTCGCACGACGTCGGGCTCTCGGTGACCGGAGGGTTCGTGTACGAGGGCGCCGCGATCCCCGCTCTGGCCGGCCGCTATGTCTTCGGTGACTTCGTCACCGGCTTCGTCGCCACGCTGACCCGGGAGGAGGGCGGCTTCCGGGCCGAGGCCCTGCCGGTCGAGGTCTCGCAGCTGGCGTCGTTCGGCGAGGACAACGCCGGCGAGCTCTACGCGCTGAGCCTTACTGGGCCCGTTTACCGGCTCGTCTCGCGGTGAGACAAGTTCGGCACTGAACGACCCGAGTATCCTCACGACGCGTGATGCAGTCGCCGCGGGCACGTCGCCCCGCGCCGTGAGCGCGGTTGAGGTAAAGGGCCTACGCAAGTCGTATGGCTCGCGCGAGGTGCTGCGCGGAATCGACCTCACGATCGCCGAAGGCGAGGTCTTCTGCCTGCTCGGTCCGAACGGCGCCGGGAAGACGACGACGATCGAGATCCTCGAGGGCCATCGTGAGCGTGACGCGGGCGAGGTCAGCGTGCTGGGAGTCGATCCGGCCAGCTCCGGCCAGGAGTTTCGCGCTCAGATCGGAATCGTGCTCCAGTCGAGCGCCGTCTACCCGCGCCTGCGCGTCGATCAGATGCTCCGGCTCTTCGCCGGCTATTACACACGCGCGCGAGAACCGGAGGAGGTTCTCGCGCGGGTCGGACTCACCGAGGAGAGGCGCACACGAGTGGGAACGCTCTCGGGCGGCCAGCTCCGTCGTCTCGACCTCGCGCTCGCGCTGATCGGCGACCCAAAGCTGATCTTCCTCGACGAGCCGACGACCGGGTTCGACCCAGCCGCTCGCCGCCGCGCCTGGGGGACGATCGCCGACCTGCGCCAGCTCGGGAAGACGATCGTACTGACCACCCACTACCTCGACGAGGCGCAGCACCTCGCCGACCGGATCGCGATTCTGCGCGGTGGCGAGATCGCCGCTGAGGGAACCCCCACAGAGCTGCTCGCCGAGACTGCGACGACCGAGATCCGCTACCGCCAGAACGGCGAGGTCGTCGTGCTGAACACCGATGCGCCGACCAAGGTCCTGAGCGAGCTGACCGCAAGTGCGCTCGGGCGCGGTGAAGAGCTCGAGGGCCTCGAGGTCCGCCGGCCGAGCCTCGAGGACTACTACCTCGACCTGGTGGAGGATGAGGAATGATGGCGCAGCTCTACCTGCACGAGGTGCGCAACCAGCAGCTGCTCTTCTGGCGCACGTTCGAGGCTGCGTTCTTCACCTTCCTGCTGCCGATTCTCTTTCTCGTCCTGCTCGGAGCCGTCTACGGCGACTCGGAGATCGACGGCATTCGCGGCTCAACCTTCCTGCTCGCGGGAATGATCGGCTACGGAATCGCCGCCAGCGCTTTCGCCGGACTCGGAATCATGATCGTGATCCGCCGCGAGTCGGGCGTGCTGAAGCGCGTGCGAGGCACGCCGATTCCGCCCGTGGTGCATCTGAGCGGGGTGATCACGTCGATCCTTCTCGTCGTCGCGGTCAACGTGATCGCGCAGCTCCTGATCGGCCACTTCGCGTTCGACGCCGAATGGCCCGCCTCGTGGGCCACGTTCGTACTCGCCGTCATCATCGGCGCCGCGTCGTTCGCAGCGCTCGGCATCGCGATCACCAGCCTCGTCCGGAGCTCGGAGGGCTCGTCTGCCATCGTCAACGCCATCTACCTGCCGATGACCTTCCTCTCGGGAGCGTTCTTCTCGACCGAGTCGATGCCAGCGTTCCTGCAGGCGATCGCCGACATCTTGCCGCTCACCTACCTGCTCACGATGCTCCGCGACTCGTTCGTCGAGGGGATCGGGCTGGCCGATCAGGGGACGAACATCGGCGTCATGCTCGCGTGGGGTGCGGCGGCGCTGGTAGTGGCGCTGCGCACGTTCCGATGGGAGCCGCGGGAAGCGTGAGCGCGCCCGAGTGTAGCGCCGTAGCGACACGTGCCCCCGTGGTCGGCGGGCCTGCGCCCGAGTTCGAGCTCCCGGACGCCGAGGGCGGGCTGCACGCGAGTGGCGACTACCGCGGGTCGCCGCTCGTGCTCGTGTTCACCCGACACGTCCACTGACTTCCCTGCCAGGCGCACCTCGTCGAGGTGCAGCGCGCGCTCGGCGATCTCGAACGTGTGCGCGTCGTTGCCGTGATGCCCGGCAGCCCGGAGCTCCTCCACGCGATAGGGACGAAGCTAGGCCTGACGATGCCGCTCCTCTCTGATCCGACCTGGACTGTTCATGGCCACTTTCAGATGCGGCGCGGCAGCAGGCGAGACATCTTCTTCTCACTCGCCACCTGGAAGGCATACGCGCGGCTGTTTCGCCGCTGGAACACGACCAAACCAACCGAGGACGTCTTCGAGCTGGGCGGCGCGGCCCTGATCGACTCGGACGGCGTACTCGCGTTGGTCCACCGCAACACGAACCCAGCCGACTACGCCGATCCGGCCGAGATCGCACGGCTCGCAGCTGCCCTGAGGAACTAACCGCGGCCGGGCGCGGTCGAAGCCGAGCACACGACTGGAGGGGCACCGATGCGACACACGATTCGTGCAACCGGAATTCTGATCGCTCTCGTCGCGCTGGCACTGCCACCAGTAGCTGACGCGGGCACCAGCAAGAGCGAGCGCCGGGTGTTCAAGACACGCGGCAACGTCACGCAGATCTCGGCCTCAGCCCACCGAGTCGCCCTCGTCCAGCACCTCGGCTTCGGCTCTCAGTGCGATCGCCTGGTCGTCTGCCAGCCCGCCAAGCGAAAGGCCACCCGCCTGCCTCGCACGGACGCCTGTGGCTCCCCGGTCTCGACGGGTCAGGGAGTCAGCGACCTGGTGCTGCTCGGCAACCGGCGCGTGGCCTGGGTCGAGTACGGCGGCGGCAACTTCCGCGAGATGGTCGTCAAGTCACTTCGTCTCGACCGCAACGACGCGAAGATCAAGTCGCACACCGACTACCTGACGCACCGGGTCGACTCGCAGTGGGGCTACGACGGAACGTACATCGACGGGCTCCGCGGACACCCCGGCTCGCGGAACAAAAAGGAACTCCTCGTCTGGAACACCTGGGACGGCTGCTTCTTCTCTCCGGGCGAGATCGGCGCCGAGTGCACACCGCCGGCCGAGCTCATCCCTGCCGAGGCCGATGTTGTCAACTGGAATCAGACCATCTGGAAGCGCGCGGGCGCCAGGACGGCGTCGATCGTCGAGGGCGATGCGGCACTCAGCATCGTCGCCGCCGGCGATGCGCGAATCGCGGTCAGGTCGGTGCCCGTTCAGCCCGGCGGCCCAAACGTGCGGCCGCCTACGGCGGTGGACGAGAGCACGCTCACCATGGTCGCGACGGACGGCTCGGTTCTCTCGTCGTTCACGCTTCCGGCTGGCACCTACTACGGCGCCGAGCTCACCAACACCGGCTTCTCGCTCGTCGTCCTGCGCGACGACAAGCTCGAGGTCTATAACACCGTCAGTGGTGAGCTCACGGCGAGCTACAACGCGAAACGTCCCCGCAGACCCGCGAGCCAGCTCTACCGACTGACCAGCGTGCGCAAGGGGCTCGCGAGCTACGTGAGCGGCAAGCGGATACATGTCCTGCGGCTCTCTGATGGTGCGAGCTTCTCGATCCGGCTGCGCCGCCCGCATGGCGGCGTCATCGACGCAAGCCTCGTCGCGAGCGGGCTGTTCTACTCGCACAACGTGGGGCCGGCCAAGAAGCGCGAGAAGAACGGGCGCGTGACGCATCTCTCGCGCGCTGCGCTCGACGCCAGGCTGGCCGCGACTTCGTAGGCCAAACGTATGGGGGAGCCGCAAGCTGGTGCTGAGCACCACAATTGCCATGACGCTCGCGCAAGCGGCTTCGGGCGCGGCTGCCTACCGCCGCTTCGGGCGAACTTCCGCCGGGTCCCTCCTAGAGACCCGCTACGTCGGATCGCAGGCGAAGCTCAGCGCTTTGTTGAGGGGCGTGCGGGTAAGGGGTGCTCAAGCCGCCGGAGCTAGGATCGAAGCGCTCGGCCCCCGTAGCTCAGTGGATAGAGCAGCGGTTTCCTAAACCGTGTGTCGCTGGTTCGATTCCGGCCGGGGGCGTTCCCAGTAAAGAAGCCGGAAATGGCGTCAGCGCTGGGGTTTCGCGCTCCCAGCCGCGCCGGGCCTGCCTACCGCGGCGGGGCGCCGTTTGACCCTCGACGCCGGCTGGCTCTCCGCCCAGACGCTCGGCCTGTTCGCGGCGTCCGCCGCATTACTCGGATCGTTCGCCGCGATCGAGCGTCGGTCTGCGGCGCCGCTTCTGCCGGGCTCGATCTTCAAGATCCGTGCGGTCACGGGCTCGAACGTCGGATCGTTGCTGCTTGGCGCTGCGCTCTTCGGTCAGCTCTTCATCGTCACGCTCTACATGTAGCAAGTCCTGAGCTACTCGCCGCTCGAGACCGGGCTGGCTTGGCTCGCCATGTCGCTCACTGCGCTGGCCGCCGCCGGCCTGGGCCAGGCGTTGGTGACACGCGTCGGTCCACGAATCCCGATGGCTACAGGCGTCGGGTTCTTCGCAGTCGGGCTCGCCTTGCTCACACAGATCTCGTCCGGCGGCGAGTACCTCTCCGACCTACTTCCGGGATTGCTCGTCACCGGTATCGGCCTCGGGCTGGGTTTCGTTGCGATGTCGATCGGAGCGCTTGAAGGTATCGAGGAGCGCGACGCCGGCCTTGCATCCGGCCTGATCAACACCACCCAACAAGTAGGCGGCGCCCTAGGCGTCGCAGTCCTCTCCACCCTCGCCATCACACGAAGTAACGACCTCCTCGCAACCGGGACCGACGCCCCCGCCGCGCTCACCGAGGGCTTCCAGATCGCACTCCTCGCCGGCGCCGCATTCGCCGCCGCAGGTGCGCTTGCAGTTCTGGGGCTCGTCCGGCGGCCGCGGCGCGTGCCGGAGCCGGCGGTCATCGCCGAGCCCGCCTCGGCAGAGACCTAAAACCTGCTCCGGGCCACCGGCAGGAGGTGCCTCGCCGAGTCACCTCCACGCGGCGAGGCACCTTCCTGCCCCCTGTGCGTCACGAAAGCTGAACGACCATACCTCCTTCGGAGAGCGTTTTCTTACGGCGACCGCTACTCGATCGCCGCCACAGCCATGATTTCAACCCGGAGGTTGGGGAGGGCCAGCTTCGCTTCGACCGTCGCTCGAGCGGGTGGCTCGTCCGGTGCGATCCAGGCCGTGTAGACCTCGTTCATCTCGTGGAAGGTGCCGATGTCGGTCAGCCAGATGTTCACGCTGAGAAGCTTCGACTTGTCGGTGCCGACCGAAGCGAGCACCTCGTCGATCTGCTCGAGAATGTCCTCGGTCTGCTCGGCAACGGTGTCGCCGCTTCTCGCGATGTGCCCCGACAGGTAGACAGTGTCGTTGCGTACAACGGCCATGCTCAGGAACTCGCGTACGTCGTGGCGTGTGATGGTCATGATTGCTCCTCGTTTGCGTTGGGGTCGGGCCCGTCGACGCTCGACACGCGGCAATGCCGCATCAGAAACAGCGCCGTCGCCTTGCAGTGGTTGACGACGTCGTCGAGATGTACGCGCTCGTCGACGCGGTGGGCGTAGAGCACATCGCCCGGGCCGAAGACCACGGTGGGTATGCCCGCCTGTGCGAACCAGCCGGCATCGGTGATGCCGCCGCGTCCGCCGATCTTCGGTTCGAGACCCGATGCCGTCCGGATCGACTCGATCAGAGTCTTGATCGGGTCCGAGTCGACGTCGACGTCGCTCGGCACGAACTCGACGGGGAACTCGGGTGGGTTCCACTCGATTGTCGGGGGATGCTGGCGTAGCCAGTCGTCGAGCGCCGAGGCCCGCGCGACGTGTTCCTCGACCTCGCTGATGACATCTTTCTTCGTCTCGTCGGGCAGATACGTCACGGTCGCATAGGCATCGCATCGATCGGGGAGCATGAAGGTGCTGGTGCCACCGTCGATGCGGAAGACGTTGATGTTGGTGGTACCCGGCGGCACCAGGTCATGGGTTTTGAACACCTGCCACTGACGCTCGAGGTCGGCTAGCGCCGGGATGACGCGAAGCGCCATCTTGTCGATGCAGTTGCCTCCCGCGAGCTCGCCACCGGCGTTCAGCGTGAACTTGCGCGCCGAGAGATGCAGCGTCTTCTCGGCCTTGATCGAGATGCGGCAGTTCATGACGCCTATACAGGCGACGAGATCTCGGCCTGCCGTTGACTCACCCACGATCGCGAAGTCGCCACCGTGGCCACGGTCGATCGCGCTGCTCGTCCCGGGCTCCCCGGCCTCCTCGCCGATAACGCTCTGGACGATGACGTCGCCCTGAAGCCGGACGCCGTGCTTCTTCAGCGTCTCGATCGCGAAGATGAACGACGCGTTTGCCGACTTCATGTCGCTGGCGCCCCGACCGATCATGTCCCGCCCGTCGATGACCGGGTCGTACGGGTCGCTCGACCACTCCTCGAGCATGCGGTCTTCACAGACGTCTATGTGGCCGTTCAGAGCGATAGCGGGGCCGTCGCCATCGCCGCGCCAGACGCCCACGACGTTTGGTCGGCCGGGGAGCACGTCCCATCGGTCGATCTCGAGCTCGAGCGCTCGGAGCCGAGCCTCGACCCAGTCCTGCGCGTCGCTTTCGTTTCCACCGGGTGGATTGGGCGTTCGGAAGCGGACGAGCGTGCCGAGGAGGTCGAACAATGCGCCTTCGCTCGCGTCGATATCGGAGAGGATGGCCTGTTCGAGCTCCGTCGCATTGGCGCTGGCGGCCGCGGTCGGAACGCCGCCCATCAGGGCAGGGCTCCAATCTGCTCGTAGAGGCCGACCATGTCGAAGTACTGACGCGTCTCGGCGATCTTGTCGTCGGCGAACACCATGAAGAGCGCCGCCGGCGTGGATTGCGTGATGCCCGTCGGCTCGAGCGTCCGACCAAGGCCCTCGAACGCCCCCGTGTGCGTGCCCGTCCAGACGAGCTCGACGGCGACCGTGTCATCGGTGACCGTCACCTCGCTCACGGTGCCGTGCACGTCGGGAAATGCCGTCTTCCATCCGCTCATGGCCTCGACGAATGCGTCTGGCCCCTCGAGCGTGCGCCCTGTGCCGAGCTCGATGTAGCGAAACTCCGACGCCAGGGCATCGCTCACACCATCCCAGTCGCTGTCGCCGATCGCCTCGACGAGGCCGCGTGCCGCGGCCGCTCGCTGCTGCTCATCCATCTTCTTTCCCTTCCCATACCTCGTTGAAGATGCGCAGCCAGTTCTCTCCGAGCACCTTCCGTATTCGCGTCTCTGGCCAATCGCGGCGCAGCATCGCCTCTGTCAGATTTCCGAAGTCGGCGATCTCCGCCATCCCGCGCGGGAGCACGGGCTCCATCAGCTCCTTGATCGAGGCCTGCGTGACCCAGCGCGCGTATCCCTTGTCGCGCAGTAGCCACTCGAAGAACGTCTTGCCGTGTCCCTGTGTGAAGTCGGTGCCGATGGCAACGTGGTCCTCGCCCATGGTGTTCACCATGTGGGCGATCAGGTCGACGTAGTCCTCGACGGTCGCGTTGTTGCCGGCAGCCATGAATGCAGGCAGGAGACAGGCTCCCGCCAGTCCACCGTGGTCGGCGATGAAGCGGAGCTCCTCGTCTGACTTCGTGCGGGGATGCTCCTTCAGCGCGGCCGGCGCCACGTGCGTGTACGCGACGGGCTTCGACGAATGCGTGATCACGTCTCGGCTCGTCTTCGCTCCGACGTGGGAAAGGTCTGCGAGGATCCCGAGACGGTTCATCTCGGCAAGCGCTTCGCGGCCGAAGTCCGTGAGCCCGGAGTCGGTCGTCTCGTACGCCCCCGCGCCGATCAGGTTCTGGGTGTTGTAGGTCACCTGCATCACCCGTACGCCCAGTTCGTGGAAGATCTGCAGGTACGCGAGGTTCGCCTCGAGCGCCGACGTGTTCTGGAACCCGAGAATGATTCCCACGGCGCCTTCGTCGTGGGTGCGGCGGATGTCGTCGACCGTGTAGATCTGGCGAAGGAACTCAGACTCGCGGACCCACTTCTTGAACCTCGCGACGTTGTCGATCGTGGCCTGGAAGTCCTCCCAGACGCAGCACGTGCAGTTCACGGCAGTGAGGCCGCCCTTTCGCATCTCGTCGAAGATGCCGGGCTGCCAGTCGTTTATCTGAAGGCCGTCGACGACGATCGCGTCGCGATGCAGCTCATGCGCTCGCTCTGTCAACTCGGCAATCGCTTGGCTCATCCTGACCGCCTCTCATAGGCCTGGGTCCGTCGGATTGCGGCAACCGAATCGGTCTCGACCTTCGCGTAAAAGGGGCGGAGATAGTCGAGGTGCCGCTGCATCTCCTCGACAGCGCGCTCCGCGTCGCGGTTCTTGAGCGCGTCGTAGATCGAGAGATGGTCCCGGCAAATTGCTCGTCGAAAGTCGCGCCGTCGCGGCAGGCGCTCGATCTTTGCACGTATGACGTCGAGCAGCGGCTGGGTCGCGATCATGACCATCGGATTCTGGGTCGCCTCGAGCACCGCCAGGTGAAAGCGCTGATCCTTGACGAACTGCTCCTCCGCCGATTCCTTCGTCGGGTCGACCACGAGGGTGTCCGCGATTGCCGCCAGCATCTCGTCCGTCCAGCGCTCGGCTGCGAGACCCGCCGCGGGTACCTCGATGAGTTGGCGGGCCTCGAGAACCGCTTCGAGCGTGACCGACGCTGACGACGTGAGCAACGCGACGTTGCCACCGATGACATCTGCGACGTCGGCAACGTCGGGTGATGCGACGAACGCACCACCGCTGCGTCCGACGACAACGCGAACGAGGTGCCAGGCCGCCAGTAGCCGGAGCGCCTCCCTGACGGTCGATCGGCTCGTCTGGAACTGCTCGGCCAGCGCTTCCTCGGTCGGTAGGCGCGTGCCTGGCCGGAGAGCGCCCGAATCGCATACTCGGTCGTCGCTATCGCCGTCTGCACGGGGGCGTCTTTTGCCTTCCACCAGCAGATCCTAAAGGCCCTGATGGAGCCGGCGCAGGGGTTCGCCGGCATCCCCAACGAAAAGCCCATCTTCACCGACATTACCGAGTTCATCGGCATCGCGATGAAGGTGTCGCTTCTAAGCGGCGTGGTGCTGGCGATGCCCTTCGTGCTGTACCAGATGGTGATGTTCGTAGCGCCGGGGCTGACGCCGAGCGAGCGGCGCTACCTGTACACGCTGCTGCCTGTGAGCTTGCTGGTCTTCGCGGCAGGAGCGGCTTTCGGCTACCGCATCCTGTTCCCGCCCGCGGTGAGGTTTCTCCTGACCTTCGGCAGCGACATCGCCACGCCGTTCATCAGGATCGGCAACTACGTTAACTTGATGCTGTCCCTATTCTTCTGGATGGGACTGTTGTTCGAGACGCCGGTCGTCCTCTTCTTCCTTGCCAGGGATCGGCGTGGTCACCCCGGAGTGGCTGGGAAAACAGAGACGCTACGCAGTGGTGGTCGCCTTCATCCTGGGGGCGCTGATCACTCCGACCTTCGATCCTGTCAATCAGGCGATGGTGGCGATTCCGATCGTCGTGCTGTACGAGGTAGGCATCTGGCTGGCGAAGATCGGGCGGAAGGTCCGCAGGTCGGCGCAGGCCCGTCTCGAGCTGGACCCCGCGGAGGGGCAGCCAGAAACATAGGGCCCATGGTCTCCCAAAGGCCCTAGATCGACTGAACCTGGTATGTGGGGGGTCAGCTCAGGCTAGCCGACCTTTTTCTCCGCTATCCTCCGGCTTGGTCTCGGGTTCAAGCACATCTGCTGAGACGGCGTCCTGCGCCTTGCGGAACTCCTTGATCGCCTTCCCCATCGAGCCACCGATTTGGGGCAGCTTCCCCACTCCGAAGATGAGCATCACGATAACCAGAATGATTATGAGCTCGACTGGACCCATCCGAAAAGGCATCTCATCCCCTCCAATCACTCAATCGAAGCGGGTCCATCATAGGCCCTGTGCCGAGGCTGAGTCAATAAGAACCCTCTTGCTCACACAAGTGAAACTCGTAGGGCGACGTCGTGACTCATCGTGAGGAGGACAACTGTCACTTTGATCGAGCGGCGCGACGACCTGTAGTTCGTCGGGCTTACCACGAGCGGGAGGAGCGGCGTCCCCGCTCGGTCCGAGCCTGTCGAAGGACGGGGCGGCTCTTGACCTAGAGGGTTCTGACGACCCCGACGACGCGCCCCTTGATCACGACCTTGTCCGCGGGGACGATGATGGGCTTCATCGTGCTATTCGCCGGCTGAAGCCTTACGTGTCCGTTCTCGAGGTGGAAGTGCTTGAGGGTGACCTCCCCGCTCTCGGGCAGCCACGCGGCGACCATGTCGCCGTTGTTCGGCCGGTCTATGTCCTCGAGCAGGACGAGGTCACCATCGGTCACCAGGGCGTCGATCATGGAGAGGCCCTTGACCCGAACCCCGAACACCCCCGACTTGCCCTTGGTCAGGAACGAGGGGAGGTCGACGGTCTCCTCCGCATCGTGCCAGCGGCTCGAATCCGGGATCGGCAGCGGCTCCCCGGCCGCGATGTTGCCAATGATCGGCACGCGCGTTATGTCCCGCCTGGACGGGCTGTGGGCGCCATCGAGGAGCTCGATGCCCCTGGGACACCTCGGCCATCCTGCGCATGTACCCCTGGCGCTCGAGGATCCGGAGATTGTAGTCCACCACCGACGTGGAGCTGATCTCGCAGCCCGCCTGGATGTCCCGAATCGTCGGTGGGAACTGGTGGTCGTCCAGGAACTGCCCGATGAACTCCAGGATGCGGTCCTGCTTCGGTGAAAGTCTTCTCTTCATCTCAGTCCTCTACCCGATCTCCAAAGAATCTCGTACATGCCGTACGAATGTTCTAAGAAATGTAGCACGGTCAGAACTGATGTGTCAAGGTTTCCAGGGGCCCCAGATTCCCCACCTGACATGGTTGGGAGCTGCTCGGTGTGCTTTCAGGGGGTGTCCGGATGTCGACCAGGGGTGACGCATGACACGATCGGGCATCGGACAGGGTCTCGGGTGCCGTCTTTGAGGGTATCGGCAGCGGTTCGCTGCCAATTATGGCTGTTCTCAGGCCAAAGAAGGCATGGCCGAGCCTGGCAACTCGGCAGAGTCGCCTACAAACCGATGCTCCAGGCAGGGTCGCCTATGCTCGATGCGGCTCGGCAGCCAGCGCCAATATCCTCTGCCGCGCCCTGAGCAGCAACTCGTATGAGGGATGGCCCCGGGCCAGACGGATGATCAACCTCCTGGCGTGACGCATCACACGGCCCGGTAGGGCGATCAGGGCGAAGCGCACCGCCTTCAGACGCTTGCCCACCCACTGTTCGCCCAACACCAGCCGCTTCATGGCAGAGTTCAGGTTGAAGGCCAGCACCGATATGGCCCACCATGCGGCGTTGGCCCCGAACAGCCCCGACGGCAGCCGGCCCCCAGCCAAGTCACTCTTCAGAACGCTGTGGACCTCCTCGCCCTTGCCGCACCTCTGTCTCGACCACCAGATCAACTCATCTGCCGCAATGCTCCGGTTGGTCACCACGCCGAAGACCTTGTACCAGCCTCTGTTGGACAGCTCCATCGCCGGGAATGGAAGCTCCATCTGCCCCTCCATTCCCGGCAGAGGCTGTTCGATCGACCGCTCCCTGGTAGCTATGAACCGATACTCAGGGCTGTTCTTGGAGTGCCCTATCCAGTTGGGCACGAAGTTCACATCAGCCCACTGCTGACCCGTGTCCACACGATGCTCCCCAACCTTGCGGTACAGCGTCTGCCAGTCTTGCTCGGCGACCTCGGACACCGCACGGCGGAACTCCGTCGTCACGTCGACCCCAACCGCAAACTCGATCACCCCGAACCGCTCGTCTCCACCCTCCGCGCAGTACCGCAGCAACTCCCGCTGGTACCCCGCCGTATCCGACCTCAGCATCACCTTCTCCACCCCCGCAGGCAGACGGCCCAGCGCTTCAATCAACACTCGCAACTGCTGATGGCCCGCAGGTACGTTGCCGTCCCGAAACTCCGAATGCACGATCAACTCGGCCTCTGACCAGTAGGTGATCAGCGGCTGGTACGCCCTGTACTTCTTGTAGCTGGGGAGCGCCTCCTGCTTGCGCGTCTCCACCAGTGTGGCATCCATGTCCAGAGTGGCCTCGGTCTGAGGCGAACGGCTCTGCGCGAAGCCCACCAGGTCGGCGTTCACCTTGCGCAGACCCTTCATAGCTCCATTGGGAGCAGGTATGAATGCTCTGTGAGCTTCCCGCATCGACTCCTCGCCCGCGTCATGGAACCTCTCCAGATACCGGAACACCGCAGACTCCGACGGCACGCTCCGACGACGCTCGACTCGCCATCTCTTCTCCAACGCCCTGCGCTCGCTGAGACGCATACCACAGGTCTCGAACTCTCGAAGCATCCTGCACAACCCTCTGTCCTTTTCAAGGAGATCAAGGTCGGACACCGACTCGCCGCCTGCCAAGTTCAGCAGCATCAGCGAGATGATCATCTGGCTGTCCGTCCAGCCCTGACCTCTCTCCCGCAGTCTCACGTGGCGCTCTACCGATGACCTCAAACCCGCTGCTTGCATCAACTCCACGTACGTCATCAGGCCGGACAGCCCCGTCATACCCATCGAGCCCTTCTCCTGCTCGTACTGGAATGCCAGTAAGCCTTGCTTCATAATAGCTGCACCTCGTTGGTGATCGTTTCTCTTGGTCAAGAAACATCTTAGCCCGCTTCGTGGCGGGCGCCAACGAGGTCTTTCTCTTATCTAGGTGGGGAATCTGGGTGTCTCAGTTTGCGGAGACACTACCGAGGCCGGGACTCGGAGCCGGTTCGTCGCTCCGCAGAATGCCAACGGGCGGCGGCGGGCCTTGCCCGCCGCGCACCCATGTTCTCCGGCGTTCTCCGGCGTTCTGCCGGCGCCGGCCGGGTCGAGAAGCTCTGAGCCTACTCGGAGCGGCTGACGCACACGGCCCAGGCTACCACCGTCACCTCGCCGCCATCGGGATCGAAACCGATGGCGCGCCAGCTGGTCGCACTGACGGGGCTGCTCGATCGCAAGAAGGCCGAGGACTCGCCCCCTCCGGAGGCGATGAAACCACCGGTCGGACACGTCACTATCGCGGCCGCGTCCCCGACGCCGGAGGCGCTGGAGGATACCACGGAATCCCTCGCAGTCGACTCGCGCTCCAGACAGTCGGGCGTACCGCAGTGGGCCACCTTCAAGCCCTCGTTACCCAGGTCATAGTAGGAGACTATGGCCAACCCGTCGGCGCCGAGCGCGATCGACGTAAAGGTCCCGACGTTTCCGAGCTGGTCGAGCGCGGTGACCGAGGCACTCGTGCACTCTATGTCGTCGCAATGGGCGACCTTCAGGTCGCCGTTGACGACGTCGGCGTAGCTGATGAGGCCCAGGCCGTCGGGACCGATGATGATCGAGGTGTCCAGCCCGACAACCCCCTCGGCATCCAGCGTGGTCCTCTTGGCCGTCGTGCAGGCTGCGTCCTCGCAGTGCGCCACCCTCAGGCCGCTGTCCTCTATATGGTAGTAGCTGATCAGCCCGAATCCATCGGCGCCGATCGTGATAGACGTGAACGAGCCGACGTCGTCCGCCCTGTCCGGCTTCGTGATCGTCACCTCGCTGCATTCGACGTTCTCGCAATGGGCTACTCTGAGCTCACGGCGGGTCACGCTGTAGTAGCTGATCAGACCCAGGCCATCGTCGCCGATGACGATGGAGGTGAACTGGCCGGCGGAGTCGTCGGTGGCGTCCACCGAGGTCGCGGTCGCCCTGGTGCAGAAGAGGTCCACGCAGTGGGCAACCTTGAGATCGTTGGTGGCATCGTCGAAGTAGCTGATCAGTCCGAGCCCATCGGCACCGATGGCCACGGATGCATGCTGCCCGACGTTGCCATTGTCCTGGCCGTCGATCATCGACAGCGACGCGCTCGAGCACGCCACATCGTCGCAGTGAGCGACCTTGAGGTCCAGGTTGGTCGTGTCGGAGTATGCGATCAGGCCGAGGCCATCGTCTCCGATCGCGAGCGACACGTAGTCGCCGACATCTCCGTCGGCGTCCAGCATCGCGATCGTCGTGACCGTGCACGACACGTTCTCGCAGTGGGCGACCTTGAAGTCGCCGTTGCCCTTGTCGTAGTAGGCGATCAGTCCCAGGCCGTCCGTCCCGATCGCAACGGATGTGGAGAGGCCGACCACGCCGGATCGCTCGACCGTGCTGACGACGACGCTGACAAAGTCCGGAACGGGGAGTGGTCCGGCCGCGCCGGCCGGTCCCTGCTGACCCTGCGGGCCCGGCGGGCCCTGGGACCCCTTCGCGCCTTCCGGTCCCCTCGACCCTTCGGGCCCCTCGGAACCCTCAGGACCGGGAGGGCCCTGAAGGCCGGCCTCTCCGGTTGAAACCACGGTGCCATCCTCGGTTACCGTGACGGTCTCGCCGGCCTCGCCCTCCACACCCGCCAGCCCCCGCGGCCCGCGTTCGCCTTGAGGGCCTGGCTCTCCCGCCGCGCCCCCAGGTCCGGGATCGCCCTTGGGGCCTACGGGACCTGCTGAGCCTTCCGGCCCAGGCTCTCCTTGCGGGCCGACGGTGCCTTCCGATCCGCCACAGGCGACGAGCGCAAGCAGAACCGTCAGAAGGGCGGCACCCGTCAGAATCGTCGAACGCGATCTACTCAGGACACTCCAGGAACGTCTGGTCGTGCGCATTCCTCATCCTCTCATCAGATCAGGCTTGAGCTCAGGCTTGGGCCCTCGGTCGAACACCGGATCGGCGGCCGACAATCGACGCAGAAATTGTAACGGCAGGATGCCCAATGCTCTAAGGGTTTGACGTCTATAAGAAGAGGTTATGAGGCCGGTTTGGGGGACGGTTTGCAGCGGAGGGAGGATCGATCGACCAGCGCGACCAGGAGCCTGGTAGTCAGGCCGAACGCGTCGCCGGCATTGCACGGCCGCCGGGGTAGGTCTGCCCAGCCGAGCCCAGGAGAACGGGAGCCGCCTCCCTCTCGAACCTCTCCGCGACAGCCTCCTCCAGCCATTGCCCGAGGGTCTGCTGCGAGAGGACGGCCGCGACCCGCGCGCGGTGATACGCTTCCTCGGTCATCTGAACTGTCTTGGAGGCGCCGCCGTGTGGGTTGCCCATCTATCCACCGTATCCCAGGGAGGACGGATATTCCTGCACCAAAGGTCTCCAACAGCCTGGGAAATAGGTCCCTGCCTGTTGGCAGGCTAGTCTGCGGCTCGTATGGTCTCCAGCCGCAGGTCCGAGGCCGTGCCGTCGGTGGGCAACCACCCGGTGAGATCAGGGCTCAGGGCGTAGACCTCGTGCTGCCAAAAGACGGGCGCGGCCCAGTACTCTTCGTACATCCTCCGGTTCAGCTCCTCGAGGCTCGCCGCCCTTGCGCTCCGGTCCCGCAACGCGGTGATATCCGACAGGATTCGGCTTCCGTTCTCGGGGTCGTGGTAGGAGAGGAGGCTGCCATCGTCCGCCGTTATGTAGCGGCGCATCCCGTCGAAGACGCCGCCGGGCCTGTTGGTGGGAGCGGCACCGTGGAGGATCGGCGCCGGGCCGACGTCGTCGAGCAGCTGGGGCCTGGCCAGCAGGCGGCCCTGCAGCACCGGCCACTCCACCGGAACGACCTCCACGTTGATGCCGATGCTCCGCCAGTCCTCCGCGACGAGCTCGTTGATCCGGGGCATCTCGGACAGGCCATAGGCCGTGACCGAGAAGAGGTGAACCGTGCCCCCCCGGTACTCGGCCTCCTCCAGTAGACGTATTGCTTGTTCCGGGTCGTAGGGGTAGGGCGGCAGGTCCGGATCGTACCCTTCCGTCACCGGGTTGAACAGCGCGGAACCGGCCGACAGGGTCGCCGCCTCCGGCGGGAAGATGCTGCCGACGATCGATTCGAGATTCATCCCGAGGATCAGTGCTCGGCGGAACTCCACGCGCGACGTCAGGAAATTCGGGTCGTAGGGCATGAAGAACCTGAACGCGGTGGAGAGGACGTTCCTGGGTCCCTGGATGGCGAATCCCTCCGCACGCAGGGCCTCGATGTGCTTCACGTCTACGGGCGCCATGTCTACTATGCCGGACCTGAGCATCGCCAGACGTACGTCGACCTCGGGCACCTCAGTGAGGTGGAGCCGCTCGAAGCCGGGCGATCTCTCCCGGTTCCAATAGCTCTCGTTGGCATCGTAGTCGATCGAGCTGCGGAGAACGCGCTCGGCGAACCTCCAGGGGCCGGTGCCCAGCGGCCGTCCTTCCAGACCTTCGCCGCCGACGCCGTCCCCTCCGCGGCCGGACAGCAGCGGCATGTCACCCTCGAGAGGTCCGAGCGTTCCCAGGAACAGGATGTCGGGCGTCTTCAGGTGCAGCGTGGCGCTGTACCTATCTCTTATCTCGACCCTCGCAAGGGCCTCCTTCAGTCCGGAGCAGCCGGCGCAGACGGCCTCGTCCCTCGAGTAGTGAGACATGCTGAAGGCGATGTCATCGGCGGTGACCTCTACCCGGTCGTGCCACTCCAGTCCCTCTCTCAGGCTCAGAGAGTACGTCTCGCCCGACGGCCCCATCTCCCACCCGGCCAGCAGGCCGAGCCGAAGGTCTTGTCTACCATCGGGACCGACGCCGAGGAGGTGGTCGAACATGGGGCCGTGGTAGTTGAGGCCGCCATGGGAGTCCATCGAAGGGTCGAGGACCTCGCCACCGAAGGTAGCCAGCGCTACCCTGAGCGCCGTCTGTCGAGGATCGGAATCCGACGAGCCCCCGCACGCGAGGATACCTAGCGTGCCCGCCACGACCAATAGCGTCGCCAACAGCGCGATGTGTAGTGGTCGCCTGCCACCAGATGAGCGCTTCAAGATAGCTCCAGAGATTGGTCTACGATCCCCATGGCTCGACACGCTCACTACGAACGGAGAGGGTGGCCGGCTTCAGTTCGGCCCGAGCTTGTCGAAGGCCTCGATGGTCCGGCGTTAGATTGTACCACGCTATGCAGCGCTTCGACGCAAGGCGGGACCCGGCGTGATACCCTTGTCCGCCAGAGGGCTACGCTCGGTTTCCGCACGATAATTGCCACTCATGAAGATCACAGCGCACGACACACGACCTACCCTCGGCCTTGCCGCAATAGTCCTCGGGCTGATGGCCATGAGCCTGGTCGTGGCCTGTCGCGGAGGGGGCGGGGCGGCGGCCGGCTCGTCGCCGACTCCCGAGGGGATTGTCGCCGTCGGCCGCATGAACGAGCATCGCAGGCTCCATTCGGCGACTCTGCTTCCAGACGGGACCGTTATGGTCATTGGCACGGAGTTCCGCCGATATGAGCCGCCCCTGGTGGCCACGGAGGTCTTCGACCCGGTTCGCCGCGAGTGGAGGGTCGCCGCAGACATGCTCAAGGCTCGGAAGTCGCTTCCGATGTCGTTGCTCCCGGACGGCAGGATCGCGGTGGCGGGTGGTCAGGGCGTCACGGCGTTCTTGTCGAGCCTGGAGATCTACGACCCCGCCACCGGCGTTTGGTCCGAGGGCGCCCGGATGTCCGAAGCACGGGCGTTTCATGCTGCGGTCGTCCTGACGGACGGACGTCTCCTGGTCGTGGGGGGAATGGTCCGCACCTACCGGAGCTCGGCCGAGGAGTACGATCCAGCGGCCGATCAGTGGTCCTCGACCGGCAGCATGGCGCAGGAGCGCTCCCACCATACCGCGACTCTCCTGCGGGACGGTACGGTCCTGGTAGCGGGGGGGCCGCAGCCAGGATGAGCGCGCACTGGCGACGGTCGAGGTGTACGATCCAGCAGCCGGGGAGTGGAGGCAGGCGGACGGCATGGACGACGCTCGCCGGGACCACTTGGCGGTGCTGCTCAGGGACGGCAGGGTGCTCGTAATAGGCGGAGAGGGCTCGGACGTGCTACTCTCGTCGGCGGAGGTGTACGACCCGTCGTCCGGCCTGTGGTCGCCGACGGCGCTGATGCCCGAGCCTCGCGCCGGCCACACGGCCACGGTGCTGGCCGACGGCAGGGTCCTCGTTGCGGGTGGCCGGTCCGAGGTGCCGTACCTGTCGTCGTCGATCGTGTACGATCCGGCGACCGGTCTATGGTCGCGCGTCGCACCGATGAGCATCCCCCGCGTTGGCCACTCGGCGACCCTGCTAAAGGACGGGACCGTGCTCGTAGCCGGGGGCTCCAACGAGGAAGGAACCCTGGACACCGCCGAGGTATACGACCCGGTCCGGGGCCTCTGGGCTGGACCGCCGGCAACGAAGCGATAACGTCTTCGCGTGGGGGATGTACGCTAACCTCCGCCGCCGGGGCGGACTCAGACACGACGATTCAAATTGGAGGCTCCCGGAATGTCGATCGATGCAAGATACCTCTTCATGGCGCGAATGGACGTCGACCCGGATAAGGAGGCGCTCTTCAACGAGGTGTACGCCGAGGAGCACGTCCCGCTGCTCCGCGAGGTCCCCGGCGTGCTCTCTCGGTCGCCCGCTTCCGGACGGACGAGCTGTCGATGGTCATCGGAGGCGAGAGGAAGACTATCCGTATGGAGAACGAACCCACCTACACCGCCATCTACGAGCTGGAGACTCCGGACGTGCTGACCAGCGAGGCCTGGGGCAAGGCGGTGGACAGCGGTAGGTGGCCCGGAAAGGTGAGGCCGCACACCGGCAACCGCCGGCACGTACTCCTCAAGCGAATCTCCCCTGAGTAGGGGGTTCTGGGGGACACCCCCAGGCCCCCGCCAAGAGGGCTTCACCCCCTTGGAACCCCCGTCGAGTAAACCAAGGTCGGAGGACAGCTATGATCGTAGCCAGGAGCGCGGACGTCCCGGAACGCGCCATCAAGACCATTGAGGGGCTCCCTGTTCAGGGGGAGGTCCACATGAAACCGATGATGGCCGGGGATCAGATGGTGATGCTGGAGATTCACTACCCGGCGGGGTCCGGATCTCCACCGCACGTCCACCAACACGAGTCGGTGGTGTACGTCCTCAGGGGCAAGGTGAGGATGGTGGTGGACCAGGAGACCTTCGTCCTGGACGCCGGAGACGCCTGCCGGCACCCGCAGGGGGTCACGCACGGGGTCAAGGCGATCGAGGACGCCACGATCCTGGAGATCAAGTCGCCGGTGCAGGGCCCTGGAGCAGTTCCTGGGAACAGGCTAGGAGCGGCCTCCGCCACTACGGGGCAGCCGCCGAACCGCGGAGCCCGGCGATCATCGAGGTCCGCAGCAGGAGCTGCCGGGCAAGCTCGGGATCGCGCGCGATCCCGCGAAGCTCGTCCGTGGACCCGCTTCCGCTTGTCCGGGTCCGGCTCGGACAGGTCGAGGACGTTCCGGTGCGCCTGCGCCTGGACGTGCTCGAGGGCGATCCGTCTGCGATCCGTCGCATACAGGTCGAAGCTGGTCGGGGCCCGTCTCGCCGTGCCAGACTCTCGCCAGCTTCTCCGCGAGATTCACGGCGTCGTGAATGCCTCCGTTGAGTCCCATGCCGCCGACGGGGTTGTTCAGGTGGGCGGCGTCCCCGGCGAGGAGGACGGCGCCCCTCCGGTAGGTCTCGGCCACCCGCTGGTGCACCTTGTACAGGCGGCTATGGACGATTTCGAAAGGGCCGGGCGCATTCACGATCCCGCGAAGCCGGGCCTGGATCGACGTATCGGCCAGGATGTCCTGGTCACGCTCCTCCGGACGCGTTGGGAACAGGACGCGCCAGACGTCCGGGGAACGGAGCATCAGGAACCACTCTCCAGGGTCCGAGACGTAGCTGACAGGACCGAGGTCCGGGATGTGCGCGGAGAAGTCGAAGGTCGTGAACACGGTGAGGTACCGCTCCGGATAGGTCATGCCCTCGAACTCGACGCCCAGCGACCGGCGGACGGCGCTGCCTCCCCCATCGGCTCCGACGACGTATGGACCGGCGAACGTTTCGATGCCCCCTGAGGTCTCCACCGTCAGGGTCGCATGATCGGGACTCGCCGCCGCTCCGGTGACCCTCTTGTGAAACCTGATCTCGGTGGCGGGAAGCCGCTTCAGGCGGTCGAGCAGCATGACCGCCAGCGCGTACTGATCTATCTGTAGGCGGAACGGGTAGCGCGTGTCCTCTTTGAGGAGCCCCATATCGAGCTCGGCTATCAGGCCTTCCCGGCGGTCCCGATACTGGACCCTGTCGACGACGACCGCTCGCCGGATCAGCTCTTCCGCGACGCCAAGCTCGTCGAGCATCTCCAGCGTCGGCGGGTGAAAGGTCGAGCCCCGGTACTCCCTAACGAGCTCGGACTCCGCCTCGAGCACCAGGACGGGAACTCCCCTGCGAGCGAGGGAGAGCGCGGCGGTGAGTCCGACGACGCCGGCCCCGGCGATCAGCACGCCATCGAAGGCTTTCATGAGAGCATGGTGAACCCTGGAGTGATCCGGGGACGTACTACGGGGCGGAGAAGCGTCCGCCGACGACTTCGGCCTGGATCAGATCACCACGACGCCGGTGTGTCGTCCGCGAGGGCTCTGCAGCGAGAGCAGCAGCCGACGGGACGCCTCCGCGACCTCGGTCACGGCCGTATCGAACGCCCGCTCATTCGCGCGAGACGGCACGCGGTATCCGCTGACTTTCCGGACGAACTGGAGGGCCGCCGCCCTGATCTCTTCGCCGGTGGCGGGATCGTCTTGCCGCCGCAGGGTTTTGATGCTTCTACACATCCTCGATCCTCTCGATGAACGGACTCCGGCTGACCCGGGTTCGACCATTGTACGGCACGGCCCAAGTGACGGAGCGGTTGACAGCGTACGTCACTCTCCCGGGAGACGGGTCCCAAGGGGTTCCAAAGGGGGCACGTCCCCCTTTGCGGGGTTTGGGGTGGCCCCATCCCTTTGGGCGGGTGGGTGGGAACGAGAGCACCCCAAAGGAGGGGAAGATGCCTAAGCTCGCTCTCTGCTCTGCCGCGGAAGAAGAGCCGCTCACTTCGTGCAGTAGCCGTTCTTGATGTCCCAGTCGCGGGCCGCCTGGGAGCGGGCCGCCGGATCGCCGAAGCCTCCGCCTCCGGCTGACAGCACTCGGATCACGTCGCCCGGCTTGACCGTGACCCCAGCCTCTTTCGAGCGGAGGAGCCGTTCTGTCCCGTTCGACACTATGCTGTAAATGTGCGGCAGCCCCGGGCGCCCGCCCAACATCCCCGGTGGGGGGTTGATCACGCCGTCTCCGGCGGTGTTGAGCCGGGCCTCGCCCTGTCCCTCGTAGATCAGGTCGCACACACCGCCGAGGCCGCCGCGCCACTCTCCGTCTCCCCCCGAGTCCGGGCGCATCTCGTGACTCCTGATGAAGAAGGGGAACCGCTCCTCGGTCAGCTCCACGCTGGGGCTGCGGATGCCGCCGACGACGTTGATCTCTCCGATTCCGGACCAGCCGTCGAAGCCCTGGGAGGCGCCGCCTCCGGTGCGGGCGGGGAAGAAGTGCCAGATGAACTCGCGCCCGGTCCGCGGGTCGATTCCGGTGATGGCGTAGCGCAGGCGGCGTCCGAATCCGGCGTTGACGGCGCCCGGCACCGCCGAGGCGAGAGCCCTCAGAACCGACTCGGCGATCTCTTCGGCGCAGTGGTTCGTGCTCATGCACACCGGCGCAGGGGGGTTGGCGTTGACGATCAGGCCCTTCGGCGCGATCACCCTGACCGCCCGCATGGACCCCTCGTTCTTGGCGACGTCGACGGGCGCCATGTACATGAGCACCGCGTGAACGATGGACCTGGTGTTCGCGTAGGCGCTGTTGACGAATCCCGTGACCTGTGGGCTGGACTCGCTCAGGTCGACGGTCATGCTGTCGCCGTCGATGGCGACGGTGGCCCGGATGGGTATGTTGACATGCTCGAAGCCGTCGTCGTCCAGCAGGCTTTCGCCCTGGTACACCCCGTCCGGCCAGTCGGATATGACCTGGCGCACCTGCCTCTCGGTGCCTCGTATGATCTCTGCGACGCTCGACGCGAGCAGGGTGGGCCCATAGGCATCGAGAAGGGTATGAACCCGGCGGACCGCCACGTTTACCGAGCCTATCTGAGCGTTCAGGTCGCCGAGGAAGTTCTCGGGATGGCGTACGTTGATCGACATCATCCGCAGCAGGTCGCGCCGGGGGACGTCTCTGTCGTATAGCTTGATGGGAGGGATGCGCAGGCCCTCGTGGTAGATCTCGGTCGCCGCCGGGTTGTAGCCACCGTGGGTTCCGCCGCCCACGTCGCTGTGGTGCGCCCTGTTGACCGCGTAGTACAGGAGCGCCCCCTCGTAGAAGATCGGCCGGATGACGGTGATATCGGGGAGGTGACTGCCGCCGAAGTAGGGATCGTTGAGGGCGTAGAGGTCGCCCTCCGCGATCTCGCCGCCGAAGTAGTCGCGGACCGCCTCGACGGCGACCGGCAGCGCGCTGATGTGGACCGGGATCCCCTCGCCCTGGGCGACGAGCTGACAGTCCTTGTCGAGAATGGCCGTTGAGAAGTCGCGGCTGGAGTTCAGGATCTGAGACATAGCGGTCCGCAGCATCACCTCCATCATCTCTCGGGCGATGGACTCGAGCCGGTGCTCGACAACGGCCAGTGTGACGACGTCCGGCCGCTCCCCTCCGACCGCTCCGGCCCTCGCCGAGAGGCTCTCATCGGCGGCGACCCGCAGCTCGATGCCCCCACGGCTGTCGACCGTGGCGCTGTCTCCCGGCTCGACCAGGAGAGTCGTGAAGTCGGACTCGACGATCGCCGGTCCGGCTATCTCCGTCCCGGCTGCCAGACGGGTGCCGTCGTAGATCGGAACCTCCTGCCAGGAACCGAGATAGACGCGCCGGCTCCCCTTGCCGGCCCCCGACAGGCTCTCCCCACCCAGCCGCTCTGGCGGGGCCGTCCTGGGCAAGCGCCCCAGCACCGAAACCCTGAGGGTGACCAGCCTTATCTCCTGGTCGAACTGGCTATAGGAGTACAGCTCCTCGTAGCGCCGGTGGAAGCTCTCGGCCCACTCGGACATCACGCGGTCGTCGCTCTGCGAGATGTTCGGGAGGTCAACGGTGACCTCGTAAACCTGGTCCAGGTAGCGCATGTCCGCCGACCGCAACACCTCGATGTCCCGGTCCGGCACGCCTTGGAGGCCGAGCTTCTCCCTGCCCTGGGATTCCAGCTCATCCAGTATCGCGCGCACGGCGTCCAGGTGGAGGTCGCCAAGGCTGGCCGGATGCGACTGGGAGAGGTCGTACTGGAGGTCGGTCGACAGCATCCCGTAGGCGGAAAGTACGGGTGCGGCCGCGGGAATGTGAACCCTCTCGATCTGAAGCTGCCTGGCCACCTTGCCGACGTGCAGCCCGGAGGCCCCGCCGAACGCGAGGATCGCGAAGTCGCGGGGGTCGATGCCTCGCTTGACCGAGATCAGGCGGATCCCCTCTGCCATCGCGGTGGAGATCACCTCGTGCACCCCGTACGCCGCCTCAACCGTGGAGAGTCCGAGCGGTTCGGCGATATGCTTGCTCACCGCGTCCTCGGCGAGGGCCGGGTCGAGCTTGGCCGCGCCGCCCAGGAAGTTGTCAGGGTCGAGATAGCCCAGCACCAGGTTAGCGTCTGTAACGGTCGGGGCTTCACCGCCCTTGCCGTAGCACGCCGGACCGGGATCGGCACCTGCGCTGTCGGGCCCTACCCGCAGGATGCCGCCGGCGTCGACCCGCGCGATGCTGCCGCCTCCGGCGCCGAGTGTCTGGATGTCGATCATCGGCACGGCGATCTTCCAGCCCCACTCGAACTGCTCGGTGGTCAGGTGCGGGCGTCCGTCCTCGATCAGAGAGATGTCGGTGCTGGTCCCGCCCATGTCGAACCCGATGATCCTGGAGACTCCCTGCACCTCGCCGTAGTAAGACGCTCCTCGAACGCCACCCGCCGGACCGGACAGGATCGCCCGAACCGCTAGCCGGCTGGAGTCGCTGATGGGTGCGACTCCGCCGTTCGACTGCATGATAAGTATCTCTCGATCGTGGCTGACGGAGGCGAGCCGTTTCTGGAGGTTCAGGAGGTACCGGCCGAAGACCGGACCTACGTACGAGTTGACGACTGTCGTGCTGACCCGATCGAACTCCTTGATCTGCGGAAGGACCTCGTGGGAGTAAGACGCGTAGATATCGGGGAATCTGACCTTGATCCGTTCCGCGACGCGCCTCTCGTGCGCGGGATTGAGGAACGAGAACAGGAAGCAGACGGCCAACGCCTCCGCCCCCTCCTCTTTCAAGTAGTCGAGAGCCTGTTCGAGCGCCTCCTCATCGAGCGGCGTCTCTACCTTCCCATTAGAGCGGGTCCGCTCCGGGACTCCGACGCGCATGTGCCGCAGAGCCAGGGGCTCGACGGGCTTCATCCGGAGGTTGTAGCGGTCTTCCTTCAGACCCTCCCGTAGCTCGAGCAGGTCCCTGAACCCCTCGGTGGTGATGAGGCCGACCTTCGCGCCCTTTCGCTCGACCAGTGTGTTCGTCGCGACGGTCGTCCCGTGGACGACAAGCTCCGTCTGGGCCAGGAGCCCCTCCGGCGAAAGGCCATAGGCGGCGGCCGCGTCCTTGAGCCCGTTCATCAGGCCGTCGGAGGGGTCGCGGGGCGTCGACTGGGTCTTGAAGTACCGGGGAGGGTCTCCCGATTTCACGACCACTAGGTCGGTGAAGGTGCCGCCGACGTCGATTCCGATCTTGAACAATGGTGCCTCCTTGGGGTCGTGCCTGAATCTCCGGCATGCCAGCCCTCGTCCCAATGGTGGGAGCCTCCCCCGAAGGGGTGTCCCTCAGATATGCCCGTCTTTCTTTTTCACGGGCTTGGGGGGCAGGGCCGGAGCCGTTTTCGGCACGGCGCCTAGTATACCTTCACTATGCGATAATAGGGCAAACCGATCGCCTGCCGCGCCGTTACAGTACCTGTGGCGCTGTGGACAGCAGGCAAGGACCGGGCGTTTCCGTCCGGAGGGAGAACACGCATGACCTGTCCGAGATGCAGCGGAACGCTGACGCTGGAGACGTACAAGGGCATCGAGGTGGACCGTTGCTCTGAATGCAAGGGCCTCTGGCTCGATTACGACGAGCTGGATCAGCTCGAGGACACAGAGATGGACGACGACCGCCTCAAGGGGACCATGATGTATGCGGTACGGGCGAGCGACATCTCGTGTCCCAGGTGCTCCGGGCCCATGAAGACGTTCAACTACCGGGCGGTCAACCTTCCGCTCGATGTCTGCGAGGAGCAGCACGGCTTCTGGCTCGACGCCGGAGAGGAGAAGCGGGTCCTCGAGCTGATGAAACAGCGAATCAAGGATCTGAACAGGTCCGGTCAGGCGGAGGCCGACTGGAGCAACACGCTTCGGAAGCTAAAGTCCAAGTCGATGTCCGACCGGTTCAAGGGGATGTTCCGCTAGCAGGGGCGTCTTAAGAAGCCCCTTCGACGGGCCCAGGGCAGGCTCTCAGACTCCCGGCAATCCCGACCTGTCGGGATCTGCACACCACATATTTCATCATCCCGCGAGGGAGAGCCCGCGACGATCTCTGCCTGACGCTCCCCCTGCGAAGGGCCGGCCCCTACCACCAAGAGACCTTCTCGACGTACCTCATCAGCAGTACGACCAGCACCATGTACAGGGTGAGTACCAGGCCCACCCAGTTCTCGTAGGCTCGGACCGCGCGCACCTTCACGTCTTCGCCCATCGCTCGCCTCCTCGGGACTGGTCTAGTCCTGTCTGTTCAGGAGGTCGCTGCCTCATCCACACCCTCGGGTCCGGCTCGGCCTACCTAGCCGGCAGCACCAGAACGGGCGTGTCGCCGTTACGAATGACCCGGTCCGTCACGCTTCCCATGAAGAACCGCTTGAGGCCGATGTACCCGTGCCTGCTCATCGTGATGAGGTCGATGTCGTTGTTTTTGGCGTAGTCGACAATGTTCTCGTCCGCGGCGCCCTCGGCGAGGGTAGTCTTCACGGTGAGGCCCTGGGTCTTGAGCTGCGCCGCGATCCCGTCGAGGTACTGTCTGCCCCTCGATAGGCGCGCCTCCACGAGGTTTCTCGCAAGGTCTCTCTCAAGCTCCAGGGCGGCCGGCGAGATGCCCATGCCCGCGCTGCCCCCCTCGATCTCCACGTGCCGCGAGATAACCTGGATCAGATGAAGCGTGGCGTTGAAGGTCTTGACGAGATCTAAGGCGGTCGGAAGCGCCTTCTCGCCGAGGCCGGAGCCGTCAAGTGGCAGTAGAATATTCGAGAAGATGGGAGCCTCCTCACGACCCGGCGATCCCCACCGCGGTGGACCGTGTCCCAGGTAGGCATCGCCACAGGGCCAGACAGCGGTCCGGCAACGACGTGATTCACCGGCGGTTCACCGAATGTTCACCGGAAATTCACCGAGGCAATGTTATATCCCCGAAACCGGAGAGGCAACCCCCAGTTTTTCCGAGAAGTGAGGCTTCGGAATTGCGGGCAGAACGGAGCCCGGACGCTCTACTTCGGGAGAGGCTGTCGTTGCGGCGCGCGGCCGCTCACGACCGATGCTCTCGCACGATCGGCGGACATTTTCGGGCTGCCGCCATGAGGCGCAAGGCGCTGCTGGCGGAATCGAAGCGATTTCGCTAGACTGTGAGCCTCACGAATTACGTTCTGAATGAGCGAGGCCGTGGAGCGTAACACCCTTCCGACATACGCTGTCTTCGACGACTATCGATACACGCAGCGCATTGCCGTGGTCGCCCGGTGGTTCCTGCTGGCCGCGTGGCTCTTCGTCCTCAACTACCGGGTCGAGGCCGACTCTACCCTGTTCATCCTGGACGGCATGGGCGTCGCGTTGAGCGCCGTCAATGGTTACGTCCATTGGAGGCTTTGGAGAGGCCGTCCAGTCACCCGAGCCTATGTCCTGGCGCTGAGCATAATGGACCTGAGCATCATCACGGCCGGTATCGGCATAACCAGCCGGTTCGACAATACGTTCTTCGTGTTCTACTATCCCGCGCTGCTCGGCCTTTCTCTCGTATTCTCTTCACGCCGCCTGAGCTTCGCGGCCGTAACCGCGGTGGCCGCCGCCTACCTGGCGATCAGTCTGGCCCTCGACCCCGGAATCAGCGTCGAAAACCGGGAGGAACGCGTATTGACGGTGCGGATCGTGACGATGTTCGCCGTGGTGGCCGCGGCCAACCTGATGGTCCGGTTGGAGACGAGCCGGCGCCGGGAGGCGGTCGAGGCCGAGCGGGCCAGGGCGCAAGAGAACCTGGAGCTCCAGAAGAAAGCCCAGGAGGCCGCGCTGGCTGCTCAGGAGGAGCGGGCCCGCATCGCCCGTGAGATCCACGACGGGGTCGCCCAGTCGATGTACGCCCTCAGCCTGAGCCTGGAGACCTGTGCCGACCTCGCCGAGAGGGAGAACGGCCCGGTCCTTCGGGACCGGCTCCAAAAGCTGGTCCCTCTGGCCAAGAAGACCCTGCTTGAGACGCGTCACTACATCTATGACGTGAAGCCGCTTCTCGCCGGCGAGAGCGGGCTGGAGGCCGTGGCCGAGAACCAGGCTAAAGAGTTCGAGATGGTCTCGGGGCTGCCCGTTAGCGTCTCGGTGCAAGGAGAGCCGTTCCAGGTGCCGATGGCCGTCGCGACCGGCTTCTACAGGCTCCTCCAGGAGGCGCTGGCGAACGTCCTCAAGCACGCTAGGGCGTCCAAGGTTACCGTGGATCTGACGTTCGAGCCCGGACTAGTTCGCCTGACCGTGAGAGATGAGGGGGCCGGTTTCGACGTCGACAACCTTCGGCCCGGCTATGGCCTGGACAACATGCGTGACAGGGCCGAGGAGATGGGCGGCACCTTTGAGATGACCAGCGCACCCGACGAGGGGACCTGCATCAGCGTCGCACTGCCGGCGCAGGAGGTGAAGCATGAGGTCAACTAAGGTGATGATCGTGGACGACCACGAGGTTGTACGCATGGGCCTGAGATCCGCGCTGGAGCCGGAGGACGACATCGAGGTGGTCGCGGACGTGGGCGACGCCCAGGCCGCGATGCGGGAGGCTGAGATACACCGGCCCGACGTCGTTCTCATGGACGTCCGGATGCCGGGCACCGATGGGATCGAGGCCTGCCGCCGGCTCCGTGAGGAGCTTCCCGAAACGAGGGTCGTGATGCTGACCTCTTACAGCGACGAGGACGCGGTCTTCGCGTCGATCATGGCGGGGGCGGCGGGCTATCTGCTGAAAAACACGAGCCGCGCGGAGCTTCTGAGCGCGTTGAGGTCCGTCGCCGCCGGGGAGTCGCTCCTGGACCCAGGCGTCACCTCTCGGGTGTTTTCCCGCCTGAAGGAACTGACCGCCAAGGAGCAGTCCTGGGAGCTGGCCTCTCTTTCCGAGCGCGAGAAAGAGGTTCTGGCCCTGGTCGCCCAGGGCATGACCAACCGGGAGATCGCGGGTCAGCTGATCATAAGCGGACATACGGCCCGCAATCACGTCAGCCGCATCCTGGACAAGCTCGGGCTGGGACGCCGCAGCGAAGCCGCGTCGTTTGCTACCCGCCACGGCCTGGTGGATCCACCCAAGTCCGACTAGGTTCGGATGCAAGTGCGCACCGCCTGATCTGTCCCACCCGCCCACCCGGAGAGTGATCCCCTGGGGGACGCCCCCAAACCCCGCAAAGGGGGCCAGGCCCCCTTAGAACCCCCGGCAGGGCTCTGATCTCTTGGGCCAACCCATCCTGGGTGGTTCCACCCTCTCAGCCCCTAGCCAATCGCAGCCTCACCGGACCCACTCACATCCTCACCCAACGGTACCCCTACCACGCGACTTTGGGTCATCCGTACCTCGTTGCCTGTACTTGATTCGTCCAGAATCGAGAGCGAATCACTCAGAAGGAGGTGACGAGTTGGGTCTCATATCTAGGTTCTTACTGCTCTTCAAGGCGAAGGCGAGCTCTGCCATGGACAAGGTCGAGGACCCCAGGGAGATG